>JBBTCT010000029.1:0-101159 GCA_038060895.1 Planctomycetota bacterium
GTCCATCTCGCGGCCGCGGCGAAAATCGTGGTCGGCGCGGTGGCGCTCGCGTTGTGGAGGGCCCGGCGATGAGTTTCGCGCTGGCGTGGGCGGTCGCGTTCGCGACGGGGTTCGTGTCGCTGTCGTGCGAAGTGCTCTGGTACCGGGCGTACATGCTCGGGTCCGAGGGATCGCCGCTGGCGTTCGGGCTGATGCTGGGTTCGTATCTGCTGGGGATCGCGGTCGGTGCAGAAGTGGCGCGCCGGATGTGCCGTGCGGAGTCCGGTCCCGGCGACGCGCGCTTCCTCGCGCCGCTCGGGGCGTTCGTGCTGGCGGCGAACGCGCTGTCGTATCTCGTGGTGCCGGTGCTGGCGCGGGTCGTGGGCCGGGTGGACTGGGAAGCGTCGCTGCCGCTGGTGATGATGGCGGCGGGGTCGCTGGGAGCGATCCTGCCGCTCTCGGCGCATTTCGGCGTCCGGCCGGACGACAGCGCCGGGGCGCGCGTCTCGTGGCTGTTCGCGGGGAACATCGCCGGGTCGACGATCGGGACCTTGCTCACGGGGTATGTCCTGCTGGAATTCTGGACGCTCTCCGCCGTGGCCGCGTTTCTCGCGGTGGTGGGATGCGCGACGGCGGCCGTCGTTTTCTCGCGGTCATCGCTTCGCCGCCGCGAGCGGTTCCTTTCGTTCGGCGCCTGCGCCCTGGCCGGGCTGCTGGCGGTGGCCGCGCGCGGTGCGAGTTTCGACCTCGTCTGGGAGAGACTGCTGTACCGCCGCGCGTTCACGCCCGACCGGCGCTTCGCCCTCGTGAAGGAAAACCGCAACGACGTGATCTGCGTGACGGCGGACCGGCTGATCTACGGAGGCGGCGCGTACGACGGCGCGATCAGCACGTCGCTCCACGGCGACCAGAACCACGTCTGGCGCGCTTACGCGATGGCGGCGTGGCATCCCGCGCCGCGGGAAGCGCTGGTGATCGGGCTCTCCGGAGGCGCCTGGTCGGAAGTCCTCGCGCATTTGCCGGGGCTGGAGCGGCTGACGATCGTCGAGATCAACCCGGGGTACCTGGATGTAATCGCGCAGTATCCGGAAGTCGCCGGGCTCCTGCGCAACCCGCGGGTCTCGATCGTCATCGACGACGGCCGGCGCTGGCTTCGTCGACATCCCGACCGGACGTTCGACCTCGTCGTCCAGAACACGTCGCAGCACTGGCGCGCCCACATGACCCACCTCCTCTCCCGCGAGCACCTCGAGCTCGTCAAGTCGCGCATGCGCCCCGGCGCGCTCTTCTTCTACAACACGACCGACTCTCCCGAAGCGCAGGCCTCCGCGCTCGCCGTGTTTCCCCACGCCGGCATGCTCCGCAATTTCATCCTCGTGAGCGATCGACCGCTGGTCGCGGACGAAGCTCGTTATCGCCGGGTGCTGCGCGAGTTCAGGCTGGACGGATTTCCAGTCTGGAACTTCTCACGTGAAGGAGAGGAATTGCTCTTCGAGGAGGTCGTGACGAAATCGCTGCGGCTCG
Source organism: Planctomycetota bacterium (assembly GCA_038060895.1). Taxonomy (GTDB): domain Bacteria; phylum Planctomycetota; class MHYJ01; order WSZJ01; family WSZJ01; genus WSZJ01. The sequence goes on from JBBTCT010000029.1 coordinate 1,504, forward strand.
TGCCGAGGACCGAGATTTAGGCGCGGGCTGAAGGAGCGCCGGTGATCACGGACGACAACATGGCGAGCGAGTGGGCGCGGGCCTGGGTTCATTGAGCTTCGCCTTCGCCTGGAGCGTGGCGTTCGTCACGGGATTCATCTCGCTTTCGTGCGAAGTGCTGTGGTACCGCGCGTTCTCGGTCGGGTCGGGCGGGGCGCCTCCGGCGTTCGGGATGATGCTGGGGTTCTACCTGCTGGGGATCGCGGGGGGAGCGGCGGCGGCGCGGCGGGTCTGCCGCGGGGCGGCGAGCGCCGGGGACGCGCGCTTCCTCGCGCCTCTCGGGGCATTCGTGCTGGCCGCCAACGCGCTCTCGTATCTCGTGGTCCCCGCGCTGGCCCGCACCGTGACGGCGGCGCCCTGGCAGGCGGCTCTTCCGCTCGTCGCCGTCGCCGCGGGGTCGCTGGGCGCGATCCTGCCGCTGGCGTCGCATTTTGGCGTCGCGCCGGACGACTGCGCGGGGTCGCGGGTGTCGCTGATATTCGCCGGGAACATCGCGGGGGCCGCGATCGGCACCCTTCTCACGGGCTACCTTCTGATGGACCTGTGGCCGCTGCGTGACATCGCTCTCCTGATGGCCGCCCTCGGCGGCGCGGCGGCCGCCGCCGTCTTCTCGCGGTCGTCACTTCCGCGGAACAGGCGCCTGGCCGCCCTCTCGGCGTGCGGGGCGTTCATGATCGCGGCCGGGGCGGCGCGCGGCGTGCTGTTCGACGGACTCTGGGAGCGTCTGACCTTCCGGCGCGACTTTGCGGAAGGGAGGCGCTTCGTGTCGGTCAGGGAGAACCGCAACGACGTGGTGTGCGTGGCGGCGGACCTGCGGGTCTACGGGGGCGGTCTGTACGACGGTGCGTTGAGCACGGGATTGCTCGACGACGTGAACAACGTGTGGCGGGCGTATGCGCTGGCGGCGTACGTCCGGTCGCCGCGCGAGGTCCTGGTGATCGGGATGTCGGGCGGGGCGTGGTCGCAGGTGATCGCGCACCTGCCGGGGGTGGAGCGCGTGACGATCGTCGAGATCAACCCCGGGTACCTGGACGTCATCGCGGCGCACCCCCAGGTCGCCGGGTTGCTCCGGAACCCGCGCGTGCAGATCGCGATCGACGACGGCCGCCGCTGGCTCCGCCGCCACCCGGACCGGACCTTCGACCTCATCGTCCAGAACACCTCGCAGCACTGGCGCGCGCACAGCACTCATCTCCTCGCGCGGGAGCACCTTGAGCTCGCGAAGTCGCGCCTGCGCCCGGGCGGATGTTTTTATTTCAACACGACCGACTCGCCCGAAGTCCAGGCCACCGGCCTCGCAACTTTCGCCCACGCCGGGCTCCTCTGGAACTTCATGCTCCTCAGCGACACTCCGATCATGGCCGACGAGGCGCGCTTCCGGGGCGTCCTGCGGTCGTTCCGGATCGAGGGCCGTCCGGTCCTGGATTTCGGACAACCCGGTGAACAGGAGGCGTTCGAAGCGGCGGTGGCGAAGTCCCTGAAGCTCGTCCCGCGAGGAGACATCGAGGCGAGGTCCGCCGGCGCGAAGGTCATCACCGATGACAACATGGCCAGCGAGTGGGCGCCCGCGGGCCATCCCTGATCGCCGCCTGAGGTTCGCTTGCGGACCCCTGAACATTCCCCGCTTCTTTCCCGGGCTACCCCAGCCTCCGGTACGTAAGGGCCCCGGCGCCATACTTCGCCCGCACGCGGTCGACCGCCGCGACGAGCGCATGTTTGTTTTTCGAATCCGGCGCTTCACCGAAAAGCCCCGGTTGCACGTCCGCCGCGCCGAGGCGCGCGAAGGAAACGGCGATGGTGCGGACGCGGACGCGGCGCTGAAGAGCGAGGGCGAGGAGGTCGAGGACGGGGGGGATGAGGTCGGGGTCGAGGTCCGACGGCGCGGGAAGGAGGCGCTGGCGCGTCGCGCGGATGCCGTCGGAGTGCGTGAGCGTCACCGAGGCCTTGCGCGCCCGGAATCCCGCCGCGCGCAGCCGCCGCGCCGCCGCCTGCACGAGCCGCGACGTTTCGTCGGCGAGCCGCGCGGAGTCGTTCGTGTCGTCGGCGAGCGACGTTTCCTCCTTCACCACGCGCTCCCCCGGTTCGGGACAGACCGGCGAGGGATCGATCCCGCGCGCCCGGTCCCGCAGCGCCGGCCCCGCAGCGCCGAACGCGACGGCCAGCGCGTGCGACGGCGTCGCCGCCAGTGCGCCCGCGGTCGCGACCCCCAGCTCCTCGAGCCGCCGCTCCGTCTCTTCCCCCAGCCCGGGCAAGAGCCGCACCGCCAGCGGCGCCAGGTACGCCGCTTCCGTCCCCGGCGCGACGGCCTCCACCCCGTCCGGTTTCACGACGCGCGTGGCGACGTGGGAGACGAGCTTATTGGAAGCGGCGGCGGCGGCGGGCCAGAGGCGGAGTTCGCGGCCGAGTGCGAGGCGGATGCGGGTGGCGGCGTCGGCGGGGGAGCCCCAGAGTCGGGAAGTGCCGGTGAGGTCGAGCCAGGCATGGCCGGGGCCGGCGAGTTCGCAGAGCGGGGAGAAGGTGGCGAGGACGCGGGCGAAGGCGGCGGTGGCGCGGTCGTAGAGTTCGGGGCGGGGAGGGAGGACGAGGAGGTCGGGGCAGAGTTTTTCAGCGAGGGCGAGAGCCATTCCGCGGTGGAGGCCCGCAAGGCGGGCTTCGGAGGAAACGTCGAGGAGGGTGGCGCGCGCGGTGGGGATTGCGACGGCGAGGGGGCGGCCGGAGAGGGAGCGGGGATGAAGGGCGCGCTCGGTGGAGATGGGGAAGGAGGCGATATTGAGGTGGAGGGTCGACTTCATGTTAGGGGAATGTTAGCAAGGGAGGGTAAGGCAAGGGCAACAAGGAAACGAAAAACGAAAAACGAAAAGTAAAAACGAAAAGAAAACATCGGAGGCTGTATGAAGAAGCCGTGGGACATGAGGGAGCGGACGCTGGATTTCGCGGTGCGGGTGCTGGACATCGTCGAAAGGCTGCCCCGGGGAGTGGGGCCGCGAAAGGTTGCGGGGCAGCTCGCGGAATCGGGGACGTCCATTGGAGCGAACTACCACGAGGCCGACACAGCCCTGACGGGGCCGGATAAACGAAAGAGCCTCGTTACGTCGCGCAAGGAGGCGCAGGAGACGTCTTACTGGCTCAAGATCGTTCAGAGAAAGTGGGGAACTCGTGTAGAGGTCGGCGCGGACATAGAGGAGGTCGGCGAACTCGTCGCCATCCTCAACCGCATGATCAACAACCTGGACAAGCGAATCCGTGCCGCTTCATAGGAGGCTGTCTCTTTTCGTTTTTACTTTTTCGTTTTTCGTTTTTCCTTTCGTTGTTGCCTCTTTTCTACTCCAGGTGATCAAGCAACGTCTCCGAATCCGCATTTCCAATGAACGCCAACCTCCTGAACGACACAATCGTGATGTCATCACTCTGCAAAGCCGCCCCCCGGTGATCCACGATCGCCTCCGCAATCGAATCCACCAGGTCCTGCGAATTCCCTTCCTTGTGCTGCTCCCCCGAGATCTTCAGAAGAGTCTCTTCCCCGAGGTCCTCTCCCGCGGAGTTCTTCGCTTCCGGCACGCCGTCCGTGTAGAGCAGCAGCCGGTCGCCGATCTCGATCGGGAGATGCTGGAGGCGGAGCTCGCGTTCGAAGACAGTGCCGGCGTTGAGCCCCATGGCGAGGCCGGAGGCCGGGATGAAATGCGCGCCGCGGGCGGCGGAGACGAGGATCGGGGGGTTCTGGCCGCAGTTGACGATCTCGAGGTCGCCGGTGGACGGGTCGAGGACGGCGTACGCGGCGGAGACGAACATGCGCTTCCGGATGTCCGCGGTGACGAACTTGTTGACCTCGATGACGGTGTCGCGCGGCGAATGGTGCGGGGCGATGAGGCGGAACGCCGTTCGCACCATGACCATGATGAGGGCGCCGGGAAAGCCGTGACCCGAGACGTCGCCGACGACGAGGCCGACACGGCCGTTGGGAAGATTGAAAATGTCGAGGTAGTCGCCGCCGACGACCGAGCAGGGCTGGTAAAGCGCCGCCGAATCCCAGCCCGGAAAGTCGGGAAGCTGCTGGACGACAAGCATCTCCTGGATCTCGCGGCACTGCGCACGCTCTTCGGCGGAAAGGTCATGCTCCAGGCGCGAAACCTCGGGGCGGCGCGAAGGAACGAGCTGGCGGACGGCGAGGGCGACGAGGTCGGGGTCGCGCACCTGCATGAAGGTTTTGCGCGGATACTGCTGCAACTCGAATTCGTGCTGTTGCGCCGCCTTGCCGGTGATGACCGCCGGGATGACGGACTTGCGTCGCATGAGCCCGCCCAGGATCTGAAGGGCGGTCTGGTCGCGAAGTTCCATGTCCAGCACGGCGGCGTCGTAGCGGCCCGAATCCAGGAGAGCGTCCAGCGCTTCGCGCCCCGACCCCGTGGAGTGCGTGGCGAAGCCGAGTTCGCCGAGGGCCCGGGCATACGCCGTCCGGCGCGCGGCGTCGGGGTCCGCGATGAGAACCGACCCTTGCCCGCCGGAGCCGCCGGGGGAATCTCGAACCCAGCGTTTGGTGGGGATGGGGGCGGAAGAGTCGCTCATGAAGGGCGGGCATTGTAAGCGCGGAAATCGAACCTTTGCCACGCGGAGGCGATGAAAAAGCATGAATAAGAGCGCGCGAACGCAAGCCACCCTCCTCTCCTGACCGCCCGGGGCGGCGGCCGCCATTTGCGCGGGCTTCGCGGGAATGCTTAAATCCCCGCCCTCCCATGCCCGCCGTCACCCTCGACAAGATCCGCAATCTCGGAATCATCGCGCACATCGACGCGGGGAAGACCACCACGTCCGAGCGGATCCTGTTCTACACGGGACGCGAGCACAAGCTGGGGAACGTGGACGAGGGCACGACGACGACGGACTGGTACTTCGAGGAGCGCGAGCGCGGGATCTCGATTTTCTCGGCCGCGACGACGTGCTACTGGCGCGGGCACCGGATCAACCTGATCGACACGCCCGGGCACGTGGACTTCACGGCGGAAGTCGAGCGGTCGCTTCGGGTCCTCGACGGCGCGATCGGCGTCTTCTGCGGCGTGGGGGGCGTGGAACCGCAGAGCGAGACGGTCTGGCGGCAGGCGGACCGCTACCGGGTTCCCCGGCTTGCGTTCGTGAACAAGCTCGACCGGGTCGGGTCGAATTTCGCGAAGGTCATCGAGCAGATACGGACCAAGCTCAAGGCCAACGCGGTGGCGGTGACGTGGCCGATCGGGGAAGAGACGCAGTTCCGCGGCGTGATCGACCTGATCGAGCGGAAGGCGTTGTACTTCAGCGAGGAGGACGACGGCGCCACGGTCACGGTCGAGGAGATTCCCGCGGAGCTGCGCGACGAAGCCGAGGTCGCCCGCGCCGAGATGGTGGAGTCGGTGGCCAACATCACGCCGTGGATGGAAGAGGGCTTCCTCTCCGGGCGCACGTTCACCAACGACGAGATCCGAAAGGGGCTCCGCGAAAACACGATCGCGCGCAAGATCGTCCCCGTGTTCGGCGGGACGAGTCTGCGCAACAAGGGCGTCCAGCCGCTTCTCGACGGAGTTCTCCATTATCTCCCCAGTCCGCTCGACATGCCGCCGGTGACGGGCCGGCATCCCGAGACGGACAAGCCGGTCACCAGGAAACCGGACCCGAACGACGCGCTGTCGGCGCTCGTCTTCAAGATCTTCACGGACGAGTTCAGCGAGCTGGTCTACGTGCGGATCTACTCCGGGACTCTGAAGTCCGGCGAGGTGGTCTGGAATCCGAGGCTCGGGAAGCGAGAGCGGGTGACGCGCCTGAACCTGATGCACGGGCAGGCGCGTGAAGCAGTGGACAGTGCGGGGCCCGGGGAGATCGTGACGGTCGTGGGGCTGAAGCTGGCGCGGACGTCGGACACGCTGTGCGATCAGAAGCACCCGGTCGCGCTCGAAGCGATGAAGTTTCCGGAGCCGGTCGTGTCTATGGCGATCGAGCCCAAGAACAGTGCGGACAAGGACAAGCTCGGCGAAACGCTCACGATGCTGGAGCGCGACGACCCGACCTTCCACATGAAGATCGACGACGAAACCGGCCAGACGATCGTGTCGGGGATGGGCGAACTGCACCTCGACATCATCAAGAACCGGATGAAGCACATGAACAAGCTCGACGTCAACGTCGGCGAGCCGCGCGTGGCGTACCGCGAGACGATATCGAAGGCGGCGGATGGAGAAGCAGAGTTCATCCGGAAGGTGACGGAAGGGAAGGGCCAGTACGGGCATGTGAAGCTGCGGATCGAACCTGACCCGGGAAAGTCGGGTATTCAGGTGCTGAACGCTGCGCCGGAGGGAACTTTTCCGAAAGGCTTCTGGCCGTCGATCGAGGACGGAGTCAAGTCGGCGGCTCTGACGGGGTCGGTCGCCGGTTACCCGATGGTCTACGTGAAGGCGACGGTGAACGGCGGCTCGACTCACCCGACGGATGGGCACGAGGGGGCCTACAACGCCGCTGCCGTCATGGCCTTCCAGAAGGCCGCGCAGAAGGCGGGCGGCGTCATCCTGGAGCCAATCATGAAGTTCGACGTCGTCGCCCCGGTCGACAACGTCGGCGACGTCCTCGACGACCTCAACCGGCGTCGCGCCGAAATCCAGAACGTCGAACAGGAGGACGACCGGCGGAAAATCACGGGCCTGACGCCGATCGCAGAGATGTTCGGATACGCCAACGCGCTCCGCTCCCTGACGCAGGGACGCGGCACCTCGAGCCTCGAGCCTCACGACTACCGGCCCGTGCCGGAAAGCGTCGCGAAGCGCCTCTTCGGGAGCGAATCATGAGAACACGAGCCGTCGTTTTCCTGCTGCTGGTGCTTCCCGCCTGCTCTTCCTCCAGCGACCGCGTCCAGGAAGTCCCGATCGCCACTTCAGACAAGGCCCAGGACATCCTCGGCATCAACCTGCTGCTGTCCGACCTGAAGGACCGCCGCGAAAGCAAGAGCCTCCGCGCGTGGTCGTTCAAGCTGACGAACAACGAGAAGGAAAACGTCAAGGTCCTCGCCGTCCCGGCCTTCGTCGCCGAGGACGGCCGGGACCTGGGTGGATCCTCCGAGTCGCAGGAGGTCGAGATTCTTCCCGGAAAGTCCCACGACTTCTACATCAAGGCCCCGACCGGCGAAGTGGCGAGGTTAGTGGTGCGGTTCGAGAGGAAGTAGCGGGGCGCCCTGAACGGAGTCCGCGGACATGAACGCCGAACTCGCGTACGTGTTCCGCCACGCGCTCCTGCGCGACGCCGCGTACCAGCTCCAGCTCCCGGGCGACCGGGGTCGGTTGCACAAGCTGGCGTTCTCAGTCATCGAGGAACTGGTCGGCGGACGCCCGGCGGAGATCTCTCCCGCGTTCGCCGACGACCCGGGGACCGCGCGGCCGCACGCGGCGGATCCGTTCGCAGAGGAGCTTGCGGAACACCTCCGGTTCGCGGGCGAAGGCGAAGCGGAGAATTCAGCTCTTCGAGCCCTTTACCTGGACCGCGCGGGAAGGCACTCGGAGAGAAGCTACCAGACGCGATCCGCAGAGCGCCTGTGGATCGCGCTCTCGGACCTGGCCCAGGGCGCACGAAAGGCAGAGGCTCTTCGAAAGGCCGGCATCTGCGCGCAGCGCACGGGGCGAATGAAACCGGCCGAGGAGTTCTTCGAGCAGTCGCTGGCAATCCTCCATGACTCCGGTGACCGCCGCGCGCGGGCCCTCGTGCAGGGCCAGCTCGCCGTGCTGTGCAGCCTGACCGGCCGCTCAGAGGCGGCAGAGCGAAACGCGAAGGAGGCGTTCCTCCTTGCCCGCGCGGAAGGCGCGCGCTCGCAGGAGGCACTTCTGCTGAGCAACCTGGGCAACCTCTTCCGCGACCTGGGGCGCATGAAGGAAGCAGAGCAATCGCTCGTGGAGGCGCTGTTCCTGCTTCGGGCTGAAGGGAACCGGCGCGCGGAGGGAATCACGCTTTCAAACCTGGCTGGCGTGTTCCTTCAGACGGGTCGAACGGAATCGGCGGAGCGGACCCTCGCGGACGCCCTGGCGATCCATCGCTCTGTCTCGAATCGGGCATCCGAGGGAGTCACCCTCGGAAACCTGGCCATGACGCACTTCCAGTCCGGCCGGACGGAACTTGCCGAGCGGTGCCTGCGCGAGGCCATCGACATCCATCGTGAAGTCGGGAATCGGCGCTACGAGGGCCACGCGCTCGGTGATCTCGCGGGTCTGTTCACCGAGACCTCGCGCATCGAGCAGGCCGCGGCGCTGTACGCCGACGCGCTCATGATCGACAGGGACGTCGGGAATCGCAGATCGGAAGGGATTGCGATGGCGGGGCTCGCGATTCTCTACCGCATCACCGGCCGCCTGGCGATGGCCCGACAAACCATGAAGGAGGCGCTCGCCATCCACCAGGAGGCGGGGGACCGTCATTCCGGGGCGCTGAATCGGTGCGAGTACGCGCTGATCCTGGTTCCCCTCGGCCTTGCGGAAGAGGCCCGCGAAGCGTGGAGGGAGGGTCTCGCCGCCCTCAGGGGTTTCGGAGACACCGCTTCCCTCGGAAAGCTAGAGGCGGCCATGGCCGACGCTTGCACGAAGGTCGGCATTCCCAGCCTGAGCCCGCGAGGGTGAATCGCCCGAAGGCGTGCGACGCAGGGCGATTCACCCTCGCGTTCTCAGTTGACATCGAATCGTTCATCCGTACAATGCCCGCCCCTCAAGAACGCCTACCAAGGACGGAAGGAAGACGATGAAAGGCCAGAAGATCCGGATTCGTATCGAAGGTTACGACCACCAGGTGATCGATCAGTCCGTCACCGAGATCGTCGATACGGCGAAAAAGACGGGCGCCAAAGTCGTCGGGCCGATCCCGATTCCGACGCGAATCGAGCGCTACACCGTGCTTCGCTCGCCCCACGTCGACAAGAAGTCCCGCGAGCAGTTCGAGATCCGGACCCACAAGCGCGTCATCGACATCAGCGAACCGACCGGCAAGACGATCGACGCGCTCAAGAATCTCAATAACCTCCCGGCAGGCGTCAACATCCGGGTGAAGGTCCTGACGGAAAAGTCCTAGTTCCACCGACAGTCCATTGACACTTCAACGACGGTCTTTTCCCCCGCCGCATCCGTGAGCCGAGTGCTCCGCCGGACGCCCGCGGGGAATCGTTCCTGTTGCTGTGTCCCCCGCGGGGGGGAGTGTCCCCGCAGAGGAGGATTGACATGCTCCAGGGCATTCTCGGGCGCAAGCTCGGCATGACCCAGGTCTTCGATGACCAGGGACGCTGGGTCGGCGTCACGGTGATCGAAGCCGGTCCCTGTCCCGTCACCCAGGTCAAGACGGTGAAGACCGACGGGTACAACGCGGTCCAGCTGGGGTTTGCGAAGCGCAAGCGCGTGACGAAGGCGGTCGCGGGGCATCTCGCGAAGTCCGGCGTCAAGGACCCCGTGCATTACATCCGCGAGTTCCGTCTGCACGCGGAGCCGACGCAGAAGGCTGGCGACTCGGTGACGCTCAAGATTCTCGACGGGATCAAGAAGGTGGACGTGATCGGCATCACGAAGGGCAAAGGGTTCCAGGGCGTCATCAAGCGCTGGCACAAGAACTGCGGCCCCAAGACGCACGGCTCGATGTTCCAGCGGATGGTCGGGTCGGCTTCGGCGGCCGAGGATCCGGGACACATCCGTCCCGGCACGATGCGTCCTGGTCACATGGGCATGGACCGCTTCACGCAGAAAAACCTCGTCATCGTCAAGTGCGACGAAGCGCGCAATCTGCTTCTCGTGCGCGGCGCGATCCCTGGGCCGAACGGCAATTTCGTGATCATCGAGAAATCGGTCAATCAGCACGTGCCGATCACGCTGGCGCCGGAAAAGAAGGACCCGAAGGCTTCAAAGGACCCGAAGAAGGCGCTCGCGAAAGTCGCGGCCGCCAAGTAAGTGGTGAGCGAGCTTCGATTCTGCGAGAGCAGAATCGAGCGAGTCGAACCATAAGGAGTGGTTGAAATGCTGGAAGTACCCGTTTTCGACGTCGCCGGGAAGAAGCTGGGCGCGGAAAAGGTCGACCCCCTGTGGTTCGGGGGGATCGTCCGCCGCCGGCTCATCCACGACGCCACGATCATTTATCAGAACAACCAGCGCGCCGGGACCCACAAGGTCAAGGAGCGCGGCGAGGTCGCAGGCTCGAAGAAGAAACCGTGGAAGCAGAAGCACACGGGACGGGCGCGCGTCGGCACGAAGCGGAGCCCGATCTGGCGGCACGGCGGCATCGTGTTCGGGCCGCACCCGCGGGATTACTCGGCGTCGTTGCCGAAGCAGATGAAGCGCGCCGCGCTGGACAGCGCGCTGCTGTCGAAGTTCCAGGACGGCGAAGCGGTGCTGGTGGACTCGCTGAAGCTGGAGAAGCCGAAGACCTCAACGGTCGCGGGCGCGCTCGAGGCCATGGGAATCAAGGAGTCGTGCCTGATCTCGATTGAGCAGGCGGACGCCGCCGGACGGAACGTTTACCTGAGCGCGCGGAATCTTCAGCGCGTGCACTCGCTTCCGGTCGCCGACCTCAACGCGCTGGACGTCCTGAGGTACAAGCGCCTCCTCCTGACGAAGGACGCGTTTACGGCGCTCGTCAAGAACCGCCGGGACGGAGTCGACCTGCCGGTGCCGAAGTCGAAGCAGCCTGCCGCCATTGAATACACCCATCCCAACCGGAAAGAGCGCGGCAAGCCCGCCGAACTGGCGAAGGCGGAGAAGGACGCGCGCCTGAAGGCCCTGGCCGCGAAGGCGGCGAAGGCTGCCGCAGCGAAGGCCGCCAGGCCGAAGAAGGCGAAAGTAGTCGCGCCCGCGCCGGAAGCCAAGGGTGAGGCGAAACCCCAGGCCGCTCCGGCGCCCAAGGGCGATCCGAAACCGAAAGGCGAGCCGAAGCCGCCCAGGGAGAAGACCTAAATGCGCGAACCCCGCACCATCGTCGTCGAGCCGCTTCAGACGGAAAAGTCCATGGGGTCCATGGGCCGCAACCGGGCTTACTCCTTCGTCGTCCGCAAGGACGCTAACAAGATCGAGATCCGCAACGCCATCCAGAGCATTTACAACGGCGTCAAGGTCAGTCACGTGCGCACGATGCTGGTGAAGGGCAAATCGCGCCGGTTCAAGGCCCGGCTGGGGTACCAGAACGACTGGAAGAAGGCCATCGTCACGCTGAAGGAAGAATCGAAGCCGATCGAAGGGTTCTAAGCCGAGCCGGAATCGGCTCGGCTTGTCCTGAGCGAGCGAAACGAGTCGAAGGATGAGGCAGGGCACGAGACGGTAGAGCACTGGAACAGGTTCAGAGGAAGGAAGAGCCATGGGTCTGCGAGCCTACAAGCCGACAAGCGCCGGTCGCCGATTTGCGACGACCAGCGACTTCAAGGATCTCACCGCGAAGAAGCCGCACAAGCCGCTGCTTGAGGCACTTCGCAAGACCGGCGGCCGCAATAACAGCGGCTCCATCACCTGCTGGCACCACGGCGGCGGGAACAAGAAGATGTACCGGGTCATCGACTGGAAGCGGGCGAAGCTGGAGATTCCCGCGAAGGTCGAGGAGATCGAGTACGACCCGAACCGGAACGTCCGCATCGCGCGCCTCCTGTACAAGGACGGCGAGCGGCGGTACATCGTGGCGCCCAAGGACCTCAAGAAAGGCGAGATCCTGATCGCCGGCGAGAAGCCGGATCCGAAGCCCGGAAACAACATGCCGCTTCGCAGCGTGCCGCTGGGGCATCTCATCCACTGCGTCGAGCTGATCCCGGGACGCGGGGCGCAGATCGTGCGCTCGGCCGGATGCTTCGCGCAGGTCATGGCCAAGGAAGGCAACTACGCCCACCTTCAGTTCCCTTCGGGCGAAATGCGGATGATCCCGCTCGCGTGCCGCGCGACGATCGGCCAGCTCGGCAATATCGAGGCCGGCTCGATCTGGCTTGGCAAGGCGGGGCGGAAGCGGTGGCTCGGCGTCAGGCCGACGAACCGTGGGACTTCGCAGAACCCGGTTTCGCACCCGATGGGCGGAGGCGAAGGCAGGTCGGGCGGCGGCCGTCATCCCTGTTCACCGTGGGGCAAGCTCGCCAAGGGCGGCAAGACGCGCAAGAAGAGGAAGAACTCGTCCAAATTCATCATCCGCGGCCGCAAGAAGGGCCGCTTCCAGCAGACGTAAGGAGAGACGATGAGCCGTTCGATGAAGAAGGGCCCGTTTGTGGACGGGAAGCTTCTCGAAAAAGTCGAGAAGCAGAAGAAGAAGGGCGACAAGGACCCGATCAAGACCTGGGCGCGCCGCTGCACGATCGTGCCCGAGTTCATCGGCCACAACTTCCTCGTCCACAACGGCAAGATGCACATGAAGCTGTACGTCACGGAGGACATGGTCGGGCACAAGCTCGGCGAGTTCGCCGCGACGCGCACGTTCCGTGGCCACAGCGGGACGAAGGCCAAGGACATCAAGACCACGGGCCCGGCAGGCGGCGCCGCACCCGCACCGGCAGCCGGCGGCGAGAAGAAAGGCTAGGCTGAACCATGGCTGAGACGACGACCCTTCCAGAACAGCGCTTCAGCGCCCGGCTCCGCCACGCGCGGATCAGTCCGCAGAAGCTGCGGTACGTGGCGACGGTCATCCGCGGGCAGAACGTGAACGCGGCGCTGGAGATCCTGCAGGCCACGAACCGCCGAGGCGCGCGCTTCCTGCACAAGCTCCTCAAGAGCGCGATCGCGAACGCGGAATCGATCACGAGCGACCGGAACCTGGACATCGACGTGGAGGAACTGCGCGTCGAGACGCTGATGATCGATGGCGGGACCCCGCTGAAGCGCTGGCGGACGGCGCCGCAGGGGCGCGCGGTGCCGGTTCTGAAGCGGACGAGCCACATCACGCTGGTGCTTGGGCCCCAGCCGGAGGATCCGAAGGCGAAACGGGCTGTGAAGGGCGCGAAGGCGGCGAAGCCCGAGAAGGCCGACGCGGGGCATGCGAAGGAGCATTCGCACGACCACGCGCACGACCAGCCGAAGGGGAAAGAAGGTCAGGCGAAGGAGAAGGGGCACGAGCATCCCGAGGGGCACCACCAGCATCACGAGCACCAGCACCGGCACGAACCCGATCACAAGCACGGCGGCCAGCACGAAAAGGGTCACAAGCCGCCGCCTGACAAGAAGAAGGGATAGTCGACCATGGGTCAGAAGATCAACCCGATCGGTTTCCGCCTCGGCATCACCGAGGAATGGCGCAGCCGCTGGTTCGCGACCAAGAAGGAATTCGGCAAGTTCCTGGTCGAGGACCAGAAACTGCGGCGCTTCATCAAGAAAAACTACGCCTTCGCGCAGATCCCGAAGATCGAGATTGAGCGGACGCGCGAAACGACGACCGTGATCGTGCACGCGGGGAGCCCGGGTGTGATCATCGGGCGGCGCGGCGCGAAGGTTGAGGAGTTGACGGCGCAGCTGGAGAAGCTGGTCGCGCACAAGGTTGACCTGAAGATCAAGGAGATCGACACGCCCGAGCTGTCGGCGACGCTCGTTGCGGAGCAGATTGCAGAGCAGCTGCAGAAGCGCGCGCCGTTCCGGCGTGCGATGCGCAAGGCGGCGGAACTGACGCTGAAGGCGGGGGCGCGCGGGATCAAGATCACCGTTGCCGGCCGCGTCGGCGGCGCTGAAATCGCGCGGTCCGAGACGCTTTCGCTCGGCAGCGTGCCGTTGCATACGCTTCGCGCCATTCTCGACTACGGTCGTGCGACGGCCGTGCACTCGAAGGGAACGATCGGGGTGAAGACGTGGATCTACAAGGGCGAACTGCTTCCGGACGCGAAGAAGCGGACGGGGTTGCAGGCGCCTGCGCCGGTCAAGCCGCCGCGTCCGATGGCTCCGCGGCCGATGGGTGGCCCGGATCGCGGATCGGATCGCGGTCCTGGCGGTCCTCGTGGTCCCGGCGGTCCCCGCGGCCCCGGTGGTCCTCGTGGTCCCGGCGGCCCTCGTGGTCCTGGTGGTCCCCGTCCCAGCGGTCCCGGAGGCCCTCGGCCCTTCACGCCGCGTCCGCCTGGCCCGCCTCCGTCTGCGCCTCCGCCGTCCGCGCCGCCGGCTGCTCCTCCGGCTGCTCCGCCAAAACCCTCGTAAGCACGCAGCGCCTCGCGCGCTGCCGACCCGTTAAAGGAAACGTCTCATGCAGTTGATGCCCAGCCGGATCAAGTTCCGCAAATCGCAGCGAGGCCGCATCAAGGGCAACGCGACGCGCGGCACTTACGTTGCGTTCGGCGAGTACGGCCTGCAGGCGCTCGAGGAGTGCTGGCTCGCCGCCCGCGTCATCGAGGCCGGCCGCATGGCCGCCGCCCACCACATCGGCAAGAACGGCCGCCTGTGGATCCGCGTCTTCCCGCACAAGCCGATCTCCAAGAAGCCGCTCGAAACCCGTATGGGCAAGGGAAAGGGCGAGCCTGAGTTTTACGCCGCCGTCATCCGTCCCGGCCAGGTCCTCTACGAGCTCTCCGGGCTGAATGACACCGAGGCCCGCGCAGTCTTCAACATCATCGCCCACAAAATGCCGATCAGAACCCGCCTGATCCGCAGGAGGCACGGCCTGTGAAAATCGCAGAAATCCGCCAGAAATCGACCGACGAGCTCAAGACCCAGATCAAGAAGATCTACGAAGAACACTTCAGCCTGCGCTTCCGCCGCGTCACCGACGTCATTGAGAATCCGCAGGCTCTTCGCGAGCTCCGCCGCGACCTTGCGCGCATCCACACCGTCGTCCGGCAGAGGGAGATGGACGACTCGAAGAAGGCGCCCGCAAAGCCGGCCGCCGTTGCCAAGGCGCCGGAACCGGCGAAGGAGCCGGCCAAGGCGGCGGTGAAAAAGCCGGCGAAAACGAAGGAAAAGAAGGTTGTGGCCAAGGCGGCGAAGAAGGGCAAATAGAGGCCGAGGGGGAGTGGGGGTGTGATGAAGAAAGAATCGAAAAAGGCCGTGAACGGGAAAGAACGCAAGCCTGAACCCGAGAAGCCCGTCGTGAAGTCGCCCTTCTCAAAGTCCGAACTTGAGACGTTCCGCCACTGGCTGCTCGAACGGCGTGCCTCCGTGGGAGGAAACGTCACCAAGATGGAAGACGAGGCCCTCCGCCGCTCGCGACAGGACGCCAGCGGCGACCTGTCCAGCATGCCGATTCACATGGCGGACATGGGAAGCGATACCTTCGAGCAGGATTTCACGCTCGGCCTGATTGAGAACGAGGAACTGGAACTGGGCGCAATTGAGGAGGCGCTGCAGCGGATCGAGGAGGGGGTCTTCGGGGTCTGCGAAGAGTGCTCGAAACTCATCCCGAAGGAACGCATGAAGGCGATTCCGCACGCGGCTTTGTGCCTCGAGTGCAAGAAGAAGGAAGAAGGGGAGTCGGGCGGGTAGCGGCCCGAGGCACACAATGCCCGAACCTGTCGAACAACCCGGCGCGGCGAAGAATCTTCGGCGCGCCGTCTTTTTTGCCGTCGTGGCGCTCGCGGCGATTCTCGACCTGTGGTCCAAATCCTACGCGTTCGAGAAGCTCGGCCCCCCGGGGCGGGGAAAGCACTTCGATGTGATGCCGGGCCTGCGATGGGAAACGGCTGAGAACAAGGGCGTCGCGTGGGGCATGCTCTCGGACAGAAACGCCCGCTGGTTCATCGCGTCGCTGTCGATCCTCGCACTTCCGCTCATCGTGGGTAGTTTCCTGCGTGCGAAGGCGCCGACCTGGCCCTTTACGCTCGCCCTGTCTTTCATCGCCGGAGGCACGATCGGCAATCTCTACGACCGGATCGCCACCGGCGCCGTGCGCGATTTCATTTTCGTCCACTGCATCAATTTCCCGGTCTTCAACGTGGCGGACTCCTTCATCTGCGTCGGCGCCACACTGTTCGCACTGGAACACTTCATCGTCGGCGAAAAAACGAAAGAAGAGCCCGCCCAACCTGCCACCGCCCAGGAACCGAATCCCCCTGCGCCGGCCGGTAAGTGAAGTCAGAACGCCAGGTCAAAGGTAACTTCGAACTTGATTCCCCTGGGAGCCTCATCCGTGCGATCCAGGGCCTTGGCCAGCGTGATGATGATCGGGAAATACTTTCGCTCCAGCAGGTAGGTGTCGAACTGGAGCGAAAACCCCGCCGAGTAGTGCCACTCTTCACGCACCGGGTAGGCCAGCATGTTCATCACGTTTTCCTCGTTGCTGATCACTCCTACGTCCACGAAAACCGAGGCACGAAGGTCCTTGAGCAGCAAGACCTGCGCGGGCATCGCCAGGTCGATGTCCCGCCAGATTGGGAAGCGGAACTCCGCGTTGGCCCAGGCGACATCCGTCCCGTTCGGCTCACCGGAGTCGTACGAGCGGACCTTGTCCTTGAGCGAGAGGCTCTCGCGGTCGGGGCCGGTGGAATGTGTTGCGGCGACACGAAGGGCGAGGACGTGGTCGTGCCAGAGCTCGATGTAGAGCCTGCCCTCCCCTGAGTAATTCACCCGGTCAATGTCGCTTCCCAGGGGCGGCGTCCACCATGTCGCTCCGAGGGAGATCGAGTAGCCGGAGACGGGGTTGGACCGGCGTTTCGTCACGTTTTTCCGGGTTACCCCGAAGTTGAAACCGTCCTCAAAGTACTTCGGCGGAGTGTCGTCCGTTCCTGCCGCCTTGCTCGACTTGAAGTGACGGGCGGCGAAGGCGCTGAGGCCTGCGCGCGTGTCGGCGTCGATCGGGTACGAAATTCCCGCGGAGGCCCCGACTTTCTTCTCGGTGCCGTTGGAGTCCTGCTCCATGGCCGTATCGATCGAAATGAACAGGTCTGGGCGTAGCAGGCGATTGGTGTAAGTAACGTCGAAGGAAAAGTCGAATCCCCCGCTTCGAAATTTGTAATCGGTCCCCGAATCGACGGTGTGGTAGCCGAGGAGGTCGGAGAGCTTTGCGCCGGTCGGGAGGATGGACTCGAAACGAATGCGGGTTTCGTACGGCTGGACGGTGAATTTCTCGATGGAGCCGAGGGTGTAGTGCCGGGCCGCCTCCGCGCGGGTCGCGTCCGCAAAATCCGCCGGGGCAGGCGCTTCGCGCGGAGGAGTGGACCAGGTCGTGAACCGTCCATGGCGGTAGACGGTGAAGACGATTTCGTTCGAGGAGGGCATCCAGCGCGGGGCGAGAGCGCCGCCGGGGACGTCGGTGTGGCGGGTCACCCGGCCGCCGGCCAGTTCGAGCGAGTAGAGATTGATCACGCCGCCCGGGTCCGCGGCGAACGTGACGGCGGCGCCGTCGGGGCGGAACGTCGGGCAGGATTCGTCGGCGGGCGTTGTGGTGAGGCGTTCGAGCCGGCCCGTCGGGACGTCGATGCGCCACAGGTCCGTCTGGCCGTCGGTCTCGCCCGTGAAGGCCACGGACTGGCTGTCGGGAGACCAGGCCGGGTCGGATTCGGGCCATGATTCGGAAGTGAGGCGACGGAGGTCGGAGGTCTGAACGTCCATCAGGTAGAGGTCCTGTGATCCGTTGCGCAACCCCGCGAAGACGATCGACTTCCCGTCCGGGGACCACTGGGGCGACACCACGTCGTCGAACGGAAGCTGCACTTTCCGCGCCAGCCCACCCTCCGCTGGCTGAATGAAAATCAGGGTCTCGGCGAGCCGGTCGCCCACGAAGCAGAGGAATTTTCCGTCCGGCGACCAGTCCACGCCGCGCAGCCCGGGATGCAGGCTGTCGATCGTCACATGCAGCTGGATTCGAAGCGGATGGCCTTCGTCCCCGCTCTCGAGGTCCAGGGTGACGAGGTCGAAGTACCCCGAGGAGTCTTCAAAGAACGCGAGCTTGCGGCCGTCGGCGGAAGGAGCCGCTCCAAGCTCGTAGAACCGGTAATGCTGCTCGAACCCGCGCAGCCGCCGCGCGAACTTCTCCACTTCCTCACGTCCGGCCCACGGGCGATACCGCTCCTTCATCGCCTTCGCAAAGCGCTCCTCGACCTCAGTGTACGAAATGCCGCAGGCGCGCTGGATCAGGCGCCCCGTCGGCCACGGCACGTCCGAATCAAACACGTGCATCAGCCGCTTCGCAGACCCCCGCGGCGTGTGCGCCTCGATCCACTCGACGGCCAACGCGGACTCCACCAGCATCTGGTAGCGCTCGTGGTTGTTGAGGTTGTTGGCGGAGTGAAGCGTTGAAAGCACTTCGAGCTCCCCGTCGAGGACCGCGTCCCGGACGAGCATCTCCTCGATCGGGGAGACCGGCCCCGCCTTGAACGCCGCGACGCCGAGGTTGACCCAGTCGGCGTACAGGTCGCTTTTCACCTCGAGAAGCGACGCCTTGAGCGTGTCGGAGGTGTAGTGGCGCTGGTCGATGAAGATCTGCGCCAGCTGAAACTCGAGCGTGCGCTGCATGTCACGGTTGGAGCCGAGGCAGGGGATCAGGATGCGGCGTTTGCGCACGGAAGTCGCGATGGGGAAGAGTCCCTCCGGATTATCGGTGGCCCTGAAGTGCTGGCCGGCCTCGAGGCGGGAGCGGTAGAGGAGGACGCCGACGGGGCCGTCGAGCTTGTGATCGAGGTCCTTTTCGAAAAGCATGCGCGCGGATTCGAGCCATTGGGCGACCTCCCGGGCGCGCGGGAGGAACTGTTCTCCCGGATAGTGGACCTGGAACTCGCCTGCGTCGAGGACGCGCCAGTCGATGGGTGCCCGGAGGCCCTCCTGCGCAGACGCGAGGGAGGCCAGGAATAAAGCGAAGACGAAACCGCGGGAGGCGCTGCGGATCACGGTGGAGGCAGAGGATACGCTTCAACAGGCCCCGCCGCCCGGTCCTTCCTTCCGCGCGACTGTTTTTCCCTTTCCCTTGACTCCACCCCCCCTTCGCCCTATCATGACTCCTGTCATAAGTTTCGACCGCCTGCGCGCACGACGCAGGCCGGCTCTACGGTCCGGCTCGGACCCCTTCACTTGCCCGTTCGGTCCCGAAATCCACACTTCCGAACACGGCACCGAGTCCAGCCGATCCTTCAGCCGGCCACTCACGGATTGAAAGTTGCGCACGTCAATGAAGCGCGTGCGCCGGCAGGAGGCGCGTGCGGCGCGGCGGCGATCGGGGAGACCCGGCTTTGAGATTCATGGGGCGTGGCGGCGCGAGGTTAGCGGCGGCCGCGCGGGAGTACCGCGGGGGAGAAGTGCACCGGCCAGCGCTCCATTCGGAGTGCGCCATTTTGACGGAGAGGTCATGAACTTTCAGCATCAGGGCGGCGGCGGGAATCGATCGGGTGGCGGCGGCGGTGGGGGTGGAGGTGGCGGAGCGGGAGGCGGCCAGGGTGGCGCCGGCCGGCACCGTGGGCGGAGGGGCGGACGGCGCTGGCGAAATCGCCGGAACCGGCCTCTTCCGGGCCAGCCTGGCGCCGCGGTCATGAACGCGCCTTCGGCCGATCCGTACGCCGGGCAGCCGATTCCCGGGGATATTCCGTTGTTGCCGGTCGCGGGCGCCGAAGGCGTTCCGGCCGGTCAGGGCGCTCCCGCGGGGGGCGCGATTCCCGGCCAGCCGGTCCAGCCGGTCGGCCGCGGCGAGGGAGTCCTCGAAATCCATCCTGAAGGATTCGGATTTCTGCGCGACCCGAAGAACAACTACCTTTCGACGCCGCAGGACATCTACGTCGCCAAGTCCCAGATCGTCCGCTTCGCCATCCGTGAAGGATCGTGGCTGGAAGGGCCGCTGGCGCCCTCGAAGGACCGGAGCAAAGGGCCGGCGCTCATGGCGGTGGACCGGATCAACGGGATGGAGCCCGAGAAGCACCGGGAGCTGCCGGTTTTCAAGCAACTCACGAGCATCGACCCGCACAAGCGGCTGGATCTCGAAGGGAAGATGAACGACGTCTCGCTTCGGGTGATGGACCTCATCTGCCCGATCGGGAAGGGTCAGCGGTGCCTGATCGTGGCGCCGCCGCGCACGGGGAAGACGATGCTCCTGCAGAGGCTGGCGCAGGTCATCGGGATGAACCACCCGGAGTGCCACATCATCATGCTGCTCGTGGACGAGCGGCCTGAAGAAGTGACGGACATGCAGCGGAACGTGAAGGGCGAAGTCGTGTCGAGTTCGCTGGACAAGGTGGCGACGGCGCACGCGAGGCTTTCCGAGCTCGTGCTCGACCGGGCCCGTCGTCTCGTCGAGTGCGGCAAGGACGTCGTCATCCTTCTCGATTCGCTCACCCGGCTTGCCCGCGCCTACAACCGCGAATCCGGCGACCGGGGCCGCACGATGAGCGGCGGTCTCGACACCCACGCGATGGAAAAGCCGCGCGAGTTTTTCGGAAGCGCCCGCGCGCTCGAAGAAGGTGGTTCGCTCACGATCATCGCGACCTGTCTCATCGATACCGGCAGCAAGATGGACCAGGTCATCTTTGAAGACTTCAAGGGAACCGGCAACGCGGAACTCGTTCTTCACCGTCCGCTCGCCGAGCGCCGCATTTTCCCCGCGATCGACATCAACGCCTCAGGCACCCGCAAGGAAGAGAAGCTCCGTCATCCGATGGAACTCGAGCGCGTCTACCGCATGCGCCGGGCCCTGGCGCAGTTCAAACCGATCGAGGCGATGGAAGCGCTGATCCCGCGGGTTCAGAAGTGGCCGAGCAATTCGGCGTTCCTGGCGCAGTTCGATGTGAATACGTAGGGGGGAAGTAGGCAGGGGGTAGTCGGTAGGGGGTAGGAACGACCCTCCTGGCAACGGTCCTTTCTACCCACTACCCACTACCCACTCTCCAGACGTCACTTCCCGGGCGGCTCGTCGTGAAATCGCAGCCCCTCCCGGAATTCCTTAACCTCCGCGAGGTGGCCTTCGTCGCCCCAGTAAATGACGTGAAGCGCCTTGGCCCCGCGCGGCAGGAGCCATGACGCCCCGATCCTCGTGTCCCCCGGCAGCTTGACCGCCAGCGCTTCAGCCCCCGGCCATTCCGGAATCGCGTGCTCGACGATCTCCGCCCCGGGGACGATCTCCCGGATTCGCGCGAGGTGCGCATCTCGCCCCGTGGCCGGTTCCGCGACGCGGAACCTGAGCGCGGCGGCGCCGAAGACCTGCGAGAAGGCGATGGAGGTAGTATCGCGCTGCAGATAGCGCCAGTCGCGGGGAGGACGAATGGAAGCGCCGGCCTCGGGGAACTCGGAGTCGGCGATTTCGGGAGCAGGAGGGCGCTGGTCGGGGGCATCGCCGCGCGGGCGCAGCGGGCCGAGCAGCAGGGCCGCGCCGACGGTCACGGCGCCCAGAGCCGCTACTCCGAGGAGGATGATCCCCCACCGCGAAATCCCGCCCGAGTAACCGCAGTGCGGGCACACGCCGCCCGAACGCGCGGGGTCAAAGGTCTGGCGGCACCGGGAACAGGCGCGGATCATCGCGGGCCGGGGGTCCCGAGAGGGGCCGGGGGCTGCTGCGCGCGCTGCTGGCCCTTGATCATCTTTCCGGCAAAGACCGCGATCGCGGCCGCAATGGCGACGACCGCCGCCGCAACCCCGGCGCGCTTTCGCCTCCGCCGGCGGGGCGCCTTGCCGAAGCGGACGTTAATGTCCATCAGTCGGTTTTTCCACCGGCGCCGGCTCCGAGAGTTTCATGGTTTTGAACACCGCCAGCGCGTCCGCGCACACACCTTTTTTTCCTTCGGCGCTCACCCACAGCCGGTGGTTCGTGCGGTCCACCCACCACGACCCCGCTTCACGTCCCGGGTCCGACGGCCACGAAGCGAAGAGCGCTTCGCCCCCCGGCAGTTCCGACGTCCCGGCCTTCCAGTCGCCGGTCGGCTGAAAGGACTTGGCCCGTTCCCCGTGCGTTTCGCCGGTGACCTGCAGCACGCTGACGGCGATCACGCCGTGCGAGGTCTCAAATGCGAATCTCATCCCTTCCTTCTCCGTGATCTTCCACGACGGCGGCGCGGTGAACTCGATCCCCGCATTCACGAACGAGCACGGCGTGCCGTGGGCCGGGGAGCCTGCTTCTTCCCGCAGCCTGTTTGCGCGACCGCGAAGCAGGAGGGTCGCGACCATCGCGATGAGGAGGACGCCAACCGAAACGGCGCCGGCGACGGCGGGATTCTGGAGCGCGGAGTAAAAGCGGGGCTCCGGGCGCGGCGCGGGGAGACCGTCATGAATGGCGATGCGGTGGCGCGGGCCGAACGGGTTGTCCCGGACTTCGCGGTGAGCGTTGGAATCGGACGGGGAAGCAGCGGCGGCGGGGGATGCCGAAGCGGCCGGAACGGGGAAGGGCGCCATGGTGTGCCCGAATGCGGCGGGAGCTGCGACTGCGGCCGGTTGAGGCGCAGCTGGCGAGGGGCTCGGCAACCCGTGAATTTTGCCGCACTTGCACGTCACGGACGCAGGACCGAGTCCGGTCCGGATCGTCTCGCCGCAGGAGCAGTGAAGAGTAATCACGCGGGAGTCAGTATAGCGACGGCGACGACGGAAGCGCTCTCTCTCAGTTCGACTTCACCGCGTTCCGCACCTCGCCCTTGTTGAAGAACGCCACGAATTGCTCCGCAATTTCGACGGCGACGCGTTCCTGCGCTTCCTCAGTCGAGGCGCCGAGGTGGGGGGTCATGACGACGTTGGCGAGGGAGCGGAACGGCGAGTCGGCGGGAAGGGGCTCCGTTTCGAACACGTCGAGCGCGGCGCCTGCGATTTTTCCGGACTTCAGCGCTTCCAGGAGCGCTGCTTCGTCCACGATGCCGCCGCGGGCCGCGTTGACGAGGCGGGCGTTCTTTTTCATCTTTGCGAACTGTGCGGGGCCGATGAGGTGTTTCGTCTCGGGGGTGAGAGGGGAGTGGACGGAGATGAAATCCGCGGCGGGGAGCAGGTCGTCGAGCGCGACCTTCCTGGCGCCGAGTTCCGCCGCGCGGGCGTCGGTGATATAGGGGTCGAAGACGAGCACGGTCATGTCGAGCGCGCGCCCGACCTTCGCGACGACACTGGCGACGCGGCCGAGGCCGAGGAGTCCGAGCGTCTTTCCGGTGAGCTCGACTCCCGTCAGGCCCTTTTTGGGCCACTGGCCTGCGTGCATCTCGCGGTCCGCGGAGGCGACGTGGCGCGCCAGCGCGAACATCAGCGCCACCGCGTGTTCCCCGGCGCTCGTCGTGTTTCCGCCGGGCGTGTTCTCGACGATGACCCCGGCTTTCACGGCCGCCGCGACGTCGATGTTGTCCACGCCTGCGCCGGCCCGTCCGACGATCTTCAGCTTCTTCCCGGCGGCGAGCACCTTCGCGGTCACCTTTGTCGCGCTTCTCACGATCAGGCCGTCGTACGCCCCGATCTCCGCGCACACCTGCTCTTCCGTCAGCCCTGTTTTTTTTTCGACCGCCACGCCGCCCTTCCGCAGCACGGCCATGGCGGCATCGCTTACGGCGTCGGCGATCAGGACGGTCGGCATGGAAGAGTCTCCGTTTGCGGAAGTGGGGGGCGATGAGGTTCGCGCGGAAGAGCCGTCGTGTCAACACGACGCGGCCGGGCGTTTCGCGTAAAATGACCGCAGTTCCCATGGGCCCCCTCATTCGCACGCGCGCCATTCTCGAAGACGTCGAGGATCGCGCCCTCGCGCCGTTCGGCGTCCGGTCGCGTGGCGCGAAACGCACCCACGTTGAAAATGTCGCGGACTTCCGGACCCACTTCCAGCACGACTGGAACCGCGTCCTGCACTGCCGCGCCTTCCGGAAGCTCGAGTACAAGACGCAGGTGCTTCCGTACGGGCTCGGGTCGGACTTCGTGCGCAATCGCCTTACGCACACGCTGGAGGTCAGCCAGATCGCCGTCGGCATCGCGCGCGCCCTCGGCCTCAACGAGGATCTCGCGCAGGCGGTCTCGCTTGCGCATGACCTCGGGCACCCCCCCTTTGGCCACAAGGGCGAAGACGAACTCCAGGCGATCTGCGGGCACTTCAATCACAACGAGCACTCGCTGCGGATCGTGACGGAGATCGAGAAGCGCTACCCGTCGTTCCCCGGGTTAAACCTGTCAACCGACGTGCTCGAGGGAATCGAGAAGCACGAGACGGACTACGACCGCATCGGCTCCTACCGCTTCAATCCAAACCTCGGCCCGAGCCTGGAAGCGCTGGTCGCGAATTTCGCCGACACGATCGCGTACCGGGCGCACGACATCGAGGACGGGCTCGAGAGCCGGATCGTGCAGGAGGGCGATTTCCGGGGGGTCGCGTTCTGGCGGAGGATCGAGACGGAGCTGACGAAGGACATGCGGCCCAGCATGAGGCTCGCGCGGATCACGCGGCGTGCGATCGGGGCGATGGTGGACGACATCGTGCGGGAGTCGGCGCGGCGGCTTGAGGAAGCGGGCGTGAAGGGCCTTGCGGACGTGCGGGCTTCGCGGAAGTCGCTGGTGGGGTGGTCGTTCGCGATGGCGAAGGAGCAGAAGGAGCTGGGCGGACTGCTGATGGACAAGTACTACCTGTCCGACAAAGTGAAGGAGGCGTGCGGCGTCGGCTCCAAAGTGATCCGGGCGCTCTACCTGCGTTACCTGAAGGAGCCGAATCTGCTGCCGGAGCTCGAGCGCGAGAAGCTCGAAACGGCCGGTGAGAAGGAGCGCGAGCTGGTCGTCGCGCACTGGATCGCGGGGATGACCGACCGGTACGCGCTGCGGGACTACGAGCGGATCTTCGGCGAAAAAATCGTCCTCCCGGGCGCGGGGTGGTAAGCCGCCGCTGCCTTCACTGAGCGCGGCACCGTGTTACACTTCGCGCCTTGAGCCCGCTTCCGAACCCTCCCAGCAATCCGCAGGGCACGCCGCGCAGCTCCGGGCCGGGCATGCCGGCGTCGCGGCCGGTGACGGTGCCGCCGGTGGTCGTGGGGGGCGGGAACGCTCCAAAGCGCGGGGGGCCGGCGACTCCGGTTCCGAGGCAGGCGACCCCGTTGAAAGGGCAGCCGGCCTCGGGAGCCCGCCCCGCCGTAAGGCAGCCGACCGCTCAGCACAAGGCGGCTTCTCCCAGCGGACCCCAGAGAGTGTCCGCCTCCGGGACGCCGAGGTCGGTGCAGCCGGGCGGCGTCACGGCTTCGCGAAGGCCAATGCCGCCGGAGGTCGCTGCCGCTTCCCAGAGCGCGCACCTGGGCGGGTACGTGAAGATCCAGAAGGTGGGGACGGGGTCGATGGGGGAAGTATTCAAGGCGTGGGACCAGAAGGAAGGTCGATGGGTGGCGCTCAAGATCCTGCGTTCGAACGACATGACGCAGCTGGCGCGGTTCGTGCGTGAAGCGCAGGTGGCGAGCGGTATGAACCACCCGAACATCACGCGGATTTTCGATGCGGGGAAAGACAAGGGGATGTGGTTCATCGCGATGCAGTTCGTCGCGGGGCACACGCTTCGCGCATTTCCGCGGACGAGCCGGCGGATTTCGGTGGAGTTGATGCGGGACGCGGCGCGGGCGCTGGACTATGCGCACGGCAAGGGGACGGTGCACCGCGACCTGAAGCCCGAGAACTTCATGGTACAGAGCAAGCCGAAGCCGGGGGGAAATGCGAAGTCGATCGACGGCTGCACGCACCACATCTTCGTGATGGACTTCGGGATCGCGCGGCCGAGCGACGCCAGCACGCAACTGACAATCCCGGGGACGGTGATGGGATCGCCGTCGTTCATGTCGCCGGAGCAGGCATCGGGGCGCGAGGTCGATCACCGGACGGACGTCTACGCGCTCGGCGCGACGCTCTACGACAGGCTCTGCGGGAAGCCGCCCTTCGAGTCGAAGAACATTTTCGAAGGGCTTCGGCTGGTGCAGGAGACGATGCCGCAGAGGCCGAGGTCAATCGATCCTTCGATCGACCCGAAGCTCGAAGCAATCGTGATGAAAGCGCTGGAGAAGGACCCGGCGAAGCGTCCCCAGACGGCGACGGAGCTGGCGGAAGCACTGGACGCGTGGCTGCTCGACAACCCGCCGGCCTCGGCCGCGCCGATCGCGGCGAAGAAGACAGGCTGCGGGAAGGCGGCCGTCTGGCTGCTGGCCGCGGGGGCGGCGGGGGCCGCGCTGGTCCAGGCCATGGCCTGAGGTTGAGTCGCGCATTACGCGGGACCCCGATTCCCGTATCATCTGCCTGGGGGGGGCACTAGTGGAACGTCAAGCTTGTTTCCGGAGGTCATGAAGGCGTGCCTGGTGCCTTGTGCCTGGTGCGACTTTTCTCGCGAGGCACGAGACACGAGGCACGGGGCACTTCCCGGAAGAGCGAACTTCCACAATCAACCCAGTCGCCCCACGAGCTCCCGAAATATGCCCCAGGACCCTTCCAAGATCATTCCCCGCACCGACGCAACGCTTCCGATGCCGTCCGAGCTGGCGCGCGAGGGCGGAGGCGAACGCTTCGGAAAATTCCAGCTGTCCAAGCGCCTGGGAGCGGGCGTCTCGCACGACCTGTGGCAGGCGTGGGACCCGGAGAAGCAGGCGTGGCTTGCGCTGCGGGTGTGGCCGCGGCCGGCTCCGGGTGCGAAGGAACTGGTGCTCGCCGCGGGCAAGAAGGCGCGCGCGGCCGCCGATCCGCGGATCGTCCCGCCGGCAGGGGGCGGGCTCGAGGCCGGCCAGCTCTGGTACGCGCGTCCGTACTTCGAAGCTCTTCCCGTCAAGGACCTCCCGTGGCAGGACGGCCGGACGCTGGCGAGGGTAGCGAAGGAGTGTGCGGAAGCGCTGGCGGGGGCGCATGAGAAGGGGCTGGTGCACGGGCGGGTGACGGCCGGAAACGTACTTGTAAGCAGCCGGAAGGAGAATGCGGACGAAGTCCGCCGAGGCCCGAAGGGCGAAGGCGGATGGGTGCACGAGGTGAAGGTGACGGAGTTCGGGCTGGAAGAGGGGGACGCGGCTGGAGATGCGCGCGGGCTCGGGCGGGTTTTCTGCGAGCTCACGGGCCAGCCGGCGCCGGGAGGCGGGCCGACGACGAAGGCGGCGCCGGGGACTTCGGGGGACACGACGAGCGTGTCGCAGGTGAAGGGCGACACGACGAGAGATGCGAGCAGCGAGGGGAGGATCGTGATCGACGGCGCGCTGGCCGGGATTTTTCTGCGCGCTCGGGACGGGCAGCTCGACGCAGCGGCCATCGCGGCAGAGCTGGGTGCATGGCTCGACCGGAAGCCTGCGGCGCCGAAGCGAAGGGGCGCGGTTATCGCGGTCGCCGTGGCCATCACGGTGGTGGTGGTCACCGTCGTTGCCATTGCGTTCAAGAGCAAGGGCGGTCCGACCGGCGCCGGCGAGGCGCTGGCCGAATCCGCGCGCGCCGAAGCGGAGGGCAGACTCGAGGCGGCGCTGGAGCGCGCACGGGCGGCGGCCGCAGCCGACCCGAAGGATGCGCGGGTGGCGGATGCGGTCAGACGTCTGGAGGCTGCGGTGGCCGCGCGCGACGCGCTGCTGTCGGGGGCCCGCAGCACGGCGGACGCCGCGCTGGAGGCCGACAAGCGTCTCAAGGAAGCCCGTCTTGCCCTGCGTGGGGCCCAGGAGGCGGCCAGCGCGCCTCAACCCGTCCGCGCCACGGTGGACAAGCCGCTTTCAGCGGCGCTGGCCGCGATCGAGGCCGTGCTTCGCGTGAGACCCGGGGACGCCTCCGCGCTGCGGCTGCTCGAAGACGCAGCGACCCTCTTCGAGCCCGGCGACCTTTCCCGCCTGCCGCGCGACGCGGAGGGCCGGCCGATCATGACGCCCCTGCTCGTGATCCGCGCGGACCTGTCTTCCTGGATCTTCTCGTGCTGGGGACCGCGCGGACTCGGTCGCGCGCGCCCCGATCGTCCCGAGGCTTCCTACCGGATTTCCCTGTTCCCGGCGCCCAGCTCTCCCGCCGGGACGCCCACGACACCGCTTCCGGCTCCAGACCCCGCCGCTCCCGGCCGTGTGGCAAGACTGCTCGCGGACGGACCGCCCCGCGCGGGTGAACCGGCGCTGGCCGCCGCGTGGCGCGGCGCCGTGCGCGCTCTGCTTGCCATCGACGACGGCGGCGCCCTGACGGCCGCGCGAAGCGTCGCCTGGGCGGCAGACGACCCATTGGCCGCCGACATGGAGTGGATTCTCGGGTCTGCTGATCCGCGCCGATGCAGGGAGCAATGGAGCCGCGCTCGCGCGGCCCGTCCGTGGGACCCGATGTTCCTCCTTTCCTGCTGGGTCGAACGCCGGTCCGAGGGTGAGCACGAGGAGGCTCTCGCCATCGCAAAGAACGCGGTCGCGCTCTTTCCTGGATCCATCGACCTCCTCACGGCGCGGGCCTGGAGCTACAGCTACACCTACCGCTATGACGAGGCACTCGCCGACGTCGCCGCCGCGAACCAGGATCCCGCCGCACACCTCGTCGCCGCCCTGGTCTACTTCGGACAGCGGAAACAGAAAGAGTGCGAGGCCGCGTGCAGCGACGCGCTTCGCATGGACCCCCAGATGGTGCTCGCGCTGGTCTACCGCGCCGAAGTGCGACAGCGCAGGCGAGACCCCAAGGGCGCGCTGGAGGACGCCGAGGCCGCCGTCCAGATGGATCCGGGCCGCGTCGATGCGATCCAGGTCCGCGCGTATGCCCGCTCGTCCCTCGGCGACCGGTCCGGCGCCATGGCCGACTGCGAGCGATCCATCGTCCTGTCGCCCTACGACGCGGAGTCGTACCGGATCCGCGGCTGGGTCCACGTCCACTCCGGCGAGTACGAAGAAGGGATCAAGGACGCCGATATTGCTCTCAAGATGGGAGGGCGGGATTCGCAGACCCTGGCCCTGCGCGCCATGGCCAAATTGAGCCTCGGCCGCGATGCCGAAGCCGTTGCCGATGCCGAAGAGGCGCTTCAGATCAACAGCATGGAAGCGAAAGCCGAAGTCGTCCTGGGGACTGCGTGCCTCCGTCGCGCGAAGCAGGCCGAGGCGACGGAGCACTGCGGCCGTGCGCTTCGAATTTCTCCCGGGCTACCGGAAGCGCTTCGCCTGCGTGCGCTGATCAGCGCCTCCCACGATGCGAAGCAGGAGGCGATAGCGGACGCGACCGAGGTGCTCGAGGCCTGGCCGAAAGACGTGGGGATGCTGCTGGTGCGGGCCCGCGCGCGGCTCGGGACGGGCCAGCTCTCCGGGGCGATGGAGGATTGCGAGGCGATCCTCGAGGTGAACCCCCGGATGGTCGATGCCCTCATCGCCCGCGCCAGGATCAAAGGTGCGATGAGGGCGACCGGCGTGGCGATCGAAGAAGGAGCCGTCATTGCGGACCTGGACCGGGCCCTGGCGCTCGAGCCGAAGAACCTCGAGGCGCTGATCGCGAAGGCCGCCCAGCTGTCGCTTGCCGGCCGCAATCGCGAGGCGGCCGAAACGATGACGAAAACGCTCGACGCCAGCCCGGGCGCCGTCGAGTTGCTGGTTCTGCGAGCCGGGTACCGCGAACTCGCAGGAGACGTCGAGGGCGCGATGGCGGACGCAGAGACGCTGATCCGCGACGCGCCCAGGAGTTCCGAGGGTTACTACCGGCGGTCGAGCCTGATGATGAAAAAGGGAGACCTGGAAGCTGCGTTGCTCGATGCCGTCGATGGAACCCGGGCGGAGCCGCGGAACGCCCGGATCTGGCGGCAGCTGGGAGACGTTTACCGCGCCAAGAACCAGAAGGAGCGCGCGATCGAAGCCTACGAGCAGGTCGTGCGGATGACCGCCGCTGGCGACGCGGAGAGGGCCGCGGCGGAAACGGCGATCGTGAAACTGAAAGCGAAGTAAGGGACGACCTGCCGGATTGGCGGCAATCGCTTTCGGGAGAGTCTCCCGTGTTTCGTCCTTACCCTCTTGCAATTCGACACTTGCGCTCGTTCGGCCGGGATGGGCCCGACGCTTGCGGCATCCCGCGCACCCCGCTACATTGACCGCTTCCTCCATTCGGCCCCCGCACACCATGAGCCTGTCCTTCGAATCCTTCGCCAACTGGATC
Source organism: Planctomycetota bacterium (assembly GCA_038060895.1). GTDB lineage: Bacteria > Planctomycetota > MHYJ01 > WSZJ01 > WSZJ01 > WSZJ01. Next base: position 31,380 of record JBBTCT010000029.1, read on the forward strand.
AACAAGTTCCTCTCGCGGCTCTTCGGGTCGCACAACCAGCGGGTGATCAAGAAGGTCCTGCCGATCGTCGAGCGCGTCAACGAACTCGAGAAGAAGTACCGGGCGCTTCCCGACGCCGCGTTCCCGAAAATGGCGGCGGAATTCCGGGCGCGCCTGAAGAAGCACGACACCCTTGACGACATCCTGCCCGAGGTTTTCGCGGCGACGCGCGAGGCGAGCCGGCGATCGATCGGGCTGCGCCACTACGACGTGCAGCTCATCGGCGGATGGGCGCTTCATAATCACATGATCTCGGAGATGGTGACGGGCGAAGGCAAGACGCTGGTTGCGACGACGGCGGCGGCGCTCAACGCGCTGGAGGGAAACGGCGTCCACCTCATCACGGTGAACGACTATCTCGCGCGGCGCGACGCGCAGTGGATGGGGCCGGTCTACGAGATGCTGGGCCTCACCCTCGGGATCATCCAGCACGATTACCAGGAGGCCTACCGCTTCGACTCGAGCTTCAACAACGACCCCGAGAACAAGATGCGGTGCCTGCGCCCGTGCACGCGCAAGGAGGCGTACGGGGCGGACATCACGTACGGGACGAACAACAACTACGGTTTCGACTACCTGCGCGACAACATGAAGTCGAGCAGCGAGCAGCAGGTGCAGCGGTACATCAAGGTCGAAGTGGACGGCGAAATCGTCCGGCGGATGGCGTTTGCGATCATCGACGAAGCGGACAACATCCTGATCGACGAAGCGCGGACGCCGCTGATCATCAGCGGGTCGGCGGAGGAGAGCGCGGAGAAGTATGCGCAGGCGGACCGGGTGTCGCGGCGGCTGGAAGCGGGCGTCGATTACGAGGTGAAGGAGAAGGAGCACCTCGTGATGCTGACGGAGGCGGGGATTGAGAAGGCGCAGCGGCTGCTGGGCGTCGAGGACTTCTACACGGGCGACAACCTGGAGTGGCCGCACCTGCTCGAGCAGGCGCTGAAGGCGCACAACCTGTACCGCGTGGACAAGGAGTACGTCGTCAAGGAAGGTGAAGTCATCATCGTCGACGAATTCACCGGCCGCATGATGCCGGGGCGGCGGTGGAGCGACGGGCTGCACCAGGCCGTCGAGGCGAAGGAAGGGATCCGTATCCGCGAGGAGTCGCAGACGCTCGCGACGATCACTCTTCAGAATTATTTCAAGCTCTACAAGAAGCTCGCAGGCATGACGGGGACGGCGAGCACGGAGGCGATGGAGCTCGACAAGATTTACGCGCTGCAGGTGCTGACCATCCCGACGAACCGTCCGCTGATCCGCAACAACATGCCGGACATCGTCTACCGGACGAAGAAGGAAAAGTGGGACGCGGTGATCGAGGAGATCTGCCGCATTCACGAGACGGGGCGGCCGATCCTGGTCGGGACGACGTCGATCGAGAACAGCGAGATCGTGGCGACGATGCTGAAGAAGCGGGGCGTGAGGCACGAGGTGCTGAACGCGAAGTTCCACGAGAAGGAAGCGCAGATCATTTCGCGCGCGGGGTACCGCGACACGGTGACGATCGCGACGAACATGGCGGGCCGGGGCACGGACATCATCCTGGAGAAGGGTGTCGCCGAGATCGGCGGCCTGCACGTGCTCGGCACGGAGCGCCACGAGGCGCGCCGCATCGACAACCAGCTCCGCGGCCGCTGCGGCCGCCAGGGCGACCCGGGGTCGAGCCAGTTCTACCTCGCGCTCGAGGACGACCTCATGCGCGTCTTCGCTCCCGAGTGGGTGTCCGCCGTCCTCCTCAGGCTCGGCATGACCGAGGGCGAGCCGATCGAAAGCACGATGGTTTCCAACGCGATCGGCCGCGCGCAGAAGAAAATGGAAGACCGGAACTTCGAGATCCGCAAGAACCTCGTCGAATACGACAAGGTCATGAACGAGCAGCGCCACATCATCTACGGGCAGCGCCAGGACATCCTCGAAGGGAAGGACATGCGGGCGCAGATCGTCGAAATGTTCGACGAACGCGTCAGCGAAGTCATGGACCGCTTCCTCCCGACGGGCTCCAAGGAAGAGTGGGACTGGAAAGCGCTGGGCGAATTCCTGAAGACGCGGTTTGAGGTCCCCGAGATCCCCGAGAAGCTCTCCGAGAGCCCGGATCACGTTGTGAAGGAGGAGCTGACGAAGCGCGTGATGGCGGTGTACGAGGCGAAGGAGAAGGAGATCGGCGCGGACAACATGCGGCAGCTCGAGCGGTACCTGCTGCTGATGAAAATCGACGAGAAGTGGAAGGATCATCTGCACAACATGGACCAGCTGCGGAGCGGCATCGGGCTGCGGTCGTATGCGCAGATGGACCCGAAGATCGCCTACAAGAAGGAAGGGTACGAGCAGTTCGAGGGGATGCTGGGCTCGATCAAGGAAGAGGTGACGGACCTGATCCTCAAGGTGCAGATCAAGAAGGAGGAGCAGGAGCGGCTGCTGGAGAAGGAGCGGTACAAGGTCACGAGCGAATCGAAGGCGGACGCGACGAACGCGGCGGTGCGGACGGAGCAGGCGGGAGGCGAAGGACCGCCGCCGGACGAGAAGGCAAAGCCGTTCGTGGCGAGCGGGCCGAAGGTCGGGCGGAACGATCCGTGCCCGTGCGGGAGCGGGAAGAAGTACAAGAAGTGCCACGGGAAGAAAGCGGCGCCTGTGGGGGGCGGGGAAGGGAAGGAAGAAGATGAGGAGGAAGAGAAGGAGTAGGGAAACGGCAGCGCGCGGCGTTCAAAGACTAATTTACAATTTATAATTATAAATTTATAATTATAAATTAAGTACTTGATGTGCGGCCCCGGTTCTCCGGATTCGCCCTGCTCCCCGTTCGAGGTTTCTCCCGACCGGTGTTCGATCTCTTCTACCTGCTGGCTCTCCTCTTCACGGCGCCCTTCTGGATCGTGGCGCTACTCGTCTCCAGCCGCTGGCGCCGGCACCTCGGTGAGCGCCTGGGAGACGTCTCCCGGCGGGTGGGCGAGAAAAACTGCCTCTGGGTCCACGGCGCTTCGGTCGGCGAGATCCTCCTCGCCAAGGGCTTCATCGCAGCCTGGCGCAAAGCGCACCCGGACTGGGACGTGGTGGTGAGCGCGTTCACGCCGACGGGGCGCGAGATTGCAAATAAAAACTTCGGTGATCTTGCGGTCATCCAGTGGCCGCTCGATCTCTCCTGGTGCGTCGCGCGCGCGCTTCGCCGCATCCGCCCCACCGCGGTCGCGCTCATTGAGCTCGAGGTCTGGCCCAACTTCGTCCGCGCCTGCCGCCGCCGCGGCGTCCCCGTCGTAGTGATCAACGGGCGGATCAGCGCCCGCAGCGCCCGCCGCTACGCGAAGCTCCCGATCAGCGGCGCGTTCCGGAGCGTCACCCGCTTCCTCGCCCAGAACGAGGAATACGCGGCGCGGGCGAAGGCCGCCGGCTTCGAGCCGGACCGCGTCTCGGTGACAGGTAACATGAAGCTCGACGGTCTTCCGGAAGCGCCGACCGCGGAGGTGAAGGCCGCGCTGGCGACGAAGCTCGGCATCGCGCCCGACGCCCCGATCCTGGTCGGCGGCAGCACTCACGATCCCGAGGAGCGGATCCTGCTGCACGCCTTCGAGGAACTGCGCGCCACGCGGCCCGAGCTCCGCCTCGTCCTCGTTCCCCGACATCCCGAGCGCGGCCCCGACGTCGCCACGATCGCCGCCGAGGCCGGCTTCGAGACGATCCGCAAGACGGAAATCGACGGCCTCAAGTCCCCACCCGCCGACGCCGTCGTCGTCGTCGACACCGTCGGCGACCTCCGCACCCTCTGGGGCCTCGCCACCGTCGCCTACGTCGGCGGCTCCCTCACTTCTCGCGGCGGCCAGAACATCATGGAGCCCGCCGCGATGGGCAAACCCGTGGTCTTCGGCCCGCACATGGAGAATTTCCGGGAGGCAGAAGCGCTTCTGAAGTCCTCGGAAGCCTGCGCCCAGGTTCCCGACGACAAGTCACTCCTGCCCGCGCTCGAAAAGCTATTCCGCGACAGCCCATCCGCCTCCGCGATGGGGGAGCGTGCGCGGGCCGCTCTTCAGGGAAAGTCCGGCGCCACGGCCCGGAACATCGCGGCGATTGAGGGCGTGCTCCAGGGCCGCCCGGCCGTAAGCGATTAGCGGCGGGAAGCGCAGGTCGGCCGGCCGCTGATCGCACGAAGCGTCCCGGCCCGGTCGGCCACCAGGATGTCCAGGACGCCGTCGGCGTCGAGGTCCCGAAGCACGGGCGTGGCGAGGCATCCTGCGTCTGGAAGGGCGTGGGACCACAGCCTCCGTCCCGTCTCGAGATCGAGAACCTCGACGGCGCCGGAGAGCGTCGCGACGACAACTTCGGGCCGGCCGTCCGCATCCAGGTCGCCGGTGGCGGCCGCCGCTTCTACTTCCGCCGTCAGGCTCCATGCGGAGGAGAGGCCGGGCCAGGTGAAGGCGGTCAGGCCGCGTTCTCCCCGCGGAACGAGAATCAGGGCGTGCCCGGGCGATGTCGAAGCGATCGTCGGGGCGCCATGCCCGTCGCACTTCAACGAGAAGATGACGCTTCCGCTGCGCCCGTCGAGTCCAAGGAGTTCGCCATCGTCCGTCACGGCGACGACGTCGGCGGTGGCGTCGTCATTCAACGGGGCGAGAACCGGGGCACGGCGCGATCCGCTTCCCGATGCGCGTTCCCAAAGCACGGCGCCGTTGGTTCCGCGAAGGGCGCGCAGGGGTTGTCCATCGGCGGGAGCGACGAGGTCCGGGTGGCCATCGCCGTCGAGGTCGGCGCACGCCGCACCGCCCCAGCTCTGGCCGCCGAGGTCGCGTCGCCAGAGCACGGCCCCGGTCTTTCCCGAGAAGGCAACTTCGTCCGAGGCCAGCCGGCGATTGACGGCGAGGTCCGGGACGCCGTCGCCGTCCAGGTCGGCCACGACCGGGACCGAGTACCCATCGGTATAGGGAGGCGCCGAACAATGCCGGCCGGCCGCGCCGTCGCGGGCCGCGAGGATCTGCAGCTCCATACTGTCGCGAAGCGCGGACTGCATCCAGGCCACGACCTCATCCTCGCCGTCGCGGTCGAGGTCCGCAACGGCCGCGGGAAAGTTGGGCGGGGAACTTCGCGCGGCGGACCACAAGACGTCGCCGGTGCAGGCGTCGAACGCGCGAAGGCTGGCCGCTTCGCCCCAGTCGCCGTTCTGGACGACGACCTGGCGCCCGTCGCGCAAGCGCGCCACGACAGGAGGGGCAAGCAGGGGACCCATTGCCGTTGCGCGCCAGAGGACGCGCGGCGTCCGTGCGACCCCGATGAACGACGATCCCCTCGCGAAGACGATCCGCGATTCTTCGCCCGTTCCGAGCAGGGCCAGGGGCAACGGCGAGCCCTTGAGCCGAAGCGTCCAGGCGGGCTTTCCGTCCGCGGAGAGGCAGCGGAGTCCGTCGCCCGCTCCGCCTGCCAGTACTTCCGGTGAACCATCGCGATCGAGGTCGCCCGCGAGGACCTTCGCGAACGTTCCCTTCACTCTCCAGCGCGTGTGGCCGTCCGCGACGTTCACGCAACGGATGCCCTCGGGAGAGAGCAGGAGAAGCGATCGACCGGGGCCGACGCAATGGTCAAGCCATCCGCCGTCGGGGAGCTCCCAGAGAGCTTTTCCGTCCGAGGGGTTGAGCGCTGCGAACCGCTTCTCCGAGATCCCGCAGAGCAGGTCGCAGAGGCCATCTCCGTCGAGGTCCACGGCCCAGGGGAGAAGGTTCGCGGCCGGGAGCGGGATGCGGAAACGCGTGGCGCCGGTGATGCCGTCGATGAGTTCCCACGCATCGGACGTCGCGGCGAGCAGGCAGGGAAGCCCTGACTTGTCCACGACGACCGGGGAGACCTGTTCGAAAGACCCTGCCCGGAACCATCGCCGGTTCTGTTGGGCCAGGGAAACCGCGCCGAGGAGGTGCGGGCCGGGCTCAAGCTCTCCCTCGTGAGTGGTTCCCGCAAATACGGCGATGGCGCCGCAGGCCCGAACGACCTGGATCGAGAGCTTCGGGTCTCCCAGCTCGACGGAAGGCCCGGCCTGGCCCGTGACGGCGTTCAGGATCCAGAGTTTCCCGCCCCGCCCGCCCGCGATCACTTCCCGGACGCCGTCCCCGTCGAGGTCCTCGCAGGGATCGATTCTTGCGGCCCGCGCGCCCTGCCGCGTCGCGCCGGGCTCCTTCCATACGACGGTCTTTCGCGTTTCCCAGCCGTCCGACAGGCCCAGAAAAATGACGCCCAGCCCCGATGCCGAGTCCGACCGGCAGGTGAGAGCCTTCATTCCGCCCAGGTCCATGAGCTCAAGGTTCCACTGCGGCGTGTCGCTCACGGTCTCGCGGCGAAGCACCTTTCCCGAGGCCCCGGACAGGATCACGACAGCCGTCAGCTCTTCCATCGCGATGTCGTCCGCCCCGTCGCGATCGAGGTCCGGAAGCGAAACCACCCGGCACCCGGACTGGATCGCTTCATCACTCATTCGCCAGAGTTCGCCGTTGTCGAGCGCGAAGTCCGCGCGCGCCGTCTCACCGCGGAGGATTTCGACGGTGCGCCGCGCATCGAAGCTGCCGGGCGCGGATACTTCGAGCTCGTGCCGGCCCGTGTCGAGCGGAAGACGGTGGAGCCGGGCGCCGTAGTCCGTGCCGTCCACCTTGATCGCCGCGTCCGCCGGCGCCGCGGTGGCGTCGAGCACGCCCTGGTCGTGCTTGAGGTCGACGCGAATATCCTGAGCGGCACGACGGCGGACCAGGACCGGAATCACCTGCGACTCGTGCCCCGGTGCGTCGATCCGCAGCTCCTTGACCCCGGCCGCCAGGTCGATGACCAGCGGCCCCTCTCCAGCCACCCAGGCTCTTCCGTCGATCCGGACCGTCGCTCCCGAAGGGGAGATCTTCATTCGAAGCGTTCCCGGCGACAGGGTCCAGGCGATGGCGAAAGCGCCGCCCGTGATGAGAAGAGCCACCGCGAGGGCTCCCAGGAACCAGGGAACCGGATGGCGCCGGATCTTCTTCTCGAGGACATACAGCGGCGTCCGGCGCCGCGCATGCCGGAGCGGTTCCCGCTTCAGGCACGCGTCCAGGTCCTCCAGAAGCGCCGGCACGTCCGGGTAGCGGCGAGCCGGGTCCTTCTCGAGGCACTTCAGGATGATCGCTTCGCAGTCCCGCGAAGCCCCGGGGTCCAGCTTGCGCGGCGCCAGGGGTTCGCGGTCCACCACCTGGAGAAGGATCTCGGCCGTGGTTTCGCCCACGAACGGCGGGCGGCCCGTGACGGTGTCGTAGAGCACGGCGCCGATGCCGTAAATGTCGCTTCGCGCGTCGCTTCGCCCCTGTGCCTGCTCCGGCGACATGAAGTTGGGCGTCCCCGCGACGATTCTTGATCCGCCCGGGATCGAATCGCCGACGTCCGTCGCTTTCGCCAGGCCGAAGTCGAGCACGTACGCGTGGCCCTGCGCATCGATCATGACGTTGGTCGGCTTCAGGTCGCGATGGATGATCCCGGCCGCGTGGGCCGCGCCGATGCCACGGGCCGCCTGCCTCACCCACTCCAGCACCCGCTCGCGACCCGCTCCCCGCGCCGCCGCTTCCAGCGTCCGGCCGTCGATGTACTGCATGGCGAGGAAGGGTCTCCCGTCGGCCTCGCCCACCTCGAAGACCTTGGCGATGTTCGGATGGTCCAGGCCCGCCGCCATCCCCGCCTCCCGCAGGAACCGCGCCCGCGCTTCGCCGCTCTCGAATTTCTTCGGAAGCTTCAGCGCGACCCATCGCCCCAGCCTCCCGTCCCACGCGCGGAACACTTCGCCCATGCCGCCTTCCCCCAGCTTCGCCAGGATCCAGTACGCCCCGCACCGATTCGCGGGGGCTTTCATCGCCGCGGCGACCTCGGCCGGAAGAGCGCGCGCCGACGGTGGGCGTAGATCGCGAAGCGCCTCCGGCGCGATCGGGAGGAATTCCGCGAGCCGTCGTCCCGTGCTCTTTTCCTGCTCGAGCATCGCGGCTTCGACCTGCTGCTCCGTCAGCAGCCCCGCTTCGACTGCGCGGCGAGCCAGGTCGAAGTCGGCGTCGAAGCCTGGTGGATCATCACGGCTGGTGGTGGACATCGCGGAACATGCTACGCGGATCTCCGCGGTTTCCTCGCGAATCGGACACCCTGCCGCTAGCATCCGGCTATGTCGCGCCGGGTTCCCTCCTCCCACCTCGCCGGGCTTCCAAGCCCTTCCGGCGGCAAGTTCTGGCCGCAGACCGCGTGGGACCTCGTGCGCCGGGCCCGCGATGCATCGGGAGCGGAACGTGAGGAAGCGCGCAAACAACTGCTGACGTCCTACTACAAACCCGTTTACCGCTTCTTCGGCCGAGTGCTGCGCGTCGGCGCCGGCCGCGTCCAGGATCTCACTCAGGAGTTCTTCGCACGCTTCATCGAGAAGGACTTCCTGAAGAACGTGAAGCGCGAGAAGAGCTTTCAGAACTTCCTGAAGCTCGCCTGTCGTCGCCACTACATCAACTGGTGCGAGGCGGAGCGCCTGCGTCACGGGGGTTCGCGGCCGAATGTGCCGCTGGATGAGTTCGGCTCCTCCGTCGAGGCGCCGCTTGAGGAAGAACGATTCGGCCGTCTGTTGGACGATGAGCTTCGGGCGGCGCTGCTCGCGGGCGCCATGGAATCGGTCCGGGCGACGCTGATGGCGGACGGCAGGGAGAAAACGTGGCGTGTCTTCAGTGCCCGGACGAATCCGCCGCGCGGCGAATCGGCGGCCTACGCGGAACTCGCAAAGCAGTTCTCCATCAGCGTGTTTGACGTCGGGAACCGCGTGGCGGCCGCGCGAAAGCTGTTCCGGGAGGCCCTGCTCGACAGCGTCCGGCGGAACTGCGGGGATCCCGAGGAAGTTCTCTCCGACCTGGGATTGAAGAAGTTTCTCGATTAGTCACATTTTCCCGCCCGAATTCTTCACTTGCGCGGACGGCTCGCCGGATTAGTTCTCAGGAGTCCCCCGGGGGCTCCACGAAGCCCTCGCGTGGCAAAGGAGAAGACGGACATGAATGTCATCGGCCTGTCACTAACCAACCTCGCAACAGCGTTTCTCCTGCTGGCGGCCTCGTCGACGGGTTTCTCGCAGGCCACCGGCTGGTCTTCAGCAGACTCCATGGGGGTTCCCCGGTCCTTCCATGCGGCGGCCGCGCTTCCGGACGGCCGGGTCCTGGTCGCGGGCGGCCACAGCGGCAGCGCGTACCTTGCCAGCGCGGAGGTCTTCGACCCCGCGACGGGCGCCTGGTCCGCTGCCGGCTCAATGAGCGTGACCCGGTACACTTTCACCGCCACGGCGCTTCCCGACGGCCGGATCCTGGTGGCCGGCGGCGACGGCGCCAGCGGAGTCCAGGCCAGCGCGGAGCTGTTCGACCCCGCCACGAACGCCTGGTCGGCCGCCGCGTCCATGAGTTCGCCCCGATGGGTCCACTCGGCGACCGCGCTGCTGGACGGGCGCGTCCTGGTAGCCGGCGGGGCCGGCGTTAGCTACCTTTCCACAGCGGAGATCTACAACCCCGCGACAAATACGTGGACGGCGGTCGGTTCCATGTCCGTGGCCCGGTACCACCACACGGCGACCCTCCTTGCGGATGGCCGCGTCCTGGTCACGGGCGGCGATTCCGGGGCAGTCGTTTCGAGCGCGGAGATTTTCGATCCATCGACCGATGGATGGACGCCAGCCAGCTCCATGAGTGTGCCTCGCTGGGGTCACAAGGCGACCATTCTTCCCGGAGGCCACGTCCTGGTAGCAGGCGGCTCCTCGATCAACTCGGGCGGCGGAGCGCTTTCCAGCGCGGAGACCTGGGATCCTGCGACGAACGCCTGGTCGTCCGCCGGCTCAATGAGCTCGGCGCGGTACCACCCCACTGCGACCACGCTTCCGGACGGTTCCGTCCTCCTGGCGGGCGGCACTGAGCTCCCCGACTCTGTCGCCAGCGCAGATGTCTACAATCCGGCCACTGGCAGCTGGGCGCCCGTCGCCTCCATGAGCTCCGCCCGGTACTCCCACGTCGCAGCCCTCCTTGCGGACGGCCGCGTCCTGGTGGCCGGGGGACTCGGCGGAGGCGTGACTCTCTCCGGCGTGGAGGTGTATCAACCCTCGACTTCCCCGGATGCCCAGGCCGTGATCCAGCAGTCCCTCGACTTCGTCGCGGCAATGTCAGCCCCCCAGTTCAAGGCGCCGGGCCACCGGAATGCCCTGACCAACCTCCTCGAGCAGGCCCTTCTCGCTCTCCCCGGAGACCCCGCCCTGGCCCGCTCGAACCTTAACGACGCCCTCAGGCGTACGGACGGATTTCCGCTACGGGGCGCCCTCGACGTCAACGGACCGGCGGGCAAGGATTGGGTCACTGATCCCTCGGCCCAGGCGATTCTCTACGAGGCGTTGGTCGAGGCGCTCGACGCCCTGCCGTAGACAACGAGCTCTCCAGGAGAATTGACACGCGACCAGAAGGGGATCCGAGTCCACCATGAAGCAGGGGCCCGCGAGCGCGCTGGCCTCCCGGCTCAACGGGGATCCGGATCTCCTGGGTCGCACCTGCTGCCCATAGGGTGCAAATGCTCGGCGGCGATCGCATTTCGCAGTAAGTTCTTTTCGGGTCAAGGGTTGAGGAGAGACAGCGTGGGTGGTTTCGGGTGCTGGCGGAGCCAGGGAAGCAGCTCGGCAAGCAGGTCCTGAAGGCGATCGGTTCCATCGTTTCGCCGGACACCATCCTCGGCTGGTATCGGAAGTTGATCGCGAAGAAGGTCGACGGCTCGAGGCGGAAGCGCGGTCCCGGCGGGGTGGTTCTGCCCGGGGCGCAGCCATCAAGCGATGGTCTGCAGCGAATTTCCGGAATTATTCAATCGACTGCGTCGGGCCCCTGATCTGTGGTTCGTCGGCACGGGGCCGATACGGAGACGCAAGCGAAATGAGCAGATTCCTCCTGGCGGCTTTCCTGGCAACCCTCACCGGCTGTTCTTCCTATCGCGGGACTGCCCAGACCTTCGAAGGAGACGACCTGGCCGCGCAGGGCTGGATTGCGGTGCGGGACGTGAGGTTAGTGGCGCAGGAAGAGTCGAACGACTGCGGAAGTGCCGCCCTGGCGATGGTCCTCGGGTACTGGGGCCACGAAGCGGACGCCCGTTCGATTTCGGAGGCGTGCCACCTCGAGCCGGGAACCGGCATCAGCGCCGGGGCGCTTCGCGAAGTTGCGCGTGCCCACGGCCTGCGCGCCTACGTTCTGGCGTCGTTCCTGCCGGATCTGGTCCGGGAACTCAGCCGCGGAAGGCCTGTCGTGGTCGGGTTGGTCAAGCCGGTTGCCGCCGGGGCGCTGGCCCACTTTGAAGTTGTCGTCGGCATTCACCCGGAGAAGTTGCTGGTCGCGACGCTCGATCCGGGTCACGGCTATCGCAGCAATTCGTTCGATGGATTCCTCGCGGAGTGGCGGTCCGCGGGGTTCGTGACGCTCGTGGTCTTCCCGCCCGCCCAAAAACCCGCCGCGCCCGTCCCGGCGCTGGCCTTAGGAGAAAAGCAATGAAGCGACTCGCGATGGTGATGGTTCTGTCGATATCGACTTTGATTTACCCGGTGTCCAACGTCGCATTCGCAGGAGGCGCCGAGGGAACCGCGCAGGAAGAGAAGGACTATGAAGCCAGGGAAGCCGCGTCCGCGACGGTTTCTTCATTCTCCGGCGGATTCGTCGAGTTGTGGATCGGAGCGGCGCTCGTCGCGGCTGCCGTGATCCTCCTGCTACTCATTCTCAGCCCGGGCGGCGGCGGCGGCGGCGGTGGTGGTGGTGGCGGCGGCGGTGGCGGGTCGGACTCGACAACTCCTTCCGGCGGCAACGACAGGCCGCTGGACTATACGTGTGGCTCCTGCCATGGGTCCGGATGGTCGATCAACGGTACCAACCAGGGCGATCACATCTGCCCGATGTGTCACGGGACGGGCGTCGGGAGCGTCGGAAGGTAGCTCGACTGCGGAGGGGCGGAATCCCCGCCCCTCCGCAGGGCGTTTCAAGCGGAATGGATGCGCGTTCGCGGCCCCGCCGTTATCCTTGCCCGCCCATGAACTGGTCCCGGCTCTTCATACAGAAGGAACAATTCGCCACCACGGCCTACAAGAAGGTCGAGTGGACGGGGGCTTTCGTGGAGATCGAGGGTGCAAAACTCGCTTCCGGGTTCGCCGAGGGCGGCAAGGCGAAGAAGCTTGGGAATGGCCGGTGCGAGCTGGAGACGCAGGGGGCGTTTGCGCCGGAGGCGCGCGGTGAATTGCGGGTGTCCATGAAAGAAGTGGATTTCTGGAGCGAATTTTCCAACGACAAGGTTGCGTTCGGCGCGGGCGAGGATTCGATGCGCGTCCGGCTGGACGAGCCCTCGATCCTGCTCGAAGGCCAGCCGGTGGTCACGATCGAGAAGTCGCGCGGAAAAGCGGGCTACCTTCTGCTCGGGGCGACGAAGGGCGACCGGTTTCTCGGGTACATCCCGGCCTCGCTCAAGTCCGCGGGAGTCATGTCGTTCCTGTTCGGCACGAGCGCGCTGACGCCCTGGTTCATACCGGCGCGCGAGCCGTGGGGCGGGAAGAAGCTGATCGAGGCCGCGAAGGTCCCGCCGGAGATGGGCAAGGCGCTGGGCGACGCCGACGCCTGGAAAGCGCTGGAGGACAATGCGGGCAACCTTCTGCAGGCGCTTCTCGCCGCGCGGATTCTGTTCGCTGCGATGCAGTTCGTCCGGTACGGGTAGACCGAAGCGGGCCATCGCCGGAAAATCGGCCGTTTCCCCGGCCACTCGCGTAAAATTCCCGGCGATCGGGGAATGTTCATTTTCTGCTGAACTCCAGTCCGACTGGTCCGGCGAGGTTCTGCGAGGGATTCACGGTGGCCAAAGCGGTTCCATTCCTGGGAGCGGACAAGTTTCAGGCGCTGTTCGAGCGCGTGCCGGGGCTCCACCTGGTCCTGTCCTCCGATCTCTGGCATCAAAGGTCCGCGAGGTCCTGGGCAGACCCTGATCCGACGCGAACCGCCAAATTCGGTGGCGCGCCCGTGCCTCGTGGGGTAGCCTTGCCCCCCCTTCACCCGAGCCAACGACGGAGAAATCCCATGCCGAAGGCCCTGCGCCAGTTCACTTCCGAAGCCGTCTCCCTCGGCCATCCCGACAAGGTCGCGGACCAGATTTCCGACGCCGTCCTCGACAACCTGCTCGAGCAGGATCCGCACTCGCGGGTGGCGTGCGAGACGATGCTGAAGAGCGGGCTGGCGATCGTGGCGGGGGAGATCCGGACGAAGGGGTACGTAGAAGTGCCGAAGCTTGTGAAGCAGGTGGTGAAGGAGATCGGGTACACGGACCCGACGAGCCCGTTCAACTGCTTCTCGGTCGGAGTGCTGACCTGCCTGGAGCCGCAGAGCGCCGACATTTCGGTCGGCGTGGACGAGAAGAAGGGGAAGGATCTCGGGGCAGGCGACCAGGGGATCATGTTCGGGTACGCGTGCAACGAGACGCCCGAGCTGATGCCGATGCCGATCCTGCTGGCGCGCAAGCTGATGAACCGCGCGGCCGAAGTGCGCGAGTCGGGGATCATGAAGTACCTGCGCCCGGACGCGAAGAGCCAGGTGACGGTCGAGTACGACGGGGAAGTGCCGGTGCGGATCGACACGGTGGTGTTGTCGCTTCAGCACATGCCCGAAGTGGACGTGAAGAAAACGCTGACCCCGGACGCGATCGAGCAGATTGCGAAGCACGTGATCCCGGCGGAGCTGCTGGACAAGAAGACGAAGTACTACATCAACCCGACGGGGCGGTTCGTGGACGGCGGGCCGCAGGCGGACTGCGGGCTGACGGGGCGCAAGATCATCTGCGACACCTACGGCGGGATGGGGCGGCATGGCGGCGGCGCCTTCAGCGGGAAGGATCCGACCAAGGTGGACCGGACGGCGGCGTATGCGGCCCGGCATGCGGCGAAGAACGTCGTCGCGGCGGGGCTCGCGGACCGGATCGAGATCCAGCTGAGCTACGCGATCGGCGTCAGCGAGCCGCTCAGCGTGTACGTGAACACGTTCGGGACGGGGAAGATCAGCGAAGAGAAGCTTCGCGAGCTCCTGGAGAACAAGGACCTGTTCAGGTTCAGCCCCGGCGCGATGATCGAGCGCTTCCGCCTCCGCCGGCCGATCTACAAAGCCACCGCGCGGTACGGGCATTTCGGGATCAAGGACGAGTCGCGGTCGTGGGAGCAGACGGACATGGCGGAACGGCTGGCGGAGATCGCGGGAATCGGAAAAAAAAAGGCCGGTAAGTCGGCGGTAAAGGTCTAGGAAAAGTACGGCGAAGTCAAATCCCAACCCCAACCCCAACTCCAAAACGACCAGGACAGTTGGGATTGGAGTTGGGATTTGTCGTCCGGCGAGCCAGGAATCGTCCCGCTGGCAGGAAGGCACGTAATGCCGCCGAACCGCGGCGACGCTGTCGGGGCGCGCGTCGCGGCCGAGGGCGGACTCGCCCCGGCGCTTCCATCGCCGCTGAAGCGGTGGGCGCCCGTGCTCCTTCCAGCCGTCGCGGCGCTGGCGATCGCGCGCGAACGGTTCGCGGACCTGCCCTGGCATGACGAGGTGTACACGCTCCAGGTCTTCGCGGCGTCCGCCGGGAAGGCGCTGACCGACTACCACGCCCCGAACAATCACGTTCTCTTCAGCGCCGCGCTCGCCTTCTGGCGCGCCTGCACGCCGGGGGAGGAGTCGATCCTCTCTCTTCGCATTCTTCCCGCACTCTGCTTCGCGGCCTCGGCGGGCATCCTCGCCGCCGCGGTGCGGAGGATGGCAGGAAGCGCGTTCGGCGCCGCGGCGGGATGCCTGTTCGCGTCGCTCCATGTGACACAGAACTTCGCTCTTCAACTTCGCGGGTACGGTCCGTCGTGGCTTCCGATCGCTGGGGCGTTGTGGGCGGCCGTTGCCTGGATTGAGAAACCGCGGACGGCGCTGGTTGTGCTCTTCGCGGCCTGCGTGGCGTTTGCCGTCGGAATCCTGCCGACGAACGTGTTCCCGGCGATGGCGCTGTCCGCGTGGGCGGCGTGGCCCGCGGTCCGTCTTGGGCGTCGCCGTGAGGCCGCGGTGTTCGCGCTGGCTCCCCTGGCCGGATTCCTCTTCTATGCGGCCGTCCTTCCGCAACTCCGCGCGCAGGCCGCGGGATTTGCGCCGCAGGTCAGCCGCGCCGGGTTTCTGGCCGACGCGTTCTTCTCAATCGCGAAGGACCTCGGCTGGCTCGCCCTTCCGGCCCTGATCGGACTGGCGGTCGTGATCCGTCGCGCTCGCTCGAGCGCCGCCCCCGCCTCCACGGAGCCGGTCGCGATCCTCGCGCTCGCGGCGGCGGCGGCCGCCACAATCCTCGCCCCGGCGATCCTGCTGCCCCACGCCCCTTACCCCCGTGTCCTCGTCCCTGCCCTTCCGCTCCTCTGCGCTGCGGCCGCAGTCCTGAGTCGGGAAGCGTTCGTCCGGCTCGGAACGCCGGGCGTGCATCGGGCGGGGGTCGCGCTGGCCGCGGCCTCCGTCGTTGTCGGGCTCTGGCGCGAAGCGACCGCGGATGCTCCCCCTGCCGGCGCCCGGCCGCATTCCCTCTACCACCAGTATTTCCATCGCGGGTTCCGGCCGGACCTGGCGGTCGAGGCCGCCGCCTTATCCGGCAAAGGCGGCACGGTTCTCGTCCTCACCGACGACGCCGACCTGCTTTCCCTGACACGCGCGGCTCACGGCGTGCGCGCTCTCGACGTAAGGTTCTCCGGAACATTCGCTCCGTCTGCGGCCGGGCTGGCGGAAGCGCGGAAAGTCGCCGTCGCGGTCATTGCGACGGACGAATCGTCCGCACGCGGAGCGGTCCGGTCGCTGGGGGAGGTGGATCTTCAGGCGATTGCCGACACCGGGTTCTTCAAAGTCTGGCGCGTGACTTTCCGCTGAGGTCACTCGGGATTTGCGGCCTTCAGCCCCTGCTCGGCCGCCTTGATGTCGTCCACGCTGTGGTCGCGTTCGAAATCCGAAAGCGCCGCCCCCGCTTTCAGGTCGGCCAGCGCTCCCGCGAAGTCCTTCATCGTCAGCTTGATCCGGCCGCGATCACTCAGCCAGCTCCCGTACCGGGGAAACCTCAACAGCGCCTCGTCATAGGATTTCAAGGCATCGAGGTTTCTCCCGAGTGATTTCAGGACCTTCCCCCGCACTCCGTGCGCCCAGGCGTGTTGAGGATTCCGCTTCACAGCCTCGTCCGCATCCTCGAGCGCACGGGGAGCGTCGTCCCGCTTGAGCCTCGCCGATGCGCGCCCGACCCAGCCCTCCACGTTTTCGGGATCGAGTTCAATCACCTTCGAGTAGTCGTCCTCGGCCCGGCGGAACTGGATCAGCCACATCGAGCACTCTCCGCGCAGAATCCAGCGGTGCGGGACATTGGGCGAAATCGAATTCGCGAGATCCAGGTCCCCTGCGGCCTCTTCGTACTTGTCGAGCGCCATGGCGCAGCGGGCGCGTTCCGTAAGCGCGTCCACGTGCTTCGGGTCGCTTGAGAGGATCCGGGACAGAATCGCCTCCGCGCGCCGCCACTCCTTCTTCGCCGTGAGGGCCATCGCATCCGCGAAAAGGTCCGACTGCGTGTCCGGCACTTGCAGGGAATTGGAGTCGCGGCGCGGCCACCCGAGTGCGCGCGCCGTCGCGACGATTGCCAGCGCGACGAGAAGAGTGCTGACGGTCGCGACGAATGCCGGGTTGCGCCGGGTCCAGCGGGAGGCCCGATCCGCGACGGAAGCCGGACGCGCTGCGATGGGCTCACCCGCGGAGAAGCGCTCCAGGTCGTCCGCGAGCGCGGCGGCGGATTCGTACCGGCGGCGAGGATCGTGGTCCATTGCCTTCGCCACGATGGCTTCGAGGGCGATCGGGATGGCCGGGGCGACAGTGCGAAGCGCCGGCGCGCCGTCGCGACGCATCGCGGCGATGAAGGCATCCATGCCGGTGGTCTCGTAGGGCGGGCGTTTTGCCAGAAGGGCGTACAACGTCGCGCCGAGAGCGTAAACGTCCGTTCGCGGAGTGAGGGATCCACCCGTGACCTGCTCCGGCGACATGAAGTGCGGCGTTCCCAGCGCTGCGCCGCTCGCGGTTGTCCTGGAGGCGCCGTCGAGGGCCTTGGCGAGCCCCAGGTCAAGGACATGGATCCCCGCGGCGCTCTTCAGGATGTTGCGCGGTTTCAGATCGCGGTGGATCACGCCTTGCTCGTGAGCGGCTTGCACGGCCCGCGCAGCCGAGGCCACCGCCATAACGGCTCCGCCCACGTCCAGTCCAGCGAGGTCCAATGTCGGACCGATGATCCGGGGCATGCTGAGCCACAGCGTTTCACCTTCCTCGCCGGCCTCGAAGACCGGCAGGATGGCGGCGTGGGACAGGCGGGCGCCCAGGCGCGCTTCCTCCATGAAGCGCCTTCGTGACTCCGGATTCAGGCCCGTGACGATCTTCAGCGCCACCTCGCGTTGCAGGTCGATCTGCCAGGCGCGACGAACGATGCTCTGGCCGCCGCGGCCCAGTTCTTCCAGCAGCACGAACTTGCCGAACGCCGGCCCCTCGCGCTTCCACGCCTCAAACGCGTCGGGCGGCATCGCAAGCGACCCGGCGTCGCTGTCTTCGCTCGCCGCAAGGCGAAGCAGGCGTGTGAAGACGTGGTCAGGCAGGCTTGAGGGCATGGGTTCGCATTCTACGAGACGGATGTGAGCTCCCGCTCGAGGGCCTCGGTACGGGAACCAGCCCACAGGTAGATCATGCTCGTGCTCCTGGTGACGCGCTTGCACTCGTGCCGGTGGTCCGGAAACAACCGGAGGAATTCCAGGACGCGGGTCTGCGATGCCTTCATTTCGCCAATGATGTAGGGGACCTGCTGAATTCTCCGGGAACGGGAAAATGCCGGAGTCTCAATGCCCTCGACGTCGAATTTCACCAGGTCAACGGCGCCACCTGCCGTTTCGAGGATCTCGTCAAGCGTGAACACCCGGCAGGCGACCTTTCGCTTCCTGGCTTCCGGCTTGTCGGTGACCAGGGAATTGGAGGCGGGCGAATCCTCGTAGACATGCAGCATCGACACTCCCGCCTTTTCGCCCACGGCGGCCTGATGAAGAAAAATTCCGGGGTGAAACCGGGTGTTGAGCGACAGAAGGTGAAAACTCTCAGCACACGGCTCGTAGGCGTGAATCTCGGCGGCGGGCAACCTGCGTTTCAACCATAGCGTCGCCAGGCCGATGTGTGCACCCAGATCCACGATTCGACGGGGCGGATCCGCGCACAGTTGCGGCATCCAGTAGGGATCTCCGCGGTGAATCTCGTTCAGGATGAAGATGTCAGGCGGACGCAGGTGAAGCAACTGAGGCTTGCGTCCGAGGCGAATGTTCACGACGAATTTACGGGAGTTCAGATTCCAACGCTTCAATCCCCACTTGAAGCGCGGGAGCATCCAGGCGAGCGAGCAGCGTGACCGGAGATTTGAACCGAGGTGAAATCCCGTCTGCGCGAATTCAAGCAGTGTCCGGAACTTCCTCAAGAGCGTGTTCAGCAATCTGGAGCCTCGCTTCCATCGAAAGGCGATGGGTGGGGCTCCTGGATCGGTCAGGATCGAGGCATTTCCTGGGCCCTCCCTGAGGGCAATAACCGATCGTGAAAGATCCGATTAGCACGAATGTGCGGGATTAACTTCTCGCGGCGCCGATCAGCCTGGAAACAAGGCCCGCGCTTCCGCCTCGAGGTCTGCGGCGCTTTCACAGGTTTCCCGCATCTCGTCGAGCACGATCTTCCGCCAGCGGGTCCTCGCGTTGTGGAGCCAGTTGCGAACGTCCGATGTCGAGATTTTGAACTCCTTTGCCAGTTCGTCGTAGGTCGTGCCGCCCTGCGTCGGCCGTTCGATTTCGTAGCGACGGAACACTTCGTAGTAGGCGTCCTTTCCTTCCTTTGCGAACTCGTCTCGCAGCCGCGGCAGGCACCGCTCGAACATGGACTCCAGCCATTCGCGGTCGAACAGCGAATCCGGGTCGCCTTCCCGCGAAGCAAGCTCCTCGGCCTCCCCGACGTCGTCGAGGCTCAGCGCCGGCTTCCCGCCGCCGCGTTTTTCGGCCTTGGCATCCCGGTGCTGCTTTCGCAGGAAGTTCTCCAGCGACGCCTTCAGAAACCGCCGGAACGAGCCTCTTGCAGGGTCGGCCTTCGCGAGGAAGTCGCTTCTCAGCGCCTCGGCAAAGAACGACTGCGTCAGGTCTTTGGCGTCCTCGTTGGACCTTCGCCACTTTCTCCGGACGTACAGGTAAGCGGGCTTCCAGTAGTGGGTGGCCAGGAAGTCGGCGCTCTCGGCGTCGGGCCGGTCGATGAGGCGGCTCCACGCGGTCGGGGGGAAGTCCGCCGGGCCGGGGATGCTGGTGTCGTGTTCGGCCACAGCGGGACGATAGCGGGACTGGGGAGGCGCGGCAAGCGCGGGCGGAATCGCGAATCGCCGCAATGGATTTCTGGTTTCCGGTTACAGGGCGTGTCGGGCATTCCGCCAGATGCCCCTTTGGAGAACACACATGGTCCGACTGACAGCGGTCTCGTTCGTCCTCGTTCTGCTGGTCGCCTTCCCGGGATGCCGCAGGAGGAAAAGTGGAGACACGTTTGTCTCTGCCGGGGGCGTTTTCACGACGGATAACTTCCCCGGGTCCGCCGTGCAGGACGGCAACGTGGCCGACGACAAGCGCGCGTTCAGTCCTTCCGGGAAGGGGGCGCGGGAGCTTCGATGCACGTTCAACGGCGACCACGGCACGGCGCTGGCGACCTACGAGTCCGTGGACTCGGCCGGAGATCCCGCAGGAATCTATGCGCATTACTTCGACGGCGAAACGTGGACGCCGCCGGATTCGGCCTTTTCGGAGAGGCTGAGCGCACCGATGGTCCTGAGCCCGGACCTTGACGGCAATGACGCCGGATTCTTCCTCTTCCAGCGCGGCCTCGGGTACCGGTGCGGGTGCCAGTCCGATCCGGACGTCGTGAACCTGTTCTTCGAAGTCAGCGATTCGACGCAGGACGCCGTCCATCACGCGCGCCTCACAGCCGACCTTGACCTGCCAGGCGTCGTGCCCGCGGCGGTCGTGACGCCCTTCGAGACCTTCCTGCAGGACGACCTCCTGGCCCTCTTCGGCCCGAACCTCGGCAACAATGACTTCGTAGCCGCTGACGCCGGTGACGGCGGCGAGTGCGTTGCGTTCTACAGAAAGCACTTCGACGCGGCAGGAGTGAACGACCACCGCCTCTTCGCACGCAGGACCGGCGGCGGCCTGGCCGTTGAAATCGGAAGCGGTGTGCCGAACAGGTCGGTCAACACGTACGGGGAGCTGTCGCTCGCGATCACGCCGCCCGGGGAGGAAGTCGGGTTTTTCGATCCGGCCTCGACGGAAGACGATCCGCAGCGTGCCCACCCGGCGTCGCGTGTCCACGTGTTCTTCTACGAAGACGCGATTTCGGAGATGGACGGCCTGGGAGACGAGATGCGCACGCGTGCTTACGTTGCAGGCCTGTCCGGCGGAGCGGACGGCGACGCCTTCGTGCCGAACGCGGGCGCTGCGTTCCAGCCGCCCTTCGAGATGGGTATCGGCGGCACGCCCCCTGAAATCGACCAGTACTACGACCTGGGCGGCATCGCCGTGGCCGGAGATGCCGTGGGAGTCTGGTTCGCGGACTCGGGACACATCTACTACCAGGAGTACTCTCCGGACCCTGAGCCCGGCCTCGGCTGGCGGAACGACGGCGGTTTCCCGAATCCGATCCTCGTGGACGACGACAGCGAGTTCGAGGCGAACAAGATCAAGGTCTTTACGCGCTCGTGCACCTGCGAGTCACTTTCACAGTCGACCGTCTTCTGGAACAAGGTCTTCGCGCCGGATGAAGGCCCGGAGGGAAGGCTGCAGGTGAGGGTGAGAGAGGGCGAATAGGGACCGGTGAAGCGCGGGGCCGCCCGCGGCCCCGCGCCGTCACGGGTTCAGGGGGCGAAGCGCCACATTCCGTTCTCTTTCACGAAGCGCAGCGTTCCCGATTTCCACTCCGGGTCGAAATAATCGACCGTTGCCTTCCCGCTCTCCAGCTTGATCGCCTTGGTTTCCTTGATCACCCGCGGCAGCCGTGTGCTCCCCTTCATGATTTCCATTCCCACCCACTCCGCCGCGAGCTTCGCCGGGGCCCCCTGCGAAAACTGCTCAGGCTTCATCCCGCGCCCCCGAATTTTCGTTTCCGCCGATTTCCGGGTCGCGTCATCTCCGCCGGCAAGATCGCGTTTCAACGCCTCGACTTCTGCGGTTGCCTGCTTCTGAAACTCGGCCGACAGCAGGCCGTAGAGCTTCTGCCAGTCCTGGGAAGCGATTGCCGCCTTGTAGGCATCAATCGTCGCCGTGGGAGACGTGGCGTCCCCGGCCGTCTTGTTCGATCCGCTCCCGCCGGGAAGCGGGTTCGGGATTTCCTTCACCTTGTCGCAGGCCGCCAGCGCGGCGGCGCAGAAAACCCCTGCCAGGATCCGTCGCTTCATCCATGCCTCTCCGCAGTTGTGTCCCGGAAAAGTCTAACATCCGCCTCTCGCCAACCGCGCCCCGCCGTGTTACGACGATCCACGTGCAGGATTCACGCGAGGGCCCGAAGCGCTTCGGAAAATTTTCGCTCCTCCGCGAGCTGGGCCGCGGCGGCATGGGGGTCGTCTGGCTCGCGCGCGACAACGACCTGGGCCGCGAGGTCGCGCTGAAGATGCTGCTCTCCACCGAGATTTCGCCCGTGGATATGGAGCGCTTCCGCCGCGAATCCCGCGCCGCGGCGAAACTGAACCACCCGAACATCGTGCCGGTGTACGAGATGGGGATGGAGGGCGGGCGGGCGTACTTCACGATGGAGTTCGTGAAGGGGCATTCGCTGGAGCGGCGGATGCCGGAGATGCCTCTTCGGCGGCGGATCGAAATCGTGAGGGACGTTGCGAAGGCGTTGCACTACGCGCACGGCCTGGGCGTGGTGCACCGCGACATCAAGCCGTCGAACGTGGCGTTGTCGGCGGACGGGCATCCCATGATCATGGACTTCGGGCTCGCCAAGCACCTGGGCGACACGCGCAACCTGACGCAGAGCGGGACGATCATGGGAACGCCGAACTTCATGAGTCCGGAGCAGGCGCAGGGGGATCCGGAAGCGATTGACGGCCGCAGCGACGTGTTCTCTCTCGGCGCGGTGCTCTATTACCTGCTGACCGATCGGCCGCCCTTCGAGAGGGCAGACACGATGAAGACGGTGCTCGCGGTGCTGGGCGAGTCTCCGGTTTCGCCCCGGAAGATCAACGCTTCGGTCCCCATGGACGTGGAGACGATCTGCCTCAAGGCGCTCGCGAAGGCGCCAGAGCGGCGCTACAAATCGGCCGAGGAGTTTGCCTCCGACCTGGACCGGTACCTGGCGGGATCCCAGATTGTCGCCCGCCCCCCGGGCGCCGCCGAGCGCGCCGGGGCCTGGATCCGCCGTCACACGGCTATCAGCGCCGCCGGAATCGTCGCCGTTCTGGGCCTCGCCGCCGTCGCCGTCGTGTGGGGCGCCGGCGCGGGGGACCGAACCGACCGGGAACGGCAGGCGGCCGTCGAAGCGGAGAAGCGCAAGAAGGAAGAGGCCGCTTCGGCCCGCCGTGCCGCCGCCGCCGAATGGGTCCGCCCCGGGCGCGAGCAACTGGACATTGCCGAGCGCTGCATGATGACGGGCCGCGCCGAGGATCTGCGAGCGGCGCTGGACCGCGCCATTGAGGCGTTCGGGAAGGCGCTGGCCGCCGATGAAGGTTGCCCCGAAGCCCTCGCAGGGAGGGGAAGGGCCCGGCGGCTCCGCGGAGAACACGACGGCGCCATTTCCGACTTGTCGCGCGCCGGAAATCTTCCGGAAGCAGTCTACGAACTCGCACTTGCCCGCCTGGATCTCTTCGTGGAGGCCAGGACCAAAGCCCAGGCCGAGCCTGTGTCCCGCGGGCCGGGTGCAGCGGTCTCCATCGCCCGGCAACGCCAACTTGCCGCCGCCGAAGACCTCGCGCGCGCCGCCTCCATCCCCCCGCCTCCCGGCCGCGACTGGATGCCGCTTCACTCCCGTGCCGCGCTCGCATTTCTGGCTGCGAAGCTTCCCGAGGCTCTCATCGACCTCGACAGGGTGATTGAGTTGAATCCATTTCGCGACGACGCCCTGGCTCTTCGAGCGTACATCCGGCTCCTGCAAGCGCCCGCCGGCGTCGCTGGCGCCGTTTCCGACCTCGACCGCGCGGTGCAGGCAAACGCGCTTTCGGCTTCGCACCGGAATCTTCGCGGGGTCGCAAAGGGCCTCTCTGGAGACACGAAAGGCGCGCTGGCGGACTTCGACGCGGCCGTTGCGCTCGACGCAGGGTTAGTGCCCGCCCGCCTGAATCGATCGTCGTCGCGACTCGCCGCGGGCGACTCCGCCGGCGCGGAGGCCGACGCCGAAGCTGTCCTCGCGAAGGCGCCGGACGACTTGCTCGCGCTGCAGGCGAGAGCCGAGGCCCGCATTGCGCTGCGCAACGGAGCCGGGGCGGACGACGACCTCTCGCGTGCCTTGCTCCTTGTCCCCGGCACCCCCTCGCTTCGGTTGCGCCGCGCCGTGGCGCGCCGACTTTGCGGAAGGCTGAAGGAAGCGGCGGAAGATGCCCGGCTGGCCTGCGAGTCGCCGGACTCCGATCTCAGGCTGCGCGCCATGCTGGAACTGGCCGACGACCTGGGTGCCGTGCCCGGAACACAAGAGTGGGAACTCTACGCTACCCACGTCCAGCACGTCTCCGTGACGTCAAAGGCCGATTCCGGAGAGGAGATGTTCCGGCTGGGGATCGCGTTCCAGGAACGTGGCGAGAAGGAGCGCGCCCGGGACATTCTCGAACAGTTCCTTCGGCTCTGTCGCGGTCATGCCAGGTCGGAAGATGCTCGCAAGGCGCTGGACGAACTGAGCCGCTAGGCGGGTCGAGATTTGTCGTGAGTGGCGGAACCCCGGCGCCGTAGCTGCCAGGCCTCGAACCATTCGATGGCTCGCAGCGCCGCGAAGGGCATTACGAGGATTGAGATGCACGTCACGACGATCTGGATCTCAGGGTTCACGGTGGAGTCTCATTCCGATGAGGAGACAACTCAGGGCAGATCCGGACATCAGCAGATAGTACCAGAGCGGAAGCGAGTGATGCGGCGCAGGATCATCCGGACGTGCAAGCTTCAGTGCGGGTTCGAACACCAGAAACACGAGGACGAGGCTGCTGGTTTCCATAAACCAGTCCGCCATCGCCTTCCGGCGAGAGGATCGGGAGGGAGTGACGGGTGGGTGGGGAGTCGATTCGTTCATGACCTGAACATCATAACGTTGTATTATACTAGTGTCAAGTGCTGTCGTTGAAAATATTGTAGAAATTGTGCTTCAATCGTTCTCCCGCGTCCCCTTCGTACACTCCCGCACGCCTTCGCCTCCAACATTGATTCGCAACCCCTTCTATGGTAATCACTTGCGTATCGGGCGCTCCGGCCCGGGGATTGCGAAAGGACGCGCCGATGATCGAAACGCTCCGCGAAGACCTGAAAGTCTACATCCGCGCCCGCTACCCCGTGCTTTACCTGGTCTCGGGGGAAGAAGAGCGCGTCGGGCGGATGATCGCGCGCATCGCCGCGGATCTGCAGAAGAAGGTCTACTCGTGGACCTGCTCCGGCGGTTTCGACGCGGCGCACGTCGAGCACGACCTCCTCGACGGGCCCAAACCCATGCTGGCCAGTCCCGTTGACTTCGGCGAAACGAACACGAAGTCGGCCGCCACGAAGACCCCCGCCGGCGCCCTCGACTTCGTCCTTAACTCCGCCGAGCGCGCGCTTTTCGTCCTTCACGATTTCCACCCCTACCTCGATGAACCCGCCGTCGTGCGCCGCCTGCGCGACGTCATCATGAACCTGAAGAAGTCGTTCAAGACGCTCATCCTCGTTTCGCCCGTGCTCAAGATCCCCGAGGAAATCGAGCGCGACGTCACCGTCGTCGACATCCCGCTCCCCGACGAAAAGGAACTCGCCGAACTCCTCAGGGCATTCCTCAATTCCGTCAAGTCCGACGGACGCATCGCCGTCGCCGAGGACAAGGACCTCTTCGAACGCGTCGCCCGCGCCGCCCAGGGCCTCACCGAGTCCCAGGCCTCCAACGTCTTCGCTCGCGCCGCCGTGAACGACCGCAAGTTCAACGCGCAGGATCTGCCCCTCATCCTCGCGGAAAAAAAACAGGTGCTGCGCAAAGCCGGTATCCTCGAGTTCTTCGAACATCAGGAATCCATGGCCAGCGTCGGCGGGCTCGAAAACCTCAAAAAGTGGCTCGGGTCCCGCAAGGACGCCTTCAGCGAACGGGCCCGTACCTACGGCCTCCCCCAACCCAAGGGTTGCCTCCTTCTCGGCGTCCAGGGATGCGGCAAAAGCCTTTCCGCAAAGGCCATCGCCGCGACCTGGAAGCTGCCGCTGCTCCGCCTCGACATCGGCTCGCTCTTCTCCAGCTACATCGGCGCCTCCGAGGCCAACATGCGCAAGGCCATCCTCACGGCGGAAGGCCTCGCGCCGGTGGTGCTCTGGCTCGACGAAATCGAGAAGGGATTTGCCGGCATGAAGAGCGGCGGGAATTCCGATGCCGGGGCGTCGCTCCGCGTTTTCTCCACGTTCCTGACGTGGATGCAGGAGAAGACAAAGGCGGTCTTCGTCGTGGCGACGGCCAACCGGATTGCGGACCTGCCCCCCGAGTTGCTGCGAAAAGGGCGCTTCGACGAGATTTTCTTCCTGGACCTCCCGTCGGCCGCCGAGCGCGAGGAAATTTTCCGCATTCATGTCGCGAAGCGGAAACGCGAGCCGGGACGCTTCGACCTGAAGGCGCTCGCAGCGGCGGCGAAAGGATTCAACGGCGCGGAGGTGGAAGAAGCGATCGTGGCGGCGATGTACAAGGGATTTTCCGAGGACCGTGAGTTCGGCGGGGCGGACGTGCTGGCGGCGGTGGGGGAGACGGTGCCGCTTTCGGCGACGATGGCGGAAGAGATCGGCCAGTTGCGCGACTGGTGCAAGGGGCGCGCGCGCCTGGCGGGGGGATAGCGAACATGGGAGTGAAGAAATCGTCATGCGTCGCGCGAGATTGTGAACTCCCTTCGACTCACCCTGCGGGCTCGCTCAGGGTAAGCCGGGCCGAGCGGGGTGTCCCTGACCGAACTCATTCACATGGCCCGGCCTGATGGTCATCCCGATCGGCGATGAGAATCCGCGCACCCGGCAGCCCTGGGTGTCGTGGACCTTTGCCGGGCTGACCGCTGCGGCCTATCTCTTGCATCTCACCGGCCGCACGCCCCGCGGCGGCGCATTCGAGTTTTTTATTTCCCCCGTGCTCGCGCCCGACCCGGTGACGGCAGCCTGGTGCATCCTCGCGCTCCTCATCTTCGCGGACAACGTCGAGGAACGGCTCGGGCCGCTCTACCACGCCTGCCTCCTCATCGGCGCCGGCTGGGCGGGCGCCGCCGCCCGCGTGGCCGATACCCCCTCGCTCCGCGCCTGGCTCGGCGTCGGCGTCATCAAATTCCCGTACGCCGGGGCCGCCGCGGTCGCAACCGCCGCTGCGGTCGCCTACGCCGTCTTCTACCCGCTTCACCAGATCAAGTTCTTCCATATCTTCACCCCGCGGCGCCGGTACGGGTACGGGGTGACCTCGCTGCTCCTGGGAAGCGCGTTCGAGTCGTCGCAGTCGAGAAGCGACACCTTTTACGTGGCTGCGCCGACGGGAGTCTTCCTCTGGGGACTCGGCATCCTCGCCGGCGCGCTTCTCGGCTGGCGCACGGGAGGCGAGCTCTCGGCTCTCGTCGTCGGCGCGATCGCCGGCGCCGGGACCGGTTTCCTTATCCGGATGCAATCGGGACAGCCGATGTATCCGCAGGAGCTCGAGCCTGGGCCGGCGCCGCGAGCCCAGCCTGCGTGGGCCGCGCCACCGACGCACGGACTGGCCGCCGCTCCGCTCGCGTCGCTGACCTCCGCGGAAGCCCCTTCGCCCGCTTCCTACTCGTACGTCGCACCGAGGCCTCTTCAGCCTCCCCCGGCTTTCGCCACCGGAGGCTGGGCGGTGCTGCGCGAAACGGACGAACTCTACGACGTGGGACTGCTCGGTCGCGTCGCCGCGAAGTACATGGGCGTCCCCGTCGCGGACGCGACCCGGCGGATCCGCCAGACGCGCGGCGTGCTGGCGCGCGGGCTGGACCGGGAACGGGCGCTCGAGATGGCGAAGGCGGTGACGGAAGCGAAAGTGCCGGCGTTTGCCGTGCTCGAAGAGAAAACGGGCGGGCTGCCTCCGGCGCAGATGGCGGGGTCGTGCGGATGCAATTCGGGCGGACTCGAGTTCGAGCTTGGCGGCGGGAAGAAGGCACACGTCTCCTGGGGAGAGGTGGCCGTCATCGCGGCCGCCCGCGTCGATGAAAAGGACCAGTCGATCGCCCTCATGGAACCCGACCCTTCGGGCCCGCAGGCGCCCTCCGTCGTCGCACGCGAACGGACCACCCAGACCACGCTCATCGACCTGATTACGCTTCACCCCCCGATGCGTTTCCGGGTGGCGCGGCAGGAAGCGGTGCTCGGTTCGTCCGGAGACGTGTCGAGCGCGGGGTTCCGGCAATTTGCGGCTTCGTGCCTGAAGCACCGCGGGGCCTCGCCCGTGAACAAGGGCCTCTCGGTCATCGCTTCGCGTGGCTCCTGGGGATACCTGGCGTTCAGCAATCCGGCGGCCTACGAGGAATACCTCTGGTGGCTTCTCCAGGTCATCCTCCGTCGTACGGCCCCCGTCTCCGCCCCGCGCGCCGGCGCCGCGACGTCCTATCTCGAATAGAGGCACCGCCGCAATTGGCCCGAAAGTCCGGCCCGCCGTTCCGGTACAATGCCTCCCTGTTCTTCTTGAGAAGGGAGGTCGCGGTACCAGCCCGAAACGCGCTTCGGAAAAACCGCCCGTGACGCCGCCGGCAGCGAACCACGCTTTCCATTATTCATGATTCCCCCGGCCGCGCGCGCTGCAATTTCCCCTGCGCCGCCACGCTTGAAGCCTCCGGAGCCGTCGCGTCGACGGCGATCGGGGCTTCTTGCCCTGCACAACAGGGGGACTCCATGAAACGAAGGGGATTTACGCTCATCGAACTGCTGGTGGTCATAGCGATCATCGGCATTCTCGCTGCGCTGCTGCTGCCTGCCCTGGCTTCGGCGAGGAAGGCGAGCCGGAAGACGGACTGCAAGAATTCGCTGAAGCAGGTCGGTGTGTACTTCGCGATGTACGACTCGCGGTACCGCGGTTATCCGGTGCCGGGAGCGGCCACGTGGTTCCAGTTGCTCTGGGAGCCTTCGCTGGCTTCCGACGGAAACCTGTTCCGATGCGCCGTTGTCGGCAAGGGCGGCACGGGAACACACTACAAGGGAATTACGGGAGCCGGCACGTACACGCCGACGGGATTCGGGCCGTACACATGGACGTCGTCAGGGTTGACCGACAGCGCCCCGGCCGACCTGCCGGTTGCGTGCGACGACGACCAGGTCGGCGTTCCTAACCACGGGAACGGGGACGACAGGAACATCCTTTTCTTCCAGGGAAGGGTCGACGTGTTCGCGATGGGGTCGCCCGTCGAAATGGCAGCCAGCGCGCTTCTGGGAACGACGACGACAGGCTGGGCAGCACCGGCGGGGATCAAGTAAGAAATGCAGGGTCGGGAGGGCGGCGAAATCGCGACATTTTTCGGTTGACTCGCCCTACCCCGTCCCTTAAGATCTTAAAGGTAAGCATTTTCAGAAAGGGGGCATGCAGGACCGCGAGAGAAAGATCTGAGCGAGAGAGCGAACGCGACGTCGCCGGGCCACCCACCGATCTCATCACATCAATTTATCCCGAGCATTCGGATCCCAGGCCAACGACGTCAGGAGCGCTCCTCCCCGAAAGGGGACGACTCCCGACAGCCCTGATCCCGGACCGCCCCGCAGACGGGCGCCGAGGGAAACGGACTTCGAGATCTTTCCGAGACGGCCACGACACACCGAACCCGGCCGCAACGAAGCACGTGACAAAACAAAACTCGGAACAACAACTAGGGGATCCAACCCATGCGTAAAAAGGGCTTCACCCTGATCGAACTGCTCGTCGTTATCGCCATCATCGGCATCCTGGCCGCCCTTCTGCTCCCCGCTCTGGCCGCTGCCAGAAAGTCCAGCCGCAAGACGGACTGCAAGAACAGCTTGAAGCAGATCGGCATCTACTACGCTCTGTACGAAGGCAAGTTCAAGGCCTATCCGACCCCGGGCGCAGCCAGCTGGTTCGCGCTGCTCTGGAGGCCTGACATGGCGACGGACGGCAACCTGTTCCGCTGCGCGGTCGTCGGCAAGAGCGGCACGGGCACTCACTACAAGGGCATCACCGGCGCCGGCTCGTACACCCCCATCGGCGGCGCGACCTACACCTGGACGGCCACGGGCATCACGGACGGCGCTCCGCCGGACCTGCCCATGGGCTGCGATGACCTCCAGGCCGGCACCCCGAACCACGGGACCGGCGACGACATCAACGTGCTCTTCTTCCAGGGCCGCGTCGATGTGTTCGCGATCGGATCCCCGACGCAGGGCGTCGTGGATGCACTGCTCGGCTCGACGACCTCCGGCTGGGCAGCGCCGGCTGGCACGAAGTAGTTCGACCTGGACTCAAGACGGCCCCCGGGTTTCCCGGGGGCCGTTTCTTTTTTGGTGCGGCCTCCGGCATTTCCGGCGGTCGTCCTTTGATGTAGCGTGCGACTCGTGACGACGCCCGAAATTCCAGATGTGCCCTCCGGCGCTGTGCGACCCTGGCTGGCTCCCTGCGCAGTCTTCGCCGGCGCCCTCGCGGTGCGGCTTGCGGTTGCCATCGAAGCGTGGACCCGGATCCCTTTCCTGAAGGCTCCCGTCGTGGACGGCGCCGAGTATTTCATTCGCGCCAGGCAAGTCGCGGCGGGGGAGTGGTGGTCGCAGAAAATGGAGATTCATCCTCCTCTCTACGGTTGGTTTGCGGGGACGGTGTTCTCGATGTTCGGCGACGGCTCGTTCGCGCTGTATGCGATCCAGGCGCTGATCGGCTCTGCGACAGCCGTGCTGATCTGGCGATTCACGAAACTGCTGGCAGGCCCGCGGGCTGCGGTAGTAGCCGGTGCGCTCGCCGCCGTCGCGTGGCCCGCCGTCCTCCAGGAGGTCCACGCTTCCGCGGCCGGGCTTTCCCTCTGCTTCGCCGCCGCCGCGCTGAACCTCTCGGAATGGGCCACGCGCGGAAGACCGCTGCGCGCCCTCGCCCCGGGCCTCGCCGTCGGGCTCGCGGGAATCGCCCACGGCATGATGCTCGCCTTCGCGCTCGTCCTGCTCCTTCCCCTCCTCTCACGAACGCGCCGGGGAGCCCTCGTGGCCGCCGCCGGCCTCGCCGCCGCCCTCGTCCCCCCTCTCGCCGTCTGCGCCCATAACGCCGGGCTCGACGACGGCTCCTACACCCTTCAGGCGAACGTCGGCCTCAACGTCTGGATCGGCAACAATCCCAACGCCGACGGTTACCCGAACCTCATGCAGGGCCCTCCGTACGACGACGTCGTCGACCGCGCGTGGCGCGCCGGACACCTGACCGCCGCCGAACAGGACAGCTACTTCCGCGGCGAGGCCCTGCGCTGGGCCGCTTCACACCCGTTCCGGTGGATGGCATTGTGCGGAAAGCGCCTCCTGGGGACCTGGAGCTCGGCCGAAGTCGATTCATCGATGGATGCGAGAGTGTTCGAAGAAGGGCTCGCGCTGGACCTGCTCGCCTTCGGGCGGTGGGGGCTCCTGGCCGCGCTCGCGCTCCCAGGGGCCATCCTGCTCTGGAGGAGGTCGGGTGAAAACCGCCGCCTCTGGCTGGCCGGCGCAGCCGCCGCGGGAATTCCCCTTCTCCTTCTCGTCACCTCGAATCGGTACCGCGTGCCGCTTCTCGTCGCGCTCCTTCCCGCCGCGGGCGTGGCGCTGGAAGCGGCGTGGACGGAGCGAAAGGCGCTCGCAACCCGCGCCTGTGCTGGACTGGCGGCGCTGGCCGTCGGCGGCGGCGTGCTTTCCTTCCTGAATCCGCTGGGCGTCCCGACCGGAGCGTATGCCGACCGCGACATGGCTCTCGGCGCCTCGCACGCGGAACTCGGCGATCTGCCTTCCGCCGAGAAGCACTTCCAGGCCGCTCTCGTCCGCCGTCCCGGCGACCCGTACGTGCTCCTGATGCTCGGCCGGGTCTACCATAAGGCGGGGGCAGTGGCTCCTGCCGTCGAGGCCACGCAGCGGGCGCTCGCGGCTCGTCCGTCCTACGTCGATGCGCTCGTGCAGGCCGCGCTCTTCCTCCAGGCAGCCGGGCGCCCGTCCGAGGCCGATGGGCTCTTCCGCAAGGGCATGCTCGCCGAACCGCTCGATCCGCGCATCCCGGGCCGGTACGGGGAGTGGCTGCTGTCGCAGAATCGGGCGGCGGAGGGGATCCCTGCGCTGCGGCGGGCGGTGGAACTGCAGCCCCGGTCGAGGGGTTACCGGAACAATCTCGGGATGGCGTTGCTGGCGATTGGCCGACTTGCGGAAGCGGAGAAGCAGTTCCGTTCGGTCCTGGAGGATGACCCCGGGAACGCCGATGCGCTCACGGGCCTGGAGCTTGCCACGCAGGTGAAGTAAGCGGGTCTTGCATCCTTGACTAGGCCTTGGCAGGCGCGCTAGACTGCCTCTCTAAGTCGTGGGGGTCAACCCGCCTAAATTTAGGAGAGGTCCGCATGCGTTTCGGATCCCGATTCCTCCTTTCCATGGCCGTCCTTGCGGTGTTCGCGGGGGTTGCCAGGGCTGACGTCAAGAAGCGGTGGGAGCTGACGTTCGACCATGAACGTCCGGAGCACTACACGTTCCGCTCGCCGATGGGTAAGGAGAAGAACTACTGGTATTTCGTCTACCGCGTGACGAACAACACGCCCCAGACGTGTCCGCTGATCGTGGACGTGAGCCTTCACGTCGACGGCCGCAACTGGCAACAGGCCGGGTTTTATCCGGTCGAAGAGAACGCGATCATTGCCGAAGCGGACCGGATGGGCGGGTACTCGGTGGGGATCCAGAAGGAACTGATCGAGGACTTCAAGAAGCGCCGCAAGTACCTGAACAAGGGCGACCAGAGGAAGGTCGGCGTGCTTCTGCCCGGCGAGTCGGTTCACTGCCTGGCGATCTTCGAGGACAAGGCGTACCGCTACAACGACGTCGAGGTGATGGTGAGCGGCCTCGTGGACCCGGTGACGTACAAGTGGATGGACCGCAAAGAAGGGTCGCAGACGTCGGGCAGCAACATCCATCTCCAGTACGAAAACAGCGTCTTCCGCCTCACGTACGCTCGCACGGGCGACCAGTTCTTTTCCTTCCAGCGCGGCCTGACCCTGACGAAGCACGACTGGGTTGTGGTCGGGATCAACCCGGCGGTGACGAAGTCGGACATCGCAGGCCTTGTGAGCGCGATGACCAACGACGATCCGCTGATCCGTCGCGTGGCGCAGGACCTGCTCATCCGTTACACGGCCGCGGCGCGCAAGGACATGGATCTCGTGAAGCTCCTCAGCGAGAATCCGAAGGACAAGGTTGAAGCGCTGAAGCAGGCAAAGGATGTGCTTTCTGCGCTGGCAAAGATGGATGGCTTGAAGCAGAAACAGGTCCCGTTGATGGTCGTCCTGAAGGAACAGCTGCTCACGCGCATCCCGGAGATTCCTGCCGAGATCGCGGAGCTGAAGCGGGGCAGCGAGCTGAACAGCGACCAGATCAAGAGCCTGACGGACCAGCTCAAGATCGTGGTGACGAAGGCGAAGGAAAACAAGTGCCCGATCCCGACGTATGTCGAATCGGTGATGACCCGCGAGAACCCGACCAGCGAAGTGGTGTACGACTGGATCTGCGGGTACGAGGACAAGAGCATCAAGAACGACAAGGGCGAGTCGACGCCGATCCTTTACCCCGGCGTCCAGCAGTGGAAGGAATTCATCACGGACATCACGGATACGAACAACTCGCAACAGAGTCACTTCGAGTTCATCCGGTCGCTCTTCGAGGCGCTCGACGACGACACGATCACGGACCCGTGGGTGCGCGACGTGGCGATCTCGGTCCTGAAGGACGTGGCGACGGACGAGCGCATGACGGTCGATGTGACCGCCTATGACCCGAAGATCGCGTTCGCCGAACAGAAGCCCGAAGTGAAGGACGCAATTCTCCGGTGGCGCGAGTGGTGGAGCCGGAACCGCGACGAGAGCTACTGGAACGCCAGCACGAAGTCGTTCGAGCCGAAGAAGAAGTAGAGGGAACGCAAAACAAGGAAACCCGCTCGCAAGAGCGGGTTTTTTTGTTGCCCTGATTCCCGGTTGTCAAAGTTGACGATTTCCGATGGAATAGGGCGCTGCAAATCGGCGTTTCCAATGCACACCCATTTCCCGGAGGCAGGCATGAAGCTGTTCCCGATCGCAGCGGCATTCGCGCTTTTCGCGACGGCCGCCCTGGCGGATGAAGTTTCCGCCACGAGCGTCCATCTCAAGTTCGGCGGGGTTTCCTGAAAGGTCTCCTGAGGGAAGAAACTGGCGAAAGCCCTCGAGGGCCTGGAAGGCACCTCCAATGTGAAGTCGACGTCCGACAGCGAATTCGACGTGACGTTCAAGGCCGATGCGAAGATTTCCCCGTCCGTGATCAAGGCCGCCCTGCCCGACAAGTACTCCGTTGACCTCATGCAGGTCACCACTTCGGGCGAGCTCGCCACTTCGGAAAAGCCCGAAGAGAAGGGCCTCTGGCTCGTGCTCAAGTCCGGCCAGAAAGTCCTGCTCGCGAATCGCGCCGCAAAAGACGACAAGGACAAGCCGGAAGACGTCGTCGCGAAGCTCGGCGAAGCTCTGAAGGCCGGCACGAAGGCCGCGCGCGTCGAGGGCGTGATGGTCGAGGACAAGGACGGCAACCTGACGATCCAGCTGGCGAAGGGCGAAGCCGTGGCGGAGAAGAAGGAAGAAAAGAAGTAGGGAGTCGGGAGTTCGGAGTCAAGGACCACTAGGGCCGCGGACAACTGTTCCGCGGCCCTTTCTATTGGAATTGACGGAATCCGAAGGTCAGCTTCGCGGGGGCCAATTGTGTCTGCGCGCGACAGTCACCTTCATGATCTCCGCCGCGGCCACTCGCAGATTTCCAAGCCCCTTCCACCCCGCCGCATACCGCTTCAGCATGCGCCACCGGTCCGCGCGCGTGAGTTCCGGCAGCGCGGCGTTGAGCTGCGCCAGCGCCTTGACGGAGTCGGCCCGGCGCACGCGGCGGAACTCGAGGTCCTCGAGGTCGAGGAAGGCGAAGCGGGTCGGTCCGTCCGCGAGGAGGTTATTCGCCTTGAGGTCGCGATGGTGCGCGTCGGCGCGGTGCAGGCGCGCAACGAGGGCAGCGAGCCCTTCGAGGAACGGGCGGCGGTCCTTGAGGCGGGGGACCTCCTCGCGGCAGTAGCGGTCGAGAGGTTTTCCCGGGGATTCCTTCGCCACGAACGCCGACCGGCCGCGCTGCTCGACGAGCCCGATCGCCTCCGGCGCGGGAAGGCCGCGGACGCGCAGCCCCTGCGCGCCGATCCAGGCGGCGCGGGCAGGCGTGCCACGGACCCAGTTCCGAAGGGCGCGGAAGGGCCCGCCTGTTTTCCATTCCTTCACGAAGAGCCCGTCGAAGGTCGTGACGCGGCGCCCCTCGAGGGTCTTGGTGGAGAGGCCGGCGGAGCAAAGTTTGTCGTGGTGGGCGAGGGCGGCGAGCGCTTCCTCCGGCCTCGACGGCTTGCGCGTGATGACCAGGCCTTCCCTCCCGCGCGAAACCGCGAACCCGGTGGATTCCTTGAGGCACCGGCGAGTACGGCTCGCGACGTGCCGGCGGCGGAACGCATCGGAGTGGACGTTCACGCGCCGGACGCGCGCCTCCTCGTCCGCGCTCCGGCCGAGCGCCATCTTCACGAACCTCATGACGTCGGAGTGAGAAGCGATCCGGGAGAGCGAGTAGGCGAACTGGCCGATGGCGCGTTCCTCGTCCTTCGCGGACACGCTGCCGATGCGCCCACGGTGGAGGTCGATGACGAAAAGGTTCCCCGCGGCCACGAGGATGTTGCCGGTGTGAAGGTCGAGGTGGTGGAAGCCGTTGGAGTGCATGAGGCGCAGAAGAGCGGCGACGGCGGGGATCCGGTCGCGGTGCCAGGCTTCCTTGAGGGGGGTCGCTCCGGGAATCTCCTGCATCGCGAGGACGGCGCCGCCGCCCGGCGCGGGCGACCACGCGACGGGGCGCGGCACCGGGACGCCGTGGCGCGAGAGGTGCGTCAGCGCCTTCCACTCGCTTTCCGCCTGGTCGCAGCGCTTCTTGAAGTACTTGCAGTAGAGCCCGTCGTGGCGGAAAAGCGCTCGGACGCCGTTTTCCTTCTCGGGGTGCGACGGCGGAAACCAGGCGCTTTCGCTGCTGGCGAGGGTCCGCGCGAGCGATTCGGCGCCGGGGGCGACAGTCCATGACCAGCTCATGGGCGCCCTTTCTCGCGGGCGATTTCCCGGTAGAGTTCCAGCACGGTTTCGATGTTGGCCCCGATCGAGTGCTGCTCCGCCTTCGCCCGGGCCGCCTTTCCCATCGCTTCGCGTTTCGGGCGGTCCGCCAGAAGCGGCTCGATCGCCGCGGCGAGCGCGGCGGGGTCCCGCGGGTTCTCGACGATCACGCCGTCCGAGCCGTGCGTCACGACTTCGCTCGCGCCGGCCTGCCGCGAAATCACGACCGGAATTCCCGTGGCCATCGCTTCGAGCGCGACGGTCCCGAACGCGTCGTAGAGGGTGGGGAAGAGCAGCAGGTCGGCGCGGCCGTATTCGGCAGGCATCGCCGATTGGGGGCCGGCGAATTCGACCCGGCCGAGGCGCGCCGAGATGGCGGCATAGGCGCCCGGGTCTCCGCGGCCGACGACGCGCAGCCGCCACTCGGCGTTGACGCGCTCCAGCGCGTCGAGCGCCTGCTCGAGCCCCTTGCGCTCGAAGCCGCTTCCCACGAACAGCAGCCGCGGCGGGCCGTCGGCGGCGACGCGGTTGCGCGGGTGGAACTTCTCGATGTCCGTTCCGTTGTGGATGACCCGGCAGTCCTCGAGAGGCACGCCGTGGATGCGGTGGACTTCTTCGGCGACCCGTTTCGAAATGCAGACCAGCCGCCGCCAGCACCTCCCGGCGAAAACTTCCTTCTCCAGCCGGATCAGCGCGCGGTCTTTCGGGTGAAACAGGAACCACAGCGCGCCGGGCTCGCGCCCTTTCGTCTGCCGCAGGTATTCCTCATGGCAGCCGCCGCCGACGCGCAGGAGGTCCTGGGCAAAGGTCCGGCCGAAGCCGTGGACGCAGTCATAGTCCTCGAGCCGCACGAGCTTCGCGGCGTCGCGGGCGAAGGCGTTGTACTTCAGGTGCCCCATGGAAATGCCGGGGACTTCGTGAAACACCACCCCGGGCGTCTCCCCCTCGCGCCTCCGGCTCCACACATGCACTTCGTGTCCGCGCGACACCAACCCCCGCGCCAGGTCGAAGACATACCGCTCCACCCCGCCGCGCGTCTCGCTCCACGTGTAGACCACGAGTGCGATCTTCAAGCGGGGCCGCCCCCGGCCGCATCGTGGCCCTTCGTCCGCTCCCAGAGCTTCACCTGCCGCGTGAATACGTTGAACGCACTCGCGCTCGCGATGACGAATCCGGCGAGGCCGTCCAGGAAACCGGCCTTCAGGACGTAGACCTCGAAGAACTTCCAGTGGGGCTTGAAGAGCAGCGCGAGGAGCGAGAAGCGCCTGCCCTTGTCGTAGAGCTCCTTCGACGCCGCTTCGGAGAATGCGTTGATCGTGCGGACCTGGTGCGCGAAGTTCTTGTACGTGAAGTGCTGGATTTCGCCCTTGAGTCGGGACGGCTTGCCCTCGAGGGCGAAGTGGTCGTGCGGGTCGGTGCCGGCGAATTTCCCCTTCGACTTCCGGAAGAGGCGCATCTTGAAGTCCGGGTACCAGCCGCAGTGGTTGATCCAGCGGCCGAGGTACCAGGTGTGGCGGGGGATTTCGTAGCCGTCCGCGGCAGGATTCTCGAGGACTTTCGGGATTTCCGTGCGCAGTTCCGGGGACACGCGCTCGTCGGCGTCGAGGCAGAACACCCAGTCGTGCGTGCAGTGCTCGAGCCCCGCCTGCCGCTGCTCGTTGATCCCGTTCCACGCGCGCTGCACGACGGTCGCGCCCATCTCGCGGGCGATGTCGCACGTCTTGTCCGTCGAGAACGAGTCAACGACGAGGACCTGGTCCGCCCATGCGAGCGACTTCAGGCACTCCCGGATGTTCGCTTCCTCGTTCAGCGTGATGACGAATGCGGTGACCTTCATCCGCGCACCCACCCTTCGCACGCCGCCCAGACCTGCTCGACGGGAAGGTCCCGCATGCACGGGTGGTCGATCGGGCATTCACGCAGCAGGCACGGCGAACATTCGACCTGATGCTGCACGATCGTGTGCCGCTTTCCGAACGGACGCGTCGTGCGCGGGTCGGTCGGGCCGAAGATCGCTACGACGGGAGCGCCGACCGCCGCGGCGACGTGCATCGGGCCGGTGTCGTTGGTGACGAAGACCGCGCACCGGGCGATGAGTGCGGCGAGGCGGGGAAGCGTAGTTTTCCCGGAGAAATTCGTCGCGGAAGTGCCGATGGACTCTGCGACTTTCGAACCGAGCGCCGCTTCCGCCGGTCCGCCGACGACGGCGACACGGAAGCCGCGCGAGGCGAGGCGTTTGCCGATTTCGACGAAGCGTTCCGGGTACCACTGCTTGGCTTTGCCGTAGGTGGCGCCTGGGTTGAGGCCGGCCCATGTGTCGCCGGGAAGGTGCCCGGCGGCCCAGGCCTTCGCTTCGGCCGGGGGAACGATTTCCGGCGCGGTTGCGGCCGGGACTTCGCCGAACGGCCGGAGCAGTTCGAGGTAATAGGCGACGCGGTGGTTCGTCATGAGGCGTTCGCTGCGATCCACGGAGTCGGTCAGGACGGGCCCGCGCGCATCGCCGGTGAAGCCGATGCGGCGAGGGATGCGGGAGACGAAGGGCGCGAGCGAAGCGCGGAAAGAGCGCGGGAACATGAAAGCAACGTCGAACTTTTCGCGGCGCAGGCGCGCCACGAGGCGAAGAAAAGGAAGGAATCCGCCGCCGTAGGGGAGCACCTCGTCCACGGCAGGCTCGCACGCGTACAGGTCTGCGAGGTTTCCCTTCGTCAGCACGGAGAGTTTTGAACCCGGAAACCGCGCCTTGATCTCCCTCAATGCCGGAAGCGTCATCACGGCGTCACCAAGCCAGTTCACGCCCTTCACGAGGATCCGCTTCAACGCGCCCTCCCCGTCACCGCCCACCAGAACCGGTGCCGGCGCATTTTTGCCTCCGCGGCGGCGATGGCGCGCTTCACGGCCGCGCGGTCGCGGACGAAGTAGAGCATGAGGAAGCGAAGGAGCGCGAAGGCAGGGAGGTGCAGGTGTTGTTTTTCGAGCGAGCGATAGAGGCGGGCGAGGTTGTCGAGGCGGGCGCGTTCGGGGAGTGGGCGTTTCACCTTGGAGCCGGCGAGGTCGATGATGCGGACGCTGCCGTCGCGGGTGACGAGGATGTTCTGGAGGTTGAGGTCGGCG
This sequence comes from Planctomycetota bacterium, assembly GCA_038060895.1. Classification (GTDB taxonomy): domain Bacteria; phylum Planctomycetota; class MHYJ01; order WSZJ01; family WSZJ01; genus WSZJ01. The sequence continues at coordinate 70,089 of JBBTCT010000029.1, forward strand.
TGCCAGAGGCCGGAGTCGTGCATGCGGCGGACGGCGGCGGCGACGGCGCTGGCGGGCGGCCGGGGAATGCCGCGCTTCGCTTCGCCGGCGATGACGTCCCGCAGCGTCGCCGCGTCATCGATGGTGCGGGTGACGACGTCGAGTCGCCAGGCGAGCCCGCGCTTCTCGGCGCGGACGGCGAGGACTTCTGCGACGGCGACGCCCTCGCGCAGGAGTTTTTCGCTGATCTGCATTTCGTCCCACGCGGCCTTGGGAGACCAGTGGCGGTCGCCGAGGAGGCCGCCGAGTGCGCCGCCGCGTCTGCAGTGGCGGATGAGGAATCCGCCGGGGAGAAGGCGGACGCCGCCGCGGCCGCCGGGGAACGGGCGTGAAGCGGCCTCGATCGCGGGCCACGGTTGCGCGAGGAGGGCGCGGAGGTCGTCGTGGCCGGGCGCGGTGGTCACAAGGAGGCCGCGGGGAATTTCGGCGATGGTCATCGTTTGCGGTAAGCCCTTGGCATTATAGTGCTTGTGGCGAAGGAATCAATCGTCCCCCTTGACTCCCCCCCCGGTTGACTCTTACCCTGACTCACTCATTGAGCGACGCCCCGAAGCCGGAGAACTCCGAACCTTCCGCGAAACCACCGGGTCCTCCTCGGAAACCCGGCCCGCCCCCTCCGCAGAAAAAGCCGGAGACTTCAGCGTTCGATTTCGATGCGCTCGACGAACCGGAAATCCGTGAAGGGCCCCGGACCCCGACTCCGCCTGCGATGCGGAAACCTGCGGCCCCCGTCAGGCCTGCACCGGGAAGCGACAAGGCTGCTTCGCCGACGCCGCCTGCGCAGCGGCGCATGCCTACCACCAATTCGCCGACGCCGAAATTCGACTGGGCGGGAATCGGAGTGGGGGAGAAGCCGCCTGCGGGCCCGCCGTCGGCGCCGAAACGGGGAGTGTCACGGGATGACGACATTCCCGTCGTGGACGTGGATGACGCTTCACCGTCCCCGACGGTCATGATGCAGCGTCCGCCCAGCGTCGCGCCTGCGCCGGGCGCTGCGCGCGCCCCGGGCGGGCCTCCGACGCCGCCCCCCAGGCCTCCCTCGGTGGCTCCATTGCCGAGTCCGGGACGGAACCCGGGCGGCTCCCCGACGCCGGGCGCCCAGCGCGCGCCAGGGGGTTCACCAACGCCGGGCGCCACCCGAACCGCACCCGGCGCTCCCGTGCGCGGCACGCCGACTCCTCCTGCCCAGCGCGTCCCGTCGTCTCCCATGACCGTCACTCCCTCGGAGTTGCCCAGGCCCCAGGAAATCAACCTCGAGATCGAGGACGACCAGACGACGGCGCGCCGGATCGGCGCCACCCCGCCGAAAGGAACTCCCACAGCGAAGACGGCTCCCGTCCCAGGCGACGAGGATGTGCCCCCTTCGGCTCCTCTTCAGATCGCCGGAGAATCGAAGATCGTTCATCGCGCAGACCTGAAGGCCGCCGCAGCAGCGGCGCCGCCGCCGCGAGTCGGCCACCCTGCGATCAATTTCGACCGGATCCTCATCATCCGCCTCTCAGCGCTCGGTGACTGCGTCCACGTCCTCCCCGCGTTCGCCAACCTGCGCCGCGCTTTCCCCAAGGCGAAAATCGCCTGGGCCGTGGAGGACCGCTTCGCGTCGCTTCTCGAAGGCCTCCCCGGCCTCGACCAGGTCCTCGTTTTCCCCCGAAGCGAGTTCCGCGGCCTGTGGTGGAAGCCGTGGCTCTGGCCTTCCGGAATGATGCGCGCCATGGGGATCGCGCGCGCCCTCCGAAAATTCGCACCGACCGTGGCATTCGACTTCCAGGGAAACCTCAAGTCCGCCATGCACGCGAAGCACTGCAAGGCTCCCGCGAAGGTCGGGTTGGACGACGCCAAGGAAGGCGCCGAGAAGCACTACAACTACCGCGTGAAGATCGACGGCAACGTTCATCGCGTCGAGCGCGGGTTCGAACTGCTGCGCGCGGCCGAAGTGCCGGTGACCGTGCAGCGTCTGTCTCCCGCGATCCCGGAGCGCGACCGCGCCGCGATCGACGGCTGGCTCCGCCACCAGAACGCGCGCCACACCGTCGTCTGCCACATCGGGACTTCGAAGTTCGGCGCCTTCAAGCGCTGGCCGCTCGAGAAGTGGTCTCGCGTAGGCAATCTTCTCTCGCGCGACGGCGCGCGCACGGTGCTGTTCGCGTGGGGTCCCGGGGAGCGCGAGATGGCGGAGGAAGCGGCGCGGGGCGCGGGGTCCGAAAAGGTGGTCGTCGGCCCCGACACGCCGCGCATCGGCACGCTCGCGGCGCTGATCGCGCGCGCCGCCGTCGTCGTTGGCTGCGACTCGGGACCGCTTCACCTCGCCGCCATGATGAACGCCCCCGTCGTCGGGATCTACGGGCCGAAGGACCCGGCGATCTACGGCCCGTGGTGCGACCGGCACGTGGTGGTCTGGAAGGGGATGCCGTGCTCGCCGTGCACGAAGCGGGACTGCGAGATCACGGACTGCATGAGCCTCGTCGAGCCGGAGGACGTCGCGAGCGCGGCGGAAGGGCTGCTGACGAAGATCAAGCATCCTGCGGCGATGGCGGTCGGCGGGGCGGATGCGGCGAAGACGCTGTGGGCTACGGGGGAGGGGTGGGAAGTCGGGAAGGAAGAAGTGCAGTGAGGCGCGTGAAGGAGAGTTTTGAGTCTGGGGTTCCGGAAGTTGAGTTCCGGGTTCTGTGTTCCGGGTTCCGGGTGGGGTTCGGGGTTCGGAGTTTGGAGTACTGGCGGGGCGGTGCTGTTTGGCCGCGTTGAAAGCTGCCGCCGTGATTCCCGCCCGGTTTGCCGCGCAGCGGCTGCCCGGGAAGCCGCTTCTCAATGAGACCGGCAAGACGCTGATCCAGCACGTTTGGGAGCAGGTGCGGCTGGCGCGGAACGTGTCGCGGATCCTGATCGCGACGGACGACCAGCGGATCTTCGACGCGGTGAAGGCGTTCCGCGGGACGCCGGTGATGACGAGGGCCGATCACCCGAGCGGGACGGACCGGATCGCGGAAGTTGCGGCCGGGCTCGACGAGGAAATCGTCGTCAATGTGCAGGGCGACGAGCCCGAGGTCGCGCCGGAGTCGATCGACCAGCTCGTCGAGCTCGCGCGAACCTCGGGCGCGCCCGTGGCAACGCTCGCGTGCGATTTTGCGAAGGCCAATCCCGCTGACCCCGCGAAGGTCAAGGTCGTGCGCGACCTCGCGGGAAACGCCCTCTACTTCTCGCGGGCCCTGATCCCGTTCCCGCGCGGCGAGGGCGCGGTGCCGCTGCTTCACGTCGGGATGTACGCGTACAAGCGCGAGTTCCTGCTCAAGTTCCCTTCGCTCGAGCCGACGCGCCTGGAAAAGACGGAGAAGCTCGAGCAGCTCCGCGTGCTGGAACACGGATTCAAGATCGCGGTCGGCTTGACTTCACCCGGCCCGGGCGGCATTGACACGCCCGAGGACTATAAGGCGTTCGTGAAGCGGTATGCGGACCGCTGTTACGGCGGATCTTGCGCGAGCGGGTAGCTTCCGCCGCTGCGTTCTTTCGTGCGAGAGACTTCTCAAGCCAGCAATCTGCGCGTATCTGCGTTGATCACGTTTTATCCGCGCGACGGATTTCCTTGAGATCGCCAGCCTGGCTTGAGCCGAATCGCTCTCCCTGAGCCCATGCACGCGCTTCAACCCGAAAACGTCGGTGGCGCAGATAAAACGCGATCCTCGCAGATACGCGCAGATGCGGTCGGAAGAACGGTCATGGCAGAAGCCGCCAGCATGCACCGCCCTTGCGGACGACTATCTCTGGCACTTTCACCAAAACGCGCGAGAATCAATCCCCCAGAATGAAAAGTTTCTAACTCCCCCATTCTGGGAACGCGAGTGCCTAAACACATCTTCGTCACGGGCGGCGTGGTCAGCTCGCTTGGTAAAGGACTGACGTCCGGCGCTGTCGGCACTCTCCTCGAATCGCGCGGTCTGCGCGTCTCCATCCAGAAGATGGACCCGTACATCAACGTCGATCCCGGGACCATGTCGCCCTTCCAGCACGGGGAGGTCTACGTCACGACCGACGGCGCCGAAACCGACCTCGACTTGGGCCACTACGAGCGCTTCACGAATGCCCGCATCTCCCGCGAGTCGAACTACACCACCGGCCGCATCTACCTCAACGTGATCCAGAAGGAGCGGCGGGGCGAGTACCTCGGGAAGACGGTGCAGGTCGTGCCGCACATCACCAACGAGATCAAGGACGCGATCCGAAGAGCCGCTTCGTCCGACGTCGACGTCGCCATCACCGAGATCGGCGGGACCGTCGGCGACATCGAGTCCCTGCCGTTCCTCGAAGCGATCCGGCAGATGGGGTGGGAGCTGGGCCGCGACAACGTCTGCTTCCTCCATCTCACGCTCATCCCGTACCTGCGCGCTTCCGGCGAAATGAAAACGAAACCGACGCAGCATTCCGTCGGGAAATTGCGGGAGATCGGCATTCAGCCGGACTTCCTGCTGTGCCGGACTGAGCAGCACATCGGGGAAGAAGAGCGTTCGAAGATCGGGCTGTTCTGCAACGTGCCGCCTTCGCACGTGATCGAGGAAAAGGACGTCGATACTTCGATCTACGAGCTGCCGATCGTTCTGGCCAACCAGGGGCTGGACGAACTGGTGGTGCAGCACCTGAAGCTGCAGTCGGGGAAGCGGGATATCAGCAGCTGGGAAAAGATCGTGGGGATCCTGAAGGACCCTCCGCGGACGGTGGAGATTGCGGTGGTGGGGAAGTACCTGGAGGTTCACGACTCCTACAAATCGATGTGGGAGAGCCTGACGCACGGCGGGATCGCCAACGGCGCCAAGGTGCGGCTGCGGAAGGTGAATGCGCAGGAGGTCGAGAAGAGCGGGCCGGAGAAGCTGCTGGCGGGAGCGCATGGCGTGCTCGTACCGGGCGGGTTCGGCGAGCGCGGCGTCGAGGGGAAGATCGCGGCGATCCGGTACGCGCGGGAAAAGCAGATTCCGTTCTTCGGCCTCTGCCTCGGGATGCAGTGCGCGACGATCGAATATGCGCGCACCATGTGCGGCATCAAGCAGGCGAACTCGGCCGAATTCGCGCCCGGCGGGCCGGACTCCGTCATCTGCCTGATGGACAGCCAGAAGCACGTCGTTGACAAGGGCGGCACGATGCGACTCGGTTCGTACCCGTGCCACATCTCAAAGGGCTCCCGCGCCTGGCAGGCCTACGGCGCCGAAGTTGTCCACGAGCGTCACCGGCATCGCTTCGAATTCAACAACTCCTACAAGGACGTGCTCGAGAAGGCTGGCTTCAGGATCAGCGGCACTTCTCCCGACGCAAAGCTCGTCGAGATCATCGAGCTGGAAGATCACCCCTGGTTCGTGGCCACGCAGTTCCATCCCGAATACCAGTCGAAGCCGACGGCCGCGCACCCGCTCTTCCGTGCGTTCGTCAAGGCGGCGCTCGACCACGCGGAGAAGTCGAAATGACCGAAGAAAACGACCGGCCGGAGAAGAAGGTGGACGAGGACTGGAAGAAGCGGGCGGCCGACGAGAAGTCGAAGGTCCCGCCGGCGGCGAAGGCGGCGCCGGCGAAGGGTGGAGCGCCGGAAGCGCCGGCAGCGAAGCCGGGCGATCCTGCGGCAGCGGAGGCGCCGCCGGAGGAAGCGCCGCCTCCGGGAGGGCGCCGGAGGGGCGGGCCGTTCGAGATGCTGGTGACGATGCTCGTGCAGCAGGCGACGATGATGCTCGGTCTGGTCGCGGACCCGATGACGGGCGAGCGCTACCAGGACATCGGGCAGGCACGGATGATCATCGACATGCTGACGACGCTGAAATTGAAGACGAAAGGAAACCTGTCGGCGGACGAGGACCGGTTCCTGTCGAGCGCGCTCGGGGAATTGCAGATGGAGTTTGTGGCGCTGGCGGAGGAAATGCAAAAGCGGGCGCGGCCGGGTGCGAAAGGCGCGCGGTGAAGAAAAGGCTTAATATCAAATATCTAATATCGAATATATAATATACAATGCGGGGCTGGCCCGGCTGCCTTTCATTTGATATTATATATTTCATATTATATATTTGATATTAAGCCGTTGCCCTTCCGCCCATTCCAGGAGCCCAAATGCGTCCCCTCCTCGCCATCGTTTTGTTCGCCGCCTGCGCCTCCGGCTGCTCTTCCACGGAGAAGCCTCCTCCCGCCAACCTCGGGCACATCATCGCCTGCACCATGAAGGTCCAGGGCGAGTGGGGCTTCTGGCTGATCTACATTCAGGACGGCCTGCAGAAGCGGATCGCCACGTGCACGGACGCGGGGCCGGACTGGTCGCCCGACGGGAACGAGGTTGCGTGGTCGGATGGGGCGAAGGTCCGGATCATGCGCCTGGACGGGCGCGAGCCGCGCGAGATGTCGGGTGGACCGGGCTGGGCCCCGGCGTGGTCTCCGGATGGAAAGTTGATCGCGTTCGGCACGCTGAACTCGATCCAGTCGCGGGAGATTGACGGCGCCAATTCCCGCGTCTGGACGGTGGCCGACGTCGCGTGCGAGCACCCGACATGGTCCCCGGACGGCCTGCGGCTGGCCGTCACGGACTCGAAGGGCGACCTCGTCATTACGGACGGAAAGAGCGAGAAGCGCGTTCCGCTGAACGGAGCGAGACATCCGGACTGGTCGCCGGACGGGAAGCGGATCCTGCTGGACGCTCCGGACGGCGCCATCCGGGCCTACATGGTGGAGTCGGGGGAAATCGTTCCGGTCGGAAACGCGCGCGGCTCGGACCCGAGCTGGCTGCGCGACGGGAAGGGATTTCTGACGGTCTGGCTGGGCTCCGGAGACGATTCGCCGTCGGTTTACGAGTGGGATTCGGAAGGGCGCATCGGGACGAGGCTGACGAGCCGGGACGAAGTCAGGGATGCGTCGGGGAACTGGTAGGTCCCTTCGGGTCCGACCCCTGGACCAGGTCCTGGACGCGCACCTTCAGGTCGTCGAGGTCGAACGGCTTCGTCACGCACGGCGTCCGGAATTCCTCCAGGAATCCGCGGCCTTCGTCCCCGTGGGTGTCTCCGGTGATGACCATGAACTTCCGGGCGAGCGCGGGGCGATGGGCTCGCAGCCAGAGGAAGACTTCGCGGCCGGAGAGATCGCGCAGGCGGAGGTCGCACAGGATGGCGTCGAACTCGCGCTCCGCGAGGACCTCCAGGGCGCGGCGTCCGCTTTCGCAGACCTCGACGTCGTTGTCTTCGCGGAGTGCGTGGTTCACCAGGACGCGGATGGATTCCTCGTCATCGACGACCAGGACACGGGGCCGCGCGGCAGCGGGCGGAGGAAGGTGCACGGGCGGCGGCGGCGTGCCGCGGGAGGGGGCGGCCACCGGCTCGGTTACGGGGAGCGAAATCGTGAAGCGCGCGCCGCCGCCGGGACGGTTTTCGGCGGCAATGAAACCACCGTGGGCGCGGACGCAGGACGTCGCGACAGACAGGCCCAGGCCCGTGCCGGATCCGGGAGGCTTGGTGGTGAAAAACGGGTCGAAGATGCGCCGCAGATTCTCAGGCGGGATTCCCGGCCCTTCGTCCTCGAGGACGAACTCCGTCCTCGGTCCCGGCTCGCCGCGCGGGCGAGGCGGATCGCTGCCGCCCCCGGGTCGCGGCGCGCCCTCCGGAACGAGCCGCGACCGGATCGTCAGGCGCTTCGGCCGGCCGGCATCGCGCCCCGGCGCCGAGGCCATCGCCTGGATGGCGTTGTCGGCGACGTTGAAGAACGCGCGCTGCATGAGCGAAGCGTTTGCCGGGAGGAGCGGCAGGCCCTGGGCCAGGTCCCAGGCCACTTCGATCCCGCCTGCGGCACGGGCGGCATCGAGCTGTAGAACGGCTTCCCGCGCCACGGCATTGAGGTCGGTGGGCTGGCGCGCGCCCGCGAGTTCGTGCGTGGAGTCGAGGAGGGAGCCGACGACTTCGCGTGCGGCGCGTGCGGCCCGTTCGACGCGCTCGACCTGGGCGCGCTGTTCGGGAGTGAGAGGCCCGCGGCCGAGCACCTGTGCGAATCCGAGGATCGGGGCAAGGAGATTGTTGAGTTCGTGGCAGATCCCGCTCGCCATTCCGCCGAGCGCGGCGAGCTTTTGCGTTTCCGCCATTGAGCGCTGCGATTCTTCGCGGTCCCGGACCATCTGCCGGAGCGTGTCGGTCAGCGCGCCGATTTCGCCGGGACCGCCGGGACCGATCACGGTTTCAGGGTGGCCCGCGCCGATGGCGCGCGCGGCGGCGGAGAGGCTGAGAAGCGGGCGCGTCACCACGCGGGTGAGGAAGAGCCCGAAGAGGACGCAGGAGAGGAGGAGGAAGCCGACGAAGCTCAACAAGGTGAGCAGGTAACGGCGGTGAAGGGCCTGCTGAGTGGCGCGCATCGCCTGGGCGGGCGCAAGGAAGGAAGCCGGGTCGGCGACGGCGCCCAGGACCCAGCCGGTCGAATCCAGTCTGCGGTGCGCGAGCACCCGGCTGTGGCCGCCGATGAGGAGTTGTGTCAGTCCCTCGGACCGGCCGGACATTCCCAGGCAGGCGCGCCGAAGTTCCGGGTCGGCGATGCCCTCGACTTTCCAGTCCATCGCCATTTCGAGCGTATTCGCGGGCGCGCTTACGCCGAAGTCACGATATCCCTCGGGAGTGAGGAGGAGCACGCCGCCGCGCCCATCGAGGAGGAAGGCATAGTTCCAGGCGCCGCCGGCAGAAGTGATTTCAGAGCGGAAGTCGCGCGTGTTGATGTCGATCCCGATGATTCCCTGGAATTCCGCTCCCCGGCCGATCGGCGCGAGGCACGAGATCATCACGCCCTGTCCCACCGGGTCGTTGTACACCTCGGTCCAGACGACTCCCCCCCGGGGGTTGTTCTCCGGCGTCGCCGGTTCGTAGAAGATCCCGCTTCGCGGGTCCCACGTGTCCTCCATCGCCGTGACCGGCGAAGGAGGCACCAGGACGGCCAACCCGGTCTTGTGAATCACATACCACTGGGTCATCCCTTCGCCCCGCGGTTCGGCCAGCAGCACGGACTCGACGTGAGACAGTACGGCGATGTCGCCACGCGCCTGGCCGGGGTCGAGGGAGCGGGGGATCCAGACGCCTGACCGGTCGCCGGGCGCGGTCACCCATCCGCTGACGCTCTCTTTGACACGCTCCGATCCCCACCGGCTCGAGTGTTCGAAAGTGTCGCGGGAACGGAAGAGCGACTCCGTCTGGGAAGCCATTGCCTGCGCGCGTCGCTCGATGGCGCCCAGCGTGCGGCCCTGGAGGCGCGAGAGTTCCCTGAGCGAAGCGAGCATTTCGGCTTCCGAGCGCGCCGTGAGGGTCTTCTCGAATTCCGCGAGCGACCGGTCCGCGAGCTGCCGGGACCCTGCCACGCTGACTCCGGAGAGGACCGCGATCGGCGCGAGGACGAGCGCGACGAAGAAGGCGATGAACCGCGCGCGGAGGCTCTGGAGCATGGGGGGCGCGGTTGAGTATAGCGGAGCCGGATGCGAAGGCTGGCGGAGGCTGGCGGAGGCTATGCGACTTGCGATGTTTTAGGTCTGAATCTAGGGCGGTCTTCGAGGGAGGTCGTTAGCCTTCGCCAGCCTCCGCCAGCGGCCGTTCCCGGCTACGTCCCCTTCTTGAACCCGCCCGGGCTGCGCGCGTGGCTGGTGGCCACGTCCCACGTGATGATGCCGCGGCTGTAGAGCTCCTGGAGGGAAGAGTCCATCGGCTTCATGCCTTCGCGCCCCGAAGTCTGCATGACGGAGCCGAGCATGTGGGGGTTGCCTTCCCGGATGAGGTTGCGGACTGCGTTGTTGGCGATGAGGACTTCGTTGGCGAGGACGCGGCCCTTGCGGTCGGCGCGCGGGAGAAGGAGCTGGCCGACGATTCCCTGAAGCGAGCCTGCGAGCTGGGCGAGGATCAGGTTTTGTTTTTCGGCGGGAAAAACGGAGACGACGCGTTCAACAGTGTGGTCTGCCCACGGCGTGTGGAGCGTCGCGATGACGAGGTGGCCGGTTTCGGCGGCCTGAAGCGCGGTCTCGATGGTCTCGAGGTCGCGCATTTCACCGATGACGATGACGTTCGGATCCTGTCGCAGCACGTGGCGGAGCGCGCGCGGGTAGGACACGACGTCGGTGTGGACTTCCTGCTGGACGACGACCGCCTTCTGCGGCGAGTGCACGTACTCGACGGGGTCTTCGATCGTCACGACCTTCACGCGCTGCTCGCGGTTGATCAACCCGACCATGTAGTTCAGCGTCGTGGTCTTTCCGGCGCCGGTCGGGCCCGTGATCAGCACGAGCCCCGAAGCGCGCCGGGTCATTTCGTCCACCACCGGCGGAAGCCCGAGCTGCGCCGACGTCGGGATTTCCAGGTGAGCCAGCCGGATCGCCGCTTCCGCGCACCCCGCATGCCGGTACACCGAAACGCGCATGCGTCCGATCCCGTCCCTGTGGGCCGAAACGCACAGCTCCCACTCGCTGTCGTAGGCCGCCCACTGCCGCTCGTTCACGATCTCCCTGACCAGCCGCTCGGCGTCGGCCGCCGTGAGCGCATCCGCGTTCATCGGCAGGATCTCGCCGTTGACCCGGAAAGTCGGCGGCAGGCCTGCGATGAGGTGCACGTCAGAAGCGCCAGCTTTGCGCGCGGCCTGGAGGATGCGGTCGATGGTCATGGAGGCGGCATCTTGCCCTATGCGGGAAGAGGCATCCACGGCGAACTGGTTGGAAGTGGGGGAGAGCTTCATGGAAAGTCCTTGTCTTGGGTTGTGAGTTCCGGAAGTGGAGTTCCGGGATCCGGGTTCCGAGTTCCGTGTGGGGTTTCGAGTTCTTCGTCGGCCGTTGAGCCCGACTCCGAACTCGACCCAAAACCCCTCACTCACTCAACAACCCGAAACTCCAGACCCGCAACCCCACTCGGAACCCGGAACCCGGATCTCGGAACTCCACTTCCGGAACTCAGAACAAACAACACCCCGACAACCCGTCGTTCTTTGCTGCTACGTTGCACGGAACACTTTCTTCAACGCTCCTAGAATCCGTGCAGCCCATCCCGGCTCCTGCACATTCCCGGGATTCGCGCCTTCCCGCGAAGGGTCGATGTCCTTCGCATTCCGGTACGCCTGCCTCGCCCGCTCGCTCATCCCGAGTTTTTCCAGCCCGCGCCCCAGTTCGACCCAGGCGAACGCGCTCTGCTTGTTCCGGTCCACCGCGGTCTCCAGGTGCCTCACCGCCGGCGCCCACTTTCCGTAATGAAGGTACACGCGACCGACCGCCAGCGGCTCCCACGCGTCCTGGGCCCCGGCGGCCGAAAGCGCCTTGGAAAAACAGAACTCCTCGTTCCGGTCGCCGCGCGCGAGCAGCACGTCTCCCCGCGCACGCCACCGGTACGGCGTTTCGCCCTTCTGTTCCAGCGCAGCGTCCGAAAGCGCCGACGCCTTGTCGAGGTCGCCGAGCCGCCCGCACGCGACGCCCTTCGCGGCGAGCAGCTCGCCGTGATCCCGGAACTGCTCCAGTCCCTTGTCCGACCACACCCGCGCCTCGTTCGCCTCGTCCAGCTCGATCAGCGCCTGCACCTGCCCCAGCCAGGCCTCCGCCAGCCGCGCTTCGAATTCCAGAGAGCGCGAGTAGTACTTGAGCGCGTTCTCGAACTTGCCGTCGCGAAACGCGTCCTTTGCCATCGCGATGTAGTACTTCTCGTCGCGCACCGCTTCCTGCGGCCGCGGCTCCTCGCGGCGCTCTTCGTTTCCTTCGAACTCGAGATTGGAGAAGCGGCCCATGGGGTGATTATGGCTGTTCGAAGGGCCCGCGGCGGCCGAAAGGCGCGGAGATGCGCCAGGCGGTGCCGACGAGGCGGTCGAGGGGGTGGAGGCCGAGCGCGGCGCCGGGGGTCGCGGCGCCGTAGACGCGCAGGTTGACAGAGGGCCAGACGAAGACGTGGCCGGGTGGGACGACGGTGGAAATGAGGTCGGGAAGCGGTCCCGCCGCGAGCGGGCGCGCTTCCGGTTCGAGCACGGTGCCGTTCCGCCGCCATTCGCCTTTTGAGTAATCGATGCGATCTCCCGGAAGCCCGATGACACGGTCGAGCACGATTCCGTCGGAGTTGGCGCCCATTCGAAGTGCCACGACGGAGCCGACGGCGGGGAGAGTGCCGGCGTCGGCGACGCGGACGAGCACGCGATCGCCGGTGCGCAGCACGGGAGGCGCTTCGGCATTGAGGACATCGACGGGAAGGTAGAAGCGTTGAAAGAAGCGCTGGGCGGGGAAATAGACCCCTGCGGCGAGGAAGGCGTAGGCCGCGAGCGAGACGAACGCGGCTTCGCGGCGGCCGAGTTTTGCGATGGCGGGGCGCCACGGCAGGATGGCGGAGAAGTAGTGGATGCCGATGGAAGCTCCGATGGCGAGGGTGCCGAGGGGGTGGCCGAAGAGCCAGATGCCGGTGGCGGCCAGGACCGCCCAGGAGGCGGCGAGAGCGAGGGCCAGGGAGTGGCGCGCCTGCGCGGTCTGCGGGAGGCCGGGAAGGAGTGCGAGCAGCAGGAACGCCGTGTTGGGCCGCACGCTGTCCAGCGCCACGCCGGTTCCGAGGATCGCCATGCGCGCCTGCCGCATCCGCTTCTGCATCGCCGTTGCGCGCGGCGGCGCCGTGGCGACGGCGACGCCGCCGCCGGAGAGCGAGACGCCGCAGGCGACGCAGGAGGCGGAGCCGGGGACATTGAAGAAGCCGCAGCCGGGGCATGACATGAGGGGATCAGCTCCGCGCGCGGCCGGTTGCGTCGATGCGCACGGCGATGTCGGGCTCGTAGTGCTCGGAGGTCAGGGTGACGTCCGCGGTCCGCCCGACGGCGGCCGCGAGCCAGTTTGTGAAGTCGACGCAGTGCCGCCCTTTGACGCCTTTCATGTGCACGACGACTTTTCCGTCCTTCTCGACGGTGATTTCGAGTTCCTCGGGAGTCATGCGTACCTCCGCACCTGGACATGGATCGTCCGGTCGGTCCCGACATCCTGCGACACCACGGCGAAGTTCCGCTTCGCGAGTTCCTGCATGACCTGGTTGTAGGCGTACTGCTGCACGACGCGCCCGGCGAAATCGCGGCCGATCGCCTCGAGTTCCGCGCGCGTCCGGCCGGCGCCGCTCACGTCCACCGCGCACGCGCCGCGGGCGTCGCGCGAAAACGTCAGGCTGACGCCGTCCTTCGTGAACGACAGCCGTTCGTCGCGGCCGAGCGCTCCGGAAACGCAGGCGCTTCCCTCGACCTCGATCCCGACTTTTTCCGCGTGGGCCGCTTCTTCCTTCTTCGCCGCCGCCGCGAATCCGAGGGCCGCCGCCGCGCCCAGGATGCTCGCGCTCACCACCGGCCACGCCGTCGCGATCACCGGCGCCAGCACCACCACCGCGCCCATGGGCTATCTCCCGAAAAGTTTGCGCTTCATGCTGCGAAGCCACAGCGCGGCGAAGACGAGGAACACAACGCCGAGAATCGCCGCGGCCGCGGTGTAGTAATCGTCCCAGTTGGCCGGGATGGAGTGCCCGACCAGGCCCATAAGGGAGAACACGGCGCACACGACGGGGCAGACGCTCACGGCGAGGAAGAAGATGGTGTGGCCGACGATACGGGTGCGGAGCGCGCGGTCGCGCCAGGAGTAGCGGAGGGCGATCCACCAGGCCTTGAGGGAAGCGATGCGGGCGCGCTTGTCCTCGCCGTGGCGCCGCATGGCGGCGCGGGAGAACGGGTCGGGCTTCTCCTCGTAGGAGAGGACCTTGGTCAGGCCCGACTTGTGGTCCTTGACGACTTCGTAGACACGCATTGCGTTTCCGCCTCCGGGAGTGAGATGCCACTGGAACCGCACGCCTCACGAGGAAGTTGGGAGTTCTGGGTTCCGGAAGTTGAGTTCCGGGTTCCGGGTTCCGCGTTCCGGGTGGGGTTTGGAGTCTCTGGTTCCGCGTTGTTAAGTGAGTTGCACCGGTTGGACAACGGGAAACCAACCCCGAACCAACCCTGAACCAGCAACTGACTCAACAACTCGCAACGCGGAACCCCGAACCCCACCCGGAACTCGGAACGCGGAACCCGGAACTCAACTTCCGGAACCCAAAACCCCGAACTCAAAACTCCAACCGCCGTTTTCCTCCATCCCCTTCTTCGCGCCGGACTCCCGCCGGCCTCGCCCGCCCGTCCGCCCACGCCCGCAGCTTCGCGAGCCCCTCTTCCATCATCCTGGACAGAGGTACCGTCGCCGCCAGTTCCTTCACGACGTCTCCCGTCTCGAGCTCGCGGCCCGCGCTGAACGCGTCGAACATGCCGGCGACGATCGCCTGCTCGATCTCGGCGCCGCTGAAGCCCTTGGAGGACGCGCACAGGGACGCGATGTCGAAGCGCCTCTCCGCGCGCCCGCGGCGGGTGATGTGGATTTTGAAGATCTCCTTCCGCTCTTCGTCCGTCGGCAGGTCCACGAAAAAGATCTCGTCGAAGCGTCCCTTGCGCAGAAGCTCGGGCGGGAGCTGCGAGATGTCGTTGGCGGTCGCGATCACGAACACCGGCGCCGTTTTTTCGCTCAGCCAGGTCAGCAGCGTCCCGAACACGCGCGCCGTCGTCCCGCCGTCGGTGGACGCCGAGCCGCCGCTTCCCGCCAGCGCCTTGTCGATTTCGTCCACCCAGAGGACGGCGGGGGCGACGGATTCGGCGATGCGGATGGCGCGGCGCATGTTTTCCTCGCTCGACCCGACGAAGCTGCCGAACATTTTGCCGACGTCGAGGCGCAGGAGCGGCAGCTTCCAGAGGGCGGATACGGCCTTGGCGCACAGGCTCTTGCCGCATCCCTGGACGCCGAGGAGCAGCACGCCGCGCGGCGGAGGGAGGCCGAAGTCGCGCGCCTTGTCGGAGAGCGCGGCCTGCCGTTTCTTGAGCCACTCCTTGAGATTCTCCATCCCGCCGACGTGGCCGAATTCCTCCTGCGATTCGTAGTACTCGAGCAGCCCCGACTTGCGCAGCACCTGTCGTTTTTCGGCGAACACCTGGGTCACGTCGCCCGCGTCGAGGCGCCCGTCCTGCACGATGATCTTCGCGAACACGTTCTCCGCCTCGGTCAGGGTCAGGCCGAGGGCGGCTTTGAGAAGAGCCTCGCGGTCGGGCGGCGGGAGGTTGATCGCGACTTTCTGGGCTTCGTTGACCTCGGTGACGATGCGGTCGAGGAGGGCGGACAGGTCCGTCATCGCGGGGAGCGGGACGTCCACGACGGTGATTTCCTTCTCGAGTTCGGGCGGAATTTCGAGGACGGGCGAAACGATGATGACGGTCTTGAAAGAATTGCGCAGGTGGATCGCGATTTCCTTGAGGCGGCGGATCACGGCGAAGTTGTTCTTCTGGAGGAAGGGATGGAAGTCATGGAGCACGTACAGCGAGGGTTCCATCTGCTCGATGATGTGGTCGAGGGCGACGAGTGGGTCGCGCGTGGCAGGCGAACGGCCCTTTTCGGACTGGACCGGGGTGCCGGCGGGGGAGATGCCCGCGGTTACCGACCACTCGAAGAGCTTCTTGTTTCGCTTCTTCGCGATTTCCATCATGAGGTCGCGGACCCGGGTTTCCTCCCACGAGACGAGGTAGAGAATCGGGTAGCGCGCGCGGATGAGGAGTTCGATCTGGTCGCGGGTGGATTGCGGCAAGGGTCAGGCCTCCTGGGTGTGTGGGCGGAGGGTAGCTTGGGCGGAAGGCAAAGGCTTAGCCACAGAGGACACAGAGGGCACAGAGAACGACCTTGGCGCATTATTTTTGTGTGCCGTTCTCTGTGTCCTCTGTGCCCTCTGTGGCTTCAGTCGTTTTTGTCCGACTTCAATCCTCACCGTCTCAGACGACGGTGTCCCCCATCCGAGTGAGCCAAGTGCCTCCATCACGTCCACAGAGGCATTCTCGATGAAGACCCTTCCTCTCGCATCGACGTGAATCCGGATCTCCCCGCTCATATCGCTTCCTTCACGATCCGCGCCGCCGCCGCCGATTCGGCCTCCGTCGTCGTTCGCCCCAGCCCCACGCGATCCGCTCGCCACGCAGGTACGAAATGGTCTCTCAGCGACAGCTCGAGGCCCGGTTGGCGACTGACCCACCGCGCGACAGGACGGGCGCAGCACGCCAGGTGCCCGGGCATCACGAGATGGCGCACGACCGTCCGCCGCCGCCCCGCGCAAAGAAGCAGATTCCGCTTCAGCACGCTCACATACGGCGTCGCGCCTCCCAGCTGGCGAGCGCACCTGTCCGACCCGAACTTGAAGTCCGCCACGATCACGTCGAAGGCCGCGAGACACCTTTGAAGCGCTTCCGGCGTCTGCCACAGGTTGGTCTTCAGGGCGAGGGGGCAGGGAAGCGGCCTGACGGCGCGCGAGAAGTCCTCGAGCCAGGGCAGGAAGATCGTGGGCTCGCCGCCCAGGATCATGACCGATCGCGCACCGTCCGCGACGGCCCGCCGCGCCTGCTCCGCCAGCGCCGCGACCGAGGACGGCTCGCCGCGCAGCGCGTCCTGGCTGTCCCGGCCGGTGATGCAGAACGCGCATCGGAAGTTGCATCCGCTGAGGCTCACCGCAAAGGCAGGGTTCAGAAAGTCTTCTTCAGCATACTCCGTCAGCGCCGCGAACGTTCGCGGGATTGCGCCGGCGTGGCAGCGGCCGGCGGGAGTGGACGACCGGTCGGCGCCGCATCGGTGCTCGCATATTTCGCAGCTCGCGTAGTCATTGTTCACGATCCTGCGATGCTGGCCGCGGCGCTGAATCACGCGGGAAGCAGCAGGCTACTTCCCGAAGAGACGCCGCAGCTTGTCCCAGAATCCAGGATCGTCGGGCGAGGGACTGGCAGGTCCGCCCGTCTGCGCCTCGACGGGTTTCCACGCTTCCGGCTTCGGCGGCACGTTGGACAGCGTGCGCACGCCCTCTACCACGGTGCGCAGTTCGTTCATCTCGGTGGCGCACGGCGGGCACGTCCGGACGTGCGCTTCGACGGCGCTCTGCACGGCTGCGTCGGCGACGCCGTCCAGCACTTCGCCCATCGCGAGACGCACGTCCTCGCAGCGCACTTCCTCGCCCGACCTCAATTTGAATTCGCCCGCGCTCATGCTCCGCCGCCTCTCATGCGGTCCGCGAGGGATTTGCGCGCGCGGTAGAGACGGCCGCGCACCTGGTCGGCGCTGAGGTTCATCGCATGGCCGATCTCGTCGTAGCCGATTCCCTGCGCGGCCAGCAGCAGCATCTCGCGTTCCTCGGGCTCGACGCGGGCGAGTTCCTTTCGAAGCGACTCGAGCCGCGGGTCCTCCTCCGGCCCTTCCGGCGCCGCTACGGCTTCCGCCGAATCGCCGAGCATTTCCGCGGGTCGGCGCGACTCGCCGCGCAGCCGCATGCGGGCCTCGTTGAGGGCAATGGAAGCGATCCACGTGCCGGGTTTCGAGTCGCCGCGGAACGTGCCCGAGTTTTTCCAGATCTTCACGAAGGTCTCCTGCATCACGTCCTCCGCCCAGTCGCGACGACGGATCATGCGAAGCGCCAGACCCTGCACGCGCCCTGCGTGGCGGTCCCAGAGGCGCCGCAGGGCCTGCTGATCGCCGCGCGAGCAGGCCGCGAGGTCGCTTCGGTCGAGATCGTCGTCGGAAGCCGAAATTGAGATGCCGGAACTCCTGAGGGCGTCACGCGGAACGTGAGAGAATGAAGCGCTGCAACCCCTTGGCTCAGAACGGATTGTAGCGTCCGGCGCCTCTTCGCTGCCACCTCTGGATGCCGTGCATCGAAAACCGCGTCATGGGGCCCGCGTGCCGAAAAAGCAGGTGCATTCAAAGCGCGAGCCAGAATCCAGCGTGTCAAGCTACGGCGGCCCGCCTGCGCCGCAGGGCGATTGTTGCTCACGTTCGCAGTCCAGGCGAATGCACTCGAACAGTCGAGCCGGTATCATGTCGTCCACTCCCGCTTCCGGGCCCGTGGATGCATCACGCCTCCGACCTGCTTGTCGGCCTCCTCGCACTTCAAATGCGCCTTCTAACAAAGGCGCAGTTCATTGAGTGCGCCTCGGAGTGGACGAAAAACATGGCGCGTCCGTTTCCCGACTTGCTCATGGCGCGCGACCTGCTGAGCGAACGGCAGGTGAAGGCTCTGAAGGAAGCCGCTGCCGTCGCGGCGGAGGCGAACGACGGAGACATCAGCCAGACGATCGCGATGGCGCCGATCGAGCGCGACGTTCAGGAAACGCTCTTGACGCTCTTCGCTTCGACCGGCCTTTCGCGGCCGATCCGCGGCATGAACGCCGTCGAGCCCGGGACGATCGTCGTCGCGCGCGCGAGCCTCGATCGCTACAGCGTCGGCGCAGAGCTGGCGCACGGGGGGCTGGGGCGGATCGTGGAAGCGTGGGACGCGACGCTCGAGCGGGAGGTCGCGATCAAGATCATCAACCGTGAGGCGATGGCGGGGCAGGAAGCGCGCTTTGTGCGCGAGGCAAAGCTCGCGGGAAGGCTCGAGCACCCGAACATCGTCCCGGTGTACGACTTCGGCGCGCTTCCCGGCGACGAGAACCAGCTGTTCCTCTCGATGAAGCGGATTCGCGGGCGGGACCTGAAGCATGCGTTGCGTGCGGTGGCGGGGGGGGACGGGAGGGCGCGGGATGAATTCACGCGGACCCGGCTTCTGCAGATATTCCAGTCGATCTGCCAGGGGATCGCGTTTGCGCACGACCGCGGGGTCATACATCGGGACCTGAAGCCTGCCAACGTGATGCTGGGAGATTACGGCGAAGTCCACATCGTCGATTGGGGGCTGGCGCGGACGTATCGCGAGGGCCCGGGCCCCGCCTCTCCAGGCGCTCCGCGGGCGGAAGAAGGGGTGACGAACGACGGCGAGGTGCTCGGCACGCCGGGGTACATGTCCCCCGAGCAGGCTGGTGGGCGCATCGCGGAGCTGGACCCGCGCAGCGACGTCTGGTCGCTCGGCGCGATTCTCTACGAGATGCTCACGTGGCGGCCGCTTTTCGAGGGCAGGAATGTGAAGGACCTCGTGCGGCAGGTCCTCGACACCGACGCGGGGCCGCCGTCCTCGCGCGTCACGGCCGGTGCGCCTCCCGTTCCGCCGGAGCTGGACGCGATCTGCCTGAGGGCGCTCTCGCGTCGCAAGGAAGACCGCACCGCCTCCGCGATGGAGCTGCACCGCGAGGTGCAGCTGTTCCTCGAGGGCGTCGCCGAACGCGAGCGCGAACAGCGCGCGGCCGACGAGGCAGTCTCCCGCGCTCTCTCCGCAATCGCCCGCCGCGACGACTTCATCGATCTCGGACGCCAGGCCGCGGAAGCCGCCGCGCTGCTCGCGGGGGCCGCCCAACCCTGGAATCCCGACAAGGCGCGGCTCTGGGAAGCGCAGGACCGCGCGGGAGCGCTGGAGACGGCGGTCGTCGAGGCGTACTCGGACGCGGTCGGCGAGCTCGGAAGCGCGCTTTCCGCGCGCCGCGACCACCCGGAGGCGCGCCGGCTCATGGCGAAGCTCGCGTGGGAGAAATTTGTGGAGGCCGAAGCCCGCGAGAACGATAAGGACATGCTCCTCCACCGTCGCGCCGTGGAGCGCTTCAACGACGGCGCCTTCGACGCGCTCCTTCGGGGCGACGGCACGCTTGCTGTGCGTGCGCAGACCTGGCCCTGCCACTGCCTCTCGCAGGGGAGGGATTTTCCTCCCGGGGAGATCGCACGCTCTCTCTACCATCCGTTTTCCGGCCGGTGGCTCGCCCCTGAATCCCGCACGCAAGGCGTCCACGCGCTCGAACCTGTCACCCCCGCCCGTCTCCGCGCTCACGCCTCTTCCTGCCGCCCCGAACCGCTGGCGGGCGCACATGTCTGGCTCTTTCGCTATGCAGAGGCCGGACGCCGCCTTGTTCCCGTGGATCCCAGGCCGGGCGACGTCCAGCTCGCTCCCGCCGTCAGGACCGCCCCCGCGCCTCCGCTCGACGACGTCTTCGACAAGTCGTCTCCCTATCGCCCGAAAGGCGGCGGGTTCTACCTCGGCCGCGCGCCGATCAAGCGCGTCACACTTCGCACCGGTTCCTGGCTCCTGATCATCGTCCATGCCGGATTCGAGCCCGTCCGCTGCCCGGTCTTCGTCCCTCGCGGCGGCCACGCCGAGCAGTTCGTCACGCTCTACCGTCCATCCGAGATACCTCCCGGCACCCGTCTCGTCCCCGAAGGCCGCTTCAGCTACCAGGGGGACCCGAACAGCCCTTTCAGTGAATCCGCCGAGGTTCACTTTCTCCCCGACTTCTTCCTCGCGCGCCACCCCGTCACCTGTCGTGAGTACCGCGACTTCCTGAACGACCTGGCGAAACGCGACCCGGCCGAAGCGCGAAGGCGTTCGCCGCGCGAGTCGCACGACAGCGGCTGGTGGTGGAGCGGCCCGCCGTTCGAGGTGCCGACCGCGGCGTGGCTTGCGAAGACGCAGGAATCGAATCGCGGGGATGCGCGGCGCCTGCCGAATGCCGTGGCGGACTGGGACGAAGACTGGCCCGTCCTGGGAGTGTCGTGGGAGGACGCGATGGCCTACTGCGCGTGGAAGCGAACGCGCGAGGGGTTCGCGGTCACGCTTCCCCTCGAGCACGAATGGGAAAAGGCCGCTCGCGGACCGGATCGGAGGGTGTTCCCCTGGGGGAGGCACTTCGACGAGTGCTGGGCGAACAGCAACCGCTCGCATTCCGACGGCCCGCGCCCCGTGAAAGTTTCGGAGTTCCCTTCGGACGAATCCCCCTACGGGATCCGCGGCCTCGGCGGAAACTCCCGCGACCTGTGCCTGAACATCCCGAACGCGAACTTTCCTGACTGGCGCATCTCGCGCGGCGGCTTCTGGTCGGACACGGGTGTCCGCTGCCGCGCGACCGACCGGACGGGCGGCGCGGCGACGCGGGTGAACTGGTACTTCGGATTTCGCATGGCCACGTTGCCGCAACTCGGAATCTGAGCGCCGGGGAAATCCCCGCCCTTTCCCGTCACTTCGCTTTCAGAAATTCGATCAGATCGCGCTTCGCGTCCCCCGGCAGCGCCGTCCCGTAATCGTGGCCGGCGTTCGAATTCCCCGGCGTCGTCGTGTCGAGGACGTGCGGGCCCGCGTCGGCGTACCCGAGCCCCGAGGCGTCGTACTCGCGCGAGCCGCGCCGCCACGTTTTCGGCCTCGATGCCGGCGGCGAGAGCAGGTCCGCCATCGTTCGCACGGAGCCGTTGTGCAGGTACGGCGCCCGGGCCCACACGCCCTCGAGGGCCGAGGCCCAGTATTTTCCCGTGCCGCGGATGGCGGGCTCCTTTGAAGCGTCGAAGTTCTCGACCTGCACGGTGCGCAGGAACCCGTTGAACCCGTCCGCCTGCTTCTGCGTGAACGCCCTCGCCCGCGCCGGATCGGTCCCGACCTCGGCGACCGCGTGCAGCCGCGCGTCGCTCTCCGGGCCGTCGTGGCACGAAGCGCAATTCGCGCGGTAGTGCGCCTCCCCGCGCTTCGCTGCGGCTTCGTCAATCTGCCACGGGTATTTCGGCGGCCGGATCGTCTCGGACAACTGCGTCTGCCTCTTCAGCACCGCAACGTCGAGCACGGCCTTCTTCCCGAGAAGCGGCGCGCCGAGCCCGACGGCGGCGAGAAGGTTGCGCGCCATCGGGGACGGGGTGTTGCCGTCCCAGTGCACCCAGCGGCGCCGGTCGACGTTCCAGACGACGCCGAATTTGACGGGCGCGTACTCCTGCGGCGTGCCGAGGAGCACGAGCGAGAGCAGGCCGAACGCGTCGTTGCGTCCCGGGCCGGAAGCGGGCGGGGCGCCGGCGGGGAGGGCGTCGGGGATATGAAGCGCCGCGCGCATGTTGTGGAGCAGGCGGAGGAGGTTGCGCGCGAGGTCGGGGAGCGGGACGAGCTTGGTCGTGCCGGGGACAAAGAGGTCGAGGTCATGCTCGCCAAGCACGTGCATCGCGCCCGCTGCGGCGCCGCGGTTCGCGAGCGGGTCCTCCTTCACCGCCGCCGCGATCGCCGCCATGTCCTTTGCGATCAGCTCCTCCATTTCCCGCACCGCCTGCGCGTCCGCCCGCCGCAGCCGCGCGCGCGCGTACGCCGGGAGGAACTTCTTCATTGCCTCGGGGTCCGCCGTTTTCACCATCGCGACCACGACGGCGCCGAAGAACGCCTCCGCGTCGAACGGCGCCGGCTGGCCAAGCAGCGTGATGGGCGCACCGCCGCCAGGGGGGACAACCTGCCCCGCGTGGCACGACGCGCAGTTGATCCCGAGCGAGGGCAGTCCTCCGAGGTGCTCGACCCGGCGCAGGCTGAAGCCGAGCGGCAGCCCGTCCGCCCGCTCCGCAACCGCGCCGAACGCCACGAGCGTCGCCGAGGGAATCAGCCCCGGCTCGGTCTCCGCCCACGCGCGCAGCAGCACTTCCGGCAGAAACTCCGTCCCCATCGAGCCGTGCAGGAAAAAGTCGCGATCGGCTTCGGACCAGCTGGGGGTCTGTTCGGGGAGGAGCGCGTAGGGAACCGGATCGGCCACCGGCCCGGCGCCGTCCTTGTCGCCGTCGCCGCCGCAGGAGATCAGTCCCAGCGCTCCGCCAAGCGCCGCCGCCGCGAACGCCTTTGTCGCCCAAGGATGCCGCTTCATGAAGCGCCCCCGTCCCGAGTTGAGTGGCGGCGAGTGTACCTCCGACGCTGGACTGACCGTCACGCCGGAACCTCGTCCAGCGGCCGAAATCCCGCCTTGGTGCATGCTTCCCGGATCCGATCCGTCAGGCGGCGAAGTGTCAGGCTGTCGCGGAGCTCGCCGAGGATCGCAGCTCCTTTCCTCCACGACTCTCGAGCCTCGTTCTCGCTTCCTCTTTCGACCAGGAGAATCGCGAGATTGCACGCGTGCGCGCCTTCATGGCGCCGGTTTCCAACCTGCACGTGGATCTCGATCGCCCGCCGGCACGCGGCCTCCGCTTCGTCCAGCCGCGACTGGCGCCGGTAGACCTCCGACAGATTGCCCAGATCGATCCCCTCGAACCGCGGGTTTCGTATCTCGCGGTGAATCGCCAGCCCTTCCTGAAAGAGACGCTCCGCCTCCGGCAGTCGCCCCGCCTCCAGCTCAATCCCCGCCAGCACCCCGAGCGCGACTCCTTCTGCGCGCCGATCGCCGACGTCGCGGTGAAGCGCGAGCGCCCGCCCGATCGCCTGCGAGGCGAGGTCCCAGCGGCCGGTTTCCGAATACAGGACGCTCAGATTTCGGAGCAGCACCGCCTGGGACTGCCGATTCCCGATCCCCTCCTGCAGCAACATCGCCTCCCGAAACGTTTCTTCAGCCAGCTCCGTGCGTCCCGATCCCAGGAAAAGGCCCGCCAGATTTCCGAGCGCGATTCCCTCGAAGCGCCTCGCGCCGGTCTCCCGGTTGATCGCCAGTGCCTCGGCGTACGCTGCTTCTGCCGCGTCGGTCCGCCCGGTTTCGAGGTAGACGTTGGCAAGCCCGCCCAAGGTTATGCCTTCTGAGCGCCGGTCTCCCGCGGCCCTGTTGATGGCCAGCGCGCGTTCCAGATCCCGCTCCGCGTCCGCGAGCCGGCCCGTCTCGCGGTACACGTTGGCCAGATTAGCCAGGGAAATTCCCTCCGACCGCACGTCCCCCGTCTCGCGATGGATCGCCATCGCACGCACAAACGCGACTTCCGATTCCGCCAGTTTTCCCGCGGAGAGCAGCGTCCCAGCGAGGTTTCCCGTCGCCACACCCTCGGCCTTCCGGTCGCCCGCTCTCTTCAGTTCTTCGATCGCCCGCTCAAACAAAGGTTCAGCATCCCGGAGCCGGCCGCCCTGCATCGCCGCGACGCCCGCCCGCCGGACCGCTTGCCCCCGCGCCGCCCCCTCCGACAGCCCGGCAAGTTCTTCCCAGCACGACCGCGCCGCCTCCGTCCGATGGCGCCGCGCCAGTTCCTCCGCCGCGCGCCGCAAGTACAGCCGCCGCTCCGCTTCGAATCCCCCTCCAGCCCGCCCCGCATGCCCGGCCATCTCTTCCGCGAACACGTCGCTTGGGTGCGGAGCGATCGCTTCGTCCAAATTCCCCAGCGCCGGCGGCTCCGGCGGCGCCCCGCCACACAGTCCCTCGAGCGCCGCCAGCGCCAGCGCATGCAGCCGCGCGCGCTCGCCGGGGAGCTGGAGTTGGTAGGCGGCATCGCGGAGAAGGGCGTGACGAAAGAAGTAGGAGCGTTCACGGTGCACACGAGCAGTCTAGCCGGGATGGCATTCAGGTCGTGAGGCATGCCAGGGCTCGGAGGTGGCACAAGAATGGTACAAGCGCGCAAATGTGAAATCAGGGCGACCGTAAGCCGTTGCCTGCCAATGTCCCCGGCAAGATTCGAACTTGCGACCTGCGGTTTAGGAATCCTGACCAGGGGGAAAGGGCAGAGTAAGGCAGGAGTAGTCAGGATGCGACTTTTCCCTCGGGAAACCCGATTTTGTTTTCGGTCGGGAGTGGTCGGGATGGGGCAGGAAAGGGCGGTGGAGTTGGCACAAGTACGGCACAAGAAATGGGGACTGGGTCTCAAGCCGAACTCACCCGGTCGGCTGGCCGCCGACCGTTTGCGTGGAAGGGTTCGGAAAGGAAGCTGAGAGCCGGATCCACGAACGCCTCGATGACTGGTGGACCTGCGGAACTACTTCACGCACGACGAGGAGACCCAACAGTAGACTCTGGATCTAGACCAGTTCCAGCGAGGTCTTGTCGTCAGCCGCAGCTTGTTCGAAGTCATTGTGCTGACGAAGCTCGGTCTTCCCGAGGCGGCGACGAAAGCACCGCTGACGTGGGCCAGAGACCGACTTCTTGCGCGTCGCGGAAAGTAGCATTTTTCCCTGTCGGGTGCGTTGCGGCTCACAGGAGGTGGGCGCTGGAGACTGCACGCAATTGCTCAAGAAATGCCGCTTGACACCCGAATCTACCGCGGTAGACTGTGGTAGTCGAAAGGAGACACTAACCATGGCTTACCTGCAGTTGGGATCCGTTGAAGACCCGCGGTCGATCAAGGTGCCGGGCTGGGCTTACGAGAATGCGCGGATTGCCGGGAGAGAGCTGGCGCGTCGGGGAACAAGGGCTGCAGCAGGCAAAGTCTCCGCTCCTACAAGGTGCGGAGTCTGCGGCGGCAGCTTCACGATCATCCGGCATGGCGAAATGGAGCTGCAACGTTGCACAAAGTGTGGCTTCGCTCGTCCTAAGATCGAGTCGACCGGGTCAATCACGTCTGGCGTCGTCATCGGTTTCGCTCTTGCGCTCCTCATTGACGCGCTTTCTCAATAACCAAGGAGGGAGTCATGACGGTAAGGACCTTGTCGCTTAGGTGGATCGAGAGGACCGGAGGCGGAGCGTTCGCTGACGTGTGGCGAGGCGCGAGCTTGAATGATGGGAAAGAGTACGCGGTGAAGTTCCTGCGCGAACCATGCACCCCGGTAACGCTTCGTCGATTCAGACGTGAGGGGGACGTCATGGTGAGGCTGACTCACCCGAACCTCGTTCGGTGTTTCGGAATATTCGAGTTTGTCGGACAGAACGGAGGTCGAGTTCCTGGACTGGTGATGGAGTATCAGCCCGGCAAGTCGCTTAGCGACAAACTGAAGATCGGACGGCCCTCCACATCTCAAACAATCCGGTGGGCGAGGGAAGTGCTGCGGGGACTACAGGCGGCCCACGAGGCTGGGTTCATCCATCGAGATATCAACCCCAACAACATCGTCTTGGACCGGCAGGGAACCGCGAAGATCGTTGATTTTGGCTTGGCGAAAATCCTGTCACTCGGGGGAGATGGCCTGACTATCGGTCCAGTCGGAACTCCCGGATACATCGCACCTGAACTGCTGGACGAGTCAAGGACCGCCGACGCACGATCGGACATCTACTCGGTCGGAGTCATGCTCTATTTCATGCTGACCGGCAGACTGCTGCAGTTCGAAGGTGGACGCATCGTTCCTCCTTCGAGGTTTAATCACGCCATCAACAAGGATCTCGACAGGATCGTGCTCCAGATGATCGCGACTGAGCCAGGCGCAAGGACCCAATCGGCTGCGGCGGCGGACGCCGTGCTCCATCCACTCTTCACTCTGTACGACAAATGGGAACGCCAGCAGGCCCGGTTGGCGATGGAGTCCTTCAGGGAAGGGCTGGCCATGGTAGCGACCGTCGCGCTCTGCGTCGGACTCGTCGTTCTGTTTTCGAAAGAGGCTGCCTAGGGTAGGTTAGCGAACTCGCTGTTACCCCAAGCCCAACGAGAATCGGCGCAGATTCAGGGGCGATCGGGGGAATCCCAGACTGGGCGGTCGCGCGTTACCGAGCCGGCACGTGCATGTTCTTGAAGACCATCTTTCGTTTGTAGCTCAGACTTTCGACGCCATCGAAGTATTTGTCTACCCAGGATCTGCCGTCCGGCCGCGGGCCTTCCTCGAGGAAGGGCTTGAACTTCGTGGGAGCCGTGTTCAACCACTCTCGGAAGTCGAAGTGGTCGAACAGCCGGATGAATTCGGTCAGGTAGATGTCCGCCTCGCGCAGGTATGCGGGCCCCTTGAGGACGAGCATGTTCTCGTCATTCTGGTTGGTCGAGGGCTTCGACAGATTCGCCGAGCCCACCACAATCTTGGGCGAGCGGCCCAAGGGGTCCACGATCAGAAGCTTGTTGTGGATGAAGTCGACTCCACCGTAGAACAGGGTGCCTGCCGACTTCTCCTTGAGCCACTGATCGATCGGGTTCTTGAGGTAGGCGCCGGCCGTCACGTCCAGATCCGAATCGTTGGGCGCGAAGTGGTTCGAGGATTTGTCCACGATCACGTAGCGCGGGAAGTCTTTGGGGGTGTTGAACGCGTCCCGGAAGCGCTGATCGACGTTGAAGGGGAACATCCCGCATGCCATCTCCCGGGCGTCGTGAACCAGATCTGCGTACGTGTCCAGCATGGTGAGAGAACTGCGGGGGCTGAAGAACGGGGTGATCGAGCCGTCGGCGAGATTGTCGGCCGACACGTCGGCCTGCAGCCGCATGACCTCGGTCGTTAGCGAGGCGCGTTCCGGGTCGGTCTTCAGTTTCTTCCAAAAGTCCAAGTAGCGACCGGCGGTCTCGCGATCCTTGAGAGCGTGCCCCGTGTTGCACTGACCAAAGATCCCCTTTTCCGAGATGTTCGTGGAGCCCGTCCACAACTCGACCGGAGTGCCGGACTTTGAGCACCGAATCAGAAACTTGTTGTGCGGGATCTTGGCCTTCGTCCTCCACATCTTTACGAGTTGAGCGATGCCGGCCTTGCGCACTGCAGCCTTGTTACTGTCACCGTACTGCTTGCCGTCCACGACCAACTCCACTGTGACGCTACGGTCGCGCGCGGCTTTGAGCAGGGCGAGCGTTCGCGGCTCGTGGAACTCGTAAAAGGCGCCGTAGAGGAACTCATCCTTCTTCGTGCGCTCGATGAACCCCTTGAGCCCCTCGAACAGGCCGCGGGAAAGCCACTCAAATGCGCGCTCACGGGTGGCCGCGTCCATCTTGCTGATCTTGCCTTCGGGGAAGTGGTTGGAGTACGACTGACTGCCCGAGACACCACGGTTGAAGTAGACGCCCTGCTGGCCATTCCACTCCTGCTCGGCGGTCACCGAGATCTCGACGGGAGTGCCGTACTTCAGCTGACTGGGCCGGCCCTTGACTGGCGTGATCTTGAACGTGTACGACCTGCCGGGGACCAGCGTGAAGTCCTTCCACATGAAACTCTGGATGGGATGAAGCTGGGTGGGGTACCGCTGTCCCCTTACAGGTTTCGGGACGATCGAGCGGAAGCACTTCTGGCCTTCGAGCCAGATAATCCGACCGGTCGTTAGATCGCGACGTTCGATGGCCAAGCCGAGGAGGTTCTGCGGCTTGGCGTTGAAATCGAACGACAGAACTGCGGTGTGGGTCCCCGCGACGGCGAATACCTGAAGATCCTGGGCGGTGTTTCGGGCTCGCATTTGGCCTCTTTCACTGGTGGACCGCTGCGATTCGGCAGCGGCGGCCCCGTAAAGGGTACCTACCCGGTGGAGGCGGGACGATATCTCGAAAGGAGCCGGAGATCACGGACAGGTTGAGCGCTTTATCATCTCGTCGTTCGATCAGTATCGCTTCCGCGCGATGAAGGTCCGGCACAACCCAGGCTGTTCCTCTAGGCAACGTCAGGTCAACCAGCGGCGAGAACGCTACTGACCTGGTCTGCGGCGCTCCGCGTGCTGTCCCGGGCCCCCGTCGCTTTCGGATGGGGAATCCTGACCAGGGGGAAGGGGCAGGGGGGGCGGGAGTGGTCAGGACACAGCAGCCGTGATTTGACCTCATCGGCGGGCTTTCGCGGCGCCTGTCTCTAAGTTCGACCTCTCCTTGCAGATCGCGACTGCGCCAGATTCTCTGGTCATCCCTCGGACCACAAAGTCTAGAGCGGGCCTAAGCTTGACTTGCCTCTCGATCCAGTCGTAGCATCCCCGCCCTTACCTTTCGGGAAAGTTCTCAACACTCTAATCGGGAGAGAATAATGAGAATCACGCGTGGTGGAAGTTGGTTGTCTCTCGCGGCAGTTCTGGTGCTGTTCCTCGCCTCCAACCAGATCGCGCACGCAAAAGATGCCGACGTTGACTTCAGCAAAGACCAGCCTAAAGAGGTCGAGAAGGGTGACACTGACTTCAAGCTCTCGGGCGACATCAAGATCCCTGGAGACTGCGGTGCGTGTTTCTTCAGCCTGCAGATCCTCCTCGTCCGCGATGGCAAGCTGATCGACTCCACCTCGGGACAGGCTTCCCAAGTCACAGACGGAGATCTGTGGGCGTTCGAACTGGGAAAGAATCCAATCTTCCAGAAGGCCCAGGTTGGAGACATCTTCGTCGTCACTATTACCCTCACGTGCATCAAAGACGGCGAGATCGTGTGCTCAGATACCGACAAGAAGAAGATCAAGGTTGTCGAACCTAAGAAGAAATAGCTCTAGCGAACTCGGACGGGTTCCTGAGAGTAAACTCCCCACCTAATCATGCCCAATCCTTCCCGAAAAAACCTCGCAGGCTATAGCGCGATCGCATGCGCGGGTGCCCTGGCGGCTGCGTTCCTTTTCAGGACACGGCTGCCAGGGACTAGCGATCCGGAGCGCCTGGCCACAAGCGGAGCGGCAATTCGACGAGATTCGGGTAAAAGCGCAGGCCAGTCGAGTAGATCTCCCGACGCAGGCGAAATACATGAACCTGACGACCTCAACCCAAACGATGCAGTGAGTCCGAGTTCGGCGGGCGTGGGAACCTCGGTTCCCGACGGACTCGAATCGTTTGACTCAGCACGCGTGACAATTCTCCCGCGAGTGAAAGACGCCGCGGAAAAAGAACGGGTTATTGCGCAGCTTGGCGACACGTCTAATACGAAGCGCGTCGAAGCGTTGAGGCGACTCGGTGCATACGTCGACGAGCATCCCACCGACATCGACGCTCTCCGATTCATTCAGTCTCTAGCGTCGCGCGATCCGGCTGACCAGATTCGTGCCGCAGCCTTGGACATCTTGATCGACCGCTCCGACTCGCGGAGTTTCGAGCTGGTCGTCGAATGTTGTTTCAACGATCATGCAGAGTCCGTCAGATTCACCGCGGTTACGTGCCTCGGGTCAGTCGGGGACCCACACTACTGGATGCGCCTTGGGGGTTCCAGCAAACAGGATGTGCTCCCTCTGGTCCGCGAACGAGCCGACGCCGCGCGCGAAGCCCTCGAACGGGCAAAGCTCAATGCGGACGCAAGGCTGTCGGCTGAAATTGACGCGGCACTCGAGGCCCTCGGCGAGTAGCCGCCAATTTGGTCATGCAGGATGAGGGAATCTCATCGAAGGTCGAGCCGAAGTGTTCCGCAACTAACACCCAGTGTGAGGCGTAAGCTACAAGCCTCAGCCGGAGATTGACGTTGGACGGAAGTCTGCCTCGCGCGATGGAAGTGTGACCACGCTCCCGGAGCCAGCGGGCCGTGCAAGCTGTGGTGTGTCAGGATTTCGCCGGCGCCGCACACGACGCGATGGACACGCTCGACCACCAGAGGACGACTTCGTCGCCTGGTGGGACTGAGAACAGCCCCGGGGCGGGCGAAATAACTCGCGGCCTCGCTGCTTTACGCTTGAATGGCGCTCACGGTTTCGGCATCCTCGCGCCAGACTTGGGGGTGGAGGGTGTAGGCTCGGACGCAGGTGTTTGGTGCGGCAGCGGGACGGGAGGGATCTCCGTGTTCAAAATCGTGGGCTCGGGGCGAAGCGTAGCCGACCAGGCAACTCCTTCATCGTACATGCAAGTGAACGACTTTACGGCTCAGAGTTCCATGTCGCTCGCCTGCAGGTGCAGGCAGAATCGAGCAGCCGGATTGTGGCTTTTCCTGCGGTCAGGTGATTATCTCCGTTGACTCGAGTCCCCCTGAGGGGTATCGAACAACGATTCTTCATTTTACTAGGGAGGGTAGCGTGAAATCGGTCAAGCTGGCCGTCGGGTGCATCATCGCACTCGCGAGCTTCTCGGCGCAAGAGAGCGCATCAGCAGGTCAGATCGACTCGGCCGTCTGGGTTGCTGGGTCCTGCGACCAGGTTGCCCTGCAGAAGAATGGCGATCCGGTGGAGATTACCAGCATTCTGAGCGGCGGGAAGGTGGTCACGCGCTCGACCTTCTCGCCTCAGGACCTGCAACGGCCCGGCGATGTGTTCGTTGCGTACGCCCTGAACTACATGGAGGACGAGTGGTACCAGCTCGGCCAGACGAGGTACTTCGAGCTGGAGGCGAATCATGTTTCCTTCGCACACCCGCAGGCTAGGTTTGCGCAACAGCAGCAGCTGCCCCTGACGATGGTGGCAACGCTGGACTTCGTCCAAGGGCTCTTCTTCCATCCCGATCTGAAGCCCGCTCAGTCGCTTCACATTTGGATTGGGGTTCGCGGTCAGATGCAAGTCAACCCGCTGACCGGCGTGACCGGCGAGGACGATCATGGCGTGTATCAGGTTCTCGGACGCCAGCCGGACCGCATCATGCGACCCGACGAAGACAGTCTCCTTGGCGGCATTTGTTCATCTGGCGGCGCCATTAGCGGTCTGGCCGGGATAATCCCTTGACACTCTG
>JBBTCT010000030.1:0-33016 GCA_038060895.1 Planctomycetota bacterium
ACGCACTCTCTAATTCGCCCTTGATCGGGAGGGCCTTCTCATGGAAGTTGAAGTTAGCCCTTTTCCCTCAACGGTATACTCCTCCGCAATGGCTACCCCCCGCGTCAAAGTTTTCGGTGCCGGTTCCGCCGGCAATCACCTCGCCCACGCCTCGCGCTCGATGAACTTCGACGTCGTCGTCTGCGACGTTGATGAAAAAGCGCTGAGCCGCATGTCGAAAGACCTCTACCAGAACCGCTACGGCCGCTGGGATCCCGCGATCCAGCTCTTCACCAACGACAAGGCCCCCAAGGGCGGCTTCGACTACATCCTCATCGCGACGCCGCCGGAGAACCAGATGGCGCTGGCGATGGAAGCCCTCGAAGAGAAGCCGAAAGCGATCCTGGTCGAGAAGATGGCGTGCCCGCCGCACATGGAGCTGGCGCACGAGGTCTTCGAAGCGGCGAAGGCGGCGGGGGTGCGGGCGTTTGCGGGGTACGACCACGTCGTCTGGCGCGCGCAGGAACTGGCCGAGGAGCAGGTGTCCGGCCGCGCGGTCGGCGACGTGCTCACGGTGGACGTCGAATTCCGCGAGCACTGGAAGCCGGTGCTGGACGCGCATCCCTGGTGGACCGGACCGGGAGACGCATGGCTCGGGCACTGGGAGCGAGGAGGAGGCGCGGGCGGCGAGCACTCCAGCGCGCTCAACCTGTGGCAGCACTGGGCGCA
Source organism: Planctomycetota bacterium (assembly GCA_038060895.1). Taxonomy (GTDB): domain Bacteria; phylum Planctomycetota; class MHYJ01; order WSZJ01; family WSZJ01; genus WSZJ01. The sequence goes on from JBBTCT010000030.1 coordinate 709, forward strand.
CGTGCTGGGCAAAGGGCGCGTGTCGGAAGTCGAAGCGATGGTGACTTACGTGAAGGACGGCAAGGCGCACTACGACTCGATCATGACGATGAACTTGCGCTCCGAGAAGGGCCTGCAGGGGCGCGTGGTGCAGGATGTCGTGACGCGGCCCGCGAAGAAGCAGGTGAACGTGCAGGGGACCGAAGGGCGCATCGAGATGGTCGCGAACCACTCCGCCAGCGGCGACGCGGTCTTCCTGTATCGCCCGGGAATGCCCGACAAGATCACGCCGGTGCACAAGAAGCGGCCCGAGGATTTCATCGCCGAGGTCCGCCACATCTGGTCCACGGTCAAGGACAACAAGCCGTCCGCGATCGACCTCCAGCGCGGGCTCGACACGGCTCTGGTCATCGCGGCCGCACACGAATCCGAGGCGCGCAAGACGCGGGTGAAGATCGACTGGACCGTCGGATACACGCCGGAGGCGATTGTCTCGTGTGGGTAACCCCACCCCTTCCATAGCTGTGGTCGTCTTCGACCTCGACGGCACCCTCATCGAGTCGGACGCGGTCAAGACGCGCGCGTACTTCGACATTTTCCCACCGGCCGCCGAGCCCGTCGTCCAGGCCGCGATCCGCGCGGATCGCTACGAGAACCGCTTCGCCCGGATCGCCCGCATCCTCCGCGGGCTTCACGGCGCGGAGCCGGCGCAGGCGGAAATCGACCGGCTCGCGAAGGCGTACAACGACATCTGCGAAGGGCATCAGTCCACCTGCGCCGAACGCCCCGGCGCATCCCGAGTGCTCGCGAGCCTCGCCGCGAAGCGGCCGTTGTACGTGTGCTCGGGGACCTGGGAGGAGTCGCTCCTGCGGGTCGTGAAGGCGCGCGGGTGGCAGCCGCATTTTCGTGGCGTGTATGGCGGTCCGCGCAAGAAGGCGACGAATCTCGAGCGCGTCGCGGCCCACGCCGGCTGCCGGGAAACCGACATGCTCGTCGTCGGCGACACGCGCGACGATTTCGACGCGGCCGCCGACAAGGGGTGCGCATTCCGCGGCGTGAAGAGCGGCGCTTCGGATTTCGGCGACAAAAAGGTCACGCTGATCGCGGACCTGACCGAGCTGGAGTCGCTGTAATGGAAGCGCCCACGGGCGTCGTGACGCTCGTCTTCGTGGAGGGCCCGGCGGGGCTGGATCCGCGCGCGGGCCTCGCGGCGGCCGGGGGGTTCGAGGTGAAGTCGTCCCCGGGCGCCTGCATGGCGGCGTTCGCCGAGGCCGGGGCGGCGGTCCGGTTCGCGCTTGGGGCCCAGCTGCAGGCGGCGCCTGCCGGGGTGCGCGTCGGGATCGCGACGGGTGAAGCGATCGTGGAGCGCGACACGGCGACGGGGCGCGCGGACTATTTCGGCCCGACGGTCAATCGCGCCGCCCGCATCATGAACGCCGCGCATCCGGGGCAGACGCTGCTGTCGGAAACCGCGCGCGCCGCGGCCGGGGACATCGCGACCGTGCGCGACCTCGGGGAGCACCGGCTGCGCGGAATCGAGCGTCCCGAGCGGCTCCACCTCGCCCTCCCCCCGGAGTGGAGCGCCCGCGAGTTTCCGCCGCTACGCACCCTCCGAACAGTTCCGACGAACCTCCCGCCCCAGTCCAGTACCTTCGTCGGCCGCGACAAGGAACTCGTGGACCTGGCCTCGCTACTCGAATCTCCCGGCGCCCGCTTCGTCACCGTCACCGGCGGCGCCGGCGTAGGGAAGACGCGCCTGGCGGTGCGGGAAGCGGCGGCGCGGGTCGACCGCACGGCCGGCGGCGTCTGGTTCGCGGACCTCGCAGAGGAGCGCGGCGCGGATGGAATCGCGCGGGTCGTTGCGGAAGCGATGGGGCATTCCGGCGTCGGAACCGACGCGGTCGCCGCGACGGGCGCCGCCATCGAGGCGCGCGGCCCCGTGCTGATCGTGCTCGACACGTTCGACCTGCACCTCGCGCACGCCGCGGCCACCGCCGGCGCCTGGGCCGCCCGCGCTCCCCAGGCGCGGTTCCTCTTCACCAGCCGAGTCCCCATCGGCCTCCCCGGCGAGCGCGAACTCCGGATCGAACCGCTTCCGGACAACGACGCCATCCGGCTCTTCGCGGACCGCGCGCGCGAGGCCCGGCCGGATTTTGAGCTGGGCCTCGAAAACGCGGGGGACGTGGCGCGGATCTGCAGCGAGCTGGACGGGCTGCCGCTCGCGATCGAGCTCGCCGCGGCGCGCGTGCGGATCATGCGGCCGGCCGAGATGGTGAAAAAGCTCGGGCAGAAGTTCCAGCTCCTGCGCTCGGCGCGCAAGGACACCACGGCGCGCCAGATGACCCTGGCGGCCGCGATTGAGTGGAGCGAAGAGCAGCTCGCGCCGTGGGAGCGAAGCGCGCTCCGGCAGCTCTCGGTGTTCCGGGGAGGATGCTGCGCGGAAGCGGCGGATGCCGTCGTCGATCTCGCCGCGCATCCCGGCGCGCCCGCCGGCAGCGCCGCCGCGCGCGCCCTCGTGACACGCGGCCTGCTTGTTGCGCGCGAAGGCGAGTTCGGCACGCGCTTCGCCATGTCGCGGACGCTCCTCGACTATGCCTCGAGCCGGCTTCCCGCGGAGGGACCCGAAGGGCGAGGCGCCGTCGAGGAACGGCACACCGCGTGGGTCGTGAAGTTCGCGGCGTACCTGGAGTCGCCCGCGGCTTTGGGCGACGCACGCGACTTCGCGCGCCCGGAAATCGAAAACGTCTTCGCCGTGCAGGACAGGCTGCAGGGGCGCAAAGGCTCCGAGCGGACCGTGGCCGAGGTGGTCGCTTCGATCCGCAGCTCGTTTCTCCGCCGGGGCCCGCTGCAGGAAGGCGCCGACCGGTTCGCGAAGGCGCGGGAGGCCTTCGGATCCGCACAGACGGACGCCGACATTCAGATCGCAATGAAGCTGGCGCTCGGACACCTGAGGATCCTGCGCGCGATGGGCAAGTGGAAGGAAGCGCTGGTCATCGCCGAAGAGTCCGTCCGTCTCGGGCGCCTGCGTCCGCCGGCGGGCCTGCTGACGGATTCGCTCTGGGAGCTGGCGTACACCGCGGGGTCCTTCAGCGACTACCAGCGCTCGGACGCCGCCCTCGCGGAGGCCGAGCAGATCGCCCGCGATACGAACAACACGATCCGGCTGGTCAGCTGCCTGTTCCTGAAAACGGCCAGGATCCGCGGGCTCGGCGACGCGGCCGGGGCGCTGGTGGTGGCCGAGGAAGCGCTGGAGCTGGCGAGGCAGCGCCCCGAACGGGCGGACGCGTTCGCGGAAGCGCTGAACGGGGTCGCCAACGCGCTGTCCGAAACCAGCGATCCGGTAGGGTCGATCCGGTTGTTCCGCGAGGCGATGGCCATCGACGAACGCCTGGGGAACGAGTCGGGGATGGCCATGCGGCTCGGAAACCTCGGCGATGCCCTGTGCGACGTAGGCGAATTCCCCGCGGCGCTCGAAGCCTACGACAAGGCCGCCGCGATCGACCGCCGCCTTGGCCGGCAGACCTACGTCATGTACGGGCTCATCCGCCGCTCCGCCGCCGTCCGCGCCCTCGGCGACCCGGCCGGCGCCCTCGCCCTCCTCGAGCAGGCCCGGCCGCAACTGGACCGCACCGGCAGCGGCCAGCTCCACGTCATCTGGGTCCACCACCGTCTCCAGGCCCTCCTCTCCCTCGGCCTAGCCGCCGCCGTCGCCGGCGAATACGAAGAAGCGCTCCGCCTGTCGCGCGCGGACGAAGACGCCGTCAAGGCCGCAGGCGCCGTCTCCCTCGGCGTGCGGGCCCTGCTCCGGCTGGGCCGCGCCGCGGAAGCCCGAACCGTTTTCACCCGCGAGTTCCCCGCCGGCGTTCCCCTGAAACTCTCTTCCACAGATCGATTCATGCTGTTCGCCACGCAGGCGCTCGTCTACGAAGCGACCGGCGCGACCGACGAAGCGCGCGCTTCGGCGCTCGAAGCCGCAGAGCTGGCCAGGCAGCTGCTGCGGTCGCACGGCCCGCGCAATGCGGTGCTGGCGGAGTTTTTGCAGGACGTGACGCGCCTTCGGGGGTGACGAAATCCCGATGGGAGACGCTGTCCTCCTCTCCACAACTCACCTACGCAATGCCTTGGAAATAGCGTGAGATAGTCCCTCCTCCCCGACCGCTGTGCTACTTCCGATGAGGCAGGGGTGCTTCCAGAGATAGCCAGCCGATTTCTGTGACGCGACCAAACCTTGCAGGCAGTTACGTCGCGACTCGAGTGCTGGTGGCGCCTCCCGATGTAGCATCTACTTCCCGTGAAACCCCCTTCAAAGTCCGTGACGCTAGTTTTCGCCGACCTGGCTGGCGCGCTGGAATTTGAGGCCCGGCACGCGGCGGCGTTTGCGGAGTCGGCGTCGCGCTGGCGAACGCGGGCACAGGAGCAACTCGGCGAAAGCGGGGGATACCTGGTGAAAGCGATGGCCGCCGGGATCATGGCGGCGTTCGCGGACGCGGGGAAGGCCGCGTTTTTCGTGACGCAGATTCTTGTCGAGGCCGAACGCTATCCGTGGCCGGGAGGCGCGTCGCCGGTGCGCGTGGGCGTGAACACCGGCGAGCCGATTCTCGAGCATGATGCGGGGACCGGCCGGGCCGACTATTTCGGTCCCGCCGTGAACCGCGCCGCCCGGCTTTGCGCGGCGGCGCACTCCGGGCAGGCGCTGTTGTCCGCTTCGACTCGCGAAGCGGCTGGCGCTTCCATTTCGGACGCCGACGTGACGGATCTTGGTGAACACCGGCTGCGCGGTCTCGAAACGCCGGAACGCGTCTTTCAGTTGCTGCCTTCGGCATGGCGCGGCCGCCATTTCCCTCCGATCGCCGCGGCGGCGAGCCTGCCGACGAATCTGCCGCCGCAATCGACGTCGTTTGTGGGGCGTTCGCGGGAAGTAGCGGAGCTGGAAGGGCTGATTGCGGGCGGAGTGCGGGTGATTGCGCTTGCGGGGCCGGCGGGGTGCGGCAAGACGCGGCTGGCGGTGAGGCTGGCGAGCGGGCTCATGGCGAAATTCCCCGGCGGCGCTTGGCTCGCGGATTTGTCGGAGGTGACCGACCTGGCGGGGGTGGCGGACGCCGTGGCCATGGCGCTCGGCGTGCAGCTTCCGTCGGGGCGGGCGCCGGCGGAGGCCGTGGGCGATCTGCTCGAATTCCGGCCGCCGCTGGTGCTGGTGCTGGACACGTTCGACCGGGTCAGGAAAGAGACAGCGGCCGCGGTGGCCGCCTGGGCGGCGCGCGCGCCGCGGTCGGTGTTCGTGCTGACGACGCGGGCGACGGCGGGCGTGCCGGGGGAGCGCGAAGTGCGCGTCGATCCGCTCGGCGCTCCCGGAGAAATCGCGAAGGGCCCCGGGGCGGCGGAGCGGGCGGCTGCTTCGGAGTCCGTGAGGCTGTTCGTGGATCGGGCGCGGGAAGCGCGGCCGGACTTCCGGTTGACGGACGAGAACGCTTCGGACGTGGCGCGGATCTGCGCGGAGCTGGAGGGGCTTCCGCTCGCGGTGGAGCTGGCGGCGGCGCGGGTCCGGGTGTTGTCGGCGGCGGAGATGGTGAAAAAGCTGGGGCAGAAGTTCCAGATCTTAAGGAGTGCGCGGCAGGACACGGCGCGGCGGCAGCAGACGCTGTCGGGGGCGATCGAGTGGAGCTGGGACCAGCTTTCGGAGTGGGAGCGGAGCGCGTTTCTGCAGGCGTCGGCGTTCGTGGGGGGCTTTCACGAGGAAGCGGCCGTGCAGGTGATCGACCTGTCGGCGCATGCGGGAGCGCCGTCGCCGGGCGCGGCGGTGCGCGCGCTGGTGTCGCGGAGCCTGGCGACCGTTTCGGAGACGCCGCGCGGGCCGCGGTACTCGATGTACCGGACGATCCGCGAGTACGCGGAGCGGCGGCGCGCGGAATCGGGAGCGGAGGGGGCGGCGGCGGAGGACCGGCACGCGGCGTGGTGCCTCGAGGAAGGACGTCGGCGCGAGGCGAGGCGGCGGACGCCGGCGGAAGTCGAGTCGAGGGACCGGATTTTTGCCGAACTGGACAACGTCTTCGCCGCGTGCGACCGGCTGGCCGGCTCGAAGGCGGCCGACGCGCCGGCGCGCGCGCGCCGCGGATTCCAGACGCTGCTGACGCTCGAATGGCTTGCGGAGCGGTACTGCCGCAATCCCGGAATCCGCCTCCGGGCCGAGCAGGGCCTGATCCAGCTCGCGTCGCTCCCTCCCGCGCCCGGCGACGACGCGCTATGCGCGAACCTTCACACGATGGTAGGGGTCTGCCTCTGGACCCTGTCGGAACGCAGCGCGGCGATTCGCCACTACGACCTGGCCATCGCCGCGGCGCGCGAATCCGGCGACCCCGGCACCGTGGCCCATGCTCTTTCGGGGAGAATCCAGGCACACTGGTCGGGCGGGCAGTACGAGGACGGCCTCCGCCTCGCCGGCGAAGTCGAACGGATCTACCGCGAACTCGGCGATACCGGCGCCCTCGCCATGATCTCCAACACCCGCGCCGCGCTTCTCCTCTGGCGCGGCGAACTCCGCCCCTCCCTCGCCGCGTTCGAAACCGCCCTCGCCTTCAGCCGCAAGGTTGGCTGGGGTTACGGCACCGCCATGATCGTGGGGAACATGTCGCTGGCCTACAAGGAGCTGGGCGACCTCGCCACATCGGAAAAACTCTGCCGCGAATCCATGGCCTACGCCGATGCCGAAGACTACCCGTCGCTCAAGTCGACCTGCCTGGGAAATCTCGGCGGGCTCGTTTCGGACTCGGGACGCTATGACGAAGCCCTTCGGCTGTTCGAGCAGGCCGCGGACATCGACCGCAGCCTGGGCGACAAGGCGCTTCTCGCCAGGAAGGACGGCAACAGGGCCGTCGTCCTGCTGCGGCAGAAAAAGTTCGAAGAGGCCCTGAAGATCTTCCAGGCCTGCGACCGCCATTTCCGCGAGCTCCTGGATCACGCCGCGGTCACCACGAATCTCACGAACACGGCGGCCGTGCTCATTTCGTTGAACCGGCACGAGGAAGCGCTGGTCCACCTGGAAACGGCGCGGGTGGAGGAGGCGCGCACGGGGGACCGGCTGGGCCTCGCGCACATCGACCAGTACGTCGGGCGAATTCACTTCGAGCGCGGACGGCACGAGCAGGCGGTGGGCCTCCTGCGGTCGGCGGTGCAAACGGGACGCGAACTCGGGACCGGGCAGGCCGCGCGGCACCTCGTCGCTGTCTGCATTCTTGCGCTGGCGGAGGAGAAGCTCGGGAGGCAGGCGGAAGCGGTCGCGCTCGTGCGGGAGATCGAACCTGCCATGGAAGCGTATGGGAAAATAGAAGGGAATTGGGACGAGGCACTGCGCGAATACTGGGACCGGGCAAAGTTGATCCCGGCAAAGACAAAGACGAGTCGCGAATAACGGAGAATAAAAGAGAATACGGCTTCAGACTTCAGTCCCGCGACCCGCGCCTTTCTCCTTCGGTTCGAGCATTCGATGATCCCCGCACCTGACGGCGTCGTCACCCTGGTGTTCGCCGAAGCGGCGGCCTGGGGCGGCGAAGAGCCTGGCCTGCTCGAAGCCCGTCGCGGGTATGAGGTCAAGCGCGTCGGCGACCGACTGATGGCCGCGTTCGCTTCGGCGCCCGACGCGGTGCGGTTCGCGCTGGACCTGCTCGAGCGCGGCATCGAAGTCCGCTTCGGCATCCACTCGGGGGAGGCTATCCGCGAAACCGATCCCGCCACCGGCCGGTCGGACTATTTCGGACCCGCGGTCAATCGCGCCGCGCGCATCCTCGAGGCCGCGAATCCCGGGCAAGCCGTGCTGTCGCAGCCGGCGCTCGAGGCCGCGGCCGAAGCTCTTCGCGACGCCGCGGTCACCCCGCTCGGCGAGCATCGGCTGAAAGGCCTCGAACGCCCCGAGCCGCTCTTCCAGTTCCTGCCAACCCGGCTCAGCGGCCGCGCGTTTCCTCCGCTTCGGACCCTGACGGCGCTTCCCACCAACCTCCCGGTCCAGACGACGAGCTTCGTCGGGCGCGAAAGCGAACTTCACGAGATCGAGCGCCTCTTCGCTTCCGGCGCCCGGCTCGTGACTCTCACAGGCCCCGCAGGCGTCGGCAAGACGAGGATTGCCGTCCGGCTCGGCGCGGAACTGCTGGGCCGCTTCGCGGGGGGATGCTGGTTCGTGGACCTTGGCGAAGCGGGAATTGCCGGCGAGGGGGGCGCGGCGCTGGCGGGGCTCCTGGCGCAGGCGATCGGGGTGACGGTCGGCGGCGGATCGGTGGAGCAGGTCGGGCGGATCCTGGCGGCGCGGCGGTCGCTCCTGCTGATCCTCGACACGTGGGACGTCGCGCGCCCGGGAGCCTCGGCGGCGCTGGAGTCGTGGCTGGCCCGCGCTCCGGAACTGAAGGTCATCGTCACGGGCCGCTCGGCGGCGATCGTCCCGGGCGAACGCGTGCTGCGCGTCGAGCCATTCCCCGTGCCGGACGCCATGAGGCTCTTCGTGGAGCGCGCCCGCGAGGCCAAGCCCGGCTTCTCGATCACCCCGGACTCGGAAGCGGACGTCTCGGCGATCTGTCGCGAGCTGGAGGGCATTCCGCTCGCGATCGAGCTCGCCGCGGCGCGCGTGAAAATCATGCAGCCCGCTATGATGCGCCGGAAACTCGGCCAGAAGTTCCAGCTCCTCAAGTCCGCGCGGCAGGACGCGACGCACCGGCAGCTCACGCTCAATGGCGCCATCGAGTGGGGCCTGGAGACGCTGACCCCCGAGGAACGCCGCGTCTTCCTCAGGCTCAGCGTCTTCCGCGGCGGTTTCCTCGCGGAATACGCCGCGCAGGTCGTCGGCCCCGAAGCCACTCCCGAGCGCATCGAGGCCCTCCGTGCCCGCAGCCTGCTCGCCGCGCGCGACTATCCGTGGGGGCGGCGCTACCTCCTCTACCGCCTTATTCACGAGTACGCCGAGCGCGAGTGGCGCTCCGCCTCGACCCCCGACGAACGGCTCGCCCTGGAACGCCGCCACGCCACGGCGGCGCTGGAGTATTTCAAGGCCTGGGAAGAGAAGCTCCAGACCACGCAGCAGCGCGAGTCGCTGGACCGGCTCGAGGCCGCCATGGAGAACATCGCCGCCGTCCAGGAACGCGCCCTCGCGCGCGCGGCGGCGACCGCGTCTTCCGACGAGGCGGCCCGCGAGCTCGAAATCGCCGCGCGGGCTGTGGACTGCTTCACCGTGCCGTTCAGCGCCCGCGGGTCGGCGTCGGACTGGCTGACCCGGTGCGAGCAGGCCCTGAAGGCCGTCCTCGCCGTGCCTGCCATCGCGGAACGGATGGACCCCGAAATCCACTCCGGGCTGCTGGCGAACGTTTCGGAAGCGGCGCGCGCCGCCGGTGACAACGCCCGCGCGGCGACACTCGCTTCACATGCCGTCACTTCCGCCGCCCGGCGTCCCGACTCGCTGGGCTATGCCCGTGCGCTCCGCATCCACGCGTGGCACGACGCCCTGGCCGGGAGATTCACCCAGGCCCTCGCTTCCCTCGATCTGGCCACCCGCATTGTCCGCGTCCTCGGGCTGGACCGCGTCCTCTCGGAAATCGAGAACACGCGCGGGCTGACTCTTCGCCGAAGCGGCGAAACGCAGGGAGCGCTCGAGGCGTTCCGCGACGCGTACCGGCTTGCCCACGACAACGGCTCCATCGCGCTCGAGCCCGCCTACGCCTCAAACCTGGGCACCACGCTCGAAATGCTCGGGCAGCTGGACGAAGCGATGGTCTGGTACGAACGCGCGGAGAAGGGCGCGGAGGCGCTCGGCCGTACCAACGCCATAGCCGTCAATCTCGCCAATCGCGCCAATCTCCTTTCGCTTCGCGGCGACCACGAGGCGGCGCTCGCGACGCTCGCTCGGGCCGAAGCGCACGCCAGGGACCTCGGGCGCCCCGCCATTATCGCGGCCTGCCACGCCATGCGGTCCGCCGCGCTGGGTCGAGCCGGCCGCGCCGCGGAAGGGGTGGAGTCGAGCCTCGCCGCAGAGAAAATCTTCCGCGAGATTGGCGACCGAGCTCTCGTCGCTTCGCTGCTCGGCGAGCGTGCCCACCTGTACCGCGCTCTCAAGGATCTCCCGGAGGCCCGGAAGGCGTTCGAAGAGTCCGCGGGCGCCTTCGAAGCGCTCGGCAACCGCTCCGCGCTGCTCACCGTCGTCACGGGTTTTGCGGCATTCCTCCGCGAGACAGGAGGGCCGGCGGCTGCAACCCTCCGGCTGGCGCTTCAGAATCGCGCCGGCTGCTCCCCGGTCCAGGTCTTCGAAGCCCTGTCCGAGCTGGCGTTGACGGAAGAAGCGGCAGGAAAGCCGGCGGAAGCGAAGTCCGCCGCGCAGGAAGCGCTCACGGCGCTGGGTGGGGACGCGAGGTGGGAGTCATCCGTCCGGGCCGGGATGCTTCGAGATCTGCGCTCACGCATGGAGAAAGTCCTCGCGGGCTGAGCTCAGGCGCCCGCACAGTGCCCCCGCGAAGCCGCGCCCTCCTTCTTGACCTCGCGCAGCGGCCGTCCGCTTCCGCCATTGCGCGCCGCGACAATTTCGCAGACGACGGAAAGGGCGATTTCCTCGGGCGCCTTGCCGCCCAGGTCCAGGCCTGCCGGGGCCCGGATGCCGGAGAGCGCTTCTTCCTTGATCCCCATCTCACGGCACACTGCGAACACGGCTTCCCGGCGCCGGACGGACGCGACCATGGAGATCCCGGCGGCGCCAAGGTCGAGCGCGCGGCGGATCGCGAGGTGGTCGGACTTGTGGTGAGTGGCGACGACAACCCAGGTGCGCGGCGTCGCGGCGAGGCGCTCGTAGTCGGGGTCGTCGGTGACGACGGATTCGGCAGCCGGATAAAGCGCGCGCGTGCCTTCGGGGTCGTCCACGGTCACGCGGAACCCGGAGCGCGCGCCGAGGTCGCAAAGCGCTTCGACGAGGCGTCCGTGCCCCAGCACCAGGAGGCGCGCCTTCGGGAGATGCGGCTCGACGAAGACCTCCATCCGGCCGCCGCAGGGAACGCCCGTCGCGCCCAGTTCGTCGGACAGCTCCAGCGGGATCATGCGGGTCTTCCCGTCCTTGAGCGCTTCAGCCGCCTCGGAAATGACCTGCGCCTGGACGCAACCGCCGCCGACGTAGCCGAAGAGGACCTCGCCGGTCTCGGAAAGGATCGCCTTGGCGCCCGCGGGGGCAGAAGCGGAGCCTTCGGAGCGAACGACCGTGGCCGTGCAAAAAGGTTTGTCGGCGTCGGCGAGGGACTGGGCGAGGGAGTGGAAGTCGTGGGGCATGGGGGCAGTATATCGCGGGGAGTGAGTCACCGCGGGAAGCGTACCTTGTGCGAAAAACGGCAACGGCCTTGCCGCAGAGGGCGCAGAGATCGCAGAGAACGGCAACAGCCTGGGCAGGGACATGAGCAGAGCGCTCAAACCGGGTAGAATGCCCCGCGAACCGGGAATACGAGTAAGGAATACCGGGGTCCGCGCCGATACACAACGGGGGTATTCACGGTGCGCGTCGAAAACGACGAAATGTACGGCGACTGGGCCCATTGGCTCCAGGCGCCCTGCCCGGTCTGCGCCGCCCCGTTGCGCGCCCACCACCTGCACGACTTCGCCTCCCTCATCTGCAAGGGCTGCCGCCAGAACCCGCTTCTCTATTTCTCCGGAATCCCCGCGACGAGGCGACACGGCCCGGCGATGACCAAGCTCCTGATGGAGCATGGCCTGCTCGTCGAGGTCGCCGCCGACATCGCAGGCGAGCTCAAGGCCGACGCGTCGCTTCCGCAGGTCGTCGAATTCCTGCTTTCCATGCACTACGTGAAACCGGAGGTGCTGGAGAAGCTGCTGCGGAAGTGTGCGCCGAAGGGCTGGATCGACGGGATGACGATGACGTACGCGCCGGACTTGCCCGCGGCGACGGGGCCGCGGGTCCCGCATCACGGCGACCGAATCGACCTGCACGACTGGGAGATCGGCCCGGAGCTGGCGAAGCGGATCCCGCGGACGATTGCGCGGGTGTACCGGTGTGTGCCGGTCTGGGCGGACGGGACGCACGTCGTGCTGGCTGTGGACAACCCGGAGAAGGTGCGCGTCGCGGATGTCGCGGGGCTCATGGGATGCGAAGTGGCGCTCGTGAAGGCGCCGAAGGACCAGATTGCCGAGGCGCTGAAGAAGCACTATGGGGCGGCGGGATGGCAGGAGGCGTGGTGGTAGGAATCGGTTTGGAGTTTCGAGTTCCGGAGGTTGAGTTCCGGGATCCGGGTTCCGAGTTCCGTGTGGGGTTCAGGGTTGAGAGTCTGGAGTTGTTGAGTGAGTTGCTCGCCAGGAGTTGAGTTTCGGGTTGAGTTTCCGTCCCAAACCTGGACGGGTCACCATCAACTCACCGCACAACCCGAAACGCGAAACTCCGAACCCCACACGGAGCCCGGAACCCGGATCCCGGAATTCAACTTCCGGAACTCCCAACTCCAAACACCGCCAACAACTCCGAACTCGCAACTCCCAACCTGCGTTACTATTCCCCGCATGCGATCCCTCCTTGCCGTTCTCTTCCTCGCAACAACCGCCTCCGCTGACCCCGAAGTGATGGGCCAGATCCTCGACAGCGACGGCAAGGACGGCGGGGTCATTGAATTCGCGATCCTGAAGCTCAAGAACCCCGAAGACCTCGACGGCACGCCCATTCCCGTCAAGACGGAGCGCTCGGGCCGCTTCTATGTCAAGCTCGCCCCCGGGGCCTACCGGATCGGCGACATCCGGAAGCCGCTCGAGCGGGACAAGAAGTTGTTCGAAGCGAATTACGCTCGCGACCTGATCGAAGTTGCCGACGGCGCCGGATTCGACATCGGGATGATCCGGCTGGAGAAAACCGGGACGTACGTGGCGGGGACGGTGAAGCGGGCCGGGAAACCGGTTGCTGGCGTGGCGGTCGAGGTGTTCGACCCGGGCGCCGGATACGCGACGGGTGTCAAGGCGACGACGGATGCCGCCGGGCGGTACGAGATGCAGATGAACGACGTGAAGGGCCCGCAGGCGCTGGTCCTCACGGTGGTCGAGAAGGAAGGTCAGGCTTTCGCGCGCGGCGCGGTCGATCTCTGGAAACCCGCGACGGCTGACGTCGAACTTCCTGACAAGTATGCGGAAGTCATGATCGACCTGACCGCGCCGGAGGAGTGCTGGGTTTACTTCCACCCGAAGGGCGATCCCGCGCCGTACGTCATGCACAAGCTGCGACCCGGCGCCAAGGCCTCCATCCCCGGGTTCGCGCCCGGCGCATGGACCATCACCGCCGTGTGCAGCGGCGCCCAGGCCGACGTCGAGGCGACCCTCCCGGTCACGGCCCCGATCGCGCTGGCCGTCTCCGCCGGCCCTCGCCACCGCGTCGACGGCAAAGTCGCCGTCACCGGCGCGCCCAAGGACTTCGACTGGTCGAGAGTCGCCGTCATTGCGAAACCGGCCGCGTCCAATTCCCCCGGCTACCTCTTCGCCCCCGTCTCCCGCAACGGATCCTTCGCCTTCGCCGGCCTCGCCCCAGGCAAGTACGAGCTCTCCATCGCCACCGGCAAGCGATTCGACGCGATGCGCTGGTTTTCCGTCAGCCGCTCCGCCATCGCCATGGGCGTCTTCGAGCTCATCGCTCCGCGCACCGTCGACCTCATCGTGCGGGCCGCCGACCTCGTCAAGTAGGCTTGCCAGCTTCAGGGGAAGCGGGGACACTTCCACGCCTCCGGCCCATTTTTCGGGACTTCCCCATGACGCGCAGGCTGATTCCTTTCGTTCTGGCGGCATTCGCCGCCGGGTGCAGCAACCAGGGACGGCTCAAGAACTACGAAGTCGGCGAACTCGAGGAAGAACGCGTCCAGAAGGCGGTGAAGGCGATCGCCGCCGGGCTCGAGGCGGGGGATGTCGAGAAGTGCGTCTCCTCGCTGGTCCCGGACTTCCACCAGTTCTTCGACGAAGGTCGGATGGTCACCATCAGCTCCCCGGACGGCATGACCTTGAGCAAGTGGGAGGCGGGCGGGTTTCCCACGATGAGCGAAATGGACCGCGCCGGGATGAAGAAGTGGTTCGAAGCCTATCTCGGGACGTGGGTGGTGGTGGAGCGGGCGCTCGCGAAGATCCGCCGCGTGGATTTCGACGAGGACGACCTCTCGGTCGCCAGGGGCCGTTTCTTTCTCGACGTCTACGGGATCTCTTCCGGCGGCGAAGCGCGCGAAGACCTGGTCTACCTCGAGCTTCGCTTCAAGAAGGCCGGCGACGCCTGGCAGATTTCGAGGATCGAGCTGGACGAGCCGTTCATGTCGTCGCACTGCGGGAAGGCGCAGTTCCGGAACGTCTCGCGCGAAGTCAACGGGGTCTGGCCGCACGAGCGGAACCAGAACGCCCGCGGTTACCTGCCGATTCCCGAGCAGACCGCAGACTGCGGGCTCGCTTGCGGCGATTACGACGGCGACGGCTTCTACGACGTCTACCTGCTGAACGGAAGGAGCAAACGGCTGCTCCGCAACAAGGGAGACGGGACCTTCGAGGACGTGGCGGAGAAGGCGGGCGTGGCCGAGGCGGCCACTGAAAGCCGCTCGGCGCTTCTCGTGGATCTCGACAACGACGGCGACGACGACCTCTACATCGGGAACAACCAGACGCCCAACAAGCTCTTCCGCAACAACGGCGACGGGACGTTCACGGACGTGACCGCGGACAGCGGGGTCGGGTACGTCGGCTTCAGCACTTCGTGCACCGCCGCCGACTACGACCGCGACGGCGACATCGACATCTACCAGTGCTGCTACGGGAATTTTTACGAGCGGCTGCCGCTTCCCCCCGCCTTCGACGGCCAGCCCAACCGGCTCTACCGCAACAAGGGAGGGCTGAAGTTCGAGGAAGTCGGCGAGGACGCCGGCGTGAACGACACCGGCTGGACGCTCGCCGCGACCTGGGGCGACGCGAACAACGACAACTGGCCCGATCTTCTGACGGCCAACGACTTCGGCGTGAAGAGTCTCTACATCAATCAGAAGGACGGCACGTTCGAGGAGGACGCCGAGGACGCCGGCTGCCTGGACCGGGGATTCGGCATGTCCACTGCCTTCGGAGACATCGACAACGACGGAGACTTCGACATTTATTTTTCGAACATGTACTCGAACACGAACTGGATTTTCCAGCGCACCGAAATCCTCCCGATGCCGTGGTTCCTCCATTGGCTCCGGACGCAGATCCTGGGCACCCTCGACTCGATGACCCTGGGCAACACGCTCTGTCTCAACAATGGAGACGGGACGTTTTCCAACATCACGGCGAATTCGGGGGTTGACTACGGCCAGTGGGCGTGGGGAAGCGAGTTCATCGACTACGACGCGGACGGCGACCTCGACATCTACTGCGCGAACGGATTCATCAGCGGGACCGACGCCGAGGATTTGTGACCACCTTTCTGGAAGAGCGTGGTCACGCACCAGGACGAGTTCGAAGCGAAGGAACGGAAGTTCAACATGGGCGACAAGTCGCTCAACGGCTACGAGATCAAAAAGCTGTGGCGGAATGAGGACGGCCGGCACTTCTCGGACGTCTCCATCGCCAGCGGCGCCGGCGACCTGCACGACGCGCGCGGTTTCACGGCGTGCGATTTCGACCGCGACGGCGACCTCGACATCATGCTGCGGAACTACCACCAGGACTCGGTCTTCCTCCGGAACGAAGGCGTCAAGAACCACTGGCTGAAGGTCAAGCCGGTCGGGACCGCTTCGAACCGCGCGGGCATCGGCGCCCGGATCGAGATCGAGATCGGCGGGAAGCGGCAGATCCGGTGGATCACGGCGGGCTCCGGCTACCTCATGCAGCAGCCCAACGAGGCGTATTTCGGGCTGGGAACTGCGACGCGCGTGGACGGCATCACGGTCATCTGGCCGAACGGCGTCACGCAGAAATTCGGGCCGGCGGACGCCGACACCTACGTGAAAGTCACCGAGGGGAAGGACGGGACGGTCGTCATCCCGAACGGGAAACAGGCGATCCTCCCGCCGGTTGACCTGGGGAAGGGCGACCCTCTCTTCGAAGTGCTGGCCGCCTGCGACGTGAAGGACGTTGAGGGGAAGAAAGTCGATCTCGGGCATCTCGAGAAGCCGACGCTCGTCGTCTTCTGGGCGACGTGGTGCAACGTCTGCCGCGGCGAATTCGGCGCCATCGATGTCCTCGCGAAAACGCAGGCCAAGGCCGGGCTCGACGTCGTGAGCATCGCGATTCTGGATCCGCAGGGCCCGGATTTGAAGAAGACCTGCGAGGAGCTGAAGCCCGGATTCAAAGTCTGGACAATGTCCCGCGAGGATTACGACCGTGTCTTCGGGAAGGACGCCGCGGTGCCGAAGTCGATCCTCATGGAGCGAGGCCGCGTGAGCTGTGTGTTCAACGGGAAGCTTCGGCCGTATCTCGTGAAGTCGTACATCATCGAAGCCGTGCGAGCCAAGTGAGGAGGGGGTAGTGGGTAGTTGGTAGGGGGTAGGAAGGGCCATTCCCTGGACGATCGATGGTCGTTCCTACCCCCTACCCCCTACCCCCTACCAACTACACACTACCTTGGCAGTCCCCACGCGCTCTGCAGGTCCTCCTGCGTTCCCCGGCCGCCCAGAAGATCGGTGATCGCCGCGAGCCGGCCCTTGGCGGGCTCTCCCGCGCCCAGCGCCCGCGCCAGCGCGCCGAAATCCCATTCGACCGCGGAGGAGCCGCCTTCCCTCCACATCCTGAGCATCTCCTCGATCGCCGCCTGCGCTCCTCTCGCCTCGCCCTTCCGCTCCCACGCCATCGCTCTCAGCGCCTCCAGGACCAGCGCGTTGTCACGCAGCGAATCGCGGATCAGGCCGTCGTTGGCGGCGAGAATCGCGAGCGCGTCATCCGGACGGTTCGCGGCCACAAGGATCTCCGCCTGCTCCAGGAGGAGGTTGGCGGATCCTGGAAGCGCCACCACCGCGGCGCGCGCGGCTCCCGCGGCATTCAGGGCCCGGCCTGTCTCGAATTCCGCCGCCGCGATCGCCCGGTGCGCTTCCGGCCAGCGGCCGCCCGTCGCAGCGAGTGCGTCTCGCGCGGATTCCCCGGCGTCGTCGAAGCGCTTTTCGCCGAAGGCTTTCTTCACGTCCGCCATGAACCTCACGGCTTTCTCGACGCCCGTGGGCTCCAGTTCCGCCCACCACGCGTACGCAAGTTCACGGTAGTCGCAGAGGGGAGCCGCCGCTGCCGCCCGCAGTCCCACACGCGTTTCCGCGTCCAGTTCGCCGTCCTTCAGGTACAGCGCCAGCGCTTCGAGCACCGTCGCGTTCCACTTCATCCGCACCGCGTCCTTCCAGGCCCTCCCGTCACGGCTCGCCTTGAGCTTGACGACGAGCGAGGCGTTGATGGCGATGGCGGCGTTCATGCGGGCGAAAAGCTGCAGGTACTGCTTAGCGGACATCCGGGCGCCTTCACGCCTCTCCGATGGCGCGCCGACTTCCGACCAGATCATGTGAACCGCGAGGTTGTAGTGGGCGAGCGCTTCCTGCCACGCCTCCGCATCCGTGAGCTTCTCGTCCGCGAGGCGCTTTTCGCGAAGCCGGTCGCGCAGGTCAGTCCAGCCCGCCACGGGGATCTCCCGGTTGACGAACGGGTCGCCGGGCGCCGGGACCCGGCAGCCCGCGATCACGAGTGCGCGCTCTTTCGGAAGCGTGCGCGCCGCCCAGCCGCCGGAGAGGGCGAGGTCGGGCAACTCGATGTCCGGCCCCAGCATGTCGGGCTCCAGCTTCTCCATGAACGCCTCGAACCCCGGCAGCATCCGCGCGTGGTCGCCCTTCGCGCAAACCAGCATCGCGTGAAACACGAACTTCCGCCCCGGCGTCGCCCCTTCGTTCCACTCCCACATCACGTGCGTCGAGGCTGCGGCTCCGTCCACGGAGACGAAATCGCCGCGAGCCGCGGAAGCGCCGAATAGGTCGAAGGTGGAGGTCGAGACTTTCGTCCACTTGCCCTCGAGGATGCGGACCAGGACGTCTTCGTCCGGCCGTACGAAGGTCACGTCCACCACCGTGACCTTGAGCGCGATCTCCCCGCCATCGGCCGACATGGCGACGACGGATTCTTCCGTGGGATGCCGGGTCCAGCCTTCGGGAACGGCTCCGGAAATGTGAAAGCCCGGGCTCTCCCACGGACCAGCAGGGGCGGGAGGGGGAGTTTCGGGCTCCGGGGGCGGCGGGTCCGGGGTGGCGCAGCCGGTGATGAGGAGGGAGAAGAGGAGTGCGGCGGCGGGGAAGCGGGGCATCGAGGGATTGTATGGCTACAGGGGTGCCTTATCCGCGGCTGTTTCCGCGTCATCGGCCCTTATCCGCGTATTCCTTTGCCTTTCTCAAAATAATGAAAAAGGAATTCGCGGATAACGGCCGGATCTCGCGGAAACAGCCGCAGATACGGCGACTGCAAATAAAAACAGCCGCTCCGAAGAGCGGCCATGTGAGAGTCAGTTTCTCCTACGCCTTGTTCGCCTTCAGCTTCCCGAGAATCTCCTTCAGCTGCGCTTCCGCCTTCTCCGGCGGCAGCTGCGCCGTCCCCGCCCCAGCGTGCCCGCCGCCGCCGTAGGAGCCCAGCAGCTTCCCGATGTTCACCTTCAGCGTCCGGTTGAAAATGCTCGACCCCGCCGCCACCACCGTCTGCCCCGCGTGCCCGCCGAAAATCCGCGCCTCAACGTTGCAGTCCGGGAACAGCGTGAACACCAGGAACCGGTTCCCCACAGGCAGATCCTTCATCCCACGGAAGTCCGTGATCACGATGCTGCCGTCGGCCTTCGAGTGCTTCTTCAGCAGCTTCTTGAATTCCTCCTGCTCCGCCAGCACCCGGTCCGTCCGCTTCTTTACTTCCACGTGAGCGAGCACCTTCGCCAAAGGCACTTCCTTGATGTATTCGCACAGCCACCGGAAGTACTTCTGGAACTCCGGCCCCAGCCCCGTCCGCGGATCCAGCGTCAGCCCCAGCAGGATCCACCCCTGCGGCTTCTCCACGTCCGACTTCGTCAGCTGCGCCGCGTCCAACCGGTCCGTCGCTTCCAGCAGCTCCGTGAACTTGTCGAACGTCTTCTGGTGTTTCTTGTAGTGGTTGTACACCACCCGCGCCGCGCTCGGCGCCACCTCGAACGCCCCCTCGAACTTCCCGATCGCGTCCAGCTTGCCTTCCTCGCTCACGTGATGGTCGAACCACTTTCCGCACCCCTTGACGTGCGGCAGGTTCACGATGATGTCTTCCTTCTCACACTTCACTTTCCCGTCCTGCACGTCTTTCGGGTGAGCGAAGCGGATCTCTTTGATGTCTTCGGCGATCGTGAGGAGGAGGGAAGACGTCAGGCCGTCGAGGTCGCCGCGGGTGAGGATGCGCATGGGGGGTCTCCTTTGAGTTCGGCGGAGGATTGTAGTGTTCGCTACTTCTTCTCCTCGTCATTTTTCGTCTCCGGGATCGGCCAGTCCAGGGAGTCCGTGTACTTGCGCCACCAGGCCTTCAGGTTCTCGATCTCGGTGTCGTCGGGGCGTTCTCCGAGCGCCGGGAGCCCGTGGGCGCCTGCGCGCTTTAGGAGTTTTTGAAGCGATCGGGCTGCGAAGTCGCAGACCGAGAGGAAGCATCGGCCGTTGGCATCCTCGCAGGTATCGCCCGTCTTCTCCTTGTCGTCGAGAGATGAGACAAGCACCTCGGCGAGGCTGCGGCTTCCGGCGGTCGCGGCAACCTCAACCAATTCCCGGCGCGTCCTCGGATTGCCCGACTTGAGCAGGAGTCCGAATGCCGTGGCTGCAGAATCGGCGGGAATGCGAACGAGCAGATCGGCGGCCCCCTGGACATGGATGGCTGAAAAGGAAGGCTCGCCCGCGGCCAGTCGTTCGGCGAGACGACGCAGCCCGGCCTCCGATCCGCACTTCCACCAGAGGATGTCGGCGGTCTCCAGCAGGACGCTTTCGGACTTCACGTTGAGCAGTTCTTCGAGCCTTTCCGAATCACGGGGGTCGCAGCGGTGCCGGAAGACTCTTAGTACCGAAGTGCTACTCTCGGCATGCGAGAGAATCCAGTCGAGGACCCTGCGGTGGTGTTTTCCCGGATCCAATGCCAGCAGGCCGCTCGCGGCGAATTCCGGATTCGAGTTCAACTGTCCCAGGAGTCGTTCTTCCTGGCTCAGGTCCTTCGCGCAGTTCCACCAACGCGACGCGAAATCCAGCGATCGCCTGCCGTTCCATCGACCTGTGACGTACGGAAGGCCATCGCTCATCAATCTCTCACCGGTCAGGTGGGCCAAGATCTGCCCGCACGCGTCCCCGATGGAAACCAGATAGTCGAGTTTCCAGTTGTCCTGCTCCCCGCGATCGGCATAGGCGCGTGGGGCCCAGCAGACGATCCGCGTCGGTTCAGTGTCGAGCAGGTGCGCGAGGAGCACTGGAATCGCGTCATCCCCCAGCGCAACCAGATTTGAAGCGGGATCCATCGGCGCCGTCGCCGCTCCCTTGAGATGCTCCTCGATGCAGGAGTAACTTCCGGCTTCCTTCACGGTCAGCTCACGAAGTTCGTGGACCCAGTATTCGACCTGCCGGCCCCGGGGGAGCCGCAGAAGTTCCGCGGCGGGGAGCTTCGCGAAGGGCTCATCCTCGCGGACCAGCTTCGCGTAACCCAGTGCAACGCCGCGCGCGAGGTCGGCACTGCGGTTTTCTTTGAGGTTTGCGAGGCGAGACCATCCTGCCAGGAGTTCCCGTCGATCCATGCCCGAGCTTGCACTGGTCAGGAGCCTTTCTTCGATCTTCCTGCTGACTCCCGTCGCAATGGCACTCGTGGATGTCCAGATGGTGCCTGGGGTGTTCTTCATGGCCCCGACGATGTCAACGCACAGGCGCGCCAACTGCAAGGCGAGCTTCCCGTGGCCGCGCTGACTTGCCCACCGGGCCAGCACGGCACAACGGGCGACCTGCGAGACGGATCCTCCTCCGATGAGCTCTTCACGGTCCTCGAGAATCGTCTGGCAAGTGGATTCAAAGTCCGCGTTCTCCCAGTCGCCTGGCCCGGGGCGAACAGGCTTCCTGTTCGCGTTCTCCAATTGCCACTCCCGCAGGTGGGTGGGGACTCGGGGAAGTTCGAGCAGCCCATCCTCGGTCTCAAGAGAAATCGACGATTCGTCGCTGCGTAGAAGCCACCCTGTCTCATATCTGAACCGGATCCAATCTCGTCCTTCTCGAGGGCCTGCATTGAACACAACGAAGGAAGCCTTCCCAACGTCGGGCAGCCCGAGCTCATCCAAGATTTCGCGGGCCGCCAGGACTTCTGCAGGCAATCTCAGCCATTCGAGTTTCGTTCGGAGCCGCGCCGCGGCTTCGGGCGGAGCGGTCCGCGCGGCTGCCTCCACTAGCCTGGAGGCGCGCTCACCGGCATCCTCGCACCAGGTATCCAGCGCAACTTGGGCGGCTTCACGCTCGCCCGGGTTCTCTGAATCGAGCTGCTTGACGATCTGCGCCAGCTGCTCTTCCAGTTCGCCGGCGCCGGCGCGACTCATCCCGACGAAAACAAGTAGAAGGGCAGCGAGAAAACGCACCGGCGTGCTCCCTGCGCAGGACGCCTACTTCAGATTCTCCGCATCAATCTTCCCCGCCGCCATATCCCACCCGGTCCGCCGCCGCACCCAGTCCACGTCCTGCGGGAGGTTCTGCAGCCCGGCGCTGGTGCGTGAGCGGATTGCCATGACGGCGTTGGACACCGCGAGGTCCATCTGGCCGGCGTCGCGGGCGCGCTCGTAGGCGGTGTAGTACTTCTTCCCGAACCATCCCAGGTCGCCGCGGAGGCGCTCGAGGAGGCGGTCGCGAAGCTGGGTCTGCATCTCGTTCATCAGCTCGCCGTCGGCGGGAATCTCGTTGGGGTCCTCGTCCACGCCGGCCTCGGCGTTGCCGGCGACGATGCGGTCTGCGCGGTTGGTGTCGCCGCGAAGCGAATCGACGGCGAGGGCCTGGCGGGCGGCGACGTCATAGACCTCGTAGGCGAGCGCCGCGGTGCCGCCGACGGAGCGGTCAATGATGTCGTAGTAGTACGTGCGCGTCTCGGTGCCGTTGACGTAGGACTTGCCGGTCAGGTCGAGGTAGGTCACGTCCTTCTTGTACTGCTTGAACTGCGGCGTCTTGCGGTCGGGGTGGTGGATGAGGTCGAAGCGCTCCAGCGTGCCCTTGACCATCAGGTCGGGCGTGAGGCCCGGGTTTTCCTTGAGGAAGACTTCCCAGCCGTCTTCGTCCATCACCGTCGCGTGGCGGCCGTTGCCGGACATTTCCTGCAGCAGCCGGTACGCCTCCGACGCCAGCCGGACCTCGCGCCCGGCCTGGTTCGTGCCGTTCCGAAAACCTTTCACGAGCACCAGCGGCCGCGCGGCGCGCTCCAGCCTCGTGCCCGCGTCTGCCACCTTGCGCGCCAGCTCCTCGTCGCCCGGCAGCACGGCCTTCGCCTGCTGCAGCCGTAGCCATTCGAGGCCGGGGAGCTTCCGCTTCGAAGCGTCCTCCGCCTTCACCACCAGTTCCTTCGCCGCGTTCTTGCGCACGGTGGCCGCGATCTCGTCGATTCCCGGCGCGCCGCCGTCCATCGCCTCCGCCCGCGCGAGATACGAATACGCTGCAATGGCGTCGCCGTTGTCGTGCGCCTCCCGCGCGCTTGCGACCCACTTCTCGCCGAGCCCGCGCTTCGCCGCCACGAGCCCCTTCATCGCCTCCGGCGCATCCGGGCGCAGGTCGACGGCGGTCTGGAATCTCTGAAGCGCGCCCTCCAGGTCATCCTGCGTTTTCAGCTTCCAGCCCTGGTCGAGCAGCTCCATCACGCGCAGGTTCGTCTTCGTCTCTTTCACCACGGCGGCGAGCGCCGGCTGGCTCGCGCCGATCTCCTGCGCGTGCTCCAGGGCGACCTGCGACTTCACCCACTGCCCGGCCTTGCCGAAATCCTCTGCGGCGGCGAGGAGCGCCTTGACCGACGCGTCGCGCGCCTGGGCGAGACGGTTCGGGATCTCCGGGAACGTCGACTTGTATCGCTCGATCGAGGCCAGGATGCGGAAGGCCTCTTCGCCCCCCGCCTTGCCCGCGCGCTCGATTTGCGCCGCGATGTCCGCGCGCAGCGACTTGTATTTCTTCTCGTCCGCGGCGCACCGTTCGCTCGCCGCATCCTGCCGCCGCGCCGTCGCGATTTCCGCCAGCGCCCGGTCCAGTTCGCCGCGCTCCGCCGCTTCCGCCGCCTTTTCCGCGTGCGCCGTGGCCGCGTTCTTGCGCGCCGCCTCGAGCTTGCGCGCGACGTCCGTATTTCCCGGCGCCGACTGCGACGCCTTCCCGTAGGCCTCGACGGCGCCGTCGAAATCGCGGTCCTGGAAGCGCCGGTCGCCCTCGGAGACGCTGGAGGATGAGGAGCAGGCGGCGAGGGACAGGGCGGCGAGCAGAGCGGGGAAGTACCGGCGCATGGGGACTCCGCGAAAGGGGCCTTCTGGGAACAGCGTAGCGCGGGCCCAAGGGGGCGGGCAAGGGAGATTCCCGGCCCGCAACCGCGGGATCTTCCGATATCCTCCGGGGCTTCAAATCATGACGACCAACGTCCTGCTCGCGGAAGTTGCCGCGGCCGCCTCCGGCCCGGAGGAGCTCGTTCTCCGGCTGCTCCTGCAGCTCGCGGTCATCCTCGCCGCTTCGCGAATCGTGAGCTGGCTCGCGCGCCGTTTCCTCGGCCAGACTGACGTCTCCGGCGAGATCCTCGCGGGGCTGCTCCTCGGTCCGAGCTTCCTCGGGGCGATCTCGAAGACGTTCATGGAGCAGCTCTTCCATCCCTCCACGCGCGAGATCTTCGGCGGAATCGCGGAGGTCGGGCTCGTCCTGCTTCTCTTCCAGATCGGCCTGGAATTCGAATTCAAGGAGCACCTCGGCCGCGACCGGCGGCCGGTCCTTGCGATCAGCCTCGTCGGGCTCGCGCTTCCGTTCGCTTGCGGGTATCTCGCGGCGCCGTGGTTCTGGGGGCAATTTGCCGAGCCGCGCCCGTCGCTCGAGGGATTCAGGCTTTTCTTCGCGGTCGCGCTTTCGATCACGGCGCTTCCCGTCCTCGGCCGCATCTACATGGAGCTCGGCCTGTCGCACACCCGCACGGCCGCGCTCACGGTCGGCGCCGCCGCCATCAACGACGCGGCCGGCTGGCTCATCCTCGGCGTCGTCGCCGTCGTCGTGCGCGGCGACGCCGCGGGCCGCTGGATCCTCCCGCGCCTCGCCGGACTTGCCGCCTACGCCGCCGTCCTCTGGTTCGTCGCGCGCCCACTCCTCAAACACCTCGTCTCTCGCCACCTCGACCGCCACGGCACCCTGCGCGCCCCCGCAATCGGCGCCATCCTCGTCCTCGTCTTCGCTTCCGCCGCCGCCACCAGCGCCCTCGGCATCTTCGCCATCATCGGCGGCTTCGCCCTCGGCCTCACCCTCCACGACGACCGCCGCTTCGCAACAGACTGGAAACTCCGCGTCAGCCCCCTCGTCTGGACGCTCTTCCTCCCCATCTTCTTCGCCTGCACCGGACTGCGGACCGACATCGGCTCGCTTCATGGCCCCAGCGCCATCGTTCAGTGCCTCCTCGTCTGCGGGCTGGCGTTCGCGACGAAGTTCATCGGTGCCTTCGCGGCCGCGCGCGCCTGCGGGGAGGATCTGCGAAGCGCCACGACCATCGGCGTGAGCATGAACACCCGCGGGCTCATGGAGCTCATCGCCCTCAACATCGGTTACCAGCTCGGCGTCCTCCCGCGACCGATGTACACGATCCTCGTCCTGATGGCCCTCGCCAGCACGTTGCTTGCGACGCCGGCGATCCGGTACTTGATGAAGAGAGAGCAGAAGAAGGACGGCGACCCGCTGTCGGGTCCAGCTGCCGAATCGCGGCCGGTCGAGACCGCGGTTCCATAGGCGCCCGCGCCCGGCCGCGAGGTTAAGATTCCCCAGTTCGGCGGGAGAGTCCGCACCTGCTTCCCGCCAGTTCCCAATCGGGCCTCGGCACGCGCATTGCGTCCGTTCGAACTCACCCGCAGCGCGACAGTGCCGGGGAAGCGGAGGCCGAAGTGGCGCTCAAAGGCAACAAGCGGATCCGGTCCGTGGCGCTGTTTGGCCTCGGCGTCGTGCTGGGCGCGACCGGGGGGCCGGTGGTGTACCGGAAACTTCATCCGCCGCTTCGGCAGCGTCCCGATATGAGAGATCACCCTGGAAGCGCTTCCTTTGCGCCGCCGGAATTGCCGCCGGAGGGCATTCAGGAGCCAACGCCGGATGATCCCGGAGCGCCCGTGCCGCCGGGACCCGGGAAAGTGGAACATCCTGAGCCCACAGTGCCCGAGATCGTGACTGCCATGCCCCCCCGCGGACCGGAATTCTTCGGATTCTCCGTGGGCTCGAACGACCGCGCGCCCGACCCCGTGCGGGAACCCAAGCCCGCGCCCAAGCCGGCTCCTGCTCCGAAGCTGGTGCGGCTCAGGCTGATGAAAGGCCGCTGCGTCGGCGGCTTCGACGGCACTTCACCCGTCCTCGACTTCTCCGGCTGGACCCGGTCGATCGTCGGCGAGCTGACCTACGAGACGGGCCGTCTCGCCGAAACTGCCAGGGGATTGGTGACCGCTGATCCCGCGACGCTGGACACGGGGGACGCCGCCCGCGACAAGGAGATTCGCGAGAAGATCCTCGAGACCGCGAAGTTCCCGCAAATGAGTTTTGAAGTCGGGGTGATCGGGATGACGGGCCTGGACACGATGAACATGTCCGGCACGATGGAGATCCACGGAGTCAGGAAACAGGTGACAATTCCCTGCTCGATCCGGGTGCGTCGCGACGGATACGCGTGGATGAAGGGCGAGATCCGGCTGAACATGACCGACTTCGGAATCGACCCGCCCGTGAAGATGGGGATCATCAAGGTGAGGGACGAAATCCGGATCTGGTTCGAGATCTGGGCGGAGCCGGTGAAGGAATTGAAATGACGCAAAAAAACCACCGGCGCGTTGGCGCGCGGTGGTTCAAGGACCCCGAACTCCCATGGTCATTGAGTCCTCGAAGTTGAAGGAGCGGCCGCCCGCAAGAGCATCGGATCGACAATCCGATGAAGCGAGATGGGGCAGGAGAGGGCAGGAGTGGTCGTGAGAGGGCAGGATGGGGCAGGAGTGGCCACCCGTGCGTGCATACAGTTGGCGAGGTTTTGCGGTAGAGATCCGGTCGGTTCCCTGCGCTACACATCTCGGCGCGTGCCGCGCGCACGCTCTGCGAGGTAAAATGGCAGAGTCCCCATTGGATGACTCTTCATGCCATCCGCGTCCAAGCTGGCCCCGAACACGAGCCGATTGTTCGCCAACGCACTCAAGCTGAACCCCGGACTGCGCCTCGCGCTAGCGGACCGTCTCTATTGCAGCCTCGATCCCGATCCCGAAGTCGAGGCGGCCTGGGACAAAGAAATCGCCCGGCGGTTGAGACAAGTGGAGTCCGGGAAGGCGAAACTGGTGCCCTGGTCCGAGATCCGCCGAAAACTGTTCAGCGCCGAGTGTGAAGCAGACCGGGACTCCAAGGCCGCTTTCCGCGCGACCCTGCTTCGTCGGCGCGACGAGATGCTCACAGGCAAAGTTAAAGGCATGACCGTAGAACAGTTCATGCGCGCCCTCGATCGGCAGGCCGCGAAGCGCCGTTGATCCGGATTCCCTCCGCCCGTTACAATGTTGTCCCGAGGTCAAACATGCCACTGCACCCCCGAATCGAAATGAACCCCGCCATCATGCTCGGCAAGCCCGTGATCCGCGGCACGCGCATCCCGGTCGAGTTGCTGCTGCGCAAACTGAGCGAAGGGGCGACCGAGCACGATCTGCTCGACGGCTACCCTCGATTGACGCCCGACGATTTGCGGGCCGCTCTCGCGTACGCGGCCGACACCCTGTCTCATGAGGAAACTGTCATCCCCGACTCGCCGGCCCCCGCGCCGAAAGCTTAGCGCGTGCGGTTTCTGGCCGACGAGAGCTGCGATTTCGCGGCCGTTCGCGCGCTCCGTGCAGCCGGGCATGATGTGCTGGCCGTTTTCGAGGTCGCGCCGAGAGCAACCGACCCGGAAGTCCTCGCCCTCGCCGCCCGTGAGGACCGAACGCTTCTGACGGAGGACAAGGACTTCGGCCAGCTGGTGTTCGCCGGCGCCGGTGCGCAGTCCGGAGTCATCCTGATCCGATTCCGTTCCCAGACCCGGCAGGGACTCGGCAAAGCCGTGACTGACCTTGTCACCCGCCACGCCGAAGCCCTCCGCGGCCGGTTCACGGTGCTGGAGCCAGGCAAGACGCGCCTCTCGGGTCCGAAGCCGGGCGCACCGTAGCGGCCAATGCTGCATTCCTTGACCCGGGTCGCGAGCAGGTGCGAAATCGTCGGATGCCGACTCGCCCCTGCCGAATTCTGCCCGCCTTGCTCTCCTTTGCACGCGTCCTCCTCGACGCGACCGTGATCGCCGACGTTCTCGTGCGCCTCGGCCTGAAAACCTCGCGACCCGCGGTCCAGCGAAAGCTCCGTCGCCCGCCGCCCCGCAAGCCGCTCCGCCTCGTCAAGCCCGTTCGCAAGCAGCCGAAGGGCATCCGCGCCCGTCGCCCGCACCACGTCTGGTTCACCGATTTCACCCGGATGAGTTGGCTCTTCGGCACCGTCCTGGTCCACGTTGGCGCCGTTATCGACGCCTTCTCTCGAAAGATCGTGGCGATCGGCATCTCGGAGGGCGAGCCGACCGCGGAGTGGACCGTCCGACTCCTGAGCCGCGCCATCTCCTGGCACGGCACGCCGCGTCACTTTATCACGGACCAAGGCGCGCAATTCACCTCGAAGCGAATGAAGCTGTACCTGAGGCGCCACCGCGTCCGCTGGCGCCACGGCGCCGTCGGCACTTCGCAGAGCATCGCCCTCATGGAACGGTTCTGGCGCACCTTCAAGTGCGAGTGGGCCACTGTCTGGCTCTGCTGGGCCTCGCGCCCCGTCATCGAACGACGGCTGCGCGAATGGGTGGCCTGGTACAACGAGCACCGCGTCCATCGAGGAGTCGGCGGTCGCGTCCCAGCCGAGGTCGAGCAGGGGAAGCGACGACGAAGACCGCTCGTCGTCAAGCCCGAGGACCGCTGGCTGCTCATCCGCGAAGACTTCTGCGGACAGAAGCACATGCCAGTCTACCGACTCCGCAAGTCGGCATAGATCCTGCTCTAAGTTCGAAAGTGCGCCAGGCTCCCCGTGCATTCGCGACACGCCATCGACGATGAATTCGCGCGCTGCGCTGCCAACGAAGCGAGTCCTAGCGCCGCCCGAAGTCGCAATGCCACCTCAATCCCATCGGTCGCAGCCCTTACGAGTGCCGAACTTCGTGCTCACGCCGCGCTCCGACTTGGTTTTGAGCCTGTACAAAGGTTCGTGTTTCAGTCCTGACCACCCGAAGTACCCCCAATGGGATTTGAACCCATGTCGCGGACGTGAAAAGCCCGTGTCCTAGACCAGGCTAGACGATGGGGGCGAGAAAAGCGGCCAAACGGCCTCGCGCGATCAGGAGGCCGTTTGGCCGTTCTACTCATCTGGAAGACGGGCCCTCCCGGGCCCGTCCTTGAAATGAGGGCGCTGGGGATCGAACCCAGGACCCACAGCTTAAAAGGCTGTTGCTCTACCAGCTGAGCTACGCCCTCTCACTTCATGAACGACATCTTATCGTCCAGCCGCTACTGCGGGTTCAAGTCGAACCTACACCTCCATGATTTCCTTGGTTTTCTTCTCAAGGATGTCGTCGATCTTCGTCTCGTGGCCGGTGATCGACTTCTGGATCTCTTCCTTGAAGCGAGTCAGTTCGTCCTCCGTCATGACCTTCTTCTTTTCCTCGTCCTCGGCCTGCTTCATGGCGTCGCGGCGGATGTTGCGGATCGCGACCTTGGCTTTCTCGGAGCTGTCCTTCGCCATCTTCGAGTACTGCTTGCGGCGTTCCTCGGAGAGGGGAGGGATGGCGAGGCGGATGAGCTTGCCGTCGTTCTGGGGGTTGATGCCCAGGTTGGATTTCTGGATGGCCTTCTCGATGCCCGGGAGCGCGCCGACGTCGTAGGGCTTGATGACGATGAGGCGCGCATCGGGGCAAGAAATCGAAGCGACCTGCTTGATCGGCGTGGGGGCGCCGTAGTACTCGACCATGAAATGATCGACGAGCGCGGGCGTCGCGCGGCCGGTGCGGAGGCCCTTGAACTCTTCGGTCAGGACCGCGACAGCCTTGTCCATCTTGTCGTCGGCTTCGAGGATGATGTCGTCGCTGGGCATGGGATTCCTATCCGCTGATGATGGTGCCGATTTGCTCGCCCTGGACGACGCGGGCGATGTTGCCCGGGGTCTTGAGGTCGAAAATGATGATCGGGATGTGGTATTCCATGCACATCGAGATCGCGGTCGAGTCCATGACCTTGAGGCGCTGGTTGAGGACCTCGAGGTAGGTGAGCTTGTCGTACTTTTTCGCTGTCGGGTCCTTTTTCGGGTCGCCCGTGTAGACGCCGTCGACCTTGGTGGCCTTCAGGATCACCTCGCAGCCGAGTTCCGTCGCCCGGAGCGCCGCGGCCGTGTCCGTCGTGACGTGCGGGTTGCCCGTGCCGGCCGCGAGGATCACGATCCGGCCCTTCTCCATGTGAGCCAGCGTTCGCCGGCGGATGTACGGCTCGGCCACGCTGTGCACGCTGATCGCCGTCGCAACCCGGACCTGCGCGCCGTGCTTTTCGAGGACGTCCTGAAGCGCCAGCGCGTTGATCACCGTCGCCAGCATCCCCATGTAGTCGGCCGTCGCCGCCGTCACGCCGCGCTTCGACAGCTCCGCGCCGCGAACGATGTTTCCGCCGCCGACCACCACCGCCACCTGCGCGCCGACATCGCGGGCCTTGAGGATCTCGCTCGCGAGCGAATCGATCTCGTCGATGTCCAACCCCTTGTTCCCCGAGGCGCACAAACCCTCGCCGGAAACTTTGAGCAGGATGCGCCGGTAGCGCGGGGCCGTCACAGGCTCGCCCCGCCTCCCACCCCGACTTCGCTCCACGCGAAGCGCCGCACCACGATGTTCTCACCGAGCTTGCCCGCGACTCCCTTGACCATGTCGTTGATCGTGCCCTTGAACTTGTCCTCGTTGCAGAAGGGCTGATCCATCAGGACCATCTGCATGTAGAGCCCCTTCTCCAGTTTCCCCGCGAGAATCTTCTCGGCGATCTCGGGCGGCTTTCCTTTGATCGAGTCCTGGCTGGCCGCCTTTTCCTTTTCGACGAGCTCCGCGGGAACCTGCTCGCGTCTCACGACGACAGGCTTCGTGCAGGCAATGTGAAGCGCGATATTCTGCGCCATCTCCTGGAATTCGGTCGTGTTCGCGACGAAGTCGGTCTCGCAGTTGACCTCGACGAGGGCGGCCAGGCGGCCGTTGAAGTGGACGTAGGTGAAGACGCGGCCGGCTTTCGCCTCGCGCTCGCCGAGCTTCGCGCCTTTCTGTCCCGCTTTCGTGCGGAGCAGTTCGACAGCCTTCTGGAAATCGCCGCCCGACTCCTCGAGCACGGACTTGGCGAGCATGAACGGCGCGCCGGTCCGATCGCGGAATTCCTTCACTTGCGTTGCGCTGATGGCCATCTTTTCAACCTCTGGATATGAAGGAGGGGTGGGCCTAGGCCCACCCCGCCCGGTGACTCAGAATGTGGTGGAATTCCTACGGCTTGGCGGCGCCCGGCTCTACCTTCACGGTCTTCGTCTTGGCAGCCTCGGGCTTCTTCGCTTCCTCGGCGGCTCCTTCAGCCTTGGCCGGAGCGGCCTTGGCGGCTTCCGCAGCCTTCGCCGCTTCGACCTTGGCAGCCTCCGCGACCCTCTTGGCTTCCTCTTCCTTGCGCTTCGCAGATTCCTCCGCGGCCTTCTTGCGGCGTTCTTCCTCTTCCTTCTTCCGCTGCTCTTCCTGCTGCTTCAGCACGAGCGCGTAACGCGTCTTGCCCTCGATGACCGCGTCGGCGAGGCGGCTGAAGACGATCTGGATGACGCGCATGGCGTCGTCGTTGCCGGGAATCGGGATGTCCACGGAGCTGGGGTCGCCATCAGTGTCGATGAGCGCGATGACCGAGATGCCGGACTTGCGAGCCTCGGCGACCGCGTTCTTCTCGCGCCGCGGGTCGGCCATGATGAGCGCCGCGGGAAGCTTGCGCATGTTCCGCAGCCCGTCGAGGTTGCGCTTCAGCTTCCGCTTCTCGCGCATCACCATCGACTTTTCCTTCTTCGTGTACAGGTCGAGCGTGCCCGCAGCTTCCTGCGACTCGATCTCGAGGAGCCGCTTGAGACGCGAGCTGATCGTCGTGTAGTTGGTGATCGTGCCGCCGATCCACCGCTCCGAGACGTAATGCTGGCCGCAGCGGGCAGCCTCTGCCTCGGCGACTTTCTTCGCCTGGCGCTTGGTGCCGACGAAAAGAACTTCCTGGCCGTCTGAAGCGAGTTTCTTGCAGAACTCGTAGGCCTGGATGAGGCCCTTGATCGTCTCGCGCAGGTTGATGATGTGGATGAGGTTGCGCTTGCCGAAGATGAACGGCTTCATCTTGGGGTTCCAGCGCGACACGCGGTGTCCGAAGTGGACGCCGGACTGAAGCAGTTCCTGAACCGAAACCATCGCCATCTGGCCTCCGTAGTGCAGTGAGTGACTCGTCTCCGCCGAGACCCGGCCCGACTGTCGGGAAGGGCTCCCCCGCAAGGAGGATGCGCAGCCGCGAGACGAAAGGGGGGGGGATTGTAGCGGTCTCTGGCTTGGGGTCAAGCACATCCGGGAGCGCTGCGCGCTCCCGGAAGGGGCAACTTCAAAACCGCGAACTCACAAGCAAACAGCTAACTTCAAAAGGCAATTGACCGAGATCAGGCGGCGTCTAGCTTTCGGATCATGGCGCTCAGGATGTTGCGAATCTCGGTGGCCTCAGTAATGTCGGCTTCGACGGGACACCAGCGGTGGTTGATGATCCTCAGCCAGTACCTCGACTCCCGGGATTCGCGGCGTGCGATTCCCAGGTACTTGCGCTTTTCGATCTTGCTGATGGCCCCCATCGCTTCCTCCGTATTGGACCCTACTGAACTCCCCGCCCGCGCCAATTGATCGCGCGCGACGCCAGGTTCCTTCCCTGGAGCAAGAGCGGACGTGATGTCCAGGACGCGATTCGCGAACTGAAAGGTCCGCTCGCAGATATCAAACGGCTTGTTCTCGGCCATGTTGTCGTTCTCCTTTTGAAGTTGCTGGTTGCTTGAGAGTTGAAGTTGAAAGTTGAAGTTGCCGTTTCCAGCAACTAACAAAAGGCGAACTTAGTACTTCGCCC
>JBBTCT010000031.1:0-116485 GCA_038060895.1 Planctomycetota bacterium
CCCCCCCCCCCCCCCCCCCCCCCCTTGCCCGAGCCCGCCGTCCCTCATCCCCTGCCGTTTTCCCCGCAGCCATGCCGTATCATGTTCTGCAGCCTCGATGAAACTCCGAACCAAAGTCTTCGCCTGGGTCCTCCTGACGATGGGCTTCGTTTTCGCCCTCCTCACGGTGAACCTCCTTCTCGAAGAAAAGCGCCGCGAGGACGCCCACCAGGCCAATATCGCCCGCTTCGTGACGCTCATGACCCAGGACCTCGTCAGCGCCCTGTCGCCCTTCACCTCGCGCGAAGAGCAGATCCAGGAGCTCGAGCAGCGCCTCAGCCGCATTCAGATCTTCAGGGACTGGCACCTCTTCGACGCCGCCGGCAACCAGCTCCGCAAGGGAGGTGAGCAGCCGCCCGACATCGCGAAGGACGCCGTCCTCAAGGACTCGCACTGGGCACAGGCGGCCCAGCACGACCAGACGACGGTTTCGCAGGGCGTGTTCTGGACGCGGGTCGAGTACGCGCTCGAGGGGACGCGCGAACTTCCCCAGGTCGCCCCCACCGAGTACCTCGTCCTCCGCGCCCGGATCCAGGAAAGCGCCGCCAGCGGGGACACCGTCTGGGACTCGTTCCGCAAGGTCCTTCTGCTCATGCTCCTCGGGACCGGCCTCCTGACCCTCACGATGACCATCGTCCTCGAACGCCTCGTCGTGAAGCCCCTCGAAATGCTGGCCCGCGCTTCCGAACGCCTCTCCCTCGGCGACTACGGATCCCCTGTTCCCGACCCCGGCACGCAGGACGAGATCGGCGACTTGCTGCGGACGTTCAATTTCATGCAGCAGCGGCT
Organism: Planctomycetota bacterium; assembly: GCA_038060895.1. Lineage (GTDB taxonomy): Bacteria > Planctomycetota > MHYJ01 > WSZJ01 > WSZJ01 > WSZJ01. The sequence continues at coordinate 829 of JBBTCT010000031.1, forward strand.
GAAGGACTATCACGAGACGCTGGAAGCGCGCGTTTCCGAAGCGACCAACAAGGTCAAGGGCGCGGAACGGCGGCTCATCGTCGCGCAACGCCTGTCCGCCACCGGCACCCTGGCGGCCGGCATCGCCCACGAAATCAACAACCCGCTGGGCGGCATGCTCAACGCCGCGCGCGCCCTCAAGCGCGAGGGGCTCGCCGCCCCGAAGCGCGAGCAGTACCTCGACCTCATCATCGAGTCGCTTCTGCGGATCCAGGACACCGTGAAAAAGGTCCTCCAGTTCTCGCCCCGCAAGGTCAACCCGCAGGCCGCTTCACTGAGGGAAATCCTCGACCGCGCGATCGGCCTGGCGCAGTACAAGCTCGACAAGAAGCGGGTCAAGCTGGTTCACGAGGCGCCGGACCGGCTCCCGAACGTCTTCTGCGACCCGAGCGAGCTGGTGCAGATCTTCCTGAACCTGATCCTGAACGCGATCGACGCGACGGAGGGCGAGAAGGGTCAGATCCGGGTGCACTACCAGGGGATCGAGGGCGAGGTCGCGGCCTGCATCACGGACAACGGGTGCGGCATGACGGAGGCGGAGCTGGCGCAGGCGTTTGACCTGTTCTACACGACGAAGGGCGCGGAGGGGACGGGGCTCGGCCTGTCGGTCGTCTACAACATCGTCCAGAACCACGGGGGCCGCATCGACGTCACGAGCCAGAAGAACATCGGGACGACCTTCACGGTGACGCTGCCAGTGCACCGGGAGGACCAGCTCGCGCCGCCGGCGGCGATTCCTTCCGTGGCGACGGAGAATTCGCAGCGCGCGTGACGCGTGCAGGGCAGGGGGTAGGGGGTAGTCGGTAGGGGGTAGGAAAGACCATGGATAGTGGAGCCGTTCCTACCTCCTACCAACTACCCCCTACGCACTGCCTTCCGGCCCACCCTTCCCTACCACTAACACACTTCAGCCCGCCCCACCCACCGCCCGATAATGATGGGAATGCCGGGGGGGCTTGGCTACCCGGCCAAAGCGCGGTAAACTACCGGGTCTCACCTCGAAGATCGAACACCATGCCAGAGCTGGAAGAACTGCAAACTGAGTGGGAGAAAGGTCGCCTGTCCGCGATCGTCCGGGATCTCGTCGAGTTCGTGCGGAATCACCGCTCCGACATCCTGGATTACCGTGAAGCGCACCTGAAGAAGCTTCGCGGGGCGCGGGTCACGGACGACTTGGCGATCCGGCTGTACATCCTGCAGGTGCGCTCCATCTCGCCGCAGGGCGAAATCCGCGACCAGCTGAAGGAAATCGAGCAGGAAGTCTGGTATCGCGGGGAGCGCGGCGAGGGGCAGACCGACCGCCAGCAGATCGCGCGCGAGTGGTGCATGCGGCACGCACCGGGCTGGCGCGACCACCGGGTGATGGCGATCGTCTTCGTGCTGGAGAAGATCAAGGACCAGCTGCTGGCGATCCTGCACGGGGAAAACGGCACCCGACTGGCCCAGTGAGCAACGACAGGCGCTTCTCCTCCCTCCCCACCGAGGCGGTCCGCCGCTCCTTCCCTCCCCTGGAATCCGGGGTGCAGGCAGTCCGGGCGCTGGCGAGGTCGGCATCAGAAGCGGCGATGGCCGTCGGGCGCGTGGCGGGCTCCGTTGATCGCGCTGCAAGTCTTGTTGCGGCAGCGCTTTGTGACTACCGAAAGCTGCTCTTCCTCGGCGCTGGAACAAGCGGACGGCTGGCCGTCCTCGAAGCAACCGAGCTGTGGCCGACATTCCGTGTGAAAGCAGAAGCTGCGATCGCGGGCGGACACCGGGCCCTTGTTCGCTCGGTCGAGGGCGCCGAGGATGACGCTTCCGCAGGCGCACGGGCCGCTTCACGTCTCCGCCGCGGCGACGTCGCCATCGGCGTCACCGCCAGCGGCGTCACCCCGTACGTGGACGGCGCCCTCCGGAAGGCCCGCAGCCGGGGCGCCGCCACAATCCTCGTCACGTGCAACCCCCGTACATCCATCCGCGCCCGCGTCGTCGTCGCACTCGCGACCGGCGCCGAACCCCTCGCCGGCTCGACCCGCATGAACGCCGGCACGGCCACCAAGATCGCCCTCAACGCCATCACTACCACCGCCGCGGCCAAGGCCGGCAAGACCTGGCGCAACCGCATGGTCGACGTCCTCGCCACGAACGCCAAGCTGCGCGACCGTGCGAAGCGCCTCGTGGTCGAGCTGGGAGAAGTGGCGCCGGCCCGCGCGGCCGCCATCCTGCGGGAGACGGCGAGCGCGAAGGAAGGGATCGTCATGGCGCGGCTCGGCTGCGGCGTCGTGGAAGCCCGAAAGCGGCTGAAGCGGGGCTCGATCGAAGCGGCTCTCCAGCCATGAGATTCCTCGGCCTCATGTCCGGCACATCCTGCGACGGCCTCTCCATGGCCCTCGTCGATGCCGGGCGCGGCCGGCCGCGCGTCCTCGAGCATGCCTCGGTCGCCTGGCCGGCGAAGTTCCGGCGGCGGCTTCTGGCGCTTCCCGGCGCAACGGCGGCGGAAATCTGCGAAGCCAACATGGCGATCGGAGAAGCGTTCGGGAAAGCCGCGCGTGGACTCGCGAAAAAGGCCGATGTCATCGGATCGCATGGCCAGACGGTGTGGCATGTGCCGGGCAAAGCCTCGCTCCAGGTCGGCGAGCCCTCCGTCATCGCCGCCCTCACGGGAAAGCCCGTCGTCGCCGATTTCCGCCCCGCGGACATCGCTGCGGGCGGGCAGGGGGCGCCGCTCGTGCCCTTCGCCGACCGCCTTTTCTTCGCCAACCCGAAACACGACGTCGCCGTCCTCAACATCGGCGGCATCGCCAACGTCACCTGGCTCGGCCGCGACGGCCGCGTCGCCGCCTTCGACACCGGCCCCGGTAACTGCCTCCTCGACGCCGCCGCCCGCCGCTTCATTAAGAAACCGTACGACCGCGACGGCGCGACCGCCCGCAAGGGCAAGGTGGACTTCCACCTCCTGGAGAAGTGGCTGGCGCACCCGTGGTTTGAAGTGCAGCCGCCGAAATCGACGGGCCGCGAACTCTTCAGCGACGACTGGGTGCCGGCGCACGGCAAGGCCGCCGACATCCTCGCCACCCTCACCTGCCTCACCTCGATGACCCTCGCTTCCCAGACCCTCGCCTGCGGCCGCCCCGCGGAAATCCTCGTCGGCGGCGGCGGATGGCGGAATCGCTTTCTCATCGAAGGTCTCGAGACGCTGTTCGGCGTCCTGCTCCGCCCGACCGACGACCACGGAGTCAACTCGGACGCCCGCGAGGCCGCAGCGTTCGCGCTGCTGGCGTGGGCGTTCGTGAAGCGGATCCCGGCGAACATCGCGACGGGCGGAAGGCCGGCGGTGCTGGGACGGCTGTCGCTTCCGTCCTAGGCGCGTAGAGGGAGAACGGGTCGTGATCGCGCTGGCAGCGGGGTTCGACCCCCGTCGCCCTCGTTCCGCCTACGCTCCTGCGGAGCTACGGCGAGCGATGTCACTACTTTTCCCCCTTTTTGCCCTGCAAGCGCCGGAGCGCGGCCTGCCCAAACGCAAGGGTCTCCATTTGGCGGATGGCAATGGCGTTAAGCCGCTTGAGCCGGTCGCCCTGCGGCAGTTCCATGTGGATGAACTCGGCGTTCATGCCTTCGATGTTGGCGAGCACGAGGAGCTGCTCAATGGAGGCATGGTCGCGCATGTTGCCGTCGAGATCCGGGTTGGCGTCGCGCCATTGTTTCGCGGTCCGGCCGAACAGGGCGACGTTGAGGAGATCCGCCTCGCTGGCGTAGGTGATGGCGGCCTGCGCGGGCGTGACCTCGGGCGGGATAAGGTGAGACTTCACCGCGTCCGTGTGAATACGGTAGTTCAACTTGGACAGGGTGCGGTTGAGATCCCAGGCAAGCGAGAGGCGGCGGTTCTCGTCGGCCTTGAGGCGCTGGAATTCCTTGATGAGGTAGATCTTGAACTCCGGACTGATCCACATGCCGAACTCAAAGGCGATGTCCCTGTGCGCAAAGGTGCCTCCATACCGGCCCGCGCTGGCCTTCAAGCCGATCGCGTTGGTCTGATCCACCCATTCTTTCACGCTGACCTTGTAACGATTCAGGCCCACCTGGCTTCTAATTGTGGCGAAACCGCCATAGTTAAAGACGGGATTGTGCACCGTTTCCCAGATGCCGAGGAACTCGACCGTGTTCCGATTTCGCAGCCAGTCGGAGATGAAGAAGTCGCCATCCTTGGCCTTGAGCATGTCGGTCAGCGAAATGTAGTCCGCGTCCCCGGTCGTCAAAATCGTGACGGCCGTACCCTGAACGTCGATCGTGGTTTTCCTGGGCTTGGTCATGCCGAAAAAGCCTCGCTGCACCGTCGAGTATCCGGGATGCCAGAGTTCTGATTCCGCACGATGCCGAATGGGCGCCCCGTTTACAACCCCCTGAACCCCTCGTCGGACCGGACCCCGAAGCCGACTTATCTGCCTGAGCCTGGTCCACCTTCGCGCTTTGCCCTGCAGCAGAGTGGAAGGCGATGGCGGAGGAATCGCCTAGGCCGTTCGAGTTCGATATCGCCATTGCCTCAGCTCTCCGTGTTTCCGCGTTGCTGACGGCACCGCGAGCGGTTTCGAAGTTCCTGTTCGCAAGTGCAGTCAACGGAGAACAGGCGGAAACCTCTCCGCCAAGGACTAGAATCACGCTGCATGACATCGGAGTTCGAGCTTGTTCTGGCCGCCGAGGATCTGGACGACCTTCTAGCTGCGGCTGGACGCGTTCCGGAATTGAGCGAGTCGGACCAGCAAGCCGCGCGAGCGATCGTTACTTCCTGGTCTCCGCTCCAGGCCCTGGCGAATCTGCTGTTCCATCCTCGGCTCATCCCTGAGGACTCTCGACTACCTGCAATTTTTCGAGCCCTCGATCAGAGTCCACCGGACTACTTCACGCTTGCGGCAGCGGTCGGGGTGCAGTCGATGCGGCCAACCGGACACTCGCCGCTCGTCCGACAGCATGTTGCGGAGACTCTCTCCAGGTTGACGATGCACGCTGCCGACGTGATCGCCGCCCGCGCCGAGTACACGCTGGAGAATTTCCTCGAACCCTCAAGGCTTGAGGATGCGATCCTCCTGCTCCGAACGCCCTGCGAAACGGCGAGGCACAACCTCGTTGCGTGGCTCGCACGGGCGACAAAATCGCGCGGGCGCGAAGTCGTCGCGGCCGTAGAGGCATCGAAAGACATCGGTTTTCGCCTTCGGTGGAGCGTTTCCCGAAAGCTCCATGCCCATTTGAGTCGTCCAAAGAAGGGATTTCAGAGCCAGGAGATGCCCCTGCTCACCTACATCCCCAACCTCAATGAGGCCTGCGTTCCGGGATGCGCTCCTAGGCTGAGTCCGTCGCGACGGCTACCAGATGCTCCCTGGTGGAAGTTCTGGTAGCTGCGTCGGCCCCACACTCCGCTCGAAGCGCACCACCAGCCTCGCGATTTCGCTGGTCGGGGCGGTGCGGCGCGAGCGAAGCGAGTCGAACGGCCGATCTTGAGCGAGGCTGATCGACCCGCAGCCTTCGGTCGCTCGCTCACGCTGGACGAGCCGAAGGAGTTTACACCCACCCCTCCACAAACCTGAACACCGCGCCGTCGAACAGCCCCTTGTCGCTCAGCTTCAGCTGCGGAATCACCAGCAGCGCCAGGAACGACAGCGTCATGAACGGCGCACGCAGCGTGACGCCGGCGGCTTTCGTCGCGCGGTCTATGTCCTGATACTTCGCGGCGACGGTTTCGCCGGAGTCGGGGCTCATGAGGCCGGCGATGGGAAGCGGCAGGACGCGGACGCCGCTCGCGTCGGCGTAGGCGACGCCGCCTTTGGCCTCGACGAGGGCGTTCACGGCGCGGGCGAGTGACGCGTCGTCGGCGCCGACGGCGACGATGTTGTGCGAGTCGTGGGCGACGGTGGAAGCGAGCGCGCCGGTCTTCAGCCCGAACCCCTTCACGAACGCGACCGCGGGCGGCGCGTCGGCGTAGCGGTTCACGACGGAGATCTTGAGAAGGTCGCGCGAAGGGTCGGCGACGGCCGCGCCGCTTTCGACCTTCGGCGCGAGGTGCTCTTCCTTCGTGATGATCTCGCCGTCGATCGCGACGATCGCGCGGATCTTCCCGGGCTTCGCCGCCACGCGGAAATCCGCCGGCTTCTTCGGCCCGCACCGGAACGCGTTCACGATCGCGGCGGGTTTCGTGTCGAAGAGCGTGAGGCCGCCGTCGGCGACGCAGCGGCCGTCGATCCAGGTGCGCAGGACGCGGAAGTCCTTGAGGTCCGCGACCTCGATGAAGTCGGCGGGGTCGCCCGGCTTGAGCAGCCCGACAGGGAGACCGTAGTGCCGCACGGGATTCACGCACGCCGCGACCAGCACGTTCCACAGCGGCACGCCTTTCGCCACCGCGCGCCCGACGAGACGGTCGATGTGCCCCGCGACGAGGTCGTCGGGGTGCTTGTCGTCGCTGCAGAGCATGCACTGGTCGGGGTGTTCCTTGAGAAGCGGCCACAGCGCTTCGAAGTTGCGTGCGGCGCTTCCCTCGCGAATCAGGACTTTCATGCCGAGGCGGACCTTGCCGAGGCCTTCCTCGTACGAGAAGCACTCGTGGTCGGTCGAGATGCCGGCCGCCGCATACTTCGCGGCCTGTCCGCCCATGAGCCCGGGCGCGTGGCCGTCCACCGGTTTTCCGAGCGCGCGCGCGGCGGCGATCTTCGCGGCGACCTCGGCGTCGCCGAAAAGCACGCCGGGCCAGTTCATCATCTCGGAGAGGTAGCGGATTTCAGGCATCTCGAGGAGGGCGCGGACGCCCTTCGAATCGATGGAAGCGCCGGCTGTCTCGAAGGTCGTCGCGGGGACGCAGGAGGGCGCGCCGAAGTTGAACTTAAGCGGCACGGTGCGCCCGTTCTCGATCATGTACCTCACGCCATCGGCGCCGAGGACGTTGGCGATTTCGTGGGGGTCGGAAACGGTGGCGACCGTGCCAAAGCGGACCGCAAGGCGGGCGAACTCGGAAGGCACGAGCATCGAGCTCTCGACGTGGACGTGGGCGTCGATGAAGCCGGGCAGGATGAAGCGTTGCGGGGCCTGGGGGTAGGGCGAGATCGCGGCGATTCGGCCGTCTTCGATGGAAACCGCGGAGGGCGTGATCGTGCGCGAGGTGGGATCGACAAGCTGGCCAGCGATCGTGAAGTGCATGAGGGGAGATTAGCAGAGAGAGCGGGAAACGACAGGGGATCGGGTGAAGGCGGGAACTACAACTTCAAAACCGCGAACTCTCAAGCAAACGAATAACTTCAAGACGGCAAATTAAAGGAGCCCCTCCCGTTCGAGGTTCGCATCTTGAAGTTGCCGTTTGCTTGAGAGTTCGCGGTTTTGAAGTTGTAGTTCCCCGTCGCACCCTTTCCCCTGCCGATTTCCGCTTGCAGTGCTAATCTCCCGGTCGTGCCCCCCCCGAAACCCACCGGCCTCTCCCTCCGCCAGAAGATCGCGCAGCTCATCTTCATCGCAGCTTCCGGTTCCCCTTCCCGCCCCCGCGAAGGCGCCGAATTTGACACAGTGCGTCAATTGCTCGACGACGGCGAGTTCGGCGGGCTGATCGTGTTCGGCGGGTCGATCTACGAGACCCCGATGCAGATCAACACGCTGCAGCGCTTCTCGAAACTGCCGCTGCTGGTCACCGCCGACCTCGAACGCGGCGCTGGACAGCAGGTCCAGGGCGCGACCGACCTGCCGCCGCCGATGGCCATCGGCGCCACCGGCTCCGAGGTGCACGCGAACTTCGCTGGGAAAGTCACGGCGCTGGAAGCGAAGACCTTCGGGATCCACTGGGTCTTCGCGCCCGTGATGGACGTCAACACGGAGCCGCGCAACCCGATCATCAACACGCGGGCGTTCTCCGACTCGCCGGCGCTGGTCTCGAAGCTGGGCGTCGCGTTCTCGAGGGGAATGCAGTCGGCCGGCGTGTCGGCGTGTGCCAAGCACTTCCCCGGCCACGGCGCGACGCCGCTCGACTCGCACGTCGTCCTTCCGACCGTGGACCACGACCGCGCGCGGCTCGACCGCGAGGCGCTTCCCCCGTTCGTGGCCGCCGCGAAAGCCGGCGTCGATTCCGTCATGGTCGGGCACATCACGCTCCCCGCACTCGACCCCAAACTCCCCGCTTCGCTGTCGCCGGCGACGATGCGCGTTTTGCGCGAGGAGATCGGCTTCAAGGGGCTCATCGTGACGGACGCGCTGATGATGGGCGCGCTGTCCACGTTCGGGTCGCCGGCCGCGCTCGCCCTCGCTGCCGGCGCGGACGTCCTGCTCTACCCGGAGGACCCGATGGCGGCGCTGGCGGATTGCCTCGAAGCGGTCGAGTCCGGGAAGATCCCGGAGTCGCGCGTCCACGAAGCGCTTGAGCGCGTCCTCGCCCTCAAGGATCGCCGGCGCCTTTTCGACGAGCGGACGATCTCTCCCGAAGCGATGGAGTCGATCCCCGCGCACGAGTACCACGCCCGGGCCGCGGAGCAAATCGCGTTCGACGCGCTGGCGTGGGCGCGCAAGGGGGAGGGCGCGATTTTCGAAAAGGGGCGCAAGCTGTCGGTCCTGATCCTGCGCGATGACGATTTCGCCGCAGGCCCCGACCCTTTCCTGGCGGCGCTGCGCGAGCGGGCCCCGGTGGAGTTCGCTTCGGCGAAGCCGGGAGAGCCGCTGCCGGAAGTGCCGAAGGGGGATGCGCTGGTCATCGCGGTGTATGCGCGGGTCCGGGCGTGGAAGGGACGGGTGGGGCTGCACGAAGAACTGGAGAAGTACTGCGGGAAGATCGCGGGCGGCCGGCGGGCGACCGCGGTGAGCTTCGGGAACCCCTACTTCGCGAACCAGATTCCGGCGTCGAGCTTCCTGTGCGCCTGGAGCGATTCGCCCGCGGCGCAGCGCGGGGCGGCGATGGCGCTGTTCGGGGAGTTACCGGCGGCCGGACGCGTGCCTGTTCGGCTGTCGTGAGGCGAATGAGTGTGGGGAGTGTTGAGTAGGAGGTAGGAACAGCCGGGCCGAAGGGGGTAGTTCTCCTCACCACTCACGACTCCCTACTCACTGCCCTTCCTGCCTTTCCCTGCCTTCCGCAGTTCCTCGTCACATTCCTTCAACATCTCCGCTTCACCAGCAGTCTCGTAGATCGCGCGTGCCTCGCGCAGCCGCTTCTCCGCTTCCTGAAAGTCCTCCAATTCCCGGCAGACCGTCCCTAGCGACAGCAGGCACCCCGCTCGCTGGTCGTCGATGTCTCCCGGCGAATTCGCGTAGAGCGCGAGAGCCTTCTCGTACATCGCGCGCGCTTCCTTCTTCTTTCCCTGGTCGAGCCGGAGATCGCCGGTCGCTTCCGTCGCATACCCCTCTTCGAAGGTCGCCTCGTGATCGCGAAAGACCCTCTGCGCGACCTCGAAGCACTCCCCCGCGCGCCTCAGGTCGTCGGCCTCCCGTGCGGCCTGGCCGGCCTCGAGCATCGTCCTCGCGTGCGGCAGCATCGCGTCGATCTCCGCGTAGATCGCCGCCGCTTCCAGGAACGCGTCCGTCGCTTCCCCGGACTCGCCCAGCGCCCCAAGGCAATGCCCCTGCGAACGGATCGCGCTCGCCTCCCCCGCCCGCGACTCCGCCAGGCGGAATGCGGCGCCGGCTTCGTCGAGAAGAGCGTACGCGTCTTCGAATCCCTCGTCGTCGCCGGTCGCCAGGAAACAGGCCGCCGTCGCGCGGAGCCGCCGGCCGAGGCGAAGCGGGTCCTTGCCTTCCTTGCGCTCCAGGTCGAGGTCCTCGTCCGCGGCCCCGCTCAGATCGTCGCTTTCGAGGATCATCGCCGCCAGCCGGTCGGCAAGCGCGCGCGCCGCGATGTCCCCCGAGTGCGAGCCGGTCTCGACGTAGAGGTCTTCGGATTCCTCGGCTTGCATCGCCGCGTCGAGGACCTTGCCGAGCTGCGCGTTGGAAGCGGCGAGGGCGAGCAGGGCTCCCGCCCGGAGCTCGCGGTCGCCGCACTCGGCGGCCAGGTGCGCCGCTTCCGCCAGGAAATCCACGGCGGGGCCAAGCGATCCCCCGGCGGCCTCGATGCGCCCGCGGGAGTCGGCGATCCAACCGCGCAACCGCAGCCATTCCTTCTTTCCTGCCGCGTCCGTCGCGAGACCGGCGGCGTGGACGCGGGCCTCGGCCTGCGCAAGCGCTTCCTTCGCTTTCAAGGCGTTCCCGGTCGCCGTGTGCGCCGTGGCGAGCGTCGCCCACGCGCGCCCCTCCGCCGCGGGCCCGTCGGCGCGCGCCGACTCGATCGCGAACTGAAGTTTCTCGAACACCCCCTGGGGCGCCGCCCTCACTTCCCTTGCAGCCACGCGTCGATCGCCTTGCCGACCTTGATGGTCGAATCACCCGCGGTTTTCGGCGGCCACTTCAGCGGCACCAGCCGGCAGACGATCGAGCCGCGCAGGAAAATGATCGCGTCCTCCTCGGCGACGGCCTTTTCGCCAAGGTCAGTGATCGAAGTCCCCCGGTGCCACTGCTGGAACGTCTTCCCTGCGTTGATCGAAGCCGGGTGGATGTACAGCTCGACGCGGATCCGGCGGAGGTCGGGTTTCGACTTGCCGTCCTTGTCCACGGCCTTTTCCCAGTCGTGGTGCGCGTACTGCTTCACGAGAAGCGAATCGAGCAGGTTCGCGCGGAGCTGCGCGCTGATGTTCTCGCCGGCGTAGATGTCGAGCTCCGCCGCGCCGGCCGGGTAGCGCACCGGGGTGCCGACCGGATCCCAGTCGCCGGCCACCGGGTACTTCTTGAGCGAGATTCCCCCGGACTGCGGCGTTTCGCCTCCGCTCCCGCCGTCATCATCGGGCCCGGACGAGCACCCGGCCGCGGCAAAGGCCAACGACGCGATCAGCCCCGAGATCGTCATCCAGCGCTTCATGTTTTCTCCTCTTCAAGCAACTCCGCGGGGAGCACGTACTCCTCTGTGTCCTGCGCCTGCTCCGCCGCCGCCATCCCCCATTCCTTCCGCAGCACGTCGTCGAAATCGTCGCCGGTCCGCGACACGCACCGCAGGCCGTCGACGAATTCCTCGTAGTCCAGTCCCTCCAGCGCCCGGCTCCACACTACGAACAACTGCCCGCCGTCGAGGGCGAAGCGCGCCCCTCCGGTCGAAGCGAGGTTGAGTTCGAGGACGCGGCGAAGGGCGAGCTGCGTTCCCTTTTTCGGGAGGTTCAGGAACGGCGACGAGATGCGGATCTCTTCGCCCGGCAGCACCGTGATCGTCACCTGCGCCGAGCCGAACTTCGCGTACCACGACTCGGCGTTTTTCTCGAGCTTCACGCCTGAATCCTTCGCATACCGCTCGGCGTATTCGGCGACGAGAGCGGGGGCGTGCTCGCCGCGAAGCGGGACGACCAGGATGTCGCCGCACTGCGACTTGAACGTCTCGCCGGGCTGTTTGCCGGAGACGTCGTAGGTGTTGTTGCACTTTTTGCAGCGGAGGAGCATGTCGAGGGCAGAGTTTGCCACGGCGAGGGGTCGGTGGGAAGTGTGGTCGATGCGCTGCAGACGGGAGGCAGGAGTCGGGAGTGGTGAGGATTGAGTAGGAAGTAGGCGGGAGTGGGTAGGGAGCACGAAATGGGCACGCCCGGATTGAAGGAGGTCGTCGGACCGGACCTATCGGAGCTTCTTCATGCCGAAGAGCTTTGAACCGCCGAAGGCTGAAATTGGTTTCAGGTCTTTGCCTAGCCAGACGCGATAGCGATTGAGGAACGTTTTCCCGTCCAGGCGGATGCGCGTTTTCGTGTCGGAGCGCATCCAGGTGGCGCCGGTCGCCGCCGGCACAAACAGGTGGGCCGCCGCAACCGCCGGGTCGCCGGCCGCCACGGGCTGGCCGTTGCGGCAGGTCGTGCACCGGCCGCCGGTCACCGCGACGTCGAGGACTTCGTCGCCGCATTCGGGACAGCTCACCATGTGCTTCGGGCACCCCGCCTTCCCCGACGCGTCGCAGAGGCGCTGGTGCTCGCCGCACAGCTCGATGTCGCACGACCCGCACCGTTTCGTGTGGTCCACGCAGCTGATCAGCTTGCACACGCCGCACTCGAACGCGTGCTGCCGGCAGAACGCGCGGCAGCAGCGCACGCACTTGAAGAAGTGCTTCTCGCAGCAGTACTGCGCGCACGCCTCGCACGCGGCGCCGTGCGCCGGGCAGGCGATCGCTCCGCAACCGCACGCCTTCGTGTGCTCCGCGCAGAGCCCCGCGCCGCACGACTGGCAGTAGCGCCGGCAGTTCGCGCACAGCAGGACGTCGTGCTGCGGGTCGCCGCAGATCGCCGCTTCCCCCAGCGCGCCTCCGCACAGGTCGCACACCGGCGGCTTCACGTTTCCCGTCGGCGGGAACCAGACAACCTCGCGCTCGAGCTTGCGCGCGCCCGACTGAAAGATCAGCTTCACGCGCGCGGCGCTTCCCGAAATCGCCAGCGCCGCGACGGCGTCCACGTGGGCGGAGGCGCGGAAGCGGTCCGCAACTTCGAGCAGGCGGAGCTCGCGTTCGCGCTCGAGGTTGCGCAGCCGGGTCGCCGCTTCTTTCTTGGCGTCCTCCCCGCGCGACTCCAGCTTCTGCTCCTTCAACTCGCCCGAGAGCGCCTCGAAGTACGTCTTCACCTGCGTCTCTTCCCTCGCCAGCTTCGACGCGGAGCGCTGCTCGGCCAGCCGCGCGCGGCGGTCTCCTTCGCGCTGCGCGACGTCAAGCGAGGACTCGCGGAGCTTCGTGCGGTCCCCGGGAGCGAGGGGGGCGAGCGTTGCGGGTTTGCCGGCGGCGGCCATTTTCGGAAGAGCGTCCGCGGGGATTTCGAAGGCAGCGCCGTCCGCGGCGACGAAGGCGGCCAGCAGCGAGTCCTCCCGTTCCGGTCCTTCGACGCGGAGGCGGAAGAGCACGGTTGTCCCGGAGAAGGGCTCGATCGCCGCCGCGCCCGCGGTCAGCGTTCCGCCGCGGACCGCCAGGCCGCCCCTGGCCGCCGTGCGCGCCTTCTCCGCGTCCGGGGCTTCCGCAAATTCCACCGCCGTCGCCGCTCCCGCAGCTCCGAGCGCTTCCAGCACGGACTTGAAAATCGGCGCCCCCGGGACGACGAGTTCGAGGTCGCGCTCCGAGGACTTGTAAACCTCGCGGTCGAACGTCAGCTCGAGCAGCGCACGGTCGTCGAAATATTGCGTGGCATCGAGGGGAAGAATGACCTCGAGGATTCCGGGAGAGGGCTCGCGGAGCTTGGCGCCGAGGGCGGTGAAGGCGGAGCGGAGGAAGGCGGCGTCGGTGGACACGGGGGCATTATAGGGGGGGAGTTTGGAGTTGCTGGTTCCGGAAGTTGAGCTCCGGGTTCTGGGTTCGGAGTTCCGGGTGGGGTTGCGAGTTGGGGGTCCGGGGTCGGCAGTCCCCTGAGCGGACGGGTTTGCGTCACTTCCCCTTGCCTGGCAGGGCTTTAGGAAATTCGAAATGACTGTCGATTTCCGGCGGACCTGCGCGTCGACTTCTTCGGAACGAGTTCGAAACGCCTTACACTTCATTCCCATAGGAGCCGCCGATGCCGAACTTCATGATCCTCATGACCGAAAACGACAACGCCTGGGAGAAGATGCCGCCGTCCGAACAGGACCGGATCCTGAAGCTCTACTTCGCCTGGGTCGATGTGCTGAAGAAGAACAACCAGCTGCGCGGCGGCGAACCGCTCGGCGGCCCCGGGCGAGTGCTGAAGATGGCGGGTGGCAAGCTCATCGACGGGCCGTTCACGGAGACGAAGGAAGTCCTGACAGGGTTCTTCATCGTCGAGGCGACGGACCTGGAGGCGGCGACGCAGATCGCGAAGGGGTGCCCGGCGCTGGGGCATGGGGAGACCGTGGTGGTGAGGCCGATCGGACACCTCTAGCCCTTGCCCTTGCTCACTAACCTTTGAGGCATTGCTCCCAACTCACCAATCGCATCGCAGAAACGCCTGTCCTGAATTCGATTTCGGGGGATCCATGTTCGGTGGGCAAGGGCAAGGGTTGACAGCTTCTCATTTGAGAGGCCTGTGAATGCTCGACTGGCCCAACCTCTTCCGCCGCGAATACCCCGCGATCGTCGCTTCCCTCGTCAAGCGCCTCGGACGCGCGCGGCTCGACCTGGCGGAGGATGCGGCGCAGGAAGCGCTGGCTCGCGCGGTCGCAGACTGGCGGGTCAAGGGCCCGCCGGACCGCCCGGGAGCATGGCTCTCCGCCGTCGCCTGGCGCTGCGCTATTGACGCACTGCGTCAATCGTCGCGCGAGCAGGACGAGCTCCCCCCCGACCTGCCCGCGGCCCCCGCGGCGGACGCGCCCTCCGTCCCCGACGACGCCCTCCGCCTCCTCTTCCTCTGCGCTCACCCTTCCCTCCCCCGCGAAGACCAGATCGCCCTCACCCTCAAGGCCGCCTGCGGCTTCGGCACCGCGGAAATTGCGCGCGCATTCTTTCTCGACGAAGCGACCCTCGCACAGCGGATCGTGAGGGCGAAGAAACGCCTGCGCGATAAGGGCGCTTCCTTCGAAATCCCGGCGCCCGAAGAGCTCCCCCCGCGCCTCGACGCGGTTCTCGACGTGATCTACCTCGCGTTCAACGAGGGCTACACGCCGCGCGACGCCGATGCGCCGCTTCGCCGCGACGTCGCGCTCGAGGCGCTCCGGCTCGCGCGGCTGGCGGCGCCGGTCGCTCCGCGCGCCGAAGCGCTGGCCGCGCTTCTGTGCTTCCAGTCCAGCCGTTTCGCAGCGCGGATTTCGGCCGTCGGAGAGCTGCTTCCGCTGGAGGAACAGGATCGCGCAATGTGGGACCGCCCGCTGATAGCCGAGGGGATCGGCCGGCTCGCGGCGGCGGCGAAGGGCGACCGGGTTTCGGAGTACCACCTCCTCGCCGGGATCGCCGTCTGCCACGCGGCGGCGACTTCCGTCGACGCCACGGACTGGACGCGCATCGCGACGCTCTACGCCGAACTCGAACGACGCACGCCGACCTGGCTGGTCCGCCTCAACCGCGCCGTCGCGATTTCCTACGCCGACGGACCCGCGGCAGGACTCGCGGCGATCGAGGCGCTCCCTCCCGCGCCTGGGGCAGCATCGCACCTGTTCCACGCGGCGCGCGCCGACGCGATGCGCCGGATGAAAATGACGGTGGAAGCGGCGGCCGGGTACCGCGCGGCGGCGGCGGCCGCCCCCTCGCTCGCCGAACGGGTGTTTTTCGAGCGCAGGGCCGGGCTACTTCTCCGACATCCCCTCTAACTTCGCGTCGTTCCTCGGCGCCGTGACGATCTTCCCCGCCGCATTGATCGCCACCACGTCCTCCTTGCCGTGCGTCCCCGGCTCACAGCATCCGAGCCAGGCCTCCGCATCCTCTCCGCGCGGCGCCGTCGCCGGCCCGCGGTACGCCTTCCCCGTCACCGGGCAATGCACGAGGTCCGTCTTCCTCTCCGGCTCGTACCCCGATCCGCGCACGGCGAGCTCCCAGAACGCGGGCCCTGTCGCCGGTGGCCACGCGCCGAACTTGTCGCGGTAGAGCCGCGCGGCCGTCGCCAGCGCCCGCAGCCGCGTCTCGCACTCGACCCGCCTCGACTGCGGCCGCCAGGCCGCGCGCGTCGTAAAAAAGACCAGCGCCAGCGCGCCGAGGCCGAGCGCGATAAAGAGCAGGAACAGCTTTCCGCTCATCTGCCGGGGTTGGGGAGTTGCTTCGGTCATCGGCGGCTGAATCCCTCGCGCTCCATCCACGCCTTCAGCCCCTCGCGCCCCGTCATCGACCTCGCGCTCCCGTCCACCCGCTTGCCGCTTCGCTGCGCCCACGTCACGTCCGCCTTCTGGCCCTGCGAAGCGTAGAACACAGCCATGCGGCGGTCGTACTCGGCGGTGTCGGGGGAAGCGTCGTAGCGCTCGCGAAACCAGATCGCGGGCTGGGACAGTCGCGGCTTCGCTTCGGCCTTGCAGGAAGCGGCGATCCTGCCGAGGCAGAGCCCGAAGATCGGGAAGCAGCGCCCGGGGATATCCAGCAGGCGCTTCACCCCCTCGACATCGTTCCGGAGCGCGCCGATGTAACAGCACCCCAGGCCGGCGATTTCCGCAGCGCACGTCAGCCGCTCCGCCGCGAGCGCCGCGTCCACGCATCCCATCGCGAAGAACTCCGCGAGGTCGAGCCCTGCCGGGTTTTCGCCGGCGTCGCGCGCGGCCTTCTCGACGCGGAAGTGGTCGACGACGAACGCAAAGAACCAGGCGCCGTCGCGAATCTGCTTCTGGTCGCCGCAGAGCTTTGCGATCGCGTCGCGCCGCGCCGGCTCCTGCACCGAGATCGCGCTCCAGAGCTGCAGGTTGGAGGACGTCGCGGCCGACTGCGCGGCGGCGAACAGGACGCGGACGGTGTCTTCGGGAACGGGCTCAGGCGCAAAATCGCGCACGGAGCGGTGCCGCAGGAAGGGCGTGAGCGCGGGAATCTCGGGCGGCGGCCCGGCGGCGCCGTAGCGGGCGCGCCAGAGTGCGGCGAAGGGTTCGTTGAACATGCGCGGAGCGTAATCCAGCGGCGGCGGCGCGAAAAGGGACAGGCGCGGCTTCAGCGCCCGGCGGCGGGCGCCGTCCCCCGGGACGCCCCACGTCCCATGCGCGCGAGAACGACCGGCAGGCCGAGGACCGCAATAACCGCGAGAATCAGCAGCAGGTGCCGCACGAGATTCTTCGCGCGCTCCTCGACCGGCGGAACGCCGTCGGGCGGCGGAAACCAGGAAGCGGGGTCTGGGAGGGGTGTCGGCGCCATTACTTAAGTCACTTTACTTTGTGCGGCAACGGGGGGCGACCTATCTCGGCTTGCCGGAGGGGTGAGCCGACCTCCAGGCCTGGCGCCTTATCGCCAGGTCCATGATGACATTTTCGGTCGGCGAACCCACGGCGAAGACGTCAACACGCCCCTGGAAGAAGAGTACAGCGGTGTCGCCGCCGTCGGCCCGGCACCCTTCGCAGAAGGCAAGCGGCAGATCGGGAGGGGCGCCGTCCGAGATGCCCGACTCGGTCCAGGAATAGGTGGCCCCTCCGGTCGGCGTGTACGTGCCGGGCGCGTCGAAGAGCGGCGTGAAGGACTTCCCGCAACGCGGGCATGCGAAGATTCCGGAAGCGAGATCCAGCCCCCGCTGCAGGTCCTCCACGCTGGGGGGATACCGCTTGTACTTGCCTTCGTAGAGCGCGAAATAGATTCCGAGTTGCTTGAGCGAATTCCCGCGGTCCCTCTTCAGACTCTGTCCCCGGGAGTCGCCATGATTCACGGTCAGGCTCCCAGCCAGGATGCTTGTCGCGGCAACGACGGCGCCGATCACCCACGCAAACCCGCGACCCTGCGGATTCAAGGTGTCCTCTTCGCCGGAGCCTCCGCTACAACCGGCGGTGGGGTCGCCGCCGGCGGCGGCGAAGCCACCTTCCCTCCCCCGCCCACTCCGTCCAGCACCCGCGCGTCGAGCTCCTTGGTCGCCTCGTAGTCCTTCCTCAACGCCACGAGGTCGTCGCCATACTTGTCCACGCGCTTCTTGAACTCCGCGTCGTCCCTCGAGCCGAGGTAGATGTCGAGCAGGTCGTCCTCGACGCGCGTGCGGCCCAGGATCATGTCGAGCTCGCCGACGATGAGGCGGAAGAGTTCGATCTTGCGGTCGAGGAGGTCGAGGAGCGCGACCTCGAGGGTGTCCTTGGCGATCAGGTTGACGACCTGGACTTCCTGCGTCTGCCCGAGACGGTGGACGCGGCCGATGCGCTGCTCGACGCGCATGGGGTTCCACGGAAGGTCGTAGTTCACGATGCGGCGGCAGTGCTGGAGGTTGACGCCCTGCCCAGCCGATTCCGTCGCGATGAGGACGCGCTTGTCGGCGCGGAAGGCGGCGACGGCGGCGTCCTTCTCGGCGCGCGACATCTCGCCGTGGAAGCTGACGAAGCTGACGTCCGCGAGCTTGAGACGCTCCTCGAGCATCGTCTGCGTCCGCCGGTACTGCGTGAACACGATGCACTTCTCCGTGTCCTGCCTCAGCTGGTCGCAGAGCCGCTCCGCCTTGCCGACTTTCTTCACCGCGTGGCACGCGTCGCGCAGTTCAGCGATCGCCTTCGCCGCCGGCCCGTCCTTCGCCCGCGGCGCGAGCTTCTCGTCCACCGTGAACGCCAGCGACTGCACGCTCGAACTGACCTGCTTCAGGATCGCCATCGCCACGAGCCGCGCGTTGTCCTCGTAAACCTGCGCGAATTCCGGCGAGCGCACGAACCGCGTCGCCAGGTCGTACACCTTCCGCTCCTCCGGCTCCAGATCGACATTCACCGTCGCCGCCCGCCGCGGCACGAACGTGATCCCCACCTCCGTGCGCCGGTTCCGCACCATCACCGCCTTCAGCAGCAGCTTCAGCCGCTCCGGGTCCTTGCACTTGCGCGGGTCCTTCGGGTCCAGGAACGCCTCCTTGAACTGCCCGATCGTGTACAGCTGCCCCGGCCGCAGCAGCGTGATCATGTTGTACAGCTCGATCAGGTCGTTCTGCACCGGCGTTGCCGACAGCAACAGCAGGAATTTTTTCCGAAGCGCGTTCACCAGCTTCCAGTTCTGCGTCCGGTGGTTCTTCAGGTTGTGCGCTTCGTCCACGATCACCAGCTCGTGCTGCATCTTGAGAAGCGCCTGCTGGTTCCGCGCGCCTTTCGCGGAGTCGATGGACGCGACGACGAGGCGCTTCGACCATTCCGACGAATCCGCGGGAATATGGAAATCGAGATCGAACTTCGTCTCCATCTCGTCGCGCCACTGCGACACGAGCGACGCCGGCGCCAGGACGAGCACGCGCCTCGTCAGCCCGCGGACGATCATCTCCTTGATGATGAACCCCGCTTCAATCGTCTTCCCGAGCCCGACCTCGTCGGCCAGCAGCGCGCGCCCGCCGAGTTCGCGCAGCACCTTCAGCGCCGTCGCCACCTGGTACTCGTGCGGCTCGATCTCGTGCACGAGGTCGAGCGAAAGCAGCCGGTCGAACGCGGGCGGAAGCGCGAACCTCTCGGCGTCGAAGCGCATGGTGAACGCTTCAGGAGTGTCGGGCTTGCCGTCGTGAAGCGCCTGCTCCCACGCCGTGCCGGGCTTCGGAGCCGGGATGGAACGCGGAGGAAGCGGCGGCAACGTCGGCACCATGTCCTCCGACGGCGGCAGCCGCGCGCCCAGGCCGCACTTGCAGCGCACGGGCTGGAGCGGCCAGCTTGCGAGGCGGTATCGTGAACCGCACGCGCCACATTGGAGGGTGGAAGGCATGCGCGCAGTATACGGTCGGCCGACGGCGGCGACCGCTGACGCGCTTGTTCCGAAATGAAGTGTTCAGCTACGATCCTCTTCGTGCTTCCGCGACTCTTATCCGTTCTCTTCCTTGCCGGTTTCCTCGCGCTTCGGGTCCGCGCGGAGGATGCCTGGCTGGATGACCCGCCGCTCAATTTCGAGGGCGAGGATGGAAAGCGGCCCTCCCCGATGCCGGCACCGGAGCCGTGGCCGGACGAGAAGGCGTTCAAGTCCGGAGAGGCGGCGGTGCTTCCCCATCTTCGGATCGAGGGGTACGCCTACCGCAAGCAGCAGTGCCTGTGGCTCGATGTTTTCGAGAAGCCGGATGGGACACTCGAAGCGCGCCGCCTGATCTACTACCGCGTGGGCAAGTTCGACGACGACTGCGCGGCGTTCGAGGCGGACCTGGGAAACGGCATCTTCCTGGCGCTGAAGGTCGACGAGAAGGTCGAGCCGCTGTGGAGACAGGAGGGGGCCGACAAAAACCGTCCCAACACGTGGAAGCCGAACGTGAAGGCGGCGTGGTTCGGGAAGAAGGGCAAGAAGCCCGCGACGGCGAAGGTGGCCGCGCCCGGCGACCAGGCCACCAGTCCCAAGGACAGCCACGTGATCTATCACCGCGCAACGAACGCCGTCGTCACCGGACCGGACGCGACAGTCCGCGAGCCGAATCTGGACTGGAGCGACCTCATCGAAAGCCTGGATCCGTACTCCAAGGATCCGCTCAAGCCGAAGGAACTGTCCGGTGAGATGACCATTCCCCGCAGAGGGTCGCAGGGCGTCATGTTGCAGGACGGCAGGGTGCTTTTCGTGGGCGGCTGGGTGGACAAGGTCGCAGTCGACTCCGCGGAGATCTTCGACGCGTCCACGGGAAAGTTCACGAAGACCGGCTCATGCCACAACGCGCAGGGTTGGTGCACGCTGTCCGTTTGCGGCGACGGCCGCGTCCTCCTCGTCCCGGGCTATGGAGGACCGGACAAATCGGCGCCTGAGCTGTACGACCCGAAGAAGGGGATGTGGGAACTCGCGCCTGTCCTGGATCGCACGTGGTACACGCCGGTCTCGGAGTCGCTCGCGGACGGTCGCGTCCTGGTTTACTTCCGCAATTACAACGAGCAGGACACGCCCGCTGACATCTTCGACCCAAAGACAATGTCCTGGTCGCAGACTCCGAAAGTCGTGGTCCTTCACCCGACCGCCACACTCACCCGGCTCCCGTGCGGCCGCATCCTCCTCGTCGGCCGCGGCGGATCCCTGGGCGGCAATATCGGGGAATCCATCGCGCGCCTCTATGACCCCGGGAAGAACTCCTGGAAAGACGCCGGCGCGCCTGCCGACGTGCGCTGCATGGGGGCGACCATCCTGCTCCAGGACGGGCGAGTCCTCGTCGCCGGGGGAGCGCACTTCAAGCCGAGCGCAGAAATCTACGATCCTGGGACAGACAAGTGGACATACACCGGCGACATGGCGACTGATCGCTCCAGCCAGGCCATGACCGTGCTTCAGGACGGCCCCGTCCTCGCCATCGGCGGGTCGTTCCCGATGCCTTCCCCGCCGGACCTCCCCGTCGGGGAGATCCTCAACCTGAAGACTCTTCAGTGGACCGCAGCGGCCAGGGACGCCGACATCGGAAGTGACCCGCTCGCCTTCACACTCGCCGACGGCAGTGTCCTGGTCGTTTCGGGCAACGGAGAGGCCGCCTGGTTCACCGTCGGGAAATGAAGCAAGGCCGGCTCGGCCTGTCAGTACACTTCTGCGGACACGCTTTTCGATCCGCATCCACCCAGGGAAAACCATGGCCATCCGCGTCCTCGTCACCGGCGGCACGTTCGACAAGGAGTACAACGAGCTCACGGGCGAGCTGTACTTCAAGGACACCCACCTCCAGGAAATGCTCGCGCTCGGCCGCTGCAACGTCGTCGTGGAAGTGAGCACGCTCATGATGGTGGACAGCCTCGACATGACCGACGGCGACCGCGCGGTCATCCTCGAGCGGTGCCGCAAGGCACGCGAAGAACGCATCGTCGTCACGCACGGGACGGACACGATGGAAGTCACGGCGCGCGCGCTCGGGCCGCACCTCACGAACAAAATCGTCGTCCTCACGGGCGCGATGATTCCCTGGAAGTTCGGCAGCTCCGACGGGCTGTTCAACCTGGGAAGTGCGCTGGCGTTCGTGCAGGCCCTTCCCCACGGCGTGTACATCGCCATGAACGGCAAGTGCTTCAACTGGCAGAACGTGCGGAAAAACAAAAAGACGGGAGTTTTCGAGGAGATGGCGTGAGCCGCCCGGCACTGAGCACGTCTCGACTCCTGCTGAGCCCGGCCAGTACGGGAGACGCGCAGGGGCTTCAGTCGATCTGGAACGAATCCGAAGTCCGCAAGTACCTCTGGGACGACAAGCCCGTCTCGATCGAGCTCGCGCGGGAGGTGGTGGATGCCGGGAACCTCGCGTTCCGCGAGCGCGGATTCGGGCTCTGGTGCGTGAACCTGACGCACTCGGGAGTGCTCGCGGGATTCTGCGGGCTGCGCGGATTCGGCGATGCGGGAGAGATCGAAATTCTGTTCGGTCTCGGGCCTTCGAGAACCGGCCAGGGATACGCCACTGAAGCGGTGAAAGCGGTGCTGGCGCACGGGTTCGGCGCCTGCGCGCTACCGGAAATCTGGGGACGCGTCGATGAACCGAATGTGCGCAGCATCAAACTCCTCGAGCGCGTCGGAATGACCCGCCGGCGCACCGGGCCGGGCAAGCGCTTCCCCCTTCTTGAGTACGCACTCGCACGGGGGAATTCTTCGACGGAACCGGGGGGGAAGTAGGGGTACGAAGGAAGGCCGACATTTGTGGGTTGAAGGTCAAAGGTCGAAAGTAACGACCGGGTTCCAACCGTCGCGCGTCGCGTCGGCACTTCGACCTTCGACCTTCGACTTTCGACCTTCGACCCCCTACCATGCGCCCATGCCGTGGTTCGCTTACTCCACCAACGCGTTCCTGCGCTTCAGCACCCCCGCCGCGCTGTCGAAGATTGCGGCGCTGGGATTCGAAGGCGCCGAGATTCTCATGGACCGCCCGCACGTGTGGCCGTACGACACGATCGCGGTCGCGGCGGCGGCGGCGGCGATGAGGCGGACCCGCCTGCGGCTTTCGAACGTGAACATCAACACGGCGATGGGGCTCGACGGCGGGATCTGCCGCGACGGCCCGGGCCCCGCGCTTTCCGACAAGGACCCCGGACGCGTCGGCGCCCGCATCCGCTACATCCAGGCCGCGCTTCGCGGCGCCTGGGCGATCGGCGCGACGTCGGCGAGCGTCACGACGGGCCCGGCGCGTGCGGGCGCGTGGAAGCCTGCTATGGAAGCGCTCGGCCAGCTCGCGGAGCTCGCCCAGTCGGTCGGCATCCGGCTCGGGCTTGAATACGAGCCCGGGTTCCTGGTGGGCGACGTGAAGACGCTTTTGAAGGCCTGGAAGGACGTTGGCCACCCGGCCCTGGGAGCGAATCTCGACCTCGGGCACGCGCAGGTCGCCGGCGAGAACCTGCAGAGGACGATCGACCTGTGCGCCGGCCGCACCTGGAACATCCACGTCGAGGACATCAAGGGGCGGGTCCACAAGCACCTCCCCGTCGGCGACGGCAACATGCCATGGGCGAAGATTGCAGCGGCGCTGAGGGATACGAAGTATGAGGGGCCCCTCACGCTCGAGCTCTACACGTGCGACAAGACGCCGGTGGAAGCTGGGAAAAAGTCGCTGAAGAAGCTGCGGGAGATTTTCGGCAAGGCTTAATTGGCCGAATCCGCGGCCGTTTCCGCGTCATCCTGCTTTTATCCGCGAATTCCTTTTTTTGGAAAATCCTTCGAAATTGCTTTTGAAGAGCAGGAACAGAATTCGCGGATAACGACCGGATCCCGCGGAAACGGCCGCGGATACAGCCACTTCAATGAGATGGCGCTACTTCTTCCGCTCTGCTTTCAGCACAACCATCGGCGACATCGTCTTCTCCCCTTGCACGCTGTTCCACGCCTGCTCCATGTGGTCCTTGTCCGTGATCTTCATCGTCATCGACCCCATGTAGAACGCGTCGGCGGCCGGGAGCGTGACGCTCTCAAACACGAAGTCGAACTTCCCGCCAGCCCCCGACGTCGCACGCATGTGCGGCTGGTTACCGGCGTGGCAGTAGTGCACGAGCACGATGTCGTTGCCATCCATGCAGTAGACGTTCGTCATCTCGTTCTCGGTGCCCGGGAAAATCCGCTCGCGGATGATGGAACCGCCGGAGCTGACCTCGATGACAAGCGCGGTCACCTTCTTGCCGTCCTTGCCGGTCATTTCCCACTCGCCGGCGAGGGCGACGAGCGGTTCCCACATTTCTTTTTTCCTCTCCGCCGAAGCCTCCGGTGTGACACGGGCGCCGGAGCCCGAGGCGCAGCCGGCGACGGCGATCAGGCACATGCCCAGGGCGATGCGCTTCATTTCCCATCTCCTCTCAAGAGTAATTCTTGTGAACCGTTCGAGGGCGCATCGACATGGATATCACGCTCCCTCCCAGGTCCCCGGAACTCCAGCGGGCGGAACGGCGCATCCTAATTCGGTGTGCCCTGCCTGGGAAGTTGAGAGAGGTTTTCAGGTGCATGGCCGGTATTGCAACGACTGACGGTCGCCCTGGTCGGAGAGATTCCGTGTCTCTCCGTTCCTCGTGGCCGGGTTGATTCCAACGGGCTTCCCCGAACCTTTCGGCCACGATACCGCATAGATATCATGCGCCGTCCCTGAGGCCGGCTTTTGCTGACGGCGGGAATGCGCTGGGTTGACCGCGGTGGGCAAGGGCAAGGGCAAGGGCAAGGGAGAATGAACTCAGCATGACTCTTGAAATTCCGACACGCTTCGAACCCGCAAAGCGGGAGGCCGCAATCTATGCCGGCTGGAAGGCCGCTAACCGCTTCACGGCCAATCCCGCCTCCAAGAAACAGCCCTTCGTCATCGTCATCCCCCCGCCCAACGTCACCGGCTCGCTCCACATGGGCCACTGCCTCAACAACACGCTCCAGGACATCCTCACGCGCTGGAAGCGCATGTCCGGCTTCGAAGCGCTCTGGCTCCCGGGCACCGACCACGCGGGGATCGCGACCCAGAACGTCGTCGAGAAGGAACTCCGCAAGGAGAAGACCAACCGCCATGCCCTCGGCCGCGAGAAGTTCCTCGAGCGCGTCTGGGCCTGGAAGGAACAATACGGGAACACGATCCTCATGCAGCTCGAGCGCATGGGCTGCTCCTGCGACTGGACACGGACGCGCTTCACGATGGACGCGCCGTACTCGCAGGCGATCCGCGTCGCGTTCGTGCAGCTGTACAAGAAAGGGCTGATCTACAAGGGCAAGCGCATCATCAACTGGTGCCCGCGGTGCACGACCGCGCTGTCGGACATCGAGCTGCGCGACCAGCCGGACGACAAGGGCAAGCTCTACCACATCAAGTACCCGGTGGCCGGCGGAGGCGAACTCACCGTCGCGACGACGCGCCCCGAGACGATGCTCGGCGACACAGGCGTTGCCGTGCACCCGGACGACGCGCGCTACAAGGCAATGGTCGGCAAGAAAGTGATCCTGCCGCTGGTGAAGCGCGAGATCCCGATCGTCGCCGACACGTTCGTGGACCCAAAATTCGGAACCGGCGCGGTCAAGGTCACGCCGGCCCACGACGCCAACGACTACGAGTGCAGCCAGCGCTGCAAACTCGAAGCGATCTGCATCATGGACGAGCGCGGCGTCATGAACGCCAACGCCGGGCGATTCGCGGGACTCGAGCGGTTCGAGGCGCGTAAACAGGTCGTCGCGGCGCTCGAGGCCGAAGGTTTCCTTGCGGGCACTTCCGACCACGTCGTCCCGCTCGCCGTCTGCGACCGGTGCGACACGATCGTGGAGCCGTACCTGAGCGATCAATGGTTCGTGAAGATGAAGCCGCTCGCCGAGCCGGCTGCGGAGGCGGTGCGCAGCGGGCGTGTCAAATTCATGCCCGAGCGTTGGACCAAGATCTACCTCGACTGGGTCGACAACACGCGCGACTGGTGCGTGTCGCGCCAGCTCTGGTGGGGACACCAGATCCCGGCCTGGAAATGCATCGACTGCGGCGCCTACACGGTTGAGACGACCGACCCGAAGAACTGCGGCAAGTGCGGCTCGGCGGGCATTAAGCAGGAAGAGGACGTGCTCGACACGTGGTTCTCGAGCGGCCTCTGGCCCTTCGCGACCCTCGGCTGGCCGGAGAAAACCGCCGACCTCGCGAAGTTCTACCCGACCTCCGTCCTCGCGACCGACCGCGGCATCATCTACCTCTGGGTCGCCCGCATGATCATGAACGGCCTCGAGTTCATGGGGAAAGAGCCGTACCACACCGTCATCATCCACCCGACCATCCTCACGGACGATGGGAAGAGGATGTCGAAATCCAAGGGCACCGGCCTCGACCCGCTCACGCTTCTCGACACCTTCGGCGCCGACGCGACGCGCTTCGCCATGTCCCGCCTCGTCACTACGTCGCAGGACATGCGCTTCGGCACCAACATCTCGAAAACCAAGGGCGAAGAAGGCCAGCGCTTCATGACGAAGTTCTTCAACGCCGCGCGCTTCGTCCTCATGTCCCTCGACGGCACCGACAAGGCCGGCGCGCTCGCAGGGGCCGCTTCGCTTGCCAACGGCGACACGATCCCCGGGCTCGCATTCGAAGACCGCTGGATCCTGTCGCGCCTGAACACCACGATCCGCACCGTAGACGCCGCCCTCCAGCGTTACGAATTCGGCGAAGCTTCCGCCCAGATGTACTCCTTCGCCTGGTTCGAGTACTGCGACTGGTACATCGAGCTCGCGAAGCCGCGCCTCGCCCGCCCCGACGGCGCCGCCGCGCGCGCGACGCTCCTCCACGTCCTCGACTCGCTCACGCGCCTCATGCACCCGATCATGCCCTTCGTGACCGAAGAGGTCTGGCAGTCCCTCCGCGCCTTCGACCCGAAGCGCGAGGAAAGCGTGATGATCGCGACGTGGCCCAAAGCCGACGCCGCGCGCGTCGATCTCGACGCCGAGAAAACCGCCGGCGCACTCATGGAAATCGTCCGCGCCGTGCGCGAAGTGCGCTCGAAGTACAACATCCCGCCGAAGCAGGCGCTGGCCGCCGCTCTTTCGGTGCCCGACGCCGCGACCGCGAAGTCCCTCGCCGCCCACGCCCAGCTCGTCCAGGACTCCGCCAACCTCACCAGGCTCGACGTCGGCGCCGGCCTCACTCCGCCGCCGTCCTCCGCAACCCAGGTCATCGCCGGCGCCCAGCTCTACATCCCGCTAGCCGGCATCGTCGACCCCGCGAAGGAAAAGGAACGCCTCGAGAGCGCGAAAAAGAAAGCCACCGAAGCTGCCACCGCCATCCGCCGCAAGCTCGACGACGCCAAGTTCGTGGCGAACGCGCCGCCGGAGCTGGTGGGCAAGGAACGCGCGCGGCTTGAGGAGTTGGACGACCAGTTGGCGAAGGTGGAGAAGAGCCTCGAGGAACTCAAGACCTGGAAGTGATGCCGAATCCGGAGTATCCAGATGAGTTGGGATCTCTTCGTGTTGAAGTTGCCTCCGGGAATCAAGAGGCTTGAAGAGTTGCCTGATGGCTTCCAGGCACCTCCGATCGGTCGCCGGGAGGACATCATCAAGGCCATCCTGAAGATTGCACCGGAAGCCGACTTTTCGAACCCGGAGTGGGGCACGCTCGAGGGACCAGGTTTTTCGATCGAAATCAGCCTGGGAGTGAAAGAAATCCTGACCGACTTTGCGTTCCACGTTCGCGGAGCAGACCCTGCAGTCCTTACGATTGCCAAGATCCTGGATGATCTTGGGTTGCGCGCCCTTGATCCTCAATCCGAGCTGGGATTGTTCGAGGCAGGACCTGCAGCGCTTGAGAGCCTGAAGAAGTGGCGTGAATACAGAGATCGTTGCGTCGGAAACGGCGACGGGAGTTGATTTAAGGTAGCAACCACCTTCGCAGTGTTAGCCACTCGGGAGCACACGCATGGGCCTTCTGTCCTGGATGCTGTTCGGCGCGCTCGCCGGCTGGGTCGCCAATGGGCTGATGGGCGACCGGGAGCCGAAGGGCTGCTTCTACAACATGTTCCTGGGCATCATCGGGGCCATCCTGGGCGGGCTGCTGCTCGAAGTGATCGGCGGGCGGGAAGTGCACTTCTCGTGGAGCCTGCGGAGCTTTGGGGTCGCGGTGCTGGGGGCGGTGCTGCTTCTTGCGATCGCCGGATCGCGCCGAAAGCGGTCGAAGAGCTGAACGACGCTTCAGCCGCGCGGGCAGCTACTATGCGGGAATGAAACGCCTGAGAGTGGCCCTGCTCCTGATGGCAGCCGGCTGCGCCACCGAACCCGCGCCTGCCAAGCCGGCCCCTGCGGGCCCGGTGGAACGACTGGCGGACCCTGATCCAGCCGTCAGCGCCGCGGCGCGGGAGGAACTCCTCGCCCTCGACGACTTCGCGGTGCCGGGCCTGCGCGCCGACGCTGCGAACACGGAGAACCTGACCGCCCGCATGGCGCTTCTCGAAATCGCCGACACCATCGAAACGCGGACACTTGCAGTGGCGCGCGAGTGGGAGTCCATGCCACGGTATGCGATGCATCTGGACTTCGATGTCCTGGAGAAATCCGGCGTTCCGCCCTGCGCCGTGTTCTTGCGATGGCTGTCGAGGCCGCGGGGAGACGAGGAGAAGCCTGCCCGTTCGTTGTTTCGCAGCGGGGACATTCAGTTGCTCGGGCTGAGCTGGCTTCGCGCGTACACGTTTGCCGACCTCGGCAAAGATCCGGCCGCCTGGCGCGAATTTCTGGAGAAGCACCACGGCCGGCCGGTCGCGGGGATGCGCCGCCAAGGATTGATTCAGCGCGGGTTTGAGATCGCGGATCCGGATCCCAACAAAGCCGCCAGGGCGTACCGGAGCGCCGGAAACCCCGGCAACCTGAAAGCATCGGACGGCAGCCGGTGGATCTCCGCTGACCCGGAGGATTACCTCTATCAGGCGTTCGCGGACCTTCTCGGCGCGGACTTTGCACTTCCCGCATCGAGCGACAAGTCGCCTCCCCACGTCCAGCAGGCTCTCGACTGGATCGAGCTCAACGACAGCTGGTTCGCCTGGGAAGGAGGCCGGCTGGTCTCCCGGGCAGGAGCCGAGGAATACCTCTCCGTGTACCACGCCGGAAGCGCACTCCTCCGGCTCGTCGCGCTCGCCGAACTGCGACGCTGGCCCGAGCGCATTCCGCGCGACGCCTGGAACCTGGTCGATCTCGCACCCTCACTCGTCGCCCACGCCATGCACTGCGCCGGTGTGCCGGTGCCTCGTGAAGCGCTTCCCGTGGTGCTGACCGCCCTCGGGCCCGCGAACGATCCCGGGGAACTTGCAAAGATCTGGAACGTGGGCGACCTGGAGGCCCTGGCGCAAGACAAGGATGCGGCGATCTCGACGCGCGCCGAGGCCATCCGCGTCCTCGCGACCCTCGACGCCCAAAGGGGCCTCGCCCTCTGCACTTCGATCCTCAACACCTGTAAGGACCGCCGCCTCGTGTCTGCCGCGATCCTGGCCTGCACCCGCTTCCCGGGAAACACGGGGCTCGACGCCGCGGAGTCCTGGCTCGCGGCGGCGGAGGACGGACCCGACCGCTTCGACGTCGCCATCGCGCTTGCCCGTCGAGGGCGCGAATCCGGGATGGAGGTCATCCTGAAGCGGGCCAGTGGCGACCTCCTGGACCGGCGGCGGGCGGCGCTCGTGCGCGAATTTGTCGAGGGAGTGCCCGATGAGGACCACGATCACGAATGGAAGACGTGGGCCGCCGAAAGGAAGGGCTTCGTCTGGAGTCCCGAAGTTCAGAAATGGAAGCCGACCGAGTAACAACGGTCTTCGCACGCTCGGGCAAACGCCTCTTTTTCTGCATAATCCGCGCATGCGCTTCGCCTTGATCGCCCTCGCCGCCACCGCGCTGTCTTCGTGTGGCCCCGCACGTCCGCCGGAAGTCAGCGCGGCCGACAACCTGATGAACGCTCTCCTCCGCGACACCGGGACGTCGTCGCTGTTCGCGGTCCCGGCGATTTCCGAATCGATCGGCCGGGCGCGGCAGCGCCACGCGGCGTGGTTGAAGTCCTGGGAAGTGACCGGTGTGTCCGCGAGCGGCCGGATCGGGCCGTGGTCCTCGGCGGAGGTCGCAGGGACGCTGACCGGGACCGACGGCGTGGCGCGACCCGCCGTCGTGACGTTGGCCGACCTGGACCGCTGGCAGGTGCTCGCCGTGCACGTGGACGGGAAGCTCCTGCTGCCCTGCCCGCTCAACGCGGCCGACGTGAAGAAGCCGCAGATCCTCTTTGTCCGGACACGCCGTCAAATCGGCTCCACGCCACCCGACCCGCAGCGGCGGGACAGGCTGGAACTCGAGATCATCGCCGCGCCGGGATCCAGGTCGTCCGAGGCGCCCGCGATGCGCCTTGAAGCGCGGCTGCTCGAAAAGGACGGCGCGCAGCACGGCGTGACGTTCGAGGCGGATTTCACCGCGCCCGGCGTCCATGGACTGGTGTCCGTGTTGACCGATCCAGGCTGGTCGGGGAACTTCTTCCCGGGGAGGGGCCACAGTTCCTACAGGCTTGCAGTGACCGTGATCGACAAGTCAACGGGCGAGTCGACGACGAGAGAAGAGGGGTTACGCTGAATGAACATCTCAAGATGGCTTCGGCTTGCAGGCGTCGTCCTTGCCTCCACGGCCTTCGCTGAAGAAGCGCTGGCTCCGCTTCCCGAGGGAAATGCGGGGATCGCCGCGAAGCACCCCGGTGACGAGGGGATCGAGAAGAACCCTGCCGTCGTCTTCCACGACGGATTTGAAGACGTCTCCAAAGCCGCCGAGCTGAATGCAAAGTGGGATGCCGGCGTCTTTCAGGAGCGCTGCATCCGGATCGCCGAGGAACCGGAGAACCGGCATAGCGGGAAGCGGGCGCTCGAGTTCACCGTCCCGAAACAGGCGGAGGAGCTCAGCAACGGCGTCGCGAGGAAGATCAAGGACGAGAAGGAGGTCCTCTTTCTCCGCTACTACTCGAAATTCGAAAAGGGATTCGACCAGGTCGGCTCAAGCCACAACGGATCGACGATCTGCGCGCACTATTTCGAGAACGGGCGGGCGACACCCGGGGTGCCGGCGGACGGGAAAAACAAGTTCCTCGCGTGCTTTGAAAATTGGCGGGGAGAGAAAGAGAAGAAGTCGCCGGGCGACTGGAACATCTACTGCTACCACCCGGAGCAGAAGGACCGCTACGGCGATCACTTCTTTCCGTCGGGCACGGTGCTGCCGAACTCGTACGAGCGGTCGGGCGAAAAGACATTCGGCAAGAGGTTCGTGGAGCGCAAGGACATGATCCCCGAGCTGGACCGCTGGTACTGCCACGAGTTCATGTTGAAAGCGAACACTGTCGGCAAACGCGACGGCCGGATTGCCTGCTGGATCGACGGCAAGCTGATCGCGGACTTCCCGAACCTCCGGCTGCGCGACGTGGAAAACCTCAAGATCGACCGCTTCGGGATCGAGCTGCACATCGGAAGCAATACGGTTCGCGAAAACAAAAAGTGGTTCGACGACGTCGTCGCAGCGACGGCGTACATCGGCCCCATGGCCCCTCCACGGAAGAAATGACCGCCAAGGAAACCTCCATGAACCTGATCCGAACGCTCGCGCTCGTCCTTGCATGGCCCGCGCTTCTCGTCGCCGAAGAATCGCCGGCGTGGAATCCCTCGAAGACCTTTGTCCTGGTTGCCAGCGTCATCGAATGGCCCGACAAGGGCCTGGCCGCGTTCAAGGACGCGCGGCGCGATGAAGCGCTTGTGGACCAGCTCAAGGCATGCGGCGTGCCGGCCGGCAACGTCGTGTTCCTGAAGGACAAGGACGCGACGCTGGCGGCGATCCGGAAGGAACTGAAGGCGTTGGCGGCGCGGGCGGGGGAAGGCAGCACCTTCATCTTCTACTTCCAGGGGCACGGACTGAGCCGGAAGGAGAAAACCTGGCTCGCGTGCTACGACGTGGACCTCAAGGATTACTCGACCGCAATGGACGTCGATGAACTCTTTCCCGTTTTCGACAAGGAGTGGAAGGGCGAGCGATTGCTGCTGGTCGGCGACTGCTGCCACTCGGGGGCGCTCGGGACCGTCGTGGATCGCTTCGAGGGAAAGGCCGGCGTCCGCGCGGCGTGCCTGACTTCGGCGACGGCGTCGAACCTCTCGACGGAGCACTGGACGTTCACCGAAGCGCTCATCACGGCGTTGGCGGGCAACGGTGCGGTTGACCGCGATCGCGACGGCAGGATCACGATCGGGGAGGCCGACGCCTTCGCCCACACCGAAATGCTCTACCGCGAGAACCAGCTCTGCCGCGGGAAGCGCTCTTCGAATTTCGAAGAGGGATTCGTGCTGCGCGCGGTGGCGGCGGACAAACCAGCGCCGGCGAAAGTCGAGGGAGACCGGCAGGTGTTCGATTTCCTGGAGGCCTGCGACCGCGACGGAAAGTGGTACGTCTCGCAGATCCTGGCGGTGAAGGACGGAAAGTACCGTGTTCACTACCTGGGCTGGGACGCGAAGTGGGACGAGTGGGTGGGCCCGGAGAAGCTGCGCGCGATCGAGAGAACGAAGCTCAAGGTGGGTGAGAAGTACGAGATCGAGTGGCGAAAGGACCAGTGGTACCTCGCGACCGTCACAAAATCCGAGGCCGACACCTTCTACTTCGTGCATTACGAGGGCGAAAACGGCGACGACGACGAGTGGGTGACCGCGAACAAGGCCCGCCCGCCGTCGGCGGGTTCGAAGCCGAAGCCGCCCGAATTCGCCGCGCTCGCGCCGCGGGCCTTCGTGAAAGGCGACGCCGTTGCCGCGCGCTGGAGAAAGCAGTGGTTTCTCGCGACCGTCAACTCGGTCGTGGACGGCGTCCACGCCGTGACCTACGCGGACGGCGACAAAGGGTCCCTCACGGATGCCGACCTCGTCCCCGTGGCGAAAGCCTCCGAAGTCAAGGAAGGCGAGCGCGTCCTCGCCTGCTGGGGCGGGAAGCCCGAGATGTTCCCGGGAGTAGTTCTGTCGAAGACCGCCAGGGCGTGCAAAGTGAAGTGGGAGGACGGCACCAAGCCGAGCGAGGTTCCGTTCGAGCAGGTGGCCCGCATAAAACCCGCGGGCAAGTAGCCTCGCCCGCGGGTTGCCGAGTCGTTGCTACTCCTTGCCCTTCTTTTTCTTCTTCCCCTCGAAATCCCCCACCTGGATCGTCCCCATCTTCGAGGGATCCACGTACTTCCGCAGCGCCGCGTTCACATCCTCAAGCGTGAGATTCGCCGACGCCTCGTCGAGCTTGTTCCAGAGGGTGAAGTCCTTCCCGGCGACCTTCAGCGTGACGATCGTGCCCGCCAGGCGGGCGTCGTCCGCACGCGCCTGCGACACCTGGTTCGCGTATCCCTTCTTGAACGTGGCCAGCTCTTCCTCCGTCACGCCGGTCTTCAGTGCTTCCACCAGCTCCGTGCGGATGAGATCCAGCGCCTTCCCGGCGTTTTCAGGTTTCGTCATCGTGTAGAGCAGGACCATCCCGAAGTCGCCCTTCAGATCTGCGATCACCATGCCGCCCGTCGCGTAACTGAGCGCCTTCTCGACCCGGACCTTGTTGGGGATCCGCGAAGCCATGCCGTCCTGGAACAGCGCGGAAGACGCGGCCTGGATCGCGGAGTAGTCCGCCGAAGCGATGCTGAGGCGGATCGGCTGGATCATGACGCTGATCGCGCTCGGCTTGCCCGGCGTCTCCAGCCGCGCCTCGTTCTTCAGCAGCTTCTCGACCGCTTCGTTCGTCTCCTGCACGCCGGGCTTCGCCGCTTTCCAGTCCCCGACGATCGGCTTGAGAAGCGCGTCGACGTCCTTCGGATCCACGTCGCCGACGATTCCGCCGACCATCCCGTCTGCGCCCAGGAATTCCTTGTGGAAGGCGAGAACGGCCTCGACGGTCAGCTTGTCCAGCTCGGCGATCACTTCGTCAAACGTTCGCGGCAGGCGCGGATCGCCCTGGGCGAGGATCATGGTGGGCACCGTCTGCTGCAGCAGGACCTGGGGCTCGTCGCGCGACGCCTTGATCTGGTCCTTCGTCCGGCGGACGTATTCCTGGAGGCTCGCCTCGTCGATGAGCGGCGACCTCAGCATCTCCCGCGCGAGCTTCAGCGCCTCGGGAAGCGACGCCTTCGTCGTTGAAATCGAAATCGAAGCGCCTTCGATGGAAATGCCGAGACCGATTTCCGTCATCATCCCGGCGAGCTTCGACTTCAGCTCATCCTTCGACAGCGTCGCGGTCTTCTCCGTGATCAACTCCGACAGCGCCTCCCCGGCCACGGCCGTCGGGTAAACGATCTTCCGGCCGGCCAGCGGGACCGTGAACTGCAGGTGCACCCGGTCCCCGACCGTTTCCTTGCGCACGAGCCCGACCTTCACCGGGCCGACGTCCAGCCACTGGAGCTTTGACATCACGTTGGCCGACGAGTAGTCGAACACCTTCACCTTTTTCGACATCGCCGGGAGCTTCGACAGAAGCATGTCGTACTTCGACGGCGCAGGCTCAGTCTCCAGCTTCACCCCCACCGCTTCCGAGTCCGGCATGAACCTCCCGACGACCCGGTTCTCGAGCCGGATGTACTTCGCCGCAAACGCGTGCACTTCCTCGATCGTCACGCCCTTCGTCTGCTCCCGCCGCGCCAGCAGCAGCTTCCACGACCCCCACGACTCCGCTTCGCTCAACGCAAACGCCAGCGACTGCGGATTGTTGAACAGGTCGTCGAAGCCCTTCTCCATCTCGCTCTGGGCGCGCTCGAGGTCGTCTTCATCGAGCGAAGCGGCCTTGTTCTCGATCAGGTTCAGGATCGCGGCCTCGCAGGCGTCGGCGTCCTTGTCCTTCGGGACCGTCGCCATCACGAAGAACGGCGACGCATAGCGCAGGCTGATCGTGCTCGCGGAGACGCTTCCCGCCAGGCCCTTGGCGACGACCGCGTCATGAAGCGGCCCGGAGTTCCCGGAGACGAGCATCTGGGCGAAGACGTCGGCGATGGCAGCATCGGGGTGAGACGACCCCGGGATGCGGTAGCCCGCGAGGATGACGTGCGCTTCGCCCGGCTTGCGGACGGTGTAGCGGCGTTCGCCGGATGAGGCGGGCTCGCGCGTGGTGTACCCGGGGCGGTTTTCGCCGGATCCCTTGAGGGGGCCGAAGTGCTTGTTCACGAGCTCGAGAGCGGTGGCGGTCTCGAACTTCCCGGTCACGAACAGGACGGCGTTGTCGGGCCTGTAGTACTTCTTGTAGAAGGGCAGGATGTTCTCGATGCGGAGCGACTTGAAGTCCTCGATCGTGCCGATCGGCTCGCGCGAATAGGCGTGGAAGTCGTACATGGCGCCGAACATGCCCATGACGACGAGGCGGGAGGGGTTCGAAGAGCCGATGTCGAACTCGCTCTCGACGATCTTGCCTTCCTTTTCCAGGTCGTCGGCGTTCAGGATCGCGCCGCCGAGGCGCCCGGCCTCGAGCCTGATCGCGAACTCGAGGTTTTCGTCGGTGGCGCTGACGGTCTCGAAGAAGTTCGTGCGGTCGAACCACGTCGTCCCGTTGTAGTCCGCGCCGAGTTCCTTGAGCTTCCCGGCGATGTCGGGAATGCCCTCGACCGCGTGGAAGAGAACGTGCTCGAAGACGTGCGCCATGCCCATTTCCCCGGCGCCCTCGTGGACGGAACCGACCAGGACGGTCAGGTTGACCGTGACCTTCGGCTTGTTCGGATCCGGAAACAGCACCACGCGCAACCCGTTCGGCATCCGGTACTCCTCGATCCCGAGGATCTGCGCGGTGCGTTCGGGGGCGGCCTCTTCGGCGCGGGCGGCAAGGGCGGACAGCACGACAGCAGCAGCGATGGCAATTCGGGTCATGAGACCTCCGTGGAATGTGCAGAAGGTACGGATTGGGAGGGGCGGATGTTAGCAGGCCGCAGCGCGGCGCTCCCGAAAGCGTCTACTTTGGAGAGGGCGTCGGACGCCCGATGTTCAGTATGGCTTCTTCCGCGGGACTTCCGATGGCGAACACGTCAACGCGCCCCTGGAAATACAGAACGTTCAAATCGTCGCCGACATTGGCAAGCGGGCATCGATGCCATGCGATCGGCAGGTCTGGCGGCGCGCCATCCGTAGGACCCGTATCGGGCCATGTGTACTTGACGCAGCCCTGAGGCTCGTATGAACCGGAGGGTGCCACTTCCCAAAGCAGTGACAGGCGATTTCCGCATCGGGAACAGGTGAGAAGCTCCTTCGCATCCATCCCGCATTTCTGAAGCCAATCCTCGAACGCAGGGGTGTTGGACGGGTAAGCCTTGAATTGTCCTTCGTAGAGTGCGTAGTAGACACCAAGTTGCTTGAGTGCATTCCTGACGTGGGTCTTGCGATCCGATTGTCGCGCGGCAACCATCACGGGCAAAAGAAGCAAGCCGAGCAGCCCAAGCCCCCCGATAACAACGAACACACGAAATGCTCGAGTCGTCGACCACAGTCTTGACAACTCATTGACTGAGCTGGGGGGTTGGGCAGGAACGAGGTCGGCAGGCAGATCGGACGCATCCATTACAGGATTTTACCGCCCCTACCGCACAGCTCCCTCCACGACTTCGAACGTCCTCTTCACAGGGTCGATCCGCGCCGTCACCCCCATCGGCAGCGTCACCTTGTCGTCCACGTGCCCGTACGGCACGCCGAAGACCGCGGGGCGGCCCTTCAACATCTTTGCGTAGTGGCGCAGCGTGTGGTCGAGCGCCGGGCGAGGCTTGCAGTCGCTCCAGGTGGTGAAGACGGCGCCGGCGATGCGGTCCCAGATGCCGGCGAGGCGGAGCTGGGCGAGCATGCGATCGACGCGGCGGACTTCTTCGCCGACGTCCTCGAGCACGAGGAGGGCGCGGTCGAAGGAAGGGGTGTACGGGGTGCCGAGGAGGGTCTGGAGGACGGAGAGGGTGCCGCCGAGGATCGGTCCCTGGGCGGGGCGGTCGCCGAGGAACTCGAGCGGCTGCTTGAAGTGGAAGGTCGGCGGCTCGGGGAGCTCGACGAGGGGCCAGAAGTGGCGGGCGGTGAACGGGCGGAGGCCGCCGTTGAAATCGGTGGCGACCATCGGGCCGGAGAACGTGACGAGGCCGGTCTTGTGCCAGATCGCGAGCTGAGGCGCGGTGAGGTCGGAGTAGCCCACGAAGATCTTCGGATACTTGCCGATGGCCTCGTAGTCGAGGCGGTCGAGGAGGCGCGTCGCGCCGGCGCCGCCGCGGGCGCAGAAGATCGCCTTGATCGCGGGGTTGCGGAAGGCCTCGTTCAGGTCGGTGAGCCGGTCCAGGTCGCGCCCCGCGAGGTGGTCGGATTTCTCGCCGACGTGCTTGCCCAGGACGACGCGGTAACCCCGCTTTTCGATCTCGCGCACGCCACGCCGCAGCGCCGGCCTCGACGGCGCGGACGACGGGCAGACGACGGCAATCAGGTCGCCCGGCCGGAGACGCGGCGGCTTCACGGGCGCCTATCGTTCCTCAAACGCCGCGCAGAGGATGTGGCCGATCGACTCGTGGCACTCCTGCACGATCGCGGTTTCCTTCGCCGGTACACGGAGGCAGATGTCCACCAGCTCGGAGAGCTCCCCGCCATCCTCGGCGGTGAGCCCGATGGTGCGCGCGCCGAGGGCGGAAGCCGTCCTCGCGGCGGCGAGCACGTTTTCAGAGTTGCCGGACGTCGAGATGCAGACCAGGACGTCCTTCGCCTTGACCAGCGCTTCGACCTGCCGGGAAAAAACACGGTCGTAGCCCAGGTCATTGGAAGCGGCCGTGAGCGTGGACGTATCCGTCGTGAGGGCAATCGCGGCGATGGCGGGGCGGTTGCGGACGTAGCGCACGACCAGCTCCGTCGCCCAGTGCTGCGCGTCGGCAGCGCTTCCGCCGTTGCCGCAGAAGAAGATGGTCGCGCCTTTGGCGGACGCTTCGCGCACGGTCGCAACAACGCGCGCGATCTCGTCGAGCATCGTGTTGAGAACCTCGGTCTTCGCGGCGATCGAGGCCTTGAGATGCGTCTCGGCGAGTTTCCGGACGCGGAGCATGCCGGGCGTGAGGAAGAGTGTCGTCGCGAGTTCGGGCTTGCGCGGAGGTTTCGGCATCAGGCCTTTCCCTTCTTGCGGATTCGCTTCACCAGATTTGTAGTCGAGACTCCTTCGGTCAACGGCGCCACGGTCACGCGCCCGCCCCAGGCCTTCACGATGTCCGCACCGAACACCTCGGCGAGCTTGTAGTCCCCGCCCTTCACCAGGACGTTCGGCTTCAACTTCTTGAGCAGTTCGAGCGGCGTCGCGGCATCGAACACGATCACGTAGTCCACATCCTCGAGCGCCGCCAGAACCTGAGCGCGCTCGCCCTGCGGCACGATCGGGCGGTCTTTCCCCTTGAGCCGCTTCACGCTCGCGTCGCTGTTGATCGCGACGACCAGCACGTCGCCCTGCGCGCGGGCGAACCGAAGCGTCCGCAGGTGCCCGACGTGAAGCACGTCGAAGCAGCCGTTCGTGAAGGCGACGGTTTCCTGCCGGTCACGGTGCTCCTTCAGGCGCGGGAGGAGTTCGGAGACGGTGCGGATCTTCGCGGGGCGCAGCTCGTGCTCCTCCGCGAGGTCATCGAGGATTTCCTTTCGCGTCACGGTCGCGACGCCGACTTTCGTCACCGCGATCCCGCCGGCCGCGTTCGCGAGGCGGACGGCGTCGTCGGAGGAAGCGCCGCAGGCGAGAGCGAGGCCGAGCGCGGCGACCGACGTGTC
The DNA here is from genome assembly GCA_038060895.1 of Planctomycetota bacterium. Taxonomy (GTDB): domain Bacteria; phylum Planctomycetota; class MHYJ01; order WSZJ01; family WSZJ01; genus WSZJ01. The sequence continues at coordinate 38,971 of JBBTCT010000031.1, forward strand.
CCCGGCGCCTGCAACGTCGTAGACCTGGCGCGGGCGGGCGTGGATGTGAAGGGGCGCGCGGCCGTGGCGGAAGAGCGACATCCCCTGGGCGCCGCGGGTGACGAGGATGAAGTCGCAGGCGAGGCCCTTGAGGAGCGTCACGGCAGCCGCGGCGATTTCCGCGTCCGTCGAGACGGGCAGGCCCGTCGCGATCGCGAGTTCCTTGAGGTTCGGGGCGATGGCGGAGCAGCCGCGGTACTTCGAGAAGTCAGCTCCCTTGGGGCCGACGAGGACCGGCTTTGCGTGCTTCTTCGCGGCGGCCATGACCGCTTCCAGCACTACGGACGTCAGCGCGCCCTTGTTGTAGTCGCTGAGGATCACGAGATCGGCCTTCGCGACCTGCTTGTCCAGTCGCTTCGCCAGCTCGCGCTCCGCTTCCTTCGCAATGGCGCTCGTCTTCTCGCGGTCGACGCGGAGCATCTGCTGCGCGCCGCCGATGCAGCGGGTCTTGATCGGCGTGGGTTTTGAGGAATCGGTGACGACCGCGGTCGTGTCGATCCCGTCCGCCTTCATGACCTCCAGGAGCCGCTTCCCCGCCGTGTCGTTGCCGACCGCGCCGGCGCACGCCGCCTCGGCGCCGAGCGCGACGAGATTTTTCGCGACGTTGGCGGCGCCGCCGGGGCGTTCCTCCTCGCGCTGGACGTGCAGGATCGGAATCGGGCCTTCCGGCGAGATGCGCTCGACCTTGCCCCACAGGTAGCGATCGAGGAGAAGGTCGCCCGCGACGAGGATGCGGGGGCGGCCGAAGGAACGGAGAAGTTCGGTGTGGCGGGTGATCATCGAGGCGCTATGAAAGCGGAAGAGGTGGAGGTTGGCGAGGGGAAATCCCGGTTCGGAGTCTGGAGTTCCGGAAGTTGTGTTCCGGGATCCGGGTTCCGAGTTCCGGGTGGGGTTGGGTGTTGAGCGTTGCGAGTTTCGCCGTCACGCATCGACCGCCTTGACTGCCGCCGCCAGGTGGCTCGGGTTCAGCGTCCCCAGCACAACAGCGTCCACGAAAGGGCGGCTCGCGACGAAAGCGACGGCGGCTGCGGGGTCGGTCGCCCTTCCTTGCTCGATGGCCTTGATCGCCAGAACACCCAGCCCTGCCCGGTGCGCTCCCTCGAGTGCGGAACCGAGCGACTGGTCCGCCTGATTGAAGGGCGCCATGACGATGTCGAGGAGACCGATGCAGCCTCGGATGCCGGCGTCGGTCTTCGCCGAGAGGCCGACGGCGCGCGCCTGGCCGCGCTTCTTCGCGTCGATAAGCGTCGCGACCGCGTCGGTTTTCGTCAGGATCTCCTCGTCGCGGCCGTCGGAGTGCAGGAGCAGCAGGTCCACGTGGTCCGTCCCGAGGCGCTTCAGGCTCTGCGCGATCTGGTCCTCGAGCGGCGCGCGGCGGAAGTCCCACTTGGAAGATTGCTTGGCGAAGATCTCGCCGCACTTTGTCGCCAGGACAATCTCATTGCGGTGCGCCTTCACGAACGGCGCCAACCGGAGTTCGCTCGACCCGTAGGCCGGGGCGGTGTCGAACAAGTTCACGCCGAGCTCGAGCGCGCGAGCGAGGAGCGCCGCGACCTCGGCGTCGGTCGGCAGCTCGAATTCCTTCGGGTACTTCACGTCGAAGTTGCGGCCAAGCTTCACCGTGCCCAGGCCGACGGGCGCGACGCGGAGGCCGGTTTTCCCTAGGGCGCGGGGAACCACGGGGCCTCCTCCCACGGGGGTGTTGAAACGACGGGGACGGGACCGTCGGACAGCTGCGGGTCGAAGCGCCCCTGCGATTTCCCGAGCTGGGCGACGAGTTCGTCGGCGAGAAGCGGCGCGAGCGAGAGTTTCGTCGGCCAGGCGACGAGGATGTTGTCGCGCACCTTTTCCACGTGCACGCCGCTCGGCCGTCGCGCGCCGGCGGTCGCAGCCTCGGCACGGTCGACGGCGTAGGTGGCGATCTCGAGCCCTTTTGCGGGGAGCGCCGGGAAAAACCTCCGGATTTCGGCTGCGGCCTCCGCGCGGAACACCTCGAGGTCCTTTCGTCCCGCCCCGCGCTCCGCGATCTCCCCGCCGACCTGCCATACCGCGCGTCCCGACTTGTCGCGCGCCGTCGTCACCGTAAGGTGTGTTTTCCCGCCGACCACGCAATGCGCCCAGATGTCCGGCAGGTCCCCGCGCAGCATCGCCATCGTCAGCGGCCGCCGCTGCATCCGCCCCGGGGCGTCCCCAAGCGCCGCGAGCAGGTCCTCGTTCCCGGCGCCCGCCGCCAGCACCATCGCCCCTGCTTTCACGGCGACGCCATCCAGAACCGCCTCTCCTCCACGGAACTCCACCCGCTTCACCAGGCGGACATGCCCGCGGTTCCGCTTCGCGAGCGCCGCCAGCACGCTTGCGGTGTCGATCACCGGCTCGGCCATCGACCAGACTTTCAGCGCGGAGGCGCGAAGCGCCGCGGGCCACTCGGCTTCGGGCACCTCGACCGGCTTCGTCGCCAGCATCCCCGCGCCGACCACGATCGACATCAGCCCTTTCGCCGCGAGGTCCCCGAAGAAACCCGACCTCGGCACCCACAGCAGGCACTGCGGCGACACGATCCTGGCTTCGCGCAGATCCGGCTCGCCCTTCCCCTCGAAACACGCCCGCCAGCGCGCGGGCATCCCGGAGATCGCCTTCACGGCTTCGAGATCCCCGACTCCGCGCAGCGCGTACTTTCCTCCGCCGTGCACAATCGCCTGCGAAGGGATCGTCTGCCCGCGCCCGAGCGCCGCGTTCTCCACGAGCAGCGCGCCGTGCCCAGCGCGCCGAAGCGCGTCAAGCGCCCACAACCCGGCGATGCCGCCGCCGAAGATCAGGACGTCGCATTCGCGCGTCGCGGTCATGCGAGGCGGCTGACGAGGCGGAAGCGCGATTTGTCGCTGGGGCGCGGTTTGCGGAGGCCGACGCTGAGGGGAACCAGGCGCAGGCGGCCGGCGTGGAGCGACACCATGACGCCGGCCTTGCCGGCGAGGAGCGCGTCGGAGGCCGCGGCGCCGTACGTCGAAGCGAGGATGCGGTCGTTGGCGGTCGGGGCGCCGCCTCGCTGGATGTGGCCGAGCACGCAGGTGCGGACGTCGATTCCACGGATTGCCTTCAGGTGCTTCGCGATCTCGAACACGCCGCCGACTTCCTCGCCCTCGGCGACGACGACGATGAGCGAACTCTTTCCTGCGGCCCACCACGCCTGCACCTTCTTCAGAAGCGCCTTCAGCTCGAATTTCGCCTCCGGAATGAACACCGCTTCCGCCCCGCAGGCCAGCGCGGCATCGACGGCGATGTGGCCGTTTTCACGGCCCATGACCTCGACCAGGAAGATGCGGCCGTGGGACGCCGCGGTGTCGCGGAGCTTGTCGATCGCGCCGATGGCCGTGTTGACGGCGGAGTCGAAGCCGATCGTGACGTCGGTCCCCGGGAGGTCGTTGTCGACCGTCGACGGGACGTGGACGACGCGGACCTTCTCCTCTTTCCAGAGCGCGAGCGCGCCGCGGACGCTTCCGTTGCCCCCGATCGTCACCAGCCCGCCGATGCCCGCCGCCTTGAGATTGGCCGCCGCCCTGGCCCTCCCCGACCGCTCGTACATTTCGGGACAGCGGCTGGACATGAGAATGGTCCCGCCCCTCTGGAGCGAATTCGAGACGAACCGCGAGTTCATGTCGACGAACTCCGCGGAGATCAGCCCGGCGTACCCGCGCCGCACGCCCGTCACCGCCACGCCGCGCGCCAGCGCCGACCGCGTCACAGCGCGGATCGCGGCATTCATTCCGGGAGCATCCCCGCCGCTCGTCAGGACCGCGATGCGCTTGAGGGGTGCGATGAAGATTCCTCCGCTACCGGTTCCGCTCGAGGAACGCCTTGATCTCGTCGTCGAACGAGCGGGGATCCTTGACCGGCGGCCCGCACGCTTCCGCGGCGCACGCGTACGCCGCCAGTTCCGGCGGATACTCGAGGTCCGCATGCTTCACATCCGCACCGTTCGACTCGAGCACTGTCACCGTCTTCCACGGGTGCCAGAACCGGTCCGCGACCGCCACCAGCTTTGGCAATTCCGCCTTCGGCCCGACGAGGACCAGGTGAAGCGGGTACTTGCGCAGCTTCAGCACCGCGAGCGCGTACTCCGCGCTGTACGCCGGGTACAGCTTCGCTTCGCCGCCCGTCGCCTTCAGCGCGCCCTCGGCGAGCGTCTTCCACTTTGCATGTCCGGTCACATGGTGCAGTCGCACGAGAAACCCCGCCGCCCGGCCGTTGTCCGCGGACTTCTTGATGGTGAAGCGCAGGTGCCCGGGCGCGTTCGGATCCGGCGGACGGTCGAAGAAAGCGCCGTCACCGTCTGCGAGCTTCTCGACGCGCGCGGCGACGTCGTCCGCGCGCTTGACCCAGCTCCACTCCCCCGTCGCCTGGTGCGCGTCAAGGCAGGCCTCGCCGGCGAGCGCGAGGTCCCGAAGCATGTCGCGCCCCGCCCCCGCTCCATGGGCAAGCCCTTCGGCAGTCCAGCACTCCCGGAACACGCGGTCGAGCGCGGCAATCGCTTTCGTCCGCGATTCCCCATCGCCTGAAGCCGCCGCCCAGGCGAGCAGCGCGGACGCGGCCTGCGCGTTTGTGCCGGAGTAGAAGAACGTATCGACGTGCGGCCTGGCGCGCTTCCCGCGCCCCACCGCGTCGAGCACGAAGTAGTCGGGATCGGCATCCTGGCTCGCGCTCCATCCGCCCTCCTTCTGCGCCAGCGTCGTCCCGAGGTAGTCCGCGGTCCGGCTCGCCGCTTCGCCGAACTTCTCCTCCCCCGTGGCGCGCCAGACCTGCGTCAGCGCCGACAGCATCGCCGCGTTCGTCTCGAGCAGTTTCTCGAAGTGAGGGTCGCTCCAGTCCGGCTTCATCGCGACGCGGTAGAACCCGTGATCCACCGGATCCTCGAGCTTCAGCGTCGCCTCCGCCCCCGCCTCCGCGCGCTCCAGCCACTTCTCTTCCCGAGAATCCCATCCTTTGCGGACGTACAGCTCGATGATCTGCGGGCTGGGAAAGCGCGTGTCGCCGGGCGACGCCCAGGCGCTGCCGTCCTGGGCCCAGGTCTTCTCGATCGCGGCCAGGATCGTTTCGACCTCGCTGGCTTCCGCTGCCACGGCCGGCCCCGGAGTCGGCGGCCTGTAGGCGGCGCCCTTTCCGTTTTTCGCGAACGCCTCCGCCGCCTTCGTCGCGATCTGGAGGAATTCCTCCGCGGGAACGATCCACGTCTTCGAAATGACCTCGCCTTCGGGCGAGCAGAACGCGGTCGTAGGCCACCCCTTCGACGACAGGTACCGGTCCTTCACGTCCGGCATCCGGTCCGTGTCCACGCGGATGCACACGAATTTCTCATTGAGAAGTGAAATCACCTTCTCGTCGCTGAACGCGCCCTCGTCCATCTCGTGGCACTTCTGGCACCACGTCGCCGTCAGGCTGATCGCGACCGGCTTGCCGGCCTTCTTCGCTTCCGCGAACACCTCGGAAGACCACTTCTGCCACCGGATTTCCCGCGCGCGATTCGGCCGCGGCGAAAACGGGAACTCGTCCTTCGGCGGCTCCTTGGGTTCTTCGGCCGCCGATTCGATGACGAGCGTCCGAGGGTGAAGAAATTGCATCGCCGATACGAGAGCGGCGGCAACGATGGAGAGGGCGGCGGCGCGACGGAGAGTCATGGGGGTGAGAATGGTCTAACAAAGGAAAGGGCCCGACAAATCCCAAATCCCAACTCCAACCCCAAATCCCAAACAGCCGCCCGATTGAGCGGAGTTGGGATTTGGAGTTGGGGTTGGGATTTGGAGTTCGTCGTGGCCGTTTTCACCCGACTAGACCTCAATCCCGTAATCCTTCAGCTTCTTGTCCAGCGTCGGCCGCGAAATCTGCAGAATCCTCGCCGCCTCGATCTTCTTTCCCTTCGCCTTCACGATCGCCCGCTGGATGCACGTCCTCTCGACCTCGCTCACGATCTCGCTCAGCGGCAGATCCTTGTCGATGAAGTTCGTCACCTCCGCCGCCATCCCCGTCCCCACGATCTTCGGCGGCAGGTCCTCCACGTCGATCACCGGCTTCTCGCACAGCACCGTCGCACGCTCGATCACGTTGCGGATCTCGCGCACGTTTCCCGGCCACGCGTAGTTCAAGAGCACCTTCATCGCCTCTTCCGCCACCTTCATCGGCTGCGTGTTGCGCTGGAACCTCTTCAGGAAGTGCTGCACGAGCACCGCGATGTCCATACGGCGGTCGCGAAGCGGCGGCAGGTGGATCGGGACCACGGCGAGCCGGTAGTAGAGATCCTCGCGGAACTTCCCCTGGCTCACCATCTCCTCGAGGTTCCGGTTCGTCGCCGCGATGATCCGCACGTCCACCTTGATCAGCTTGACGCCGCCGACCCGCGTGAACGTCCGCTCTTCCAGCACCCGCAGGAGCTTCTGCTGCGTCCCCGGGTCCATGTCGCCGATTTCGTCGAGGAAGAGCGTGCCGTGGTCGGCGAGTTCGAACTTGCCGGGCTTCAGGCGGTCGGCGCCGGTGAACGCGCCCTTTTCGTGGCCGAAAAGCTCGCTCTCGAGCAGGTGTTCCGAGATCGCCGTGCAGTCCACCGGGATGAACGGCCGCGCGCGGCGGCGGGAAGCGAGGTGAATCGCGTGGGCGACCATCTCCTTGCCGGTCCCTGTCTCACCCGTTACCAGCGCCGTCGCGTCCGAGTCCGCCACCTTCTCCACGCGCCGCAGCACGTCGCGAATCGCCGGCGAATCGCCGATGATCGCCATCTCTTCCTGCACGCGCTTGCGAAGCACGTTCGCTTCGTCGCGCGCCGCGCCGTACTGCCGCGCGTTTTCGAGCGCGACAGCGGCCTGCCCGCTGACGTTGACGAGAAGCGCCAGGTCCTCTTCCGTGAAACAGTTCATCTGGTTCTGGGTGTCGACGTACAAGACGCCCAGCAACCGCTCGCGCGAAATCAGCGGAGAACACAGGATCGACTTCACCCGGTCGAGCCGGATCGAACGGCTGCTCATGAAGCGCGTGTCGGTGGACGCGTCCCCGGTCAGTACGGCGCGCCGGTCCTTGACGACCTGTTCCAGCACGCTCTTCGAGACGGTGATATCGCTTCCGCGGCGGTCGCGATACCTCACAGGGCCCGGGTGAAGGCCGCTGCCGTCCTCCGAGCAGAGGAAGATGGCGCCGCGTTCGGCTTTCAGCAGTTCCATGACGACTTCGATGATGCGGCCCAGCAGGACAGGCTCGTCGAGGACGGTCGTCGTGGCCCGCGTGATTTCATAAATCGCGCGCAGCCGCCGCGACGCTTCGGCAGACTCGGAAGTCGTTTCCTTGCGGACGCGCGCGGTCTCCGCGGCTTTTTCGGTCTCGCGGATGATCGCCTCGACGTCGAGCATGGCCGTGACTTCACCGGAAGTGCGGCCTTCTTCCGATTCGCCCGCGACAAGGATGACGCCGCCGGAGTCCTCGCCGGGAAAGATTTCGAAGTCCGGCTCATAGACGAACACGGTCGAACCGAGCTGCAGCCGGTCGCCCGACTCGAGCTTCTTTTCAGTGCATGTCTGCCCGTTCACAAGCAGCCCGTTGCGGCTCCCGGCATCGCGCATGTACATCACGCCGTCGCGGTTCTCGAACTTCGCGTGCGTGCGCGAGACGTTCTTGTCGTCAACCTGGATGGTGCAGGACCGGGATCGCCCGATGGTGGCTTCATGCTCGATTTCGAAGTACGACCCTTTGCCGGGTCCCTGGACGATGGCGAGTCGGGCCAAGTGCTGCCTCCGTTGAGCGGATTGGGAGTGTCAATAGTATTTACATGCCTGAAAGGCGCAACTGTTATTGGTACAGGCTGGCGGAGGCGGATAGAGGCCCTTCGACTCGCTTCGCCCGCTCAGGTCAGGCTGGCGAAGGCTGAGTGAGTACAGCGCGTTGTGTTGAGCTGAGATGTCGCGAACCGTGTGCGCCGGCCCGCGATGTTCCCGTGCGCACGCATCATCCACCGCCCTTAGCCTCCGCCAGCCTCCGCCAGCCTCCGCCAGCCCGCGCTACTTCGGCACGATCAGTTCCTCGGCCGCCTCCGGCTTGCGGATCCTCGGCCGGATGATGAACAAAACTTCGGTCTTCTTCGTCTCGAGGTTCTCGCTTCCGAACAGGTAGCCGATGATCGGGATTTCCGAGAGGATCGGGACGCCGCGCCGCGTCTCGACTTCTTCGGTGCGCACGAGGCCTCCGATCACGATCTGCTGTCCGTCCCTGACCGTCAGGTGCGTGTCGGCCGTGCGCGTCGAAAAAATAGGCGTCTGCTGGCCCTGGATGCTCGCCGTCCCGGCGACGGTCGTGACCTCCGGCTTCGCGTCGATGTCGATGAAATTCTGGCTGATCACGTTGGGCGTCACGGTCAGCTTCACGGCGGCCTGCTTGAAGCGCACGGTCGAAATCGGCGCTGCGCCGGGGTTGAAGACCAGCGATTCGAGGTACGGCACTTCGTCGCCCGCGATAATGGTCGCCGATTCGCCGTTGTTCACGGTGACGTACGGGCTCGACAGGATCGTCGCCTTCCCCCTTCGCACCAGCATCCGCAACTTGAAGTCGATCAGGCCCCACTGGAGGTTGTGGTTGAAGAAGTTCGCCGTGATGCCCTGGAACGCATCGGCTCCCGGTTTCAGCGACGCGAGATACGAGTCCGGGTTGAACACGGCGGTCCCGCTCTTGAAAAGTTCGTCGGCGGCGTGTTTCCCCGACTGGGTCACGCCGAACTCCGCGCCGATCTCCAGGTCACTTTCGATCGACTTTTCAATGATCTGCGCCTCGATCTGCACCTGGTCCGCCGGCCGGTCGAGGACGTTGAGGACCTTCTCGATGAGCTCGATGTTCTCCTTCACATCGGAGATCATCAGGAGATTCAGTTCGGGCGTATTGGGAGGCTGCGGCGGCGAGACCTGGATGGTGCCCTTCGGCGTGAGAAATTTCTGGAGATAGGGCTGCATCAGCTGACCCTTGCCGCGCGCCACCTGATAAAAGATATAGACCATGCCCTCTTTTTCGATCCGGCCCTTCTCGTACCGCCAGGTGGGAGCGGCCGGAACCGGCGGAAGCGGCGTGGGCGGGGGTTCCTCTGCGAACGCGGCCGAAGCGGCCAACAGCACGGCTGCGAAGAGGAAGCCCCTCACTATTTCGAATCCCCCGCCGATGCCTTGATCTTCTCGACGACTGCCTTGGTGAGATCGGCCGGCGGCGCCTGTCCCTCCGGCATCCGGATCGAGCCCTGCTCGGCGACGACGCCGTTGCCACCTGCCTTCGCGGCGGCTTCGACGGCCTTGCGGAAGCGGGCGTTGGCGGCGGAGACGAGGATCCAGTAGTCGGCGTCGTCGGTCGTGAGCTTGCGGCGCTGGATTTCGAGCCATTCCGGGATGGCCGCGAAGCACTCGGCGGCCCGGACGGTCGCGGGGTTCGCGCCTTCGGCGTCGCCGTAATAGATCTTCGTGGCGTCGACGCAGATGTTTTCGGCGCGTGCAGGACCGCAGGCGGCCGAAAGAAGCGCCGCAACAGCGAAGTTCATGAGTGTGGTCTTCATCGCGGTCCTCCCAAGGTGCCCCAGTCACCCGCGCGGCCCCTCGATCGGCCCGAATAATACCCCGCGAAACGGGAGAGCGTTGGCATTGTTTTAAGAAAGGCCGGTGAAACGCTGTTTCGCGCCTCACCGGCCTTGTGATGTCAACGATCGGCCCGGCTCACGGTCTGACTGAAATTAATCGCTACCGACGGGGAGGGCCGCCGCGTCCACCGCCGCCGCCTCCGCGCCCGCCACTGCCGCCTCTTCCACCACCGCCACCCCTGCCGCCGCCGCCGAAGCCGCCGCCTTCGCGCCGCGGCGGACGATCAGGCCGCGGGGCCTCGGGGATGGGCTGGCCGTCGGGGCCGACCGGGCGCGGAAGAAGCGCCTTCCGGCTGAGCCGGATCTTGCCGGCTTCCGAGCTGATGACCTTGAATTCCGCCTCGTCCCCGATCTTGATGACGTCCTCGACCGTCTTGACGTAGCCCTCGGCGAGCTCGCTGATGTGGCACATGCCTTCGATGCCGCCAGCGACCGGGAGCTTGACGATCGCGCCGAATTCGCGCGTCTGGACAACCACGCCCTTGTAGACGGCGCCGACCTCGACATCCTCGATGAGGCCTTCGACCTTCTTCTTGGCCGCCTCCAGGCAGGTCAGATCCTTCGAGCTGATCGTCAGCACGCCATCGTCGTCGATCTCCAGCTTCGCGGACGTCTCTTCCTCGATCCCGCGGATGATTTTCCCGCCGGGACCGATGACGGCGCCGATCTTGTCGCTGGGAAGCTGCATCCTCCAGAGACGGGGAGCCATCGCGCTGTAGTCGGCGCGCGGCGCGGACATGGTCTTGGCCATCTCGGCCAGGATGTGGATCCGCCCGTCCTTCGCCTGCGCCAGCGCCCGGCCCATGATCGCCGAGCTGATGCCGGTGTTCTTGAGGTCCATCTGGAACGCCGTGATGCCGGTCGCCGTGCCGCAGACCTTGAAGTCCATGTCCCCGAACTTGTCCTCGCTGCCGAGGATGTCCGAGATCACCTCGACCTTGTTGTCCTGCGCGATCAGGCCCATCGCGATCCCGGCGACGGGAGAAGTGATCTTCACGCCGGCGTCGAGAAGCGCGAGCGTGCCGCCGCAGACCGACGCCATCGAGCTGGAGCCGTTCGACTCGAGGATGTCCGAGACGATGCGGCAGGTGTAGGGGAAGTCCTCAGGCGGCGGGATGATCCCGAGAATCGCGCGCTCGGCGAGGTCGCCGTGCCCGATTTCGCGCCGGCCGGGGCCGCGGATCGGCTTGGCCTCGTTGACGCTGAAGCTCGGGAAGTTGTAGTGCAGGTAGAACTTCTTCGAGTACTCCTCTTCCACAGCGCCGTCGATCACCTGTTCGTTGTCCGCCGTGCCGAGCGTCAGGCTGACCAGCGCCTGCGTCTCGCCACGCGTGAAGATCGCCGAGCCGTGCACGCGAGGCAGGACGCCGACCTCGCACGTGATCTGCCGGATGTCCTTCGGCCCGCGGCCGTCGGCGCGCAGCCCCTTGTGCACGATCAGCTCGCGCGTGATCGTGTACTCGAGATCGCCCAGGTACCGCTTCACTTCCTTCGGGCAGACGTCCGTCGTCGCCTCGCCGTCCGCATCGACCGGCGCGAGCTTCTCGATGATTTCCTTCTTCGCCGCCTTGACCCTGTCCGACCGCTCCTTCTTCGCCGTCGTCATGATCGCCGGCTCCAGCGTCTTGCGCGCCAGGGCTTCGACTTTCGCGAAGAGCTTCTCGTCGGTCTTGCGCCCCTCGAACGCCATCGTCGGTTTCCCGGCGCTGGCCTTCAGCTCCTTCTGGATCCGGCACAGATCCTTGATCCACTTGTGGCCGAACTCGATCCCCGCAATCATCACTTCCTCGGCAATCTCAAGCCCCGATCCTTCGCACATCGTCACCGCTTCGTCCGTGCCCGACATCACGAGGTCGAGATCGCTCTCGTCGAGCTGCTCGTGCGTCGGGTTCACCACAAACACCCCGTTGATCCTGCCGACCCGGACGCAGCCGATCGGGCCCAGGAAGGGCGCTTCGCTGACCGCGAGGCAGGCCGATGAAGCGACGCCCGCGAGGACGTCGGGATCGTTCTGCATGTCCGCGCTGAAGACCGTGACCTGGATCTGGACTTCGTTCTTGAAGCCTTCCGGGAAGAGCGGCCGGATGGGGCGGTCGCAGAGGCGCGCCGTCAGGATTTCCTTCGTGGAGGGGCGATTCTCGCGCTTGATGAAGCCGCCGGGGAATTTTCCAGCGGCGTGCGTTCTCTCGCGATAGTCCACCGTGAGCGGGAAGAAATCGTCGTCGTCCGCATACGGGTTCGGGCGGGGCGCGGCGACGACCGCCGCGGCGAACACCACCGTGTCCCCGTACTGGACCCAGGCGGCGCCGCTGGCCAGTTTCGCCAGCTTGCCCGTCTCAATGATCAACGGCTTGTCGCCAATCATGCACTGCACGCGTGTTGCCAACGTAGTCCCTCCGACCTTGTGCGCCGTCCGGGGCAGAGGGGGAAGCACTGGATCTCTGCCCCCCCGACGGGGAGGCACAGACCCGCGCTTCCATTCACAACCGCAGACCCGGCGGCGCTTCCGCGACCCGCAATACGCGAGCCGCTAAAACAAAATCGCCCCGCCGGAGCGGGGCGAACGGTTACTTGCGAAGACCCAGTCTCTGGATGATCGACTGGTACCGGGGGTGCGCGTTCGTTGCGAGGTACTTCAGCAGCGAAGCGCGCCGGCCGACCATGACGAGCAGACCCCGGCGCGAGGTGAAGTCCTTGGCGTGCGACTTGAGGTGCGCCGTGAGGTGGTTGATGCGCTCCGTGAGCAGCGCGATCTGCACTTCGGGAGACCCGGTGTCTTTCTCATGGGTCCGGAACGTCTCGACGGCCTTCGTGCGCTTTTCCTTCAGGGCAAACGGCGGCATGGAATCTCCTTGGGTTCGGGCATTCGCCTGTCCTCAAGCTTTGGGCTGGAGGAAGGTAGTTGTTGAAGGGTGGGGAGTATAGGAGAGCCGAAGGGGAAGTCAAGGACGGCAGTCGGGAGGCGGGAGTTTCAGGGCACGATCGAGAAGTGGCCTATTCCACGGGGCCGGTAACGTTCGAAGTCGCGCCTGTCGATCGTGAAAACGCGGGAGATTCGCTCCCTCTCCGCCGCCTGGACCAGGGCGGCGTCCGCCAGGTCCATCGGGAGGTCCCGATACTTCTCCATCAGCTCTCGAATCCGCGGACAGTCCCCGGTTGCGAGGGAGAGTATCTTGAGACTGCCGCCGACAACCATCTCCCAGAGCGCGTCCTGGGCCTTCCAGGAGAAGTTCAGCAGATACATCGCTTCCGTCACGGCGGGCCACACGCTGGCCATCGGTTCACGGAGGATCTTCAGTGCCCGGACACACTCCGCATGACGCTCATCGTCCCTGTGCAGGAGCGCCACCAGCGGTCCTGCATCGACGAGAATCACGATTTGCGCCGACGCGCCTGGAGAATTCGGCGGAAGTGAGCGCCCGTCTTTGCCGACAGGTCAGGGGGTCCACCACGGACGCAACCAACGAGGTGCGCGATTGCCTCGTACGGACCCCGGGACTCCGCTTCCTGGGAGCTCGCCCGCGCGAGCAGGTCAAGCGCCTCGCGGATCAGTGCGGACTGCGTCTTCCCCGTCTGACGGACGAGTTTCAGCAACCGCGAACGCGTGGTGGATGGAAGGCGAAAGCTGAGGATCATGTTCCGGGCTCCCTTGTATTACAGCATTGTAATACGCACAAACTGGAATTCCAAGACCGGAACATTCGGTTCGGCGCGGCGCTTTCCGGGTTGGACTATTCTTCGCGGCGGACAGAATTCAGATTCCCGCTCATCAGAAGCCTCCCCCTGGACAGCTACTTTTTCCCGTGCCCCGGCTCCGCGGAGTCCGGCGCCTCCGGCACTTCCTGCTGCGCCACTCCCTTGTTGGTCAGCTCGATCACGTCCTTCACCATCTGGACGAGCTTCCAGCGCTGGAAGGGCTTCGCGAGCACTCCATACACCCCATAGAAGAACGGCCGCGGCGTGTTCTCGATCACCGCGCGCGCCGTCAGCATGATCACCGGCAGGCCCGCGGTCTTCGTGTCCTGCTTCAGGATCTCGTACACCTGGTAGCCGTTCAGGCCGGGCATCATCACGTCGAGAATCATCACGTCCACACCGCCGCGCTTCGCCATCTCAATCCCCTGCTCGGGGCTCGTCGTCGTCTTGACGAGGTAGCCTTCCTCCTCGAGGAAGAACTTGATGATGTTGAGGATCTTCACCGTGTCGTCGACCACCAGGATCGTCTTCTGGGGGCGGAACGGCGTGATCGCGGTTTCTTCGGGGGGTTTCTGGTTCATCGGCGGCGGGGCCGCGCGGCGAGCCAGGAGAGGATGAGAAGCGCGAGTCCTGCAAGCGCTCCCCCGGCCGGCGGAACGGTTCTTTCGGAAAGTATCACGTTCTTCGTCGGAAGGTCAAGACGCGGGGAAGCGGGCGATGCGGGGGAAGCCGCTTCCGCGAGCTCGCGCGCATCTTCGAGATTGACGGCAACGGGCGCGCCGTTGTGAAGGAACAGTCCCGCGCGAAAGAACGGCTTTGGTCCGTGGCGATCGGGAAGCGAGTCTCCCGTTGAAATCATGTTTCCGGCGGACGGACGGAAGCGCCGCGCGACGTCGGCCCAGAAGAGCGGGAAGGAGACGAGCCGCGGCCAGTTGGAATTCGGAGCGGACGGATCGAAGGCGACGACGACGGTGCCGTCGCACAGGTAGATGAGAGAGTCGACGAGCATGACGGGCGGTTTCAGGAACCGGAGTTTGCGTGCCCGCGACACCTGCAGTTTCGACAGGTCGGCGGCGGCGGCGACTTTCACGAGTGGTTCGGTCAGGTCCGGGATGCGCGTTTCGGCCGGGGTGATCTCGCCCTCGACCTCGAACAGTCCCGCGACGCCTTTCGGCGGATCGATGATGACGGCGGCTCCGCGGGGCGCCGCGGCGGGGACGACCCCGATCCAGATCGATGGCGACCCTCCCAGTTCGGGCTTGAGACCCGCGCCTTCGAGCGCGCGGCGAAGCGCCGGAAAGTCGCGGCCGGAAATCCCGACGGGAGCGCCCTCGCTGGAAGCGGCCCAGAAGCGAGCGTTGTTCGACTCGAAGCCGTCGGGCCGCTCGATCTCAACCGACGCAGTTTTCGCCGCACCGGCGGGACGCCGCAGGAGCGCCCGACCGCCTGGGGATGACGTGAGCTCGACCGACTCGGATTCCTCGCCGACGCGGACGGTGACACGGACGGACTCACCACGCACCACCGCGAAGAGCTCGCCGTCGGCGACAAACAGCGCTTCCACGGCATGCGTATCCGCTCCCCCGGTGTGCACGCGCCACGTCGCGACTTCCGCCGGGCCCGGATGGCTCCCGAAAGCCGCGACGACGTCGTCGCCCGCGAAGCGCGCGGCCGCGCCGGCGACGTCGCCGGGAGCGTCCGTCCAGCCTGCCTTGGAGAGCCTGTCCAGCGCTTCCGCCTTCGCCAGCCCGCGCCACTCCCCGAAGGGAACGAGGGCGAGGTCCACGACAGCGTCGCCGGGCAGTCCGCGAACGAACGACCCGGCCTCCGCGGCGATCTCACGAAAGGCTCCGCGCGCGGACGCCGTCGCATCGACGACGACGCCGACGCGAATCGGTTCGGGGGCGAGCGTCCGGAACTTGAGCTTCGCGGCACCGACTGCGAAGACAACAACGCCCGCCATCGCCAGCCACAGCGCCGCGTCCGCGCGCCGCCGGTGCCGCGCCACCGCCGCCGGGTCCGGCACCGGAAGCCGCTTCCACAACAGAAGGCTTGGCCACTCGACGTCGCGCGGGCGGCGGCGCGCGCGATGCCACCACCAGAGGAGCGGGAGGGCCGCGAACGCGGCGAGGGCCCAGGGGTAGGCGGCGCTCAACAGACCGCCTCGGCCCATTCGGCCAGCGGCGCGCCGGCCGCGAGGCGGATGTAGGCAATGCCGTGCGAAGCGCAGAGCGTGCGCCAGTTGCCGGCGAAGTCCTCGAGCGCCCTGGAGTAGGAAGCGGCGGTCGCGTCGTCGAAGAGGACTTCGCGAATCTCACCCGTTTCGGCATCGCGGAGCCGCAGCAGACCTTCGGGCGGGTGGGCTTCCTCGGAAGCCACGACGTGAACGACTGTAACGGCATGGCCGTGTACGCGGAGAGCGACAAGCGCGGGACCTGCGGATTCCTCCTCGAGCAGGTCACTGACGAAGAGGATGCGGCCGCGGCGGGCGTGAAGGAGCGTCTTGGCGGCTGCGAGGCCGCCGCCGGCGCCGGCCGTGCCGATCGACTCGACGTGCCGGTCGAGCTCCGGGATGTCCTTGGGGTTGCCGAAGCCGCGTGGCTCGAGCGCCTTCCCGGCCGCGAATGCCGCGAGGCGTGTCTGGTCTCCCTGGAGAAGGGCCACGACGGCCGCCGCAGCGGCAACGCGCTTCGCCGTCAGCGACTTGCCCCACGGCGCCATCGAGGCCGAGGCGTCGAGAAGTACGGCGAGAGTCCCTTCGACCTCTTCCCGGAACTCGCGAATGACGAGGTTCTCAGTCCGGGCGTAGGCGGCCCAGTCGATCGTCCGCGGGTCGTCGCCGGACACGTACCCTCGATGCCCCTCGAACTGGCTCCCAGCTCCCTTGCGAGCGCCCGGCCTCGCCCCGCCGGGCGCGCCGGGGGCGGAGGAGCGCCGCGCCGCGGCGAGCGCGGCGAGCCTGGCCAGGTCGGTGGAGGAGAGGAGCATGTGAAGCGGAATGCAGTCCGCCTCTTCTATAACGGCGCCGCCGGACCGCTGGCTTGAGTCAAATGGGCCCCGATTCCTTGACCAACTTCCGACAGCCCCCATAGAATCCCGCCCCGAACCGCGCACCGGCCTCTTCGACGGAAACCAAAGCATGCGCTACGATTACGTCGGCGTCCTCATCTACATGGTGCTGGCCGTCGGCTTCGTCCTGATCGGCATGACCGCGCAGAAATACGTCTCAAAGTTCCTGCGCACCAACAAGCCCAACGCAGAGAAACTCTCGCCCTATGAGTGCGGCGAAGAGCCCGTCGGCGGGACGTCGATCCGGTTCAATATCCGCTTCTACGTGATGGCGCTGGTCTTCATCGTTTTCGACGTGGAAGTCGTGCTTCTCTTCCCGTGGGCGCGCGTCTTCACGGAGCTTTACCCCTTCTACCGAATGGCCCTGTTCTGGGACATGCTCATCTTCGTGGGCATCCTGTCGCTGGGGCTGGCGTACATCTGGGGGAAGGGCGACCTGGAGTGGGTGAAGTCGTTCCGGAAGCATCTTTCGCCGGCGGAGCAGGTGGCGCGCAAGCCTTCGAAGAAGGAGGCGGCGTAGGTGCATCCGCTTCTTAACTTTGCGCACGACGTCCTGCCGTTCACGAAGAACTGGCCGGATTGGATCCTGTACGGGTCCCTGGTGTTCATCGTGGCGTTCGGCATCCTGAATACGCTGGTGGCGCCGCTGACGGGGATCAGCACCTACATCGAGCGGCGGCTGGCCGGGCGCGCGCAGTACCGGTGGGGCCCGAACCGGGTGGGATTCCGCAGCATGCTCGACGCGTTGCCGATCACGCGCGGGATCGCGAAGCTCGGGGACATGCAGCCGTTCAAGTTCATCGGGTCGAAGATCCCGGGCGGGCTGCTGCAGTTCGCGGCGGACGGGCTGAAGCTGTTCACCAAGGAAGACATCATCCCGGCGCAGGCGGACCAGCTCCTGTTTCGCGGCGCGCCCTACGTGATCCTGGCCGGGTCGTTCGCGGCGTTCGCCGTGCTCCCGGTTTCGTTCCACTTCCGCGCCGTCAACCTCAACATCGGCATCTTCTACATTCTCGGGATCAGCTCGATCGTGGTGCCGGGAATTCTCATGGCGGGCTGGGGAAGCGCGAACAAGTGGGCGCTGCTCGGCGGGATGCGGGCTGCGGCGCAGATCATCTCGTACGAAATCCCGGTCGCCATCGCGCTCATGACCGCGGTGATGCTCGCCGGCACGATGAACATGGCGGACATCGTGGAGACGCAGCGAAGCGGGTACGGGATGGAGAAGGCCGGGATGCTGGGGTGGTATGCGTTCCGGTACGGCGGGCTGATGCTGGTGCCGTTCGTGATCTATTTCATCGGCGGCTGTGCCGAGGTGAACCGGACGCCGTTCGACCTGGTTGAAGGCGAGTCGGAGCTGGTCGCCGGGTACCACACGGAGTACTCGGGCTTCCGCTGGTCGTTCTTCTTCATGGCGGAGTACTCGAACATGTTCGCGGTCGGCGCGATCGCGACGACGATGTTCCTCGGGGGGCCGCTTCCGCCGTATCCGGTGCAGTTCACGGAAAGCCTGTTCGGGCCGATGGGGAATCTCGGCATGGTCCTGCGCTTCGGCGAAGGGTTCTTCTGGTTCTTCGCCAAGTCGTACTTTTTCGTCCTCCTGATGATCCACATGCGGTGGACCCTGCCTCGTTACCGCATTGACCAGATGATGCACCTCTGCTGGAAGGTGCTGATCCCGATCGGCCTGGTGTGGTTCGTGCTGATGTGCGGGGTCAAGATGGTGCGGATGGAAATGGCGCTGCCGCCGGAAAAGGACGCCGTGGCGGAGGTGCACAAATGATCGCGATCCTCGGGATCAAGCTGGGCGACCCGGCCGCCTGGGTCTTCCTCGCTTTCGCGGCGGTGACGTGCGCCAGCGCGCTGGTCGTGGCGGCGTCGCGCAACATCATCTACAGCGCCTACGCGCTTCTCCTTACGTTCTTCGGCGTCGCAGGGCTTTACGCGTTCCTCGACGCGGACTTCATCGCGGCGGCCCAGCTGCTCGTCTACGTCGGCGGCATCCTCGTCCTGATCCTGTTCGGCGTGATGCTCACCCACAAGATCCGCGAAATCAAACTGTCCAACGAGACCACGAACCCGATCGTCGGCGCGGCCATCGCCGGGTTCGTCTTCCTCGCGCTCGCCTACGTCTCCCTCTACACGAACTGGGACGTCGTGGACCGCCCGGCCTCGCCGACCACCGGTGAAATCGGCAAGGCCTTCGTCGGGAAGTACCTGCTGCCCTTCGAAGCGTCCTCCGTCCTCCTCCTCGGCGCGCTGATCGGCGCCGCGTACCTCGCGCGCCGCGACAAGGAGAAGGCCTGATGCCCGTCGCCAACCTCGAGTGGTTCCTGCTCATCGGCGCGTTCCTCTTCGCGACCGGCGTCTTCACGATCCTGACGCGGAAAAACGCAGTCTCCGTGCTCATGGGCGTCGAGCTCGTCCTCAACAGCGCCAACATCAACCTCGTCGCGTTCTCCCGCTTCGTGAAAGCCCCCCCGACGCTGGGACCGACCTCGATTGAATTCCCGCTTCAGGGGGAAGCGGCGCACCACGTCTACGGCGCGGCGTGGATCGGCGGGAACGTCTTTGCGGCCTTCGTCATCATCCTCGCGGCTGCGGAAGCCGCGGTGGCGCTCGCGATCATCCTGGGGATCTACCGGAACCTCGGCGACGTGGACGTGGACGAGGTGACGGCGATGAAGGGCTAAATGAGCCACGGTCACGACGATCACGGTCATCCGCCTGCGCCTCACGGGGGCTCCGGCGGACATGCCGCCCACGGGGCGGGGGGACACGGTGCGTCCGGCCATGACGATCACGGCCATGGCGGCGGGCACGGCGGCGCGACCCATTTTCAGCCCGCCGGCTGGTCGATCGGCCTGGTCGTCTTCTGCGCGGCGATCGCGCTCGGCGGGTTCTTCTTCAACCTCGGGCGCACCGGCCACTTCCTGATCGGCTCGACAGCGATCGACCTCAACAACCTCTTCGATACGCCCTGGCCCGCGCTCACCGTGCTCTGCCTGCCGCTTCTCGCGGCGTTCGTGCAGATCTTCTTCGGCCGCAAGCTGCCCCGGCGGGGCGACTGGGTTTCGACGGGCGCGGTCGCCGTCGGGCTTGCGATCTCGCTCCTGATGTTCGGGCGGATGATCGGGATCTACGACTGGCAGTTCAGCAGGACCTTCCAGATCGACTGGGTCATGCTGTTCAGCCGCGTCAATCCGGGTGAAGCCGACGTTCCGACGTTCAGGATCCCGATGGGGATCCTGGTGGACAACGTCACCGTGATCATGCTCGTCGTGGTCACGCTGGTGTCCACGCTGGTGCACATCTTCTCGATGGGGTACATGGCGGACGATCCGCGCTACTCGCGATTCTTCGCGTACCTCTCGATCTTCACGTTCTCGATGCTCGGGCTGATCCTCTGCAACAACATCTTCGCGCTCTACATGTTCTGGGAGCTGGTCGGCCTCTCGAGCTACCTGCTGATCGGGTTCTGGTTTGAAAAGAAGTCCGCGGGGGATGCGCAGAAGAAGGCGTTCCTGGCCAACCGCGTCGGCGACATCGGGATGTTCCTCGGCATCCTCACGTTCTTCTTCTTCACGGGCGAAGCGACCTACCAGGGGATCTTCGACAGCGTCGCGGGCGGGTCGTTCACCGGCCACATCGGGCTCCTCACCGCCGCAGGCTGCCTGCTCTTTTGCGGCGCCATCGGCAAGTCGGCCCAGTTCCCGCTTCACGTCTGGCTTCCCGACGCCATGGAAGGCCCGACGCCCGTCTCCGCGCTGATCCACGCGGCCACCATGGTCGCCGCCGGCGTCTACCTCGTGACGCGCATGTTCCCCGTCTTCACGCCCGACGCGCTCATCGTCATCGCCTGGTTCGGCGGCTTCACCGCCATCTTCGCCGCCACCATCGCCCTCTGCGCCAACGACATCAAGAAGGTCCTCGCCTACTCCACCGTGTCCCAGCTCGGCTACATGATCATGGGCCTCGGCGCCGCCGCGTACACCAACGGCTTCTTTCACCTCTGGACCCACGCGTTCTTCAAGGCGTGCCTCTTCCTCGGGTCCGGAAGCGTCATCCACGCGGTGCACACGCAGGACATGCGCGAGATGGGCGGACTGCGGAAGAAGATGCCGATCACGTTCTGGGCGATGTTCGTCTCGACGTGGGCGATCGCCGGCATCCCCGGCACCAGCGGCTTTACGTCCAAGGACGGCATCCTCGGCGACCTGCTCTTCGCGGCTCACCACAACGCCGCGCTCTGGCCCGTCGTCATCTTCGGCTTCCTCGGGGCCGGCCTCACGGCGTTCTACATGTTCCGCCTCATCTTCATGACCTTCTTCGGCAAGCCGGCGGTGCAGGAGAAGTTCGACCACGCCCACGAATCGCCCTGGGTCATGGCGGCGCCTCTCATTGTCCTGGGCGCCCTCGCGCTCACCTCTGACAAAGGCGGCTGGTTCCAGGATCTCGTCGGCCCGCCGCCATCCGCCGCAAAGCAGGCCCTCAAGCTCGCCGGCGTCAAAGTCCACGAACCCGCGGCGCACGGGGCGCACGCGGGCGAGGAACACGGAAGCCACGAGGCGATCGCGCCCGCCGGCAAGCCCGACCCCGCAAAAGCCGAAGCGCCCGCCGCGGGCCGCCGGCCCTACAAGGATCCGCTCGAACACGAGAAGCACAGCTCACACAACTGGGCCATGGTCCTCTCCATCCTGGTCGCCACCGCCGGCATTTCTCTCTCTTACCTGACCTACCAGGCTCACGTGATTTCCGCCCCGAGGATCGCCGCCAGGCTCCCCTGGGCCCACCGCGTCCTGCTCAACAAGTACTACATCGACGAATTCATCCAGGATTACCTCGTCGTGCCCTGCCTCTCGCTCGCCCACTCCTGCGCCCGCTTCGACCTCAAGGTCGTCGACTTCTTCGTCAACGCCTGGGGCCACGTCGTCGTGATGTGGGCCCGCGTCTCCAATGCGTTCGACCAGAAAGTCGTGGACGGCGCCGTCAACGGAACCGCGGACGTCGTCCAGTCCGCCGGAGCCTCGCTCTCGCGGTTCCAGACCGGCCGCATCAAAACCTACCTCGCATGGTCCCTCGCCGGCGCGCTCCTGCTCGTCGGCGGGTTCCACCTCGTCTCGAACTGGAAACACTTCCGCAGCCGCCCCACGGCGGCCGTTGAGCCCGGCAAATAGGGAGTCCCGAAGGTGAACCACCTCCTGTCGCTCATGACGTTCGTCCCGCTCCTCGGGGCACTGATCATCCTGTGCCTCCCGAAGGGGAAGGACGAGCTGGTGAAGTGCATCGCGGCGTGTGCCGCGGGCGTGCCGCTCTTCCTGAGTTTCTTTCTCTGGAAGGGATTCGACCGCACGACCGCCTCGTTGCAGTTCGTCGAAAAGGCGGACTGGATCCCGATGTTCAACATCCAGTACTCGATGGGCGTCGACGGAATCTCGGTCATCATGGTGCTGCTCACCGCGCTGATCTCGTTCATTTGCATCTTCGCGAGCTGGGAGATCGGCAAGGGCGTGAAGGGCTATTTCGCGCTGTTCCTGCTGCTCGAAACGGGAATGATGGGCGTGTTCTGCGCGATGGACTTCTTCCTGTTCTACGTCTTCTGGGAAGTGATGCTCCTGCCGATGTACTTCCTGATCGGCATCTGGGGCGGCCCGCGCAAGGAGTACGCGGCTATCAAATTCTTCATGTACACGCTGGTCGGCAGCGTGCTGATGCTGGTCGTGATGCTGGTGTTCTACTTCAACGTCACCGACCCGGCGACCGGGAAGCACACGTTTGACCTGCTGGTGCTCCGCAACCAGGACGCCCGGAGCGGCTCGCTGATGCTCGAGGGGGTGCGCGATCTCTGCTTCCTCGCCCTGTTCGTCGGCTTTGCGATCAAGGTGCCGGTCTTCCCCTTCCATACGTGGTTGCCGGACGCGCACGTCGAAGCGCCGACCGCCATCTCCGTCATCCTGGCCGGCATCCTGCTGAAGATGGGCACCTACGGCCTCTTCCGGATCGCCTTCCCCCTCCTGCCCGACATGGCGAACAAGTACGCGACGTTCATCGGCGTGCTGGGGGTGATCAACATCGTGTACGGCGCACTCTGCGCGATGGCGCAGGACGACCTGAAGAAGATGGTCGCCTACTCGTCGGTCAGCCACATGGGCTACTGCCTGCTCGGCATGGGCGCGATGACGACGGCCGGGTTCAACGGCGCGATGATGCAGATGTTCGGCCACGGCCTCGTGACGTCGATGCTGTTCCTCTGCGTCGGCGTCATCTATGAGCGCGTCCACCACCGCTGGATCAGCCGCTTCGGCGGGCTCGCGACCATGGTCCCGGTCTACACCGGCTTCGTGACGTTCGCGTTCTTCGCGTCGCTCGGCCTCCCCGGCCTCGTCGGGTTCATCGGCGAAGCGATGTGCTTCATCGGCGGCTGGCAGAGCGTCAACCCGGTGTTCCAGAAACTCACGATCTTCGCAACGCTCGGCATCCTGCTCGGCGCCGCGTTCCACCTGTGGGCGCTTCAGCGGATGTTCCTCGGCGAGAAGAACAAGATCTACACCGAGCAGTACCACCACGTGACCGAAATCAACGGCCGGGAGATCTTCTGCCTCATCCCGCTCGCGATCCTCGTCCTCGCGGCCGGCTGCTACCCGCAGCCGGTGTTCGACCTCATGAATGTCTCGATGTCGGAACTGCAGTCGTTCATCGCCCACTACCCGAAATAAGCGACCAAGACCTTGCAACTCGGCGTCGTCGAAAACCTGTCCTACCTCACCCCGGAGATCATCCTCACGGTCACCCTGGGCGCGGTCATCGTCCTCGATCTCGGGGGGCCGAAGGACAAGAAGGGCCTCGTCGCGCGCCTCGCGGCGACCGGCCTCGGCGCGACATTGCTCATGGTGATCCTGACGTACTTCGAGCTCGAGTCGAAGCAGCGCTCGCGGGTCTTCCTCTTCGCCGACTCCTTCGTCGTCGATCCGTTCTCCATGTACTTCAAGCTCGTCGCCGGCGTCTGCGCGTTCATGATCGCGATGTTCGCAGCCAAGGTGCGCCGGATCGAGGCGCACGGGGAAGGAGAGTTCTATCCGCTGCTGCTCGTCACGACGCTGGGCATTTTCCTCATGGCCGGCGTCACCGACCTGGTCGGCATGGTCGTCGCCATCGAGACCCTCTCGATCCCGTCCTACATCCTCGCCGGCTTCTACAAGCGCGACCGCGGCTCGAGCGAGGCCTCCCTCAAGTACGTCCTCTACGGCGCAACCGCCTCCGGCTCCATGCTCTTCGGCCTCTCCTTCCTCTACGGCCTGGCCGGCACCACGTCGTTCCAGGGGATCGCGACGGCGATGGGAAGCGGCCGCGCGGATATCCTCTCGATCAGCCTGATGCTGGGCCTCGTCCTCATCGGCGTCGGCTTCAAGATTTCGGCCGCGCCGTTCCACATGTGGACGCCCGATGTGTACGAAGGCTCGCCGACGGTCGTCACGGCCTTCCTGTCCACGGCATCCAAGGCCGGCGGCTTCGCGATCCTCATCCGCCTCTTCTATTCGATCCTCGCGCGCCCCGAGGTCGCAGGCCAGCCCGCCGGGCAATGGATCCCCATCGGCGACCCCGGGTGGACCAGCATGGTCGCCGTCATCGCCGTCGTCACCATGACCATCGGCAACCTCGCGGCGTACAAGCAGACGAACGTGAAGCGCCTGCTCGCGTACTCCTCGATCGCGCACGCGGGGTACCTGCTGCTCGGCTTCGTCGTGATGCATGGCTCCGGGCTCATGGCGATGCTCTTCTACATCGGCACCTACGTCTTCATGAACCTCGGCGCCTTCCTCTGCGTCATCGCCGTCTCGGAGAACGGCGGCGGCGAAGAAATCTCGGACTACCGCGGCCTCGGCTGGCGCTCGCCCTTCCTCGCAATGTGCATGGCCGCATTCCTCTTCTCCCTCACCGGCCTCCCGCCGCTCGCCGGCTTCGTCGGCAAGGTCTACCTCTTTGCCGCCCTCGTCGAGCACGGCTGGGTCTGGCTTGCGGTCGTCGCCGCGCTCAACAGCGCCGTGTCGCTGTACTACTACGTGCGAGTCGTGAAAGCGATGTACCTCGAAGGCATCCCGCGCCGCGAGGGCGACGTCGTCCCGCTGCGCATCGGGTCGCACTTCGGCATCATGCTTTTCCTCTGCCTCCTGCCCACGGTTATTTTCGGCATCTACTGGGAGCCGCTGGCGAAGCTGGCCACGTGGAGCGTGGGTGCCAGCGCGCCGGTGGAAGCGCGCCCGGCCGCGGCGCACAAGTAGTCCGGCATGAAGATCCGCATCATCGGCGTTCCGATGGACCTCGGCGGGGACCGTCGCGGCGTCGACATGGGTCCGTCGGCGATCCGGTATGCGAATCTCGAGGAAGGCCTCGAGAAAATCGGGCACAAGGTGGAGGACACGGGGGACATTCCCGTGCCGATTCCCGAGAGCCGGATCATCAAGGACCCGACGGCGAAGTATCTGCCGGAGATCGTGAAGGCGAACAAGCTGCTCGCGGACGCGGTGGCGAAAGCGTTGCGCGAGGGGTATTTCCCGATCGTGCTGGGCGGGGACCATTCGATCGCGATCGGCTCGCTCTGGGGCGTGACGCGCGTGCGCAAGAACGTCGGCGTGCTCTGGATGGACGCGCACGGCGACTTCAACACTCCAGAGACGAGTCCCAGCGGGAACATCCACGGGATGCCGATGGCCTCGGCGCTCGGCCGCGGGCGCGATTCCCTCGTGAAGAATGAGGACCCCGCAAGCCGGATTCTCGCGCAGCACGTCGTCCAGATCGGCATCCGCGACCTCGACCCGCTCGAAAAGCGCGCGATCCGGGCGAGCGGCATCCACGTGTTCACGATGCACGAGGTGGACCGATATGGAATGCCCGCCGTTATCGAGAAAGCCATGGCACATTTCGCGGGGTGCGATCACATCCACCTGAGCTTCGACATGGACGTGATCGACCCGGACGAAGCGCCCGGGGTCGGGACGCCGGTGCCGGGAGGCATCACGGCGCGCGAAGCGCACCTCGCGCTGGAAATGGTCGCGGAGACGCACCGGATCAGCTCGATGGACCTGGTGGAGGTGAACCCGATTCTGGATGAGAGAAACCGGACGGCGGTGCTCGCCACGGAGCTCATCGAGTCCGCGCTCGGGCGGAGAATTCTGGAATAGATCCTTCGCTCGGTTGAAAAACGACCTGAGCCGCAGAGGACGCAGAGGGCACAGAGAAATGTGAGATTCAATTTGGTGCTTCTTTGCCCGTCGGCGATTGGTGAGACGGCGCGACTCGGCACAAATCGACACGCCGGCCCTCAATTGTCCACTCCGTTTTAGTTGTCCGGTCGTGGGGCTTTCGCGCGACAATCCCCCCCGTGACCGAGCCAGACCCCGAAGTCGCTTTCGCCGCCATCGAGATCGACGCGCAATTCGCGCTCGACCGCCCCTGGCTGTCCGCGCCTCCCGTCGCCGCGCGCCCCCTCGTTACGATCGGCATCTTCCCCGCGTTCGGCGCCCACCGCGCCTGGTCCGTCTTCGACACCCCCGGCCCCTCCGTCCTCGTCCGCGAAATCGCCTGGGACCGCGTCTCCGACCTCGCCGCCTTCGCCGAACCCTTCCCCGGCCGCGTCCTCCCCCGCCCCACGAAGCCTACGCTCGTCCTCCGCGACATCCACACCCCCCGAGCGACGCTCGCCGAATTCCTCGCCTCCGTCGAGTCCCTCCCCCTCCCCGCCGAAACACCGCCCTGGTCCCCCACCGCCAGCGAAGTCTCCTTCGTCCGCCTCGACGCCCGCCCCGGCGCCCCGCGCTTCGTCTGGACCTGGGACCTCCCGCCTGGATGGGAAACTCTCCTCACGTGGTTTGCCGAAGCGATCCGAACGCTGGAGCACGTGATGACCGAAAGCCGGTGATCGTCGCTGCCTGCGCGGTGGCATAATTGGCGGCGTGAAGCAGCGCCTCTTCCATCTCCTCCCTTTCGCGCCTGCAGTTCTCGGTGCTGTCGCGCTCTTCGTCCTCGTGGGACTCTCGAAGCAGCCTTGGCAGGGACCCGGACTGCCCGTGCCAGCACCGCCCTGCCCGGTGGCCGAGATCGTTCCTCCGCCGCCAGCCCGCTTCGAGGATTCGAGTCCCTTCGAGTACGTCAACGGGCTCCACCCGCGCGTCGCCCTCCACCTCTGGGATCGCCTCCCTACAGAACTGTGGGCGTCCAGACTGATGCGCGCCGAGCGGCAGATGTGGAAGATGCTGGAAGCTGAAACGCCGGATCCTGAGGCCCGGACACTCCGGGAACTCGTCAGCTCATTCTCGAGAAAGAGCGGCTGGGCGCTGTGCCTGGATGAAGCCTTACGGGAGGATGTGCCGCTTCGCGCCGCCAATGCGGGCGAAAGCCTCGCAGGTTTGCTGCGCAGGACTGCTGATTCCGCGGGACTCTACGTTGTTCCGTCCGAACCGGAATACAGCGGTCTCTTGACCCGTAACCCGCGGCTGGCCGGCTGGCCACGGACCTGGCCACTCGTGCGCGTCCTGAAGGCGCTGCGTGGCGAAGTGCCGGATGCCACGGAACGCGCCTGGCTGGCGCTCGAAGGTCCGCCTCCGACAACTCCCTCAGGGGACGTCGACGTGCGAACGATCGAGAACTGGCTCGCTTCGGCCACGGGACTGACGACCGAATTTTCGGAAGAAGCGCGCCCGCGGATCGAGAGTGCGCCCGCCCTCCGTGTGCCGTCTCCGGACGAAGGCGACACGATCGAATCCTGCGCGCGCGTCGCTCTCGTCCGCGCCGGTCTCGATGTGGCCGCGCGCGCGGGATCGGTGCTGATCTGCAGGAGGGGGGAGGCCGACGCACTGGCCGCCGGCCGATTTCTGACGCGCGAGTGGACCCAGCGGGAGTGGAAGGAAGGAGAGGCGCTTCTTGCGACACTCGACCCGAGAATCGTGGTCATTGGCGGAATTCAGTGCAGGCCGGCCGTCCTGATCACGCGAATCGCCGACGCCTGCACGCTGGAGATCGCGATCGACGACATCACCTGGGACGACCCGACTCTCATCGCGCTTCCCAAAGGCGAATACACAATCCGCGAGCTCCGTGAGCAGCTCTGGGTCAGCGCGAGTGTGCGCATGCACGCGCTCAAGGGTCGACTGTGGTTCGTGGAGCCTGAGCCAAGGTAGGGCTCGGCTTCGCTATTCGCTGACCTCGTTCGCAAGCATCTGCTCGAACGTCTGCCGCTTCCGCACGAGACGCAGCGCGCCGTTCTCGTGCATGACCTCGGGGGCCTGCGGGTACGAGTTGTAGTTGAGGGTGCACATCGCGGCGCAGTAGGCGCCGGCGCCGCCGACGACGACGAGGTCGCCGGTTTTCGGGCGGGGGACGTCGCGCGGGGCCAGGGCCTCGGGGTCGGACGGCGCGGGGGTCAGGATGTCGCCGGACTCGCAGCAGGGGCCGACGAAGACGACCTTGGTCGAAGTGCGTTCTTCGGTGGTCAGGACGTCGATGGGGTGCTGCGCGCCGTAGAGCGACGGGCGCGTGACCTCGTTCATGCCGGTGTCGAGCTTCGCGAAAACGTAGCCGTCCTTGCCGGTGTCCACGACGTCGATGACGCTGGCGACGACGCATCCCGCGTTCGCGACGAGAGCGGTGCCGGGCTCGATCTCGAGGTGAAGAGCCCTTCCGGTGCGCTGTTTGAATTCCATGAATTCCTGGCGCACGTTTTCGCCGATGTCCTGCAGGTCGGTGGACTTCTCGCTGGGCATGCGGGCGACCTTGAAGCCGCCGCCGAGGTTCAGCACGTTGACGTCGGGAAGCTGCCCGGCGATCCCGAGGCTCATGCGCGCGACGCGCTTCCAGACGACGGGGTCGGTGCCGCTGCCGATGTGGGAGTGAAGGCGCGTGATCTTCACGCCGTGCTTCGCGGCCAGTTCGCGCGCTTCGGCGAGCCGCTCGTGCCAGATCCCGAAACTCGACCCGGGCCCGCCGACGTTGGTGCGGTTCGTGGAGCCGCTTCCGAGGCCGGCGTTGATCCGGATCGAGACTTCGCGGCCGGGGAAGGCCTTGCCGAAGTTCTCGAGCTGGAGCAGTGAGCACGCGTTGTAGAGCACGCCGCGCTCGACGTGCGCGGCGAGGTTCTTCGACGGCGCCTGGCTGGTGAGCTGGATCTTGCCGGGGGCGAAACCGGCCCGGAGGGCGCGCTCGACTTCGTGGTCCGACGAAGCGTCGATATGGAGGCCGAGGTCGAGGAAGAGCTTAAGGATGGCGTGATTCGGGTTCGACTTCATCGCGAAGCGCAGCGTGAACCCGAATGCGTTGGGGAAGGCGAGCGCGTTGCGCGCGGAGGCTTCGAGCGTGGAGCGGTCGTAGACGTAGCAGGGGGTGCCGAAGCGTTCGCGGGCCTGCGTTGCTGTGGCTTGGGTCAGGAACATGGGGCGCGGATTGTACGCGACGAGTTGCGAGTTAATCCTTCTTCGGAGGCGGCGGGGTGAGGAGGGCCTTGAAGCGCGCGTTGGCCGCGAGCGGGGCGAAGTCGGCGTCCTCGGCGGCGATTTCGCGGTACTCGGCGTTCGCTTCGATGGCCGTGCCCAGGTCGCGGATCCCCTCCTCGGCCTTGCCGCAGCGGCAGCAGGCGATGGCGCGGTTGTACCGGACGTACTTGGCGTTCGCGTCGGTCTTGAGCGCCCTGTCGCAGGTCGCGAGGGCGTCCTCATTGCGGCCGGCGAGGAGCTGGAAGCCGGCGAGCATGTCGAGGGCCTTGGCGTCCTTGGCCCAGGAATTCAAGTGGCGCTCAAGCAGCGAGATCGCCTGGTTGACGTTTCCCTGCATCCCGACCGCCTGCGCGCTGCGGCGGGAGGCGTTCTGGTCGTCCGGTTTCTTCGCCAGCGCGGTCGCGGCCTGCTTCTCGATGACCTGCCAGTCCCAGACGCTCATCGGGTTCCCTTTGTTGAAGTGAAGCGCGGAAGTCTACCTTTCCCCTAAGGGGGTGGCGACTTTTCCCACTTCTCCTGCGCGTTCTGCCGGAGCCAGTCGAGTGCATGACCGGGCCCGTAACCGTGGATCAGGACGTTGGGGTAGTAGCCAAACGGCGTGAAACTGAGCGCCCAGCGGCACTTCTTGATCACGGTCACGGTCCATCCATTCTTGAGTTCGATGTCCAGGTCGTAAACGAAAGGTCCGTAGAGCGTCGCGACGAAGATCCAGAGCACGAACCCCTTCACCTGCGGCACCACCCGGACCTCGACGATGTCCTCGTAGCGGATCTTCAACGGTTCCTTGCCGCCCTCGACCGTGTTCCTGACGGAGATGCTGTCCTCCGTGACTTCCAGGATTTCCGGGTAGTGCCCGCGCAGCTTGTCGAGCGCTTCCTGCTTGTTCCAGTCTTCCCGGTCCGCGTGAAGCGCCCGGCAGCCTCCGAGGACGGGAAGCAGGGCCACGACCAGGACAGCGCGAAAGCGGAGCTCACGCCAGGCCGGAATTCGCATGGTTTCTCCTCCCCCGAGAAGAGCGTTGCGCGGGTCCCCCGCCGATCACACCCAGCTGACGAATTCCTTCACCATCCTGCCGAAAACCTTCGCCGTGCGGAGACTCGTGAGCCGCCCGAGATGGTTCCCGATCATCGATGGCCGCAGGTAGAACTTGCGATAGGCCTTCGACCGCGCCGCTTCCACGTCCTCGCTCGACAACCCGGGGACGTTCAGCGCGCTCTGGTTCTGCTCATATTTGCGGTAATCGTCCGTCGCGATCCAGCCTTCCTCCTGCGCCCAGTCGTACAGGTCGCAGCCGGGGAAGGGGACGGCGCAGTAGAACTGGGCGAAGTCGAGGCGGAGCGAGCGGACGAACTCGACGGTCTTGCCGATCGTCTCGCGCGTCTCGCCGGGAAAGCCGAGCATGCAGTGCGCCGCGGTCTCGAGACCGGCGTCCTTTGCCCAGCTGATTGCCTGGCGGATCTGCTCGACGGTGGTGCCCTTCTTCATCGCATCGAGCATGTCCTGCACGCCGCTCTCGACGCCGAAGCCGATGATCTTGCAGCCGGCCTGCTTGAAGAGTCCCAGCAACTCAGGGTCAACGTCGTCCACGCGCGAGTTGCAGACCCACTCGATGTCCAGACCGCGGGCGATGATCTCGCGCGCGACGGCCTTGGCGCGCGGCGGGGAGAGCGTGAATCCCTCGCTCCAGAAGAGGAACTCGCGGATCCCGAACTGCTTCCCGTAGTACTCGAGCTCGTCCACCAGCGCCTTCGGCGTGCGGAGGCGCAGTTTCTTGCCGTAGTACGTGTGGTCTGCGCAGAAGACGCACGGGTGCGGGCATCCGCGGCCCGTCGCGACGAGCAGGAAGGGGTTCCCGGTGTACGGCATCAGGTAAAGGCGGTGCTGGATCAGGTCGTACGCCGGCCAGGGCAGCTCGTCGAGGTTCTCGACTGGCACCCGCTCGGGCGTCAGCATGATTTCGCCGTTGCGCATCAGCGCGAGGCCGGGAATCCCTTCGATCGGCGTCTTGTCGGAGAACGCCTTCAGCAGCTCCTTCACCGTCAGCTCAGGCTCCCCGCGGATCACCGCGTCGAGCCGCTTCGCCCGGTCAAACGCGTCCTTCGGGATCGCCGTCGCATGGATGCCGATCACCGCCACGAACGCTCCCGGCCAGCCATTTTTCACTGCTTCGACCGTCGTCAGGTCGCTGTCGAAGCTCGGCGTCACCGCGTTCATGACCACCAGGTCAGGCTTCAACTCCGCCGCGCGCCGCGTCACATCGACGAAATCGAGGTCCTCGACGATGCAGTCGTTCAGGAACGCTTCGTGGCCTTCCGCACGCGCCATGGAAGCGCAGTACGCCATCGAAAGGGGCGTCCAGATCGTGGTCCAAGCGCCGCCGCGCTGCATGCAGCGGCCTTCGCGGACCTGCTTCACGCCGTGGTCGGCCGGCGGGTTGAGTGCCCAGACGCGCATGAGTTCTCCTCCGAGGCCCCCCCACGGGGTCGGAGGGCGCATCCTAGCAGTCTCGAAGGGGTGGGTCCACGGACAAAAGGCGCGGCGAAAGTCCGCCTTAAGAGGACAACTTCAAGACAGCGAACTCTCAAGCAAACGGAGAACTTCAAAAGGCAATCTAAGGGCGTTCTACCCTTCCTGGCGTGTCCCCAGCCACTTCCCGAACCAGTCCCTTGCCAACCGGGAAGCTGCCTCAAGCGTGCCTTCCTCCTCGAATTCGTTCGTCGCCTTCGCCACGACTTCCATCCGGGCGGCCGAGAGCATTCGGTTCACGGCGGCCTCGTTCAGGTCGATGATTGCCCAGTCGAAGCCGCCCACGACGAAAAGGACCGGCGCTGTCACGCCCCGGGCCGCATCGCCGGCGAATTCCGGGCGTCCGCCACACGAAACGACCGCGCGGACCGGGTTGCCGGGCTGCGAAGCGGCGACGAGGGCCGCGGAGGTGCCGGTTCCCCAGCCGAGGAGGGCGAGCGGGAGGCTGCCCAGATCCTTGTGTTCGCCCGCCCAGCCGATAATCGCCTGGAGGCGCCTCGCGGGTGCGGCCGCGCTGAACTTGTAGTCGGGCTCGGCGAGCTCCGCAGGTGTCAGAAGATCGTAGTCCAGCGTCGCCAGCCCCGCCTTCTGAAGCTCCGCCGCCACGAGACCGCTTCGGCCGTCCCCGCGGACCCCGCCCCTGCCGTGCGCGAATATGACGACCCCGGCCGGGCGATCGGGCACCGTCAGGCTTGCCTCGATCGTTCGGCCTTCAACGGGAATTCGGACGGCAGTATCGCTGGACGTCGCGGGCATCGTGGCGGCTCCGGAGGGGGACGGATGTCGCTTTGCTGCAAGGGGAATGCCCACGCATCCCCACGCGATCCGGCGCAATTAAGTGAAGAATTCCCCACACACGGCGGCAAATTCCGCAGCCGTTACTTGTCCCCGGCGTAGGTCACCGTCAGGTTGGCGCCCTTCAGCCAGGCCTGGTTCGCGATCGCGCAGCGCAGCCGGCCCGTCATGAGCCGATCGTAAAGCGCCCGGTCCGTCTCTCGCAATGTTGCCGCCGGGTTTGCCTTGAGCTGCGCGGCGGACGGATACGAAGCGGAGACCTTTCCTTCTTCCTTGAGGAAAGCGCCAAAGTCCTTGCAGAGAATCGCCGGGTCTGCGGCCGCCCAGAAATAGATCCCGTCGCTCGCGGTGTCGCTCCCGAACGCCCGCACCTTCAGCTCGAACTCCACTTTCACGATCTCCCCGCGCGGTTTGAACTCGAAGCAGAACGGCCGCGGCCCCGCTTCGGACTTCTCGTCATGCTCGTCCCACGCCACCGCCACCGCCCCCGTCGCGAGATTGTTGGAGTCCATGTCGTCCTCGTGCGCGAACACCACGTCCCGCGCCCCGTCCGCCGTCACCTGGCTCTGCCGCCCGTACGTCACCGCCTGCAGCTTCAGCTTGTTGAACGTCAGCGCCGGCTGCACGTACAGCTTCCCCGTCCGGATCGTCAGCACGCGCATCACGCTGAACGCACCCTTGTCCGCCGAAAGGTCCAGGTCCCACCCCTTGAGATCCCCGCGCATCTTCGTCATCACGTTCGTCAAATCCGCCTTCGCCTCCGCCGTCGCAATGTTCCGCTTCCCGCTGATCAGCGCCTGCGCCGACAGCGTGCATCGCAGCAGCTCCAGGTCCCAGTCCGTCGACTCGCCCTTCACTCCGCCCGCGTCCGCCTTCCCCACGCAACCGTTCAGGCAGGCCAGCGCAAGCCGCGGCGGGCGCGCGATTCCGAAGTACCCCCAGAAGTCCTTCCACTCGATCAGCTTCGTGTCGCCCTCGGCCGTCGGGACGCCGACCTGCGTGATCGAAGAGTGGCAATTCAGAACCAGCAAGGCGCCGTTCCCGAGCGCCTGAAGCGCAGCCTTCGCGTCCGTGAAGTTCTTCGCGAGTTCGTCGCTCGACAGCTTCCCGATCTGCCCGTTGAATGCGTTCACCGTGTTTGACTTTGCCGAGGGGAACGCGTCGTGGATTGACTTCACGGTCGCGGCTTCCAGGCGACTGGTTCCCGCCGCGAAAACGGCGGTTTTCGATTCGTACTGGAGGGTGACGACGGCGTCGGCCGCGAACGCGGAGGATGCGGCGACGAAAAGAACGAACAACGTCGACCGAAGGCGCTTCACACGATGTCCCGCGCCAGTCGCAGCAGGAACCGCCAGCTGCTGGACGTCGCGAGCTTCGACTTGCCCCAGGCGCGCTCGTACTCGTGGCTGGGCACTTCAACCACGCGCAACCCCTTCTTCAGCGCCTTCATCACCATCTCGGTTTCGACATCGAAGTGCGTCGAGTTCAGATGGAGGTCGAGCAGCTTGTCGCGGAAGCCGGCGCGGAAGCCGTTGAGGATGTCGGTGAGCTTGACGCCCCAGCGCACGTTCACCATCCAGGTCGCGAAGGCGCTTCCCATCTGCCGCCAGGAGTGTTCGATGTCCATGCGGAATTCGTCGGAGCCGCCGGTGGCGCGGGAAGTGATGACGAGGTCGGCTAGGCCGAGGGAGAGGGGCGCGAGGACGTTGGGGATATCGGCGGGCTCGTGCGATCCGTCGGCGTCGAAGAAGCAGACGACGGGGTGGGAGGCTTCGCGCAGCGCGGTGCGGACGCCGTCGCCCTTGCCGCGGCCGCCGTCGAGGACGACGCGTGCGCCAGCGGCCTCGGCGATCTGGCGGGTGTCGTCGGTGGAGTGGCCGTCGACGACGAGGATCTCGTCCCCCCAGGGGCGGACCTGCTCGATGACGCGGGCGACGCCGCCGCCTTCGTTGCGGGTCGGGAGGACGATCGTGACTTTGTGGCCGGGAGCGATCACGCGGGTTTCCCCAACGGGAGGGTTCCCCCCCGCGAGTGGAGCATTGAAGCGGCTTGGGCCCCTGCGATCAAGCAGGCTTTCGTGTTGCGATAATTGAGATTTTGGCCCAGGTGTCGGGGTTAGAAGTGCGTTCCAGCGTGGCAATGATGCGGTCCATGGTTCTGGCGAAGAGTTTGGACTTGCCGAGCGAGGGAAGGCCGAACTTGTGGTGGAGGATGGCGCGGTAGACGAGCGTGGGTTCGCGGACTGTGAGCGTGACGGGGTCAACGGGGAGTCCGTCGAAGAGCGCAGCGAGCCCCTTCGGTGTCTGCTTCGCGATGTTCTTCTCATCCGGGTCGATCGCCGAGAACAACCTCAAGATCGTGTTGCGCCCGTTGTCGTCCAGGATGCACACCTTTCCGCCCGGCGCGCAGACGCGGACCATCTCCGCGACGGATCCGCGCGGGTCCTCGACGTGGTGCAGGATGTCCCGCGCGAAGACACGGTCAAAAGCCCCTTCCCGGAACGGCAGCCGCGCGGCGTCCGACTGCGCGAATTTCCCGTCGGTCTTCTTTCCCGCCGTCCGCAACGACGCGCGGTTGATGTCGATCCCGAACGCGCCCTTGATCCCGCGCACGATCAGGTTGTTTCCTTCGCCGCACCCGACCTCGAGCACGCGCTCGCCCGCGACGTCGAGCGCAGCCAGGATCGCGGCTTCGCGCGAGCGCATGTACGGGTTTTCGGTGAGCCAGTCGACGCGCATGGGGGCGGGCATTGTAGCGGGCTCAGCGGACGCGGGGCGCCTGCGACTTCCGCACAAGCTGCGTGACGCGCTCTCCCGTCCTCGCCAGGTCCCCCCGGATCGTGAACACGCCTGCGACGCAGGCGGCGGCGCTGACGAGGAGGGCGACGGGCATGAAGAGGAACGCGCGCTCGAGGCCGTGGTCGCCGATCAGGCGCCCGAACAGGAGCGGCGAGATGGTGTCGCCGAAGGCGTGCATGCAGAAGATGACCGTGGCGTAGGCCATGGCGCGGGCGTTCGGGGCGCTGATGTTGGCGATCGTGGTGTTGAGCGTCGGCGTGCAGGACATGAAGAACAGGACGCCGAAGAAGAGCGCGGGGAAGAAGATCCACGGCTGCGTCGCGAGGATGGCGGTCCAGAGGCAGATGAGCCCGCCGGTGAGGCCGACCGCGGCGACCATCAGGTAGCCGCCCGGGTGGCCGCGCCTGGAGATGCGGTCGCCGGCCCAGCCTCCGAGAAGCGTGCCGAGGATTCCCGGGAGGATCAGCGTCAGCCCGATCATGACGTTCGCCTTCGACGGGTCGAGGTGCTTCACGTCGCCGAAAAACTGCGGGAGCCAGTGCAGAAGCGGAATCGTTGCGAAGGCGATGCCCGTGAGGGCGAGCGTGACCAGCCCGAAGGTGCGGTTGCGGAAGAGCGCGAGCTGTTCCCAGAAGGTGCCCTTCCCGGGAAGCGGCGCGTGGACGCCCAACTCGGTGTCCTGCGCGCCGCGCGGCGGGTCCACGAGCATCCAGGCGACGACGGCGATGATGATTCCCGGGATGGCGACCGTCATGAACGTCCCTCGCCACCCGAACGAGTGCGCACCCATGAAGTGCAAGCCCGGCAGCAAGCCGCCGAGGACAAAACCGCAGGCGCTTCCGATCGGCACGCCCGTGTAGAACACGCTGAGCGCCTTGCCGCGCGACTCCTTCGAGAAGGCGTCGGCGATGAGCGGCGGGCCGACCGTGAGGAATCCGGCTTCGCCGACGCCGATGAGAATGCGGGCGAGCAACAGCGTCTTGAACCCGACTGCGAGCCCGCTGGCGAGCGTCGCCAGGGACCAGACGAGGCAGCAGAGGGCGACGATGCGCGGGCGCGTCCATCGGTCGGCGAAGTTGGCGACGATCGGCGAGCTGAACATGTAGCCGAGCGTGAACGCCGTCGCCAGCCAGCCTTCCTGCCCGCGGCTCAAATGGAGGTCGTCGGAAACGAGGCCGAGGACCGCGGAGAGGACGTAGCGGTCGGCGTAATTGAGGAAATTGATGAAGAAGAGAATTCCGAGGACCGCTGAGGCGCGACGGATCATGTGGGGCGCGGGACTATAGCAGAGCCCGCGTGGAAGATTTGCCGATAAACTGAAGGCATGCGTCCAACGGCCCCCATCCTCACCCTTCTCATCCTCGCCCTCGTCGTGGGCGCGGTCGCGGCGCTGGCTGCCCGCGCCGGGCTGTCGCGCGACCCGCGCGCGGACGAGCTTGTCGAAATCTCCCTCGACCGCCTCCAGCACACCATCACGCTGCCGCCGGATCACAACGCGCGCATCACTTCCTACGTCGATCCTGTTCTCCATTTGCGGCGCCGGAACGAAGCGGAAACCAGGCGCCGGCTCGACTTCAATCGCCCGAAGCTGCAGGACTCGCTTCAGTCTGCGCTCTCGCGATTCCACGTCACCCAGCTCCAGGACGACAGCGCCAGGAGCGAACTGGCCCGGGAGATGCGCGATGCCGTGAACGGAGTCCTGGGCGGTGATTACGTGGAAGCGGTGTCGGCGCACATGAGTTCTTCGCGCTGAGGCTGAGAAAGAATCCTGCCAGGCAAGCTGCGTCGGCCCGGGGAGTTCTGGCAAAGGCCCCGAAACGCCTCAAGCTACCACGCCCATGCCGGCGTTCTCCGGAGCGCACGGATTTTCCAAGGCGAAATCCGCAAATCGCCGCCGCGCCTTACGTTATGTCATTGACTCGGGGGCCGCGAAGGGTTAAGAGGAAGGTATGCGTCTTGAGAAGCTCCCCACTGGAATTCGCATCACGGCCGAGGATGAGGTCTACCTCGATCTGACAACCGCGCAATATGAGGACATTTTCTACGCCCTGCCGCTCGAATGCTCGAGCCTCTATCTGCTCCTGAACGGCACCGTCCTCTCGCACGCCGACGACCGGGCGATCCTGCAGTTCATCGTCGAGGCGAACGGCGGCGTCGACGAGGCCATGAAGACGCTTCAGGCCCTCGTCCAGGAAACGCCTCCCCCTTCGGCCTCCGTCGTGGTCGAACCGCCGAAGCCCGCCGAGTCGCCGCTGACCGCGAAAGCCCCCGCGCCGCCGAAGGTCGAGGAGCCCGCCGACGAGCCCTTCGAAATCCTCGTGCATCCTTCGAAACCCGCGGTGGATCCCTTCGCGGAAATCGTCAAGCCGGCGAAGGCAGAAGAGAAGCCGTTCGTGATCAAGGAAGTTCCGAAGCCCGTGAAGCCGGCCGAGTTGAAACCGATCGGAGGCTCGGAGGTCCGGCGCCCCGGCACAGGAGTTTTCGAGAAGAAAGCGCCGACGCCGATCAAGATCGAACCGCAGCCGGACGGGAAGCGGGTGCGGATCACGGTCGGGTCGAAAAGCCTGGACCTGGGCGTCGTACGGTACGAGGACCTCTACTACGCCGTTCCGGGCGACAACGCGAGCCTCTTCCGGCTCATCAACGACACGATCCTCAACCGTCCTGAAGAACGGGATGCGCTGAAGGACCTGCTCGGACTGCTGGGCGGCA
Source organism: Planctomycetota bacterium (assembly GCA_038060895.1). Taxonomy (GTDB): domain Bacteria; phylum Planctomycetota; class MHYJ01; order WSZJ01; family WSZJ01; genus WSZJ01. Next base: position 76,728 of record JBBTCT010000031.1, read on the forward strand.
TCGACTCCGGAATGACGGCGCTGCAGGAGGCGGTCCAGAAAGTCGAGCCGCCTCCGAAGAAGGCGAAGTCGACGGCGCCGTCTGTGGCGGGGCAACAGACGAATTCCTTCGGCAAGTCGGGCTCTTCGGCGCCTGCGGTCGGGCCGAAGACGCAGACGTTCGGTGGTACTACCAAACCGGCGTCGACGGTGCAGCCGGGTGCGCCGAAATCCGGGGTGGTGGTGCAGACGAGCAAGCCGGGCCTGCCGATCGCGCCGGTGGCGCCCGCCGCTGCGGCCAAAACACCGGTGCCCGCTGCGGGAATCAAGATGCCATCCCCGCCGACGGGGGGAGGACTCGCCAAGCCGCCCGCACTTCCGGTGGCTCCGGCAAAGCCGCCCGTCGTGCCGTCCTCACCCGCGAAACCGCCGTCGATCGCGCCCAAGACGGTCCTTCCCAAAGGAATCCCGCCCAAGATCACGGGCCCGATCCCGTTCAGCGTCGATGTCCCGGACGAAGTGGACGAAGTCGAACTCGTGGACGACGTCGAGGAAATCCCGGTCGCGCCGGTAGACGGCGGGCGACCCGGCCATTCGCCGGCAGCGTCAAAGCCGCTTCCCGCTTCCGTGGCCAAGGCGCCGGGATCTATGGCAAAACCCGGCACCGCTCCCCCTGTTTCCAAGGCCGGCGCGCCCGCGCCCGCGGCCGCCGCTTCCATGGCCAGGAAAAAGGGCAAGGAAATCGACCGCCCGGCGGGGCAGGCCCAGATCAAGATGTCGAAGGAAGACATGGACCGGACGGGCGTCAAGGTCAAGGCGGTCCCGAACGTCGGGTACCAGATCATCTGCAAGGAGTACTTCATCCAGCTCTCCAAGGCGCAGTACCAGGAACTGCACTACGCGCTGCCGATGCCCGTCATGAACATGTTCAAGCTCGTCCACAACGACCTGCTCAAGGACCCGCAGTCGCGCGGCGTCCTCATGAAAATGATTCACCTGGCCGGCGGCCCGAAGGACTTCATGTCGGCCCTCTCCCTTCAGGTCCAGTCCATCAAACCCACCGAGGACTGGCAGTAAATGGACGCCCCCATCGCCCCCGCCGCCCTGCGCCAGGCCGCAGACGGCCCGGCCTACGACCTGATTTCGCTGGGCCTCGTCGTCTTCACGACGCTTCTCATCACCGTCTGGACGACGCACTTTTTTCGCCAGCAACCGGCGGACGTGAAGGATCTCCCCTCCGTTGAAGACCGCGCTGAGCACGTCCCTGGCTCCGTCTTGCTGACTTCCGCAGGTCATCTCCAGGTCGCGCAGTGGGCCGACTTCAATCTGCGCTCGGCTGGAGGCAACGGGATCTCGATGTCTTTCACGGTGCATCTCAGCGCAGCCCTCGAGCTGGAAGTGCAGGAGCGCGAGAACCTGAGCCTCCTGGCGGAGAGCGCGAACATCTCCGAAATTGACCGCGTCTCAGCACGAATGCAGCTGAAGCAGAAGCCCCTCGCCCGCGAATACGCGAAAAAATGGTACGAGCTGCGCCGTGACTGGATCGAGGCGAACGACCGGCGGGGTTTCGACATCGGCACTCATTTCGAATTCCAGAACGTGCTCGTCCAGTTCGGGATGCTTGAGGAGGCGGTCGGCGGCCAGCAAGTCAGCGCGAAGTTCCGCCAGCAACTGAAGGAGGCTCTGGCGGTCGAGGACTGGAAGCGTGCCGGACTTCAGCGGCTCCTGAAGGAAGGCACGAAGGAAGAGCAGGAGAAGGCGCGCGTGGAGCTGGGAAAACATCCGCCTGACGGACCTGTCCGCACATTTGCGAAGGCCTGGTACGAGATCCGCGCGAAGTGGCTGCGGACCCGGAGCGGTGTTCCCTACGACGAATCCGCCCGGCGTGAATTCGTCAGCATTTTGCGGGAAATCGGGCTTCAGGACGAGGCGAAGCGGGAGACGGTCGGCGGGTCCCAGTCCCCGGGCGGAACCGAGCCCGAGTAATCCCGCCCCAGGTTCAAGTCGCCGGGCTTGCCCTTCCTCTCATCCGCTCGTTCGAAGCGTGAAGCGGCGCCTGAGCGAAGGCGTGCGGGTGGGGGGCGGGCGTCTAACTGGCACCGCTCCCCAACCATCGCCCGAAGCCCGCCCCGCACCCGCCGCCGCAGCGAAGAAGCCGCTTCACGCATCGAACGAGCGGATGAGCGTTTGAATGGCCTCATCCGCGAGCCGGAGGCGCGCCGCGGTTTTCTTCAGCAGCCCCTTGAGAATTTTCACGGCCAGCACGGGATCGGTGGCTAGGAGTGCGTCGATGTCCTTTTTCTCGATGAGCCGGACGCGTCCTTCGCGCGCCGCGACTGCGGACGACGACCGGGCGCGCTCTTCGAAAATCGCCAGCTCGCCGAAAATCTCGCCGTGTTCGAGGATCGCGATGCGCGTCGGCTGACCGCCGCCGTTCGACTTGGCGATCTCGATGGCGCCGGACTCGATGATGAAGAGCTTGTCGCCGGGGTCGCGCTCGTTGAAGACGGTCTCGCCCTTCTGGAGGGCCCGCTCGCGGCAGAGCGCGACGATCTTCTCCAGCTCGGCGTCGGTGAGCGCGCTGAACGTGTCGACTTCGCGCAGGAATTTTTTCAGCTCCATGGGCGGGGCATTCTACGGAGCCGCGCCCGGAACCGGAGCGATCTTTCCGCTGCGCACCAAACTCGATTGCACGGCCGGACCTGATAAACTGGCGCCGAACGTTCACCCCGGCCACGAGGAGAATGCCCCGATGGAAATCGATCGCGACACGGAAATGCGGCGGAGGTCGAAAATCGACCTGAAAGGGCTCCTCGTCCTCGTCCTCGCCGCCGGTCTGGCGGTCCAGGCGCTCGCCTGGGCAAAGAAGGAGACTTTCGGCTGGGACGAGATTTCGGATGCGACGCTCTGGCTCGTGCTGATGGTCGTGGCATTCAACCTGTATCTCACGGACCGCCGGAAGCAATCGCCGCCTCCGCCGCTGCCCCCGCGCGTTCCGCCGCCGCCCGGGGCGCCGCCGCTGTAGGCCCGCGGCCGTGCCCTACGTTTTCTTCGATCACACCGGCGACATCGGCGTCGAGCTCTCGGCGTCGACGGCCGAGGGACTGTTCGCAACGGCAGCGCTGGCGTTTGCGGAAGCGGTTTCCGACACGAAAAATGTCGAGCCACGCGTGACGCGCACGATACGGGCTTCCGGCGACGGCTGGCCTGACCTCCTGAACCGGTTCATCACGGAGCTTCTCGTAATCTTCGACGAGGACCGGCTACTCTTCCCCTTCGTAGCGATCCACGAACTTGACGAACGCAGCGTCGTGGCGACGGCGGGTGGCGAACGGTACGACGAAGCGCGGCACGAGGGCCGTACAGAACTCAAAGCGGTGACCTACCACGGCCTCAAGGCGGAGAAAACAGCCGAAGGCTGGCGCGCCACCGTAGTTTTCGACGTTTAGCCCCCAACACCTTCGACTTTCGACCTTCAACCAGTTCCGAACCATCCCCTCCTTCAACCGATCAAATCCCTCATGGAACTCCGCCGTGTCAGCGACTGCGTCTGGGAAATCCCGAAAACGGGCGCAATGCGCGTCCCGGGACGGATCTACGCCGACAAACGCCTCCTCGACCTTGCCAAGGGCGACAAGGCCCTCGACCAGGTCGTCAACGTCGCGACGCTTCCAGGAATCGTGAAGTGGTCGCTGGCCATGCCCGACATCCACTGGGGGTACGGGTTCCCGATCGGCGGCGTGGCGGCGTTCAGCCTGGATGAAGGGGTAATTTCGCCGGGCGGAGTGGGGTACGACATCAACTGCGGCGTCCGCGTCTGCAAGACCGGCCTCCGCTTCAACGAACTCGAGGGGAAACACAAGAAGCTCGTCAACGCGCTCTTCAATGCCGTCCCGACCGGCGTCGGCGGCGACTCGGCGATCGGGCGGCTGTCGCGGGAGGACGGGGCGCGGATTGTGACGACGGGGGCGAAGTGGGCCGTCGAGAACGGGTACGGGAAGCCGTCGGACCTCGACTACACCGAGGACGGCGGCACGATGCCCGGCGCGGACCCCGCGGCGGCAAGCGACACGGCGTTCAAGCGCGGGCTGGGGCAGGTCGGAACGCTCGGAAGCGGGAATCACTTCCTCGAGCTCGACCGAGTCTCGGAGGTCTATACGCCGGAAGCGCAGAGCGTCTTCGGGCTCGAGGAAGGCGACGTGGTGCTGCTGATTCACTGCGGCTCGCGCGGCTTCGGCTACCAGATCTGCGACGAGAACGTGCACGACTTCGTGAAGATCGCGGGGCGCTACCACATCGACCTCGCCGACCGGCAGCTGGCGTGCGCGCCGGCTTCGAGCCACGAGGGGAAGAAGTACCTCTCGGCGATGGCGTGCGCGGCGAACTACGCGTGGGTGAACCGGCAGGTGATCATGATCCTGGCCGGGAGGGCGATCTCGGACTGTCTCGGCCGCAACGTCGAGCCGGAGCTGATCTACGACGTGTGCCACAACATCGCCAAGATCGAGGACCACGACGTCGACGGCAAGATGATGAAGGTGATCGTCCACCGCAAGGGAGCGACGCGCGCCTTCCCTGCGGGTCACGCGCTCACCCCGGCCAAGTACAAGGAAGTCGGCCAGCCCGTCCTCGTCCCCGGGGACATGGGGCGGTCCTCGTTCCTCCTCACGGGTCTGCCGGGCGCGATGAACGAAACGTTCGGCTCGACGTGCCACGGCGCCGGCCGCACCGCTTCCCGCGGCGAGATGAACCGCCGCATGCAGGGCGTCGACCTCGACGCCGAAATGCGCTCGATGGGCGTCACGGTCCGCGCCAAGACGCGGGCCAGCATGGCCGAAGAAATGCCGTCCGCCTACAAGGACGCCGGTGTGGTCACCGAGGTCATGGAGCGCGCCGGGATCTCGAAGCGCATCGCCAAGTTCGTGCCGTTTGCGGTGATCAAGGGGTAGGGCGGGATTGTCGTCGCGAAGCGGCCGCTTCGTCCGAATTCCGGCAGACCTCGCAAGACAATTCCGCATGTCTATTACGTTTTTGTATGATATAAACGAATCATGTATGCGCGAATGCTTAAGCCTCCGGACGACAGCTTCTTCCTCTTCGGACCCCGCGGAGTCGGGAAGACGGCCTGGCTGCGGTCCACCTTTCCGGACGCGCTGTTTTTCGACCTCCTCGAAGACCGCACGTGGAACCGGCTTCAGACGGAACCGGGCCGACTCGGAGAGGACATCCCCCGGGACCATCGCGGGATCGTTGTCATCGATGAGATTCAGCGCGCCCCGGAACTCCTGAACGAAGTCCATCGGCTCATCGAATCCCGCAGGATCCGGTTTGCGCTCACCGGTTCCAGCGCGCGGAAGCTGCGCCGTCGTGGCGTCAATCTCCTGGCCGGACGCGCCCTGACGCTCCGGATGCACCCGCTCACGGCGGGCGAGCTGGCCGGCGACTTCGACCTCGCGCGTGCCCTGCGCCGGGGCACGCTTCCGCGGGCCTGCTCGATCGCCGATCCCGAACCGTTTCTGCAGAGTTACGTCGCTTCGTGGCTGCGGGAAGAAGTTCAGCAGGAAGGACTCTCCCGGAACATCGCCGGTTTCGGCCGATTCCTGGAGGCCGCTTCGTTTTCGCAGGGTTCCGCGCTCAACATGGCGTCGGTCGCACGCGACTGCGCGGTCCCGGCCCGGGTCGTCGAGGGGTACTTCCAGATCCTGGAAGACTTGCTCATTGGCTACCGCTTGCCGGCCTTCACGCGCCGGGCGAAACGGCGCGTGGCGCTTCACCCCAAGTTCTACTTCTTTGACGCAGGCGTCTACCGCGCGATCCGACCCGTGGGTCCGCTCGATTCTCCCGAGGAGATTCGCGGGGCGGCTCTCGAGACGCTCTTCCTCCACCACCTCCGGGCGGCCAACGACTACGGCAACCTCGGCTACGGCCTGCACTACTGGCGCACTCCGGCCGGTCGCGAAGTCGACTTCGTGCTCTATGGCCGAAGAGGGCTCAGGGCGTTCGAGGTCAAGGCGTCCAGTCGGGTCCGAAGCGGGGACCTGGACGGGCTTCACGAATTCCTGAAGGACTACCCGATGGCGAAAGCGAGCCTCGTCTATCTCGGGGATCGGCGCTGGCACGAGAGCGGCGTCGACGTGCTGCCGGTCGCGGGCGTCCTGCGCGATCTGGAAGGTCACGTTTGAGCGAGGAGTCGAGATCCGGACTGAGGCCAGAAGCGGGCAGGGCCGTTCGAGTCCCCGCTCGACCCGGCCCATGCTCCTCGACTCGCCGCGCCGCCGCAGTTCTCCGACGACGAGCTTGATTCGCGCCCGGACACGGGCCTAGAGTGGCAGATCGTGAAGCGCTTCCACTCCTTTGGCCCCACCCTCCTTGCCGGCATGTTCCGGATCATGCTGCTGAAGTTGACCGTGTTTTGCGCCGCTGGGATGGCCGGCTGCGCGCAGGTAGAGGAAGCGCCGGCGTGCCCTCCTGCAAGCCACGCGGATCCCCGGCAGGTCGAGTTGGACCAGCTCGAGGCCGCGCGAACGGTTCTACGTGGCCTTTGTCCCCTGTGGGTAAAGGTCCAGGACTCGCGCCGACATGCACGGCTCCGAGATCGGAGACCGGATGAGTTTGCGGACCTCGCTCGCTGCGCCGTGGTCTGGATTGCACCCCGGTTTCGGATCCTCCGCGGTCACTATCGGTGGGACCCGGAGTTCGTCGGCTACCCGGCGGATTCTTCCGACGTGCCCGGCCCGGACGAAGTCGAGCTCTGTATCCAGGAGCTCGCGCACGGCGACCTGAATCAAGAGGCGCTGGCGGAACGGGATCGGTGGTCGGGAATCGTCGATGCGATCCGGGGCGGCCGCTTCCTCGAGTCCTGGCCCTGGGAGGAGGCCGAAGAGCGCGCCCTTGCCAGGAAGCTCGACGGGGTCTTCCTGGACCTGGACTTCTCGGATTCGACTCTTTACGACATTGTCGACTACATCCAGGAGTTCGCCAGAATCAACATCGTGATCTCGGCCGAGGTCCGCAAGGCCGGAATTCCCGACCGCAAAATCGATTTCCATGCCGCATCGGAGCCCATCGGAACCACGCTTCGCCGCCTCTGCGACAGGTACGGCCTGGCATGGAGACTTGCGAATCGTGTCCTCCTGATTGTCGCGAAATGAGTCCCGTCCGACGCGAACCCCCAGCCGGCGTCAGGCGGATTCATGGCTGGCGAGGATGTCGCCATTCGCCGACACTTCCAGTAAGTCATCAATCGGCGACATTTTGACTTGTCATCGATCGGCGACTCGTGGAGCGCAACGGGCGCCGCCGGTGGGCCGCCCTTGCGCGGGAACTCCGGCTCGACCCGGCCGGCACCGTCGATCGAGTCGCCGCGCTCGCCGGGCGCGTTGGCGAAGCGCTTCCGATCAGGCGCGAGCGCGCGGCCGCGGACCGCCTGGAACCGCGTGCCGTTTCGGCGCTGATGGGACCGCTGAAGTCGCGGTTGGAAGAATGCCGGAGAGAACTGTGGGGGTGACCGGCCGATCAGGCACGCGGGCCGTGCGTCATGCTCCGGAACGTCTTGCGGCCGATCTGATGGCTAGAATGCGCGGATGCCGAACGGTGGATCGGACTGCTGCGGAACGTGCTGGTTCAACGGCATGAATAGGGGAAAGCCCGGGTATCCCGCCGATCCGGCGCCGGGCCCGGCGACCTGCGAGATTCGCGGCGGTCTTCGGATCGACGACCCGTTCTGGAGGTACTTCGCGAATCACCCGCACCACAAGCCGCTCCAGATCCGCACGCCGAGGTCGCTTCGCTGGCCCGGAAGCTCATCGACGACCCGCAGCCGCGGGAGTAGGACGGTTCCGGGGCGAGCCGAAGGGAGTGGCGGGTAGGCAGCCGAGGTCCGCAAAACCCGTATCATCCGCTCGTGAACGCCGAATCCGCTTACCTGTTCCGCCACGCATTGCTGCGGGATGCGGCGTACCAACTCCAGCTCCCCGGCGACCGCGCGCGGCTTCATGCGCTCGCATTCGGGGCAATCGAAGCGCTGGCCGGCGGGCGGGCTCCGCGACCGTCGCCGCTGGACGCGGCCGAGCCGGCGCCATTCGCGCCGCACCCGACGGATGCCTTTGCGCAAGAGCTCGCCATCCATGCCCGGTTCGCGAATTCAGGCGGTCCGTCAGGACCTGGCGCAGCGGATCCGCGCGACGCTGCCGGCCTGCTCGAGCTCTACGTGCAGCGCGCCGCCGAGGTCGCGGAGAAAAAGTTTCTGCACTCGACAGCGCAGGAACTGTGGCTTCAGCTGGCGGAACTCTCGCAAGAAGCGCTTCGCGGCGCCGCGCTTGTCCGGGCGGGATCCGCCGCTTCCACGCGAGGCCGGCCGCAGGAGGCGGAACGGCTGTATCAGGAGGCGACAGAGCTCTTCCGGAGCATCGCGGCGCGCCGGCTGGAAGCGGGGGCACTGAGCGATCTGGCGGGGGTGGAGATGCAAACCGGTCGCACGGCGCAGGCTGAGCTGACGCTGGAGCAGGCGCTCGGGATCCTGCGAGAGGTTGGCGACCGTCGAGGCGAGGGGAAAGCGCTCTCGAACCTCGCGAACCTGAGCCGGCAGACCGGGCGTGTCGAGCAGGCAGAGCGGATCTACGGGGAGGCGCTCGCCGTCCACCGGGAAACCCGCGACCGCCGGATCGAGGCGGTCGCCATGGGAAATCTCGCGGGCCTGTACCTGGAGACCGGCCGCGGGGATCTGGCCGGGCGGACGTGGGAGAAGTCGCTCGCCATTCACCGCGAAGTCGGCGACCGCCGCGGCGAGGGAATCGCGCTGGGCGGGCTGGCAATTCTGTCCTCCACGACAGGCCGCGTCGAGCAGGCCGAGAGACTGTTCGAGCAGGCGCTCGCGATCCACGGCGAGGTCGGCGACCGCCAGGACGAGGGAATCGCGCGGGGAAACCTGGCCCAGCTCTACAGGGAGACGGGCCGCATCGAACAAGCCGGGCGACTCCTCGAGGACTCGCTCGCCATCCGCCGCGAAGCCGGCGACCGTCGAGGCGAGGGGATTGCGCTGGGAAACCTGGCCGCCGGATTCTTTGAGTCCGGCCTCGCCGAACGGGCCGAGCAAGCCTGGGAACAAGCGCTGTCCATACATCGCGAAGTCGGGAATCGCCGAAGCGAGGGAGTCGCGCTCGGCAACCTGGCCGGCCTCTTCCTGAAGTCCGGCCGCGCCGAGCAGGCCGGTCGCACCCTCGAGCGTGCGCTGGAGATCCACGGTCAGGTGGGAAACAAGCACTTCGAAGGCGCTCACAACTGCGACTACGCCCTCTGCCTTGTGGCGCTGGGCCGGAGGAGCGAGGGCGCCGAGGCCTGGCGCAAGGGCATGGGAATCCTCCGAAGCGTGAACGACGACAAGCAGGCCGAGCGCAAAAGATCCGCCATGCAGGTCGCGTGTTCAAGAGCGGGGGTGCCGCCCTTCGAGGAGGAGTCCGGGCGCGCCTGACTCCGGAAGCGGGCGGCTTCGGAGTGCAAGCGCAGGATCATAAGCGGCGAGGCCGCTACAATCGGCCCATGGGCACCCGTCTCCTGCTTGCTGCGATTCTTCTCCTCGACACTTCGCTGTCGGCCTCCGCCCAGGACGAGAAGCGCCCGGGCCGCGTTGTCGCCAAACTACCCTCTGAAGTGCAGCTCGGAATATGCGAGCCGGCGTTCAGCCGCGGCGGGAAGCAGGTTGCTTACGAAGCGCTGATCGAAGACAAGTCCGTCGTGATTTTCGGCAACGACGTCTCCGACCCGTGCGACGTGGTCGAGTGGCTTGAGTATTCGCCCTCGTCTGGCGAGCTCGCCTCCCTCGTGGTGGTCGCCGGCAAGTACCGCCTCACCGTCGGGAAAAAGGCGCTTCCGGACTGCGAGAGCATCAAGTTCCCGGAGTGGACGCCCGATGGCGCGCGGGTGGTCTGCGTAGGACGGATTGACGGGAAGGACGTGGTTTTCACCGGGGGCGACAAGGGCAAGGCGTACGAGGAGGTGCGTCCGCCGGTCATCAGCCCAGGCGGCGAGCACGTGGCGTACGCGGCGAAGCGCGACGGGCAGTACTTCCTCGTGCTCGACGGCAAGGAGAACGGCCCCTGGGACGACGTCATTCAGCCACAGTTCAGCGCGACGGGCGGCGTCGTAGGTTTCGCCGGAAAGCGCGACAAGAAGTGGCGCATTGTCTGCAACGGGAAGGAAGAACCCGAGCATGACAAGGTCAGCCTGACGAAGGGCTTTTCCCCTGACGGCGTATCGGTCGCGTACGTCGCCGAGGACGGAGGGAAGATCCGGATCATCCGCGAGGGCAAGGAGGAAGATCCTCACGAAGGTTTCGGTTGGGAGATGGTCTTCCGTAAATCCCCGGACGTCTTCGCGTGTTCGGTCTACGACAAGGGCCGGTGCCATCTGCTCCTGAACGGCAAGCCGCAGGGGCGCGGGTGCAAGTTCATCGAGATGCTCTCTGCCAGCCCGGATGGCACCCGCCTCACGTGGGTGGCGGGAGAGGAGAGCAAGGCGTGCGTGGTCGTTGACGGTAAGGAGCACGACAATCACGAGGAGATTCGCGGGCTCGGGTTCAGCCCCGACGGCGCGAGCGTGGCCTGGTTCACTCGCGACGGCGAAGACCACAAGTTCTACCTCAACTCGAAGGTCGTCGGGACCAGCGAAGCCGCGACCCCGCGGTTCGAGTTCAGTCCGGACGGCAGCAAGCTGTCCTTCGGCGTCTACACGAACCAGCGCTTCCGGTGGGTCGAGGTGAAGACCAGGTGAACGCCCCATGGTTCAAGGACGGCGTCCCCTTCCGCTGCCTCGGCCCCGAGTGCGGCGACTGTTGCTCCGGCAAGCACGGGCCGGGCGCGGTGTGGGTGAACGCGAAGGAAATGGCAGTGCTCGCGCAGCACCTCGGGCTCGGCTTCGACGATTTCACGCGGCGTTGTGTGCGCTCGATCAACGGCGAGTACTCGCTCCTGGAGAAACCGAACTTCGACTGCGTCTTTTACGAGGCGGGGAAAGGCTGCACCGTCTACGCCGCGCGCCCGTCGCAGTGCCGCACCTACCCATTCTGGAGCAAGGTGATGGCGGCGAAGTGGAAGTGGGATTCGGAGGCGACGGTGTGCCCGGGGATTGGGGTGGAAGGGGCGAATACGCCGGCGTCGGAGGTCGGCGCGCTGTTGGCCGAAGACCACGCGAGGTTCCCGGAAGGACGGCCGCCGGTAGTTTGACCCGCGCTACGCGCGGGAAACGGCAACTTCAATTTCAACTTCAACTTTCAAGTCTCAAGCAAACGCCAACTTCAAACGGACAACTTCAATTCACCGGGTCCTTGAAGTTGTCCGTTTGAGGTTGCTGCTTGCTTGAAACTTGAAGTTGAAATTGAAGTTGCCGTTTCCACGCGATCAGGACCTCTACGCAGCCTGGTCATTCCCGCTGCTGGCCCTGGTCCCGCAGAAAAACCACTTCCGGAATGTATCCCAGCACTTCGCGCAGACGTACTGCACCTTCTCGTCGAACTTTACGAACTGGTGCGTCGGGATGTACTCCTGGCAATGGCAGCGCTGGCACGTGTGCTTTTCCACGGTGCGGCTCCCCTCTCTCGTTGTGGGCCCGCTGCCGCGCGACCCTGCGGGGGAAACCGGTGGTCTCCACCCCGGGCGAACGCAACGAGCCGAAGGAGCACGCCTGCACGGTCTCCGAGGCCGCAGCAGACGGGTCGCTCCCTCTCGGGACTTGATTCGGCGGGCGGGCCGCGGCGACTTGAGGGAAATCCGGTTATTTTGCGCGGGCGCGGATGGCAGAAGCGGCCTTTGCGGCGGCGTCCTTCGTTTCCTGGGTCTTGAATTCGGCGTAGAAGGTGGAAGCGGTTCCGGCCGTGATCTTGTCGAGGGCCGGAAGCGCCTCGGCGCCGCCGTCGTGTTCGAGAGCGCGGATGAGCAGGAGGGGGGCGCCGGGGGCGATCGCGAGGGTCTTCCCGTCCACCATGGCGGTGAGGAGTTGGGCCTGGGCCTCGCCGGCACGGGGAGTGCGAATCTCGGCCAGGACTGGCGTCAACCAGGCGACGTCGTCGGACGTCGGAAAGGACGCGCCGAGGACGGTCATCGCCGCGTCGATCGCGGCGTCCCCGGCGGCCTCGATCGCCGGCCGGTCGCCCGTCCCGATCGCCCATGCCGCCTTCTCGGCCCCGCTCGACGGCGTCCACCCCCCCGCCTTCAGCGCCACCACCGCCGTCTCCCGCGTCTTCGACCTCAAGCACCCCTTCAACACCTCCGGCACCGCTCCCTTGACTCCTAGCGTCGCGGCAACCAGAGCCGGCGCGAGCTTTGTCCGCTCATCGTTCATCAGATGATCCATCGCTACCACCCGCACCGACATCCGCTTCGACACGTATTCCATCTTCAGGCTCCCCGCCTCGACGGTGAAATCGAGCGTCGGCCCGGAAGCACCCTTGGGGGTCACGCTGAACCGCAGCGTGAACGTCCATCCGTCGTCGCCGTTGTCGAATTTCCCGCAGACCCGCTCGCTGCACTCGACCGTGAGCGTCGCGTCGTACGATTTCGCGGGGTCCTTGTCGGAGCCGACGGCGTTGCTTCGAAGCCCGCTGTAGATTTGCGACCACAACCCGTAGCCGGAAACGCCCTTGTAGTGGCCCGGGATCTCGCTCGCGAACAGGACATTTTTCTCCACCGGCGGCAAGTTCACGACCGGGTTTCCCGTTCCGGCCGGGATGGCCGGCTTCCTGGAGCACGCCGCCACTACCAGGACCAGCCCGAGCGCCCAAACCCGCTTCATGCCGCCTCCTCGAAGATCGTGCCGCCCCCTCGCGGCAGGGATAGAATGCCACAACAGGGAAACAGGCGAGGACAAGAATGCTTTCGCAGGCCATCAAGGCAGGTTTCAAGCGGTCCTTCATGACCGGCATCGCTTCCCTGCTCCCCACTACCCTCACGATCCTCATTCTCATCGCCGCGTTCGGCATCCTGAACGACTACGTGGGGAAACCGATGGGGGGCCTCGTCCTCTGGGGACTCGACCGCTGGGCGGGCCGGCCGTTCGGCGATTTCATCGTCTCGTTCACGAGCCACTCCCTCCTCGACCTGCGCGCGACCGACCACTGGCTGAAGTCCGCGATCGGCTTCCCTGTCGCCGCCGTGCTCATCTTCTTCCTCGGCTTCCTCTTCGCTTCCTTCCTCGGCCGCCGACTGATGGGCACCTTCGATCACATCGTCGCGCGCTTCCCCATCATCGGCAGCATTTACGGGTACGGAAAGCAGGTGTCGGACTTCCTGATGAAGAGCAACAAGCAGGTCGAGTTCAAGAGCGTGGTGCTGGTGAAGTATCCGTACGAGGGGATCTGGTCGATCGGGTTCGTCACGAACGACGGGATCAGCGTGCTGAACGAGCGCGAGGGGAAGGAGATGGTGACGGTGTGCGTGCCGAACGCGCCGACGCTCATCACCGGATGGGTCCTGATTCTCCCGAGGGCGGACGTGATTCCGCTCGACATGAGCGTGGACGAGGCGATCCCGTTCATCGTGAGCGCGGGGGTGCTGCTGCCCGAACGGCTGCGTCCTGCGAAATCGCTCCCCGTGGGGGTGAAGGCGTGAGGCGGGTCAAAGTCGATGAAGCGGTGGCGGGACAGCGCGTTGCGCGGGCGCTCTATTACCCGAATGGCGCGGCGATGCTGGCGGCGGGGGCGGCGCTGACGCCGGCGGCGATCCAGCGCCTGGCGCAGGCGGGCTACCGCGACCTGTACGTACTCGAAGAAGGGGCGGAGGGCGTTGACGGGCGCGACCTCATCATCGAGGCCGCGCGGGCGCCGATGGCGCGCAAGCTTGCCGCGTTCTTCAAGTCGGTCCGCGACACGATCGGGCGTGCGGCAGGGATCGAGGCTGCGGACGAGCCCAACACGGTGAGCGAGAAGCTCGCAAATCCCGACGTGCGCAAGGCCGTGAAGTCCCTCCGGTTCGTCGAAGCGATGTCCGGCCCGGACCTCGACGCGTTCTTCGACGGCATCGCCCTCGAAAAGGACGCGCCGATGGTCACCGGCATGCCCCGCACCGACGCGAGCCACCACGTCGATCACGCACTCAACGTAGCGGCACGAAGCGTCATGGTCGCGCGCCGGCTCGGCTGGGCGCCGCGCGAGTGCCGCGAACTGTGCGTTGGAGCGCTCCTGCACGACGTCGGTTACCACGTGCTCCCCGAGGAAATCGTCAAGACCGCCCCCGGGCAGCAGATGCACCCGGCCGCGGGCTACCACATCCTCCGCTCCGACACCGGCCTCTCGCTCCTCTGCGCCCACTGCGCCTACCAGCACCACGAGCGCTTCGACGGAAGAGGCATCCCGCGGCGGCTCGTCGGGATGCAGACACTTTCCGCGCGCGATTCGACGGGCCCCGGATCGATGCACCGCTACGCAAGCGTCATCGCGGTCTCCGACGTGTTCGACCTCCTCACCTCAGGGTTCCCCGACGGCTGGGCGATGCGCGATGACGAAGCGCTGCAGCTGATGCGCAACGAATCTGGAAAGGCTCTTCACCCCGACGGCCTGAAGGCCTTCCTTGCGCTCACCCCGCCCTACCCGGTCGGGCTCGAAGTCGAGGTGCTCGACAGCGAGTGGGCGGGATGCACGGGCATCGTCGCTTCCGTCACCGCAGGATCGATGGACCGTCCCGCGATCAAGGTCCTGCGGAGCGGCGGCGCGCCGCTTCCCAAGGCGGTCGATATCGACCTTGCGAAGACGGAGACGAGTTTCCGGCCGCGCGGAACGAAATAGTTGCCGGCGGCCCTACCTGACGCCGGGCGCGTTCGCGTAGCGGTAATACACCTCGAGCGCCAGCGTACCCATCGCGGTGCGCACCGCCGACCCCGTCGCCCCCGAAGGCCCGGGCCAGGTCCCTTCACGGTTCTGGTTCAGAACAAGCGCCTCCTTCAGCGCCGCGCTCCATGTCTTCCAGGATTCCCCGACCGAATCGACGTGTCCGGGCCCCTCAAACTGGTGAAGCGCCAGCGTTGCGAAGTACCAGCGCGTGAATTCGGGCTTCTCCCAGGCCGGCGGCGCGGCGGCGAGAGCGACGGCGAGACCGGGAAGTGACGGGTGTTCTCCGTCTCCGGCGACCAGGAGAAACGCCGCCGCGGCTTCCGGCGTCGGCCCGGCGTTGAGAGACTCGAACAGGCGTTCCTTTGTCCGCCCGGCCGCGGCTTCATCGAACGCCAGGTCGGACAGTTTCGCGGAGGCCGCTGCGAAGGCGGCCCAGGATTCGGCGAGTGGGTCGCCGCGGGTGGCATCGAAGCGCTGGAACGCGTCGTAGCGGGCCAGGGCGGACTCGCACATGACGCCGATGCCGCCGGAGTTCGTGAGGCCCCAGGCCTGGCTCATCACGAGCGCGTGCAGCGACGCGTCGAAGGCATCCGTGGGCGGCCGCGTGTCCAGCCAATTCAGGCCGGCTCTGATCGCGTCGCCGAAGGCCTTCCTGTTCTCCGATCCCTCGACGGAAACGGACTCGTTTGAGAGGTGCGTGTACCCCGCCGAAAGCAGGGCGAGGAGGCAGAGCGCGGTGGCCGACGTCGGCGAGTAGATGTGTCCTTCAAAGATCTCGGCCTCGCCGCCCCAGGAGCCGTCGAGGTTCTGGTGGCGCAGCATCCATTTCAGCGACGCGCTCCCGCCGGATCCGCAGGCGTAGACTGCGGAGGATCCCTGGACAAGCTTGCGAACCGGCCTTTCAGCGGAAATCACGGGCTCGGCAGCTGCGGACAGCTCGATTTCGCAAATCGCCTCCGGCGCCGCGAAATGCGGGGCAACGTCCGTGATGACATGGCCTGCGGGGACACCCCTGCGGATGAGCAACGCGATGAGAAGCGCGATCAGGAAGGCCACGGCGGTCGTTCGCATGTCCATGCCAACGTGCCCCGGCTGTACCGGTTCGGCGCATTCCCGGTTGCGGAATCCGCGGCCGTCCTGCTTACTCCCCGCGTGCTTCGCTTCGCCCTCCTCAACATCCTGACCCGCCCGCTGCGCTCTTTCCTCGCGCTCATCGGCGTCGCCGTTGCGATTGCGGGGGTCGTGGGGCTGATCAGCGTGTCGTCCGGGCTCAAGAACACGATGTCGGACACACTGGCGAAGGTGGAAGGGCTCGTCATGATCGAGGCGAACTCGGTCGACCCTATCTTCTCGAGCCTCCCGATCGCCTACGCAGCCCGCGTCGAAAAGATCCCCGGCGTGGCGGCGTGCGTTCCCGAGTACTGGAAAGTCGCCCCCAACGTCGAGGGGCAGAAGACGCTCATGGGGATGTTCTCGGCGGTCGTCGTCCTGGGCCTCGACCCGGAGCGGCATACGCGGCTCTCCGCGGGACACGTGTACTCGCGCTCGATGAAACGCGGCCGGAACATCGAGGCGCAGGATGCGGGGAAACGGCGCGTCGTGGTCTCGGAGCGCATCGCGAAGAAGTACGGAAAGGACGTCGGCGGCACGATCAGGGTGGGCGAGCTGCAGTATGACGTCGTCGGCGTCTACCAGACCGGGTCGCTCTTCCTCGACGGCACGCTCGTCATGCATCTCGACCAGGCGTGGGCGTTCGCGGGAATTTCGGGAAAGGACGTGGTGACGAGCTTCTACGTCGAGCCCGTGACGCAATCGCCGGAGGAAATGGCGCGCATTGAGAAGGCGATCGAGGACGAATTCTCGAAGGACCCCAAGAAAATCGACTGCCTGTCGACGGCCGAGTGGCAGTCGGAATTCGGAAAGCTCATCTCGAATCTCGACGTGTTCCTGATGGTCGTCTCCTCCATCGCCGTCATCGTCGGCGCGATCGGCATCCTCAACACCATGCTCATGAGCGTCACCGAGCGCATCCCCGAGTTCGGAATCCTCAAAGCCAACGGCTGGTCGCGCGGCGACGTCACGCGCCTCGTCCTCGCCGAAAGCACCTACCTCGGCATCGCCGGCGGCCTCCTCGGCTGCGGCGTCGGCGTCGCCGGCGTCCAGATCGCGGCACGCTTCATGCCGTTCCAGCCCGCCACTCCGCTGTCCCTCGTCGCCACGGCCTTCGGCGTCGGCGTCGTCCTCGGAATCCTCGGCGGCGTCTACCCCGCGCGCCACGCCGCCGGCCTCTCTCCCGTCGAAGCGATCCGGGCCGCGTGAGCCTCCTGCGCGCCGTGAATCTGACGAAAACGTTCGCGATCGGCGGCCGGCCGGTCGAGGCGCTGCGCGGGATCTCCATCGAACTCCCCGAAAAGAGCTTCACGTTCGTCGTCGGCCCCAGCGGAAGCGGCAAATCGACGTTCATGCACCTCGCAGGCGCGCTCGAGCGGCCGACCTCCGGGACGATCGAGGTCGCCGGCCGCGACCTCGGCGCCCTCTCCGACGACGACCTCTCCACCTTCCGCCGCGAAAAACTCGGCTTCGTTTTCCAGGCGTTCAACCTCATCCCGAACCTCAACGCCGTCGAAAACGTCCTCGTGCCCTTCTACGCCAAGGGCCTCGCCGAGGGGATGCGCGAAAAGGCGAAGGAAATGCTGAAGCGCGTCGGGCTCGGCGACCGGCTGGATCACCGCCCGAAACAACTCTCCGGCGGCGAACAGCAGCGCGTCGCGATCGCCAGGGCCCTGCTGAAGGATCCCATCCTCATGCTCGCCGACGAACCCACCGGCGAACTCGACTCCAAAACCGGCGCCGAGATCTTCGCTCTCCTGCGCACCCTGCACCGCGAAAAGGGCGCTTCCGTCGTCGTCGTCACCCACGACACGCGCTACATTGAACCCGCCGACCGCGTGATCCTGATCGAAGACGGGCGCATCGTGGAGGGGAAGTGAAGAACCTGGCGAAAGTGAAGCGGCTGCTCGCGAACCCCGCGTTCCCCCGGGCGTCGAAGTACGACCCCGCCTGGATCCTCGCGAACGAGATGGGCCCCAACGCGCTCTGGCTGGCGGAGTGGCTGACCGAGGTGATGGCGCTTCGACCCGGCATGCGCGTCCTGGACATGGGCTGCGGCCGCGCGATGACGTCGGTGTTCCTCGCGCGCGAGTTCGGCGTCACGGTCTGGGCGAACGACCTCTGGATCACCGCAACACAGAACTTCCAGACCCTCCGCGAGGCCCGAGTCGAGGACCGCGTTTTCCCGATCCGGGCCGAAGCGCATGCGCTGCCGTATGCCGAGGGCTTCTTCGACGCCATCGTCAGCGTCGACTCCTACCACTACTACGGCACGAGCGACACCTACCTCGGCTACTTCTCAAAGTTCCTTCGCCCGCGCGGCCAGATTGGGATCGTGGTGCCGGGGCTAGTCCGCGAGATCAAGGGCGGCACGCCGCAGCATCTCGCACGCCCCTACGGCAAGTCGCCGCCGTTCTGGGACCCGAAAGAGTGCGGCAGCTTCCATACGGCTGCGTGGTGGAAGCGCCACTGGGGCACGGGTCTCGTCGCGATCGAGTCGTGCTCGCTCCTCAAGGACGGCTGGAAACACTGGGTCCAGTGGGAGGACGCCCGCGAGGCGGGCGGCGGCGGTCACTCCGGATTTCCCAGCGAAGCGCCGGCGCTCCGGGCCGACCGCGGTCGAACGATGGGCTTCGTGCGGATGGTCGCACGGAAACCTGCGGCTATCGCGTCGTCCTGAGGTTCACGTCAGGGCGCGCCTTCCTGAAAACCTCGTGCGCTTTCTCGCTGATCTCAGGGCAGAAATTCACGTCCAGGTCGCGAAGCGGCTTCAGCGCGACGAGGGAGATCAGACCTGCACCCGTGACTGAGGTGCTGGAGATATCGAGGACGCGCAGGTTCGGCGCGTCGACCAGCGGAGCGATGACGGCGTCGTCGACGCCGGCGCTCCAGGCGACGCTGAGGCTTTCCAGCTCGGGAAGGCCGACGAGCGGCGCCAGATCGGTCAGGGTCGACGACTTGCCAATCTGCAGAATCTCCAGCGTCCGGCAAGCGGCCAGCTCCTTGATCCCCGCGTTCGTCACGCGGCGGTTGTCCTCGATGTACAGCGCCGCCAGCGAGGGCAGGGTCGCCAATTCCCGGAGCGATTTGTCTCCAAACCCCGCGTCGCGCGCGTCTATCCAGGTCAGGTTCCGGCTTCGCGCCAGCGCTTTTGCCCCGCGCAGGCCGACGTGAATTCCCGTGATCGAAATCGCATCGAGTTTCGGAAGCGTGGCCAACGCTTCGACCCCCTTCACCGTCAGTTTCTCTCCGTAAACGTAGACCCTCTCCAGCCCCTTCCCCGTCGACAACGCAACCAGGGCTTCGTCGGTCAGCTCCTCGCTCGACAGCGATACCTCGATCAGGTTTGGAATGGCCGCCAGGTATCCAATGCCTTCGATGGTGAGCGTCGGGACGTCGTCGGCGGAGACATTCATCAACGTCTTGAGTCCGGCGAGCGCCTTGAAACCCTTCCCCGTCACCGACGAAAAGTTGACCTGCAGCTTCTCGAGCGAAGTGAGAGCCGCGAGCGACGCGAGGACCCGATCGTCGAAGCGTTCGATCCAGCCGACGTCGAGCATCATGAGGGACGAGATCTTCTCGACGCCGGCGCCCGTCATTCCGGAGCATCCGTAGATGGAAAGTTCACGAAGGGATTTCATGGTCGAGAACGGTCGCAGCGAGGCGTCCGTGAGCGTCGTGCACATGCTCACGTCGAGCGCCTCCAGTTGCTTCAGAGCGACAAGGGCGCTGACGCCTGCATCGGTGACCTGCGGGCACTCGTGAATCCTGAGCCTCTTCAGCGCCAGGCATTGCGCCATCAGCTGAACTTCCGCGTCCTCGATCATCGGCCCTGAAGTCTCCAGGTCCTCCAGCAACGCAAGCCGCTTCAGCGCCTCAAACGTCCCGGTCCCGGGATTCACGACGACAACGCGGGTGGTGGATTCCGGAAGCTCTTCCGCCATTTTCCGGGTCCTGACAACCGGGATCTCGCCGTTCCGGTCCTGCGCGACGGCCGTGGCGGACGCGAAAAGCAGCAATGCGATCGGACGGAGCATCCGGATCTCCGGAATGGGACGGCGGCCGCAGCCGCGTGTAGGATTTGCGGCTCGCAGTCTACACACAGGCGGGATTCGGGAGACTCAGCATGCTCTTCAGCGCCCAGAAGGCGTTCGACCACATCCGCGTGATGGCGAAGGAGATCGGCATCCGGCCCGGCGGCTCGGCGGAGGAGCGGAAGGCGGGCGAGTACGTGCTGCGGCAGTTCAAGGCGTACGGGCTGGAGACGAAGGTCGAGCCGTTCCGGGTGGAAGTGCCGGGAAAGGCCGAAGCGAAGTTCCACGTCGAGGGGCTGGGGGAAGTGCAGACGCGCCCCGTCTGCGCCACGGCGAGCACGCCGCCCCGCGGCGTTGACGGCGAACTCGTCTTCGTCGAGAGCGGCGAAGAAGTCTTTCTCTCGAAAACAAAACTGGGACAGATCTTTCTCCTCTATGGCGAGCTCGGCGCCCCCGACAAGTACGAACCGCTCATGCGCGCGAATCCCGCGGCGATCGTCCTCGTCGAAAATGCGCGCTTCATCGAGCCGCGCCTGACCAAGCTCTCGAATGAGAAGCGCGACGCGTTCGGCGCCGTGCCGGTGGTGCGGATCCGCTTCGAGGACGGCGACAGGATCATGCGCAAGGGGCTGAAGCGCGCGAAGGTGGTCACGAAGGTCAGCCACGAGTGGAAGCGGTCGCAGAACATCTGGGGCGTCCTGCGCGGCACCGAAAAACCGTGGGAGGAAGTCGTGGTCGGCGGCCACTACGACTCCGTGTGGGGCGGCTACGGCGCGCAGGACAACGCCGGGGGTGCCGCGGTTGCGATGGAACTCGCGCGTGTCTTCGCCCACCGGCGTTCGAAGCGCACGATCCGCTTCTGCACGTTCGGGTGCGAAGAGCTCGGCCTGCGCGGGAGCACGGCGCATGTGGAAAATCTGCGCAAGGCGCACGCGAAGCACGTCGCGAAGAAACGGAAGCCCGGCTGGAAGATGGACTGGTCGCCGCTCGAACGGACTCGCCTCATGCTCAACGTCGACCTGCAGGGCCTGCTCTTCGGCGACAACTACTGCCCTGTCGGCGGCCCGCCTGAGCTGATGAGCGCCTGCAAACTCCTCGCGAGCGAGATGGGCCCCGCGATGAAGTTCGACGACGAGTGCTATTCGAGCGACAACGCGCCGTTCGCGTACGCGGGCGTCCCGACGGCCGCGTTCGGTCGCCTCGGCGTCGAGCTGATGTGGGCGCACACGCCGGCCGACACGTTCGACCGATGCTGGAAGGACTCGCTCGCGCCGGTGGGACACTTCCTCGAGGTTTTTCTTTCTCGCTGGGTTGCGGACGCGAAGGCGTTTCCGTTCAAGCGGGAGATTCCGGACGTGCATGCGAAGAAGGTGCGCGAGTACTTCAAGGGCCGGATGTTCGGCTATGTGGAGGGGTAAGCTCCGGTTTTCGTGCCGGGGCCAAAAGGTACCAGCTGAGCCCGGGCAGGACCGAAAGCACGGCGGGAGCAGCAGCGGCAGCGCCAACTCCCCGGGTCAGGTAGCCGTAAAGGGCGAAGAGCGCGGCAGCCGTCAGGGCGATGACGCCGAACGGGAAGGTCCGGCGGAAGGCGATCAGCACCGCCCCGAGCACCTGGACGGCGCCGAACGCGAAGATGACCGGCTCCGGATAACCGACCGCGGCGATCAACTGGTTCTCCCGCGCCGCGGGCACGAACTTGAGCAGGCCGGAAAGGCCGTGGACGACCACCAGCAGCACCTAGAGCAGTCGGCCCGTTCTCTCCTTCATCGGCCCGACCTCTTCGTCCTGAAACTCCACGCATACGTCTCCGGCTTGTTCTCCACGATGGCCAGAATGTTCACGTCGTAGATCGTGTCGGGCTTCAGCGCCTGGTGCGGGATGAGGACGATGCAGGCGTCGTTGTCGGGAAAGTCCTGCTTCGCCTTTTCGGTCGGGTGAGCCGGATCGGACGAGTCGAACTCGAGCGGCGTGCCGCCGCGTGGCGTGATCGATCCAGATTTCAGGCTGGCCACCGTCTCGATCGGCAGCAGCACCGTGACGAACGGACCGGCCCGCTGCTTCCCCGGGTACGGGTACGGAATCTCGGTCACGCCATCCAGTTCCACCTCCAGCGCGCGGCGGAACGGCGCGACCGTGGGAACGCGCTCGACCTCGCGGTAAGTGTGAACGTCACTGCATCCCCATCCGTCCGCGATCCCGAACGACACCCGCGACAGGGTCGCGTCGTAGTAGGGATTCCGGTGCCAGAGCGTGGCGAGCAGCTTCGGGAGCCAGTTCGTCGTGCCCACATTGCAGTTCCTCCCCGCGTACTCGCCGCCGGGCGTGAAGAGCGGCTTTCCCTTCTCCTCGTAATGCGTGAGCCCGTTCTTCGCGCAATACCGCGAATGCGCCTCGCACAGCGGGATCAGCTCTTCCGCCAGCCCGACCGGCGGAAGGCCGCCGTACCGGCGCACCGCGTTGACGTCGGAAACGTGCCTCACGTATTCCTTCGGCGCCGACGCGGACACCGGCCACACCCCCGCGGCGCGCGGATTGGCCGAGACGAGCCAGCGCTTACCGGAAGCGGAAATCTCGCCGGTGAAGATTTCGAAGCGGAGCTTGGCGGCATCTTGCGCGGCGCCGATCGCGACCTTGTCGGCATCCAGATCGTCGAAGAGCCCGTTGCCGTTCGCGTCGAAAAAGGTGAGCGAAACTTCGGGAGTGGTGACCTCCAGGATCGCCGCGATGCGGTACTTCCACCGATTGGCCGCGAGGATCTCGACCGCAACCGTCACGGGCTTGCCGCTTCCGTAGACGAACTCAAAGAACCGGCGGCCCGAGCCCTTGATCTGGACAGGGTCGGCCGTCGTTCCGTCCTCGGTGCGAGGCTGGATGATGAGCACCCCGCCGGGGCCCGGCCGCGCGTCGAGACCGGCAGTCGGGCCGAAGAGCCACCGGCCGTCGCCGGCCTCGGGGATCGGGAAGTCGGGAATGAGCCGGATCCGGGGATCCTCGGGGGGAAGCTCGATGAGCCTTGGCGACCCATCGACCCACGCAATCTCCGGCGACTTCGGGCGCGCCGGCTCTTCGTTCTGCGCCAGGGCCGGAAGAGCTGATGCCAGAAAGGCGATCGCAGCGAGCGGTTTCATCGGGAGGCATCGTATCGCGCGAGAGGAACCCCGGGTCCGCGTTTCACGTGTCCCGGCCGCCCTGGAAAATCTGCTGTTGCAGGCGGCGGCGGGCCGGGAAACTGGCGGAAGTGAAGGTCTTCTACCTCATCGTCCTCCCCCTCGCGATCCATGCCTCGTGCGTGTCCGTCGTGGTCGCGATGATTGCCGCCCCGGCGGACCGGATTTCGATCGGTGACCGCGCGTTCATCATCGTAATGGCGCTGGGTTTCTCGGCCTGCACGGCCGTCATGTTCGGGCCTGACTTTTCCATTTTGAAGAGGGACAGGCGGGCGGCCTGGAGAAGCCTCCTCGCCGTCGTGAAGGCTCTTCAGTCACAGAATGCGCTGCGTATCAGTGACCCGGCGTGGACCTCTGGGGGTCACAACCTCGCCCGGTGGGCCGATCGCGGCTACCGCCGCGCGATCGAGATCATCGAAACCACGCCGCCCGGGGAGGGCGAGGCGAAGTCCGACTGGATCGCGCGACTGCGCGCGCGGCTCGTGGAAGCAAGGGGGGCTTTCGCGACCGACGCAGAGGATGTGGACGGCGGCGCGACGGGGGCTGTGGGGGACGCGATTGAGAAGCTCGAGGAAACACTGCTTTAGGCCAGCGTCCGCTATCGGAACTGTCCCATATTGAGCATTCCGGGATCGCAATCGCCCCGGTCCAGCAAACTCCATAGGGAGTGAAAGTTCGGCTGGAAGCCCGTCGAGTACACCCACAACCCGGTGCCAAAAGCATGAGCATCCGGCCTTCGGACGCGGTCGCCATCGATCAACAGATCGGTCACCTGGATTGCATGCCGGACGACAACCCCGCGAGCGCCACGGCCGCAGCGAGGTTATGCCAGTGCACAGACAAATCTCTCCACCCTGTCCAGCCCCTTCTCCAGCGCGCCCATCGAGGTCGCGTAGCTGATGCGGATGTGCTTGTCGGTGCCGAAGGCAACGCCGGGAACCGCGGCGACTTTCTCTTTCTCGAGAAGCGCTTCGCAGAACGTCAGCGAGTCGGTCACTTTCTTTCCGCCGATGCTCTTGCCATACAGGCCATCGACGCGGATGAGAATGTAGAAGGCCCCATGGGGCTCGGCCGCCGAGACGCCGGGGATCTTCTTGATCCGCTCGAAGCAGAATTTGCGGCGCTTGTCGAACTCCCTGATCATCCCCTCGGTGAACGACTCGTCGAGAATCATCGCGGCGAGGGCGGCGTGCTGGCTCGGCGTCGCGGTGTTGGCGGTCATGTGGCCCTGGAGGCGGTCGCAGGCGTCGACGACGTCCTTCGGCGCGGCGCAGTAGCCCACCCGCCAGCCGGTCATCGACCAGGTCTTCGAAAAGCCTCCGACAATTGCGGCCTGCTCGCGCAGCTCCGGGACGAGCTGCAGGATCGAGTGGTGCTTCTTCCCATCGTAGATCATCTTCTCGTAGATCTCGTCGCTGACGACGAAGACCTTCTTCTCGACGCAAAACTTTCCGATCTCGATCAGCTCCTTCTCGTCGTACACCGCGCCGGTCGGGTTGTTCGGCGTGTTGATCACAATCATCTTCGTTTTCGGCGTCCATGCCTTCTTCACGGCGTCCGCCGTCAGCATGAAGCCCTTCTCTTCGGGACACGGCACAAACACCGGGTTCGCGCCGGCAAGCTGCGCCATCGCGGGAGTCGAGAGCCAGTACGGCGACGGAATCAGGACGTCATCGCCTTCATCGCAGAGCACGAACTGCAGGTCGAAGAGGCACTGCTTGGCGCCGACCGACACGAACACCTGCGTGTGGTCGTACTTGAGCCCGTTCTCGGCGAGCAGCTTTTCCGCGATGGCGCGGCGCAGGCTCGGCATCCCGATGGACGGCGTGTACTTCGTCTGGTTTTCCCGGATCGCCTTGATCGCCGCGTCCTTCACCGGCTGCGGCGTGTCGAAGTCCGGCTCCCCCGCCGAGAGCGAGATCACGTCCTCGCCCTTCTCGCGAAGCGCCGCCGCCTTCGCCGCGATGGCGAGCGTGAGCGAGGGCGGGACAGCCTTGATGCGGCGGTTCATTCGCGGAGTTTCTTCACCTCGGCCGTCAGAGCGGGCAGAACCTCGAAGACGTCGCCGACGATGCCGTAGTTCGCAATCTTGAAAATCGGCGCGTCGGGATCCTTGTTGATCGCGACGATGAACTTCGAAGAGCTCATACCGGCGAGGTGCTGGATCGCGCCGGAAATACCGCACGCGATGTACAGCGTCGGGCTCACCGTCTTACCGGTCTGCCCGACCTGCTCCTCATGCGTCCGCCACCCGGCGTCCACCACCGCGCGCGACGCCCCGTGCGCCCCGCCGAACGCCGCGGCAAGATCGGTGATGAGCCCCCAGTTCTCAGGACCCTTCATCCCGCGGCCGCCGCTCACGATGACGCTCGACTCAGTCAGCTCCATTTTCTTCGAAGCGCTCGCCAGGATCTCCTTCACGACCGCGCGGAAGTCCGCGTCCTGCGCGTCGATCGGCAGGCTCTCGACGGCGACCGACTTCGAAGCGTCCGGCGCGGCGGTTTTGAAAACGTTCGGCCGAAGCGTCGCGAGGAGCGGCCCCGACTTCACGGCGACGGTGGCGTACGCCTTGCCCGCGTACACCGGGCGCTTCGCGAGAATCCGCCCGCCTTCGACGTGCAGTTCGGTGCAATCCTGCGCGACGCTCGTCCCGAGCATGCCGGCGACGTGTCCGGCGAGATCCTTTCCAAGCGCGGTCGCGCTGATGAGAATCGCCGAAGCGCCGTCGCCCAGTTTCGCGACGACTCGCGCGTACGCGGCATTCGCATACGTCTTGAGCCTCGCATGGTCCGCGACCTTGATCGCGTCGGCGCCGTACTGCGCGAATTCCTTCGCGGCGTCCGCAATTCCTGCGCCGGCCGTCACGGCATGAAGCGGCACGCCGAGTGCGGTCGCGAGCCGCCGCCCCTCGCTCAGCGCCTCAAACGAGGCCCGCTTGAATTTCCCGTCGCGCTGTTCCACGAACACGAGCACCGGACCTGGCATGAGCTTCTCCTGTTGAAGTCGTCTTTCCCCGCCGGCGCAGCCGGCGGCCCTCAACCTTAACCTTTCCCTTTACCTTAACCCTGCGCGACCCGCAGACAGGGGAAAGGTTAAGGGAAAGGTTAAGGTTAAGGGGGCGCGCTTCGCGCGCCGTCCTCTTCAGATTACCTTCGCTTCTTCCCTCAGCAACCTCATCAACGCCGGCACCGCTTCTTTCCCCGTCCCGACGATCCTCGGCGCAGGCCGCCCGGGAGGATTGTCCAGTTTCACGAGTTCCATCCGCGACTCGCCCGCGGCCGCCGGCTTTTCCTCGAGCGGTTTTTTCTTCGCCGCCATGATCCCCTTGAGGCTTGCGAAACGCGGCTCGTTGAGCCCCTTCTGCGCGGAAAACGCCGCGGGAAGCGCGACCTCGACGACTTCGATGCCGCCCTCAATGGGACGGTGGACGGTCGCGTTGCGTCCGTTCAGTTCGATTTTCGTGACGACGCCGACGTACGGCAATCCAAGAATCGTCGCCGTTTCCGCGGCGATCTGCGCGCCGTCGTCGTCGATGGCTTTGTTGCCGAAGAGCAGCAGGTCGAGCGCCTTGCCCTTGAGTTCGGCCGCGAGCGCCTGGGCGGTCGCGATGAAATCACGGCCGGTGGAGCCTTCCTTGAGATGAATCCCCTTGTCAGCGCCCATCGCCAGCGCCTTCCGGATAGTTTCCGCCGACTCCGGCCCGCCGAGCGCGAGGATGGTGACCTCGCCCGCGCCGGCTTTCTCCTTGATCTTCAGCGCTTCCTCGACGGCGTATTCGTCGTAGGGGTTCAGCACGTACTCGACGCCGGCCGGGTCGATTGTCCGGTTGTCAGCGCCGACCTTGATGCGCGCGGAGGAGTCCGGCACACGCTTCACGCAGACGACGATGTTCATCTTAAGTCCTTGTGGATAAATGACTTATGGATTCATTGTTCGGCCTCGTATGCCGGAGAGGCGCATCATAGCCCGCACGAGGACAGTGTCAACCATCAGGAAAGAATGAGTGGCAGGTGCGAGGCAAAGAACGGCGACCGGGGCGCCACATCATCGATCAACGATCGAGGCCAACGAGATCCCTCGGCTCCCCGCCGTAGTCTCCCGGCGAGACGCGGTCAGACTGCAATTCCCCCCCTCCATTTTTGTTCTGACTCGTCCACTCGATTCCAAGATTTAGGCAACTTCGGATCCACTCAAGTCGCGAACGAGGGCCAGCACAGTGGTCAAATGCCTACTGGGTCCCTTCTTCGGTCATTTCTATCGGTGAATCCCCCAAGGGTCATTGATTTCCGCCTCGGTCTTGCATCCGCAAAGCCACATGATGCGAGCGGAATACTTGCAGTAAACCAAGTCATCCATGTCGCCCGGGCCGTCTGCCTGCCATGAAGCTGGCGGATTTGCGTTGTACGGCTCGTGCTCCGCAATGGTGACAATCGTGAAGTCCTTCAGATCGCAGATTTTCCGCCAGCAGAATGTCTTGTCCTTACAACGCCCAGCTGCGATATCCAACAACATGTCTTGGATGCGTTCCCGAACCCACTTTCGGATTTTCATGAAGTCAGTCAAGGTGTCTTCCATCATCACGGATAGGGTCCCAGGCCCCGCCTCCGCCCCCCCAGGACGGGCACCGAAGCTGCCGTCCTTGAGTTTTCTCACTCGCGCGCTTGGCATCGCGAATGGGATCTCGATGGAGTCGCTGCCTGATTTGTCGCCGCACGGACTGTTCCCTTCGTCCATCATGCGGTTTTCCCAGTCAACGATCTCCGCGTTTTGCCAGTCCTCGGCCATAGGCTCGGTAGTGCGAGGATGATGCTTCCTCATCGGCTTTGCATCGTCAACTAGTCCTCCGTTTCCTCCTCCCCCTGGCGGCTCGTCGAAAAACGGCCCACTATAGTCCCCATCGCCTGCTTGCAGAATTCTCTGGTCAGCAGCGAATTGTGCGAGTTGCCCTGGGTCGGCTTTACGATGAACTCCGACCTGAAAGAGTGATATATTTTCAACAAATTTGAGTTGGGGAAGTCCGCGAGCAGAGGTCTCTCGAGTGGAGGAATTCTGGCTTCGCTGATTCTCCCAGCGAATGAGGGCATTATGCAAATCGGCCATCGGGTCGTCTTGGTGGTTCATCGCCGAGTCTCTCAAATGTGAAGTATCTGTCTGTTTTCGCGCGGGAAAGTCAATCTGTCGCCGGCAATTCCCTCCACTCGCGGTCAGTCATCGAAGTAAGCGACTGCCCTTTTCGTTCTAGAGCCACCTTTAACTTCCGCAAGGCCTTTGCCTTGTTCTCCGAGAGCGCCTGGGGTGTGATGCCGAGCGCCCTTGCGGATGTCGCGATGTTCCAGCCTCGGAAAACTGTGAAGTTGACCGCGAGCAACTGAGCTGTCGTAAGCTCCAGTAGCGCATTCATGAGCACCTGAAGGCCGGGCCTTGTCAGGTGTTCGTTGTCATGCTCCGGTTCCCGTCTCAAGCCCCGTAGGTAGTGTTGCAAAATCCTCTGCTGGGTCCGGGACTTCCGCCTCACCTCCTTAAGAACGAGCTTCGATGCCGTCACCAGCCAACCAGCGAGAGGCTCCGCCGTCTTCCCAGCCTGAATGGCATTCATCGCTCGAATCGCCGCTTCCGAGATGACGTCGTCTGCCAATTCGACGGGAATTTTGCGTTTTTTAAAGTACGCCCGCGCTGCACCGATCGCGCTCTCCCACATTCTGGGACTCGGAGACATGTTTCTTTCCTTCTTGTGCACCCCCATCTAATGGCCCCAACGTGACTTTCCGCAGGGTCAAAAATCCGACTTCTTCCAAAAAGTGTACTCTCCGCTTTAAGTCCCTGCACAGGCTTGACATGCCAATCGGATCCGCACCGAGGTGCGTTGCGGCCGGGAGTCGATGCGAAATTTTGAACCTCACCTGTCTCGTAGGCCGGATGGTGTGAGTAGAATCTCACCTCATGAAATGGCTGTCGACACTTCGCCAGACGCTCCATCATCACTCGCAGGCGCGTCGCGGGTTGGAAGCTCTGGTCGTTGCGCTGGTGGTTGGCGCCGCCCTCTCGCTCGCCGGCAGAAATGAGGTTCTCGATCACTTTGAAAGGGGAACTCTTGATGACCGGTTCAACTGGTACGCCAACCCTGCGAAAGTCCACGAGGACATCGTCGTCGTGGAGCTGACAGACGACGACCTCGACTCCGTTTACAAAGTGAACAAGCAGGTTTGGCCATGGCCGCGCTCGGCCTATGCACTCGCCGTCGATTGGCTTACGTCCGCCGGAGCAAAGGCGGTGTTTCTCGACTTCTCTTTCCAGGACGATCACGGTCGCTACCCCGAGCAGGACAAACGGCTTAGCGAAAAGGTCACCGCAGCCGGAAACGTGTACATCCTCGCAACGTTCAACGCGCCCGTGCAACGGTTCGAGGAACGAATCCCGGCGCTACACTCCCGGGCGACGGGAACGGCACCGGCATGGATGAAGTCTTACCCGACGATTACAGGCCCGCTGGACGCTCTCATCACCGGAGCCAAGGGGATTGTCAGCCCAACCTATGGGGTTGATGAAAATGACCCGGAAGGCGTTGCTCGACGCTACCCGATCGGGCATGCGCACGGTGGAAGGGCATTTCCATCTCCAGCCGTCGCTCTTGCCGCCGACTACCTCGGCCAGCCGGTCGCGCTCGACGGTCGCGGAGCTTCGATCGGGGACCGGCGCATCGACATCGACGAACGCGGTCTGTTCTCATTGAACTGGAAGGCGAAGTGCCGCGAGTACAACCCGAAGCGCTTCACGCTCGCGGGAATCATCGCGAACAAACAAGGCAAGGCTGCGGAGAAGTACGATCCCGAGGAGTTTCGCGGGAAAATCGTGCTGATCGGCGCCGCAGCGGAGGGGCTCAACGACTTCAAGGCCTCCCCACTATCCCGCGTCCTGGGAGTCGAGATCCACGCTGCTGCGTTGGACACCATCCTTCAGAACGAGATTGTGCACCGAGTACCCTACGGGGTCGTGGTCGCCGCGATCTTCGGGCTTGCGCTTCTCGCCGCCGCCGCAGGGATCCGAATGCGCATCCGCTTTCTCGTCCCGCTGGTCATCGCCGTTGCCGCCGGATACGTCGGCCTGGCGTTCTGGCTGCTTGGGCACCGGCAGATCTGGCTCGACGTGGTTTCCCCGGTGACGGCGCTCGTTCTGGCTACGACCGGCTCCGCGCTCGTGAACTACGCCGTCGAAGGGCGGCAGAAGCGCGACATCCGGTCGAAGTTCGGGACGTACCTGACGCCGGAGTACGTGACGATGCTCGAGGAGAACCCGGGGCTCTTCAAGCTCGGCGGCGAGGAGCGCGTCGGCACGGCGTTCTTCAGCGACCTCTCCGGGTTCACGGCGATGTCCGAGAAGATGACCGCTTCCGAGCTCGTCTCGCGCATGAACGAATACCTGACGCTCATGACGAACTCGATCAAGCGCTTCAAGGGGACGGTGGACAAGTACGAAGGCGACGCGATCGTGGCGTTCTGGAACGCGCCGATCGAGCAGAAGGACCATGCGGTGCTGGCGTGCCGTGCGGCGCTGGACAACCAGAAGGAGCTGGCGGGGTTGCGGGAGCGGTGGATGAAGTCGTACGGGGTGTCGGTGCTGGCGCGGATCGGGCTGAACACGGGGAAGATGATTTTCGGGAACATGGGAAGCGACGACAAATTCAACTACACGATGATGGGCGACCCCGTGAACCTGGCGGCGCGGCTGGAGAGCGCGAATAAGGACTACGGGACGTACCTGATGATCGGGCAGGACACGTACGAGCTGGTGAAGGACGTGATGGAGTGCCGGGAGCTGGACCTGATCAAAGTGAAGGGAAAGCAGATTCCCGTGACGGTTTACGAGCTTTTGTGCGAAAAAGGGCGGCTCGAACCGCGAACCCGGGAGTGTCTTGACCGCTATAACCTCGGGTTGCAGGCCTACCGTCTGAAGCAATTCCTCGCGGCGGAGCAGAGGTTTCTCGAAGCGCTGGAGATCGACCCGAAGGACAGCCCGTCGAAGTTGTATGTGGAGAGGTCGCGGGCGCTGGTGGAGAAGCCGCCGGAGCCGGGGTGGACTTACATTTACGAGAAGAAAGACAAATAGGAGAACGCGCATGAGACGCAAGGTGTTGATGGGCGGCTGGTACGCCATCGCGATCGCCGGGTTGCTCGTCGCGGACGAGTACCGCGTGACGATCAAGGAGGCGTTCCTGTTCAAGGAGCCGGACCCGTGGGCCGAAACGGCCGGCTCGATTGCCTGGGGAAAAACGGTGACGACGACGGGCGCCGCGAACGGGGATTTCTACCCGGTCAAGGGGCCCAACGGCGAAACGGGCTGGATCGCCAAGTCGGACGTGCAGGACCCGAAGGACTTTGAAGCGGGGACTGCGGGGACGAAGAACGACAAGGGCGCGCAGGAAGGCGCCTACGTCAAGGGGTTCGACCCCGAAGTCGAGGACAAGGCGAAGGCGGATGATGCGACGCTCGCGAAGTACCTCGCCGAGGAAGTCCTGCCCCTCGTCTGGGACACGCGCGGCAGCAAGGCGGTCGAAGACAAGGAAGAGGACATCGAGCGCTTCGTGCTCAAGCACCCGCTGAACGCGCGCGGGGAGAAGGACCCGAACCTTTCCGACGCCGAGAATGCCAACCTGGCGAGCCAGTGGAAGCACCTGAACGAAGAGCTCATCCCGCTGAAGCAGGCGGTCGAGCCGATCCGTTCGAAGTGGCAGGCCGAGTTGCGCGCTTTCCGCCAGTCGGGGCAGATCGGCGAATTCGCGGGGAGGAAATAACCATGAAGAAACTCTTCGGCAAGAACCTGATCCCTCTTCTGTTTCCGGTCATCGTCTGGGGCTGCACGGCTCTTCAGAGGGCGGCGCACGGGGATTTCACGGGCGCGGCGGTGGAGGGCGGCAAGGCGGTCGTGGGCACGGGGATCCGGATGATCGAGAAGTACTGCGAGGACACGGACCAGGTGAACATCTCGCAGGAGTACTACGTCGGCCGGGGTTCGGCGGCGAACGTCTTCTCGAAGTACAAGCGGGTCCATGACCCGGCGCTGGAGCGCTACGTGCGCAAGGTCGGCGAAACGGTCGGGCGCGCCGCGAAGTCGAGCGGCGCCGTCGGGCTGGACGGCGCGGCCCTGCAGGAACCGTACAAGGGGTACTTCTTCGCGGTCATCGAGGACCGGCACGTGAACGCGTTCTCGGCGCCCGGAGGGTTCGTGTTCATCACGACCGCGGCTCTTCGGGCCATGAAGACCGAAGACGAGCTGGCCTGCGTGCTCGCTCACGAGATCGGGCACGTGATGGACCGGCACGGGATCCGCTACGTCCTGGAGCAGCAGAAGTTCAGCATCCCGTTCGAGGCTGTCGGCGAGGAAGTCGCGGCGCGTTCGCCGGAGCTGGTCGGCAAGTACGCCAAGCAGTTCACCGGCATGTGCGGCGAGCTGGCGACGAAGGCGGCGGGCGGTCTCGGAACGGAGTACGAGCTGAAGGCGGACGAGCTGGGCGCGAAGTTCGCGGCCAATGCCGGCTACGACCCGCAAGGGCTCATCGAATTCATCAAGCGCACGCGCCACGGGGAGGACCTCAAGTGAGAATCAACGCAAAATCCCTGGCGGCGGGCGCTGTCCTCGCGGCGACCGCGTTCCTGGGCGGCTGCGCCTCCTCCGGTTATCCCGACACGGAAGAGCGCATCGAGAATATCGACACGACGATCAAGAAGGGAAACCTGCAGGGCCGCGGCAACGAGTCGCGCGACCAGAGGTTCGAAAAGGACGTGTCCAAGAGCCCGTCGATTCCCGCGGCGGCGCCTCCACCGAAGTAGCGATTCCCGGAAAGGGCGGGCCCCCGGTCCGCCCTTTCCGCTCTCTTTCCGGAGACTGAGATGCGGATGCCCTGGACGGCCGCGGCGGCGGCGCTTCTGGCAGGAGCGCTGGCGGCGGGAGGCGTGGAATGGACCGTGGCGGTGCGAAGCGCGGAAGTGAAAGAGAAGGCGTCGGGACTTTCGCGCGGAACGTCCCAGCTCAGCCACGGCGAGGACGTGGATGGGGTGCTGGAGGGCGACTGGGTCCGACTCACCGAAAAAGAACACCAGGGATACATCCACCGGACGGCGCTGGCGGCCGAGGGTGAAGAGCTGAAGGATCCGTTCCTGTCGATCCGGATTGCGGGAACGTTTTATCCCGAAGACGTGCAGGCGGCGGACCAGGCCGCCAATGACTGGGTCCAGAACCCGACCGTGCGGGATACGGGGCGGGCTCCGTCGGCGTGGGCGCTCGAAGAATTCCGCGAGCAGGGCGGACTGCGGGGCCCGAAATGAAAAAACTCGTGCAGACCGCTGCGGCCGGCGTCCTTGCGTGGCTCATCGCCTCCGGATGCGCGTCGGAGCCGAAGCGCGAGCCGCCGTTCGACCCGGCGACGCCGCTGACGCAGGCGGAGGAATACGCGTACGGCCGTTCGATCGCGGCCCGGCTGACGCTCGGCCACGAACTGTCGTCCGACGTCAAGGCGAGGGAATACCTGGCGCGCGTCGGCGGCGTCGTGGCGGCCGCTTCGGCACGCCCGGACCCGTACGACGGCTGGCGCTTCTATATCGTCAGGGACACGCACGTCTCGACGTGGTCCGCACCGGGCGGGTTCGTCTTCATCACCGTCGGCGCGCTGAAGGCCGCAAGAAATGAGGACGCCCTCGCAGCGCTTCTCGCGCAGGAAATGGCTCACTCCGCACTTCGCCACGCCCTCGACGGCGAGCCCGTCCTCGACATCCGCCCGACGAAGGAGTCCTGGCCCTTCACGCCCGAATGGGGCAAAGAATCCTTCCGCGCCACCTGCGACCGCGCTGCCGAAAGGGCGAAAGCCGGCTGGACGGAAGCGCAGGAGCAGGCCGCTTCGGCGTGGGCGAACGCCGCGCTGGTGGGCGCCGGGTACGCGACGGAAGAAGCGGCCGTCGCGGAGGCTCGGGTGAAGCGGTTTACGGAGGAACTCGGGGCGGTCCGATGAGAGTGACACGGAGTTGAGCGAACGCGCCACCCGGGACCGAATCGGCCTCCTCCGCGCGGCCCTGGCCCTGACGCAGGAACGCGACGTCGAGAAGCTCCTCGCGCGCATCATGGACGAGGTCACCCGCGTCCTCGACGCCGACCGCTCCACCCTGTTCCTCTACGACTCCGAACGCCGAGAACTCTTCAGCAAGATCGCCCAGCGCGCCGAGGTCACGGAAATCCGCCTCCCGATCGGCCGCGGACTCGCGGGTCACGTCTGCAAAACGGGCACGGCGATGGCCGTCGATGACGTTTACGACGATCCGCGCTTCACGCCCGAAACCGACCGCTCGACGGGGTACCGCACCAAGACCGTCGCTTGCGCTCCCCTCCTCACGCCCGACGGCCGCACCGTCGGCGTGCTCGAGGTCATGAACAAGAGGGAAGGCGTTTTCGACCCGGACGACGTGAAGCTGCTGACCGCGTTCGCGGCATTCTCGGCGGTTGCGATCGAAAATGCGCGGCTCTACGACGAGGACGCGCGCAAGTCCATGCAGATCCAGGCGCTCAACCGGCAGCTGAAAGACGCGCTCGAAAAGCAGACGAAGCGCCTCGCTAACGTGGAGCAGGAGCTGGAGACGTCGAAGCGCGAGCTCGGGGAACGCTTCCAGGCCCGCAACATCGTGGGGCGCGCGCCGGCGATGCTCGAGTTGCAGCGGCTGGTCGATCGCGTCGCGGCGACGGACGCGCCCATTCTCATCCAGGGCGAGAGCGGAACCGGGAAGGAGCTCCTCGCCAAGGCGATCCATTTCGGCTCGCGGCGCGCGGGGGCGGAGTTCGTGGCCGAGAACTGCGCGGCAGTGGCGGAGACTCTGCTCGAAGCGGAGCTGTTCGGGCACAAGAAAGGCGCGTTCACGGGCGCCGACCGCGACCGGCAGGGGCTGTTCGAAATCGCGTCGGGCGGCACGCTCTTCCTCGACGAAGTCGGTGACATGTCGCTCGAGATGCAGAAGAAACTGCTGCGGGCGCTTCAGGAGGGAGAAATCCGCCCCGTCGGTGCGCGGGACAACCGGAAGGTGGACGTGCGGATCCTGGCGGCGACGAACCGGGACCTGGACGTGATGATGAAAGAGGGGACGTTCCGGGAGGACCTGTACTACCGCCTGAACGTGGTGCGGCTGCGGCTTCCGGCGTTGCGGGAGCGCCGCGAGGACATCCCGATCCTGGTCGAGTTCTTCCTGGACCAGATCGCGAAGGAGTCAGGCCGGCCGCGGGCGAGCGTTTCGGACCGCGCGATGAAGGCGCTGGTGAGGCATTCGTGGCCCGGCAACGTGCGCGAGCTGCAGAACGAAATCCGGCGCGCGGCGATCATGGCCGACGGGCTGATCGATCCCGAGCACCTGTCGCCGCAGGTGCTGGGAAGCGCCGGTGCCGACGGGGTACCGACGGGCGGGACGCTGAAAGGCGCGAAGCTGTCGGTGGAGAGGAAGATGATTGAAGCGGCGCTGAAGCGGACGGGCGGGAACGTGGCGGCTGCGGCGCGCGAGCTGGGAGTGCATCGGCCGCAGCTGAGCGTGCTGATCGGGAAGCACGGGCTGAAGAGCAAGGGCGAAGAGGCGTAACAAAGAAAGTCGGTGCGTACGAAACTCGTACGCTTTCTCGCCACTCGTTCGAGTCGTCGAGTGACGCAAACCCAAGCGGAGAAACACTTTAGCAATTCCGTCTGGTCAGGGCACGCGCATTGCTTTACCTGACTGTCGCTGGAATGGTGCGGGCCGGGCGGCGGGGCCACTGGCGCGGACCTTAGCTGTCCCGGCCCGTTATCCAGCACCGGCCCGAGGATTGTCTCCTCGGGCCATTTTTGTTGGGGGCCGCACGCTCACCCAACGCCCCACCTCCACGGCCGGGTCTGCTACAATTTCCTCACATGCGCCTCTTCGCCTGCGCCCTCGCGCTCATCGCCGCCCTCTGCGGGTGTTCGATCGGCCCCGGTCCAGAAGACCTGGACAAGTCCCGCCCGGAGGACAAGTTCGACGTCACCCGCGCGGGCGCCGCCTTCCTCGACGGCGCCGTACTCGTCTCCCGGATGGTCGTCCCGGGCAAGGACGAGCCCGGTGGCTACTACGAAGCTGAATTCGAGAACAAGGGCCCTTCGACGCTCTCCCTCGAGTTCCGCACGATCTGGAAAGATTCGTCCGACAACGCCCTCGGCGCCGGAGAATGGCAGGCCGTCGAAATTCCCGCAGGCCGGCGGAAGACCGTGAGCGATGAAACAGAGGCCTGGCCGGACGCCCGCTTCGTGAAGCTCGAGGTCCGCGCCCGCCCTTGACCCTCAACGGAAGAGAGAAAACTCGCTGAAACAGAGCCACCAGACGGTGATCCGGGAGAGCGTGCTGCTTGTGGGGGTCGAGCTGAAAGGGCACGAAGGGGACTTTGAAGAGCGGCAGCGCGAGCTGGCGATGCTGGTGAAGACGGCGGGAGCGACGGTGGTGGGCCAGGTGATCCAGCGGCGCGAGAAGCCGGACGCGGGGAGCTACGTCGGCGAGGGGAAGGTGACGGAGATCAAGTCGAAGGCGGAGGAGCTCGAGGCGGACACGATCGTCTTCGACCACGACCTTTCGCCGGCGCAGGTGAAGAACCTGGAAAAGGGCATCGGGCTGAAGGTGCTGGACCGGACGGAGATCATCCTCGACATCTTTGCGACGCATGCGCGGTCGAAACAGGCCAAGCTCCAGGTCGAAGTCGCCCAGCTCGAATACACGATGCCACGGCTGCGCGGGCAATGGCAGCACCTCGAGCGGATCGCGGGCGGCCGGGGAACGAGCGGAGGCATGGGAACGCGCGGGCCCGGTGAAAAGCAGCTGGAAGTCGACCGGCGGATCGCGCGCGACCAGATCGTGGCGTTGAAGCGCGAGCTGGCGGAGATCGACCTGCGGAAAACGCGGGAGGTGAAGGCGCGCGGGGAGAACTTCACCGTCGCGCTCGTCGGCTATACGAACGCGGGCAAGAGCACGCTCATGAACCGCATCACGCACACCGACGTGCTCGTCGAGGACAAGCTGTTCTCGACGCTCGACACGAAGACTCACACGTGGAAGCTGCGCGGCGGCATGAAGGTCATGGCGAGCGACACCGTCGGCTTCATCCGCGCCCTCCCCCACCACCTCGTGGCGTCGTTCCACGCGACGCTGGAAGAAGTCATCCACGCCGACCTGCTGCTCCACGTGGTCGATGCTTCCGCGCGCGACGCGGTCGCCCACATTGCGGCCGTCGATGCTGTGCTGAAGAAACTCGGGTGCGCGGACAAGGACCGGCTGCTGGTCTTCAACAAGATGGACGCCGTGAAGGACCGGGTCGAGTATGAAGTCCTGCGGGCGGAATTCCCCGGGGCAATCGAGATCAGCGCGCGGACGGGAAACGGGATGGAATCACTGGACGAAGAAGTGGCTCTCCACCTCGACCGGCGCCTGGTCGACGTCTCGCTGGAAGTGTCCGTCGCGGACGGGCGGCTGCTGGCCTACCTCGCGGAGAACGCCCGGGTCACCGAGCGGACGCTGGACGGCGAAGCATGGCGCATCAAAGCCCGGCTGGCGCCGTGGCATGCCTCGAAACTGCACCGGACCGGGGGGACGCCCGTCCGCTAGCCCCGCTTCAGAATCTCACGGTCTTCGGCGTGGACGGGAGGTCGCTCTTCGCCATCGCCCACGTGGGCACGATCCGCCCCAGGTCGAAGTGCATCTGGTCGAATCCTTTCAGGGCCGCGCGAAGGTCGTCGACGCGGTGCCGCGCCTCCTTGAGATACGCCTGCACTTCCGCATCCTTTCGTACTTCGGCTGAGATCACCGCGTCACCGCCGTTGCAGAGCCCGACGAGGCGGGCGGCGATGTTGACAGTCGAGCCGAAGTAGTCGAGGCGGTCGTTGAGCGTCACGGCGATGCACGGGCCGTAATTGATCCCGGCCTTCAGCATCAGCGGGCGTCCGCCGGCTTTCGCCTCGGCGAATTCCCGGGAAGCCTTGAGCAGCGCGCGCACTGCCGACACGGGGCGGCGGAAAACCGCCAGGACGGCGTCGCCGATCGTCTTGACGATGGCGCCGTCCTCGTCGGCGATGTGGCGCTTGAGCACATCGAAGTGCTGCATGACGAGGCCGAACGCCTTCGCGTCTCCGATTTCGCGATACATGCGGGTCGACTCGAGCAGGTCGGTGAAAAGGACGCAGAGGGAGCCGACCTCGATTTCCTCGCCGGGGCGGAGCGCTTCGCGGGCGAACAGGTCGCGGAAGACCTGGAGCCCGGTGACCTCGGCGGCGGTGACGGCGTTGTCGGACCAGGCGGTCCTCTCCAGGAGCATGAGCTGGGGAACCGAAGTTTTGTTTTCGAAACGTACGGTGGATTTCGGGGCGATGACGGTCTCGGCTGCGGGCCATCCTTCCGGCGTCGCCGCCAGCGTCGATTCCGCGGCGCCGCCGGCTTCGACCCGCACGTGCTGGCCTCCCCGTTCAGAGCGGGCGCGGACCCTGTAGGCGCCCGGCTCCACCGCCAGCGCGATCGCGCGGCTTTCGCCCGGGGCGAGCAACTGCTGCGCGACGATGTGCGGCGTTACCCGCGGTCCGCCGACGCAGAATTCCACGAGATCGATCTTCCGGACCGACGGGTTCGGTCGGAACGTCAGCTCGACCGACCTCTCGAAGTTCACGTCGAAGTCGATGTTGCACGAATCGCAGTGAATCTGCTTCTTCACGCCCGACAGCGTCTCGGCCACTCCTTTTGCGCCGCGGCACGACGGGCACAGCATGTCCCACCGGAAAACCAGCAACCCCGCCCTCACCGCGTGCAGGCAGATCTCGAGAACCCGCTTTCGCGACGCCCGCCAGCGGTCCGCCAGCGCATAAGGACGCAACCGCATCAGCGACAGGTCATCGCCCGTGCGCACGTATTCGAGCAGAAGCTCCACCAGGTCGGCATCCAGCGACTCATCCCGGAGCGCCTTTCCGATCTGCGCCAGTCGAGGCTCGGCGCCCGGCGCCAGCGAAACCGCCGCCGCCGCCGTTACTTCTTCTTTCCCCGACTGCGCGATCGCGTCGTACTTGCGGAAAACCGCGTTGAACGCGGGGTAGCTCCGCCACTTCATCTGCAGCGGGAACACCAGCTTCCCGAGCAGTCCCCGGGGGGTCATCCAGATCTGGTAGACCAGGTGGCTCCCGCCGCCCGGCGCCGCCTCGAGGTCGGCGGCGACGCGGATCTTCTCAAGGGGGCCCGCGTGGTAGTTGCGCACGACGCCGAACTTGCGCGGCGCCGTCCACTCGAACGGCGCCTCGTCCCACTCCAGCGTCATGCCGGAGACGTTCATCGTCAGCCGCTCGGCGCCCGGTGTTTGTTTTTCGGAGCGCTTCACTTCCGGGATACCCGTGTCCGCATTGAAGCGGTTCGTGTCGGCCACGAACGGCCACATCGCTTCCGGCGGGGACTTGAGGTCCCATTCCCAGCGGAAGTGGAGTTCCTTGTTCATCGGCGGGGGAGGTACGCGCGCCGGACGGGCGCGGATCCTGAGAGGGGGAGGTTAGACGGCGCAGCACGGGATGGGAAGGGGAGGGAACGTCATGCGGCAAAACGGAAGGGGATGGGGTGCAGGCGGGCGAGGGTTGGGGGGGGGGGGGGGGGGGGGGGGGGGGGGG
>JBBTCT010000031.1:116495-191144 GCA_038060895.1 Planctomycetota bacterium
CGCCATGTCAACCGCTGCCCCATCCCAAGCCCAAGCCCCAGCCCCCCCCAATCCCGCTCCCCTCTTGCCCCCATCCCCTGTCGTTCTTCCTCTTCTTCTGCCTTTCATGGCGCTCCGCGCCCAAGCCCCTATAATCACTCTTCTATGCCCATCCTCGATGACCTCTGGGCCCAGGGAGACCGCGAAGCCGTTCTTCAGCGGGCGATGTCTCTCATGCACGAGGCGCCCGTCCTGTTCGGCGGCCCCGACGGCCTGCGCCAGCCGTTCCTTGCGGAAGCCGTCAAGGCGTGGGACGCAGGCGGAGTGCTTCCTCGCGTCAAGGCGCTACGGCCTGTTGAGAATGCGCTGCTGTTCGCCTTGCGCGACATCTACTCCGGCTGGGCTGCCGGCCTCGAGGTCTCGGCGCCCGCCGCGGGCGAAGAAGCGCTGAACGTTTCCGGCGTCCTCGAGGACGTCCCGCCGCTCGACTCGGGGCTTCTCAAGCTCGTGCTCCTCGGCTCGCGTTTTCTCTCGACCGACGAGGTCGCCGCCCTCGCCGTGCTCGCCGACAAGCCGGCCCGCGACGTCCTCTGGGGACTGGCCCGCGCGGAAGCAGGCCGGCGTTCCCGCGGCGGCGCGGACCGGGCGAAGCTCCTGGAAAAATTCGCCCTCGCCCGGGCGACCGGAAAGTCGGCCGAAGAACTGACCGCCTGGGCCGTGACCGCGCGCGAAGGACTCGCCGTGTCACCCGCGGAAATGGATGCGGCGATCGGCTGGGCCCCCGGGACCGCCGGCAAACGGCTCGCTGCGGCGCGCGAGACGGTGCTGAAGCGGCTGATGCAGGGAAAGTCGATCTACGACCCCGAGGCGGGCGGACCGACCTTCGAGCAGCTTTCTCGCTTCATCGATGACGACCTCCCCAAGGACCAGGCGGACAAGATTGCAGAGGCCATGGAGTCTTCCATGTCCGCCGTGAAGGCGACCGGACGGATTGCGCGGCTGTCGGCGCTCGTGGCGGACGCGGTGCTCGGCTCCTGGGAACCCGCAAAGCCGGTGGGTGAAGGCGGGCTGCCGATCGCGGACCTCGCGGCGTGGAGCGCCGGGGGACGCGCGGATGTCGATGAACGCGTGGTCGCCTCCCCGGCGGAACTCGCGCGCGCCGTGGACGTGTTCCGCGCCCTCGCGGCCCGGGAGGGGCGCACGCTTCCGCCGTTGACGAACGATGCGATTCCGAAAAGGACCGTCTCGACCGCGCCGGCCGTTCCGTCGCCGGCCACCGACGACGGCTCGCCGAAAATCCAGCTTCGCGGCTGGCCGAACCGGCTGGAGATCGTCAAAGTCCCCGACGGGATCAAGATCGACGACGACGGACACGTGAAGGCGTTTTCCTGGAAGTCCGGAAATCGCGACGTGCTGGCAGACGTCTCCTCGACGCAGGCCGGAGTCGGCGTCCGCTTGCGCGTGAAGTCCGGCGGCGCAGCTGCCGGCGGCGTGCCCGTGACCGTGACGGCCCGCGGCACCCGCAGGACCTACAGCACCCGCCCGACCGACACGACCGGAGAAGTCGTCGTCCGCCAGATGCCGCTCCAGTCGTTCCGCATCGACATCGGCGGTTCCGCGGTCGACGTCCTGATCGAGTCCTAACCCGAAGAAGACGCGGGCGGCGACACGACAGGCCCGCCCGCTTCCCACGGCATGAACCTCGACTTCATCACTCTTCCTCCCCTCCTCGCCGATCGCCTCGGCCTGCCGCGCGACAAGTCCGTGCCGCTGACCCCGGAAACCCGGCGGGCGCTGACCGAATCCGGGCCCACCGTCGAGGCCATCGTCCGCGGTTGCGAGGCCTACCTCGCCGTCGATCCCGACGACACCGACTACCGCCGCTTCCTCCGGAATTACTACCACCATCGGGGTGCCGTTCTCGCGAACGCGGGGCATCTCGAGGAAGCGGTCGATCTGTTCGGAAAGGCCCGGCTTCTCGACGACTCCGACCCGCAGGTCCACATCGATTTCGCCCGCGCTTCTCTCGAGCTGGAACGCCCCGAGGATGCGATCGAGGCCTGGCGCGCCGCGATGGCGGCCGGCGGCAAGTCGCCGGAACTCTACGATGGCCTCGCGCGGGCGTTCACGATGAAGACGGACCACAAGAGCGCGAAGGTCGCCGCGGAACAGGCACGCAAGGAATTCCCGGAAGAACTCCTGCCTCTTCACACAATGGCCACCGTCCTCTACCACTCCGGCGACAAGGCGGGCGTCGAAAAGGTGCTTTTCGAAGCCCTCTCCAGGGCGCCGGACGACCCGCTGACCCTCGAGAAACTCGGCGTCTGGTTCCGCGAATGCGGGCGCTTCGAGGAAGCGTCGCGCGCGATCCGGCGGGCGCAGGACCTGGCGCCGGCGGAACCGCGATTGATGTACCAGCGTGGAATGATCGAGATGCGAAGCGGCGAGCGGGACGCTGCGGAGAAGACGTTTCGCAAGTTGCTCGAGGCGAGGCCGGGGGACCTGGACGCGCGGACGGCGCTGGGGATCCTGTTCGAAGAGACGTCGCGCCCCGGGGAGGCGGAGAAGCTGTTCGCCGAGTCGGCCGCGCAGGCCCCGCGCGACTACCGCGCGTTCTTCCATCTCGGCCGGCTCTGCTGCCGCGATTCGGCCCGCGTCGAGGAAGGGGTTGCGAACTTCGAGAGGATGCTCGACCTGGCGCCGCGGGACCGGCATGCGATCCACACGGCCTACATCGTCGCTTCCAATGCCGGTAATTCGGGCGTCGCGGCCAAGGCCGAACGCCTGATGAGGGCGATGGGCGAAGATCCCCGGGTTGAGGAAGCGCCATGACGACGATCACGGAAGGCCCGCAGGCAGCCGGCGGGCAGCCGTCGAAGTGGCGCTACAACCTGATCACGTCGATGGCGCTGGTGGTGCCGCTCTACCTTGTCTACCAGCTCGGAGTTCTGCTTACGTGGCCGGTCTATAACGGCGCGGACCTGTTCACGGCGTACATGGTCCGGAATCTCAACCTGATCGCGTACATCGCAGTCAACGTGAGCGTCGCCGCGTGCGTTCTCGTGATGGCGGCCTCGCAGAAAGGCAAGAAAGAGGGGGTGCAGGTGGGAATGGTCGTGCCCCTTCTATTCGAAAGCGCGCTGTATGCGTTTTTCCTTGGAAGCGTGATCATCTTCGTGATGGCCCGGATTCTCCACATCCCGCCGCCGCACATGGGAGCGGAGCCGGGGGCGGGCGGGCCGCTGACGGCGCTCGTGATGAGCGCGGGGGCCGGCCTGCACGAGGAGCTGCTCTTCCGCCTTCTCCTCATGAACGGCCTGGTCGCGCTGTGTAAGGGGATGAAGTTCGGGCCGATGGAGTCGTTCCTTGCGGCGCTTCTCTTCTCAAGCACCCTCTTCAGCGCCGTGCATCACCTCGGTCCGCTGGGCGACGATTTCACGGTCTGGGTCTTCACGTTCCGAATCCTGGCGGGAGCGATCTTCGGGCTGATTTACTGGTTCAGGGGGTTCGCGGTCGCGGTGTACACGCACGCGCTCTACGACATGTACGTGCTGATGTGGCTGAGGTAGGCCTTACTTCCCTTCCCATTTCGCCATCATCCCCTGGAACGCATCCTCGGTGACGTCGACGACGGTGCCGCTGAGGAGCAGGACGTGGCGGCCGTCCTGGAAGGGGACGGGGTCCCAGACGATCGGCTTCTCGGTGGAGGTGGAGTCGTTCAGCTTGTCCATCGTCACGCGGTAAGCCTTCTCGCCCATCTGGGCCTGGACTTCGTCGCGCGTGGCGTTCGAGCGCGGAATCGCGCAGATGTTGAAGTCGGTGATGTCGCCGGACTCGAGCATTTTCCGGAAAAACGCGCCGGGCGGCGGATACTCGCCCGTCCGGGTGGTGTACATGAGCAGGCACGCGCCGATGCTCCGGAGATTCGTGGGGCACTGGATGTCGTGCTTCGCTCCCTTGTAGACCTGTAGCGACCCCATCGGGTCGATGAGGGGCGCGGGGTTGTGGGTCTCTTTCCTCGCGGTGTCGACTTCCTGGCGCGGCCCGGAGCCCGCCCCGCCGGCCCCCGGCTTCGGGCCGATCGGCTTCGTGTCGCACCCCAGCGAAGCCGCGCACGCGGCCGCCACCAGAATCCACTTTCCTGCGCCCACCGGGACCTCCCGCCGCTTCCGCGGCGCCGCTTTACTTCGCGGCCGCCGCCAGCGACTTGATCTGCGCCGCCACGCGTGACTTGTAGCGCGAGGCCGCGTTCTTGTGAATCACGTGCTTGGCCGCTGCCTTGTCCAGCCAGCTCACCAGCTCGCGGTATTCCTTCTGCACGCCCTCGCCCTTGGACTTCGCGAGGCCGAGAACCTTCTTGATCTGGCTGCGGAAGCGCGCCTTCAGAGCGCGGTTCACGATGCGACGCTTGTCGGACTGCCGGACCCTCTTCTTCGCTGACCTTGAATGAGCCATGCCGCTGCCTGTCTCCTGTTTCGACCTCGTTGCGCGCGAATTGAGGCCCGCGCGCGTCGCCTGGGATTACCCGAGCTCTTCGAGCTTCTTCGAGACGTCCTTGTAGTTGATGTCGATGTTCATGATCTTCTTGTACTCGCCCTTGGCGTCCTCGATCTTCCCCATGGACTTGTACGAATCCGCCAGGTAGTACCGCAGCGTCATCTCCCAGTCCGTGGTCGGCGCCAGCGTCAGCGCGTTCGTGAACTGAGTTGCCGCGAGGTCGTAGATCTTCTTCTGGTTGAAGCACCGCCCGAGGTACGTCATCGAGTCGATCTTCCGCTTCGGGTCCTTGATCGTCTGCTGGAACTCGCCGACCGCGGGGTCGATCATGCCGGCCGCAAAGTAGGCGCGCCCGAGCTCGTACTTGAGC
This sequence comes from Planctomycetota bacterium, assembly GCA_038060895.1. GTDB lineage: Bacteria > Planctomycetota > MHYJ01 > WSZJ01 > WSZJ01 > WSZJ01. The sequence continues at coordinate 121,342 of JBBTCT010000031.1, forward strand.
GTCATGTCCGTCGGATGGTCCTTCGTGCGGCGCAGGCATTCCTCGACCCAGAACTTCACGCGCTCCGTGTACGCCGCCTTGAACGCCGGATCGTTCACGTCGCCGCTCGCTGCCTGCTTCGCCGCCGCCACCTTGATGTCCAGCTTCTCCACCTTGATGTCGCCGATCTTCATCTTGATCGTGCCGTCGGCCGGATCCAGCGCCTTAGCACGCTCGAGACTTGCCACCGCCGCGTCGTAGTCCTTTTTCTTCTTCTGCATCTCGGCGATTTTCTTCAGCGTCTTGGCCTGCAACGGGTTGTTCGGGTCCGCCGCAACCTGCGCATTCAGGCGGCTGATCTCCTCGTCCACCTCCGCGCCCGTCTTCATGCCGTGCTTGTCCTGCTCCGCGCGTGAAGCGCCTTCCTTGTCCTTGAGGGAGTCCCGGAAATCCTTCCGGTTCTCCATGTTCCCTTCCTTGATCGTATTCAGCGCGAGCAGGTTCTTGAGTCCGCTGGTCACGTCGCGGTCGGTCGGGTCGATCTCCTGGACCTTCGTGTAGTACTCGATCGCCTTTTTGGTGTCGCCCTTCTTGTGATGAAGGTCGCCCAGCGCCTTCATCGAAACCTTGTTGCTCGCTTCGTTCTGCAGGACGTGCTCGAACTCCGTGATCGCCCCGTCGACGAAATTTCCTTCCTTGAGGGCGTTCCCCAGAGCGATGCGCACGTGGAGATTCATCGGGTCGCCGCAAAGGTAGTCCTGGGCCAGCGCAATCTTCTTTTCGACCGCCTTCGCCATGCCGATCTGCGCCTGCGCCGCCCCGCCCTTCAGGCTCGACGACATCTTGCCCGGGAAGCCCGTCGTGTTGCACTTGTGGATGACGGTCATGCGAAGCGCCTGCCTGGACTTCACATGATTGGGGTCCATCGTGCAGATCGACTTGAAGATCTCGATTGCGTAGTCCCAGTTCTTCTTGTTGAAGGCCTCGGAGCCCTTCTCGAAGAGTTTATCGACGTCCGCCATGTGGTTATGGACCTCCTGAAATACCGCCGGGTGGCAAGGGGTTGATCGTACGCGCATGGAAAACCCGAGTCAAGGAGAGCGGATCGAGAAGCAGGAGGCTGATTGCAATCAGCCTCCTGCCCCTCGATCCGGGGAACGACCCATGGCTCAACGTGGCGACGCATGCGGGAGCAGGTAAGATATCGACATGAAGATCCTGAAGTACCCGCATCCGATTCTGACGACGCCGGCCGAGCGCATCGAGGCCGTGGACGACGCGGTGCGGGCGATGGCGGAAGAGATGCTGATGGCGATGGCAGAGGCGCGGGGGCTGGGGCTCGCGGGGCCGCAGGTGGGCTATGGCAAGCGGCTGATCTGCGTGAATATCACGCCCGGAAGTCCCGATGGCGAAAGAGTTTATGTGAATCCGGAAATCGTCGGCCGCGAGGGCGAGGCCACCGCGGAAGAGGGCTGCCTGTCGCTTCCCCATGTGAACGGCAAAATCACACGCCCGGCGAAGGTTGTCGTGAAGGCCACCGATCTCAAAGGCGAGGCGCTCACCCTGCACGCCGACGCTCTTCTCGCCCGCGTCCTTCAGCACGAAATCGACCACCTCGACGGCGTGCTCATCATCCAGCGATTCTCGGCGATCGACAAAGCCGCCAACGCCCGCTCCTTGCGCGCGCTCGAGAAGGCGGCGAAGGAATCTTCCGCCGGGCGGCGTTGAGCATGAAGCGCCACCTCGGCGTCCCGGAAGGCCGCTTCAGCGGTCTGCCCTCTCCTGTCGTCACCTTCGGCGTCTTCGACGGCGTGCACCTGGGGCACCAGGCGGTGATCGGCGAGGTGGTCCGGTGGGCGAGGTCGCTCGCCGGCACGGCGGTCGCGATCACCTTCGACAAGCATCCGCAGGTCGTGCTTCGCGGCGCGCCCGTGCCGTCGATCTCCTCGATCGATCACCGCCTGCTCCTCATCGAGCGCGCCGGAGCGGACCTCGCGATCGTGCTGCCGTTCACGCTCGAGCTCGCCCATCTTTCGCCCGAGGACTTCCTCGAGCGATTCCTCGCCACCGAACTCCACGCCCGCGGCCTCATCCTCGGCTTCGACCAGCGCTTCGGCCATCACGCCGCCGGCGACTTTGCGCGCGCCAGGACGTGGGGCGAGAAGCGCGGGGTGGAGGTGCGCCGCGGCCCCGAGGTGGACCGCGCGGGACTCAAGGTGTCCTCGAGCGCGATCCGCATGGCGATCGCAGGAGGCCGTCTCGATGACGCGGCGGCGATGCTCGGCCGCGCGCCGTCGCTTATGGGCACCGTCGTCCATGGCGACGGCCGCGGCGGCAAGATCGGCATTCACACGGCGAATCTCGACCTGCACCAGGAGCTTCTGCCGCCGCGCGGCGTCTACCTTGCGAGCTGCACGGTTGACGGCAAGGCGTATCGCACCGTCGTCAATATCGGGTTGCGCCCCACGTTCGGGGCGGGCAAGGGCGACTCGGTCGAGGCCCACCTCCTCGACTGGTCCGGCGATCTCTACGGCCGCGACATCGAGCTCGTCCTCTCCCGCAAGCTGCGCGACGAACGGAAATTCGAGAGCGTGGAAGCGCTGGTCGCGCAGATCCGCGCGGACATTGGGGAGGCGCGGCGCGGATGAGCGTGTTCGACAAGGCGACGATCGCGGCGAGGCGCGCCCGGGCGGAGAGCGCGTTTGCTGGAAGCGGCGTGACGGTGCTCATCGGCGCCGGGAGCCCGATCGGAAAGCCCGGCGGGCTCGACCAGACGTACGAGTTCCTGCCGCACCCCCACTACTACTGGCTTACCGGTGAGCGTCGTTCCGGAAGCGTGCTCGCGTGGGAGCCCGGCGCCGGGTGGACGCATTTCGTGCGCGCGGTCACAGCCGAGGAACGGCTGTGGGAGGGCGACCCGGAAGCGCCGGCCGGGGAGGACGTCGCGAAGCTCACCGAGTGGCTCAGGAGACGCAAGGTTGCCGCCCTCGGCTCGCCCATCAAGGACGTCACCGGGGACGAAACATCATCGACGGCCCTTCGCGAAGCGCTGGATGCCGCGCGGCGTCCCAAGGACGCGGCGGAACTGGCGATCCTCGCGCGCGCCGTGACCGCCACCGCGGCGGGATACGCGAAGGCGAGCGAAGTTCTCCGCCCCGGCATCACTGAACGCGAACTGAAAATCGAAATCGAAGCCGCGATGTTCCGCGCCGGCGCGGAGACGACGGGGTACGGCACCATCGTCGGCTCCGGCCCCAACGCGGCCGTCCTTCACTTCGAGCCCGGCTCGCGCCGCGTCGGCGCTGACGACGTCGTGCTGATCGACGCGGGCGGCGCCATCGCGGGATACACCGCCGACGTGACGCGCACGTATCCCGCAAGCGGGCGCTTCACGCCTGAGCAGCAGGACATTCGCGATGTCGTCGCGGCTGCGCACGCGGAGGGCATTCGCCGCTGCCGCGTGGGGACGGAGTGGCACGACGTGCACCGGGCGGCGGCCGAGGTTATTGCCGCGGGCCTGCGCGACGCCGGCATCCTGCGAGGCAACCCCGCGAATCTCGCCGACTCAGGCGCCGTCGCCCTGTTCCTTCCCCATGGTATCGGGCACATGGTGGGCCTCGGCGTTCGAGACGTCGGGGGCCGCGCGCCGGGTCGCGAGGAAGGCCGCTTTTGCTGCGGCGCGCGGGTCCGGGTGGACATGCCGTTGGAAGCGGGATTCCTGATGACGATCGAGCCCGGCATTTACTTCGTCCCGGCGATCCTCGACAGCGCCGAAAAGCGCGAGAAATTCCGGGACGCGGTCGACTGGAGCGCGCTTGCGCGCTGGCGCCAGGTCGGCGGCGTCCGAATCGAGGACAACGTGCTGGTCACCGCGGGTGAGCCGTTGGTCATCACTTCCAGCATTCCGCTTCGGGCCAGTCCGGTCATTCCTACCGGCGGCGGGTAATCACTACCCATTTCGCGCAACGTGTTCCCTGTCCGCCGGGGACTGGCGATGGCACGTGCGTTGCTTTTGAGTTCCCCACGAGAATCCGCCCGTCCGGCCCGAGGGCCAACTCCAGGAGAACCAAATGAGCATCCATCTGGCGCCCGAACGGCGCAAAGTTTCGGCGATCGTGACCGCGCTTTTCGCGGATCGCGTAAGCGCGGAGCATGGCTGGAACGCAGCCCTTGCGCGCGGGTACAAGCCGTCAGACATCTCGGCGGTCCTTTCCCCGGAAACCCACAAGAAGCTGGTGAGCGGGGAAACCCCTGCCCCTGAGGACACGGAGTTCAAGGGCGCCGGCCTTGGCGGGGCGATCGGCACTCCGGTTGGAGCCCTGGCGGCCGTCCTCATCGCGGTCGGAAGCGTTCTGTTGCTCCCTGGTGCCGGCCTTGTGCTGGCAGGCCCGATCATCGCGGCCTACGCGGGAGCGGGAGCGGGCGGCGCCATCGTCGGCGGGATCATCGGGGCGATGGTCGGCGCGGAGATCGAGGAGAATCGGGTGAAGCAGATCGAGGAGCACGTGAAGCGCGGCGGGTTCGTGCTGACCGTCCGGGCGCAGTCGATTCCCGAAGCCGATGCGATCGAAACGGACTGGAAGAAGTTCGCCGTGGACGTGATCCGGTAACCGTGCCGTTCAGTCCAGCGCAGAGTTCATGGAGGAGCAGCGCCATGTCCCCGCGTCGTCGCCTCTGGCTGCGACGGAGCATCCTCTTCGGCGTGATTCCTTTCGCGGTCCTGGCCGGCCTCACAAAGTGGGCAATCGCGCCATGGTTCGTGCGCCGCCACATCTCGAAGTGGTTCGCCGAGCGGTCGTATGCGCGCCTCGAAATCGAAACGGCGAGCGTCGGCATCCACGAGATCCGCCTCTACGGGGTCTCCCTGACCGACCGCGCCGGACGCGTCCATGGCACCGCGGACAAGGTCATCGTCCAGCTCGACCGGCCGATCGCCGGCGCCGGCAAGCCTGCCCTCGAATCGATTCGCATCGTCCGTCCCGATGTCACCGTCACCCTCGATCCCGACGGGCAACTGGACATCCAGAAGCTCCTCAAGCGTCCGCCGGAGGCTCCGCCCCGATCCAGGAAGCCGATGCGCCTTCCGCCGACGTTTGACATCGAGGGAGGGCTCCTCCGCTTCAATGCTCCCTACCTCGGCGCGATTTTTGGCCCCATCGACGCCCCGATTCATGTCCTCCCGCACCGTTACGAATGGAAGGCCGTGGAAGCGAAGGCGCTGGGCGGTCGCGCGTCGTTGTCGGGTTTCATCGGCCGCGAGGGGGAAAAGGGCTGGTCGGTCCAGATCAACGTGGAGAACGCCAACGTCCGTGAGATGTCGAAGGGCACAAAGCTCGAGGCGAGAAGGCTGGAGGGGAGTCTCAACGGATTCCTGACTCTCGCGCGTAACGGCGACCCGGACCAGGCTACGACCGGCGCGGGGTGGATCGATGTCGACGAGGGAAAACTCCTCGAGCTGCCCGTGCTTCTCTCGGTCTTCAATGTCCTGCGCCTCGGTCTCCCCGGCGACACCGTCGTCAATGCCTGCCGCACCGACTTCCGCGTGCTCGAAGACCGGCTCCATTTCGATCGGTTCTTCATCCTGACCGCGGGCATCTGCCTTTTCGGTGACGGCGAGATCTTCCTCGCCGGTCACGGACTCGACCTGAATTTCATGCCGCGCCTGATCGGCGAACTCCCGGTCGGAATCGAGGACGTGCGTGAAGCCATCAACCCGGCCACCGATTTATTCTCGAAGAACCTCCTGATCGCCGTCGTCGTGAAGGGGACCTGGACCGAGCCGGTCCCGCTGCCGCTTCCGGTCCCCGTGGCCGCAAAGCCGTTCGCGGACCTGCTGGAGTGGGTCCTGGAAGAGGTGAATGAGGAGTGAGGGTGCGGCGGGATTGACGCCGCCCGGATCCGGACGAATCAGCGAAATTGAAGGAGGTGTTCATGCCCGAAGAACCGAAGAGTGACGACGTGCGCGAGCGGGCCCGCGAGCTGTTCGCGGACTGGCGGACGTGGGTGAGTGAAGGGCTGACCCAGGTCGAGACGTTCACGAAGGAAAAACCCGCAGCGGGCCTGGCTCTTTCCTTCCTTGCGGGATTCCTGATTTCGTTCGTGTTCAGGAGGAAATCATGAAGTCCCAATTCGAAGGACTCCTGGACCGTACCCTGCAACTCGCCCAGAGTTTTCTCGGCGATGTCGTGGCGGGATCGCTGGAAAAGGCGAAGTGCACGCTGATGCGGAATGCGATGTCGCTCGCGGTCGGGGCGGCCGGCCTGGTGCTCGCGCTCGTCTTCGGCGCCATCGGGTTCAACCGCTGGCTGGAGACGATCATCGATATGAACCATCGCTGGACGCCGCCCGTGGTCGTCGCGATCGTCTGCGGGGTCATCGGCTTCGCGGCGCTTCGGTGTTCACGCGGGCGCGAATAGCGCTGACCGTTCGGGCAGTGAAAGCGGAGCCGTCCCGGACCTGCTCGCAACCCGCCGTCGTAAATGCTCGACGGCGGATACCGCCCGGCTTTCAACGTCAAGGCCCGTGAGATCTACAAGCTCCGTGCGGCAACGGCCGAAACGGTCAACGCAGACCTCAAGTGTTTCAGGGGCCTCGACAGATTCCTCGGGCGAACGCTTCCGAAGGTTACCTGTGTGGCTCGCTGGTCCGTCATCGCCTACGACCTCCTGCGACACCTCAGACTGACCACGTGATCGCTGGCCCTGTTTCAGCAGGCCGTTTTCCCGGAGCGCGTGAAACAAGCGGGCGACGGCGCGCGGTCGGGGCTCGCGGCCGGCGTCGAGCCTTACCGACGCCGGTCGTGAGGTCCGACCGCCGACGGCGCTCGATTGTCTCTCGCGCTCCCAATGGACAAAAGCGTTTGCAGAAAAGTCGGTTTCCTCTGAGCGCGAAAAAAATCCTCGTGGGCCGGGCGAAGTCGGCCCTGGAACCGAGAACGCCTCCGCAACCGTCACAAGTCCGACGTAGCCTGGCCCGCGAGGGTTTGTTTCGCGCTCAGAGTGGATGAGGTTTTTTCATTTCGCGCGTGCGCAATCCTTGTCGAAGTGGGACTCTGGCGTCGGCTCGGCCCAGGCACGGACCCGGTGACATGCCCTCCTTCACTCAGCGCTCCCGAAAACTCGAACGGATTGACTTCCCGCAACCTCAACACCTGTGGGACGACGCCCTCGTCTTCATCCGGCGGGTCAATCGCTTTCTCGGCGGCACGCGCGCCGTGCTCTGGCACTTCCGGCGGTGGAGCCGGTCGTGGAAGCCGGGCGAGCGGATCGTGGTTCTCGACGTCGGCACGGGCGGGGGGGACATTCCTCATGCGCTGGCGAAGTGGGGACGAAGCGCCGGATTCGATTTGAGGATTGTCGCGCTCGACCGGGCGGCGGAGTGCGTGCGAGCCGCCAAGCTCGGGACGGGTGGCGTGGTCGATATCGTGCGAGGCGACGCGTTCCGGATGCCCGTTCGAGAGGTCGACTATGTGACGGCGTCGATGCTGTTCCACCACCTTGGCGACGAAGACTGCCTCCGCCTCCTGAGAATCTTCGGCTCCCTTGCGCGCCGCGGAATCGTCGTCAACGACCTCCTCCGCAGGCGCCGCGCCTGGCTCTGGGCCCGCGCACTGAGCTCGGTCTACGGCGAACTCGCCGCGAACGACGCTCCCCTCTCCGTGCTCCGGGGATTCTCCCTTCCGGAAGCGCAGTCGCTCGCCGATGCCTCCGGCCTGACCTGGCTGCGCCTCGACGAGTTCTTCGGCCACAGGTTTACGCTCGCAGGAGAACGCCCATGAGAATCGCCGTCGTGGGCGGAGGGCCGGCAGGAAGCGCCGCCGCAACGCTGCTGGCGAAGCGCGACCATCGGGTGACGTTGTACGAGCGGTACGAGCGGCCCCGGGAGAGGGTCTGCGGCGAATTCATCTCGGCCGAGGCCCTTCCCGTCCTCGATGCCATGGGTGTAGGCCCCTGCGGCTGGCCGATCCGGACGGCGCGGGTTTACGGAAAGGGCGGCCGGGAGCTGGAGGCGCCGCTTCCGCGCCCGGGATCGTTCGGGATGGAACGTGCGGAGCTGGATCCGATGTTGCGCGCGGCGTCGGTGCGTGCCGGCGTGGAGCTGCGCGTGCAGGAAGTCCAGGCGATCTGCGCTGGAGCGGTGGATGGTGAAGCATTTGATTCGGTCATTGACGCAACAGGCCGGTTTCCGTTGTCGCGTGGCGCGGGGGCGCGGCTGGCAGGCTTCGGGTACCGCGCCGCATTCGACGGCGGCGTTCCCGCGGACCGCGTCGAGCTGCATCTATTCCCGGGAGGCTACGCGGGGCTGTCCGGTGTCGGGCACGGCCGGGCAAACGTCTGCATGCTGGCCCCGCGAGACCTTGCGAAGAAGCACGGCGGAGATCTTGACGCAACGTTCGAAGCGGTGCGGGCGTCTTCGGTTTCTCTGCGGGACCATCTCGGAAGCGCGCCCCGCGTATCGGCGTGGGTATCGACGGGATTCCCCCGTACGCGCTTCGCGGGCTGCCACCGGGACGGAATCTGGTACGTGGGTGACTCGGCGGGCACGGTGGCGCCGCTGGGGGGCGAGGGAATCGCGATGGCTTTGCGGGGAGGCGCGATCCTGGCGGCCATGTTCGAGCGCGGACCTGTTGCTTACGAGAGGGCCTGGAGAGCCGAGTTCGGGGCGCGGATGAGATGGTGCCGGGCGCTCTCGGCGCTGGCGGTCAGGCCACGGGCCGCGGCGATGGGGCTTGCGGTCCTGGGGCGGTTTCCCGGGTTGTTTCGCCGGGTCGTGGCGGCGACTCGCGGGTGAGGATGCGGGGGCCGTGCTCTACCTTTTCCACGGTTCCCCGACTACTCTCGTCAGATGCCCATGGCGTTCTCCACCGTTCCACCCGCCATCCAGGTCACCGTCGCGATCCTCGCGGCGATCCAGGTTCTCCTCGTGGTCACCGCGACGGCGCACGCGCTGATGTGGCGGCGCGAACCTCGTGCCGCTGCGCTCTGGATTTCGATCTCGTTGCTGGCGCCGCTCGTCGGGCCGCTCCTTTACTTCGTGCTCGGAATCAACCGGACGTCGCGCCGGGCGAAGCGGAAGTTCACACACAAACGGGCCATGGATCGCCGCGGCGCTCCCGACGTGGCCGAACGCGCGCCCTCGGTCGGCGATCTCGAACCCCTGGCACGGCTTGCGGACCGCGTTTGCGTCGAACCCCTGGTCGCCGGGAACCGGATAGAACCGTTGTGGAATGGCGAAGAGGCCTTTCCCGCGATGCTCGAAGCGATTTCCGGCGCGAAGAAGAGCATCGCCCTCTGCTCTTACATCTTTGACTGCGATGAAACCGGCCATCAGTTCGCCGACGCACTGGCCGCCGCCGCCGCGCGCGGCGCCGAGGTCAAGCTCCTCGTCGATGCCGTCGGGGCAGGCAGCTCTGTTTCCAGCCTCGGCCAGTTGTTCCGGAAACGCCGGCTTCAGGTCCGCACATTCGCCCCCATGGGGTTTTCGCCGGCACGCCTGCTTCACTTCAATCTTCGGAATCACCGCAAGATCCTGGTTGCTGACGGCTCGATCGCCTTCAGCGGCGGCATGAATGTTTCCGCCCGCCACTTCTCCGGTTCCTCCAGGCCAGGCCGTTGCCGCGACCTGCACTTCCGCATACGCGGCTCCGTCGTCACCCAGGTCATGCGGGCGTTCGCCCAGGACTGGCAGTTTGCCTCCGGCGAATCTCTCGACGGCGACAAGTGGTTCCCTCCGCCTGCACCGGACGGCGCCACGATGGCACGCGGCATCACTTCGGGCCCGGACCAGGATCTCGAGACAATCTACTGGACGATCATTGGCGCCTGCTCGGCGGCGAAGAAATCGATACGGATCGTCACCCCGTACTTCATTCCGGAGCAGGGGCTCAAGCACGCCATCATGACCGCGGCGCTCCAGGGAATCGAAGTCAGGCTGGTGCTGCCGGAAGCAACGGACAATCGCGTGGTCAGCTGGGCGACCCGTGCGTATCTCTGGGAGTTGATCCAGGCCGGCGTCACGGTCATCCAGACGCCGCCGCCATTCGACCATTCGAAGCTCGTCATTGTCGATGGTCGATGGGTCCTATTTGGCTCCGCCAACCTCGACCCCCGGAGCCTGCGGCTGAACTTCGAGTACAACATGGAAGCGTACGATCCGGCGCTGTGCGCGACGCTGGAGTCGCACTTCGATGCGCTTGAGCAGCAGGGAACGAAGGTGACGCTGAAGGACGTGGACGGGAGGTCGATGCTGGTGCGTCTGAGAGACGGGGCTGCGAAACTGTTTTCGCCCTACCTGTGATCTTCCGCTCCGCGATCAGACCATCGGAAGCTCGGCCAGCTTCCCCGCAGGTTCGAATCCCTTCAGCCCGTGCCGGTACAGCTCGGAACGCCACGAGAGCATTCCCTCATCGTCCTCTTCGAGCCGGTGAACGATAAGGGTGTTCTGCGGGATCCCGTGCCTGACGTGCGTGCCGTCCGCGGGAACACAATCCCGCTGCGTCGTCGACCCGCAGCGCGCTTCCAGCACCTGCCCGTGAGCGCAGATCTGCAGGTGACCGCGGGCGCGGTGGACGTGTCCGCACAGGATCACGCGGAAGCCGTGCCTCGGGAGAAACAGGTCGAGCGCCGCGCGGCTTCGGCGCGCGATTCCCAGGTGGTACCGGTCGATGAACGGCGAGTGATGCATGAGGAGGACGCGGACTTCACCCGGCGCCCGGCGAGGCAGGAGGACGTCGAGCTCCGCGAGCTGCGAGAGGAAGAAGCCGCGGCCCCAGAATCGGGCGTTACTCCAGGGAGCGACGTCGGCGTCGGAGTCGATCGCCGCGATGGTCAGGAGGCGGTCGGCGCGAAGTGGGATTCGGCGAATCCAGGGGAGTCCTGAAAAGTGCTGTTGCAGCGCGCTGGAAGAGCGGCCGAAGACCCCTCCGGTGCCGGGCCAGTGGTCGTGATTCCCGGGAATTGAGAGGTCCAGCGCCTTCGGGTCGCGGAGCACTTCGGGGAGGATCGCGTGAGCTGCTGCAAACTGCCGGGGCGCACCCCACGACGTCAGGTCTCCCGAGTGGATCGTGATCGCGCCTTCAGTTTCGCGCAGCCGCGCCGCGAACTCAGCCAGGGCAAGCATCGCCGGCGTCGAGTGGCTGAGCACGCCGTGCCAGGCCCGCCCGCGGCGCCAGCGGGGCAGAAGCGAAGGGTCAATACGACCGCCGCCGGTGGGGCAGTCCCCTTCGGCGATATGAGTGTCGGAAATGTGGAGAAGCGTCAGGAGGCGTTTCGTGGCCACAGGAGAGTGGGGTGCAACTGCCGTGCGAGCCCGACGCGCGCCGACTACCGTGCGGGATCCCATTATTCGGGATCCGCCGGAGCGCGATTTCACTCAAGCAGGGAAGATGCTCCGAATTCTACTGACAGGAATGCTGGCGATCGGGGTGGCCGGCTGCCATCACGGCAGCGGCAGCGGCACCTTCGGGGCACCCCCGCAGATCTTCTCGTCGTCCCCTCAAAGCGCGGCGCTGGCGCGCCACTTTCCATCGGCCGGGCGGGGCTCTTCCCTTCCGGTTTACAAATCGCGCGAACGCGTCGGTCCATGCGTCGAATTTCGCGAGGACCTTTGAATCCCGCGCGAGGTGCTCCGCCTGGTTGTCGCTGTACTTCCGGCCTCTTCCGAACTCGACGTACTTCCACAACCGGCTCGGGACCTCAATGCCCCCGTAGCGGCACTGCCAGACGAGGGGCGCATAGGCGTCGCGCATGTCCTGGAAAGGCTCGTTTTCGGGATTGAACCACGACTTGTGACGCAGCATGGTCGGCCGGCCGGCTTCGTCGATCTCATCGCCGCCGCCGTCGCCCTAGCAGAAAAACCCGGCGGTCCGGCCCTCGAGTCGAGTCCCGAGAAATTGAGACGACGGCGATTGGAGCCAGCCACCACGAGAATGCGAAGCGGACGACGGGACGCCAATCCTGCCGATTTCGGGAGCGCTGTTTCATCACCGACAAGTCCGCAAAGCACGTGCCCCGCCTCATCGCACAGGCGAGAGCACGTGGGCAAGATTTGCCGACCCGGTAGATTGTTCCGCCTTCTCCCGGGTGGCGGCCGGCGCCTTCTCTCTGAAGTGCGGACGGCACAGTGGTTGCGATGCACGCAGGCCAGCGGATGCGCACGACGCGGAACCGCAAATCCCCGCCCTGGTGGCGACGGAATCTACTCTCGACAGAGGAGGTCACATGTCTCAGGACAACTACGCAGATCAGCTTCGCCAGAAGGGGTCGCACATCGCCACGGACATCGCCGGGATCGGTTCCGTCCTGAAGGAGGCTGCGTCGGAAAAGCTGCACTCCATCAAGGACTCGGCCTCGGAGAAGCTGACGGCTCTCAAGGACGGAGCTTCGAGCCGGATCGTGCACACGCGTGACGCGGTCAACGAAGCCGTCACCGGGTCGCCATGGAAGTCGGCGTTCGTGGCCGCCGGTGTTGGAGCTGGATTGGGGCTCCTCGCAGGGCTGTTCCTCCGCCGCAAGTAGCGCGGAGGCTGTAAACCACTCGCACGGCGGTTGCCTGTCGGGAATCGCCGTCGGGTTCGTCGGAGCCCTTCTGGGCACCTGGATCGCACGAGCTTTCGGACTCCCCGAGATTTTCATGCTGACCATCGGTGGAGTCGCCATGCCGATCGTCTGGTCCATCATCGGGGCGACTTTGTTCGTCGCCTTGGTCAGCATGCTGGCCGGCCCAAGAAGGCGAACGGCCTGACTAAGGAGACCCACATGCTCGAAACAATCATCGTCCTGCTCATCCTTCTGTGGGCAATCGGGATGCTGAGCTCGTACACGCTCGGAGGCGTCCTCCATCTGCTTCTCCTCGTTGCGCTCATCGTCGTCCTCGTCCGAGTCTTCAGTGGCCGCCGCGTCGTCTAGGGCGACCGCGATCGCCGACCGCGCCGTCCTTCGTACCTTGATATGCTTCCTCCAGGCTTCTTAGGGGAGAATCAAGGTGAAGAGAGCATTGCTTGCCATGCTGGCGCTCGCCGGCGCGGCCGCCGCCCACCCACACGAGCCCTTCGTCCAGAGAGGGATGTTCGAGGGGTACGACGTCGAGGCGCTGAAAGCGGGCGAGTGGGTCGAGTACGAAGAAGAAGTCATGGAAGAGCCGTCGCGATGCCGCATGGCGTGCATCGCCGTGAAGGACGGCACGGCCTGGATCGAATTCACCGGCGGCGAGAAGTTGGCTCGGTGGAGCGGATCGGTCCTGCGGTTGGCAGTGGACCGGAAGTCCCGCCAGGTCACGGAAGCCGTTTGGGGATGGCCCGGAGAGAAGGTCCGGGAAGTGGCTGTCTATCCCCTGCGCGAGCCAGCGCCGAAGCCCGAGCCAGATGCCGCGCCGAAGAAGGACGAGACTCCGCCGGCCGCGCCGGAAGAGCCTCCGCGCAAGGGGAAGGCGGTCGTGGAGGCGGAAGAGGCCGCGGTCGGCGACAAGAAGGTCGCGTGCGAGAAGCTCTCGCTGGACTACACGACCGCCTATCCCACTGGAGAGGCGCGGTTCATCAGCCGGACCTGGACCTCCGCTTCCGTTCCGTTCCGCTTCAGCCAGAAGGTGGAACACCTGTCGGCCCTTGACTGGAAAGGCAAGCCGTCGTGGCCCGGCGGGCTGGTGAAGCGGGAAATCGAGAACGCCGCCACGGGGAAGGTGCAGAAGCTGGAGCTCACGGCGTGGGGGACCGACGCGCGCGAGACGCTCAAGGCGGGGGCGGAGCCGGCGAAATAGGACAGTGCGCCGGGTCAGCGGGGAGCGGGAGTCGCGCCTTCCTCGTTGTGTGGGTCCCGGCGTTCACTTGAGGAACGAGCGCACGACCGCCACCAGTCCCTCGATCGCGTCGCGCTCCGCGGCCGTCGGCGACCGGCGCTGGTCGATGATGTGCTGCCGAACGTGCCCTTCGAGAACTTCCGCCATGAGGCCCGTGACGGCGCCGCGGCACGCCGCGATCGTCTGGAGGATGCGGTAGCAATCGTGCGCGTGCGTCCCGAGCTCGCGCTCGATGCCGTCGATCTGGCCCCGGATGCGCCGGATGCGGTTGAGGAGTTTCAGGCGGTCGCGACTCGTGTGCATGGACGCTCCGATACCTGTTGTGCGGGAAGGTGCGGATACTATACTCACCTATAGTACAAACCGGAAGGCGCAAATCCGAATGAACGTCTCGCTCCTCTACTTCCCTTCCGCCATCATGCTCGGCGCGCTTCACGCCCTCGAGCCCGGGCACGCCAAGACGCTGACGACGGCGTACCTCATCGGCACGAAGGGAACCAAGCGCGACGCCGTGGTGCTCGGCCTGTCGGTCGCGGTCACGCACAGCATCGTCGTCGTCGCCCTGTCGGCCCTCGCGCTCTGGCTCGGGCGCGAGGCGTTCGAGGACCGCGCCCTGTGGTGGCTGCAGGCAGGCAGCGGAATCGTGGTGATCTTCCTGGGCCTGTGGCTGGTGTGGCGCCGCTGGCCGCGCGCCCGGCGCGTGGCAGGCCCCGAAGGTCACGCCGGCGCCCACGCCCATCACCACCACGCCCCCGATCCCTTCGAGTTCAAGGGCGGATTCGCCGCCGGCCGCCTCTCCATCGTGGACACGGACTCGGGAGAACGCTTCCGCCTCTCGTTGTCGGCGCCGGCGGCGCTCGAGGAAGTCAACGTGTCGATCGTGCGTCCCGGAAACCGCGTGGAGCATCACGTGCTGGCGCGCGACCCGGCCGACCCTTTGCTCTGGAACGGGGAGAAGGCGCCCGAAGAGCCGCACGAGTTCGACGCGATCCTGGAGATGGTCGTGTCGGGGAAGCGCGAAGAGCTTCCGTTCCGCATGGCGGAGCCTGAAGGGCACGACGATTCGCACGCCGACCTCGACGAGGAGGCCCATGCCCGCGCCCACGCGGCGACGCTTCCGGAGTATGTCCACCAGGGCCTGCGCCCCACTCTCTGGCAGATCATGGCCTTTGGCGGCGCGGGAGGGATGATTCCCTGCCCGGCGGCGATTTCGGTGATGCTGCTGGCGATTTCGATCGGCAAGACTGCCAACGGCCTGCTGCTCGTCCTTGGATTCAGCATCGGGCTGGCGCTCACGCTGGTTTCCATCGGTCTGGCCGTCGTGATCGGACTGAAGGCGATCGGCTCGACCGGCAGGTTCACCTGGCTGTCGGCCCGGGCCGGCATCGTCAGCGCTTCGGTCGTCGTGCTGTCCGGCATTGCGTCGTTGGTCGTCGCATTCGTCGGTTCCCACCACCACTGAGCGGAGATTGACGCCATGGTCCGAAGCGCGCTCGTCCACGTGACGTTGAGCCTCCTCTGCACCGCCCTGGGCCTCCTGGCGGGCTGGCGGATCTGGAAGCCCGGGCCGGCGCCCGCGGCCGCGAAGACGCCGCCGCCGGGAGCGACCGCCGTGTCGGCGCAGGCCCGAAAGAACCTCGGGATCGTCATCGGCGAAATCAAGAGCACTCCGTGGACTCGCGTCGCCAGGTTTCCCGCGGTCATCGAAAGCGTGCCGGGGTCGGAGGCCACTCTCAAGGCGCCTTCCTCGGGCACCGTCGTGGAGGTCCGGACGCGCGCCGGTTCGGTGATCGCCGCAGGCGCGTCCGTGGCGACGCTTCGAGGCGCCGCCGGCGAATCGATCACAATCCCGGCGCCCACAGGGGCGACGGACTGGGACCTGGTGGAGTCGAGGGTGGCGGCGGGCGAGCGGGTCGAAGCGGGCGCGGTGATCGCGGTGCTGCGCGACGCGCGGCGGATGCGCGTGCGGGCAGAAACGGGCGGGGATGACGCACCGGTCCTGGTCGCGGCCCTGAAGGACGCCACGGCCTGCGAAGCGACGCCGCTTCTGCCAGGAAACGGCCCTACGCTCGAGGAAGTGACGCTGGTGTCCGTCGAGAACGAACCTGGCCGCCGGCTGACGCGGGCTTCCGCGGACGTCGCCAACGTGCCGCTGGCTGCCGTCGCTGACGGCGCGGGCAACACAGTTCGCACGTGGGCGCTGCGTCCCGGGCAGCGATACGAGCTGCGCGTGCCGGTCGAGGTGGTGAAGCGCACCTACGTGGTGCCGGCGGACGCGCTGGCGGACGACGGGCCCGACAAGGTTGTCTTTCTTCCCAACGGCGAATCGTTCCTGCCCGAGAAAGTGACGGTTCTCTATCGCGACTCCGAGGTCGCGGTCCTGGACGCCCGGACCTCCCGGCTCGCGGTCGGCGACCCGTACGTCGAGCGCGGGGCGCCCGCGCTGTCGCTGGCGCTTCGGGCGCAGAGTCTCGTGATCGGCCACACGCACTGATGCTCAACCGCCTGATCGCCCTGGTTCTTCGACGGCGGCTCGCCGTCGTGGTGGCGGCGTTGGCCGCGGCGGTCTGGGGCACCGTCGAGAGCCTGCGCATGCCGGTCGACGTCCTGCCCGACCTCGATCGGCCGGTCGTGACCGTCCTCGTCGAAGCGCACGGCCTCCCGTCCACGGATGTCGAGCGCCGCGTCGCCCGCCCGATCGAAGCCCGGCTGCGCGGCCTGCCCGGCCTGGCCAGGCTCCGCTCGATCTCGGGCCGCGGCTTCTTCGTCGTCTACGCGGAGTTCGACTGGAGCACGGACCAGGCCGCGAACCGCCGGCGAGTGGAAGAGAAGCTCGCGCAGGCGAAAGCCGAACTTCCCCCGGGCCTGAAAGTGGAGCTGACGCCGGAAGCGAGCATCATGGGCCAGGTGCAATTCGTCGGGCTCGAATCCGGGTCGCGCTCCCCGACCGAGCTGCGAGCGCTCGCCGACGCGAAGGTCCTCCCGCGCCTCCGTGCCCTGCCCGGCGTGGCCCAGGTGCTCGCCATCGGCGGAGCGTCGCGCGAAATGCAGGTCGAGGTGGAAGCGGCGCGCCTGAGGGAACACTCGGTGACGCTGACGGACGTGGAGGACGCCCTGCGTGCAACGCCGGGCCCGGAGGTCGCGTCGGCTCCCCTCCCCGGCGGAAAGCGCGTCGGCGACGTCGCCCGCGTCGCGACGGCGCCCTCGCCGGTCCGCCTCGGCGAGGCCGGCGTGAACGGGAAACCCGGCGTCGTGCTCATCCTCTTCAAGCAGCCGGGCGTGGACACCCTCGATCTCACGCGGAGAGTCGACCTGGAGGTCGCCGCGCTGCGGAACGGCCTCGACGCCCCCGACGTCCGCCTCGTCACCGACATCTTCCGGCAGTCCGACTTCATCGAGCGTTCGGTTCGGAACGTCGAGACCGCCCTCCGCGACGGTGCCCTCCTCGTCGTGGTCGTGCTCTTCCTCTTTCTCGCCAACTTCCGCACCACCGTCATCACGCTCAGCGCAATCCCGCTCTCCATCGCCCTGACCGCGATCGTCTTCAAGCTCTGCGGTCTGACCATCAACACCATGACCCTCGGCGGCCTCGCGGTCGCCATCGGCGCCCTCGTCGATGACGCCGTCGTCGATGTCGAAAACGTCTTCCGCCGCCTCCGCCAGAATTCGGCTGCAGGAAACCCGTCACCGGCTCTGTGGATCGTCTTCCGTGCGTCCTGCGAGGTCCGTAACCCCATCTTCATCGGGACGCTCCTCGTGGTCGTCGTCTACATCCCCCTCTTCTTCCTCTCCGGCATGGAAGGCCGGCTGTTCACCCCCATCGGCATCGCCTACATCGTGAGCACGCTGGCGTCGCTGGCGGTCTCGCTGACGGTGACGCCGGTCCTCTGCCACTACCTCCTGCGAGGTCCCTGGCTGGAGAAACGCATTGCGGATCCGTGGCTCGTGAAGTCCCTCAAGCCGGCAGCAGCCGTTCTGATCCGCTTCGGCATGTCCCACGGCCTGGCGGTCGCGTCGGTTCTCGTGTCGCTCACCATGGTCTCGGCCGTGTTTCTCGGGACGCGGGGCACGCAATTCCTGCCGGCGTTCAACGAGGGTTCGGTCCAGGTCAACCTGATGCTGCCTCCGGGAGCAACGCTTGAAGCATCGGAGGTTTATGCGAAGCGCCTCGACGAGATTCTCGCGGGAGTCCGGGGCGTGAAGACGGTCGGCCGCCGCACGGGGCGTGCGGACGGGGACACGCACGTCGATGGTCCGAGCGTGACGGAGGCGATCGCGACGCTCGACCCGGATTCGGGACGCACGCGGGAAGAGATCGTCGAGGAGATCCGCGCTCGCGTGACGGAAGAGCTGCCGGGGCCGGGCGTGTCCGTCGAGCAGCCGCTGGCGCACCTGCTGAGCCACCTTCTGTCGGGCGTGAACGCGCAGGTCGCGGTCAAGGTGTACGGGCCCGACCTTGAAGTGCTGCGGAAGACCGCGGGGGAGATTGAGGCGGCCCTTCGGCCGGTCGCGGGCGTCCGGGATCTTTTCGTCGAGCCGCAGGTGCTCGTGGAGGACATCGAGGCGACCCCGAATCCAGCGCGCTGCATCGACGCCGGAATCTCCGAAGACCGCGTCCGCGAGACCGTGGAGATGGCGCTCGCCGGGGAGGAGTTGGGTCGCGCGCGTGACGGCGACACGACGATCCCGCTGGTCCTGCGCCTGCGCGCCGAGGACGGCCGCGACCTCGACACCGTCCGCGACCTCCCGATCCGCGCCGCCGACGGAACGCTGCTCCGCGTCCGCGACGTCGCCACCGTCGGGCCCGTGAAATCCCCCAACATGATCTTCCACGAGGACGGCGCGCGCCGCGCCGTCGTCCAGCACAACGTCGCCGGGCGCCCCCTCGGCGACGTCGTAGCCGACGTCGAGCGCGCCCTCGGCCCGGTCCGCGAGCGCCTCGCCAATCTCCCCGGCTACTCCCTCAGGGTGAGCGGCCAGTTCGAGGCCCAGCAGTCCGCCTCCCGCCGCATCGCGCTCTTCAGCGTCGTGGCGCTCGCCGCCCTCGCTTTCATCCTCCTCGCGCACTTCCGCTCCGCCAACCTCGCCCTCCAGGCCCTCCTCAGCCTTCCGGCCGCGTTCGTCGGCGCGGCCGCCGCCGTCGCCGTGACGGGCCAGTCCATCTCCGTCGCCACCCTCGTCGGCCTCATCTCCCTCGGCGGCATCGCCACCCGCAACGCCATCCTGCTCCTCGACCACTACCTCCACCTCGCGCGCGAAGAAGCCGTCCCCTTCGGCCGCGACCTCATCATCCGCGCCGGGCAGGAGCGCATGGTCCCCGTCCTCATGACCGCCCTCTGCAGCGGCATCGCCCTCGTCCCCCTCGTCCTCGACCCCGACCGCCCTGGCCGCGAACTCCTTTACCCCGTCGCCACCGTCATCCTCGGCGGCCTCGCCACCGTCACCTTCATGGAGTTTCTCCTCACGCCCGGCATCTTCTGGCTCTTCGGCCAGCACCCCCTCGAACGCCACACCGCCGGATCCCGGGAATCGGAGGAAGCCCTCGCCCGTTTTCGTGAGAAGCTCACAGGAACCGCACGCGACGGCGCTAAGATCCCTTCACAAGGAGACGTCTCATGATCCGCCCGACCGCCTGCGCCGCTTTCCTCGTCGTCGCCCTGGCCGCGCTGTCCGAAGAGCCCGCGCCCGTGCCGAGCCCGCCACACAAGGACGGCGCGTGGCTCGAGGTGCCCGACTTCAAGGGGCGCCTCGAGATCGTGATGTCGAAGGACAAGAAGAGCGCGACCGTGTACTCCCTCGACCAGGACGGCAAGACGCCGGTCGGTCTCAAGACGGCTCCCGAGCTGAAAATTCCCGCGCTCGACGAAGCGGCCACCCTTCGCGGCCGCGCCCTGAACCTCAAGGAGGGCACCGCCAGCGACTTCGAGTTCCGCGTGCCTCCGGCCGGCGACGGCGACCTCGCCAAGGACCCTCCCGCGCGCCTGGGTCCCCACGGCGGCGAGTGGGTCGACGTGTCCGGACCGAAGGGCATCTACTTCGAGTATGTCTACAACGCCAAGCTCGGAAGAGTCTCGATCTGGTTCTACGGCGAAGACGGCAAGACCCCGTTGCTCCTCGCCGATTCCCCCGTGTTCAACGTCGACACCCCCCTCGACGGAATGGTGTCGCTTCCGGGCAAGGCCGTCGCGCTTCAGGACGGCACGGCGTCGCGCTTCGACTACGAAGGGGCCGACCTCGCCGCTCGCCCCCCTGGCGGAGGCAGCCGCTTCTCCATCCAGTACGGCGGCAAGCCGTACCAGGCGCCGATCATCAACCGTGAGCACGGCCACATGCACGGCCCAGGTGGCGTGGCGGCGCCGAAGTGAGAACGCGTTCTCAGTGCCGAGCAGAAGGAGCGGTTCCGGGGGGAAAAACTCGAGGGTGACGGCCGGTCAACTCCGGACGGCCTCGCGCTGCGCGCTTGAACCCCGGAAGTATTCACGCTGCCAGCGACGCCGTGCCCTGGAAAATGTCGTCAAGCCCAGCGCGCCCCCCACGGCGCGCACAGCTCTGGAGCCCAGGGCGAAGTTCTTCGGGTACCACCAACTCCAGGAGATCAGTTGCAAGTCATTAACAGGAAATAGTTTACGATGAGATGGAACTAAAGTTCAATCCCGCGTAAACACGTGCTTGCGGCGCGCTCGTGCCAAGTGGTTCAATCACACCGGGACGGGAAAGATTTGCTTCAGCAGGGTCCCCACCGCTTCGCCTCGTTTCTGCGTAACTCGAAGGTGACTCGGTTCGGAGGGCCGTCATCAGGCATGGAGGTGGCTCCTTTGTCGACGGGTGCGGTGGGTAAAATTCCGCTCGGTCCACCCGCGAATCTGCGGCTCGGCCCTCCGTGCCTCCTGATTCCACTCGGCCTCACGGTCTGGGCACTTCCAGTCTCTCACGTCCTCGAAGTCTTCCGGCCGTTGCGGATCGAACCCCTGCCCGACGCCCCTGACTTCGTGTCCGGCGTCGCCATCATTCGCGGCGAACCAACTCCCGTCGTCGCGCTCTGCCGCCTGCTCGGCAATTCCCACTCTCCTCCTGGTCGCTTCGTCCTCCTCCGATCGGGCCGCATCCGCGTCGCCATCGCCGTCGATGCCGTCACAGGAGTTGAGCGCATGCCGGCCGAAGAGTTTCAGGCAGCCCCACAGCTCTCGAGCCGCCTGTCGCAGGAAACCCTGGACGCTATGGCCCGGATCGATCCAGCCCTTCTGAACGTCCTTAGCGTCTCCCGGCTCATGACTCCGGTTGTCTGCGGGGGGCAAGAATGAGCGCCTGGCGCCGCGAGTTCGAGGTCTTCGGCGCGTTCGTCGAGCGTGCGCTGGGACTGCACTTCGACGAAACGCGCGCTTCCCAACTCGAGGAAGCGCTGCTTCGCCGCGCCTCCGAAGCGGGGTACGCCGGCGTCGGCGCGTATCTCGCGGCGCTGCCTTCGCGAGACGTCCGCGAAGAGGCGCGGGCGATCGCGGAAACGGTGACGGTGGGTGAAACGTATTTCTTCCGCAACTCCGAACAGTTCCGCGCGCTGGCCGAGGTCGCGCTTCCCGCCCGGGCGGCGGCAGGCGCAACGTGCATCCGCATCCTCTCCGCGGGGTGCGCTTCCGGCGAGGAGCCGTACACGATTGCGATGGTCGCGAGGGAAACGGCTGCGGTGCCGGTCTCCATCCACGCCCTGGACGTGAATCCGGCCGCGATGGCCCGGGCGCGGCGGGCGGTCTATTCCCCATGGTCGCTGCGCGAGACGCCGCCTGCGATGAAGCAGAAGTACTTCCGCGAGAAGGGAAAGGATTTCGTCCTGGCGGACGAGATTCGCGGCGACGTGCAATTCGAAGAATCGAATCTCACGGTGGACGACGCGCGGTTCTGGCGCCCCGGGAGCTGGGACATCATCTTCTGCCGCAATGTGATCATGTACTTCGGGCTCGAAACGCAGAAGGCTGTGGCCGCAAGGATCGCGAACTCCCTTGCCCCGGGCGGGTTCCTCTTTCTCGGCCACGCCGAAACGCTGCGCGGTCTCTCGCAGGACTTCCACCTTCGCCAGTCCCACGAAACGTTCTACTACCAGCGCAGGGAAAAGGGACCCGCGAGGGAGTTGGACGAAGTGCGCATGGCCGACGAGTCCCCGGCGCGGGCCATGGCCCTGGCGTCGGCGCTTGAGGAAGGGGCGACGAGCTGGATGGAAGCGATCCGGAGCGCCTCGGACCGGATTGCGGCGCTTTCCGGCGCGTCGAGCACGGCCGCATCGGAGGCGGCGCGGATCCGGAAGGGAAACGCGGCCGGCCACGAACGCGAGCGCATCCTCGAACTCGTCGGCCGCGAGAAGTTCGGAGAGGCGCTGGAAGCGCTTTCCGGGCTCCCGGGCGCCGCGGAATCGGATGCGGACACGGGATTGATGAAAGCTGCGCTTCTCGTGAACGCCGGCAACGCGCGGGAAGCCGAACGAGTCTGCGCCTCGGTGCTCAAGGTGGACGACCTCAGCGCGGGGGCGCACTACGTGATGGCCCAGTGTCGCGAGGCTGCGGGAGACGGGGCGGGAGCGGCAGAGCACGACAGGGCCGCCGCCTATCTCGACCCGACGTTCGCGATGCCGAGGCTGCACCTCGGGCTTCTCCTTCGCAAGGCGGGCGACGTGCTTAGTGCGGTGGCGCAGTTCCAGGGCGCCCTCTCGCTTCTCCCGGCAGAGGACGCTTCCAGGCTCGTCCTCTTCGGCGGCGGGTTCGGCCGGGAGGCGCTGGTGCAGCTGTGTCGCGCGGAGTTGAAGGCGTGCGAAGGGAGGAAACGGTGAACGCGGGAGGGACGGAACGGGTTGCGCAGATGCGTCGCGATTTCGACGCGGTCTTCGCGTTGCCTCGTGCGCCCGAACCGCCGCCGGCGGAGTCGCTGCTGCGGATCTCGACTGCGGGAACAGGTTTCAACGTGCGGCTGAACGAGCTGTCGTGCGTGCTGCCGTGCGCGGTGGTGGTGCCGGTTCCCGGCGCGCGGCGCGGGCTGCTCGGGCTCACTGCGGTGCGCGGTCAGATCATGCCTCTCTACGCGCTCGCGACGCTGCTCGAACTGCCCGGCCCGGTTCCGACTCCGCGCTGGATTCTCGTGGCGGAGGCGGGTGCGGCGCTCGGCGTCGACGCCGTGGAAGGCGTGACGCAGGTTCCGGTCGCCGCGGTTCGCGAAGTCGCGTCGGCCGGATCGCGAGCGCTGCTGAACGTGACGTCGGTCGTCGAGGGACTTCGAAAATCCAGGATTCCGCCGGAACAGGAAAGGTAACGCATGGGAACTTCATGGACGTTCGGACAGAAGCTGGGAGCGGGGTTCGCGGTGACGGTGGCCTTCGCCGCGCTGATCCTCGTCGTCGCGATCTATGCGATTCGCTCCGCCGTCGACAGCAAGGACAGGGTCATCGAAGTCAACGCGCGAAACCTGGCGGACGCAGGGCAGCTGCACGCCGACGTCGAGGGAGCTTCGTCCTCCGCGCGGGGATACCTGCTGACCAAAGACGAGCCTTACCTCGACCGATTGCGCGTGCGCCGCGACGCCGCCCAGGCCGCCATCAAGCAACTGCTCGGCAACGCGAAATCGGACGCCGAACGGCGCGCGATCGACAAGCTTTCCGAGGACTACTCCTCGTGGAGCTCAGCCGTGGACAAGGTCATCGCGGAGCGCCGAACGGCCGTCGACCTGGCCACGGTCGTCCAGATGTTCGAGGTCGACGCCCAGCCAAGGAAGGACACTATTTCCCGCGAGCTGTCGGCCTTTGTGGCGGACGAAGAAAGGCTCGTCGCGGACGGGAAGAAGGCATCTTCGGATGCCGCTTCTCTCGCGATAAACCTGATGATCGTCACCGGCGTCCTGGCCGTCCTGTTTGCAGCCTTCGTCGGCTTCGCGCTGACACGAGGCCTCGGCACCCGGATCGGCACCGCCGTACAGCACATCCAGAGCTCGTCGGCCGAACTCCAGGCCGCTTCCACCCAGCAGGCGACCGGCGCCCGCGAGCAGGCGAGCGCCATGACTGAAATCACGACCACCATCAGCGAGCTCCTCGCCACGTCCCGGCAGATCGCCGAGAGCGCGCAGCGCGTCTCCCACCTCGCGGAACAGGCGGCCGGCTCGGCGCGCGGCGGAGACGGGGCCGTGCAGAAAGGACAGGAAGCGGTCGCACAGATGAAGCGGCAGATGGACACGATTGTGAACCACATGCTGGAGCTCGGGCGGCGCTCCCAGCAGATCGGGGGCATCGCGGAGATCATCACGGAGCTCGCCGAGCAGACGAACATCCTCGCGATCAACGCAACGATCGAGGCCGCGGGCGCCGGAGACGCGGGCAAGCGCTTCGGCGTCGTCGCCGACGAAATCCGGAAGCTGGCGGACCGTGTGGGCGGATCGGCAAAGGAAGCCAAGGCGCTCATCGACGAGACGCGGCAGGCCGTCAACACGACGGTCATGGCGACCGAGGGAGGGGCTAAGGCGGTCGAGTCGAGCGCACGGCAGTTCGGAGACGTCGCCGAGTCGTTCCGGCACATTGCGGACCTCGTGCGCACTTCGAACGAGGCCGCACGCGAAATCGAACTGAGCACCAAGCAGCAGTCGAGCGCCGTCCAGCAGGTGAACGGCGCCGTCGCGGAAGTCGCGCAGGCTTCCCGGGAGACAGAAGCCAGCACCACGCAGACGCTCCAGACCGCGTCGCAGCTGGCGTCACTCGCCCGGGAACTTGCGCAATTCGTACGGGCGGAGAAGCCGGCCTAGAAAATGACCGAGGACCCCCTCAAATATTTCCGCATCGAGGCCCGCGAGCTCTCGCAGGGACTGAGCCGCGGCACGCTCGAATTGGAGAAGGGCGCGCCCTCCAGGGACGCCGTCCGCGGGCTGCTGCGCCTCGCGCATACGCTCAAGGGGGCCGCGCGCGTCGTCCGCCAACCGGAAATCGCCGAGCAAGCGCACGCCATCGAAGACACCCTCGCGCCCTTCCGCGAATCGGGCGGACCCGTCCCGCGAACCGCCATCGACCTCCTCCTCGCATCCCTCGACGCGATCGCCTCGCGCCTGGCCTCCCTCGAGTCTCAGCCCCGGGTCGCTCCCGCCGCCGAGGGACGATTCGAGACCGTCCGCCTCGAGCTCCGCGAGATGGACCAGCTCTTCGAGTCCGCCGGCGAATCCGCCTCCCACCTGGCGTCCTTGACCGCGCGCCTGGACGGGCTGGAGACAGCATGGGTCAGGCTGCAACGCACGATCGAGACGGCGTTTCGACGCGATGAAGCGGCTGGCGGGGTCCCCAGGGCGCTGAGGGCGCCGATCGAGGAAGCGCGCGACGCGGTCGAGCGGGCGCGGCGCGGCGCCGCCGAGGAAGCGGCGGCAAGCGCGGTCGAGCTCCGCGGGCTCCGGGGACAGGTCGACCGGATGCGGCTGGTGCCGGCCGCGGCGCTCTTCGATTCCCTCGAAAGGGCGGCGCGCGACGCGGCCCGGTCGCTCGGGAAGTCGGTGGAGTTCCGCTCAGCCGGCGGCGACGTGCGATTCGAAGCCAATGTCCTGGCGGGTCTGCAGGACATCCTCCTGCACCTCGTCCGCAATGCCGTCGCGCACGGAATCGAAGGGCCCGCGGCAAGAAGCGCGGCCGGGAAGCGGCCCGAGGGAGTGGTCGAAGTGCGAGTGGTGCGCCGCGGGCACCGCGCGGTTGTTTCCTGCTCGGACGACGGCCGGGGGCTCGACACCGAGGCCATCAAGCAGGCGGCGGTTCGGCGCGGCGTGGTGAGCGCCGGGCAAGCGGCCGGGATGGGGCCGGAGGAAGTCGTGGCGATGATCATGAGGGGCGGCGTCACGACGACGGAGCGTCCCGACGGGACGTCCGGGCGCGGCGTCGGGCTCGACGTCGTCGCCGCCGCTGCGGCGCGCCTCAAGGGCGTCGTTCGCGTGCGGACCGTGCCCCGCCGCGGGACCACTTTCGAGGCCGAAGTGCCGCTCTCCCTCTCGGCCCTGCGCGCGCTCCTGGTCGAGGCCGGCGGACGCGCCGTCGCCCTTCCTCTCGATTCCGTCCGCGAGGTCGTCCGCCTCGCGCCCGGGAACCGCATCGAAGGAATTTCTGCCGGCCTCGCCGTGCGTCCCCTGGCCGCGCTGCTCGGCCCCGAGTTGCGTGCGGCCGGCGACTGCCGCTCGGCCGTTCTGGTCGATGCCGGCGCCGGCACCATCGCCCTCGGAGTCGACCGCGTCAACGGAACCGAGAGCGTCGTCACGAGACTCGTGCCGCCATGGGCCGGCGCGCCACCCTGGATCGCGGGCGCCTCCATCCCGGAAGCCGGGGACCCGATCCTGCTCCTCGAGCCCTCCGCGCTCCCCGAGGCGGCCGGCACCGCCGCGCCCGCCCCGCCCGCCGCAAAACCGCCTCCCCTTCTCGTCGTCGACGATTCGCTCACCACGCGCCGGCTCCAGCAGAGCATCCTCGAATCGGCGGGATACGAAGTCGACCTTGCCGCTTCCGGCGAGGAAGGCATTGAGATGGCGAAGCGACGCCCGTACGGGCTCTTCCTGGTCGACGTCGAGATGCCCGGGATGAGCGGCTTCGATTTCGTGCGCGTGACGCGGGGAGACGCGGAGCAGGCGCGGGTGCCTGCGATGCTGGTGACGTCGCGCGGTTCGGCGGAGGACCGGGCGCGCGGGGAGGAAGCGGGGGCGGTGGCGTACATGGTGAAGAGCGACTTCGACCAGGTGGTTCTGCTCCGCCTGATCGCCCGGCTGCTGGCGGGGAGGCAGCCATGACGACGCGCGTGCTCGTCGTGGAGGACTCCCTCACCGTCCGGCGGAAGCTGGTTGAAACGCTGGCGGCGGACCAGGAATTCGAGGTCGTGGGGGAAGCGGAGGACGGGGCGGGCGCAATCGAGCAGTGCCAGCGGCTGCGGCCGGACGTGGTGACGATGGACATGATGCTGCCGGTGATGACGGGTCTCGCGGCGACGGAGTACATCATGGCCTACTGCCCGACGCCGATCCTGATCGTGTCGGCCTCAACAAACCGCGGTGAAGTCTTCAGGACATACGAAGCGCTTGCGGCGGGAGCGGTCGACGTGCTCGAGAAGCCGACCGGCGAAGAGCCGGAGGGCGCCTGGGAGAGGAATTTCCTTACGACGCTCCGGATCGTCGCGAAAATCCGGGTCATCACGCATCCCCGTGCGCGGATCACCGGCCGGCGTGGCGGAGCGCCCCTTCCCTTGGCGCCCGCCGCCGGCGCCCCCGGACCGGCCCTGCGCGCGGTCTTCATCGGCGCCTCGACCGGCGGGACCGCCGCCTCCCTCGAAATCCTCCGCGCCCTGCCGGCCGCCTTCCCGCTACCGGTTCTCCTCGTCATTCACATCGGCCAGGCATTCGCGCGATCCCTCTCCGAATGGCTCGACGGCCTTTCGCCGCTTCGCGTCCGCCACGCCGTGGACGGCGAGTCCATTCCCTCGCCGGGTGCCGGCTGCGTCCTCATGCCGCCTCCCGACCGGCACCTGGCCGTCTCCGAGGGACGGGTCAGGATCCACTCCGGCCCCGAGCGCCATTCCTGCAGGCCCTCCGTCGACGTTCTTTTCGAATCTGCGGCGAGGGAGCTCGGAAGCGCCGCCGTGGGAGTCCTGTTGACCGGCATGGGCCGCGACGGCGCTGACGGCCTGCTCGCGCTTCGCCGCGCCGGCGCTCCGACGATCGCGCAGGACGAGGAGTCGTGCGTCGTGTTCGGAATGCCGCGGGAGGCGATCCAGCTGGACGCCGCCGAGCGAGTGCTGCCGCTGGGCCTCATCGGCCCGGCGCTGACCGACCTGGCCGCGACCCGCGGCGCGGGAGGGCGCGCATGAAGCGGCGTGTCCTGGTGGTCGACGACAGCTTGACGATCCGCGGGGATCTCGAGGAGACCCTGACGGGGGCCGGGTTCGAAGTGACGGCAGTGGGGACGCTGGCCGAGGCGCGGCGTTGCCTGGCCATCGGCGGGAACGACCTCGTCGTGCTGGATGTGCTGCTCCCCGACGGCGACGGAGTTGACTTCCTCGGCGAGATTCGGGCTCTTCCGGGAGCGCCGGTCCCGGTGATCCTCCTCTCGACGGAAGCGGAAGTGAAGGACCGGATCCGCGGCCTGCGAACCGGGGCCGACGACTACGTGGGAAAGCCGTACGACCGCGACTGGCTCGTGTCCCGGGCGCGCGAGTTGACGAGGGGCCCCCTGGAGAAGACGCCGTCTCCGCTGGTGCTCGTCATCGACGACAGCCCGACCGTGCTGGAAGGGCTGCGCGCCACGCTGACGGAGGCGGGGTACGAAGTCACGACCGCGGAAACCGGCGAGGCCGGGCTGCGGCTCGCTTCCGATGCGCGGCCGACCGCCGTCATCGTCGATTCGGGACTTCCCGGGATCGACGGCGCGACCGTGATCCGGCGAATGCGCCAGGACGCGGCACTCCGGCGACTCCCGGTGATGCTCCTCACGGCTTCCGAGGGTCAGGGATTCGAAGTGACGGCCCTCGATGCGGGGGCCGACGCCTACGTCCGCAAGGAGGACGGCATGCCGGTCGTCCTCGCGAAGCTCGGCGCGATGTTGCGCGCTTCCGGCGCACCCGCCGATATGTCGGAACCGGCGTCCCTCGGGTCGCCGAAGCGTGTCCTTGCCGTCGACGACAGCGAAACCTACCTGCAGGTGCTGGCCGAACGGCTTCGGAGCGAGGGGTACGAAGTCGCGCTCGCGCGGTCGGGGGCGGCGGCGCTTGAGCTCCTCGAAGTCCAGCCCGTCGACTGCGTGCTGCTCGACATGCTCATGCCGGAGATGTCGGGCACGGAGGCGTGCCGCGCGATCAAGAAGAACCCGGCGTGGCGCGACATCCCGCTGATCATGCTGACGGCGCTCGACGAGCGGGAAGCGATGATTGAGGGGATCAACGCCGGGGCGGACGACTACATCACGAAGACCGCGGATTTCGAGGTGCTGCGAGCGCGGCTCCGCGCCCAGCTCCGGCGAAAGCAGTTCGAGGACGAGAACCGGCACATCCGGGAGGAACTCGGGCGGCGCGAGAAGGAGGCCGCGGAGGAGCGGGCGGCGCGGGCGCTGGCCGAAACCCGCGCGGCCCTCATGGCGGAGCTGGAAAACAAGAATCAGGAGTTGGAAGCGTTCTCCTACTCCGTCTCCCACGACCTGCGGGCTCCCCTGCGCGCCATCGACGGATTTTGCGCCGCGCTTCAGGAGGACTGCTCGGACCGGCTTGACGACGCCGGCAAAGGCTACCTCGCCCGCGTCCGAAAGGCCGCAGGCCGCATGGGCCGCCTGATCGACGATCTCCTCGCCTTCTCGCGAGTCGGCCGCTTCGGGATGTGTCTCTCTTCGGTCGACATGGAGGGCCTCGCGCGGGCCTCCGTCGTCGAACTGCGTGAACAGAACCCGTCGTCCGCCCTCGAGTTTTCCGTCGGCAGCCTCCAACGCGTGAACGGCGATTCCTCGCTCCTCACGCAGGTGTTCCAGAACCTCCTCGCCAACGCCGTCAAATACTCTTCAGGCCGCAGTCCAGCCCGCATCGGCGTCACCTGCGAAGACAAGCCCGATGAAGCCGTGTTCTCCGTCCGGGATAACGGGGTCGGCTTTGACCCGCAGTACGCCCACAAACTTTTCGGCGTCTTCCAGCGCCTCCACCGCTCCGACGAATTCGAAGGAACCGGCGTCGGACTGGCACTTGTGAAGCGCATCGTCGAGCGCCACGGCGGCCGCGTCTGGGCCGAAGGCGCCCCCGGGGACGGCGCGGCGTTTCACTTCTCCATCCCGAAGAAAGCGGCCCACCCATGACCAGCGGAATCGTCGACGTCCTCCTCGTCGAAGACAACCCGGATGATGCCGAACTCACCATCCGTACTCTTCGCAAGCACCACCTCGCGAACGCCCTTCACCACGTCTGCGACGGCGAAGAAGCGCTCCGGTACCTGACAGGACCGGAGGCACACTCGCCGCTTCCCGGGCTCGTGATCCTCGATCTGAAGCTCCCGAAGGTGGACGGTTTCGATGTTCTGCGGGCGCTTCGCGCCGACCCGCGCACGAAGTCCATCCCTGTCGTCGTAATGACCTCCTCCCGGGAGGACAAGGACCTGGCGAAGTGTTACGAGTTGGGAACCAACAGCTACGTCGTGAAACCGATCGAGTTCGGGGAATTCGCCGAGGCCGTGGCGCGCCTCGGTCTCTACTGGATGCTCACCAACTCCGTTCCGAGGTAACCGGCCATGAAACCCGACGAGAAGCAGCGCCCCCTCCGAATCCTCGTCCTCGAGGACGAGCAGGACGATTTCGACCTGTTGATCCGCCAGCTCGAGCGGGAAGGTCTCCAGTTCCAGCACCTGCGCGTGCAGACCGAGCCGGATTTCACGCGGGAGCTCAAGGACTTCGGCCCGGACGTGGTGATCTCGGACTTTCACATGCCCCACTTCGACGGCCTGTCGGCGCTTCGCATTCACCTGAAATCGCGCGCGGACACCCCGTTTCTGTTCGTCTCAGGGACGATCGGAGAGGAAACGGCGGTGGAGGCGCTGAAGCAAGGGGCGACGGACTATCTCCTGAAAGGTCACCTTTTGAGGCTCGGGCAGGCGGTGCGCCGGGCGGTGGAGGAGGCGCGGGCGAACGCCGAGCGGCGGCGTCTTGAGCTGGAGCTCTTCCATTCCCAGAAAATGGAAGCCATCGGCCGGTTGGCGGGCGGCGTGGCGCACGACTTCAATAACCTGCTCACGGCGATCCTCGGGTACTCCGAACTCCTGGCAAACGGGTTGAAACCCGGGGATCCGATGCTCGAGGGGCTCACCGAAATCCGGAACGCAGGGCGGCGCGCGGCGGAGCTCACGCGGCAGCTCCTGGCGTTCGGGCGCAAGCAGGTGCTCTCTCCGCGGGTGACGGACGTGAACGAAGTCCTGACCGGCCTTCTCAGGCTCATGGCGCGCCTGATCGGGGAGGACATCGACTTGAAGACCCAGTTTGAACCCCGCCTGAAAAGCGTTTTCGTCGATCCCGGCCAGCTCGAGCAGGTCGTCATGAACCTCGTCGTCAATTCCCGCGACGCAATGCCCCGGGGCGGCACGATCATTCTCGGCACGCGCATGGCTTCCCCGGACGCGCGCGTCCTCGCCGCGAGCGAAGGCGCCCGCACCGGGCTCCACGTCGTCGTCGAAGTCGTCGACACGGGGAGCGGCATGACCCCGGAGACGATTTCCCGCATGTTCGAGCCGTTCTTCACCACGAAGGGCGTCGGCAAAGGGACCGGATTGGGCCTCGCCACCGTCTATGGCATCGTGCACCAGAGCGGCGGATTCATCGATGTCGAGTCCACCCCGGGCCACGGGACCGTGTTCCGGATTTACTTCCCGCCGGCCCCCTTACCTGCAAGCGCGGCGCCCACGCCGGCCCAGCCCGCGCCCCTCCCCTCCGGCTCCGGATGCATTCTGCTGGTCGAGGACGAGGAAACGGTCCGCAGACTTGCAGCCCAGGTTCTTCGTGCGAAAGGCTACAAGGTGATCGAGGCGATCAGCGGCGTCGCGGCCATGGCTCTTTCACGCGAAAGTCAGACCCTCGATCTCCTGCTCACGGACCTCGTCATGCCAAAAATGGGAGGCTACGAGCTGGCCTCGCTTCTCAGGAAAGACCGCCCCGAGCTTCGAGTGATCTTCATGTCCGGCTACTCCCCGGACGCCGTTCTCGAAGGATCTCCTCCGGCGCGCGGCGAGACCTTCCTGAGCAAGCCGTTTTCCCCGCAGGAGCTGGTTCGGTGCGTCCAGGAGAAGCTGAACCCGCAGGAGAAGGCGAAGTAGAAGCGTGCGTCCGGGTGCGTTTTCATTCGCGGAGTGTGAAATGAAGTCGGGCTCCGGAGTCGAGGGGCGCCGCGCGGCCGCTTGCGCGTGCGCCCCGAGACGCAGGGGCCCGACTTCGTTTCATACTCCGCGAGATGGGCAGACCGGGGGTCGAACCCGGGACTCCTGGATTTTCAATCAAGGGACTTCGCAGCGCAAGAATGCGCGCAAGCGCCAATTGCGACAGGGACTTGCGGCGATTGCCCCGTTTCGCAGATTGCCCTTGGCCCCAGCCAAGGCCCCATATCCGCCTCCGAAAGCGCCTCATTTCGCAAGCGCCTCCCGAACGCCGTTCCGCCCGAGCGCCAGCACGTTCCCGAGCTTCTCCACTGCGGACAGCCCGGCCTCCGGCGCGAAGTGCGCGTAGCGCATGGTCATTGCGAGCGTGGCGTGTCCGAGGATTTTCGACACGTCGAAGATCGGGACTCCGGCGGCGACCATGAGAGAAGCGGCGGTATGCCGGAGAGTGTGAAACGTGACTTTAGGGAGCTTCTCCGCCGGGATCGCCTTGCGAACCTCTTCGGCGCGGAGCGCCCGGGCGAGCCCCTTTTTCAGCACGGTCTTTGTGATCCGCTTGCCGTTCGCCTGCCGGAAAACGGGATCGTCGCCCTTGAGAGCGGCGGCGTTGACGGAGCGGGCGGCGTGAAGTGCCGACAACTCCGCGAAGAGGTCCGCCGAAATCTTGATCGCCCGCCCCTTCCCGCTCTTCGAGTTCTCCGGTTCAACGAAGATCGTCCGCCGGTCGAAATCAACGGAGCGCCACGAAAGCCGGATGCACTCGCCCTGCCTCATGCCGGTTGAAACTGCCGTCGTCAGCACGGGCCGCATGACGGCATCGGCGGAGGCGACAAGCGCCCGCGCCTCCGTCGCCGCGAGGTACGTTTCCCGTTCCCTGCCCTTCTCCGAAAACTTCTCAACGTCGCGGATCGGATTCGCGGCGACGTGGCCCATTCTCCGCCCCCACTTGAACAGGGCGGAAGCGGCGTGAATGTCCCTGTTGCACGTCGCGACGGAAACGGCTTTCCGTCGCTCTTCGATCCACTTCACAAAGTCCGAAGCGCGCAGGTCGGAGAGGTAGCGTTTCCCGAACGGAGCCGCGCAGAGTCCGCGAAGCCGAACAGCGTCAATCGCGCGGGTCGAATCCTTCACGCGGCCCTTGCGGTATTCGAGGAAGAGTCCCGACGCACCCTCAAACGTGAGGCGGGAAGCGGGAGCGCCGCCGAACGCTTCCGCGCACGCTCTGTCGAGGTCCGCTCCGCCGTCGAGCTTACTGCGGAGCTTGGCAAGGTTGCTCTTTGCCACGTCCCGCCCAATGCCCGCATACTTTTCGACCGTCACGCCACGCCAGGTAACGCGAGCGTAGAAGCCGGGCCGGTCCCCGCGAGTCTTGAGAGAGCCGAAGTCGCGCCTACTCATGCTTGCCTCCCTTCTTCGAGTTCCTCGCGGCAACGGCGTCTTCCAAAAGGACGCGGGCGAGGTCGGACAGGTTGCGCCGGTCGGACTCTGCAAGCGCCTTCAAGGTCGCGTGCAGTTCCGGCGTCAGGCGAACGAAGAGCATCGAGGTCTTCAAGGCTTTCCCCTTTCGCGTTGGTTGTCTCATGCGGGGAATCTTACTGTACGGTGTCAGACATTGTCAAGTACAATCCGACAGTCTGGGGAGGAAGTGATATCACTCGCTCGGCGACGGGTTCCCCGCGAAAGCCGTGCGCGCGTCGGGTTCGCGCGAGCCGGGCCGGGCCGGGAAGCGAGGCCGGAGAGAGCGAAGCGAGTCGATTTGCCCCATTCCGTGCGGGGAGGGACCCGCGTACCGAAATCGTTAAGCCCGACCATCGCTCGCGCGGGGGCATGGAGAAAGTGAAGCGGGCGATCCGGTGCGCGTCCCCTGCCGCACTAGTCCGGGCCGCCCGCTCCGCGAGAAACGGTAGCACGGCGTGGGGGGAGGAGAGCAAGGGGACCGGGGTAGGTCAGGTGGAACCTCGCTCGAATGGAACCGCGCCTGTCCTGTATGTCCCCGCGAATCGAGTTTCCCCCGACGAAAACAAAACCCCGGTCGGATCGCTTCGATACGTCCAATGGTTCGGATCAGGGTATGGCAGGGAGGGAAGGCAACCCGACCGGGACCGCGAGTTTACGAAGGTCGGGGCGAAGGGCAAGAAGGCGGAGGGGCCGGGGAGAGATGTGCGGTCATCAGGTCCATTCGCCCTGAGTTTGGTTCCATCCGCGAGGAATCGTTCCGCCGAGCGCGGTCGATCAGGTCCATTTCCTTTCGCGTTGGGAGTCCCGCGTCCCATACGATCCAGTCGTTCCTCATCCTCTCGCCCCTAAAGCTTGGAGCCTAGACCATGCGAGTTGCTTTCGCTCACTTCGCCGACTTCGTGAACATTACCCACGATGGAAAGTTGAACGTCCTCGGCATCTTCGAGGCTGTTCGGGCAACGCATGTGCCTGCCTCGATTCCGTCGCTGGCACTGGTCTTCCGGGTAGAAGCTGAGGCGCACGAACTCGGTCGAGACTTGACGATTCTCGTCGATGTCCAGACTCCGAAGGGCGTCTCTATCCCCGTAATCAACGCTCCGTTCCGTGTCGAGAGACTCGTTCCCGACGATCCCGGCCCAACGTTTTCGACAAACGTGACGGTGACGCTTCAGAACCTCGTTCTTGAGTCCTTCGGACGGTACGAGTTCCGCCTCCTTCACTTCCAAGTGGTCCTTCATTCACTCGCGCTAACGGTTTTGCCGATTCCTCTGGCGAAGTCCAAGGCGAAGTAGCCGCATGGCCAGTGCCGCGGAGAAGCTGTTGGAGAGAATGCGTGCCACCAAGTTCGGGTGGCAGCCGAAGGATTTTGAGACATTGTTCTCCGGGCACGGTTACGACTCGACCGAAGGAAAGAAGCACACGACCTACACGCATCCCAGACATTCAGACCTCACGATGCAGATTCCAAGACACCGTGACTTGAAACCGTGCTATGCGAGGGTATCGGTTAGAATCATCGACGAGCTTTCTAAACGGGAGGCCCCGAAGTAAATGGCGAAGCGAAGCGTGCTGGAAGGCGGATACCTCGTTCGGTCCGAAATCACCACGGACACGGACGAGAGTGGCGCTCTGTACTTCGTCGCCAAGGCAATCGACCTGCCCGGGTGCATCAGCGACGGAACTACCGAGTCCGAGGCTCTACGAAATCTGTTTGATGCAGCGGCGGACTATATCCGCGCTCTGGAATCGAAGGGACTCCCGATCCCGAAGGCTCCCAACCTGGCCGTCAAGTTCGACTCTGTCGTAGCGAAGGATTCGGCGTTCGCAATGAGCAAATTGTGCGGGGCGCTCTCCAAGCCTGCACGAGTGGCCTTCACTGACATTCCCGCCAAGCGCGACTTGGTGCTTTCCTAGGCAAACGGCTCATTCGACGGCGCGTTCTCGGGGCTCATGGCGGCGACTTTATGTTTCCCGATTGCGCACGACCGCTCGCTAAACAAGGTCCTGAGGCAGGAACTTTCCGATCTCCCTAGCGAGTCGCTTCTGCCTTGCAAGAATCGGTGCTCGTCCCCACTTGACGTGCTTCTTGGGAAGCTCCTTCGTTATTTCTAGCTCCGAAGCGAGGTACGACTTTTTCTTCTTAACGTAGAGGTGGTTTGATCCCTGTCGATTGAGGGGTCCAGCGATCAACGTCAGATTTCCGAGCATGTAGACGAGTTTGTCGTGTTGAGGCAATCGTTTACCTGACGGAGGCTTCTGCGGGTAAATGTGTTCCACCTGGACCTTTGCACCGGAGGCAACGACGCGCAATTCGCCGGTAGAGTGTCGGCTCGTTTCGAGGGCGGTCAGGACGACGCGAGCGGCCTTGTTTCGCTTCGGAGGGAAGGCCAAGCGGTTGAGCTTCCGGCTGACCTCGTCGTTACTCGGGGAAAGCGCCCGTAAAATGCGAAGACCCGATTCAAGTTGGCGATCATCACTGATGGCTTTCGCGCAACCATACGCCGCAGATTCGAATTTTCCTGGCTCCAGGCCGCAGATGACGTTGTGCCGAAGCGCGAGGCAGATCAAGGCCCGGGCGAGCTTACAGCACTCCTCCGCCTGCAGGGAATTGTGCGCAGCCAGAAGAGCGGGAAAGGACGACGTTGCTTTCACGTCGGAGAGATCGCGAGCCGCTTGGTCCACGGCGTCTACTCCGGTCCTGCCCTTGTGCAAGCTTTTTAGGTACGACGCGTCCCTCTCCAGATTACGCGAGTATTCGACCGCGCTCGTTTTCGATGAGGTAAGGTCGTCCTTGATTTCCTTGTAGAGCGCCCGAGTTTTCACGTCCCCGTGAGTGGACACCCAGGATGATCGAATCATTCCGTCAACGTTGCGTTCGCCGTGAGTCTCCGCGATGCGCGTCCATAGATTCACGACTTCGCTGCGCGAAGAGAGCGGTCTTGGATTCGCCAGCAGCCAGCTGCGGAGCAGATCCGAAGTAGAAAGCGAGAGCCCACGCTCGTTCAATGTCTCAAAAATGGACGCAGCCTGATCGTGATCGTCAGAGATTATCGCAACAATACCGAAGTGTTTCGTGATAGCGCCCGAAAGTCGCAGGAGGCGACCCACCCTTGCCTCCTCAGTCTTCTCGCCAGCGAGCAACT
Source organism: Planctomycetota bacterium (assembly GCA_038060895.1). Lineage (GTDB taxonomy): Bacteria > Planctomycetota > MHYJ01 > WSZJ01 > WSZJ01 > WSZJ01. Next base: position 157,575 of record JBBTCT010000031.1, read on the forward strand.
CATCAATGAGCCCTCGAAGTCGCCGCCTCGCTCCGAGAATCAGCTTGTGAGAACGGTGAGAAGGCCGCAGCTTGGAATCCTCAAATCCCTCATCCTGAACAACTCGCTTGAAGAATTCGCGATCCGCAACGTTCAGTTCGAGCCTGTACGTTTTCGGTTGAGAGGGGTCGAGGCGGTCCTGGCCCGAGATGAAAGTATTTTGGATGTACTCCGCCGAGTCGTTCGCGTCGTTCTCGTCGTTTGCCCTGCTTCGAAGATTGTCTCGGAACAACGCGAGTAGGATGGTCGCGGTAGCAAATCTCTGCTGACCATCCAGCACAAGGAGGTGGTCCCCGTTTTTCACCATGACCACTGTTCCGAGGAAGTACCCGGCGTTTCCATCAGGCTTTGGGTACTTCTTGTCGAAGCCGAGGAGATCCTCCCAAAAGTCAGTGACTTCCTTGGCCCTCCAGCTGAAATCCCGCTGGTAGTCTGGGACTCGAATGGGAAACTTCTTGTCACTCAGAGCGTCCCCGAGTGTCTTTTTCTCGGGCGTGTAACTCGTTGAAGACATCGCGCCATTTCCTCCGCGAAATTCCCCGCCGAAGTACTTACAACTCGGAAGCAAGAGTAGCGATGACCCAGCAGGGGGAACAAGCGAATTGGAGGCCCCGCCCTTAGAGCGAGGATTCCGGTTTGTCCGCTCGCGTCGAGCCCGGGGAGCCAGCGTGCCGCAATACCCGCTCAGGGGGATATCGCTCCCTACTCCTCCAACTTTTTTCGGGGGTCGAAGGCGAGCGGCTTCAGGATCGCCTTGTCGCGAAGTCGAGTAGCTACGGTCTTGACCTCCGTCTTGGTCAACGCGCTGAAATCGACGAGCGCGTGCGCAGGATCGACAACGGGAGCGGTTTCAGGGTCCTCGTATACCGAAAGCTGTTGGTCGGCGAAGTCTTGGACCGCAAGATCGACCACGCCGTCGGAAGGTCTCCCTTTCTTCCCGGTGTAGAGAGCGTGAGCCTCCTTGGCCGTCGTCAGCGAGCCGCGCGATACAGACAGCATCCCCTCGTCCTCGGTGCCGGGGCGAAATGCTTGACTAGAGATAGTGCCAGGCACGAAGAACTTAGGATGAATCTGACGAAACAGCGACTCCGCCGCCTCGGTCAGCCGAGGCTTACCCGTGAGCTGGTCCAAGTCCTAGCCTCCCGTGACCAGCGAATCGAAGAATCGCGAGAACTCCGAGCCAACAGAGGGTGAATCCAAGTTGAGTTCCACATCCTTGGCCCCTGCGTTCTTCTTGCTGACGGCTAACAAGCTCGCATGGTGAGCCGCGTGGTCGAACTCAGCTTCCACACTCCAGGAGCCTAGGCTCCACTCCGCTTGAATGTTTCCTTCCGGAGTTGGAAAGAGATGCGGCGTCGGGAGCCCCGAGCCAATGATGACTTTGGCGTAGACTCGCACGAACCACGCTAGCCCCTGCGCGCTCAAGTGCTTCCCGCCGGGGCCGAGCCAGCCGTCCTTCAGTTCTGAAAGTTCTCGGAGTCTCTCAGCCGAAGAAGCAAAGGCTCCACCCTTCTTGTCCCGTAGCATCGCAAGCTGAGCCTCGAAATCCGCCGTGCTGAAAATGTCTTCGATTTCCGACCATTGCTTGAGGTAGTACCGGTTGCCCCGGATTGCGCTCTCGTGCCGCCGGAGCCAATCGAGTTCCATCCGCGCGTCCTCCAGCCGACCGTCCTCGATAGCGACTGAGGCGGCCATAAGGTGCGGCGGGACTTCGGTACCGTGCTCCCGGATCGCCTCATCAGCGAATCGGCGAGCTTCAACGCGCTCTCCGAGGTCGCTATACAGGATGGTAAGCAAGACGCGGGCATGAAGGAGGTGGGGCTCGTCCGACTTCTTGTCGGGCTTCGCTGCGTCCAAAGCTCGCCTGAGAATTTCGGCCGCTTTCCGGTTTTGCTTCGCGTCGAGATAAATAAACGCCATCCCGCAAGACGCCCCCAGATCGCGTGGCCAGAGTTGAAGAATCCGTTGTAGGAGTTCGACACTCCGCCCACGGTTTCCACTGTTGTTGGCCGCGAGAGCAAGATTGAAGAGCGCCTGCCGACTGTCGGGGACCTTTGCGAGAATCGCGTTGAAGTACGACTCGGCCTCGGCGAATCGCCCGAGCTTCGCAAACATCACGCCTACCTCGTTCAACAGCTGCAGATCGTTCGGATACGCTCGGAGTAGTCGCAACGCCCTCTCAACTACAGGAGGGAACTGCTGCGGCTCCAGGGAAATACTCGAAAGGTCAATCGAGCGAGGGCTCCGAACGACAAGCTTCTGCCCGACAAGTGGTTCTTTTCGCCAAGCCACCCGATTCTTGAGCCGAGACTGTTCGATCATCAATTGTTCGCGAACGAATTTTCCTGGATCGAGATTGGAGTACTTCCACGCTCCCGGAAAATCCTGTTTCGCAATCGGCGGCTCGTAGTTCGGCCTGACTCGAACCAAGGGTTCCGGTGCTTGAACAAATTCTGCAGCTGGAGGAGCCATTCTCAACAGCATCCATTTATTCTCCCAAGGATGTCTCGTGCCCGCAACGCCGGGCTTCATCCAGTCCTTCGCGGCGCGTGGAGGCATCGCTTTCGGTAGGGCGCGGCAGGGACAGATTTGACAGCGCTGTCAAAGCGCCCTGCCTTTCAGGACGGCGCTGAGTGAATCCCAGGTTACACGGATTCGACTGTTCGAACCGGCCCCCCGAAATCCGAGTAGCTTCCCGGCTCTCAGCATCCGGCGGACGACCTTTCGATTCATCCCCAGCGCCCGACAGGTCTCCGGCAGACTGAGCGACAACGGGGGGCGATCTTGGCCCAGGTTGGGAGACCTTGGGGGAGAGAGATCGTTTCCGAGGTTCATCAGAGCCACCGCCGCTTCACGAACTCATTGAGCGTCTGAGCGAAGACCATGATCCGCCCGGGACTCGTCCGGGCGCGGTTTTCCATCGGTCCGGAGGCGCGAAACGCCCCCAAGTATCCAAGCTTGATCCACCTCCGGACGGTTTTGTGATGGACATTGAGCAACCTTGCTACCTCTCGGATCGGAAGACCAAGGCCAGTCCGTTCATGCTCGTTCATGCTTGCCACCTGAAATACGTTCTTTTTGGCGCGGGAGCCTTCACGGGCTCCGAAATCGCGGTTTTTGGCTCTACGGTTGACCCCAAGGAATGCGTCCGGCCCTGCGTCGGACATGCCCCCGTTGCCTGCGCTGATGCGAGAGCGCCAGTAGGACAAGCCAAGTTCCGAGCTTCATGGCGTGGAGATAACGTCGGGTCTCGATCTTGAGCAGCGCCATCGCTTGCTTCTCTGGAAGCCCCTCGGCAACTCGCTCGGCGAAGCTCTTCGGTGTGCGTTCTAGGTCCCTCTCGATGGAACGGCGGAGACTCGGCATGAGGTCGCGGAAGCAGTCCGATCCGAAGAGCCGCCTAGCGTTCTCCGCACAGTGGCGGCCCAGCTCGTCTATCGCGTCTTCGATGGACTCAAGTTCCATCCGAACGAATCGCGGAGACTCCGGCGGGGGTAGGGGTGCCGGAGGCGGCAAGGCAGGGGAAGGCCAAATCCCCTCTACGAAGCGCCGGAGACAATCACCCTCGAATTGATGCCGCAGGTCAACGCGGTTCATTCCTGCCCCTCCTGCGGCGCGTCCACGGGCACCATTTCCCCGCGACTTGCTCTTCCACGAAGACGCGAACGGCCCGCATCGGTAGCCGGATGAGGTAGCCAACGCGGACGTGAGGGAGCTTGCCCGCGCGGACAAGCCGGTAGACCGTTTTCACGTCGCAGGAAAAGAGCGCGGCGACGGTGCGCGGACTGGCGAAGGCTTCACGCCATGGGTCTCCGTTCATTTCTGCCCTCCGGCCAAGGGGGACGTAGGCGGGCGCGTTGGGATGTATTGCCCTGGCACCTCCGCGCGAATTTTCTCCGCTGGCGAGTCGAGCCCCGGCGAGCGCGTCCAAAGGATGAAGTCCACGATTCCGGCCTTGTGGCGAAGTAGCAGCGCCAGCACGTCGGGAGTGACGATGCCCGGCGGAGCGGCCCACGCGAGCCCGGACGCGGCCACGGAGAGCCGGACCCCGGCGGAGTAGAGGTCGGCCATGAGGTCGGGAACGCTCACAGGACGCCTCCTTCCTCCGCATACTTCCCGTTTTCCGAAAACTCGGAAGTATGGGGAGGTACTTCCGTACTTCCCGGTTTCCTACCGGGGGGAAAGTCGGAAGTAGGAAGTTCCCACACGACGCGGCTTCCTTCGCCAGCCCCTTCCCGCCGGTCCCGGCCCCCGAGTCGCTTGAGGGCTTCGCGTAGCGCATCATCGGAGAAGCCAAGCCTTGAGCCTGCGGCGACTACCTCGACGGAGTGAACCGGCCCCCCGGCGAGCTTATCCTTCATGAATGCATCCGCCCGAGCGTGTTTGTCCGCTCGCGTCTCTTTCCCGCCCTTCGCGTCCGCCGCGACGATTTCCTCCGCCGTCACGTCCACCGTGCCGGGCAGCCATTCGGCGAACGGAATTTCGCCGAGGTCCGGGCGGTCGGGGAGCGTCTTCGTCGCGATGCGATAGGCGCGGGTCTTCGGCTTCTTCGCGAGGTTGATCTTCGCCATTGCGACAAGCCGCCGGGTGGGGTCTTCCCGATCTTCGGCCACCAAGACGACGGAGCGCGGCGCATTTCCGAATGCTCCCGAGCCGGAGGCGGCGTACACGGCCTTCGTAATCGCGCCCTTGGGAGGGTGAGTGATGAAGAGAAGGACAGCGCCCGATTTCGCGGCGAATTCCGAACAGGCAACGAGAGCGGCGCGAACCTCGGCGTTGTTGTGGCTGTCCACGTCACCCAGGTACGCGGACACGGGGTCAACGACGACAAGCCGCAAGTCTCCCAACGCCCGAGCCGATTTCGTCAGGTCTTCCACGTCGGCGAGGGTGAAGGCGCGAGTCTTCCCGTCAGGACGTTTGACCATCTGAAGGAAATTGACGCGAGCGAGGTCCGCTCCCGCCGCCATGAGACGGGGAATCAGCGTGTCGCCGGGATCGTCTTCGGCGCTGATGATGATGACGGAGCCCAACGGGGCGAAACCGGAGCCGTCCGGCCACTCCGCGCCTTTCGTGATCCGGGCGGCGAGGTCACACAGAAGCATCGTCTTCCCGAGCCCGGCGAGCCCTACCCATATGGCGGGCTTGCCGGACGGAATCCAGCCCGGCCACGTCCACGCGAGTGGTTTGGCGGGGATGGAATCGGCGCGGAGAAGGACGGGCTCCGTCCCGGTCTGCGTCTCGGGAGGCGCTTCGCCTCCGGCGTCGAACAGCGCCGTCAATTCGCCGACGATTCCTTCGTCGGAGGAGCCGGTCTTCCTCCGCCATTCGATCCAATCCACCACGTCCGCCCCTCCGCCGAGCCCCGCGATTCCCGGTAGCCGGACGATGCGCGAGCGAGCTGGGGGCGAGAGTTTCGATAGCCGGTTCGCTACATCTAGGGCAAGGGCTTCGCCGGGCTTGTCGGCATCCGGGAGAATCCGCACGTCCCGGCCAGCGAGCGGGGCGAAGTCGGACTTGTCGGCGGCATTCGCTCCGTGCGCGTTCGTCGTCACGGTGAAGCCGAGAGCAGCAAGAGCTTCGGCGCACTTCTCCCCTTCGACGTAGACGACAAGCCGCGACTTTCCGAGCAGAGGGAGCCGGTAGAGCGGCAGCGGCGCGGGCGGATCGCCGACGCGCCAGCCGTCCACATCACGGCGCACGGGCCGGTATTCCTTCGTGCTGAAGGGCATTCCATCGTCGCCTGTCTTCGTCACGTTGAAGCGCAATACGGCGAAGAGTTCGGAGCCGTCCGCCCGGTGGTAAGTCCAGCGCCCGGCCTCCGGGCCTTCGATGCGTTTCGAGAGCGCGAGCGCGGCGGCGTCGAGCGAGCCGTAGCACGGGGCGGGCGACTTGATCGGCGCGGCGGAGCGTGGAGCCGTCGAGCCGTTCGCGCCTTCGGGCTTCCAGCCGAGCCGAGCGCGAAGAGCCGAGCCCTTGCCGGTCGCTTCGGAGCAGGAGCAGGCGGAGGCATCCTTCGCCACGTCGAATCCGAATGACGGCGACTTATCCTCGTGATCCGGGAGCGGACAACGCCCTATCACTTTGTCCCCTACGCGGCGGCGGGAGCCCTTTGAATCGTCGGCGAGCAGGTAATCGGCGAAGGCTTCGGCCTCCGCCCTGAAATCGCGGGTCACTTGTTTCCGCCTTCCTTCGGGCGGGGACGAAGGAGCGCGAGGAATTCCGGCTTTGGCACAAGGGGATTCGAGCGGGCCGCGCGAGAAGGCAGCGACGGGACGGCGAACCCTTCGAGCGCGCGTTCAAGTTCGGACTCCGCGAGCCGCCAGCATCGTCCGATTCGAAGTGCGCGGCCCAACTCGCCACGGCGAAGCATCGTCCGCACGTTTACGGGGTGCAGTTGGAGACGCGCCGCGAGGTCGGCGACCGTGAGCAGGTTCATTTGTCCCACCCCCGCGCCCGATCCTCCTCCGCGATGATCGCCCGGACCTGTTCGATGGCTTCTGACGGCCAGATGCGCGTGATGCCAGCCCGGAAACAGGCCGCGAGTCGGTCGCGGTACTCGAATACGACGCGCTCTCCCCGTGCCCGAGTGATGCCGATTGACCGGCATATTTCAGGGAGCGTTACTCCCGGCTTCGCTTCGTTCATTCAGCCTCCAAGCGACGGCGCTGTTGCAGTCATCGCCGTACACTTGGGGACAGGGCTTCCGGCCCTTGCGGGCTAGGAATTCCAGGAATTCCACGAATTCCAGATTTGCCAGCGGCTATGGCTTGGAACGAGGCGGCCGCTTCACGGTCAGCCCCTTCGAGTCGCCTTCGAAGTAGGTCTCTCCGGGCTTGGGCGGCTTCTTCTCGCGCGGCTTCTTGGGCGGGGTCGGAACGTCGTTGTCTCCCTGCGTCTTCCCAAAGTTGGGCAATTCGCGCTTGGCCCATTCGAGCAGGGGGGTCCGGTCCGCAGTCGGAGGACGCCTAAGACCCCCAAAGATGATCGGGCAGTCCTTCGTCGTCTGAGCCCACTTCGCGAACTTCTTCCAGGATCGTCCCTTGAGCCCGAGGACTCCGAGAATCTCTTTCGAGCCGAACAAGCGGTCATTCGGAGGCAGGGCATCCGGTTTCTTCTCGGAGAAGCCTTCAACGCGCGGCCACGGATCGGCCTCGACTGGAGCCGAATCTAGTGCCCCCTTCAGTGTCGCTATGGCATCGTCCTTATCGCCCCCTACAACCGTCACCTTCCCCGTTTCGATGAGCCCGGCAATTTCCGCCTGTTGGTCGAGTCTCCGAGTCTCGGCTAGGTGTAACAACCCGATCAGATCGGCGTATCCCCCCCAGCGTTCGCTCCTCTCTCGCTTCTGGTTCCAAAGACACACGGTCGCCCAAGTGTGATAGGGACGGAAGAGAACGTCGGGATTTGCGCCCGCGTCCAACAGAACGCCGATCTCCCGCGAGCGGTACAACTCGGGGAAATACTGCTTCACGAATTCTCGGTAGTCGCGCCATTCTTCCGACGCCGGGCGGACGGGCGCTTCTGTCTTGTAACTGGCCGAGCCCGGCTTTCTCATCCGCGCGAAATCGGCTTGCATCTTTAGCGATGCGGCGGTGGGCGGTTGGCGTCGAAGAATCTCGGAGTACCTGTCAAACGCAAGCAACTGATCGTCGTCGGGCGAGCTTGGCGGGGCAGGCAGGCGAAGCGCAATCAGGTCGGATGAAGGGTTCACGGGTCAACCTCCCGCAAGAGAGCGGGAGCGGGGCCGGGTTGAGCGGCCCCGCGTCCCGCGAAAAGAGCGCGGCCCGTCGGCCACGCCAGCGTGTCAGTTTAGGCGAGCGGTCCCGCAATGGAAGCGGGAACCTTGGCCCCCTTCTAGGCCCCACATGGCCCCAGATTTCAGAGTCCGAGCCACGTCGAGCCACTTCACGTCCGCACTATGAAAACCGATGGGCAGACCGGGGGTCGAACCCGGGACTCCTGGATTTTCAATCCAGAGCTCTACCACTGAGCTATCTGCCCTCTTTTCGGGTGGGGATTTTGAAGGGAGGTCGGATCGCGGCGCTCACGAACGGACGCGCGCGCCGCGATCCGACCTCCCTTCAAAATCCCCACCCGAAAAGAGCGAAAAACGGCCCGGACACCGATACCGAACGACCGGGCAGCGACGACAACTCGGCCTCCGTTGGAAGGGCGCAGAGTCTAAGAACCGACCGCCCTGCTTGCAAGAACTGACCCCATGAACCCTCGCGGAGCAGAAATGCCCGGCCTGAGGGCCGGTTCGTACGCTGGGGGCGCTGAATTCGGCGAATCGCGCAGTCGCGCGAGGCCCGCGGTTTGCTCTTTTCCTCTGGATTCCACTTCCAGAGAGGAACCTCGCCGGATGCCCACGGCTTCGCCGCCACGCCCCGCCGGTCCCGCCTGGCACACATTGCCCCCGGCGGAGGTACTCACAAACCTGGGTACGGACGCGACCGCGGGCCTGTCTGGGGCCGAAGTGGAGCGACGCCGGGCCGAGTACGGCCCGAACCGTCTGGCGGAGCCGGAGCATGTGGCGCCGTGGAGGCTGCTGCTGGGGCAGTTCAAAAACGTGCTCGTGATCATCCTGCTGGTGGCGGTCGTCCTGTCGGCCTTCCTGGGCCACGCCCTCGAGGCGGCCGCGATCGCCGTCATCATCTGCTTCGCGTTCGTGCTGGGGTTCGTGCAGGAGTTCCGGGCGGAGAGGGCGATCGAAGCGCTCCGGAAGATGGCCGCGCCGCGGGCGCGCGCGGTCCGGGGAGGCAAGGAGGAGGACGTTGCGGCGGTGGACCTGGTGCCGGGGGACGTGCTGCTCCTGGAGGCCGGAGACCGGATGGCGGCCGACGCGCGGCTGATTGAATACGCGGGGGTGCAGGCGGACGAAGCGCCGCTCACGGGGGAATCGACGCCGGTGGAGAAGCGGGCCGAGGCGGTCCCGGGCGACGCCGTGCCGGTGGCGGACCGCCGGAATCTCGTCTTCGCCGGCACGGCCCTCACGCACGGCCGGGGCCGCGCCGTGGTGATCGAAACGGGGATGCGCACCGAGTTCGGAAAAATCGCCGGGATGCTCCAGACCGTGGAAACCGGCGCGACGCCGCTTCAGAAAAACCTCGACCGCGTCGGCAGGTGGCTCGCCGCCGCGGCGCTTCTCCTCGTCCTCGGCGTCAGCGCGCTGGGCGTGTTCCGCGGCCAGCCGGTCCTCGAAATGCTCGTGTTCGGCATCGCGCTGGCCGTGGCCGTGGTGCCGGAAGCACTTCCCGCCGTCGTCACGATCTCGCTGGCGATGGGCGTGCGGCGGATGGTGAAGCGCAACGCGCTGGTGAGGCGGCTGCCGGCGGTGGAGACGCTGGGGTCGACGACGGTGATCTGTTCGGACAAGACGGGGACGCTGACGAAGGACGAGATGACGGTGCGACGGGTGGTCGCGGGCGGCGAGGCGCTGGACGTGACGGGGTCGGGGTACGCGGCGCAGGGCGGGTTCGAGCGGGAGGGCGCGAAGGCGGAGGCGCCGGAGGCGATGAAGGGGCTTCTGGCCGCGGCGGCGCTGTGCACGGACGCGCGAGTGCGGCCCGAGGGCGTGCGCGGCGACCCGACGGAAGCGGCGCTGATCGTCTTGGCGGCGAAGGCGGGGCTGAGGATCGAGGACCTGCAGCGCGAGCACCCGCGCGTCGACGAGATTCCGTTCTCGTCCGAGACGAAGCGGATGACCACGATCCACCGCGCGGGGGGTGGGACGTTCGCGGTGACGAAAGGGGCGCCGGAAGCGGTGCTGCCGGGGTGCGCGTTGACGGACGCTGAGCGCGAGCAGGCACTGGCGCAGGCGGCGGGGATGGCGGAGAGGGCGCTTCGCGTGCTGGCGATCGCGCGCAAGGAGAACGCGGGGCGCGGGGACGCGCAGCAGGGCATGCGCTTCCTCGGGCTCGTGGGGATGATCGACCCGCCGCGGCCGGAGGCGAAGGAGGCGGTGGCGCGGTGCCACGATGCGGAGATCCGGGTGGTGATGATCACGGGCGACCACCCGGCGACGGCGAAGGCGATCGCGCGCGAGCTGGGGATTCTCGGCACGGGCCGGGTGGTGACCGGGGTCGAGCTGGATGCAATCGCCGACGGCGCGTTCGCGGAACAGGCGGACGCGATCGAGGTCTTCGCGCGCGTTTCGCCCGCGCACAAGCTGCGGGTCGTCGGGGCGCTGCAGTCGAAAGGCCACGTCGTCGCGATGACGGGCGACGGCGTGAACGACGCGCCGGCGCTGAAGAAAGCCGACATCGGGATCGCGATGGGGATCACGGGCACGGAAGTCTCGCGCGAAGCCGCGGCGATGACGCTGACGGACGACAACTTCGCTTCGATCGTCGCCGCGGTCGAGGAAGGCCGCGGGATCTTCGGGAACATCCGCAAGTACCTCATGTACCTGCTCTCGTCGAACATCGGCGAGATCGCGCTCATGGCCGGCGCATCCGCCGCCGGGGCGCCGCTTCCCCTCACCGCCGTGCAGATTCTCTACGTGAACCTCGCGACCGACGGGCTGCCGGCGCTGGCGCTGGCGTTCGACCCGCCGGAGCCGGATCTCATGAAGGCGCGGCCGCGCGACCCGCGCACGGGGGTGTTCACTCGGCCGGTGGTGGCGCTGATGTTCACGGGCGGGCTCTGGTCGATGGCCGTGAACCTCGGACTCTTCTTCTGGGCGCTGCGCTCAGGCCGGGAACTCGCCCACGCGATGACGATGACCTTCGCGTCGCTCGTCATGATCCAGTTCTTCAAGGCGTACAACTTCCGCTCCGACCACCTGTCGGTCTTCCAGCGTCCCTTCGCGAACCGCTGGCTCAACCTCGGCATCGCGTGGGAGATCGTCCTCCTGGCCCTCGTCCTGTACGTCCCCGTCCTGCGCAAGCCGCTCGGCGCCGTGGCGCTCTCGCCGGCGGACTGGGGCATCATCCTGGCGATGTCGGCGACCGTCGTGCCGGTGCTTGAGATCGCGAAGTGGTTCGTGCGTCATCGCCCCGGGGAACGCTGAAACGGGGTGGCGAACCGGCCATCACCGCTTCTGGTAAGATGACGTCGTTCTGAAGGCACTTTTCCAGTCCCGGGCGTTTCGGCCCGGAGCCCTCGTTTTCCCTCACGGAGCTCCTCATGACCCCCCTTCGCTGGTTCGCCGGATGGATTCTTCCCGTCGTTACGACCGTCGGAATTCTGCTGGGGACGAAGTTCCAGCTCATCGGCGGCGAGCGCGAGGACGCGGAGCGCGGGGCGAAGAAGCTGAAACTGATCCATGACCTCATGAAGCGCGGGTACGTCGAGGAGCCCGACACGGACAAGCTCTACGACGGGGCGGCCAAGGGGATGCTGGCGAGCCTGGACCAGCATTCGATGTACTTCGACGCGGCGGAGATGAAGGAATTCCTTCTCGACACGGAGGGGCACTACGGCGGGATCGGCGTGCAGGTGAGGTTCGACGCGGACGCGCTGGAGGTCGAGGCGGCGTTCGAGAACACGCCAGCGTTCAAGGCGGGGCTGATGACGGGCGACCGGATCCTGAAGATCGACGAGCGCTCGACGGAGAACATCGGGTCGGACGCGGCGGCGAAGTACATCCGCGGGGAGCCCGGGACGATCGTGAAGCTCACGGTGTGGAAGAAGATGACGGGAAAGACGGAGCTCATCCCGATCACGCGCGCCGAGATCTCGATCCCGAGCGTCAAGGGGACGGCGATGGTGAACGAGAAGGAGAAGATCGGTTACGTTCGGCTCCTCCAGTTCCAGGACGATTCGACGGTGAAGTTGCGCGAGTCGATCGACAACCTGCGCGCGCAGGGGCTGAAGGCGCTGATCCTGGACCTGCGCTTCAATGGAGGCGGCAAGCTGGACCAGGCCGAGGACATCGCGGACCTGTTCCTCGACAGCGGGGTGATCGTCGAAACGAAGGGGCGGCTGGACGACGCGAACCGGAAGCGCGAGGCGCGCAAGGACGACACGTACGAGAATTTTCCGATCGTGGTGCTCGTGAACGGCAGCTCGGCGTCCGCGAGCGAAATCGTCGCGGGGGCGCTTCAGGACCACAAGCGCGCGATGCTGGTCGGCGAGAAGACGTACGGCAAGGGGTCGGTGCAGCAGTACCTGACGGACCAGCTGGGGGACGGATCGGGGCTCAAGTACACGATTGCGCGGTACTTCACGCCGAACGGCCGGTGGATCGACCGGAAAGCGGGGAAAGATTTCGGGCTGGAACCGGACATCGTTGTGGAGATCGACGAGCAGGCGCTGATGGAGCACTGGGCGAAGGTGGACGGGAAAGAGAAGTCCGAATTCCGGGACGTGCAGCTCGAGCAGTCGGTGGCGACGGCGATCACAATGCTGCGGGTGATTGACCGGCAGAAGTAATCCCGTGAATTGCCTCGGCATCGAAACGAGCTGTGACGAGACGGCCGCGGCGGTCGTGCGGGACGGCCGCGAAATCCTCTCGTCCGTGGTGCGCACGCAGGTGGACATCCACCGCGTTTTCGGCGGCGTGGTGCCGGAGATCGCCTGCCGGGCGCACGCCGAAGCGATCGGGCCGGTGGTCGAGAAGGCGGTCGCGGAGGCGGGACTCAAGCTGGCCGATATCGACGTCGTCGCGGTGACCTGCCGGCCCGGGCTGATCGGGGCGCTTCTCGTCGGCGTCTCCGCGGGCAAGTCGCTCGCGTGGGCGCTCGGCAAGCCGATCGTCGGCGTCGATCACATCGAAGCGCACCTCTATGCGAACCGCCTGGTCCACCCGGAATTCGCCTACCCGAACGTCGGCCTTGTCGTTTCCGGAGGCCACACTTCGCTTTACTACTCCAGCGGCCCCGCCGACCACGAGCGCCTCGGCGCCACGCGCGACGACGCCGCGGGCGAGGCCTTCGACAAGGTCGCCAAGATCCTCGGCCTCGGCTATCCCGGAGGGCCGCTCATCGACAAGCTTGCGCGCCAGGGAAACGCAAAGGCCGTCGAGATGCCCCGCCTCGACGACGGCGGCCCCGATTTCTCATTCAGCGGCGTCAAGACCGCCGTGCTCTACCGCTGGAAAGGGCAGAACACCGGTAAAGGCAAGAAACCGCGGGTCGCGCTTCCGCAGCCGCGCGTCGAGGATCTTGCGGCGTCGTTCCAGGAAGCGGTCGTTGACGCCCTTGTGTCGAAGACGGTGCGCGCGGCGGAGCAGCGCGGCGTGAAGCAGATCGCTCTCGGCGGCGGCGTCGCGTGCAACTCGCGACTCCGCGAAAAGATGGACGAAGCCTGCGCGAAGCGCGGCATCAAACTCTTCTATCCGCCGCTCAGCCTTTGCACTGACAACGCCGCGATGATTGCAGGTCTCGGAACAGCACTCTTTGAACTTGGCAGAGTGTCCGATCTGGAACTGGACGCCGTGCCGACGAAGTGAATGCTGCCCCTCGTTGACCTTTCCGCTGTTCACCCGCCCACCCATCCATAACAATCGCCCCTCCATGACTCCCCGCGCCCTCCTCGACCTCCTCGACAAAGTCCGCCGCAAAGTTCTCGCACCCGGCGAAGCGGCGCACCACCTGCGCCACATGCCTCACCACGACCTCGGTTTCGCGCGCGTGGACACCCACCGGCAGTTGCGCTGCGGTTTCCCCGAAGTCATCTTCTGCCAGGGGAAGACCACGGCGCAGATCCGCGACATCGCGAAGGCGCTCCTCGCTTCCGGCGGAAACCTGCTCGCCACGCGCGCCGAAAAGTCCGCGTACACGGCGATCCGAAAGCTGGACCGCCGCGCAAAGTGGCACGAGCGCGCGCGGTGCGTGACGGTCGAACAGGAACGCCCGGAGCCGCCGCCCGGGGAAATTCTCGTCGTAACGGCGGGCACCGGGGACATTCCCGTCGCTGAAGAAGCCCGCGTGACCTGCGAGATCATGGGCCAGCGCGTCTCAGCCCTTCACGACGTCGGCGTCGCCGGCATCCACCGCGTCCTCCGCGAGACCGAGCGCCTCGCCAAAGCCAATGTCCTCATCGTCGCCGCAGGCATGGAAGGCGCCCTCCCCGGCGTCGTCGCCGCCCTCGTCCACCGCCCCGTCGTCGCCATCCCCACCTCCGTCGGCTACGGCGCTTCCTTCGGCGGCGTCGCTCCCCTCCTCACCATGCTCAACTCCTGCGCCGCCGGCGTCGCCGTCGTCAATATCGACAACGGCTTCGGCGCCGGCTACCTCGCTTCGCTCATCAACCGGACGGGGCACGAATCGGTTCCTTCCGTCCGCCGCCGCTGAGAGCGTGGCGCTTGACCCCGAACCCCTTCGCCTGTAACTTTCCGCCCTCGCTGCGGGCGTGGCGGAATTGGCAGACGCGTACGTTTGAGGGGCGTATGACGCAAGTCGTGTGGGTTCGACCCCCACCGCCCGCATCGGATTGAGGGGTCGGGATCTTCGCGGTCGACGGACGGGGGCGCTTGGCGATTGGCCGGAGAACGGTTGATCTCTGAAGCGCCCCCGCCCGTAGACCGCTTGACCCGACCCCTCAATCCGTGAAAGTCCCTGACCGCGGCCTGCGGGGGTACGGAATCAGCGCGCGGCGGGTTGGATCCGGATTTCCCACTCGTCGATTTCTTCGTTGCCGATGAGCGAGCGCTGAAGCTGCCAGTCGATCCGGCCCAGGCCGCCGAGCAGGCCCAGTCGGCTCTCGATCGTGGCGCGGCGCTGCCCGACCTCCGTGCGGAAAGCGTCCCCCTTCTTGAGCCCTTCCGCACGGCGTGCGGAAAAGGCTCGTTTTTCGCCGGCTTCCCAGGCTTTCAGACGCTCCTCGAGCTCGTGATCGAACGGGCTCCCCCGGAGTTCTGGCCGCTCGCGCTTCAGGTCCTTCTCCAGGTCGTCGAAGATCCGCAGGTAGGCTTCTGTGGGCTGTTCCGTGGTCCCGTAGCGCCCGCGGAAGTCGTCTTCGGAGGCGGGCGCCACACGGTCGAGAAGTTCCCACGTCGCTTCCATTTCGGCGAACTCTCCGGCCAGGTCCCGGGCGAGGGCGACGGCGAGCGGACCCTCGAGGACTCCACGGGCGTGGCCGGGTGGATTCGAAGGCGCTGCGGGCGTGATTTTCGTAAGAAGCGGCCAGAAGGTGCTGACCCAGAGCGTGCCGTCAATCACGGCGTACCCGGGCGCAAATTCCTGCCCGAATTCGCTGACGCCTTCGCGAAAGACGATGCGCCAGACCTCGCGGCCTTCGAAGGTGATTTTGTCGTGGCGGAACGGATCCAGGACCGGCGCAGCGCGTCCCTTCGGCATAGGCAGGTCGACGCGCCGCCCTTCCAGTTCCGACTCGGTCAGAAACTTGTCGATCGACTTGAGCGCTTCCGCCTCGATCCCGCGGACTTCCCATGCGAAGAGGACGGCGGGAATCGGCGATTTCGGCTTCACGCCGAAGCCGGCGTGGTCGATGCGCGTGACGGCCCAGAGGCGCTCGGGGCCGAACTTCGGCAGGAGGTCACGCTCGAACTTGCGGCCGCCGAGGAACTTCTCGTAGTCGCCGATCTCGCGCTGGAACGCGCTGACGAAGCGGGCGTTTTCGGGGTCGTGGACGATCTCGTCCCAGACGGCGCGCGCGTTGAAGTTCTCGCCGTGCCGGAGCGCGAGGCCCGGGATCGTCCAGGACGCGAGCCGCGAGGGCATCGCGGGCGCCGAAGCGGCGGCGCGCCTGGCGGTCTCGCGAGGCCCGAGCCTCCAGCGCGCCCCGCCCTTGAGCACGAGGGCGTTCCCGTCGAACGTGCCCTGGGCTTCACCAGCGGGTTCCAGTGCGCCGCGCAGCCGGGAGTACGCCATCCGCTCGATGTCGTTCAGGCGGCCCGCGGCGCGCTCCCCGTCCCATCGCGCCAGGAAGCCGCGATCCTTGAAGGTGAGATCCGTGGTCCCGGTCGCCACCGCGAACCGCCCCGCGCAGGCGACGGAGTCGGCGAGAAGGGACTTCGACGTGGCAATCCAGAGCCAGTTTCCCCGGGACGCGAGGAAGACCGGGACGCCCGCAAGCTCCAGCCCGCCGGCCGTTTCCTGGATTCCCAGCGCGCGTTTTGCAGCGGACTCCATCGGGCCGAACTGCGCCAGGCGCGGGCATTCGACGACGGCGACGAGGTCCTTGCCGCGGATGCCGGCCGCCGCGCCTCCAAAATGCCCGAACCAGCCCGATTGACGCAGCGCGTCAAGATTCCGCCCGCTCAGCGCGCCCAGGGGGCCGGCAGCCGCCGCGGCCGATCTCACCTGCACGAAAGCCTCGACGTCCGCGGGGAGCTTCGCAACCGGGTCGCATCCCGAGTCGAACCGCGCCCAGACGACAAGCCCCGCTGCGGCGAGGATCGCGAAGTGCGCCACCCAGCCGAGAATGAGAACGGGGCGCCGCAGCCGCCGCGGCACGACGCGCCGAAATCCCTGCCTCAACGGCACCAGCAACCGCTTCACCGGGCCCCGCCTACGCGCTCCGCGCTTCGGCGGGCCAATGGCGCCTTCGCGCCCTGGCGCGTGCCGCGGCGCGTCAGCTCCGCCTCGATCGCGGCGTGAATCTGATCCTTCGTGAGCCCCCAGTCGGGCGCGAGGCACCATTCGCCGGGGAGCTCGCCGATCAACCGCTGGATCGACACGCGCTCGGGAAGAATCTCGAGGAAGTCCGCGGCCGCGGCGACGTGTTCTTCGAGCGTCGGCACCGCCGCCTCGCCCCGCCTCCACATGCCCTCGAGCGCCGTGTGCGGCGAAACATAGAGGTGATGGATCTTGATCGAGTCGACGGGCAGCTCCGCGATGAAGCGCGCCGTCTCGCGCATCATCTCGCGCGTCTCGCCCGGGATGCCCAGGATCACGTGCGCAACGACCGCCAGCCCCCGCGCCGCCGTGCGGTTCACGGCATCCGCGAAGTCCGCCGCCGAGTGGCAGCGGTTCATCCAGAGGAGCGACGACTCGTGCGACGACTCGAGACCGTACTCAACCCAGACGCGTCGGTCCGGCGTCCGGAGCGATTCGATGAGGTCGAGGACTTCGTCGGAAGAGCAATCAGGGCGAGTGCCGATGGAGATCCCGACGACATCCGGGTCCTTCGTCGCGACCTCGTAAATCCCCTTCAGCTCCGCGACCGGCGCATACGTGTTCGAGTACGCCTGGAAGTAGGCGATGAACTTCGCCCCCGGCTCCCGCCGCCAGTACCTCTGCTTTCCCTTCGCAAGCTGCTCTTCCAGCTCCGCCTTCGGCCCACGCGTGTTCGGCGCAAACGACCGGTTGTCGCAGTACACGCACCCGCCGTACGCCTTCGACCCGTCGCGGTTCGGGCAGGTGAAGCCCGCGTGGAGGGGAATCTTGAAGACCTTGAACGGATACAGGTCCTTCAGGACGCGGGACCAGCGGGTGTAGAGCGCCATGGCGGTGAGTGTATCAACGGCAGGCAGCGGTCAGGCGAGTGTGGAGAAGCGCAACCCTTACTGCTCTTCCGGATTCACCAGCTGAAACCAGTTCCCGAACGGATCGGTGAACGTGAGGCAGCGGTCGGACCCGTCGGTCCCCTTGAAGACAAGACCGCGGTTCTTCAACTCCGCCACCTCTTTGTCGAGGTCGTCGCAGTACAGGACCATCGCGATCGTCGCGCCCTGGTAGGTCGCGGGGGCGGGTGGCGAGCCGGGACGCAGGAGAATCGTGAGATCTCCGTTCGTCATCCAGACGACTTTTCCGTCGTGCTGGACGTCGCCGATTTCGAAACCGAGGACGTTCTTGTAGAAGTCCTTCGCGCGCGAAGGATCCGGAACAAAGACCTCGAGATGCCCTACCGTGATGCCCATTTCGTCTCCTCCCCCGACTCCTGGACAAACCCTATTTCACTTCCACTATCTCCGGCTTCATGCGTTCGAGGATCACGACCATCTCCTCGATCTCCTTCCCCCCGATTTTCGCCGCCTCCATCCCGGCCCTGCAGTCCTTGATAAACGCGTACCACTGCTTCTCCGTCACCTGCATCCCGCGGTGGGAGTCCTTCATCGACCGGCCGTGATACGTCTCGGGGCCGCCGGCCAGCCCGGCGAGCAGGTTCGTGATCTGCACCTTGATCCCCGGGACGTTTTCCGGCTTCGCCCGCTTCTGGAGTTCCACGTTGGCAAGAATCTCCGGGTCCGTCAGAACGCGGTTCACCATCTCGTCCGTCGCCCGCGCGATCCCGTTCAGCCCGCCCATGCGCGCGTAGAGCGAATCGGGGCCGGGCTGCTTTTCGCCCGAAGAGCACGCCGCGAACGCCAGGAGCGCGACCGCGGCCACGAACCCTTTCAGTTTCATCGCCAGTCCTTTCGGGAGCTATTCGCCTTTGTCGATGCGCCCGAGCGCCTGCGCGGCGTCCGGCTCGACTTTCCACTGGAAGGGAATCGTGGATCGTTTCAGCGCCGGGTGCGCGCCGGCCAGGACGCAGAAGCCGGCCTTCGCCTTGAGCCGGCTCTGCAGGACCCACGCGGCCGCGGTCGCGGCGTCACCCCACGTCGGCACGTCGGCCAGGTCGATCACGACGAAATTCGTGAGCGCCGCCAGCGACTCGAGATGCTCGCGTGCCACGCGCCCCGCAATCCAGTCGCTTCCGGCACAGTTTCCCGCGGGAACGACAAGCAGCACGCGCCGGCCCTCGGGCGTGTGCACGATGGACTCGCGGAATTCGCAGGTCGTCGCAGGGACGACCCGCGACCAGCCCTCGGAAGGGGGAAGCACGGCCGTGGCCGCGTCCGGGGAAGCGCCGGCGGAAGCGTCGAAGCGCGCAAGCGCGTCTTCGTCCGTGGCCACGCAGGCCGCGCCCAGCGGCGTGAGCGCAGCCGCGATCGGGGCCGCCGCTTCGGTGACGATCCCGTCGCCCCCCAGCGGCTGAAGATCCTCGCGGACCAGCCCGGTGAAACTTGCAGCGGCTTCGGCGCACGCCGTGGCGTTCTTGAGATTCGCCAGCAGGTATTCAGCCTGCTGCGGCCACGCGTTCGCGTAATCCATCACGTTGCCGCTCGCGCCTCGTTCGGCGCCCGTCCAGGGGCCATGCACTTCGACCCGCAGCACCCGCCGCCCCGCCGGCGTGCGCACGATGGACTCCAGCATGCGGAGGCCGCCCGAATACCGGATCTCACGCATCTACAACCCCTCCGGAAACACGCGTCGCGGCTTCGCGACCTTGCCGTCCCCCTCGCCGACCGCCATCAGTTTACCGTCCCGCGTCATTCGCACGAGCCCCGTTCCCGTCCACCGCACCACCCGCCCGTGCGCCACCGCCTGCGCCTGCCCTTCCTCCAGCGCAAATTCCGGAAGGTGCGCCAGCGCCTCCGCCGGCGGACGCAGGCGCTTCACGTCGATCTCGCCCGGCTTGACCGCGTCCTCCACCTTGAAAGGGCCGACGCGCGTGCGCCGAAGCGCGCACAGGTGCGCTCCGCAGCCGAGCGCGCGGCCGGCTTCTTCCGCGAGGACGCGGACGTAGGTGCCGCTGGAGACGTCCACGAAGAACTCGACCTCAGGAAGCGCGACGCGCACGACCTCCGCCTTCGACACCGTGATCGTCCGCTCCGGCCGTTCCACCGTCTTGCCCTTCCGCGCCAGCGTGTGCAGGCGCTTCCCTTTCACCTTCACCGCGCTCACCATCGGCGGCCGCTGGCGGCGCGTGCCGAGAAGCGCCTTGAAAGCCGCGGCGGCCTGGTCGGCGGTGCACGTCACCGCTCGCGTCGCGAGAATCTTTCCGGTCGCGTCGAGCGAGTCCGTCTCCACTCCGAGTTTCGCGGTGCCGAGGTACCCCTTGTCCCACTCGAGGAACTGGAGGATCGCAGTCGCCCGCCCGATCGCCAGCACCAGCAGCCCCGTCGCCATCGGGTCCAGCGTCCCCGTGTGCCCGATCTCCATGGTCTTCAGCCGCGTCCGCGCGTCTTCGACGACGTCATGCGACGTCGGCCCGGCGGGCTTGTCGACGAGGAGGAATCCGGTGGGAGAAGGGGCGTCGGGCATGGGCGCACAGGGTACGGGGGAAACGGCCGTTTCTCCACTCTCCGGAACATCGAACCCGTTACCGGTAAGATGGAACCCCGTTTCACAAACCCAAACTCAGGAGCCCACGTGCGCCTCCATCTCGCCGCCATCGCGTTGACTCTGCTTTCCTCTGCCGCATCTGCCGAGGACGAAACGCTCATCCTCGAGCGCCCGAATGACGTCACCGAAGCGGAGTGGAAAGAAACACTGCGCGCTTTCCGATCGAGCCGCGAAGCCCTGGCGCAGACACTCGTTGAGGCCGCGCGCAAGCTCCCGAAACCAGGAGCCGATCCGGTTCGCGCACTCCGTCCCCGCTTTCGCGTGCGCGACGCCATGGACCTGGGCGCTTCCAGGCTCATCGACCGCCTCGTGCCGGCGACCGCTTCCGCGCTCAACGATCCCGGCGTCGAAGCGCTCGTCTCGCCGCGGCTGTCGGGGCGCGTCGTGCGCGTCGGCGCCGGCGGCGACTTCGCGTCTCTGACCGAAGCGCTGGCGACCGTCAAGGCGGGCGACGTCATCCGGCTCGCAGCCGGCGATCACGTCGTCGCCGACGACGAGCACGGCAGACCCCCGACTCTTCCGTGGGACATCTGGATTGCCGGCGAAGGCGCCGACAAGACCTCGCTGCGGATTTTCGTGAACAGCGCGTACCGCGTGCGGTTCTCCGGCTTGAAGCTGCTTGGGACGGCGGACGAGATCTTCAGCCTGAACGACACGACGTACCTTCACCTCAAGGATTGCGTCCTGCGGGAATTCAACTCGCGCAAGAGCGAATTCACGGCCATTCACATGGAGAGCGGCCTTCTGCTCGTCGACGACTGCGAATTCAACGGTCTGGACTCGGCGGAAGGCGTCGAAGAAGAGGACCGCATGGGAACCGGCGGCACGGCGATTGACGCGGCCCCCGGGTCCGTCGTCGTCGTGCGGCGGACGCGCTTCGTCGATTGCGCCACCGCGATGTTCCTGGACGGAGTCGGCGCCGTGGACGGGTGCGTGGGCGAAACGACGTGCGATTCCACGCTTCACGTGGCCACGCGCCGCGAAAGCCGCGCCTACTTCAGGAATTGCCGCGGCCTGTACACCGAAGAATCCGAAGGGCTCTTCCCGATGCCGTGCGCCGGCTCCGACTTCGACGTTGCGCGCGCCGCCACGGAGGGCAAGTTCGCCGACGGGCTTCTCGAGACGCTCGCCGCGGACCGCAACCTCTCCTATTGGCTCGGGCTGACGCGCCACGCGGACAAGGGGATCCGTGAAGCGGCTGCGAAGCGCTGGTCCGCGCTCACGCAGGGCATCGCGGATCCGCCCGCGCCGAAACCGGCGCCCGCACCGGAGGCTCTCGACCAGGCCATCGCGGCGCTGGATGCCGAAGACGCCGCGGCCCGCGAAAAGGCCGCCGCCGTCCTGGGCGACGCCGGCGAAGCCGCCCGCGACCGCCTCAAGGCCGCCGCCGCCAAAGGGTCTCCCGAGGGCCGCGCGCGCGCCACTTTCCTCCTCGCCGACCTCGACCGCCTCGCTTCCCTGGGAGGCGAGCTCGACTTCGCAAAACGCGCCGTTTTGTTCGACGAGGACGCCCCGGAACTGGAATGGAACTCCGAGCGGAAGGCGTACGACCTGAAGAAGTGAGAGCGCGCGATAAAAGCGAGCGCCGCCGCAGGATTCCGCGTGCGCACCTTTCCAAAGGTCACCTGCCGAATTCTTCGCGCGCTCTGACGTCGGCTACCATACAGGGATGCCGTCCCGATCCGCACCGCTGCGCAACAGGCTCCCGTGGACCCGCCTCAAGATGGCCGCGGCAAAGGTGGCTTACCGCGTGATGCGGCCGGTTCTCGGAAAGAAACCGCGCATCATCGAGCGCGGCGGAATCCGGTACCGCGTGGACCTCTCGGAAGCCATCGACTTCGCGCTGTATGTTTCCGGGCATTTCCAGGACCACGTCACGAACGCCGGCCTCAAGGCCATCCCACCCGATGCCGTCGTGTTCGACGTCGGCGCCAACCTCGGAAGCATGGCCCTGGCCTTCGCGAAACGATTTCCGCGCGGCAAGGTCGTGGCCTTCGAACCGACTCACCCGGGATTCGCGCGTCTCCGCGAAAACCTCGAGCTGAACCCCGACCTCGCGAAACGCGTCACCGCCGTGCAGACCTTCGTGTCCGACCAGTCGGGCACAACCCACGGTCTCTCCGCGTGCTCCAGCTGGAAACTCGACGGCACCGGCGCCGCACCGCACCCGCTTCATGGGGGAAGCCTCGGCGCCGTCGAAGGAGTCCCCGCCGTGTCGCTGGACGACTACTGCCGCGACGAGGGCGTGAAGCGGCTCGACCTTCTCAAGATCGACACCGACGGCCACGAGCTGGCGGTGCTTCGCGGCGCGCGCGGAATCCTTAAGCGGCTGCGCCCCGCGATCATCTTCGAAATCGGGCTCTACCTTCTCGAGGAGCGCGGCGTCCGCGTGGACGACTACTTCGACCTCCTCGAGCCGCTCGGGTATCGCCTCGTGAGCTGCAAGTCCGGGCGCGACGTCACGCGCGAAACCGCTTCCCGCGAGATTCCCACCCGCTCGACGACCGACCTGCTCGCGCTCGCGCCGCGATAATTCCGGCTTCGATCGAACCGGCGCCCCCCCGCTCCGTTAGCAGGGACCTCGCGGGAGTGGAAGCGGCGGTCTGAACCTGAAATGACCGCCGCTTCCCCTGACGCCTTGCAGGGGAGCTGACCATGAAATCGCAGCAGTCGATGGAGCCCGTGTACGGTGACGCGGACCAGCAGGGCGCGCCGATGGAGGCTGAAGGGGGCGCGGTTTCGATCACTTCGTGGGTCGAAGAGCAGGTCCGCAACACGCCGTGGTGGCTCATCTCGATCGCCTTCCATCTGATCGTGCTGGCCGGCATGACGGTCATCACGTTCGACGAGAAGGTGACGGTCCACGAGGAGCCGACGATCATTCCGCTCGCGGCGAAGGTCGAGAAGAAGCTCGATCTGGACCGGCCTCGCGACGTTTTCGATCGCGGAGGCATCCCGAAACCCGAGGCGGGGCCGCCCTCGGAAGAGCCCGCAATCTTCTTTCCGGAGGCCGAGGAGTCCGACCACCACGAAACGGCGGACAACGAAGACTACGGGAAGATGAAGGGTGACTCGCTGGAGTATCTCTCTTCGCTGCCCGGTGAAGGCGGCGGGCCGCGTGGCCGGCAACCTGGCAAACAGATGGGCGCCTACGACACGATGGGCACGGGCGGCGGCGCCGGCGGCGGCGGCAAGTACGGCGGACGCCTCGGTGGGCGCAGGAATCTCGTGGCGCGCGGCGGCGGCACGCAAGGCCCCGGCGGCACGGAATCCGCGGTGACGGCCGGCCTTCGCTGGATCGCCCGCCATCAGTCCCCGGGCGGCAACTGGGCGACGGCTGGTTTCGACGCGCAGTGCGCCAATGCGAAGTGCTCCGGGCACGGCTACAACGAGTACGACGCGGGCAACACGGGTCTGGCCCTTCTCGCGTTCCTCGGCGCCGGCTACACGCACCTCACGAAGGAAACGTACATCGATCCTCACACTCAGAAGACGATCTGCTGGGGCGAAGTCATCAAGAACGGGATCAAGTGGCTCATGAACAACCAGGACGCGGAAGGCTGCTTCGGCGGCCGCCACGGATCCAAGTACATGTACAACCACTCGATCGCCGCACTGGCCATGGCCGAGGCTTACGGCCTGACCAACAGCAGCCTCTTCAAGGACCCGGCCCAGCGCGGAATTGATTTCCTCCTTCAGGCGCAGAACCCGTACAAGGCGTGGCGCTACAGCAAGCAGTGCACCGACAACGACACGTCCGTCACCGGGTGGTGCGTGATGGCCCTCAAGTCCGCCGAGATCTCCGGCCTGGCGGTCGGCAGGACGGGCTTCGAAGGCGCAAAGGCGTGGATCATGGAAGTCACCGACGAGGCGTACTACAAGGTCGGCTACACCGCCAAGGGCACGGGCAAGGTCGTCGTCCAGGGCAAGAACGACGACTGGGACGGCCACGAAGCCCTGACTGCCGTCGGCATGCTCTGCCGCTCCTTCATCGACCACAACAAGGCCGACCCGGCCCTCGAAGGCGGCGCCAAGCTCCTCGTCGCCGACCTCCCGCAGTACAGCGGCAAGAAGATCGACTACTACTACTGGTACTACGGCTCGCTGGCGCTCTTCCAGTACGACGGCCCGGACGGCAAATACTGGAAGGGCTGGAACGAAGCGATGAAGAACGCCCTCGTGCCGACGCAGAAGCTGAGGAAAGACGGCTGCATCGACGGCTCGTGGGACTCGGACGTTGACCGTTGGGGCTTCGAAGGAGGCCGGGTGTACACGACGGCGATCAATGTGCTCTCGCTCGAGGTGTACTACCGGTATGAGAACGCGTTCGTGGGCGGGAAGAGGAAGTAGGACCCTTCGACTCGCTTCGCTCGCTCAGGGCGGGCGGGGAAGAAACCAGGTGCAGGGGGCTCCGGAAACGGAGCCCCCTGTTTTGCTATTGGCCTCCCTGCTTCACTGCCCGAACGCGGCCCGGAGCCCGAAGAAGGCCCCGACGCCGACCGACAGGATCGCGGCCTGCGAAGTGACCCCGAGCAACCCACGGGCTCGAGCGAACCACGCCCGGTCGAAGCTACCTCTTTCCGGACAGCACCTTCATCACGGCCTCTCTATACTCGGAGTCCTTTTCTTTGAGCTCGAGACGCCTCGTTGGAAGATCGAAATTGAGATATAGCTCAAAATAGAGGGATTCATCGCCGCTTGTGTGGAAGAGCTTGGTGGACATCGTTGCGGACTCAGGATGCGCCGGGTCACCGCTCAGGACCACACGAGAGAACTGGCACGATGTGGACATTGCCTCTGGAGAGAGTCCTGTTCCGAACAGCTTGTCGAGGACCTTTACGAATTCATCACTGGATGCTCCGGATCGGCGAATTTCGACGACTCTCCTCGCGGTCGAACCATACAGAATCTCGAACTCCATCTCCCGTCCATCGTGAAGGCCTTTCGCGCGGAACACGCAGGTCCCGTCAGACTCCCGGCGGTGATCGGCTATGAAAAAAACGAGGTCAACGAACCCCTCCTCGCTTTCCGACATGATTTCGGGCGCTGCCGTAAACGCTGTCTTCCTGCGGCCGGGATCCGGTTCAGTTTGACCTGAGCTGGATGCGGGACCTGTCGAGGAAGAGCTCACCCGGGTCGGGCCGTTCCCCAACCCATCAGGCGACTTCTTTCCGCAACCTACCGCAAGCAGCGCGACTATCGCAAACCCAGCGGCCTGGGCGCGGCGTCCTGCCGTTCGATGAAACGACCGCTCCACGAAAGGCAATCCTAGATCCGGCAATGGCAGCTGATCAAGCGCGCTGACTCATGCCGGCCCGCGCGAAAAGGCAAGTTCACCCATTCGATCCCATTGTCCGGTCATTGGGTTCTCTTCCTTTCAGCCACGACTCCAGAATCACCTGCGCCGCGACCGTGTTTGTGTGCGCCCGTTTCGCGCCTTTCGACATCTTGAATCCCTTCAGCCGGTCCGCGGCCTCCACGCTCGACAGTCGCTCGTCCCAGTACTCCAGCGGTACAGCGATGCGCACCGCAAGCGCGTCGCCGAACTCGCGCGCGATCTTTGCCCGCGGGCCTTCGCTTCCGTCCATGTTGAGCGGGAGGCCGACGACCACGAACTCCGCGTTTTTCTCCGCGACCAGCTCGGCGAGTGTGTCCAGGTCGTCGTCCCATTCGCGGCGTTCCAGAAGCGGCAACCCGAGCACCATCCCGCCCGGACCGCTGATCGCGAGGCCGACCCGCTTGTCGCCGGTGTCGATGCACAGGGCGCGGATCACAGGAGCTTCGCGCGCTTCTGCGCCTCCAGGAGGTCGACGAGCTTCTTCACGTCCTGCGCGCTGTCGCGCCGGCAGACAAGCGTCGCGTCCCTCGTGCGGACGATGACGAGGCCGGTGACTCCGACGGCGGCGACGAGGTGGCCGTCGGTGAGGACGGTGCAGTCCGTCGACTCGACCGCGAGGAAGTCGCCGAGCGACGAATTCCCCGCGGCGTCGCGCGGCAGGTACGGCCCGACTGAGGCCCAGCTCCCCACGTCGTCCCACCCCCACGCCGCTTCGAGCATCCGCACGTCCGGCGCCTTCTCCATCACCGCGTAGTCGATCGAGATCTTCTCGATCCGCGGGAACTCGCGCGCGAGCACCGCGGGGCCGCCACGGCGGATTCTCTCAAGGGAGGCGCCGATCGCCGGCCTGCTGCGCGCGATCGCGGCGAGGATGTCCGCCGCGCGCCAGCAGAAGATGCCGGCGTTCCAGAGGAAGCGGCGCGAGGAGACGTAGCGTTTTGCAGTCGCGAGGTCTGGTTTCTCGACGAAGCGATGGACCTTGAAGACAGGAACACCGCGCGAAGCGCCGTCCCGCCGTCCGCGTTGGATGTACCCGTACCCGGTCGCCGGGTGGGTCGGTTTCACGCCGAACACGTACAGCCCCCCGTCGCGCCGTGCGGCCTCCGCGGCAGCGGCCATCGTCCGCCGGAACGCCGCCGCCGGCCGGATCACGTGGTCCGCGGGAAGAACGATCATCACGGCGTCCGGGTCTCGCTTCGAGATCAGCGCCGCGCCCAGTCCGATCGCGGCCGTCGTGTCGCGGCCTTCGGGCTCCCCGACAATCTGCCGGGCGGGGACTCCGGGAAGTGCTTTTCGAATTGCGGCTACGGTCGACTTGTTCGTGAGGACGTGGACACGCGAAGGCGGGACAAGTCCGCGCAGCCGGTCGACCGTTTCCGCGATCATCGTCTTCTTCCCCGCGATCGCGAGGAGCTGTTTTGGCGTAGCCCGACGGGAGAGCGGCCAGAAGCGTTTGCCGGAGCCGCCGGCGAGGACGAGAGCGTGGAGCATCTGCTCGATGATAGCCGACCCGGAACGAAAGGAGACAGCCAACACCAGCCGAGACTAGCGCGACGGAGCAACACTCGGCATGTACTTACTGTTCAACGCATCGATCACCAGGTCCGTGCCTTTATCGGAGATCGGGTTGAAGTAGCTCGTGCCGGCGCCGAACAGGAACCGGACGCCCCACGTGTCCCCGAACAGGATGGTGGCGCCCTCCGTCATCTTGTCCTCCCACTTTCCGCCGACCCAGCCTGCTCCCCAGGCGCCGACGACGTTCTTCCAGTAGTCGTTCATGTCGCCTTTGATCTCGCAGAGCTTCCGGGCGTAGGCGCTGGACTTCTCCGCGTCAAAATCCCCCGCTTCGATCCCCTCCGCAACGAGGCCGAGCATCACGGACGAGTAGCACCAGAGCTTCATCTGCTCGTCGAAGAAGTTGCACAAGGCGCTGAAGAGCGCGCTGTTGGGGCTGGCGATGCCGGAGAGCACGCCGCTTCCCAGCGCTCCGTACAGTTTGAGAACGCTTCGGATGCGCTTGAAGTCTGCGGCGATCTTCTCGACGGAGGCGCCCTTGGCGCGGGCCGGGCGGAGGATTGTGCGGAGTTCGCCGGAGCGCGGGTAGAGCCACGCGGTTCCGGGGGGGCCCGGGGGTGTGATGGCGACGCACCAGCCCGCCGCAAACCAGTCCTCGAATCCCGGCGGGACGCCCTCGCTCGAGAGGGCGGTCGAAAGCGACGGTGCCTGCAACATTTCGACATTCGCGCTCTTCCCGCCCAGGATCGCCGCTTCGACGGCGGGAAGTGTGAGCCCGAACAGGGCGTGCTGTGCTCCGGTGGCCGAGTCGGGCGGACCCAGGCAGCTCGCAAGGACGTCGAGCGTTTCGCGAAGGGCGGCGGCCTCGCCTCCCTCGCCGCGCACCTGGGACGTCTCGAGGAAGACGGCGGGGCCGGTCCACGCGAGCTTCAGGTCTTCCGGGAGCGAGGCGGCGAGCCCATGGAAGAGGTCGTGCTGGAGCCGGCACGTGCGTGACGAAACTCCGCGAGCGGCGGCGAACTCCACCGGCTTGGGCCCGCCAGCCGCCCACAGCCGCGTGCGGATCGTTTCGATCAACTCGTCGACCTCGCGGGCCAGGCGGACGCGCGCGGTCGGCGGCGCGACGCTGAAGCCAATGCGGCGGTGCGAAATCAACTCCCACCGATCGAAGCCGGGCGACAGGTCCTGCAGGGTCCGCTGGAAGCGGCGCGGCTTGTCCAGGCCGCCGCCCTGCATTTCGACGCGCAGCACGATCCGCGACGTGGCCGCGCCCGCGGGCGCCGATTCGGCAGGGACCGTGACCTCGACCTCGAGCGGCTGCGCGTACCCGGCGACGATCACGGCCAGCTTCACGCGGTCCCCTGGCTTCGCGCCCGGCGGAGCTTCGAAGGACACGCCCAGCCCGCCGGAGAGGTCGTTGCCGATGGCCCCGAGAATTTCCACCAGGCTGTCGAGTTTCTGGACCTCGATGTAGGCGTTTTCGACCCTGCGGGCAAGGTCGCGCATCGCCACCGGGTCCGCGCCGCCGATCCCGACGGAGACGAGCGAGTGTCCGGCGTCCCGAACAGGCTTCGCCGCGGCCTGTCGTCCCTGCGCTCCGCTGTCGCTCGTATCCGCGCCGTCGGTCACCAGAAGGATGACGGAAGGCCGCGTGCAGCTGTTCGCAGCGCGATCCACCGCGTAGTAGATCCCCGTCCCGATCCCTTCGGATCCGACGCCGGCGATTTCCTGCAGCAGCGCCTCACGCTGGCCCTTGAGCGGCGCGATCGGCACACGCATCCGGCACCACGCAGCGCCCGAAAAGGTCATCAGCCCGACTTCCTGCTCCGGATTGAGCGCTTCGACGAGGCGGCGAAGCGCTTCCCGCGCGAGCACCATGCGCCGGCCACCGTCGTCCTCGGTCATGCTGCCGGAGACGTCGAGGAGGAGGAGAAGGGGGCGCGGGTCTGTCTGGGCGGATTCGAGGCGCACGGGCAGGCGCGGGCCACCTGGCGGTCGGACGTTGATGTGTTCGTGGTGCCACGAAGGACGTTCCTTCGACGTGATGCCGAACTGGAGACGGACGCGCGGCCAGCGTGAGGCATCGACGCCGCCGACGACGACGCGGTCAAGCGGCACGGGCGGCCTCGGGCGGCCGGCTTCCTGCGGGGCGAGGACCGCGCCGTCGCCGAGCAGCACGCGCCCGTCCTTCTGAGTCAGCACCGCGCCCGTCGCCGTGAACGCGCCTTTCCGGTCGACCGCCGGCCCGACCTGCAGGATCGTGTTCCAGAGACCGACCTGCGCAGGGCTCTCCAGCTTTGCCAGCCGGTCGGGGCTGCAAGTCCCCGGCAGGAACATCAGCGAGATCTCGTGCCCGATCGCGTCCGACGCCGCGCCCTGCCAGCGAGCCAGCGGCCGCACGCGCCCGCGCTCGTCCGCAGCTTCCACTTCTATCGCCAGCATTGCGGGCTGCGGCGTCCAGTCCTGCGTGACGCCCTCGGGCCGCTTGCGCCCCGGAAAAACCGGATCGAGATCTTCCCAGGCCGCGTCGGGCGCGCCCGCCAACCTCGCCTGGACCCAGACCCAGGCGACTTCCGGGGCCGCCGGCTCCTGCAGGTAAGCGCCGTTGGGAGCAGAATCCATCCCCTCCACACCCAACTCCGTCAGCGCTTTCCGCATCTTCACGAGCGCGGCCGCCGCTTCGTCACGCCCCGCGCGCGCGGCCGCACCGCCGTCCGGCGCCGGCCGCCCCGACGGCGGACCAATCAGCGCCCGGATTTCATTCAGTGCGGGAAAGTCGGGAAGTTTCGCTTCCACCGGCCGGGGCGCTTCGCCTTGCGGAAAATCCGCGCGCGCGAGCCGCGCGTCATAGCCCAATTCCCTTAGAAGCGCCCGCAGGAGCAGGGCCTTGTCCGTGGAATTGCCGATCCGGGTCCGGAGTGTCCCCTCCGCCCCGCCCCACGCTCCGCGGTATCCGACGTAAGAGACTTCGTCGCGCACCCACGCGAACGCCTTCTCCTTCGTGCCCAGTTCTTTCGCGGCCGACGGGACGTCCAGCCCCGGCCACTCAACCTGGCTGCGAAGGCGGAGAAGCGCTTCAAGGAGGTCCGTCGACTTTGGCTTTTCGGCAATTCCGCCGCACGAACGCAGAAACGCGACGAGCGCGACGACTGAAACCGCGCCGGCGGAGATCGCCATCCATGTGCGGCGTTTGTGTGCGGCGGGCATGAGGGCGGAAAAGGTATGCCTCGCGGGGGACGGCCGTCAAGCGAACGGCGGCCTGCAATCGCCTTGCGATGCCTGCACGAAGCGGGTACAAACCGCCCGTAGGGGAAATCCCTCCCTTCGGGAGAATTCGTGGGCGCCTTCCGTATCCTGCTCTGCTGGCTCGTCGTCGCCGCTCACGTGGACCCTGCGACCGCTTCGCATGCGGGCCCCGCGGCGGCCGACGCCGTGAGGTTTGCGGGGCCGTTCGCGCTGTTCTGCTTCTACGCGGTGAGCGGGTACTACATGACGCTCACGCTGAATTCGACGTACGCGGTGGCGGGCGGGCTGCGCGCTTACTACATCAACCGCGCGATCCGGATTCTCCCGCTTTACGTCGCGCTCCTCGCCATCTGCGCACCGCTTGCGTTCCTGAACGACAACCCGACACGGGAAGCCTGGGCCCAACTGAGCGGTGCCAGCAAGGTCGCGGCCGCTGCGGGGCAGGTCGTTCCGCTGGGGCAGGAAGCGTTCACGTGGCTGCAGATCGTCGGGGGATCGCTTGCGCCAACCAGCGACTTCCGGACGACCGCTTCGCCGGCCTGGCACCTCATGATCCTGCCGACGTGCTGGTCGCTCTCGATCGAGTGCTGGTTTTACCTTTTCGCCCCGCTGCTCGTACGCCGGAGCGCCGCGGCGCGGTGCGGGATTGCCGCCGTGTCGCTGGGCCTCTGGGGCGTCGTCTTCGCGATGAAGCTCCCGCCGGACCCTTGGATTTTCCGCATTTTCCCGGCCGCGCTCGTGTTTTTCATGGCCGGGTCGCTCACGCGCACTCTGCACGAGAAGCGCAAGGAGCGCGTCGCCGCCGTCGCGACGAGTGCGGGCGCGCCCCTGACGATTGCGGTCTTCCTGGCGCTCCCGGTTCTGTACCGGCTCTACGCCGCGGGCCACCCGGGCGCCGAAACAGTCGCGCTCCTCATCCCGCTCTTCGCGATCGCCCTCGCGATGCTCCCGGTGCTCTTCGAACGGTCGTCGTCCCAGACCGTGCTCGGCCGCATCGACCGATTCCTCGCCGACCTCGCCTACCCGATCTTCCTCGTACACTACTCGGTGCTGCGCCTGACGGACTGGAAGCACCCGTTCGCGATCCTCGGCGCAAGCGCGGTGGTGGGCGCGGTGGCGCTGCTTCTCGTCGACAGGCCGATGGCGCGCTTCAAGGCGAAGACAGCTACCGCCGCCTGAGCTGATCGATCGACTTCAGGATCTGCTCCGCCCCATGGTGACCGGGACGCAGCTCCAGCGCACGACGGGCGAGATTCTCCGCTTCGTCGATGGAAGCGGGGTCTCCGCGATCCAGCAGCAGCCTCGCGAGATCGACCATGATCTCCGCATTGTCGACCGCTTCGAGGGCGTCACGAAGCGTCCGGATGGCTCCGTTCTGGTCGCCGCGCGAGAGGTACCAGATTGCGAGGTTCCGTCTTGCAGGCGCGTACTTCGGAGAGAGGCGGATCGCCTCGCGGAATTCGTCCTCCGCCCCCGCCTCGCTTCTCTGCCCAAGGAACGCGCCCAGGTTGCTGTGCGCTTCCGGGTAATCGGACCAGCAGCGGATCGCGTGCTCGTAGCACTGGCGCTGGGCCGGTTCACGAAAGAGGGCGTGAAGGGTTCCGAGGCGGTAGCTCCGGATGGCGGCCGACCTGCGCGCGCCTTCGCCCCAGGGCCAGACACCGCCGGGCTCTTTCGCATCGCATGCAGGGGCCGCGACGAGTTCTGGGCCGGAAGCGAGCCGCTTCACGAGGTCTGCATTCGGCCCAGCCCGCTTTGCAAACACCACGGCGCATTCGTCGCGCCACACGAGGGCCCAGTCCGGAGAAGCGGCGAGCCAGGCGATCGCGGGGCGGACGCCGTGCGACTGATGCGTCAGAAGGGCGATCTCAAGGCTGTAGCGCGCGGCGTAGGCTTCGAAATGCTCCTGCGGATTCTCGGCCGCGTCGTCGAACTCTTTGAGCGTCTCGAGGTTCCAGTCGCCCTCCGCGTTCATGCAGGGGAGGGACCTGGGGAAGCGAGCGAGGTTGTAGTACGGGCCGGCGTCCCAGTTCACGAAGGCGTGCCCTTTGAATCCCTCGCGATCGAGAAAGTCGCAGGCGTCGACGGGGAGGGAGAGGCGCGACAGGCCGAGCCCGGCGCGGCGCGCAGTGCGCTCGCCGATGGCAGCGAGGTCGGACGTCCAGTAAATCTCGGCCGCCGCGAAGGCCGCGAGGAGCGCCGCCGCGGCGCCGAAACGGGCGAAGCGGGATTGCGCGGCGTCGAGGCGGGACAGGAGATCGGTCGCAACCTCGTGCAGGTTGCGGGCGATCACCGGGAAGAGGAGCACGCCGGCAATCGCGATGTTCCGGCGGATCGAAAATGCGGCGAGTGCGCCTGCGACGAAGAGCACGCCGTCCATGAACCGCGCTCGGCGTCGGTTCGCGAGGAGAAGAACTGCGGCGAGAGGGACGATGACCCACACCGCGCGCAGCGAGATGCTCGGGAACGCGAGGTCGGCGGTCACGCCGTGCATCTCCGTGATCCAGCCGCGGTACCAGTCGGGGCCGCTTTGCGAACGCAGCATGTATTCCGCTGTAATGGTCAGGATCCGCCAACCCTGCGGGTTGAAGAGCAGCGCAATCACCGAAGCGAGCGCGGCCAGCCCCCACGTCTTCGCGTCGCGCCGCTCCCGTTTCCACAACGCCGCCAGCAGCGGGAAAAGCAGCAGCCCCGGGAGCAACACGTTGATCGAGTGCAGGTTCGCGCCGACGAGCGCGATCGCCGGCGCAGCCCAGACCCACTTCCCCGCCGCACTCCCCCTGGCCGTCAGGGCCAGCATCGCCGCGAGGGCGAAATGCACACCGAGTTCCGACCTGATGTCCCACCGCTCGTACATCAGAAGCGCTGCGAAGAAAGTCGCGAGCGCGCAGGCCCAGGGACCGGCGGGGCGCGAAGCAAACCAGAGAAGCGCGAACGTAAGCGCGACGAACGCGATCTTCACGAGCGTCAGGCCGGTCCAGCCGCCAATCGAGTACACGACCCAGGTCCCGACCTGGAAGAGCCACCGGTCCTGGTAAGTGAACCCGGGCCGCTTCGCCGTGATGAACACCTCGGGCGCCGGGAGGGCCTTCTCCTGGAGGATCCAGCGCCCCTTCGCGAGGTGCAGCCCGACGTCGTAGTTGAAGACATCGCAGGCACCGAGGGCGAAAAGGAATCCGAGAACGGTGAGACCCCAGAGGATCCAGGCGCGGCGACCGGTGGGGATGGCGGGCGCAGGAACCGACGCCTCACCCGGCGGCGGTGCATCGGCAGGCGAAGGCTCGGGCGCGGGGTCGGGCATGGGCGCGCGTGAGTCTAGCACGGTAGAGGGCGGGCGGGCAGGCGGGCGGGCAGGCGGGCAGGCGGGCGGGCAGGCGGCCAGGCGGGCGGGCAGGCGGGCAGGCGGGCACGCGG
>JBBTCT010000032.1:0-56320 GCA_038060895.1 Planctomycetota bacterium
GGGGGCTCTTCCGATCTCAAAAGGACGCGCGCCCCCCGACCCGCGACTTTTTTCAAGCCACCACTCGAAATGCGCGACGGCCAACAGCCTTACTGGAAGCTGGACCGGGGCGCCCACTCGCGCGATGCGGGGGGAGGGACTCGAACCCTCACGTCTTGCGACACTGGCTCCTAAGACCAGCGCGTCTGCCAATTCCGCCACCCCCGCGCCCGGAGAGGGGCGGAACGGCCAGGAGTTTACGACAGGCCGGCGGTGGCAGACAGCCGGAGTTCCACGGCATCAGGCTTTGGACCCCGGGCCGCTTCTGCAATAGAATGTCTCCATGCAGCTCAGCCGCGCCGTTGAATATGGGGTCAGGGCCATGCAATACCTCGCTTCGCGCGACTCCATGTGCCACGTCGATGAGATCTCCGAAAAAATGGGAATCCCGCAATCCTTCCTCCGCAAGATCCTCCAGCGCCTCGTCACCGCCCGGATCGTCCTCTCGCATCGCGGCTTCGCGGGCGGCTTTTCCCTGGCCCGTTCCGCCGACGACATCAACCTGCTGGAGATCATGGAAGCGGTGGACGGCCAGCTCTTCTTTAACCCCTGCCTCAAGCCCGAACCTTCGGAAAGCGCCTGCATGCTCGACCACAATTGTTCCCTCCAGCGTGCGTGGTCCATCGCGCAGATCGCGTTCAAACAGGCCCTCTCCTCCCGCACGCTCCGCTCGCTGACGACGGTCGAAGTCCCGACCGCGATCCGGTAGCCGGGGAATGGACGCGTTCGAGCGCGCTGTGCTTGCAGAAGTGAAGCGACTCGGACTCACGCGCGGCGAAGAGATTCTCGTCGCGTTTTCCGGCGGGCCGGACTCGACCGCGCTGCTCGCTGCCCTCGCCGCCTGCGGGAGATTCCGCGTCGCGGCGCTTCATGTGAACCACGGCCTCCGGGGCAAAGAAGCGGATCGCGACGAAGCCATGGCCGCCTCAACGGCCATGAAGCTAGGTGTCCGCTACTCTTCTGCGCCTGCGACCGTGACGCGCCGGGCGGGAGAATCGATCGAGGAGGCGGCGCGGCGGACTCGCGAGGAGGCGTTTGCCGCTGCGGGAGTGGCGGTCGTCGCGACAGGGCACACGCTCGATGACCAGGCCGAAACCGTGCTCTACCGCGCTGCGCGCGGGGCCGGCCCTCGCGGCCTGCGGGGCATTCTGCCGTCACGCCACCTCGCGCCGGGCGTCCGCCTCCTGCGCCCCCTCCTCGGGCGGCGCCGCGCGGAAGTCCTGGCTTACCTCCGACGCCGGGGCCTGGAATTCGCCACCGACTCAACCAATGCTGACCCGCGCTTCGCACGAAACCGAATCCGGCGCGACGTGCTCCCCTCCCTGGAGATGTCGCGCCCCGGGGCGGCGCGTCATCTTGCGGCGCTCGCCCGCGAATCCGCGGACCTCGACGCGTGGATCACGCGCGAGGCGGAGGCCGCGTTCCGCCGCCTCAACCTTCCTGAGGGCCTCGACGCCGCCGGGCTCGCCGCACTGCCGGCAGCGCTTCGCCACGCCGTGGTCGCCCTGGCGGCACCCGGGGCCGGCCCGCTTCGCGCCGCGCACCGCGCGTCGCTCGACCGGCTCTTCGTTTCCCCTCCCCGCCGCCTCGCCCTGCTGGGCCGGGGCTGGTTCGCGAATCTGAGGTCCGGCGTCCTGCGCCTCGTCCCGCCGGCGCGCGCCGCCGACGCCGACACGGTGCTCCCGGTGCCCGGCGAGTGCGAGCTGGCGAGCTCGGGAAAGCGCCTGTCGGCCCGGGTTGAGGCCGCGGGCACCGGGTTTCTCGACCGGTTCCTGGCCATGAAGACGCGCGGTGAAGAGGCGCTGGACGCATCGGCGGTCCGCGGTCCGCTGGTCGCCGGCCCTCCGCGCCGCGGCGAGCGCATGCACCCGCTCGGTGCGCCCGGGTCGCGCAAGATTGCTGACA
This sequence comes from Planctomycetota bacterium, assembly GCA_038060895.1. GTDB lineage: Bacteria > Planctomycetota > MHYJ01 > WSZJ01 > WSZJ01 > WSZJ01. The sequence continues at coordinate 1,945 of JBBTCT010000032.1, forward strand.
TCCTGACAGACCTGGGCGTGCCGCGGTCACGGCGCGCGGAGGAACTGGTTGTGCGCGATGCGCGCGGGGCGGTCGTCTGGCTCGTCGGCCGGCGCGTTGCGGAGCACGCGCGCGTCACGGGCAAGACGCGGCGCGTCCTCCTCGTTTCGGCACGCTGACTACTTGTAGGGCTCCAGCTTCGCCCGCCTCGCCCGCGCCCACTCCACGTTCTTCGCGTTCGCGTCATGCGCGATGACGTCCGTGTAACGCTCGTACGCCTCCTTGTACCGCCCCAGCTTGTCCACGATCTGCGCTGCGAAAATCCGCGAATCCCCGCTGTTGTCCGGGTCCAGTTCCTTCACCTTGTCGTAGGCCTTCACCGCGTCCTCGTAACGCCTCACGTACCCGTCGTTGTAGCACCGGCCGATGTTGTACCAGGCATCAACCACCCGGTCTGAGTCCGGGTACTTCTCCACAATCTCCCGTAGCTTCTCCACCGCCACCCCCAGGTTGGCCCCCCGCTTGATCGGGTTCACCGTGGACATGTACAGCTTCGCCTGCTCGAACAGCTCGTTCGCCTCCTTGATGCTCTTCCCCCCCGCCCTCGGTCCTCCCACCACCGCGCCGCCCGTCATCCCGCCCCCCTCGTCCGCACGCAGCCCCGCTTCTTCAATGCCGCGAATCAGCGTCGCTATCTCCGTCGCGCGCTGCTCCTGCCCTGCGTCCAGGTAGGCCCTTCTCAGCGATTCGAGCGAAGCGAGAAACTCGCGCCGTTTGTCTTCGGCTGCCTTGACGGCGTCGTCGAGTTTCCTGTTTGAAGCGGCCCTGGCGGCGCCGCACTTCGGGCAGAAATTCGCATCGGCGGTGACGTCCGTGCCGCACGAGGCGCAAGGGTCGGCAAAGGCGAATGCGGACGCGAGGAGAAGAGCGGCGAGAGTGCGCATGGGGGATCCCTGGCGATGTGGGTAAAGGCCGATTGTAACCTCTGCTACCAGCGCGCCCGCGGCGCGGAGACCCTCGGCTCCCGATGCTGCCACGCATTCCCCTGGGCGCCGATGAGAAGAATGGTGCCGACGAGGCAGAACGCTCCCCAGAAGCCGATGGAGCGCCCCCGTTCGGCGGCCCGCTCGACGAGGACGGGTTCCGTGCCGACCGCCTTCGAAGTCTGGCTCATCTTGTAGAGGAGACGGAAGAGGCCGAAGAGGTAGACGGCCTGGAACACGAGGTTGTCGGCGAGTCCCAGGGCAAAGAGGACGCCGGCGAACGCGGCCCCGAGGACCAGCTGGAAGACCGGGAAGCCATCGGACACCTGGAGCCTCACGGGAACCACCGCCGTTCCGCCATTGCCCGAGACGGTGATGGGCACTTCGACGTGATCCCCACCCCCGGTCGAAGCACGCAGTTTTGCGACATCGACGGTGAAGGCGAGGCGATAGCGGCGATTCACGGCGAGCGGGAATGTCTCGTGGAAACGGACGCAACCGAACGGGGCGATCGCCTCCACCGAAAGCGGCGCGTCTCCGTCGTTGGCCACGTGCAGGTGCCCTTCCGCGGTGCGCGCGGTCGCGGCAACGTAGAGCCGCTTCTCCTCAACTCGCATTTTCGCCGGCTGCGGAACGACGCGCATCGTGACGGGAACCTGGACTTCGCCGCCGTTGGAGCGGAACGAGAGCTTGGCGCCGTGGGTCTCGCCCGGTTTGAGCTTGTCGGAGTCGGCGAGGAGGTCGACGGGGACGTCGTCGCCCTGGAAGTGCGGGCTGAGGACCTTCAACCACGGCTGGTCGGAGGACGCCGTGCCGCTGAGCCAGCCGCGGCCCAGGTTGTTGACGAAAACGCGTGTCCGGCGCGAGAGGCCGCGGGGAACGTCGTCGAATTCGAGGCGCTCGACGTCGAGTTCGATTCTCGGGCGCGAGACGCGTCCCGTCGTCTGGAGGAAGCCCTCGAGGCCGACGTTCCGGTCGGGGATCGACTCGCGAATTTCCATCGCCTTGCGCGACAGGTCCTTTTCCCCGACGCGCCGGAGCCACGACTCGATGTCGCCCGAGTAGAGATGATGTTTCGCGTCCTCCCAGTTCGCGTCCGCGGCGTTCGCCAGTTCCTGGATCGTTGCGGCCTCGGCTCCGCCCCGGAACGTGAAGATTCCCATGGGGGCCAGCTGGGCGAGGGGCACGGGTTCGAATCCCGATCGTTCGGCGGGCAGGAGCCGGGCGACGTGGGACATCGGACGGCCTTCGACGGCGGCGACGAGGTCCTCGAGGACTTCGCGGGCGGAAGCGAACCGTTCGCGCGGGTCCGGGAGGAGGCACCCGCGGACGATGAGGTCGATTTCGGCGGGAACGTCGTTGCGCAGCTGCGCCGGGTACCTGAAGGCGCCGACGGGGATGTCGCCGGCGAGCATCTCGTAGAGGACGATGCCGAGGGAATAGACATCCGCGCGCGGGTCTGCCACGGCACCGCCTCGGCGCTGCTCCGGCGCCATGTACTCGATCGTCCCGGTGATCGCCTGCCCGGCCTGGGTCTTGGCGATTCCGGAGAGGTACATCGTGTGCGTGACCGCGCGCGCAACGGAGCCGAGTCCGAAGTCCGAAATTTTCACGCGATAGACGCCACCGAGAGTCTGATGAAGAGCAGCCCGGTCGCAGGCGGCCGGGCCCGCGAGGGAGAGCAGGATGTTCTCGGGCTTGAGATCGCGGTGCGTCACTCCCCTGTCGTGCGCGTACGCCAGCGCTTCGAGAATCTGGATCGCAATGTCCGCCGCTTCCCGGAACGCCAGGCGGCCCTTTTCGCGAAGAAGTGCGCGAAGCGCCTTGCCCTCGACGTACTCCATGACGAAGTAGGGAGGCTGGGCGTTGGGGTCGAGCCCGAGGGTCCGGACGATGTGGGGGTGCTGGAGGTCGTGCTGGATGACTCCCTCGTTGCGGAGGAAGTCGACGTAGGTGGTGTCGGTCGGGATTTTCACGGCGACGGCATCCGCGGCGAAGATGTGATGGTTCGCCTTCCAGACTTCGCCAAAGCCGCCCTCGCCGCACTTTTCGGTGAGGATGTATTCGCTGATCCGATCGCCAATTCTGGGCATGAGTAGCCCCCCCAAGGTTGGGCCGCATTCCTGCACGCGGCCTGCACAACTGTCCGGAAATTCCGGCCCTCGACCGTGACGCCTGATTGAATAAGCGCGTTCAGGGGCAAAAGGTTAGGGAAAATCCGGCGTAAATCGGAAGTGAAGCTGGTCCTGTTCCAGAGCAAACGTCAGGCCCGAAGCCAAGCCTACTGCAAATGCATAAAAATTATAAACCACAGCGCCGAAAAGTCAATTGTATCGACGCGAATGGACGCCGAACTTGAGGATTTCGGGTGGCGACTCGTTGGCCATTCGGGGCGGAATGCCCCGAAGACCGTACCGACATGCAACTCAAGTACTGCTCGTGAGTTGCGTCAACCGCCGTTTTCGGTGAGGCAGGCTGCCCCATTTGAGCCCGAAAATCTCCCCTTCCCGACGCTCGCCCCTGCGAGCCACAACCCACGATGCGCCTTGATCTTGCATACATTCCGAACATTTCACTTCCATCGGCACTCCCCTTGCGATTGCAAGCCTCGACCACCATTCCCGCCCTACACCCATTTCCCGGAGGAGGCTTACAGTGAACTGGAGGAAAGTTATCACGGTCGTCGCTCTCGTCGGCTTCATGACCATCCTCGGAGCAACGGCATTCGCGTCGGAAGAAGAAGGTGAAGTCCAGAAGAAGTCCTGGTTCGACCTCTTCAAGACCACCGGACTTGTCGGCATCATGCTCGTCGGCGTCTCGATCACCGGCACGGCCCTGACCATCCAGTACGCCGTCAACCTCCGCCAGGAAAAACTCGGCCCTCCGCACCTGATCTCGGAGCTTGAAACCCTGCTCGCCGAAAAGAACTTCGAGCAGGCCCTCTCCGTCTGCGACGCCGACCGTTCCTACCTCGCCCGCATCGTCGCCGGCGCCGTCGTACGCGGCGAAGCCGGATACGAAGAAATGAAGAAGGGCATGGAGGAGTCGATCGCCGAAGAAGCCTTCCGCCTCAACGCGAAGATCTCCTATCTGGCGCTGATCGGAAACATCGCGCCGCTGCTCGGCCTGCTCGGCACCGTGACGGGCATGGTGACCTCCTTCCAGAAGATCGAGCAGATGAAGTCGCCCACGCCCGCCGACCTCGCGACCGGCGTGTATGAGTCGCTGGTGAACACCACGATGGGCCTCTTCGCCGCCATCGTCTTCCTCACCATCGCGTTCTTCTTCAAGAACAAGATCTCCGGCACGACGCTGTCTCTCAACACGATCGCCGGCGAACTGCTGTCGCGCTCGGTGATGGAGACCCCGCCGCAGTAGGCCGCGGCTCTCGGAGAAAACCATGGCCAAACACAGCCTCGCAAAGCCGGTCGATGTCGACGAAGCGACCGCCATCAACCTGGTGCCGATGGTCGACATCATGTTCCTGATGCTGCTCTTCTTCATGCTCGGCTCCGACATGGGCCAGCGCGAACTGGAAGAGGTCACTCTTCCGCTCGCCTCGTCCATCAAGGAGGACAAGGGTGACGCGCCGAAGGAAGGGCGGACGACGATCAACGTCTACCACGACCTGAAGCGCGGCCAGTCGTGCGCGGACTACGACAACAAGGACGCCAACGTCGTGTGCCGCAACGATGATCACTGGAAGGTCGGTGTCAGGGGCCATGACTACAACGTCAAGGACCAGGAGCAGCGGAACAAGCTGCGCGGCCTTCTGAAGCGTGACTCCGACGAAGGCAAGGCGTCGATCGGGGACCGCGTGTCAGAACGGCTGGTGATGATCCGGGCGGACGGCAAGTCTCCCTACGGCGCCGTCCAGCACGTCATGAATCTGGCCGCGGAGTGCGGGATCTACAAGATCGAGACGGGCGCCGCCCAGCCGCAGCCGGACAACACAAAACTCAGATAACGACTTCAGATTACGTCTAAGGGAGGCCAAACATGGCAGCGCATGGCGGCTCAAGCGAAGACAACCCCGTCGCCCTCAACGTGGCGCCGATGGTCGACATCATCTTCTGCTTGTGCATCTTCTTCATGTGCTCGTTCCACTTCAAACAGCTCGAAGGAAAGATGGAGTCGTGGCTTCCGAAGGACAAGGGCGTCTTCGGCGATCCCGTGCCGAACCCGATCCTGGAAGAAGTCCGCGTCTTCATGAAGTGGGATGCAGCGACGGGGGCGACGACGCGCAAGGTGAACGCGCAGCTCGTCAACTCGGATGAAGAGCTGGGCTCGATCCTTGTGGAGCGGATCGAGAAGTTCAAGTCGCTGAACCGTCCCGACACACCGGTGATCATCGACGCGTGGCCGGAGGTGCCGTGGAAGGACGTCATCAACGTGATGGACATCTGCAAGAAGAACAAGCTGGAAAAGGTCGAGCTGGCCGCGCCGATGCCCGGCCAGTGGAAGTAGGAAACAACTGAAGCGGTCGTCCTCCGGCGCGAGCCGGGGGACGGCCCTCCCCCGGAGCGAACCCATGCGGAACACAAAGATCCAGCCCGTGAGCGTCGAGGAGGCCACCGCGGTCAACCTCGTCCCCATGGTCGACATCATGTTCCTCATGCTGCTCTTCTTCATGCTCGGCGCCGACATGGGCCAGCGCGAACTGGAAGCCGTCGAACTGCCCCAGGCCGTGAGCATCAAGAAGGACGATGGCGACGCCCCGAAGGAAGGCCGTACCACGATCAACGTGTACCACTCGACGCGCGGCTGCCCGGACTTCAAGGACGGCGGAGTCTGCCGGAACGATGCGCACTGGCTGGTCGGGGTGCGCGGAAGCGACTTCGACGTGCGCAACGAGAAGGACCTCGGCCGGCTCCGGGCGCTTCTCGTCAGCGACGGCGACCTCGGTCGTTCCCAGCCCGGCGGGACCTCCGAACGAGCCGTGATGATCCGCGGTGACAAGTCCGCCCCGTACGGCGTCGTGCAGTGCGTGATGCTGACCTGCGCGGAAGCCCGGATCTACAAGATCGAAAGCGGCGCGGCCGCTCCCCTCGGGACCCGGTAACAAGGAGAAACGGTCATGGCCCACGGCTCTGCCGGCGAGGACAACCCGGTCGCCTTGAACGTCGCCCCGATGGTGGACATCATCTTCTGCCTCTGCATCTTCTTCATGTGCTCGTTCCACTTCAAGCAGCTCGAAGGCAAGCTCGAGAGCTGGCTGCCGAAGAAGGGACGCGAGGGGCGGCCCGACGTTTTTGTCCTGGAGGAAGTGCGGATCACCATGACCTGGGACGCTTCGACGCAGACTGTGATTCGCCGCATCGGCGGGCAGACGTACCCCGGCGACGCCGAGCTGGTGGGGACGATTCAGTCCAGGCTCGAGACGAAGCGCAAGTTTGAGCCCGGTGCGGCCGCCATAATCGACGCGATGCCGGACGTTCCGTGGAAGGACGTGATCAAGGTCCTCGACCTGTGCAAGTCGAGCAAAATTGAAAGCGTCGAGCTCGCCGCCCCGATGCCGGTGAAGTAACCGCAACCGCCCATGCCCGAAACCTCCCCTGAAACCACGATGACCGAACCGAAACCGACGCCGCCGCCGGCCGCCGCGCCCCAGAAGGCTGCGCTGGAGCAGATCAAGGCGCGGTATCTGGCGGGGAGCGCGTTCTCGACGGCGTCTGAGATGAAGCGACTGTTCCTCTTCATTCTTCTGGCGCTCTGCGGGATTACGGCCGTGCTTCAGTTCCAGTGGAACAAGCTGAAGAACCAGAAGGCGATTGCGGAAGACAACGAGCGCTGGAAGAAGCGTGCGGAGGCGATGAAGGCGGGTCCGCAGCCGGGAGTTCCGGGGGGCGAGGTGAAGTGGGACAACATGTTGGCGGAGCAGAAGGACGATGCTCCGCTGGACGACATGGTTTCGGACAAGGGGTTCAAGTACCTGGTGAGGCACATTGCCAACCTCAAGCCGGGTGAGGGATTGAAGCCGGAAGAGCAGATGGACTACGTCGATCTGCTTCAAAATCCGGCGGCGCACCGCGGAAACGTCGTAAGTCTTTCTGGGCTCTTGAATAAGGCTTTCTGGAATATTCGGCTCGAATCGAACCAGGGCCCCTACGATTCCGTTTACAGGCTCTACCTGGTAGGTCTTGGGGGGCAGGAGTCGTGCATTGTGGACGTACTGGAAAGGCCGGATGGGATCGATGAAAGGAACGCGGTGGAAGCAGACGGAATCTTCATCCGAACGCACAAATATGAGACAATCAAGGGTCAGTCAGTGAGAGTTCCTTACTTCCTTGCACAGAGAGTAGTGAAAGTTGAGAGAACGAAAAGTCAGTCGATCTGGACTCCGGCCGTAACGATTGGTGTGGTCGCCGCCTGTGTCGTGCTGGTCGCCGTGATCCTCCTGATGGGGAGAACCGGCGGTCCGAAAACGAAAAACACCGAGGTTTCCTCTAACGCCTAGTAGGGAGCGGAACATGCCGAGGGGACAGCAGCCGATGGAGCAGGAGCCCGAGTACGGCGACGAGTACCAGCAGGGTGCTCCGATGCCGCAGGACGGGGGTCAGTTCTCCTTCTCTTCGTGGGTCGAAGAGCAGGTTCGCAACACGCCGTGGTGGCTCATCTCGATCGCCTTCCACCTGATCGTGCTGGCCGGCATGACGGTCATCACGTTCGACGAGAAGGTGACGTTGAAGGAGGAGCCGACCATCATCCCGCTCGCCGCGAAAGTCGAGAAGAAGCTGGACCTCGACCGGCCTCGCGACGTTTTCGAGCGGAAAGGCATCCCGAAGGTGGGCCAGGAGAATGCGCCGCCGACGGAGGAGCCCGCGATCTTTTTCCCGGACGCGGAAGAATCGGACCACAACGAGTCGGCGGACAACGAGGACTACGGCAAAATGAAGGGCGACTCCGAGGAATTCCTCTCGGCGATGCCCGGTGAAGGCGGCGGCATCCGTGGCCGGCAGCCCGGCAAGGCAGCGGGCGTCTACGACGCGATGGGCGTCGGCGGCGGCGGTGGCGGCGGTGGCCGGTACGGCGGACGCCTCGGCGGCCGTCGTAACCTCGTGGCGCGCGGCGGCGGCTCGCAGGGCCCCGGCGGCACGGAATCGGCAGTGACGGCCGGACTTCGCTGGCTCGCCCGCCATCAGTCCCCGGGCGGCAACTGGGCGACGGCCGGATTTGACGCACAGTGCGCCGGCGCAAAGTGCGCGGGCCCTGGCTACAACGAGTACGACGCAGGCAACACGGGCCTCTCTCTCCTCGCGTTCCTGGGCGCCGGTTACACCCACCTCACGAAGGAAACCTATGTCGATCCCCACACGCAGAAGACGGTCTGCTGGGGCGAAGTCATCAAGAACGGGATCAAGTGGCTCATCAGCAACCAGGACGCGGAAGGCTGCTTCGGCGGCCGTCACGGCTCCAAGTACATGTACAACCACTCGGTCGCCGCTCTCGCGATGGCCGAAGCGTACGGCCTGACGAACAGCGCCCTCTTCAAGGACAGCGCCCAGAAGGGCATCGACTTCCTCCTCCAGGCCCAGAACCCGTACAAGGCGTGGCGTTACAGCAAGCAGTGCGGCGACAACGACACTTCCGTCACCGGCTGGTGCGTGATGGCGCTCAAGTCCGCCGACATCTCCGGGCTGACCGTGGGCCGGACCGGCTTCGAAGGCGCCAAGGCGTGGATCATGGAAGTGACCGACGAGGCGTACTACAAGGTCGGTTACACGGCCAAGGGCACGGGCAAAGTCGTCGTCCAGGGCAAGAACGAAGACTGGGACGGCCACGAAGCCCTGACCGCGGTCGGCATGCTCTGCCGCTGCTTCATCGATCACAACAAGACCGACCCGGCTCTCGAAGGCGGCGCCAAGCTGCTCGTCGCCGACCTGCCCCAGTACAACGGCAAGAAGATCGACTACTACTACTGGTACTACGGCTCGCTGGCCCTGTTCCAGTACGACGGCCCGGACGGCAAGTACTGGAAGGGCTGGAACGAGGCGATGAAGAACTCGCTCGTGCCGACCCAGAAGGTCAAGAAGGACGGCTGCTCGGACGGCTCGTGGGACGTGGACGTCGACCGGTGGGGCTTCGAAGGCGGCCGGGTCTACACGACGGCCATCAACGTCCTCACGCTCGAGGTGTACTACCGCTACGAGAACGCGTTCGGCGGCGGGAAGCGCAAGTAGGATGTGACGACTGAACTGAAACAGGGGGCTCCGGCAACGGAGCCCCCTGTCTGTTTTTCCGGTTCTCTGCCCTGAGCCTTTCGACTCGCTTTGCTCGCTCAGGGCGGTCGAGCCGGAACGGCGAGTCGAAGGCTGGCGAAGCCCGATGCCTTCTGGTAAGACATCCGGCCTCACCTGTCCCGCGTATATCCAGGAAACGGAGCCCCTTCATGAAATTCCTGCGACCTCTGCTTTCCGGCGCCCTCGCCGCCTCCACGCTCTTCTGCTCCACGGCCTGGGCCAAAGGCGACGACGTCGATTTTGCCCGCGCTCTCGTCCAGTGGGGTTACGTGGACCTCGCCAACGAGTACTGCAAACGCATCGAGAACGACCCCAAGACCTCCGCCGAAGACAAGGCGGGAGTCCAGCTCATCCTCGCCGAAATCTTCGCGAAGACGGCCACCCAGAAGGAAGACTCGACCGCGGCCGCCGAGGACCTGGACAAGGCCATCAAGGTCCTCGAAGACTTCATCCGGATGAATGGCACCCACTCGCGTGCCCCCGAAGCGAAGTTCACGATCGGCGTGCTGCTTCGGCAAAAGGGGGACATGATCGTCGCGCAGCTCAGGAAGACGCAGGACGCCACGGCGAAGTCCGCGCTCATCTCCTCGGGCGACACGGCTTTCAAAACGGCTGAAACTTACTTCGAAGCCCTTCAGAAAGAATACAAGGCGATGCGGGACACCTGGCGGCAGAAGACGGACGGCCGCCAGCCGACGGTGGAAGAAGCAAAGGAGGAAGAGGACATCAGCTACAACCTGATGGACTCGATTTACAACGTGCCGCGCACCCTGTACTCGCACTGCCTGCTCTACGAGTCGGGAAGCAAGGAGAAGAAGGAACTCGCCGATAAGGCCGTCCTTGCATTCATGGACTTCGAGCTCGACTACCAGGACCGCATGAAGGCGTTCGAGTCGTCCGTGTTCTGGGCGCTCACCTACAAGGAACTGGGCGATTTCGATAAGGTCTACCAGCGCTTCGACTTCACGATCTCGCTAAAAGACCTGATCCCTCCCCCGCTTCCCGACGACGCCCGCGAGGTGATCCTGACGGGGTTCTACTACAAGGCGACCACCTACAACGAGCAGCGCAAGTTCCAGGATGCGATCAAGACGATTGACGACATGCTGAAGCTGATCAAGGACGCCTCGAAGGACCGGATCGGCGTCTCGGCGGTCCTTGTGAAAGGAGATGCTCTCGTCGGAAAGGGCAGCAAGGACGAGGCGATCAAGATGGGGTCGGACCTGATGAAGCAGATCACGGCCCCGGGGCTTCAGGCGGTGGTGCGCAAGAAAATCTCCGACTGGTCAAACCAGGCTGGAGGCGGCGCCAACGTCGGCCTGTACCTGATCCGGTATGAATCCGCGATGGACGAGGACAACTACATTGCCGCCATTTCGGCTCTCCAGGGAGCGATTGCGGCCGCTGAGTCCGCGGACTCCCCCGAAGCCGTGCCGGACCTGCTGTGGAAGATGGGCTCCGTCTTCGAGCGCCTGGAGCGGCCTTACGACGCGGTGATCTGCTACGAGACGATCGCCAACGACCACCAGGCGAACGCGAAGGCAAAGTCGGCGGAAGCGGCGTTCCGGGCGGCGCAGGTGTGGAACGTGATTGCGGCCGCCATCGGCGAGGAGAAGTCGTGGGAGAAGGACCAGATCACGAAGAACCTGACGCTGCTGACGACAAAGTGGCCGAACGACCCGAACTCCAAGAACGCGCAGTACCTCGTCGCCGACGCCCTGGCGATCAAGGGAAAGTTCGAGGATGCCGCGAGGGAATACGCGAAGGTGCCGGAGGAAGCGAAATACTACGAGCAGGCGATCGTGATGGCGGGCAAGTGCTACTACGACCTGGCGAAGAAGCAGTGGGCAGCCGGTCAGAAGGACAAGAAGACGACGGACATGCTCGACCAGGCCGAAGCGTCCTTCACCAAGTACCTCGCATACGTGAAGAAGGGCCCTTCGAAGAATGAGGACATCCAGAAGAACCGGCCGATGGTCGAGGTCTTCTGCAAGCAGGCGCTTGCAAACGTGCTGATGCACGAGGCGAAGAAGAAGTACACGGAGGCGATCAAGGTTCTCGACGACATTGAGAACCCGGTCGAGGGGACGGACGGCAAGAAGGCCGAAGTGCCGGACGAAGTGCGCAAGAAAGTCTGGCGGCAGAAGATCACGGCCTACCTCGCCACCAACGACACGCCGAAGGCGGTTGAATACACCGAAAAGCTCCTCGAGAAGTTCCGGGCTGCCGCCGTGACGGTCGAAGCCTGCCAGCTCGTCGGCGCGAAGTGCGACGAAGAGGCCGAGAAGATCGCGGGCGAGAATCCGACGGCGGAGACGATCACCGCCGATGCGATGAAACTGTGGGAGCTCGCGGCCAAGTACTACGCGAACTGGATTCACAGCGGCATTGAGGCGAAGCAGAAAATCAAGATCGAGGACGCGCTTCAGGTCGCCGACCGCATCTACAACCTCGGCCTTCTCATCAATCAGATCGACGACAAGAAGTCATTCACCAGCTACGAGCTCGACAAGCTCAAGAAGCCGGGGATTTTCATCGACGCCGCCCGCATTTACGACCCGATCGCGAACGAACAACTCGGGCGCCCCCAGGGCGTCGACACCAGCAAACTCCTCCTGAAACTCGCCTGGTGCCATGACTTCGCCCAGAACTGGGTCGGCGCGCGCGACTCGTACGAAGCCCTGATCGAATCCGAGCGGCTCCGCAACAAGGGAGCCCAGACGCTGAACGACGCTGTGCTGAAGGCAAAGAAGTGGCTTTTCGTCGCCTACGAAGAGCTCGGGCACGTCTACCTCAAGCTGGCGGCCAAGGGCGACAACAAGGCCAACTCGCTGCAGGAGGCGTACACGATCTTCGCCAACGTCGTGAGCAAGTCAGAGAAGGACACGGAGGCCTGGTGGCGCGCGAAGTACCTGGTCATCAAGATCCTGTTCGAAAAGGGCGGCCAGAACGACTACGAGATGGCGCTGATGGGGATCAAGGACATGCGCGCCAACTACCCGAACTGGGACGAGGACAAGTTCAAGATGCGGGACCGGTGGATTGATATTGAGAAGGCGATCCTGGACCGCGCGCCGAAGAAGTAGGCTGAAGAACGACCATCCCCCGCCTCGCGAGGCGGGGGATTTTTTTTGGCCCTGCTCACACAGGCAGGGCGGGCCAGCGGGCCGGCGGGCCAGCGGGCCAGCGGGCCAGCGGGCCAGCGGGCAACGACAAAACGGCCAACGAATATGGGAGGCCGCTCTTTTCGCCCGATCGCCCGCTCGCCCGCTCGCCCGCTCGCCCGCTCGCCCGCTCGCCCGCTCGCCTTCCGCCCGCCGCCTTCCGGCCTTTCCCCGCCTCACGTAATTTGATTGAATAACGTCACAACGATGGAAACGGCGGCCCCCAACGCCAGCCCCCCGCGGACGCGATCGCTCAAGCTCACGATCTCGTTCATCGCGTTCCTCGCGGTACTCCCGCTTCTCGTCGGCGTCGCGTACCGAAATTTCAAGGAATCTGGAGAAAAAGAACAGGAACGACTCTGGCTCGTCGGGCGATCAAACGCAAGAGACACGGTCGCAGCGTGGTTTGACATGGAGTACCGAAGCGCACTCCTCGCTTCGCACGCCGCTCGCCGGGGAAACGACGCTTCCCTGCAGACTCCCGCCCTTGCTGGAGCACTCGCAGAGGCGTTTCCAGCGAACGCTGCCAAGCTCGGACTCGCAGATGCGGTTCTCTACTGGCATCCTCCCTCCGCCAAGGACGCCGTGGTTGTGATGCTTGCCCGCGTCGGAAATCTGGATGTTGACCCGGACGCTGACGTGCTTGGCGTTCTCGAGAGCGGGATCCAACGCGAGGTTCGCCGCAGCGGCTTCGGGACCTCGGAAATCCATGCTTTCGCCGTCGTGGCAACCCTTCCACTCACGTCCGGCGGCAAGGTCCTTGGGGTTGTTCGGCTGATGCTTCCCGAGAAAACCTGGACTTCCCAAGGCCAGGCTTGTGCCAATTCACTCGCCGCGTGGTTCGAAGAAACGCGGACGCGCCTCATTGCCGAGAATTTCGACCATGCGGTCCGCAAGGCCCTCCAGGAGCCGCTTCCCGATCCAGAACGACTCAAGGCATCCCTCGACATCTCAGTGGAGAAATTGCGCGAGAGCCTCCACGTGAACGGCCTCGCAATCTTTTGGGCCGTTCCGTCACAGGACGACAAGGGGCGAGTCCTGGGGCAGTGGCCTTGGCTGCGAAGCGGGACGGCGTTGCAGGCGCCCACGGATCAAGACCGGGAAGCGCTGAGGACCGGTGAACCGCCGCGGCCGGGTGCGAAGGACGATCCTTCGGTTGTCATCGTGCCGCTGACCGGGAATGTTCCTTTCACCGACCCGGACGGAAAGGTCGTTACGAAACAAGGGATCGTCGCTGTCGCGCACTTCTCCCTTCCCTCTCCGCCACACCGCGGGGATGAGAGCCGCTTCCTCCTCATCCTCATGATCGCAATCATGGCGCTGGTCCTAGGGTTTCTCTTCTTTTATATGAACCAGGCAATCTCCCAGCCGATCCAGCGGCTGATCGGCGCGATGACGCGGGGGACGAAGGGCGAGCTACAGCCGATTGCGCAGGGCGGGGCGTCGGGCGAAGTAGCGCAGCTGGCGCTGATCTACAACAGCATGGTGCAGGAGAACCGGAAGTTGATGGACCAGATCCGCGGGTTCAACGAGCAGCTGAAGAACAAGGTGCGGATGGCGACGGGCGAACTCGAGCGCAGGAACGACGAACTCCGGCGCGCGAACGAGAAGCTCTTCGGCCTCCAGCGCGAGCTGTCCGAGCAGCAGCGGCTGGCATCGATGGGCCAGCTGGCAGGAACGATGGCGCACGAACTGGGGACGCCGCTGAACGCGATGAGCGGGCACATCGAGCTGCTTCTGGCGGAGCCGGGGGCGCCTCCGGAGGAGGTTTCCAAGAGGCTGAACCTGATCGGGTCTCAGATTGAGCGGCTGAGCGGGATCATCCAGTCGAATCTCCAGGAGCTGCGGGCGCCTGCGCCGCGCTTCGTCACTGTGGACCTCAATACGCTGGCGCAGGGAATCGTGTCGCTGGTCACGCCGTCGGTGGCGGCGCGGAAAGTGTCGATCCGGACGTCTCTGGCGACCGACCTGCCGCGAGTCGCGGGCGACCCGGGGCAGCTCGAACAGGTTCTGATGAACCTCGTGAACAATGCGCTGGACGCGATGCCCGGCGGCGGCTCGCTGGACCTGCTCACTGCGAACAGGGATGGCATGGCGTGCCTCCAGGTCCGCGACAGCGGCAACGGGATTTCGCGCGAGGACATCCGCCGCGTGTTCGACCCGTTCTTCACGACGAAGGTCCCCGGCAAGGGCACGGGTCTCGGTCTCGCCATCTGCCGCGAAATCGTCAAGGCGCACGGCGGTTCCATCGACGTCCAGAGCGAGCCTGGCAAGGGCTCCTGGTTCACGGTCAAATTCCCCGCGGCTGAAAAACTCGACGGAAGCGGCTTCGGCAAGGCGGCGGAAACGCCCGCGCCACAGCCGGCGGCGAAGCTGCCCTAGGCCCGGTTCCTCCCGCTTACCGTCCCTGTCCGCTATGATGCCCGCATGGTCCGCGTGCTGGTCGTTGACGACGACAAGGACAATCGCGACATCGTCGCGGAGAACATCTCCCGCTGGGGACACTCCGTGGACACGGCGGGGTCGGGGGAAGAGGCTATCGCCAAGTACTCGGCGGCGCCGAGCGACGTGGTGATCAGCGACATCCGGATGGGGGCGGCGTCGGGGCTGGACGTGCTGAAGCGGGTGCGCGCCCTGACCCCGGATGCGATCGTGATCCTGATGACGGGGTATGCGGGAAGCGACACGGCGATCGACGCGATCAAGGCGGGGGCGTTCGACTACGTGACGAAACCGTTCAAGTACGACGAGATGCGGCGCTCGATCGAGAAGGCGCTGGAGCTGCGGAAGCTGACGCGGCAAGTAAAGCCCGGGAAGCAGCAGGAAGCGCAGGCGAGCCTGCAGGCGCTGATCGGGCGGTCGAAGCCGATGCTCGATATCTACAAGATGATCGCGCGCGCCGCGGAAACGCCCTCGACGGTGCTGCTGCAGGGCGAGAGCGGGACGGGAAAATCGCTGATCGCGAAGGCGATCCACTCGAATTCGCCGCGCGCCGGGAAGCCGTTCATGATGGTCAACTGCAGCGCGATCGCGGAGACCCTTCTCGAAAGCGAACTCTTCGGCCACAAGCGCGGCTCGTTCACGGGCGCCAACGCGGACCGCGACGGGATGTTCCAGGCCGCGAACGGCGGCACGCTCTTCCTCGACGAGATCGGCGACACGTCGCCGGCGCTTCAGTCGAAACTCCTGCGCGCCATCGAGGACGGCGAAGTCAAAGCCGTGGGCTCGAACGACACCGCGCGCGTGGACGTCCGCATCATCAGCGCTTCCAACCGGGACCTGAAGGACATGGTGGCGAAGCGGACGATGCGGGAGGACCTGTACTACCGGCTGAACGTGGTGACGATCGTGGTGCCGCCGCTCCGGGACCGCAAGGAGGACATCCCGCTTCTCGTGGAGCACTTCGTGAAGTCCTGCGGGGACCGGTTGGGGAAGCGTGTGACGGTGCACCCGGAGGCGATGGAGAAGCTGCAGTCGCACTCGTGGCCGGGGAACATCCGGGAGCTGGGGCACGTGATTGAGAGCGCGGTGGCGCTGACGGGGAAGCCGATCCTGGTGGCGGACGACCTGCGAACGGCGCCTGGAGAAAAGAAAACATCGGTCGTGGACGACGCGGGTCCGCTCGTCACGCTGGAAGAGCGCGAGAAGGAGTACATCCGGCAGGTGCTGGTGGCGACGAAGGGAAACCGGCAGGCTGCGGCGCAGATCCTGGGGATCGACCGGAAGACGCTGTACCGAAAGTGCCTGAAGTACGGGCTCGACGCGGGGGGCGAAACCGAGGACGCGGGTTCGTAAAGCTCCGATTCCCGGCTTTGCTGAACCAGGGACGCCCCGCTCCGTTTGCATCACAAGCCGATACTCCATTCCCGGGGGACCCCATGCGCCGCGCCGCCCTCGCACTTCTTCTTCTTGCCGGCCTCGCCGTCGCCGACAACTGTCCCACCTGCCGCAAGGAAGTGGACAAAGCCTGGCGCTTCTGCCCCGGCTGCGGAAAGACGCTTCCGGATCTCAAGAAGGCTGTGGATGACGCCGCGGAGGTGGCGGAGCGGAAGAAGAGCGAGCTGATGGAGGCCCTGAGGGCGCTGAGCGACGCCTGCAGGAGGTCGGGAGACACGGAGCGTGCGAAGCGGGTACAGGAACAGATCGAGAAGCTGGAGGGAACGTCTCTGACGGCGGGCGTCGGTGCGCCGGCGGCGGGAGCGGAGGCGTACGCGGGTGCGGCGGCGACCGGCTACAAGGCCCGGCTGGAGCACCGGGCGGAGCTGGCGAAACGGGCGGGATCAACGGCGGAGTCTGAA
Source organism: Planctomycetota bacterium (assembly GCA_038060895.1). Classification (GTDB taxonomy): domain Bacteria; phylum Planctomycetota; class MHYJ01; order WSZJ01; family WSZJ01; genus WSZJ01. The sequence continues at coordinate 18,609 of JBBTCT010000032.1, forward strand.
GCTGCCGTGGAAGCGGGGTTGAAGTGGCTGGCGCGGCACCAGGGACCGGCAGGCGGATGGGCTTCCGCCCATTTCGATGCCCGGTGCCCGGGTGAAAGTTGCAGCGGCGCCGGGTACGAGGAGTATGACGCGGGGGTGACCGGGCTGGCGGTGCTCGCATTCCTCGGGGCAGGGATCACGCCGCGGTCGGAGAAGACCTGGAAGGACGAAGTCACCGGAAAACAGTTGGTCGCCGGCGAGGTCGTGCGGCGCGGCGTGGAGTGGCTCGCGGCCTCGCTGGACGCGCAAGGCTGCGCCGGAGGCCGGCACGGCAGCAAGTACCTGTACAACCACGCGATCGCGACGCTCGCGCTCGCCGAGGCGTTTGGGACGACGGGCGCGGATGGGCTCAGGAAGCCTGCGCAGAGCGCCGTCACCTTTCTGGTCCAGGCACAGAACCCCGGCAAGGGATGGCGCTACTCGAAGAGTTGCGGCGACAACGACACGAGCGTGACGAGCTGGGCCGTCGCGGCGCTTCATGCGGCCGAGCTCGCCGGGCTCGATTTTCCGATCCGGAAGAGCTTTGACGGAGCGAAGGCATGGTTCGTGGAAGTCACGGACGAGGCGTACTACAAGGTCGGGTACACGGCCAAGGGAACGGGAAAGGTGCTCGTGCAGGGGAAGAACGAGGACTGGGACGGCCACGAGTCCCTGGCGGCCGCAGCGATGTCGGGGCGCTACCGGATCGACGGCAACCGTCAAGACCCGGCACTGGAGGGCGGCGCAAAACTCCTCGTCGCCGATCTGCCGAGCTGGGCGGACAAGAAGATCGATCTCTACTACTGGTATCACGGCACGGAAGCGCTCTTCCTCTACGACGGCGCCGACGGCAAATACTGGAAGTACTGGTTCACCGCCCTGGGCCAGGCGCTCGTCCCGCACCAGGCCACGGCCTCCGACGCCTGCGAGTCGGGCTCCTGGGATCCCTCCGTTGATCGCTGGGGATTCGAGGGAGGCCGTGTGTTCACCACGGCGATGGGCGTGATGGCGCTGGAAACGGGGTACCGCGACGCGAGAATGTTCGCGGAACCTAAGGTGGAGAAGCGGAAGAAGTAACCTGCGCGGCGCGTCGAACCGGGCACACCGGGAATCGCAGCGTAGAATCCGTTCGTGCGAATCGCCCTCACGATATCCGCCGTCTTCGTCCTGGCCTCCCTGTCCAGCGCCCAGGAGGTCCGCCCGTACGACGGCAAATACGCGGCGCACCCGCATTTCCCGTCCTTCGCTGAAGTCCTTCCCGCGAAAATCCGCAAGGCTGCGCTCGACATGGCCGGGCGCCTCGGGCTTCCACCGGGCGATGCTTCCAACGTCGTCCTCGAACTCGTGGACAGGCCGCTCGGGCCCAACAAGCAGGTGCAGCTCGGCGGGACGGCCACAAAAACCGTCAATGGCAAGACCATGCAGTGGATCACCCTTAATCCCGAATCGCATTTCGCACCCGGCGGGGACTTCGACATCGAACTCGATCACGAGATGACGCACGCTCTTCTGCGAACCGCGCTCGGAAACGCAAACCACCTGCTGCTGCCGAAGTGGGCGAGAGAGGGACTGGCGGTTTGGGCCGCCGGGCAGGGGCCAGGACGACTGGCATTCTGGCTGACGATCCACTGGGAGAAGCCCGACCCGGTGGCGGCGCTGCTGAACGGCCTGGAAGCCGACAAGCACTCGCTCGAGGATTACCCGGAGGACTACTTCGCGATCGCAGCGATCGAGTCGGTGAAGGGGCTCGCGGGGGTGCGTGCCTTCGTGAAGGATCTCGCCTCCGGAAGATCCTGCCACGATTCGGCGGCGGCGGCGTCCGGAATGTCGTGGGAGGAATTCGAGCCATTTGCGCGCGCGTATTCGGAAGTCCGCATTCTCGAGGCCCTCGGGAAAACGGAGCCGGCGCTCTTGAAGCGAGCGATCAAGCTCTACCGCGGCGGGAGGGACTGGGAGGCGGCGCAGCGCGCGCTGTTTGCGATCTCGGTGCGATTCCCCGACTCATGGGCCGGGGCGCTCGCCACCTACTACTTCGGGCGCGCGCTTCAGCAGGCGGGATTGGCAACGGAAGCGCGGGAGGCGCTCGGGGAGTTCCTCGCGATGGCGGGGCCCCGGACGGGGCTGATGGACGATGCGATCTGGAACATCGGGCTCTGCTGCGAGACGACGGGGGATGCGGAAGGCGCGATTGCGGCGTTTGACCGGCTCGCGCGGGACTACTCGTATTCCCCACAGGCGCCTGCGGGGTTGCTGAAGGCGGCGGGGATCTGCGAGGCGGTCGGGCGGAAGGATGAGGCGCGGACGCGGTGGAGCAGAATCGTGAAGGACCTGGCGGGGACGAAGGAAGCGGAGGAGGCGAACAAGAAACTTGGGAAGTGACAGGCCGTAGCCGCGGCCGTTTTCGCGAGATCTGCATTTATCCGCGTATTCTTCTTTTCGAAAATATATGACTCAATACAAAAACAGAATTCGCGGAAACAGCCGCGGATACAGCCCCCTTTGAATCCTTCTACTTCTTCTTCGGCGGCGTCACTCCGGGCGGATTCTCCAGGCCCAGCGTGTACCGTTTCCATTCGTCCTCGAACGTCCTCATGTCCAGCCGCCCGAACGTGTTGTCGTAGGCGCGCTTGATGCCGCTTCCCTTCTGCATCTCGAAGAAATAATTGCGAAGGGTCGTGGAGTACTTGCCGCCGCTGTAGGTCCACATGAAGTACACGATGGACCAGGCCTCGGCGTAGTTGATGCCTACGTTGGCGCCGTACATTTCCTGCTGCGTCATCTGCAGCAGTTCTTTCACGGGTGTGTATCGGTCGCTTCGGATCGCGCCCTGGATGCCGCTGAGGCGCCACCAGTTGGTGCGGCACTGCATGCGCTGGCCGGCCTCGTCCCACTTCCAGGCGCCGAAATAGTCGCCATGTCCCTCGTTGAACCACTGCGTCGCGTCCTCGAGATAATAGTCGAGGAAGGCGTGAAACGTCTCGTGGTAGAGAACCATCAGGGTGTCCTGCACTTTCTGGTCGCCCATCCAGTAAAAGACGAGCTTCTTCACGAAGGGCGAGAAGTACCCGCCCGTGCCGGGGGGCGAACCCGCGGCCATGTATTCGCCGTTGTCCTTGTAGACGATCACCGGGAACACCAGGTCGTCCTTCTCGATCTTCGGGAAGACCTTTTCGTAGACCGCGTACACGTGCTCCAGCGCTTCGGACATCGTGTCGGCGACTTTCTGGCTGCCGTCGGTGAACACTTCGAAGTGTTTCGACTTCTTGCGGATCTCGGTCCCGGTGAATTTCGGGCCGGCAATTTCCTGGTCGATCATCGGGGACATCGCCTTGGCCATCTGGTCGTTGGAGTCGATCGCGAGGGCCTTGTCGCAGGAAGTTCGCGCGTCCGCGAGGTGCCGGCGTTTCAGCTCGACGATCGCCATGTTGCTCCAGCCGTGCGCGTAGAGCGGGTTGATCTCGAGCGCTTTCTTGTAGTGCTCGACCGCCTTGTCTTCGTTGCGGAGCCAGGCGTACGCGTCGCCAAGTTCGACGTACGCCTCGAAAAACAGCGGGTTGAACTTGATCGCTGCTTCGAGCGCCGTCACGGCCTCGCGGTAGTCCTTCGTAAACTGGAACGCAATTCCGAGGTGGTAGTGCGCCAGCGCGAAGTCGCGCGCGATCTTGATCGCCTTGCGGTACTCGGCGACCGCAAGTTCTGAAGAATCGACGACGTTTTTCGGGTTCTGCTTCGCCTGCTCGACGATCTCGTTTCCCTTCGTCAGGTGAGCCACCGCCGTTTTCGCGATGTTCGCGGGGACTTTCAGGTTGTCCGTCGGTGCAGTGCCATTTCCGGGAAGCGGCGCGACGGGATCGACGACTTTCTTCGCGGCGGCCAGCACCCACTCGCCGCCCTCCTTCACGTACCCCAGCGCTGCCCGCGCGTCGATGTGGTCCGACGCCGCCTTCAGCACTTTCTCCCAGGCGCGCTTCGCCTCGACCGGCATCCCCTTGTCCTCGCACCAGTTCGCGAGGTCCGCGAGGCCCTGCACGTCGTCCCACGCCAGCTTCGCTTCCCAGAGCTGCACGGCCTTGTCGGGTTCGAGGAATTCCCAGGGGACGTCGACGCGGATGCCGCCGACGTCCATTGAAGCGCCGTCTTTGGTCGCTTTTTTGACTTCGCCGTTGAGGGTCTCGCCCGACTTGAGCGTGACCGACTCGGCGAGGGCCCAGCCGGCGAGTCCGAGCAGTGCGAGCGCGAGGAACTTCTTCATCTACTTGTCCTCAATTTTCCCGACGGGCCGCGTGGCGCGGCGCAGGAACAGGATCGCCCAAGCCGTGTCGCGCGCGTCGTTGTTCCAGTCCCCACCCGCGGTCTGGGCGGAGAGGAGGTACTTCGCGCCTTCCTGGTACCACTCCCGTTTTCCGAAGAACTCGGTGTCGGCGAGGACGCCGACCCGCTCCATGCCGTACAGATAATAGTAAACCCAGGCTTTCGGGTCGTTGTGTTTCGGGTTCTGGTTGACGGCGAAATTCTCGGCGAGCCAGTCGAGACCCTTGTCGATCACGGTGTCCCGCCGGTTGCCGTGCCCCGAGTAGTAGCGGCAGACGATGTAGGCGCCCAGAGCGCTCGTGTGGATGGAGCCGTAATTGGCGCCCGGCCACCCCGGGCCGTAAGTGAAACTCCCCTCGTTCGTGTTGTTCCCCTTCAGGAACGACATGCAGTCCACCCACACAGCCTTGGGGATGTCGATCCCGGCCTCGACGCACGCGCGCAGGCCCAGCACCGCGTACTGCGTGTTCGAATTGTCCCCTGTCTTTGCGCCCTTGCGCTTCGGGTTCTGCCGGACCGTGATCCGCTTCTGCGCCTTGGTCCCGCCGCCGAATTCCGGCGAGGCGCCCGGCGTGATCTCGGGCGGCGCGAGGGAGGGCGTGTCGCCCGGCGTCGGCTCGCCGTACGTGAACTGCCCGTTGTCGGCCTGCCAGTTGATGATGAAGGTCGCGGCGTCGGCGAGCCATTTCTGGTGAAGGGTCGGCGAAATGTCGGCGAGCGCCATCGCGCCGATCGCGACGTTGTAGACGCGCGACATCGGCTTCTTGTAGAGCTGCGTGATTGCCGACTTCATGTTCTTGTGGTCGAGAGGAATGCCGCAGTGGATGAGCGCGTACAGCTCGAGTTCCAGGGTCTCTTCGGTTCCCGCGTAGCCGTCCGGGTGCAATTTCAGGATCCACTGAGACGCCCGGTCGAGCGCGCGGTCCACGTCCACCTGCGTCACGCGCAGCCCCTTGCGCCCCTCCAGCCACGTCTTCCACGGCTCCGCTTCCGGCCCGAACTTCTGACCGGTGATCTCCCCGAGCGCGTCCGCGACCGCCGTCTTCACGTCCGATTCTTCCTTCGCATCCTCCAGCAACCTGATCAGCGCCGGCACCGATTCCTCGCTCCGGAATGCGCCGACCGCTTTCGCCGCAGCTCCGCGCACCGCGGGTTCCTGGTCCGTCAGCGCGGCGCGCACCACCCCTTCCATGCTGTGAAACTTTCCGGAAGCGATAGATTCGACCGCGGCGCGGCGAACGGAGGGTTCGGCGTCGTGGGTGAGGTCCTTGAGCAACTCCATCAGGTCGCGGTACCCGCCGCGGCCGAGGATGCGGATGATCCTCACCCGGACGTCCGCCTTGCCGGAGCGACAGTATTCATACAGCCGCTTGCGCCCTTCTCCCTCAACAGGCCCGCCGATCATGTCCTCCCAGGCCTTCTGCACATCGGCGTCGGGCTCCTGCAGGTAGAGCGGAACCATGAAGTCCATCCCGGCCTTCGTGTTGTAGTCCTTCAGCGCGCGGACGGCTTCGGTGCGGACCTTGGCATCGGTCGATTTGTATTTCGGGAGGAAGATCTTGCGCGCGTCTTCGAAAGGATCGGCCGCGGCGAGAAGCGCGCCGGTGGCGAGAAGGCAGAAGATCGGAAGGCGGCGCGACATGCAGACCCTCGGGAAGGGACTTGGTGCGGAAGTGTAGCAGGGGGCTGGAGTTGCGTTCAACGGACGAATTTTCGATATTGAATTCCCCGTTTTCAAATTTCAATGGCGGAACGTGAGCCGCTGGAACTCTTCCCGTGCCCGGTCGTTTGCCGCGCTGCTGGCGCGGCCGCGGGGCTGCGGCACGGATGAAGAGCGATGGGCCGCGGGGCAGATGCGGGGCGCGTTCCGTGAAGCGGGGCTCGAAACGACGGAGGAGTATTTCCAATTCCGGCCGTCGGGAGATCTGTGCGTGCGCGCGGTGCTGGGGCTTGCGCTTGCTTCACTCGCGCTCGTCTGGGCCGGAGTCTGGCTCCCCTGGCTCGCCGTTGCAGGACTCGCATGGCTCGGGTTGCTCGCCCTCGGCGGGTCGCCGCTCGCGACCGCGATCCTCATGCGCCGCGCCCGCGCGGCCCGCGAATCCGACACCCCACCGCCCGGCTGGATCCGCGCCTCCAATGTCGTCGCCCGCGCCCCCGGCCCCGCAGGGTCGCCGCTCCTCGTCTTCGTCGCACATTTCGATTCTAAGTCGCAGAACATGCCCATCACCGTCCGCGTCGCACTGTTCGCGATTCTCGGTCTCTCCGGCGTTGCCGCATGCCAGCTCGTATTTCTCCAACTCTGGCTCGCCTGGCCGCTCGCGCCCGCGATCCATGCCTTGTTCAGCGCCGCTTTCGCTTCCTCCATCCCGCTTCTCGCCCTCCGCACCGGCAACGTCTCTCCCGGCGCCCTCGACAATGCCTGCGGCGCCGCGACGCTCGTCGAACTCGCCCGCATCTGGCGCGACAGCCCCCTGTCCTGGAAGGCGCGCGCCATTTTCCTCGCCCCGTCCGCCGAAGAGCACGGCCTCATCGGCTCCCGCCTCTGGGTCGCCCGCCACGCCGCCGAGCTGCTCGCCGAGCCGAAGTGCCGCGTGCTCAATCTCGACGGTTGCGCCGCGAAGGGCGAATTGCTGGTTCTGCCAGGAACGGGCGTCGTAGCCGAAGCGATTGTTTCCGCTGCGAAAGCCGCTTCCCTGCCCGTCCGCCGGATCCCGCTCGCGATCGGGCTCCTGGCCGACCACGTCCCCTTCGTGGAAGCGGGGATTGCGTGCGCTTCCCTGCTCGCGCGCGGGCGGGGGACGTCGCGAATCCACACGACGGGGGACTCGGCGGACCTGTTGGCAGACGCGGGATTTGAGGCGGCCGGAGCGACCCTGCTAGGGGCCGTCGAACGACTGATCGGCTGAGTCTTGCGAGGCGTCTGAACTCGCCTTGGGGCAATATGCCCGGGCATGCCCCAGCAAATTCCCCGCCACCTCGATGAAATTCCGTCGAAAAAACGAACGGACTGAACTCCGCTTCAGAACTCTCCGTTGGCATGTCAGTCCGGCGGGGACCTCCCGCGAGCGACGAAGAGGGTGAGCAAGACGCTTGCGGGAAGCCTCCGACCGGTAAAAAGTTATTGATTCTGTTGGCCCGGATGAAACCGGGCCCTTCTCGAGAAGGGGGTCGCCATGACGCACGAAACGCCGCAGGAAGCCGAGTACGCCGTCGCGCCGGACGGAGGAGGGGTGACGCGCTGGGTCGAGGACCAGGTTCGCAACACGCCCTGGTGGCTGATCTCGATCGCGTTCCACCTCATCGTGCTGGCGGGGATGACGGTGATCACGTTCAAGGAAACGATCAAAGAGAACATTCCGGCGGTGATGAACCCGATCGCGCGCCTCGAGCAGAGAACTGAGATGGAGCGCCCGAACGACGTTGCAGGCAGCAAGTCCGCGCGCCCGGATGTCACTTCGAACATGCCTTCCGAAAACGACCAGCCGGTTCTCGACGACTGCATGAATCACCCGGAAGCGGCGGTCAACATCTCGGACAACGGGATCGACGGCGACACCTTCAACGGGCAGACCCCGGACGGCCTCAGCGCCGACTGGGGCGAGGGCAAAGGCATCGGCCGCGGCATGGGCGGTCCCGGCTCCAACAAGTCCCTCGGCGTCGGCGACGGCGGCGGAGGCAGCTCGCGCTTCGGCAACGGTCCCGGCGGCCGCGGCGAGTTCCGCAAGCGCGACCGGAACGGCACGAACGAGGGTTCGCGGGCGGAGAACGCGGTGACGTATGGCCTCTGGTGGCTCGCACGGCACCAGGCTGCGAACGGCTCCTGGTCCGCTTCGGCCTTCGACCACCAGTGCGCCGCCGGGAAGTGCGACGGGCTGGGGTACAACGAGTACGACGCGGGCGTGACGGGGCTTTCGGTTCTCGCGTTCCTCGGCGTCGGCTACACGCACCTCTCCAAAGAGAAGTACGTCGACCCGGTCACGAAGAAAACGATGGTCTACGGCGAAGTCATCAAGGCCGGGATCAAGTGGCTCATGCTGAACCAGGACGCGGAAGGATGCTTCGGCGGGCGTCACGGGTCGAAGTACATGTACAACCACGCGATCGCGGCGCTGGCGATGGCCGAAGCGTACGGCCTGACCGACAGCCAGATCTTCAAAGGCTCGGCGCAGCGCGGGATCGACTTCCTCTGCGAAGCGCAGAGCCCGTACAAGGCCTGGCGCTACAGCAAGCGTTGCCCTGACAACGACACTTCCGTCACCGGCTGGGCCGTGATGGCGCTGAAGTCGGCGGAGCTGGCAAAGCTGGCCGTGCCGCGGGCGGCTTTCGAAGGCGCGAAGGCCTGGATCATGGAGTGCACGGACGAGGCCTACTACAAGACGGGGTACACGGCGAAGGGCACGGGCAAGGTCGTGGTGCAGGGAAAGAACGATGACTGGGAAGACCATCCGGCCATGAGCGCCGTCGGCATGCTCTGCAGGATCTTCATCGCTCACGATGCGAAGGACCCGGCCCTCGAAGGCGGCGCGAAGCTGATGATGGCCGACACCCCGGTGTACGGCGGCAAGAAGACGGACTACTACTACTGGTACTACGGCTCGCTCGCTCTCTTCCAGTGGGACGGCCCGGACGGGAAGTACTTCAAGGCCTGGAACGAAGGAATGACGGGCGCCCTTCTCCCGTCGCAGCACGAAGCCAAGGACGGATGCGAGTTCGGCTCCTGGGACGTGAACGTGGACCGCTGGGGATTCGAAGGCGGCCGGGTCTACACGACCGCCATCAACACGCTGAACCTCGAGGTGTACTACCGGTACGCGAGCGTGATCGGCGGGAAGCGCGGGAAGTAAGTCAACGCCGACGGTGAGATCAAGAGACGCGGGCTCCCTTCACGGGGGGCCCGCTCTTGTTTACGGCGGAGAGTTGGGGGTTGGGAGTTCCGGAAGTTGAGTTCCGGGATCCGTGTTCCGGGTTCAGGGTGGGGTTGGGAGTGAGGAGTTTGGAGTTTGGGCGGAGATGGTTGGGAATCAGTCGAACTTCCTCGGGGCCATCCCGTTCTGAAGTGAGGCTCGCGCTTTCCGCGCGATCCCCGGTTTGGAGTTCCATCCATGCGCGTTCCCGTTTTCTTCTCCGCGGTCTTCCTTGTTCTGGGTCTGGCCGAGTCCGCGGCGGCGTTGATCCTCGTACTTTCGCCGGAAGCGGTCGCGGCGCGCCGGCCTGCGCCGGTCGTCGTGGAGGCGCCCGCTGAAACCGTGGCGCTCACGGAGCCCGCGAAACGGGAGCGGAACGAGATTCGCTGTATGGCAACGCCACCGGCCGAAGAGGACGATGGATGCCTCCGCTGCCCGGACGACGAGTTCCTGAGCAACTGGCCCGCACCGCCCGCCGACAAGGGAGCCCCGAAATGAACTTCTTCAGCCGCATCATCACCATCCCGTTTGCGATTGCCGCTTCCCTTTGCTTCGCCGGCGACGACATTGAGTTTGCGCGCGGGCTGGCCCGCGACGGGTTCGTCCAGCAGGCGGAGGAAATCTGCAGGAAGATCGAAGCCGGGGCGGACGTGCAGGAGAGGGCCGCGGTGCCCCTGGTGCGCGCGGAGATCGCTACGAAGCGGGCGGCAGCGGCGGGGTCGCTGGCCGAGGCGCGAGAAGAGCTGGCGCGGGGGGCAGAGGCGCTGGACGCGTTTGTGTCGGCGAACCCGGCGCACCCGCGGCTGGGTGAAGCGCGGATGCAGGCGGGAATGATGAGACGGCAGTGCGGCGAAGTGACGGAGCAGGAAGTGGCGGAAAACGGAGCGGGCGCGGCGAAGGCGGGCGAGCGCGGGCGGGAGGAACTGGAGAAGGCGCTGAAGAACCTGGAAGCGGCGGGAGCTTCGGCAAAGGAAAGAAAACAAAACATCGAGGCTCGTCTCGCCGGCAGGCCGGCCCACGGGAAGGACGAGCTCGAACTTGAGGAAGCCGAAGGACAGGCCGCGGAAGCCCCCTACCAGGCCGCCCGGTGCCTGCACCTGCGCGGGCGGCTGGAAGCGAACGCCACGGATCGGAAGAAGTGGCTGGAGCGCGCTCACGGCGCCTTCATGGACCTCGAGTTCGACTTCGGTGAGACGCCGCTGGTGCAGGAGGCGTCGCTGACGTGGGCGCTGGTGCTGCGTGATCTCGGAAGGCCCGCGGAGGCGCTGAGCCGGTTCGACGTCGCGTGGAAAGTCTCGCTCCCGTGGCGCGACCGGATCGTCACGGGCCCTCTCCCCTCCTGGGAACGCGAAGTCTCCGAACGGGCGATCGGCGGACGCGCGGAGACGCTGACGTCGATGGGCAACCCCGCGGCCGCCCTCGAGGCCGTGGAAGCGCTTCTCCGCATCGTCCCCAACGCGGCCCAGGACCGGTCTGGATTCCTCGCCGTCCTCGAAAAGGGCGCCGCGCTGGCTGCTCTCGGGCGGAACAACGACGCGGCCAACCTCGCCCTCGCAATGGTGCAGGCCGCACCCAGCGCGGCGCTTCGCGATATTGCGGTGAAGCGCCTGATGCAGTGGGGCGGGGCCGGAGCACCGGCGGCGCGCAGGCTGGTCGCGGACGCGTCGTTCGCGGCGATGAACTGGCTGGAGGCCTGGAACGGATACCGTTCGCTCCTGGCGATCCTCGAGAAGCCCGATGGCGATGTTCTGTGGCGACTCGCCGTCTGCACAGACCGGCTGGATCGCCCCTGGGAAGCGGTGGTGCTCTACGAAGCGGTCGCGACGGAGTTTCAGCAGCACCCGAGCGCTCCCGTAGCGGCCTTCCGCGCCGCGCAGATCTGGAACGTCTTCGCTTCACGCGCCGGCGACGCCGGCCGCTGGGAACGCGAAAACCTCGACCGGATGCTGCGCCTCCTTGTGGACCGCTGGCCCGGGGACCCGAACGCGAAAAACGCTGTCTATCTCGTTGCCGACGCGGAATTCGAACGCGGCGAATACGAGAAGGCCGCGCTGAGCTTCGGACGTGTGCCGCGGGATGCCAACCTTCGCGTGCAGGCTCTCTTCATGGCAGGCCGATCCTGGCACAAGCTCGGCGAGGCACTCTGGGCGAATCCCGATACACGAGCGAACGCCGCGGACGCGTTCACGCAGGCTGAAAACAAGATGCGCGAAGCGATCGAAGCGGGCCCCTCGTCCGGCGAGCTCCGCGCGAGCGTCGTCGCCTGGGCGAGAATGTCGCTCGCTTCCGTCCTGCTTCACCCGCAGAACCCGCGGCCCGCCCTCGCGATCCAGGAACTGGATGCCGTGGGCCCGCAGTCGGCGCCGGACCAGGAGCGCCGCTTCGGCGAACTGATGATCCGGGCGCGGATCGCCAACGGCCAGCCGGCGAAGGCGTCGGAACTGGCGGCCGTGATGGTGAAGCGATTCAAGTCGGACGCATCGACGGGCAGGATGTGCCGTGAAGCGGCGGAAGCCTGCGATGCGTCGGCGGAAGCCGGCGGCCCGGACGCCGCGGCGCTTCGGCTCGCGGCGATCGCCCGGTACGCCGATTCCGTGGAAGTTGCGATTGCGGCAAAGTCGCCGCCGACGGGCGCCGATGTCGCGGCCGTGACGGATCACGCCCTGCAGCTCGCGCTGACCCTCAACGGCATCGCGGATGACGCTTCGCTCGACGACGCCCCCGCGACGATCCCCCACCCCGAAGCACTCTCCGGCGCTGCGAGGATCGCGCGCGCTTCCGGCTCCTGCGGCGCCCTGCCGCCGGGCTGGTCCGCCGACTTCCGTCTCGGCCGCGCGCTGGCGTTCTCGGGAAACCTCGAGGGCGCGCGCGACTCGTTCGAAAGCGTCGTGGAGGACGAAGGACTGGTCAGAAACGGGAAGTTCAACGCGACGGCGGTCCAAGGGCGCGCGTGGGTGCTGGCAGCCTACGAGGAATCGGGCTTTGCCCACCTGAGGCTCGGCGAAAAGGCCGGCCGGGGACCGGAGTTCGATTTCGCGCTCACCGTATTCTCCAACATCGTCAACCAGTGCCAATCCGGAAGCGGCCCGTGGTGGCGATCGAAGGTGGGCGCCCTGCGCGTCTATGCAGGGCGCGGGAAACCGGGGGACTTCGAGCTTGCGCGACTCGGACTTCAGGACCTTCTCGCCAACCACCCTGACCTCGACGGCGGCAAGTTTGGCATCGCGCCGAAAGTGAACAACTTGAAGACGCGCCTCGACAAGCAGGCTCCGGCCAGAAAATGAAGCGGAGCTGCGAGCGGTGGGTCCAGCTGGTCCTGGCTTTCTGCGCCGCGGTGACACTTCATGCGATTTTCCTGACCCTCATGGAGCTTTCGCCCGTGTGGCCATGGAGCGCAGTTTCCCCCGCCAGGCCGCCGGACGGGCGCGGCGTTGACCTGCGGATCGCGCCCCCGCAAAAAGGACGTCCCGGCCGCGGGCCGTTTGTGCCGGCCCCGCCGCCGCCGGAAGCGCAACTGAACGATCCCAAGACGCACAGGCCCGGGCTGCTCGGTCTGCGCGGCGTGAAGACGTCCGAGGACCTTGGAGATGACGGAATGGCCCTCGAAGCCGCGCTGGCGTGGCTGGACCGGCATCAGCTTCCGGATGGAGGCTGGTCGGCGAGCCAGGACTGCGGTTTCGCGGCCTGCACGGCCGCCCGGTCGGCGACCTCGCACGCCGGCGCAACGTCGATCGCGCTTCTGGCTTACCTCGCGGACGGAATCACGCACCTCGACCGGCGCACGTACACCGAGCACGTGACAGGGCGGATGTTCTCCCGGGGCCAATCGGTCAAGGGTGCGGTCAAGTGGCTCATCAACAATTCAAAGGACTCGAAGGTCTGGGCGCCCCACGACCAGGCCCTCGCCGCGCTCGCCCTCACCGAGATCTATGGACTGACCCGATCGGGATTGTTCCGCCCGCACGCACAAGCGTACATAGATTCGCTGCTCGCAAGGTACGCCTGGGGAATCCGCTGGCGCACCGTCGAGGGACATGCGGTTCGCGACGCTGAAGCGGCGGCGTGGATGCTCATGGCGATCAGCATCGGCCGTGAAGCCGGGCTCAAGCTGCCCGAGGATGCGATGCCGGATGCCGTGGAAACCCTTCTGGCCGACGAATCCAATTCCCGTCTCCTGCGCGTCTCGATGGCCTCCTCCTGTCACCTGCGCCTGCTGAGTTCCGTGAGTTCAACGGACTGGATGAGAGCATTTCGTTCCGAACAACTCGAGCCCGGAGCCCCGGATTCACCGGACCTGCACGCGCTTCACTGGGCCCTGCTCGCAGCGCGCAAGGAGTCTTCCTTCAGGCCCGCCGCGTGGAAGTCCTGGCGCGACCCGGCGGTGACCCTGGTCGTGGAATCGCAGCGGCGGGAATCCTCGGCGTGTCTCGCTGGCTCCTGGGATCCGCCGGAGGACGCCAGGCTCGGTCGCACGGGATCGACGGCCCAGAACGCGCTGACGCTTCTCACCTGGAAACGCTACGCACCGGCCAAGCCGCCGAAGTAAATCGAACCCGCGGACGCTTCGCCCGTTCTCATTGTGCGTGAGGACTCCCCGGCCCTGCAGTCACCGCACGTCGCGCCCATGGCTCGCGGCGGGTGCCTCCGCCCTCCTCTCCTGCGCAGCCGCATGGCTGGCGCAGAATGGGCCGGCCCACCGGCCGGCGACCGCCGCGCCGGCGCCGGCGATGGTCGTGAGGGCGGAAGCGCCTGCCGCGGTGATCCGGCTGAGACCGCGCGTGGCGCCCGGGCCGAGGTGCCTGCGCCTGCTTCCCGCGCGCGAATACGCGGCGGGGCGCGGCGGTTCAGCGGCCAATGACGCGGTGCGTCAAGATGCACCGGGGAGCCTCGTCGACGGCGTCGACGACGTCGTCTTCAGCAGCGCGGGGGAGGAAGCCTGGCCCGGGATGCAGGGCGGCAATGCCAGGAAACCTTAAGTCGTCTGCATCACCATCGCGCACGTGTACGTCATCCACGCCAGGAACGCGGTCAGAAGCAGAAAAGCCATCCCCATCGCCAGCCGGTAACTCCCGGGAACGTCGTAGTACCCGCCCGGCCCAAGCCGCTTCGGGTTCTTCCACGCTTCCCACGCCCGCCCCATGCCGAACGTCGCGATGAACAGGAGCAGGATCGTCCCTGGGACCGCTTCGGGTCGCGGATGGACCCACGTCAGGCCCGTGATCAGCGTGAGCAGCCCGATGCCGACAAGCCAGAGGCGCGGCGAGATGGCCGCGACGATGCGGCCTCCGTCGAGCGGAAGAACGGGGACCATCTGGAAAAGGTTCAGGAGGTAGCCAAGGAGCGCCACCAGGAGCCATTCCCGGGACTGCGTGAAGTAAAAGAGCACGAAAGCAACCGTCGACGCGAACGCACCGGCGAGCGGGCCGCCGTATCCGATTTCCGCTTCCACTCGGGCGTCGCGAGGCTGGTCGCGCATGGCGATGAGGGCGCCGACGAAAGGAATGAAGATCGGGGCGCCGGCCCGCAGGCCGTGCCCGCGCATGACCCAGGCGTGCCCGAGCTCGTGGATGAGGATGACTCCGAGGAGGCCTGAAGCGAACGTCCACGACCCGAGCAGCCCGTAGGCGCCGACAGAGGCCGCAAGCGATACGACGGTCGCGAGCCATTTGGCCTTGGACGCCCAAAGCAATGCCGCCGCGACCCCGGCGGCAATCATGGAGGGTCTGGAGGGCCGCGGCAGCGACTGGAGAAGCGACATCGGCAACCGGGCGGTGTCCCCATGGCGCATGAACGTCTCCACGCGCGGCGACCCCGGGGCCGCAGGCTCCCGCTCCAGCCTTCCCTTCTCGATGATCAAGTGCTTCAGCTTCAACGGGTCGTCCAGCGTCGCTTCGTAGTGCGCGAACGCGTACCTCGACGCCCCGAGGTGCACGACGTACCGCGCCACGCCTCGTTCGATCCAGAAATCCAGGCGCTTGATGTCGCGGAATCCGAACGCGAACGTCCGGTCGATCACCAGCCCGTCGTCCTTCACCTCGACGCGCCTTTTCCGGAAGATCCTGCGAAGCGACAGGACCGCGAGAAGCAGGGCCGCGAAAGCCGCGCCGACGAAGGCGAGGTGAGTGTGAAGGTTCACGCGACCGGCCGCAGGTCGGCGACGAACTCCCCTTCCGCAATCGCCATATCCCCGATCGCAGGCGCGCCGGCGTCGCGTGCGCGCACGATTGCATCGACGCTCCCGGTCGGCGCGGCGATGCGGAAGCGGCGGCAGAGTTCGCCGGTCGCGGGGTTTGTGAAGTCCGAGACGGCCTCGACGCGCCCGGCGACCGTGAACAGGTCGGGGGGGAGTTCCGGGTCCTGCGAGGCCCATTGCGACGCCAGGATGAGAGGCCTCGTTCCTTCCGGCGCGGTCTCGACGCGCCCCGAAAGCAGCGCGAGCGACGCGGCAACCCGGGTACCGGCGGCGATCATCGCCGAGAACGGGTTTCCGATGCGGAAGCGGAGGCGGTCCGGGAAAGCGGAGATGCCGAACGGTTCGAGCGGGCAGTCCGCGGTCACGACGTCGTCGAGTTGCAACTCCCGCTCCGCGCCGCCGCCGAACGCCGGGAAGAAACAGACGATTTCCTCCCCGGGCAGAAAGAACCGCTTCTTCAGTTCCACCACGGTCACCAGCCGCGCGCCGCCGCCGCATTCGAGAGTATGAATCCGCAGTTTGCGTCCGCCGCGCTCGATTTCCATGGCCGTCCCCCGGTCCATCGGCCAGCGCACCCACTCGGCCAATCGCGCGGCGACCATCCCGGGGGCAAGCCCGCGGGTGGGAAAGCCGATGGCGTCAAGCGGGGTTGACACGTTGTTCCCTTGCCCTGGTCCGCGGCGCCCGGACGAAACGAGAACAAGGGCGCGTTCGCGGGAACGCCTTACTTGAAGTAGTCCTGCCGCCGGGCCTTTTCATCCGGCGACATCTCCTTCCACTCCTTGTCGATTTCGTCGATGTCATATCGTTTCCTGGCCACTCCAAAATCCCCGTCGGCATCCTCGAACAGTTTCGTCGCCGAGCCCTGCCCGCGGCCGTAGGTGTCCCGCCGGTAGGTCACCTCGTCAACCGCGTAGTCCCCGTCATTGTCGACGAGCACCCGTTGTTCGAACCCCTCCCCCATCGTGAGGGTCGCGGTTCTCCTGTAATCGTTCCAGACCCACGTCCCGTGAATCCCCCTGACCTCGTACCCGTCCTTGCGGTAGTGGTGGTTGATGAGCAGGTGCTGGTCGGCGCATGCCGAAATAAAAACAACGAGAATGGGGATGAAGCGCTTCATCGTCTCGCCGGCTCCTTTCCTGCGACTTTGCGCAGTTTCTCCACCGCCTCGGCCGTCTTCGCGGCGGCGTAATCCACGTCGTCCGGAGTCGTGTCCAGCCCGAGCGAGAATCGCATCGACCCGTAGATGTGCGTCTGGGGCACGCGCATCGCTTTCAGCACGTGCGAAGGCTCCGTCGAACCGCTCGAGCAGGCGCTTCCGATCGACACGCAAACGCCGAATTGCGACAGGATCAGCAGCACGGCCTCGCCCTCGACATACGGGAATCCGAGGTTGGCCGTGTTCGGGACACGAAGGTCCCTGTGACCGTTGCGGGCCGCCCCCGGAATTCGCTCGAGGACCAGGGCCTCCAGGCGGTCGCGAAGGACCTTCACCTGGCTGGCCTCGAGCGGCAGGTCCCGCTGCGCGAGTTCCGCGGCAGCTCCCATTCCGACGATCCCCGCGACGTTCTCGGTGCCGGCACGCCGGCCCTTCTCCTGGTGGCCGCCGAGAATGAGGGGCTTCATCCGCGCGTTGCGCTGCACGTAGAGGGCGCCCACTCCCTTCGGCCCGCCAAACTTGTGCGCGGCAACCGTCATCGAACTCACTGCCGTGTCCTTCAGGCTCACGGAAACCTTGCCAGCCGCCTGCACGCCGTCGCAGTGAAACGCAATCCCCTTCTCGGCGCACGCCGCGGCAAGCTCCGCATAGGGGAAAATCACCCCCGTCTCGTTGTTCGCCGCCATCGCCGTCGCGACGGCGGTGTCCGGACGAAGCGCCGACTTCCACGCTTCGACGTCCATCGTTCCGTCGCCGCGCACCGGGACTTCCGTCACCGTGTAGCCGCGCCCCTTGAGCCACTCGCAGACTTCTCCCACGCAGGGGTGCTCCACCGGGCTCGTCACGACGTGCTTCTTCTCCGGCGCCGCTTCGCAGTAACCGCGAAGCGCCATGTTGTTCCCCTCGGTCCCGCTGCCCGTGAACACGATGTCCTGGGAGCGGGCGCCTAGAAGCGCCGCGACCTGCTCACGGGCGGTGTCGAGGGCGCGGCCGACCTGGCTGCCGAAGACGTGGAGGCTCGACGGGTTTCCGTACAGCTCCGTCAGGTACGGAGTTATCGCGGCCAGCGCTTCAGGCCGCAGGCGCGTCGTCGCATTGTTGTCGAGGTAGACCGTTCTCATACGAAGACCACCACGGCGTCGGGGCGGTACATCTCTTTTAGCCGATTTTCGACGAACTGGCGAAGGGTGTCTTCGCCGGTCCTGCAGGCTTCGCCGCGCGGGACGGCGCGGATGCGGACGGTCGCATCGGCCACGTCCATGAGCTGGAGATCCCAGGGAGCTTTGAGGAGGAAGGGGCGGATGGCGTCGCGCACGATGGTCGCCGGCGTGGCGGGCTTGAGGGCCGGCTTGGGGTGGAGTTTCCAGAGGGTCTCCAGGAGCTTCTCCAGGTCCGGAACGCAGGTGCGGCATCCTGTGCCGGCGCCCGTGGCGTCCGCCAGCTCATCGACCCCGGTCAGCCCGCGTTCCAGCGCCAGCCGCTTCAGGTCCTCGGCCGAGAGACCGAAACAGGTGCACAGCCCGGGGACGGGGTCGGGCACGGGTTACTTTTTCCGGACCATGCAGGCTCCCATCAGGAGCGAGATCCCGAAGAAGTAGGCGAAGAGCAGGACCATGAGCAGGCTCGCAACGGCGCCGTAAAGGACCTGGTACTGAGCCAGCTGTTTCGCTCCGTACCAGGTGAATGCCAGTCGCGCGGCCGTGAACATCAGCGAAGCGGTGATCGCAGCGAACAGGGCGTCACGCTTCTCCAGGCTCCGCGCGGGCGCCAGCTTGTAGATTGCAAAGAAAATGCCGACCCAGGCGGCGCCCCCCACGGCGATCTTCGCGAGCATCGCAAGGATCGACGACGCCTCCGTCCCCACGAGCGAGAAATCGATCCCCGATGCAAAGTCGATGGCGAGCAGGACTAGCATGGCCGCGAGGAACATGAGCGCCGCGACGAATATGAACGCGACCGAAGCAATCGTCGTCAGGACGCCGGACTTGGGCTTCTCCACGTCAAGCATCGCGTTCAGGCCGATCTCGATCGCGCCCACGAGTTTTCGCGCCGACAGAAAGAGCCAGATCCCGCCGACGATTCCGATCTGGTGGCGATTCGCGAAAACGCTGGCCAGCGATTCCTTGAGCGGCTGGGCGACGGGCGGCACGTTCGCCTTGATCCACGCGTTCAGGATTTCGAGAAACGAGGAGGCGTCGGAAGCGACGTAGGCGGCGATCGTCAGGGAGAGCATCAGGAAAGGGGTGGCCGCG
Source organism: Planctomycetota bacterium (assembly GCA_038060895.1). Taxonomy (GTDB): domain Bacteria; phylum Planctomycetota; class MHYJ01; order WSZJ01; family WSZJ01; genus WSZJ01. The sequence goes on from JBBTCT010000032.1 coordinate 37,446, forward strand.
AACAGCAGGTAAAACGCGATCGCCGCCGCGTAGTACGACCCGTTCTTCGCGTGGAATTGGAAAAAGCCCTTCATCACCTGGCTGCCGTGGAGCATGAACCCGCGATTATCCGCGAAGGGCGAGGAGCGTCCCCCGTTATTTCGGTTTGACGTCCTTGCCGTTGATGCCGATGCGGGACCCCGACTTGATCTGAAGCGGCACCATCTCGCCGTCGCGGTTCAGCATCACTTCCACGATCGTCCCGGCGGGAATTGTGTCCATCTGCTCCTGTAGCGCTTCGAGGTCCTTCACGGGACTGCCGTTGTAGGACGTGATGATGTCTCCCCTCTTGATTCCGACGTTGTCGGCCTGCGAGTTGGGGACCGCGAGTGAAACGAAGATTCCCTCGACCGGAGGCTTGAGGGCGATCATGGCAATCGCCGCTTCCTTGCGGAGGATCTCGTTGTCCCCGCGAGCGAGAGCTTCGAGCGAAGCCAGGGAGTCCGCCGAGCCAATCTTCACGAGCGCGTCGAGCATCGAGGTCAGCATCCGCGGGTTTTCCGCATATTGCGGCAGCAGCGAGGCGATGTCCTTTTCCATTCCTGCCTTCGAGACGCCTTCCATGTTCTCGGCGATCGCGCGCAGCACCTCGGAACTCTTTTCGGTCTTGAGGAGTTCCATGAAGAGCTTCCCTGGCTCCATTTCTGGGTGATAGGAGAGCCCGTAAGCCGAGCCTGCCCGGAAACCCGCGGCGATGTCGTCGCCCTGCATGAGGCCCCAGGCCATGACCGGAAGCATCGGCCCGTCAAAGGCCATCCAGAACTCGTTCCGCGAGAGGCCGAGCTCGTTTTTTCCGCCTTCCACGTCCTGCGCGATGATTCCGCTGATCTCGATGGCGGTCTTGTAGCCGATCGGGCCGAGCGCGGCGATTTCCTGCATCAGCTTGATCAGGGCCTTGCCGTCCTTCTTCGCGACGATGTCGGGGATCTGTGCGCGCAGTTCCTCCAGCCTCGCCTTCGCTTCTTCCGGCGTGAGCTCCTTCTTCCCGTCCACAACCGAAGACTTGCCGCTTCCCGCCTTTTCGAGCTTTGCGATCTTCTCTTTCAGCTTCGTGACCTCCGCCGTCCTTTCCGCGGCACGCTTCTCCGCTTCCGCAGTGCGCCGGTCTGACTCGGCGAGTGCGTCAGCGGAAGGAAGGGAGGCCGGAGCGGGCGCCACGGCAGGCGGTTCGTGCCTGCGGCGCTCGAAAAGCACCCCGGCGAGTGAGCCGAGCACGAAGGCGATCAGGGCTGCCGGAAGGGCGACTTTCATGGTTCAGCCTCGCGAAGCGGTTGTGAGAAGAATGGTACGCCGGGCGGCAATCCTTTGCGACTCAGGACGCGCGTCGCTTCTACGGCTTCACAGGTTTGCCGTCGATCCCGATCCAGTCACCGGTGATCTGCACGGGGACCAGGGTGCCGCCACGGTTCACCATGACTGGCACGAGTTCCTTGTCGGGCTTCGCCTGCACCGCTTTCCGAAGCTGGTCCAGTGTCTTCATCTCGACGCCGTCGTAGGACATCAGGATGTCGCCCTTCTGAAGTCCGACCTTTTGCGCCTGCGACTTCGGCTGGGTGCTCGTGATCATGATCCCCGGCGCCGGCGGCGCGTGCTCGATGATGGCGATTTCCAGCGCCGCCGCCAGCGCCGGCGAGGCGTCGAGCTGCAGATTGCGAAGCGCCGAGCCGCTTTCGGGGGTGTGCAGGTCGACCAGCGCCTGCAGCATCGGCTGAAACGTCTGGGGACGCTTCTCGTTCCCGCGGATCGCCGCCTCCAGATCCCCGACCATCTCCGGCTTCGCCATGCGCGCCAGGTAGCCCGCCAGTGCCTGGGCCAGCCCCGGGTCCTTTTCCTTCGCCATCGCTTCCAGGAAAATCGGAGCGGCATCGACATCGCTCACCCAGTAGAGCATGTGCACGGATTTGGCGCGGAACCAGGGTGAAGCATCCGCCGCGTTGGCAAGCGCCCAGGTCATGAGCGGGACCATCGTGCCGCTCCAGGCCTTGTTGAACTGCACCTTGTCGATCCCGAAGGCTTCGTTCCCGTTTCCGAATTCCTTCCGGAAAATCTCGGCCACATCCATCGCGTCGCGGTACCCCTCGGGACCGAGAGCTGCGAGTTCTTTCATGATCGCGATCAGTCCCGCGCCGTCCTTTTTCTCGACCAGCTCGGGAATCTTCGCGCGCAGGTCCCGCACCCTCGCCTCCACGCTCGCAGGATCCAGCGGCGCGGACTGCCCTCCCTTCAGCGAAGCCACCTGTGAATTCAGCGCCCGCACCTGGTCCTTCGCAGTCTGCAACTCGGCTTCGACATCGCGCGGCGGTCCTTCGGGCTCGAGCACATCCTCGCCGTTCGCGGAGGCGCGCCCGGCAGAAGAGGCGCCCGTCGCAGTCCCGGCACGATGGCGCTCCAACCACACGCCGGCGGCGAGGCCGGCACCAAGGCAAAGCAGGCAGACGAGGGCTGCGGACTTCATGGGTGAGAAGTGTACGTGATTCGGTATCGAAGTGTGGGGCCCCGCTACCGGCTCGGTTTGACCTCGTCCCCGTAAATTCCGATCTGCTGGCCGCGGATCTGGAGCGTCACCGTTTCGTTCCCGCGCTGGACCACGATCGGGACGAGCTGGTCGACGCTCGTCTTCTGGACTTCTTCGCGCAGCTTGTCGAAGGCCGTCACCGGCGCCCCGTTGTAGCTGAGGACGAGGTCGCCGCGATGCAGCCCGGCCGATTCCGCCTGCCCCTTCGGCACCAGCCCCGAGATCAGGACGCCCGGCGCGGGCGGGTCCAGACGGATCAACTGATACGCTCCTTCATCCCGCAGGTCGGGATTCTGCGAAGCGGCCAGTTCGCGCAGCCCGGCGAGAGCCTCGGGAGTTCCGAGGTTCGCCAGCGCTTCGACCAGGGTTCGCGCGGCCTGCCCAGTCTGCCCGCGCGCGGCGTCGAGCAACGATGCTTCGGATCCAGCACGGGTCATCGAGTAGAGGCCGCCGGCGAGGGAAGCGGCGACGTTCGGGTCCTTCTCCGAACGCAGCAGTTCGCCGAACAGCACTGCGGGGTCGGGCTCGAGCTGAGCCATCATGGGCCCGATCGCGCGAAGGCGCATCCAGGCCGAAGCGAGTTCCGGGTGGCGGAGAGCCCATTCGAGCATCCCCGGGGACGATTGGAGGATATTGTGGAGGGCCGAAGCGCTGGCGCCGAATTCGCCGCCGCCGGATTCCACATCGCGCCCCAGGACTTCGGCGATTTTGAGCGCCGCGACGTATCCGGCCTCTCCCAGGAGCGCAAGCTCCCGCATCAGTTTCAGGAGGCCGTGACCGTCTTTCCGGGCGAGCAGCCCCGGGATCTCCTTAATGAGCGCCTTGGCCCGTCTTTCGGCATCCTCGGCGGACGGCGCACCGCCCTTTTCAAGCAGAGCGATCTTCTCGCGAAGGACGCGATTCTCCTCCTCGAGTCGCCGGCGGGGATCGTCCGTGGAAGTCAGAGTACCGGTCGGTTCAGCGGAGGGAGAAGCGGCCGTCGGACCTGCGGCGGGCGTCTCGGGAACCGGCGAAGGGGACTTGCGCTTCCCCGAAGCGGCGACGCCAAATACGGCGCCCAGAATGAACGAAACGAGAACGGCCGGCAGAAGGGTCTTCATCGGCGCTGGATCCTCCGGGTGCAACGGGGGCCTGAGGGTTCATCGCCTGAGGACGCAAAGGGTTCGCCGAATCCCATCCCGCACGGCTACGATTCCGCCGTGATCATCGGCACAGGCGTCGACATATGCGAAATCTCCCGCATGGAAGCCCTCCTCTCGCGTCGAGGGGACCGGGCGCACGATCGCCTGTTCACACAGGAGGAAGTCCGCTACTGCTCCGGCAAGGCCCGCCCCGCGCAATCCTTCGCCGCCCGCTTCGCCGCCAAGGAGGCCGTGATGAAGCTTCTCGGCACCGGCTGGTCGCAGGGGATCCGCTGGCGCGATATAGAGGTGAAGCGGGGGAAAGGCGGGCCGCCGTCGATTGCGCTTCATGGGGAAGCAGCAAAACGCGCGGAGCGGATGGGGATCCGGCGGATTCACTTGAGCATCACGCACAGCGGCGACATCGCCCTGGTGAACGTGATCGGGGAGACGGCGTGAAGTACGCGACGCTTCGGCTGGGAGACGGAACGACGGCGATGTGCCGGGCGCAGGGCGACCGGTGGCAATTCGTACAGTCGAAGTCCGGCGCGCCCTTCACGAGCATCGGTGAATTCCTGCTTTCGGGAGACGGTGTGTTTGTCGCCGGGACGAACGTGGAGGGGCCGTTCACGTTTGCCGCACCTGTCCCGCGCCCGCCGAAAATCATCGCGGTCGGGCTGAACTATCGCGATCACGCCGCAGAGCAGAACAAGCCTGCGCCGGACAAGCCGATGCTGTTCTCGAAGGCCTCGAACACGGTCATTGGTCCGGACGAGCCCGTCCGGATTCCCCCGACCGCCGGGCAGATCGATTTCGAGTGCGAGCTCGGCGTCGTCATCGGGAAAGGCGGCCTCGACATCACGGAGGGGCGCTGGCAGGACCATGTTTTCGGATTCACGATCGTGAACGACGTGACCTCGCGAGAAGCTCAGTCCGGGGACAAGCAGTTCTACCGCGGCAAGAGTTTTGACACGTTTTGCCCGACCGGGCCGGTCGTCGTGACCCCCGACGAGCTCGACTGGCGCAACCTCAGGCTCGGCATGAAGCTGAACGGCGCCACGATGCAGAACGGGAACACTTCGGACATGTGCTTCGGCCCGCCCGCTCTGGTCGCGTATGTTTCGGCGGTCCACGCCCTCGAACCTGGCGACCTCATCGCCACTGGCACGCCCGCCGGCGTCCTCATGTACCGCCCCGAAAAGCGCTTCCTCCAGCCGGGCGACATTACCGAAGCGTGGATTGACGGAATTGGAGTGCTCAAAAACCGCTTCGAGAAGCGATAATCCCCCGGTCCGCAATCGTGGGGGGCGCGGTGCGCGGGCTTCGTGGGAGGTGGGCATGAGGCGCGTGGTGATGGTGCTGGGGCTGACCGCCCTGGCGGTTGTGCTGGCGTCCGGCTGTCGCAAACATCACAGGCGGAGCGGCCCCCAGGGCAACGACCGCGGTGCGGCCGAGGCGTACTGGCCGGCAGCGCAGATGACGGTGAACGAGGGATCTTCGTTCACGGTCGTGTTGACCCTGGACCAGGTGTGGTTCGAGCCGGTTGTGATCACGCTGAGCTCGAGCGATACGTCGCGCGTGACGCTTCCGGCGACCGCGACGTTTCCGACAGGCGTGACCACGCAACTCGTGACGATCACGACGATGGCCGACTCCGACTCAGCCAATTCGTCCGTAACCGTGAGCTCAACCTCGATACTCGACGTGAACTCGATGGTGATCGTGCTCCGCGAAACCAGCGTCCCGATCGGCGGCTCGCTCGGGCCTGTCGTCGTGGGAGCGAACCGGGCGATGCTCGTCACGGATGGTCCCGACGGATTCTGGGGGACGGCGGACGACACGCTCGCAATTGCCAGCGGCATCGGCGGCGGCGTACCGACAATCACGTACGTCACGATCGGCGCGATCACTCCGGGGCCGCAGGCCCTTCCGGTCCTCACCGGCATCTCGGACACCGCGCTCGTGCAGACGAACGGCCCGGACCTGACGCTCGGGACGGGCGACGACACGCTCGTGCAGGTCGCGGGGATTTCGGGCGCCACTCCCTCGATCACGTCCTCGGTTGTCGTGGGGAGGATGGAAGCGAGCGAGGGGCGCCGTCCGGTGATGGTAGGAACGGCAGCCGTGTTCACGACGCGCGGGGCAGACCTGTTGACGAACGGAGACGACACGCTTGCGATGATCGCTGGAGTTGGAACTCCGACGCTGACGATGACGACGATCGGGACGCCAGGAGTGACCTTTGAAGCGCCTTCCTTCGCCGTCCCGGTCGACTCCTCATCCGTTGTGCTTCATCTCGCGGGAGCCGACCTTCTGGCAGGAACGGTTGACGACGTCCTCGAAATCGTCACGGGGATCGGTGCGGTGCCGTCGGTGATACCCGGCGGAGTCCTGCCCCTGTTCGCAGGACGCATGGGCCTGCCCGTCACGATCAATCCTACGACCGTCATGTTCGCGTTTGCCGGGGGGGACACCATCCCGGGAACCGCGGACGACACGATCCTGGTCTCTCGAGACATCTTTACGTTGCCGGTCACCGTCGGTGTGATGGCCGGCGCGATGATGACCGACCCCGACTCCCAGTGCATCGCAACGGGGGGTGACGCGATCCTCGTTCCTCTTAAGGGCCCCGACCTCCTCAACTTCACGGCCGACGATCAGGTTGCGCTGGAGATTTCACTTTCAGTCGGCGTGCTCGGCGTGCCGTCGATTCTCCCTGCGGGCAATCCGGTTCCCGGTGCCCACGGCCGGCTTCTCAGCATCAGTTCCACGGCCGCCGTGCGACTCAATTCCGGCGTGGATGCCATGCTCGGCACTTCCGACGATGGCCTCACGATCCTGACCGCCCTGACGGGAGCCGGAGCTTCGGCCAGTTTTGCGACCGGGCCAGTCCAACCGGCCACTCCCCTCGCCAGTTCCTCAACGAGCGTCGCGCTCGCCGGCGAGGGCGCGGACGGAATCTCAGGCAACTCGGATGACGCCGTTCTGGGCGTCTCAGGCATTGGCACCTCGTCCGTTCTCAATTCAACATTCCCCGGTCCTTTCCGGCTTTCCGGCCCCGGCGCCCTCGTCCCGGATGGCGCGGCCTTCGTTCTGTTCGCCCGCACCGCCGGCGCAGATGGCGCACCCGGAACGACCGACGATCTCCTCTCGACCGGCTCTCTCCCGTAGGAATCCCGGAAATCGCCGCGGCGCGTGCATCCCTCCTGCACGCGCCGTTTTTTTTTATTCGCTCACAACGGACATCAGGTCCCGTAGTTAAATGACGCATATGAAAATCCACTTCGCCCTCCTGGCAGTCGCCGTCCTCGTTTCATCAGGTTGCCATCGTAAGCCTCCCGCCGATCCCGATACCCTGACGGGCGCCCCGCGACCGGTCTGGAGCGAATCGGAGGTCACGTCGGTTGAAGGGAGGCGCCTGTCCATGACCCTCACCCTTGTGAAGGCGTCCACTGAGATTGCGGAAGTCCGGCTTACGACGGGTGGTGAAGGAGAAGTGCTCTTTCCGGAGCTCGTGACGTTTCCCGCGGGGTCGGTTTCGCAGAGCGTGACGGTGACGGTGCTGGCGGCAGAGCCGGGACCGGACCGCGAACCGGTGATCACGGCGACAACCGCCAACGGCTCTTCGGATTTGACGATTCATGTGCTCGACGACGATACCGACCTGGGCCTCGCCGTCGGTCCCGTGGTTTACGGGCCGGGGATCGTCGTCATGGCCGGTGCCGGAGCGGATGGGGTGTTCGCAACGCTGGACGACGAAATCGTGGCGGCGAAAAACATCGGCGCGGGAACCCCGATTCTCGCGCGCGCCGTGACCGGCGCCCTCTCCGGCGGAGCGGATTGCAGTCCGGTTGTATCGTCGACCGGAAGCGTCCTCATGCTCGCGGTAGGACCGGCCCCGACGCTGATCCAGGTGGATTCCGTGCCGGATGCTCCCGCGATCACGGCAACCGCAATCCTGGCCGCGAAGAATGGTGGCGTGTCGCGGCCGGTGATGATCGGAACACGCGCGGTCATCACGTCGCGCGGCAACGACCTCCTGACCAGCCTCGACGACGCCCTGCTTGTGGTCGAAGGCATCGGCACAACGACGCTGACGGTGAAAACGGTGCCTGTCCCGGGCCTGTCCGCAGGCGACCCCTCCATTCCCGTCCAGCTCACTCCCACCTCGCTTCTCATCACGACGGCAGGAGCTGACTTCCTGTTCGGAACCGGCGACGAGGTCCTCACCCTGGTCTCGGCGCTCGACACCGCGGCCCCCAGCGTCACGCCTCTCTTTTCCGGCCGTATTCGCGGCGATGCCTCCGGTCGCGCTCTCGCTTCGGGCGGCACCATCGCCGCCGTCACCACCGCCGGCGCCGACGCGACCTTCGCGACCGCCGACGACACGCTTCAGGTCGTTCGCGACGTTCTAGTGTTTCCGACCCCCGCCATTCCCCTGGTTGTCGGCCCGCTCGCGTCAGGCGATCAAGGCCTCCCGCTGTCCACCGGCGGCGACGCCGCGGCCATCCCGGTGCTTGGCCTGGACCTGCTCCAGGGAACAGCCGATGACCAGGTGGCCGCCGTTTTCCCGCTCTCCGCCGACCCGATGACAGCGACCGCCCTGTCGGCGCCGCGCGGCGTGCCGGGCCTCCAGGGTGCCCTCGTTCTCGTGTCCATTTCGGCCGCCTGCCGTCTCGAAACTGGTCCCGACGGCGTCATGGGATCCTCCGACGACGGCGTCCGCCTCTTCACCTTTCTCAATTCCGCCACTCCGGCAACCTCGAGCGTCGCCACAAGCTCGCTCCAGAGTTTCGCCCCCATGCCGGTTGACGCGACTTCGGTGACCCTGTGCGGCCTCGGGCCCGACCAGGCTGCAGGAACCGATGATGACCTGACCCTCCGCGTCGCGGGAATCGGCGGCTCCGCATTCTTCACGAGCAATCCTTCCGGCGCCTTTGCGGCCCTGTCGATTCCCGTGCTGGTGCCGGGTACTTCCGGCAGCTCCGTCGCTACCCGCACCGCCGGCCCTGACGCAGCACCGGGCACCGTGGACGACCGGCTTATGGTCGCCGCGTCGCCATAGGCGCGGTCGCGCCGTTGTCTTCTGCGAACCCTTGACGCTCCCCACGCGTTGATTCTGCATTCCCGAATCGGAGGGTGAAACAATGACGGCGAAGAACACGGATGTCCGCTTCCACGTCCGCTTCGACGGCCGCTCCTACGACCTCGAGCCGTCGCAGCTCGGCGTCGCCGTCGATGCCGCGGACGTGGACATCCACGAAGCGCTGGCCCGGCACTTCGACGTAGCGCGGCAGACGTTCCGGGCCTACGTCGTCGAGCGGCACCGGAACGGGTCGGTGACCGTTCGTCCGGAAGCCGTTTTCGGGTAGCGGCGTCGTGCCTGCCCTGGGGCAGACGCCGCTGGCCTGAAAACCCTGAAAACCGCGAACTTTCCGCAGGCTGGCCCGATGAAAGTTCGAAGGGACGGGACGACGCCGCACCCCCGCCCGGGGCTTACAAACCTCTCCAAAAGGAAAGCATCACAAGCCCCCGGCACTTGCGCGGCGACGTCCCGGCCCCTCGACCGTCCCTTTGACAACCTGGCGACGTTTTGACGCAGCGCGTCAATCTACCCGGCAGCCGGAACGCCCGGGCAACGACTTCGCGGCTCCCCACCTCCGGAGCCTACAAACTGGTAAACATTCACCGTCAGGTGAAGATGGGGTTCGAATCCCCCCCACGCCTGGGGAGACAGGCACCACAACTGACCGTCAAGCTCCTGTAACTCGAGCCGCGAAGCCGTTCCCCGAAGCGCTTCTCTCTGCTCCGCACCCCACCCCGCGAAGCCTACAAACCTCGTTCTCCCCCAGGGGGGAACACCAGTCACTGAAACTGACCCGTTTTCGAAGCTTCTCAAACTTGTGCGGAGCAGAAAGGCGCGCAGCGAACGTCAGGGCGTCCCCCGACACGAGCTGCTTACAAACCGGACTCTTACTCCCGTGGTCGCGGGTTCGAATCCCGCCCGCTGCACCGGGCCCTCTTGTCCGAGAGGTCCCCGTGCAGCGGTAGCTCAGCGGCAGAGCACGATGCCTTACGTGGCAGGTCACACTAGGACGCCCTGACGCCCGCTGCGAAAACGCCAACGATCGTTCGACCTCTTCGCGAACCGGCGCTTCAATGGGCGCCGGTTCTTTCATTTTCAGGAGTCGCGCATGGCCGCCCGCATGTCGCCCCAGGAGCAGGACCTCCGGCTCCGGCTGCTCAACACGCTGCTCACAACGCCGCACCGGAAGCTCGAAGCGGTCCACCCCGTCCACGCGGAGCTGATCGCGCAGGACCCGCTCTTTTACGGACACCTCGCGGCGTGGTACGCGAAGAACGGGGACGTGCGCGACCACACCGAGACGTTCGTCATCGCCCTGGCCCTCTCGAGTTTCGAGGGACACCGCGAAGCCGGCCTGGCGCTCCTGCGCGAACTGCCGCCTTACGAAGTGCAGCGGGTCGTGGACTTCGTGAAGGGCCGCGTCGAGAAGAAGGGCGGCAAGGAAACGAAGTGGGGACTCTTCAAGAACGTCCCGCGATCGATGACGACCGAGGTCGAACGCTACCTCCGGGAGCGCGAAGGCGACGCCATGAAGTTTGACGGCGCGGTGCTGCACGCGCGGAAGGCGATGAAGCGCCTGTACGCCGCGCTCCACATCAAGCCCGGCCCGCGCGCGCAGGCGATTCTTTTCGACGACAACCCGCCCGTTGACTCGCGTCTGGCGGTGCTGAAGAAGATCGCGAAATCGACGGACCCGGGGGAACAGGCGACGCTCATTGCGACGCACCGGATTCCCTACCGGGTGGCGTCGTCGATCGTCGCGCAGATGACGCCGGCCGTCCTGGCCGCGCTCGTCGATGCCATGTCGGCGCAGGAGCTGATCAACAACCTTGCCAGCCTGCAGCGGCGCGGCGCGAGCGACCATCCGGAAATCGCGAAGCTGATCGAGGAGAAGCTGGAGTCCGCGAAATCCGCGAAGCGCGTCGCGACGTTCAAGCCGAAAGAGGCCGCAAAGGCCGCGCCACTGGACGAGAAAACGCAGGAGCAGCTCGCCGAGATCACGCAGCGGCAGGCGAGGGCGAAGGGCACGATCAAGAGGTCGACCGCGATCCTCGTCGACAAGAGCGGCTCCATGGAGCAGGCAATCGAGGTCGCCAAACGCCTCGGTTCGATGGTCGCCGGGATCATGGAGGCCCCGCTCTACGTCTTCGCGTTCGACACCCTCGCCTACCCGATCGCCGCTGCCGGACCGGAGCTCAAGGCTTGGGAGAAGGCGTTCGCAGGGATCAAGGCCGGCGGCGGCACGAGCTGCGGCGTGGCCCTGGACGCGATGATCCGCAAGGACATCGGCGTCGAGCAGATCGTCATCGTGACCGACGAGGGCGAAAACACGGCGCCGCTGTTCGTACCGACGCTTCAGAAGTACCGCGAAGCGCTGAAGGCGGACCCGGGGGTCGTGTTCGTGAAGGTCGGCCAGTCGAGCGACCAGCTGGAGAAACTCTGTCTCGCGGCGGGCGTGAGCGTGGACGCGTTCGAATTCCGCGGCGATTACTACTCGCTTCCGAACCTGATCCCGATTCTGCAGCGACCGAGCAAGCTCGATCTGCTCGTTGAGATCATGGAGACGGCGTTGCCGGCGCGGAAAGCGTAGGTCGGAATGAAACACCGCGACCTCATCCAGAGGCTGGCTTCCTCCGACCGGGCTTCCCTCGCACGTGAATTTCTGTCCCCGGTCTTCGCCTCGGGACGCGTGAGGCTGCGTCTCTCCGGCGTCGTCGTCGAGATGCAAATCACGCGCCGTCCAGCCGGCTTCTCCTCGGGCTGGGCCATTCTCCGCCCGACCTCCCCGCGAACAGCCGAAGTTCTCCGCCCGGCGCCCCTCGCCGAGGTGAAGCGATTCCTCGATCTATTTCCGCGCGCCCGCCTGGTTGCCGCCGCGCTTCACGGCTCCACCTGGCTCGCGCTTCCGACCGCCGCACCCCAGAAGGGCGTGCGCGTGAAGGGCCTCGCGCCGGTCGCCCTCGCGCCGCGACTCGCGCTGTTCGACACCGCCGTCACTCGATTCGACGGCTCGCTCTTCCTGTTCGAGTCCGCCGAGCGCGCTTCAACGGCAGGCTGGCTGCGCGCCCAGCTGGAGGCGGGAACGGCGCCGGACGGCCTGCGGCGCGCCGGCCTGGTGCCGGCGGAGCGGGAGGCCTATGCGATGCAGTGGAAGCTGCGGGAGGAATTGCGCAAGCCGCCGGACCAGCGTCGGCTGGAAGAGGCGCTCGGGGCGGCGGACGCGGCGCTGGTGAAGTACTCCGCCCGGTCGGACCAGTTGACGGTGACGTACATCGTGGACGGCCGGGAATTCACTTCGATCGTCGAACGCGGCGATCTCACCGTGGTGAGCGCGGGAATCTGCCTTGACGGGACCGACCGCACATTCGACCTGACCTCGCTCGTGTCCGTCATGCGGGAGGCGCGGCGCCGTGATGAATGAACGAAGCGCGGTGGTGCTCGCGAGCGGCCGGCTTGTGCAATGGCGCGAAGGAGGACCGGCTCACGTTGAATTCGACGCGCGCCGGGTCCTGCGCAGGGAGGAATCGAAGGGCGACATCGCCGGGTTTTTCCACACGCATCCGCCCGGCGTCCCCGGGATGAGCGCACGCGACGGCCGCACGATGCAGGCCTGGGCGCAGTGCTTCGGCCGCCCGCTTCTCTGCGCGATCCGCTGCGGCCGCCGGACCCGCGCGTGGCTGTGCGGCAAGGATGGCAGCGCGCGGGAGGTCGCCTCCGTTATCCTCAAGGGCGCTTCCATTCAATGGACTCCCTGAACCACGAGAAAGCCTTCCGCGGTCAGCCGGCGCTCGACCGGCTGGCGTCCGCGTCGATCGTGGTCTGCGGCGCGGGCGCGGTCGGCTCGAACCTGGTGGACACGCTCGCGCGGCAGGGGGCGAAAAAGCTGCGTGTCATCGACCGGGACCGCGTCGAACCGCACAACGTCGCGACGCAGGTCTATCTCGCCGAGCAGGCAGGGCAATGGAAAGTGGAAGCGCTTCGCGACCTGGTCTTCCGCGCCACGGGCATCGAGATTGACGCGATGCGTCAAGAACTCACGCCGAAGAACGTCGCGAAGCTCCTCGCCAGCGCCGACCTCGTCGTGGACGGCTTCGACAATTCCGCTTCACGCCGCGCCGTCACCGAGGCCTGCGCCGCCACCGGCCTTCCCTGCCTGCACGTGGGCCTGAACGCCGGTTACGCCGAGATCCGCTGGAATGAGCGCTACCGGGTTCCTTCAGACGCGGAGGGCGACGTGTGCGACTACCCGCTCGCCCGCAACCTGGTGCTGATCGTCGCTGGCGCCGCCGCCGAGACAGCGCTGAAGTGGCTCTGCGAGAAGCGCAAGGAGGACCGGTCCGTAACGCTGCTGGACCTGCGCATCAATGAAGAAAACGAGTAACCCGGCGAGTTAACTCTGCCCGGCCTGCTCCCTACTCCTGACTCAATACTCCCGACTCCCTACTTCCCTCCGCCGTCCTTCGGCCGATCCACATCCCCGCTCTTGTTCTGCTCCTTGTTCCCTTCCTTGCGCCGCTTCGCAGCATCCGTCTCCGATCCCATCATGCTCGGGTCCTTCCAGGGATCGTACTCCTCTTTCTTGGGCGCCTCGACCTTCGGCGCCGCCTTGGGTTCCTCTTTCTTCTTCGGCTTGTCGCCGCCGCCCATCATCGCGAAACCGACGCCGACCAGGAGAAGCAGGCCGCCTGCAACGCCGCCCACGATCATCGGCGTGTTGTCCTTCTTGGCCGGAGGTCCGCCGCGACCCTGGGGCTGCGGAGCGGGCGCGCCGCGCTGAAGCGACCGGCTGCTGGCGGCCTGCGGCGGCGCGGCCATGCGGCGGGAGGAAGCAGGGGCGGCGGGGGCGCCGAGGCGGCGCGTCGAAGGAGAGCCCTGGGGAGTGCGGCGGGAGGCGGGCTGCATGGTGTGGCCTCGATCTGGAGTTGGAGGATTATGGCCCGCGCGAGGCGTTCAATCAAGCCGGAGTGATACGGCGCCTCAAATTCTCTCGACTCTCCTCTCCGTGTCGGCGGGCGCTTCGCGCTCAATCTCCTTCGCGAGCGACTCGTAACCGGTGCGCCCCATGAGCGCAAACGTCGCATGCTTCGCCGCTTCGACTCCCGGCTGGTCGAATGCGTTCACGTTCAGGATGCGGCCGGCGTACGCGGTCATCAGCTCGAAAAAGTGAAGCATCCCGCCGGCTGTTTCCGGGGTGACGCCTTCGATGCGGAACGTGATGTTGGGACGCTTGTTCGCCGTCAGCGCGCGCTCCGTGCCTTTCTTTTCGGCGTGAAGGAGCTCGCCGAGGTCCTTCCCTCCGAGGAACTTGCAAGTGTCGTCTTCGAACACCGCAGGAATCGGGCACGGGCGGCGGAAGCGCGACACTTCGAGGAACGCGATCAGCTTGTCGTTCGGCCCCTCGTTGTACAGCTGCGCCTGCGAGTGCTGGTCCGTGGCGCCCAGCGCCTTCACCGGCGTCTGCCCCTCGTAGACGTCCTTCCCATCCAGCGATTTCCGTTTTCCAAGCGACTCCGCCCAGAGCTGCCGGAACCAGTCGGCGACGTCGCGAAGCGCGCGCGAGTACGGCATCATGACGGCGATCTTCTTCCCCTTGCGATACAACGCCGTATAGAGCACCGCCGCCTTGAACGCCGCATCACGCCCCCTCTCCTCGACCGTCGCGGCCCCGGCGAGCAGTCGCTGGGGCTCGACGCCGCAGACGGCGAGAGGAAGAAGAGACACCGCCGTGAGCGCAGAAAACCGCCCGCCGACGTCCGGGGGCACCGGGAGGCTGGGCAGCTTTTCGCGAAGAGCGAGATGGTGCAGGAACCCTTTCTCCGGATCCGTCGTGACGATCACGTGCTCGCGCCAGCGGTCGCCAAGGCGCCGCTTCAGCGCATTCACGAAAATCAGCAACTGCGCGGCGGTTTCGGCGGTCTCGCCGGACTTCGAGATCACGTTGTAGACCGTACGTTCCGGCAGCGCGATCTCGAGGAAGCCGGCGATTTCCTCGGGGTCCACGTTGTCGAGCACGAAAAGGCGCGGGGCACGGCGCGCTTCCGGCGCCGCGAAATTCCACCACGGGTGAAGGAGGGCGGAAGCGAGGGCGGTCGTGCCGAGGGCGGAGCCGCCGATTCCGAGCACGGCGAGGTTTTCGAACCCCGCGGCGGACTTTGCAACGCGCGCAATCCCGGTCGAGTCCTGTTTCGGGAGCTTCCGGAAACCGGTCTTCCCGGCGGCGGCGTCTTTTTCAACCGCGTCGAACGCCGGCCGCCCGGCAGCCAGCGCGGCCGCCCACTCGGCGTCCGTCAGGCCGTGCTCGCCGACGCGCGAGGCCATGGCATTCGTGTAGTCGAATTCGAACATGCGGGCGTCTACGTTACCGATTTCTCCGGAGCCATACCTCAATCATGATCGAGGCCACCGCGCAAAGGATCGCCCAGCCGTACAGCTCCTCGCGCTCCATCCGCTTCACGGGCGCCCTCGCAGCCACGGCGGCCTCCGACCAGGGGGGAAACGGGAGAACCGCGGGCACGCGCGGCCGAAGCGCCTCGGGCCAGTTCCAGGCGACCGCCGAGGAGGAATGCCCGGACGCCGTTGCCGCGTCGATGCGGCGCACGTCGGGAAACGACCGCGGGTCCAGCGTCACCGCCCACGCGTTTGCGGCCAGCGGTTCCAGCGAAACGGGCTCCCCGTCGAGCGCGACCCGGGGCGCTTCCCCTGAAGTGCGGACGATGACGCGCCGGCGATCGCCGTCCGCCGACACTTCGATCGCTGGCCCGCCCGTTTCGCGGCGCATCAGCGTGCGCACGAGTTGGGCGACGCACTGGGGGAAACGTTCCCAGCCGGTCCACTTCGCGGCCTCAGGTCCGTCGAGCGGGGCGGCGAAGGCGGCGGTCCGGCCGAGCGAAGTCCGGCGCACCGCCAGGAGGGGCCGCGGGCCGGCCTTGAGGAGAAGCAGGGCCCCGGGGCGCGATTCGTCACCGGCAGCGCCGGCAATCGGGGGCCACTCGGTAAAATCCTCCGTCGCGGGATCCGCGTCGCCGGCGAGAACCGGCAGAAAATCGAGCGCCTTGGGCGGCTCGGGCGGTGGAATCGGCGACGGCTTTGCCCGCGGCGCCGGCGCGCCGGCCGCGATGCGCCGGGTTTCCAGCGTGAAGATGCGCGGGATTTCGTCGGAGCGCGCCGTGAAATAAAAACGCCCGCGCCCCCACTGAGCCATGTTGGCAAGCAGTCCGCTGTCCAGTTCATCCCCGATCCCGACCGTCGAGACCGTCACTCCATCCGCGGCCAGCCCTTCGACCAGTTTCCGGAAATCTGCAGGCCGCGTCTGGCCGTCGGTCATCACGATGATGTGCCGGACCGGGAACTTCAGCGCGCGCGCGCGCTCCCCCGCCATTTCCAGCCCCGCGTAAATGTGCGTCTCGCCGCCTGCCGCCAGCCGCGATATCGCATCCACCACGCTGCCGCGCGCCGTCGCGGCCGTCGGCTCCAGCACCCAGTGCGCTTCATTGTCAAATGCGACCACCCCGACCTTGTCGCCCTCCTGAAGCGTCTCGGCGCTCGCGATGGCCGCTTCCTTGGCGGCGGTCATTTTCGGCCCGGTCATCGAGCCC
Source organism: Planctomycetota bacterium (assembly GCA_038060895.1). Lineage (GTDB taxonomy): Bacteria > Planctomycetota > MHYJ01 > WSZJ01 > WSZJ01 > WSZJ01. The sequence continues at coordinate 53,802 of JBBTCT010000032.1, forward strand.
GAGCGGTCAATGACGAGGAGGAGCAGGATACGCGGTGTTTCATCGGACGGCGCGGGCGGCCCGGAGTCGTTGCCGGGATCGGGCGGCGGCGGCACGGCGTCGGGGGCCCGGAAAGTCAGGGGAAGCAGATCTCCAAGGCGGTGCGAGGTCCACGCCGCGGCTTCCAGGGGCGAGACGACGCTGAGCAGTCCGGTCCCGGAGGAGACGCACTCCGCAAGCGCTTCCGTCGCCGTAAGCCGCGCCGGATCGCAGCGCGCCAGCACGACCGTCGCGTAGTCACCCCAGGCGGGGGCCTCCCCGGCGCGCGCCCGGGTCACGGCGATGCCCTGCGCTTCCAGCCCGGCCGCGATCGCGGCGCCCGCCCCCGCCGAGCCTTCGAGGATCAGCACGCGCGGAGCCCCCCGCACTTCGACTCCCGCCAGGGCGAGGTTGTTGCGCGCGTCGCCATCGACGGCGGGGTTCAGTTGAAGAGCCAGGCGGTGGTATCCCGAGGAAAGCGTGACGACGAATTTCATCGTCGAGCGCGGCGATTCGTAAGGCGCGCGCCCGACGACCGCGTCGTCCGCGTAGAGCACGGCCTCTCCCCTGGCGCCGGGCAGGCCCTCGACGGCTGCGAGAATCTCGAACGGCTCGTTCTCTCGCGGCGTGGCGGGGGTCCAGAGCGAGGAAGCGGCCGCGTCCGGCGTCGCCGCGGGGGGCGACCATCGGAAGACCGGGACGCCTGCGCGTTCCGCTTCGAACGCTGCGGCCGCCGCCTGTTCTGCGCTCCAACGCGCCGGGGTCGCCAGCACGACCGCGCCGCCCGGACCCGCGAGCGCCGCGGCCCGAGCCACCCCGGCCGCCGGGTCGCCGAATTCGACGAACGTCGCCGCACCGGGCGCCCCGTTCAGCTCGCCGGAGCGGACCGCGAGGCCTGTGTCCACCGCCGACACCACCCCTCCGCGGGCTTCCGTTTCGCGCGTCCGCACCGGCCGGGCCGCCGCGGCAAGAAGCGCGGCCGCGATGGCGACACGCGCCAGGGCCCGTGCCACTCCCCTGGCCCGCCACGCGCACAGCGGCGCGATCGGGACCAGCGCGAGAAGGATCGCCGGGTGCTGAAAAGAAAACATCGGTCCGGGCCCGTTACTTCACGACCCGGGCATCCCCCCACCCCGCGTACTCCAGCATGTCCAGCGGATCCTCCGTCTCCACGCACAGCACCAGCGACTTCACGCCTCTCACATCCAGCGACACCGGCTGCGCAGCCGAATCGCACGTCAGAACCTCGCTCCGCCACAGTTCCTTGCCGTCAGCCTTCACCACGAAGCGAAGCCTCGGGTCCACCAGGCTCGTGGCCTTGACCTCGTCCAGGACGCCGACGGTGGCGGTGAAGCGCGAATAGGCCCCGCCCAGGTCCACCGCCAGCTCCACGTGCTTCTTCGTCGCGATCCCCTTCCGGTAGGCCTTCCCGCGGATCGTGATCGGCGCGTTCTTCGTGACCATACGGTCGAGGAACATCCAGCCCTCCGCGGAAACCTTGCTGTCCACGTTCTCGATGTTCTCGCGCCAGGTCTCGAGCAGCTTCGGGTTCATGTCGGACAGATACGAAAGGTTGCCGTTCATGACCTGGATCGAGGCGACCTTCTCCGCCTGGACCGACAGTTCCCAGGGCTTCCCCTTGATACGGTGCGTCGTCTCCACGCGACAGACCTTGGCGGTCATCTCCAGCACCTTCCCCGTCACCCGCAGGCCGCGCCTCGTCGTAACCACCACGAGCACGCCCTCGGGGACGACCGCCTTGTTCAGCGGCGCCAGATGCACCCCTTCCACATCCTGCAGCTTGTACGTCCGGATGCTCTTGAACAATTCCGAGTCCAGTTCCAGCGTGTCCTTCCCGAGACGCTTCAGCATCCCCTTGTCCCGGTCCTGCTTGTTGTCGCGCGACCATGCCACGGTGTCCACGGGAGGGGCAACTTCGGGAACCGCCAGTTGAGAAGCGCATTTACGAAGCGCGAACGCGAAATCGATCGGGAACTCGATGTCGCCAGCGTCGGTCTGGACCACGCGGATTTTCGAATCGTCGGTTGGGTCTTCGATGGTCCCGGGAAGGATGTCCCGGCACCGCGGGTTCGAAGTTGCCAGGTGGACTTCCCACGTGCATCCACCCCCGATTGGCCGCGCTTCGTAGACGATCTCCGAGATCTCGTCGAGCTTCGCCGTGAACGGATCTCCGTCCGTAAGGATGGTGATTTCGCCGGAAGCGCTGATAAGGACATCGCGTCCCTTGCGGATTTTCCCGTCGTTATCGATCAGGGAGACTTGGGCGAGTGCGGGAAGGGCGAGGGCGGTGAAAATCAGGACGAAGAGGGAACGCATGGTGGGCCTCGATTGAGGGGGGGAAGGCGCAGTCAATATACGGACGTCGCGCGGCGGGCGAAAGTTCAGAGTGGGAAGGGAATTCGCGGGGCTCGAGCTGCGGCGGCCCGGCGAGCGAGGTTTGAGCGGTTTTCCTTGAGGGGCCGCCTTCGCCCGAGCCCCGC
>JBBTCT010000033.1:0-112812 GCA_038060895.1 Planctomycetota bacterium
GGTAAAACGTGTGAGGAGGGCTAAGTCGTAACAAGGTAGCCGTAGGGGAATCTGCGGCTGGATCACCTCCTTTCTAAGGAGTAAAATCCTTAATCAGAGGGTTCGGTTTGTTGCACTCTTCTAGTAATTCGACTCCCCATCTTCTCGGAGATCGTTTCCGACGCGCCCGCCGACGGGCAGACTGCTGGATTGCGGCGGCGACTTTAGTCCCTCACAACTTTCAGGCGAATCCCAACGGGATGCGCCGATGTCGACGGGGACCGCTTCTCGCGGCGTGTGCACTGCCGTCAACCGGGCTCATAGCTCAGTTGGCTAGAGCGCACGCTTGATAAGCGTGAGGTCGCTGGTTCAAGTCCAGCTGGGCCCATTTTATTGAAGGGGACGTAGCTCAACTGGGAGAGCGCCGGCTTTGCAAGCCGGAGGTTGCGGGTTCGACCCCCGTCGTCTCCACCAGATCCGCGAGGTTCCATGAAGAAGATAGCTGTCATGATGGTCGCTGTTGCCGTCGCCTGCGGTTGCGAAACCCTGGGCATCGGTGGCAGCAAGCTCAAGGACACCGTCAAGATCTCTTCTGACCCCGGTCTTTTCGCGCAAACCAAAGGTCAGGACAAGACGTTGAAAGTGATCGTGAAGGACGCTGACGGTGTGTCACAGCAGGACGCCCGGGTCGTCGTGGACCTGGGTGGCGGTGGCGGTGGGCAGATCCCGAAGATGACGGACACTTCGGGGGAAGCGGTTTTCTCGGATCTGGACCTGGGGAAGGTTCTTTCGATCACGGTTCAGAAGACGGAAAAAACGCGCAAGGCAGGGTCTTAAGTCGGAAGACGAAGCAGGCCGATTACGAAGGTTCTTGAGAAGTCGGGGCGTCGGGGCCGTCGCGCGCGCGGGTTGCGGGCGAGACGATCCCGACTCCGGGATCGCGGTTGTTCTACCGATCTTTGAAAATCTGGGAGTGCAAGTAGCGCCAAAAGCGACTTAGGATCGACGTATTCGTATTAAAGATCCAGCGTCCACATTTCACTCGCGTGAGCGAGAGAATATGTGGTCAAGCTAATAAGGGTGTATGGTGGATGCCTTGGCGCCGGAAGGCGATGAAGGACGTAGCAGGCTGCGATAAGCCTCGGGGAGCCGCCAAGCAGGCTTTGATCCGGGGATTTCCGAATGGGGCAACCCAGCCGGTTGAAGACCGGTTACTGCGCGAGCAGAGCCAACTCAGGGAATTGAAACATCTCAGTACCTGAAGGAAAAGAAAGAGAAATCGACTTCGTGAGTAGCGGCGAGCGAAAGCGAATTCAGCCTAAACCGAACAACTGTCAAGCTTACAGGCCTTGGTTATTCGGGGTTGAGGGAACGCACCGCGGCGGGCTGTAAACCGTCGGGGAGGAGAAAACTGCCAATCTAGCCGAACACCACTGAAAAGTGGGGCCACAGCGTGTGATAGCCACGTAGGCGAAAGAGGAAGCAGCCTCCTGGGTGCGTCTCCCAAGTATCACCAGTCCCGGGAAAGCTGGTGTGAATCCGCGCGGACCACCGCGTAAGGCTAAGTACTCTCCGGCGACCGATAGTGGACTAAGTAGCGCGAGCGAAAGGTGAAAAGAACCCCTGCGAGGGGAGTGAAATAGAACCTGAAACCGTACACCTACAAGCAGTCGGAGGGCTATGCCCCGCAAGGGGAAGGCCTGACGGCGTGCCTTTTGCATAATGAGCCCGGGAGTTACTGGGTGCCGCGAGGTTAAGGGGCTATGCTCCGAAGCCGAAGCGAAAGCAAGTCTGAACAGGGCGAATAGTGACACTCAGTAGACCCGAAAGCCGACGATCTACCCTTGTGCAGGGTGAAGCGGATGTAACAATCCGTGGAGGCCCGAACGCATAAACGTTGAAAAGTTTAGCAATGACATGAGGGTAGGAGTAAAAGGCTAATCAAGTCGGCCAATAGCTGGTTCTCCGCGAAATAGCTTTAGGGCTAGCGTCGTGTCATAGTTATCGGGGGTAGAGCTACTGAATGGGCTTAGGGGTCCACCAGACTACCTTGCCCAACCAAACTCCGAATACCGGTAACCGTATCACGGCAGTCAGAGCGTGGCGGATAAGCGTCATGCTCAAGAGGGAAACAGCCCAGACCGACGGCTAAGGTCCCAAAATCCAGGTTAAGTGCACCATGAAAGGAAGTGAGAGTGCTAAGACAGTGAGGATGTTGGCTTAGAAGCAGCCACCATTTAAAAAGTGCGTAACAGCTTACTCATCGAGCATTCTCGCGCCGAAAATGATCGGGCCTCAAACCTGGTACCGAAGCCACGGGCTTCGTGATTCCTGAGGGAGTTGCGGAGCTGTAGCGGAGCGTTCCACGCAAGGTTGAAGGGATACCGTGAGGAGTCCTGGACAACGTGGAAGCGAGAATCCGGGCATAAGTAGCGCGCGAAGACGAGTGAGAAGCTCGTCCGCCGTAAGCCTAAGGTTTCCTGGGGAAGGTAACTCCGCCCAGGGTTAGCCGGTCCCTAAGGCGAGGCTGAAAAGCGTAGCTGATGGGAAGCAGGTCAACATTCCTGCGCCGCTTTGCAGGTGATCAAGACACAGCAGGGGAGGTGAAGGAGGCTAGGCCATCCCGACGACCGCAAATGTCGGGTCGATGTCGCCAGCTATACGGTCCGTTGGCAAATCCGCGGGCTGTGGTGAGGGCATCGAGGATCCCACTTCGAGGAGTACTGGCTGATGCCATGCTTACGAGAAAAACCTCGGTTGTGAATCTGCAGTGCGACCGTACTAAAACCGACACAGGTAGGCAAGGAGAGTATCCTAAGGCGCTCGAGTCACCCCTCATTAAGGAACTAGGCAAAATGACCCCGTAACTTCGGGACAAGGGGAGCCCCTGGGGGTACTAAGCTCTCGGGGGCCGCAGAGAATCGGGCTGGGGAACTGTTTACTAAAAACACAGGTCTGTGCCAAGCCGCAAGGCAACGTATACAGACCGACGCTTGCCCAGTGCTGGAAGGTTAAGAGGTGGAGTGAGGTCTTCGGACTGAAGCTCCTAATCGAAGCCCCAGTAAAAGGCGGCCGTAACTATGACGGTCCTAAGGTAGCGAAGTTCCTTGTCGGGTAAGTTCCGACGCGCATGAATAGCGTAATCACTTGGCCGGTGTCTCAATGAGGAGCTCGGCGAACTTGCAGCGGCGGTGAAGATACCGCCTACCCGCAGATGGACGAAAAGACCCCGTGAACCTTTACTGTAGCCTCATACTGGGTTCAGACATGACATGCGTAGGATAGGTGGGAGACTTCGATGCTCGGGTTCCGGCTCGGGCTGAGTCGACGGTGAAATACCACTCTTGTCCTGTTTTAACTCTAACGTGTCGCTGTGAAGCCAGGACACGGACAGTGTGAGGTGGGCAGTTTAACTGGGGCGGTTTCCTCCCAAAGAGTAACGGAGGAGTTCGAAGGCTCGCTCAGCGCGGTTGGCAATCGCGCGTAGAGCGCAAGGGTATAAGCGAGCTTAACTGTGAGGCACACTAAGCCGAGCAGGTGCGAAAGCAGGACCTAGTGATCCGGTGGCACCCGTGTGGAAGGGCCATCGCTCATCAGACAAAAGGTACTCCGGGGATAACAGGCTGATCTCGCCCAAGAGTCCATATCGACGGCGAGGTTTGGCACCTCGATGTCGGCTCATCGCATCCTGGGGCTGAAGAAGGTCCCAAGGGTTCGGCTGTTCGCCGATCAATAGCGGTACGTGAGCTGGGTTTAGACCGGCGTGAGCCAGGTCGGTCTCTATCCTCTGTGGGTGAAGGAAGATTGAGGGGAGTTGCTCTCAGTACGAGAGGATCAGAGTGAACGGACCTCTGGTGTGGCTGCTATCGCGGCAGCGGTACTCGCAGCGTAGCTACGTCCGGAAGGGATAATCGCTGAAAGCATCTAAGCGAGAAGCCCACCCCAAAACTAGTCTTCCCTGAAGGGGCCTGGCAGACTACCAGGTTGATAGGGCGGAAATGTAAGCGCAGCAATGCGTTCAGTTTACCGCTACTAATCCCCCGTTCGGCTTGACCACATATTTTCACGCCCTCGCGGTGAACGCGAAGGCGGACGTCAGTCGCTCGAGGCGTTACGAAACACTCCCAGATTTTTCATAAACTTGGCCGGTGATCCATGCCCTTGGGGCCACACCCGTTCCCATTCCGAATACGGTAGTTAAGCCCAAGGGGCCGATGATAGTCTCCCGCAAGAGGCGAAAGTAGGTCATTGCCGGCCACATTTTTCAGGACCCGCGGTTGTTCTCGTGAGAGAATCGCCGCGGGTTTTTTTGTTTTCAACGAGGAGGACCTGGATGTCGTCTCCGGTGGCGCATGCCGTCGCGGCGGTCGGGGCCTACCTGGCCGCGACGGGTCCTGCTTCGACCCAGAAATTCAGGGGGCTCGGGACGCTGAGCGTCTGCGTGGCCATGGCGGTGCTTCCTGACCTCCCTGCGCTCTTTGTCGCTTCGGGTGTCCAGGCGGCCGGGGGAGCCCAGAAGTGGGACGTCGTGGCCTTGCTTCACGGCTTCGCATGCGGGCTCCTGACGGCCGGTGCGTTCGCAGGAGCGCTTCCGAGCCTTCGCGAATCGTTCTGGACCGGCGCACTCGTCCTCTTCGCGGCGCACTGCAGCCAGGCGGTCGTGGATGCGGCGACGCTGGCCGGAGTGACGTGGCTGGCGCCGTTTGACTGGCGCGCTATCGGATTCCATATCGCCGTCCTCCCCACCGCGGACGCCCGGATCCTGCAGGCCCCGTTTGCAAGCGCGGTGAAGACCATGCTCGTTGAGGTCGGAATCCTGCTTCCCCTCGTGTGGACTTCCTGGATCGTCGGGCGGGATGAGGGGAAGGGGAAGTCGAAGGGCTGGATCGTGGCCTTCGCGCTGGCCTGGCCTGCTGCGGCGGCCCTTGCCATCTGGTGCGTCCGGACGAACGGGAGGCCGGCCTTCTGATGAGCGTGACCATTCTGTCCTACCGCGGCAAGAGGCCCCGAGTTCACGAGAGCGTGTTCGTCGCAGACGGCGCGCGCGTCATAGGGGATGTTGAGATCGGCGAGGGATCCAGCCTCTGGTTTAACTCCGTCGTGCGCGGTGATGTGAACTGGGTCCGGCTGGGGAAACGGACAAACGTGCAGGACAACGCAACGATTCACGTCACTCATGACACCTGTCCTGCCGTCGTCGGGGATGACGTAACCGTCGGCCACGCGGCCGTGATTCACGGATGCACCGTCGGCAACCGGGTGCTCGTCGGGATGGGCGCCCTCCTCATGGATCGCGCGGAAATCGGAGACGAGTGCATCGTCGGAGCTCGCGCGCTCGTCACGGAAGGATTCAAGGCTCCCGCGGGATCCCTGGTGGTGGGATCACCCGCGGTCGTGAAGCGGGCGCTGACGGAGTCTGCGAGGCGCAAGGGGGCCGAGGGTGCGGCCAACTATCTCGGGTACGTTCAACGCTACATCGAGGAGTGCGCGGCCTCAGGTCTGCCCGGAAACCGGTTCTTCCCGTTTCGTGGCGCCTGAAGTGACGCGAGGGGGCCCGGTCCGTTTCGTGTACACTTCCACCCTGCCGTGCGGCGGCGGCGAGGAGAATGGTCTATGTTGGGAAGAGTGGGGCCTTTCAGTCTGACGAAAGAACTGGGCGCCGGGTATCTCGGCGACTCATGGCTGGGTCAGGCAGAAAACGGCGCGCACGTCGTGGTGAAGCTCTCGCGGCAGATGCGGCCCACGAGCGAGTTCCGGTTGCTCGCGGAACTGGAGCATCCTGGCGTCCCCCGAATTGCGCTCTGCGGAATCGATGGCGGCAGATTCTGGGTAGCGACTCACTGGCTTGATGGCGAACCTCTCGAGGCTGGACTGCCGGCAAGGAACGACGAGGAGGAATTCGCGGCGGCGGCAGCAATCGCGCTTCTCTACCTCGCCTCTTGCGGCGTCATTCACGGGGACGTGCACCCTGGAAACCTGCTGTGCGCTCCCGCGGGTTACGCTGCCCGACTCCTGGATTTCGGACTCGCCAGCGATGGCGAAGCTCTTCCGGCGGGCAGGCGTGGGTTCATTGCACCGGAAGTTCTCGCCGGGGGCGGACGAACAACCGCATCGGATCTCTTCGGCCTCGGCGCGTCGCTTCGCGATCGCGGCGCCGCGCGGTCGGCCCGTGTGGCGAAGTTTGCGGAAGCGCTGACTTCGCCTGACCCGCAGGTCAGGATTCTCGCGGCGCGGGAGTTCGTTTCCGGGCGCGCGCTTCCCGTCTGCGGCCCGCGCCGAAACCGGCGAATGGAGGAGTTGAAGGGGCTGGCGACTGTACTTGACGAGGGCATTCGTCCGGCCCGGGGGCTGCTGGTGTTCGGCGAGGCCGGAATGGGGAAGACGGACCTGGTGGAGCGTGTGGTGCTGGAAGCGCGAGCGAGGGGTTGGGGAATTGAGCGTGAGGCGCGGGGGACGGCGGGTGAGCTTGCGACGCGGTGGGCAAAGTCGATGAAACCGCTGCTGGTGGCGCTTGATGACCTGGATCGGCACCCCAATGCGGGCGAAGTATCCGCTGCGATGGAAGCGTTGTCGCGGGCCGGCACGACGGGCGTGCTGGTAGTTGCGGCCGCCACCGGTGACTTGGCAGGGCCGGCCTTTGAGCGACGCGGGCTTGGACGTTTGGCGGCCGACGACATTGGCGCGATTTTTCAGCAGGTTACGGGCGTCAACGAGTTGTCTCCCGGGGACCTGAAGCGTCTTTCGGAGCTGTCCGGAGGGAGTCCGAGGCATGCTGTTGCCGTGGCGCGCGCCGTCCTCACGGCGGGCGCGACGGAATTCCGGCTCGGAAGCTGGTCGCTTCGCCCCCAGGCGCCGCTTCCCGTTCCAATCGATGCTGCGGACGCGGCGCGGCCCCTGGTTGCGGCGCTGGATCGCCTGGCAGGACGCATGCTCGCCGCCGCGGCGCTCGCCGGAGGGGCGATTTCGCGGGCGGCACTGCCGGTTGCGGTGGACGGAGAGCTCGACGACATCGCGCGTCTCGAAGAGGCCGGACTTGTGCGTCCGGAAGGTGCCGGGGTCGTGCCGATCGATGCGGCCGTGGGCAGCGCCGCGACGCAGGGACTCTCCCCCCACGAGAAGTCGAAGTTGCATCGCCGCCTGGCGGCTCTGACGGCCGAAGCAGGCGCCCCGCGCTGGGTTTCCGCCTGGCACTGGGTTCATTCCGGCGATGCTGCTGCCGCGGCGGCGGCATCGCTCGCCGCCGCAGAGGAACTGCACGACTTGGGCGACCTCGACGGCGCGCGGTCTCTCCTCGCGGCCGCGAGCGAGCTGGCCGCCGGATTGCCCGCGGACCTCGCGCGCCTTGACGCGGCGATGGTCGTGGTGGATTCGGAAGAGCGCGCTGACGAAGGAATTGCCCGGCGGGCGGAGGAACTGGCGGGGAGAGCGCCGGAGGAGTCGCTGCGGAGGCGCATGGCGGCCGTGGCCCTCTCGCAGTGGCACCGTCTGCGCCGATGGGTAGACCTCGACTCGGCGGCGAATCGCATGGCTCCGGCGATTGGCGCATGGCTCCTCGACCGCGCCGCGTTTGCCCAGGCGATTCGGCGATCCGCGCAAGGCGTCCTCGGCGACGCCGCAGGTTTTGCGCCCGATCTGGATCAGTGCAAGCTTCCCGCGGAAGCTCGTTTCCTGGGTTGGAAACGCGCGATGCGTGGCGATTTCCGTGAAGCAGCGAGGGCTGAGTTGCGCGCGGTAAACCTGGCGCGGAGACAGAAGGCGTGGCGCGTGTTCGGAAGCGCCGTCGATGCCGCAGTCACGGCATTGATCCTGTGCGGACTCAGGGGCCGCGCAGAAATGGTCATCGCTGCCGGGCTGTCCATCGCGTCGAGAATGGGCCGACTCCGGTCGATGCATTCAATTCTAGGGGCTCAGGCAAACCTGTCTGCGGCCGCTGGCGAAGTCGGCCGCGGACTGGGCGCATTGCACGAATACGATGAAATCTCAACGCTGATGAACGTGACCGCGGATGTCCGGGAGCGAAGCCGAGGGTTGAGGGCCCTTCTGTTGAGATTTGGCGGGCGGACGGGGGAGGCGCTCACATCTCTCGGCGATGAAGATGGCCGCGGAAACCACATCCTTCAGACGTGGTCGTGTTATCCCCGCTGCCTTTCTTTGCTGGATCTGGGTCGATGGAATGAGTGCCACGATATTGCCGAGGCCGGAGCGCGCGAGTTCCAGGCTGTTGGCGACGCTTCCGGCGCGACGCTTTTACGAACGGTTCAAATTCTGGCCGCCCGCGAAGGAGCGGCCGGGCTGGATTGGCTCGAGGCCGCGCGTGCGCTGCCAGCTGAATTCCCCGGCGACCGAGCGACGGAAGGAATTTCCGACTGGCTGAAAATCGAAGCCGACCTTGCAACGGGTAGTGACGTGGATCTTTCAGGGCGTGTCGATCGGATCGTTGACTTCGCGAAGGCGCAGCGGCTGGTTGGAGGCGAAGCTGCAGCACGTTTAGCGCTATCCTGTGCGTCGGCTGGGCACGCGGAGGCGGCGCGGCGACTCCTCGCCGCGCTTTCTCCGATGCCGGACTCACCGCCGATTGAAGTGTGGGCGGCTATCGCACAGGCACGATTGGAACCCCTGTCTGAGGCGGCCCTCCGTCACCTGGAAGCCGTAAGGGCATTGCTTCCCGGCGCGGGTTCGGCGGCGCGGCGCGAGTGGCTGAGTGCGGCGGCAGCGGCGGGTCGCGATTGCGGGATGAATGCAGAGGCCTCGTCGTGGGAAAGGCAGCGCGAAATGCAGCGAGTTCCCCAGGGGTCGGCAATAACGCCGGAGGAAACATTGTCGTCCAAGAGCCTGGCCTCACAAACGAGGCACATCCGGGACATCGTCAGGGAGATCAACGCAGAACGCGACGTTCCGCGGTTGCTGGACAAGGTCCTTGACGCGGCGATCGCGATCACCGGTGCGGAGCGCGGATGCCTCGTTCTGGTGGACGGGGACCGGTTTGAAGTGCGCGCGGCGAGACCCGAGGCGTCGGGGCTCGGGAGCGCCGATGCGTTCAGCCGCACGATCTCCGACAAGGTGATTCTGTCAGGTGAGCCGTTCTACAGTGGCGATGCTCTGGAAGACCAGCGTCTTCGCCACAGCGTAAGTATTCCCCGTCTCAACGTTCACTCCGTCGTGTGCATCCCCTTCCGGCTTCAGCGTCAGACGCTGGGGTCGCTCTATCTCGACCATCGGCGCAAGGCGGACGCGTTCGATCCGGGCGCGCTCGATGCGTTGCAAACGCTTGCGGACCTTGCCGCGGTGGCCATCGAAAACGCGCAGCTTTTTGCGGAGTCCGGACGGCAAAAGGAAGCTCTTGCGGAGAGGGCACGAAGACTGGAGAGGCGGCTCGAGGAAGTGGAACTGCAGGGGAAGGGAGACACCGATTCGGGGCTGAAGTACCGGTATCCCGCAATCGTCGGCCGCAGCGCGGCGATGCTGGTGATGCTGCGCTCGCTGGATCGGGCGACCGACCAGACGCTGCCCGTGCTGATTCAAGGCGAGACGGGAGTTGGCAAGGAGCTCGTCGCCCGGGCCATTCACGCCAACGGACCCTTGGCCCGAGGACCCTTCGTTGCCGAAAATTGTGCGGCCATTTCTCCGCTTCTGATGGAGAGCGAGTTGTTCGGCCACGTGAAAGGCGCCTTCAGCGGGGCGAGCGCGGATCACGAAGGGCTGTTCCGGAGCGCCGACGGCGGTGTTCTGCTCCTTGACGAAATCGGGGAGCTCGAGACCGGGCTGCAGGCGAAGCTTCTTCGTGTGATCGAGGACGGCGTCGTCCGCCCGGTTGGATCGGATCGCAGTTTCAAGGTAAGAGTTCGGGTGCTGGCGGCCACGCATCGGGACCTGGAGGTGCAAGTTACGAAGGGCCTGTTTCGCCGCGACTTGTTCTACCGGCTGGCTTCGTTCACGGTGGCGGTCCCGGCACTTCGGGAACGGAGAGAAGACATCCCGGAATTGATCCGGCGATTCCTGGGACGACTCGGAAGTTTCGAGCTGGACGTGCCGGCGATGAAGTTACTCCTGTCGTGCGCCTGGCCCGGGAACGTGAGGCAACTGGAGCATGTCGCCAGTGTGTTGGCAAGCGGAGGCGAGGATACCCTTGGGGCGGCACAGGTTCGCGAAGTCCTGGGGGGGGAAGTGGCTCCGACCGAGACAAACGATGGGTCGCTTCGCGATGCAGTCGGCAGAGTGAGACTGGCGCGGGTTCAGGCGGCAATTGTCGCAAACGACGGGCGGCTCTCCAAAGCTGCGAAGCAACTCGGGATGACTTACCAGGGACTTCACAAGATTGCGGCGAAGCACAAGCTATTGGGGCTAAGAGACTTATCGAAGAAATGAAACTAAAGTTCAATTTCTCAATAATGGCAAGCTGGTAAGCGCCAGCATAAGTATTGGCTGCGATGTCGGTTGCGACTGCAGGTGGAGTGCGGTCAATAAATGAAACCTTGGTTTCATCTCGAAATTGAACTTTGGTTTCATGTCTTGCGCATGTGAAACCCAGGCAATCGGCATAACATGCGTGAGAGCAATGTCTTGTGTCCATTTCGCATGTCTTGAAATTTGCGGGCACTTTCTTGCGTACAGAGGGCCTCCCACCTGAACCGCACGTTGCGGCATCAGGCCCGGAATTCTCCAGAGGAGGCTCATATGCGCACACTTGCGGTTCTGCTTGTTTCGCTGATGGTACTCGGCCCAGGCAAGTCCTTAGCGCATATCGGCATGCCCCCGATGCTCCCCGAGATCGACGAAACCGCCCCCGCCAGCATCTCTGCCTCCGCCACCAACTGCGACGTCGTCGGCACATCCTGGTGCGCGTACGGAGTCGGGAGCCTGCTCCAGTGCAAGAAAAACGGCAGGTCCGTCACCCTCTCTTTCAACAGCATCACCACCAATTCGCCTCACACGTACCACGTCGATAAGACGTGGAATGTCAACCTGAGTCCACTCAACCTTGTGGCGGGTGACGTCCTGGAGTGGGAGTTCAGTTGCTGGGCCACTTCCGGCCAGTACACCGACCAGAGGGTCCTGGCGTACGCGACGACGCAGGTCCAGTAGTGCTCAACCACGCCGAGGAACGCAGGGACGCGCTTCATCGCGTCGCTCGATGGTACGAGCGCAACGGATTCCGCACCTTCGTGAATGACGGACACCGCTGCTCGTACCCGCTCGAAGTCGAAGGGCGTCACCTGCATCCTCAGCTGGCCGTCTGGGAAGAACAGAGGCTGATCCGGTTCGTCGATGTCGAAACGGCCCACACGCTGAACGACCTCGCACCGATTCGATGGTGGGGGTCGCTGGGATCAAGCGTCGCGCTCCATGTGTACGTTCCCTTCGACTCCTACACGCGCGCGTGGGACTTGCGGACTCGATCTCGCGCGATGGGAGCGAGGATCCTGACTTACGACGTGAAGTCTGTCTCCGATCTCATCGGCGCGTGGACACCCCTGGAGCGGATCCATGAGCGGGCTTGAGAAGGACGTTCCAGGACCTGGCGAGAGGGCCCCTGATTCGATCCCTCAACAACTGGCGCCAGATCCCTCTGCAGAGACCGTCCGGGGCCCACTCGCCCCGGACGATCTCGAGTGGGTCAATGCGATGCTGCTCCAGGCTCAGAAGATGGAAATCCTGGGCCGGCTCTCCGCCGGGGTAGCCCACGATTTCAATAATCTTCTCACCGTCATCATCGGCGTGGCAGACCTGCGCTTCGACCTCCTGCCGACCGGCGACTCGACGCGCGCGGACCTGGACGTCATTCGCAGCGCTGCGGATCGCGCCGCTCGCCTGACCGGCCAGCTCCTCCATTTCGCCCGCAACTCCAAGGTCAAGCCCGTCGCGGTTGACGCCAGCGAGCGCCTGTGTGAAACCGAACGCATGCTGCGCCGGGTCATCAGCGAAGACATCGCGCTCGTCACCCGCTTCAGCGCAGAGCAACCCTGGATTTTCGTGGACCCCATGCAGTTCGACGTCGTCATCATGAACCTCGCCATCAACGCACGCGATGCCATGCCCTCGGGTGGAAAGCTGACCATCGAGTGCGCCAATTCCACCGGTTCGGGAGGCGAGTGGCTCGAAGTCCGGGTCAGGGACACCGGCATTGGGATGACCGAAGACGTGAAGAGCCGGATCTTTCAGCCATTCTTCACGACCAAGGAAATCGGACGCGGGACGGGGCTCGGACTCGCCGCGTGCCACGGGATCGTCACTTCGCTCGGCGGGTCCATCCGGGTTGAAAGCGAGCCGGGGCACGGAAGCGTATTTATCGTCACCTTTCCGGCCTGCGAGGAAGGTCCGGCAAGGCTGGCGACCAGGGACTCCCTCGCTTCCGCCGGGCGAGGAGCCGGCGAAACGCTGATGCTGGTCGATGACGACCCGGCGGTGAGGCACGTGTGCGAAGAAGCGCTTCGGCATCAGGGATACCAGGTCTTGTGTGCCAGCGACGGGACGGATGCGTTGTGCGTGGCGAAAAGCCATGTGGCCGCAATCGATCTCCTGGTGAGTGATCTTGTGATGAAGGGAATGAACGGGCGCATGCTGTTCGAAAGGTTGAGGCTCCAGCGTCCGGGCCTGCGAGTTCTGTTCATCAGCGGTTACAATGAGGAAGCGCTCCAGGGGGCTTCGATGGAAAACCTGGAGGGGGGGCTGCTCCAGAAGCCGTTCACTCCAGGAAAGCTGGCCCGGCGCGTGCGCGCCGCGCTGGACGGGGTGACGGACCTGGCGGGGTGAGGAGGTCGCCGCGATGGTTCAAGGCTCCATTCACCAGTCCAAGATTCTCGTCGTGGACGATGAGCCGTCCTTCACGGCCATGCTCGAGACGCTCCTGAAGGTCGAGGGGTTCGTGGCCTTGCGCTCGGTCAACGACGCGCGCGAAGCGGCCGGGGCGTTCATCGGATTCGAGCCGGACCTGGTGATCCTGGATCTGAACATGCCGGCGATGAGCGGGTTGGAAGTCATGGGGCAGATCCGGGATCTCGCAGGCGACAAGTGGGTCCCGATCGTCGTCATCAGCGGCGAAAACGACGGCGATACGGTGACCAAGGCGCTTCAGAGCGGGGCGCAGGATTTCATCGGGAAACCGTTCCGCAGGGCGGAAGTAGTTTCGAGGCTGAGGAACCTGTTGCGCGTGAAGGTCCTGAAGGACGAAGTGGACCAGAAGAACGTGCTTCTGCAGGAGCGAGTCGAGGAAGGAACCCAGGACCTTCTCGAGAGTCACAAGGACCTCATCCGGCGGTTGAGCCGGTGTGCGGAATACCGGGACGATGAAACGGGGCATCACATCAATCGAGTGAGTCGGAGCTCTGAGCTTCTTGCACGAGCTGCCGGACTGCCGGATGAACAACTGGCGGTGATGCGTGAAGCGGCCGCCATGCACGACATCGGCAAGGTGGGGATTCCGGACGCCGTGCTGCTGAAGCCCGGGAAGCTGACGCCCGAGGAGTGGGAAGTCATGAAGACGCACACCCTGATCGGTGCGGCGCTTCTTTCGGGCGGGAAATCGCCCCTGCTGCGGTTGTCGGAACAGGTTGCCATGTCGCACCACGAGCGCTGGGACGGAAGCGGATATCCGGTCGGCCTGGGCGGGGAAGAAATTCCGCTTGCGGCGAGAATTGTCACGGTGTGCGACGTGTTCGACGCCCTGACGTCACGGCGGCCGTACAAGGAGCCGTGGCCTGCTGAAAAGGCAAAGCAGGAATTGCTGACCATGTCGGGAAAACACTTCGACAAGGATCTCGTCGCGCTCTTCCTCGAGCGCTGGGCGGACGTCGTCGAGATTCGTGAGTTCTACCCTGACGTTCCGGTGGGAACGAACTGGCCGGGGCGAAGCGCGTACTGATTGCGGGGAACTGGAGAAGCGGCGTCCATGGGCGAACAGGTCAGCCTGACGTGTCCTTCGTGCCGGAAGATCTCGGCGGCGCAGAACTACAACCCTGCTGCGCGCTACTCGTGTACGAATTGCGGTGCGGCTCTGGTTCTTTCTGCGAAGGCCCCTTCGGCATCGCCGCCCGCGCCGGAGGCGCCGCCCGCGGAAGTGTCGCAGGCGCTGGCGGAAGCGGACAACCGGGTCGGCAGGTACGTGCTCGTGACGCTTCTCGGAAAAGGCGCGATGGGGCAGGTTTGGCGTGGGTGGGACACGTCCCTTAAGCGCTGGGTTGCGGTGAAAGTGATGCGATTCCAGGAGGTCTCCCCGGAGGACCTGGCGCGCTTTCGGCGAGAGGCGAAGACGGCGGCGGCGATGGATCACCCGAATATCGCGCCCATCTACGACTTCGGGGAGGCCAGCGGGCGGCACTACATCGTGATGAAACTGATCGAGGGCGGCACGGTTGAAGAGAAGTTCCGCACGCCGCCGGGGCAGCTGTCGGACATCCCATCGGCGGTGGCGATGGTCCGGCAGGCGTCTCGCGCGCTGGCGCAGGCGCATTCACGAGGGATCATTCACAGGGACATCAAGCCTGCAAACATGATGGTGGACCGCGAGGGGCGCGTGTACCTGATGGATTTCGGGCTGGCGAAACCGATCTCGGTCCCGGGGGTGACGGGGATTGGTGGCGTCGTGATCATGGGCACGCCCGCGTACATGGCACCCGAGGCGGCGAAGGGGCTGGTGCAGATGGTGGACGCGCGATCGGACGTCTTCTCCCTTGGGGCGAGCCTCTTCTTTCTTCTGACCGGCCGGGTTCTTTTCCCGGCGCCGGGCGCCATGGAGATGTTGCGGAGGGCACAGTCGGAAACGGCACCCCGGGCGCGGACGCTCAGGGCGGACATTCCCCCGGCCCTGGAGGAGGTCATCGCAAGGGCGACCGCGCGCGAACGCAACGACCGCTTCCCGAACGCCGGCGCTTTCGCGGACGCGCTTGACCTTGCGTCCGGAGCCCCGGCCACGCGCGACGCCTCGACGGGAGCCGCCCCTCAACCGGCCGGCCCGGCGCGGGCGCTTGTCGTCGACGACGATCCGCAGGTGCTCGCGCTTTTCGTGAGCCTCATCCAGTCCCTCGGGCTGCACGCGGTTGCCTGCCGCGATGCGGCGACGGCGGAAGCGGAGGCGAAGAGAGGACCCGCTTCGCTGGTGGTGCTGGATGAAGGGCTGCCGGACGCCAGCGGACTGAAGCTGATCAAGCGGCTCAGGGCGCTTCCCGGTTACGAAAAAACCCCTGTGTTGATGGTGACGGGTATGGGCGGCGCGGACAACGCCGCGCGTGCTCTCGAAACGGGGGCGGACGAATTCATGTCGAAGCCGGTGTCGCCGCGCGAGTTCAAGGCTCGGGCGATGAAGCTGATCAAGAAGTAGAACGGGCGTTGAGCAGCATGATCGAGTCCCTCAACTCCGCGTTTTCAGCCAGCGCGAGGAATCCTGCGTGATCCTCCGGAGGGACGTGCGGCAGCGCGTCCCGCAGGAGGTCGAGGGCGAGTCGGAGGTGGTCCCGGGCCGAGCGACCCAGGTGAAGGGCGTGCAACGCGCGTCCCAGCCCTGCGTGGGCGCGGCGTGCGAGTGAGGGCGATTCCAGTTCGCGCGCGCGACCAAGCACGACGTAGTACTCATCGACCGCTGCGGAGAGGCCGATCGGTTCGCCGGAAGCGGCGAGGGCCTGGGCACGAAGAGCTCCCAGGCGTGCCGAGTCGCGCTCGGAGGCGGGTGAGAGGCGGGGCGCCGACGCCAGAACCTCCTCCGCATTCCCGTGCGCGAGCGCAATTTCCAGGAACGCCAGCGGGTCCCCCGAAGGATCCGCTTCGCGGGCGGCGCGTTCAGCGGCGCTCGCTGCCGTGAGGTCGCCCGCGGCGAGCCCGGCTCGCGCGCGCGCCGCCAGCGCCCGCGCGAGGGAACGCGAGGGGCCCGAAGGAACCGCCGCTTCGACCGCGACGTCGGCGAAGGCGCGCGCGGCGGCGTGGCGACCGAGGCGTGCGCTGGCGGTCGAAGCGGCGAGGTTGGCTTCGAAGCGGAGGCGCCGGTCGGGCGCGCGGGCGGCGACGGCCTCTGCTGCTGCTGCTGCCGCTTCACCGAGCCGGTCGTGTGCGGAGTGCAGGAGCGAGGCGCAGGTCGCGGCGCGGGCGAGTGAGTCGGCGTCTCCCGCCACGCGCGCGAATTCGGCGACGCGCCGCCAGGCGGCGAGAGCTTCGCCGGGCGGCGACCGAAGGGAGGAGCTGATCGCGCGTGCGGAGAGGGCGTCCAACGAGGGCGGTTCCAGGCCGTCGGAGGCCAGGGCGGCGGCAAAGGCTGCGCCTGCGGCATCGTGGCGGGCGAGCGCGGCCTCGGCGGCGAGGAGTGCGGCAGCGGAGGTTGCGGCGCGGTCACCGGCGTTCACCAGGTGTTCGGCGCGGGCGAGCGCGGCGGAGTAGGCCTCCTCGAAGCGGCCAAGGGCGAGGAAGGCCCGCGCGGTCGCGTGCAGGGCGTTCGTGGCGCCGAGGGCACGGGCCTCCTGAAGCGATTCCAGGAAGCGACCGGCGGAGTAGAGGGCGCCGGCGCGGTGGAGAGAGAGGTCGGGGGACGGCGGGAGGGATTCGAGGATCGCGAGTGAGAGGGTGGGGTCGGTCGCCGCGGCGAGGCGGGCGGCGCGGAGGAGGATCCGGTCGCGTTCAGGAGCCGGCGTGGTCGCTGCGATTTCCTGGAGGAGAGTGGAAGCGCGGCGTGATTCGCCGGCGCGCTCGAGGCAATCCGCGAGAAGAGGCCGGGCTGCGTCGACGTCGGCGGGCGTGCAGGCCGGGTCGGAGAAGGCGCGGTCGAGGAGCGTCACGGCGACGCGGGGAGAAGCGGCGGAGGCGTGGCGGGCGGCATCGACGGCGGCGGCCACGGCGGCAGCACCCTCGCCCGCTTCGAAAAGATGATTCGCGGCGGACTCCGGAAATGAACACGACCGATCGATCTCCGCGGCGGCGTGGTGCATGGAGCGGAGGCCATCAGGGGGAGCGGCGGCAAAGAGGGCGCGGGAAAGCGCGGGAGCCGTAAGCCGGACATGGGGGCCGGAAGGAGAGTCGGTGCGGGAAGCGACGCCGCGACGCTCGAGATCGAATATTGCGGTGGCGGTGCGTTCCGACGCGAGGCCGGCCACGCGGGCCACCTCGTACGGCGTCGCCGACCGCGCGAGGACGGCGAGTGCTTCGGCCGCGAGGCGGGCGTCGGTGCCGAGAAACGTGAGCACGCGATCGAGGCCTGGACCTCCCGAGGGCGGAGCCGCGGACTCGAGCACCCCGTCCGCGATCGAGAGCGCGCCTTCCGCGGCCAGCGCGCGAAGGCACGCGCGGGCGGCTCCTGGAATTCCGCCGGTGGCGGAGTGAAGCGCCGCCGCGAACGCCGGGTCGACACTTCTGGCTCCCGTGGAATCGCGGGCAACTTCGGCCGTCGCAGCCGCATCGAGGGGCTGAAGCGACAGCCGCGGCACGCCGGCCCACGAGACGCTTCCCTCGCTGGAAGTCGCCGCGCCCAGAAAGAGGAGGCGCGCGCGCGGCGTCAGTCGAATGGTCGCTACCAACGCAGAGGTGGCTTCATCCGCCCATTCGGCTGCATTAAGGAAGAGCACCAGGGGGGCGCGGCGGGCGGCCATTTCGATTGCCAGGGCGGCCTCCCGCGAGGCGTTTTGCGATCCCGCATCGATCGAAGCGACCGCCGCGCGGAGGCGGGGCCATTCGGGCGTGACGTGCACCGACAGCGCCGCGAGCCACTCCCGCGCCGCGGCCAGCGGAGGCGCGCCCTGGGCCCCCGTTGCCCACGCGTGAGACACCCGCCGTGCGAGAAGCCGCGCTCCGAAGGCTCGCAACAGCGCGCCCTTTCCGGACCCCGCTGCCCCTTCAACGACAAGGGACTGCGGCGAGGCTCCAGAAGCGGCGTCGCGAAGCGCGCGCTCCAGGATGTCCATTTCCTTCTCTCGCCCGGCGACGGTGCCGCTCCCTCCGATTCCCTCGGGGCGCAGCTGTCTCCGTCCGCCGGCGCCGATGGCGGCACGCAGCGCTTCGGCGGTTTCGGCGGCCGTGAAGTACCGGGCGGACGGGTCCTTGCAGAGCAGCCGGAGGACGACCCGGCGAACAGGTTCGGAGACGAGATCGAGACAACGCTTCGGAAACTCCGGGTGACTGCGAAGGTGGGCGCGAAGAAGTGCGAAGCGGGAGGCGCCGTGAAACGGGGGGTGGCGCGTGAGCGCCTCGAAGATGACGGCGCCGAGAGCGTAGAGATCGGCGCGACGGTCGCGGGGGCGGCCCTGGATGACTTCGGGTGCGAGGTACTCGAGGGAGCCGCGCACGCCGCGAGGGCCTGGCCGCTCGGCGAGGCCGAAATCCATGAGTTTCACTGCGCCGTTTCTGACCAGAAGATTTCCGGGCTTGACGTCGCCGTGGATCAGGTCGTGGGAGTGAACGTGCTCCAGCGCTTCGCAGATCTGCTCGGCAAGGCGAACGATTTCGACCGTGCCGAGGCCCCCTGTCGCGGCCGTGAAGTCCAGCCCGGGGACGTATTCCATCGTGTATCCGTGCCGGCCGCTGGGATAGACGAGATAGTCGTACGCCTCGACGAGGTTCGGATGTCGAAGCCGGGCGAGCGAGGCGAACTCGGCGCGAAAGCGGCCCAAAGTATCGCCGTCAATGAGGCCCGGGCGGAGCTGCTTGACGGCGACTGGCCCGCGAACGTCGTCCTCGGCGAGCCAGACTTCGCCCATTCCGCCCTCTCCAAGCTTGCGGATCAACCGCGGCAGGGCTCCGGAGCTCAAGGCACTCACGAACACCTTTCCCCAGGGTTGTTTGTCCCGGACCCGCCGGGATCCTGAAGTGGTGGACAAGGGGCGGTCGGACCCGCGGACAGCAGGACGGTGGCCCGTCGAAGACCGCGGCCGGGCCGCGCCGCAGATCGACCCTCGTCCGCCACTTCAATATCTCCGCGTGTCAGAGACGCTTCGATTTCGACCGCCACGCTTCGCTTCGTAGAGCGCGCGGTCTGCGCGCTCCAGCAACTCGAAGGATGTCGCGGGGGTTTCGGGTTTGAGCGTTGTCAGGCCGATCGACAGCGACATGCTCTGCGTCAGGCCCATGGCGGCGAAGTCTTCGGCCGCGACCGCCTTCCTCAGCCGCTCGGCAACCACGCCTGCGCTTCCGGTCGCCTCGCCGTCCGTTTCGGGCAGGATCAGCGCAAATTCGTCGCCGCCATAGCGCGCCGGGACATCGGCGGCGCGGATGGAAGCGCGCATGAGCTGGCCGACGCGAATGAGGACCCGGTCGCCGACCTGGTGGCCGAACGTGTCGTTGATCTGCTTGAAGTGATCGACGTCGACGAGCACGAGGGAGAGGCGTCGGGCATAGCGGCGCGCGCGATCCAGCTCCTCGTCGAGCCTCCGCTGGAAGTACGAGCGGTTGTAGAGGGTCGTGAGCGGATCCGTGACGGCGCGCGTGTACAGCTCGGCGTTTTCAAGTGCGATGGCGGCCTGGTCAGCGAGGGAGCGGAAGACTTCGAAATCCTCCTGCGTGGAGGCGTCGCCGGGCGCGTGGCTGTCGACATAGACGGCGCCCTTGACGTGGTCACGGAACCGAAGAGGCGCACACATCGCGCTTCGGATGCCGAGTTCCACGACGCTGGATTGGCGAGCGATCGTCTGGTCGGAAGAGACGTTGGGAAGGTAAAGCGGTTCGTGAGTGGAAATGACGCGCTCGACGATCGAATTCGAAACCCTGAATTCCTCCGGAGGCAGATTCTCTCGATGCATCCTGCGGGCGGTCACCACTTTCAAGTGGCCGTTTGCGTCCTTGAGCATCAGGAATCCGCGTTCTGCCTGTGAGACCTCGAGCATCGCGTCCATTACCCGCTCCAGGAGCACGTCCTGGGACAGCGTCGAGATGATGGCCTTTGAGACGTCCAGGATTCGCCGCAGGTGCTCCAGGTGCCTCGTTCCCGCCTGCGCCGCCGGCTTCGAGGACAGGGCATCCTCGAGGCCATGAAAGAACGCTGAGTCGGGCGGCTGGTCGGGCATCAGGGGAGATTCAAGCACGGATGAGGCGCAGGATTCAAGGACGGCCCGTTGCAGCATCCCCTTCCTTGTTGCTTCTTTCCTTCGCCCCTTAGAATCGCGGCGTTCACTTTTCGCAGGCCACACACCCGGAGTCATGCGACATGAAAGGCACGATGAAGGCGATCGGCAAGTGGAAGGCCGCCCCCGGCGTGCAGCTGGTGGAGGTGCCGATTCCCCAGATCGAGTATGGCGAGCTGCTGGTGAAAGTGAAGGGCGCGTCGATCTGCGGCACGGACGTGCACATTTACGAATGGGACGAGTGGGCGCAGGGGCGCATCAAGCCGCCGCTCGTCACCGGTCACGAATGCTGCGGGCACGTCGTTGAGGTCGGGCCGGGCGTCACGGGCTTCGCGGAAGGCGATCTCGTCTCGCTCGAGAGCCATATTCCGTGCGGCCTCTGCGCCGTCTGTCGCACAGGACTGCAGCACATCTGCACCAACCTCAAGATCCTCGGCGTGGATACGGCGGGCGTCTATGCAGACTACGTGAAAATCCCGGCGATCTGCGCCTGGAAGAACGACCCCTCGATGCCCATCGAAATCGCGACCGTCATGGAGCCGATGGGAAACGCCGTCTACGCGAGCCTCTGCGAACCGATCGCCGGCTCCTCCATCCTCATCACCGGCTGCGGCCCCGTCGGCCTCTTCGCCACCATCGTCTGCCGCGCTTCCGGCGCCTCACGCATCTTCGCAGTCGACATCAACCCCAACCGCCTTGAAATGGCGAAGTCCCTCGGCGCCCACGAATCGTTCGATGCCCGC
Source organism: Planctomycetota bacterium (assembly GCA_038060895.1). Classification (GTDB taxonomy): domain Bacteria; phylum Planctomycetota; class MHYJ01; order WSZJ01; family WSZJ01; genus WSZJ01. The sequence goes on from JBBTCT010000033.1 coordinate 20,747, forward strand.
GACCCCGATGCGGTCGTGAAGCGCGTCCTGGAGGCCACGGGCGGCGACGGCGTCGACGTCGTCCTCGAAATGTCCGGGGCCCCCTCCGCCATCAAGACCGGCTTCAAGGCCCTCCGCAAGGGCGGCCGTTTCACCGCCTTCGGGCTCCCCTCCAAACCCGTGGAAATCGACTTCAACAACGACATCATCTTCAAGGGCGCGCGCGTCATCGGCATCAACGGCCGCGAGATGTTCCAGACGTGGTACAAGATGGCCGGGCTGGTGAGAAGCGGCGCTCTCGACCCGCGGCCGGTCATCACCCACAAATTTCCGCTCGTGGAATTCGACAAGGCGATGGCAACGATGCGTTCCAAGGAAGGCAAGGTCGGGAAGGTGATGCTGATCCCCTAAGGGGTCCGCATCCTCCCGCGCGCTTGCCGCTATTCGAACAACAGAAGATCGACGATCCCGCGAAGTGGCGGTCGCACTATTCGTTCGGGGGGGCTCTGCTGCTGGGGTGTGCGATGGAAGTCCCGGGCCAGCTGTCGATAGTGATGACGGCGACAAAGAGCGGCGTGCACCCGGCGCTGGCTGGGCTTGGCGACGTCGCCAGGATGGTGCTGCCGAAGGATGCATTTCAGGCAACCGTGCGGGTGTCGTGCCCCGGAGTCCGGGGGCTGGAGTGGATCGGACGGCCGAAGTTCCTTTCAGAGTCGAAGGAAACGACTGGCGCATTCGGGCGGGTGGAGTCATTCGAGGTCGTGAAGCAGGCGATTCCCGAAAGCCAGCTCTGGCCCGGCGTTTCGCCCCCGTTTGTCGCGACGGAGACGCCTCTCGACCTGTGGCGCGGGCTTCTGACCGGCCACGACTTTGCTCTTCGGTGGTACTGCGACTCGGCCAGCCTCCGGGAGGGCGCCTAGCCTTGCCGCAGCATCCCTCGCACCCGACCCAGGAACGCCTCGTCGAGGTCTTCAATATCCTCGAACGCCACATCGAGGACCGCTACGGAATCCCCGTCATGATCTCCGACGTGCTCGACCCGAACACGGGCGACTTCGACGGCGTCCAGATCAAGATCGACTACGCCAATGACATTGAGATCGCCGTGTTCGTCCTCATCCATCTCTTCGGCCATACCGTGCAGTGGAACACCAACGAACGCTTCCGCGAGATCGGGCAGGACACCAATCTCAAGAAAAGCGAAGAGGAGCTGGTGGAGATCGCGGAGTACGAGAGGGAAGCGACGCAGCTTTCGTTGGCGCTTCTGCATGAGGCGGGCGTCAGGGACCTGGACCAGTGGGTGTCCGACTGGTGGCGCGCGGATTTTGCGTGGCTGACCAATTTCTACCGCACCGGCGAGAGAGCGGACTTCAGGAAGTACATGCGGGCTGGCGCGGAACCGCCGCTGGGGACGATTCCGATTCCGCCCTTCAAGGCAACGAAGTGGGTTTCCCGGTGGAGTTTCTGAATCGCCGCCATTCGGCGGCGAACAACCCGTAATCGGAGAAGGTCGAACATGAAGCGAATCCTGGTGCCGGTGCTGGTGGTCGCTGTCCTCGCGGGTTGCGGCAAGGACGAATCCTCGTCGTCCTCGGGTGGAAGTTCCTCGGGCGGTTCTTCGTCCCCGGGCTCTTCACAGAAGACACCTGAAGAAGCGTTCAAGGATATGCAGGCGCGCATCCTCGCAAAAGACGGGAAGGGGCTGTGGAACTTCATCTGTGAGAAATCGCGCAAGAAGATGACGGAGAGCGACGAGGCGAAGAAGGGCATGGACCAGCTCAAGGCGATGCCGGACGAGCAACTCGCCGAGGTGGTGAAGACCTGGGGGGTCACTCCGGCCGAGTTGAAGAAGATGTCGAACGAAGAAATCATGATTCTCAACATGAACAACATGACCAAGGAAGAGGAGGAACAGAAGAAGGCCCGTGAAACAAAATGGAAAGAAGTGAAGATCGACGGCGACAAGGCCGTCGCGACGACGATCGAACCGGACGGAAAAGAAGAGATCGTCGCGCTGGTCAAAGAGGGCGGGACCTGGAAAATTGACATCGAAGAGACCGAAAAAATCAAAGAGAAGAAGTAAGCATGCGGGGCGCCCGCTTGGGGTGGTCATTGCTCGCGGCGGCGTTCGCGGGGTGCGACAAGCCCCCCGCGGCGCCGGCGCCGGTTTCGATGTCCTCGACCGAACCTCTTCCGGACGCGTCACCTCGAGACGCCTGGGAAGCCCGGCGTCGAGCCTGGCTGGCGGGGGACGCGAAAGCGGTCTGGGAGTCGCTTTGTGCGGCCTCGCGGGAAGAGAAGCTCCGGACGCAGGAACGGGCGATGGATGAAATGCGCAGGCTGGAAGACGACTCGCTGGCCCGGGCGCTGAATCCGTACGGTCTTGAGGCCTCAAAATTCCGGAGGATGACGGCGGAAGAATTCTGCCTTTACATGATCGGCGGTGCTTCGCAGGTTGCGGCTCCGGTCCAGGCGCGCATGAAGGCGCAGGTATTTGTGAGCGCTGACATTCAGGGCCGAACGGCGATCTGCACAATTGCATCGACCGATGGCAGCTCCGACATCCTTGTTCTGGTCGCTGAACGCGGGTCCTGGAAGGTGGATGATGCTGCGACGGCGCGAATGCGTGGTGGCGCGCCGCGGAAGTAAGAGTCAAGGGGGCCCTGATTCGGGAGAGAACGATGACGTGGCGAAACGCAGGAGCGGCGGCCGTGCTGCTCGCGGCCCTCGGGGCCTGCGATCGGCGCGGCGACGACCCCGCAAAATCCTCCACGGGAAGTCCTTCGCAGCGGAATCCGGGCCAGGGCGCGGGAGGGGCAGAAGAATTCTGGAACGCGTGGCGCCGCGCTGTCACCCAGGGCGATGGGCGCACGCTTTGGGCGATGACCTGCGCTTCCAACCGGCGCGCCATCGTTGAGAAGACGCGGACTTCCATGGGCAACATGCCGGATGTGGAATGGAGCATGCTCGCCTCGATGACCGGGCAGGCCGAAGCGCGACTGCGCGCCATGCCCGCCGAAATGCTCGCCGAAGAAACCACGGTCGCCATCCTCAACCGCCTCCGTGACCGGCCGGGCGAACTGGAAAAGGTTGAGAAGAGCGACTTTCTCGGCGCGGACGCCGACGGCGACCGCGCCGTGATTCGATTCCGCCTCAAGGACGGCCGCGAAATGACGCTGGCGCTGGTCAAGGAGGGCGGAGAATGGAAAGCCGATCTGGAAGCGACCGCCCGGTCGGCCGGGAAAAAGTGAAACTGCGCCCCGCCTGGATCCTGCTGCCCGTTCTCCTCGGATGCGACCGGGGGCCGGGAAAAGATGCTCCCCAGCTTGCGCCGCCGAGCGACGCCCAGGCTGTGGCTGAGGTCTGGAAGCGCTGGGTCGCCTGCGCCGCGGCTGGTGACGGACAGGGCGCGTGGGATTGCCTGTCCAGGAAGACGCGGGAGGAGCGAGCGTCCCTGCATCGAGCCGATACGGCGAGAATCCAGGGGCTCTCAGGCCCGTCGCTGGAAGCCGAAGCCCGGATGTGGGGGGCTTCGTCGGACGCGCTGAAGGCCGCAGGACCGGCGGAGCTGGCCATTCTGGCGCTGACGCGGGAGTTCGGCCGGCCCGAGGCCGAAGGGAGGTTCCGGCTCGAGGGCGCTTCCGTTTCAATTGAATCAGACGTCGCGCGCGTGACATGGACAGGGGGCGCTCGACCCGCCGCTCTCGTGCGCGAAGAGGGACTGTGGAAGCTGGACGACGCCACCAGCCGTGCCTTGCCGGGGCGCTGACCGCCCACACTTCATCGTGTATTCTTCATTCCATATCACTTATTGAACTCTGATCCGTTTCCCCCTTGCCCGCCCTTCAGCCTCCACGCTATCCTGCTCTCGTGCCCCAGGGGGCCGTTCCCTTCTCCAACAGGAGCTTCCATGCGTCTCTTCGCCACCACGGCCCTTTTCTTCCTGGCCGCGTTCGCCGTCGCCGACGTCACCTTCACCGAGAAGGACAAAGTCACCACCAGCACCATCTTGAAGTCCAACGATAGCCGTGTCGCCACGACGAACGCTGCTTCCATCAAGGGTCGCAAGATGAAGCTCGCCGCCACCGATGACGCGGCGAAGCCCACGCGAGTTTTCATTTTTGACGGGGAGAAGACGCTGCAGCGCGACACGTTTCCGCGCAAGGAGACGTACGCCGAGGTCACGGCTGAAGGCTTCGCGAGCCGGGCCGAGGCGGCCAGGAAGCGCGTACTTGATGTCGAGTCCAAGGTTGATTCCATGACGGGCGACGCGAAGAAAAATCGGATGCGCTACATCTGGCTCACGAAAAAGGTGCTGGGGATGTTGACCGAGACCCCGAAGGTTGAACTGGCGCGCACCGGGGAGAAACAGAAGATCGGGGAGTGGGATTGCGAACGGATCGTCATCAAGGAAGAAAACGAGAAGGGCGAGATGGAAGCCGTGTTCGACTGCTGGATGACGGAGCAACTCGAGGGGTGGAATGCGTACCTGGATTTCTACTCCGCGTACCGCGCGTTCAGCCCGGCGGTTCTGGAGAAGATGAAGGAACTGAAGGGCTTCCACGTTAAGGGAACGTTCACGCCCTATTACTTTGACGGCGACGCCTTCCTTGAAACGAACGACGTGGACAACAGCGACGTGAAGAGAGTGGAACTGGCCGCGGAGGACTTCGAAGTGCCCGCGACGTACAAGAACACGGGGAAGAAGTAGGCGCGACGGCGTGACCCGATCGCGCGACTACGAGTTCCGCGGGACCACCGGCGACATCGGGCTCCCGGCGGCGATGGCGGCGCTGAAGCGCCTGGGGGCGGACTGGGAACTCCTGGAGTCGCGGATGGGGCGCCGCCGGAGCGACCCCGCTGAAGCGGTCGTGCGCCTTCTCGGCGCTTCTGACTTGGCGTTAGCGCGCCCGGAACAGGCAATCCTCTCGGCCGGGGGGAAACTCCTTCACGGAAAAAACGCTCGCCTTGCCACGGTGACGCGGGCAGGGGCCTGTCCTGCAGGGTTTCATTCCACGACCAACCACCCGACCGAAGTGCGGGTGAAAGGCCGGTGGATTCGCATCTCGCGCCAGAAGATGGATGCCGCGATCGTCGTGGAGGAGCGCAAAGGAACCGCGGAGTGCCGGACGATCGGCGACGTGAGACGCGGCGAGCGCGTGGTCGTGGGCGAGGATGGAGTCCGCGTCCACGCGCCTCACGCGGACGCGCTGTCCTCCGGCTCGTTCGGCTTCATGTCGAGCGAAGTCTCCAGCGAGAAGCCGACGCTCTCCCTCATCGCGCGAATTGCGGCGGAGATCCGCGCCGCCCACGCCGCGGGAGAAAAGGTCTGCGTCGTCGCAGGCCCGGCCGTCGTCCACACCGGAGCCTCCGAAGCGCTTGCTTCTCTCATCCGCCGCGGCATCGTCGATGTCCTCTTCGCCGGAAACGCGCTCGCCGCGCACGACCTCGAACGGCAGCTTCACGGGACGAGCCTGGGAAGCGGCCTGGACGGCATTCCGCGAACGGGGGGGCACCGCAATCACCTGTACGCGATCAACGAGGCGCGCGCGGCAGGATCGATCGCGGCGCTCGTGAAGAAGAAGCGTCTATGCGGCGGGGTGATGTACGAGGCGATCCGCGCCGGGATTCCCGTCGTGCTGGCCGGTTCGATTCGCGACGACGGGCCGCTCCCGGAAGTCGTGACGGACGTGATTGAGGCGCAGAAGAAGATGCGGGCGGCGCTGGATGGGGTGGGGGTCGTCCTCATGTTTGCGACGATGCTTCACTCGGTGGCGGTCGGGAATCTGCTCGGGAGCCACGTGCGGACGGTGTGCGTGGACATCAACCCCGCGACCGTCACGAAGCTCTCCGACCGCGGGACGTCGCAGGCGGTGGGAGTCGTGACGGATGTCGGGACTTTTCTGCCGCAGCTGGAGGCGGCTCTGGCTCGAGTCCCCAGGCGCGGGACAATGGGGGCCCGGTGAGCCGTCGAGTGTTCTGGCTGTCGCTTCTGGTCTACGGCGCCTTCGGCGCCGGGTTCGCCCTTGTGTCCGTGCTGAAGATGATTGAACGGCAGCCGGGCCCGGCGGCGGCGTCCGGGGCCGGCGCCGTTTACTCACTGTTCCGCGCTGCGATGGTTCTGCGGCGCGCCAGGCAATTGAGGCCCTGAGACTTTTCGTTTTTCCTTTCTTCGGCTTTCGCCTTACCTTCCCCACCGGATGAACCTCCCCAACCAGCTGACAACCCTTCGCATCCTCCTCACTCCCGTCTTCGCCTATGTCTTCTTCTTCCCCTCACTCTCCGCAAAAATCGCCGCCCTCTGCCTATCCCTCGCCTGCGAGCTCACAGATCTTCTCGACGGCATCATCGCGCGCCGCCGGAACCTGATCACCGACTTCGGCAAGCTGGTCGATCCGCTCGCGGACTCCATCTCGCGCTTCACGTTCACCCTCTGCCTCGTCATCGCCGGCTGGGGCCAGCTCTGGATGCTGCTCATCCTTTTCTATCGCGATTCCTTCGTCGCGACGCTCCGCATGTTTTCGGCCGCCAACAGCATCGTCATGGCCGCGCGGACGAGCGGGAAATTGAAGGCCATCTGCCAGTTTATCGTCATCAACCTGGTGCTCATTTTCGTCGTCGCCGACGCATGGATCGCGAAGCGCGGCTCAGCCTTCAGCATCGGCGGGCTTGAGGTGACGACCGGCCTCCTGCACAGGACCGGGTGGTGGGCCATGGCGATCATGGCGGCGGTCACCGCACTGAGCGGCGTGGATTACATGTTTGGGGCCAGGGAGACTCTTCGCAAACTGAAAATGTAGCGATTGCCCGCCGCTACTTCAGGATCGTCGCGATGCTGACCTTTCCTTTCAGCCCGAATTCACCGCTCACATAGTCGCACTTCGTCCTCAGCAGCGAAACCACCCGCCCGGGAATCTCGCTCTTGTGCTCGGTCAGGACGTAGTAGTTCGCCTGCCCCTTGCCGATGACGACGTCGGCGGAAGCGATCGCTTCGCGCAGGTCGCGGCTCATTTCCGTCCATGAGATCCCGAGGGTGTCGGGTCCCGCGACGATGACCCGGTCGGCGACTTCCGGGATCCCGCAGGTGTCGCCGTCGGCGACCACGGCGTCGCTTGTGATCGGGCCGCCGCGGAGCGGCACGGTGACGCGCGCGCCCAGCGAGCGGATTTCCTTAACGAGGACGCGGTCGAAGGCAAGTTCACCGACGTTGTCAGGGACGTAAAGCAGGTCCTTCGCGCGGCTGCAGATCGTGCGGATTTCACTGACGCAATCCACGGCGAGCGGCCTTGCCACGCTGTCCGACAGCCGCGCGTGGATGTCCGCCTCGGTCATGTCGTAGCCCGCGCCGACGGTCCTGAAATCGAGCTCGTTCCCGGCGATCGCCCAGCGCAGGCGAAGCCGAAACCGCTCCGCGTCCGGCAACTTCTCCGTTTCGGCTTCAACGCGTCTGGAAAGCGACACGCCAATCTCATTGCACTTGTCGCGAAGGGCCTTGAACGGCATATCGCGTCCGAGAACCTGCTTGAGAATGCGGTGGACGCCCGTGATGAACTCGCTGGGCTCTCGTTCCAGGTCGAAGCGGCCGTTCAGGTAGTCAAGCACCGCGACGCGGACGCGTTCGCGATCCTCCTGCGAACTCGCTTCCAGTTTGGCGGCACCGATCACGTCGTCCAGGACACATTCAAAGCAGCCGGTGCGAGCGCGCATCCGGGAGATCTTACGGGCGGCCGGCCGCTAAAGGAATTTTCCAATGAACCCGGCGCCACGAACGTCCTTTAATAGTCAGGTTTGACGCGGCACTGAAGGGGCTGCTATCCTCCTCGTCTTGCCGCACGTCGTTCAGCGCCAACCATTTAAGTCGCGGAGCACCCATGGCGGCCCGGGGGAAACCCTTCAGCTTTCTCGCCCCCTTGCTCTTCGTCGGCCTCGCCGCCGGCTTCGTCGGGCTCTATTTCTACCGGCACACCGACCCTCCCCCCACCGTCGCGGCGCCCGACCCCCGCGCATCCCAGATCACCGCTTCACTGGCCGCCGCCGACGAAGCCGAAAAGACCGGGCAATGGGAGATTGCAAAGGCCGCACTCGAACGCGCCGTCGCGCTGGACCCGGGGAATGAGATCCTGAAGGGGCGGCTTGAGGAAGCGGTGGAGGAATCGAAGCGGGCTGTCCTGGTCGCGGAAGCGGGAGAAGCGAGAAAGCAGGGGAATTCAGCGGAGGAAGCGGCGAAGCTGGAAGAAGCGCGGCGGATCCGTGAAGAGAACGAGCTTCGGGGCCGCCAGGCTGCGGCTCAGCTGAATGCGATGGTTCAACGGGCGAAGGCGCTGGAGAAGGACGGCTGCGTCCCGCTGTCGATAGAGACATGGCGGCAGGTTTCTTCCGCGGCCGAGGATCGCGAATTGAAGGAGTATTTCGCGGCACATCCCTCCGAAACCGTCGCGGACGCCGATTCCGATGCCATCGCCAGGAAACTGGCGTCGCTTCTCGCCCTCCTCGACGACGGTGAGAAGTCTGCGGTCGCGCAGAAGGCGGAGGGGTTGGCTCGGGAGGGTGTGGCGGCAAAGCTGGAGAGCCGGATGACGACGGCGATTGCAAAGCTCAAGGAAGCGATCGGTCTGGATGCCCGCGACGAGTGGAAGAAGGCTCTCGAGGAAGCGCAGGCGTACGTGGCGGACAGCGACAAGTTTCTGGACGCCGGGTTGAAGGCGTACGAGAAGCAGGAGTGGCGTGAAGCGGCGGAGAACCTGGAACTGGCGCTGTCCCTGAACAAGGAATGTGCGGCGGCGACGAAACTTCTGCCCGTGGTGAAGGCGGCCGCGGTTCGAAAGGCGATGCTCGCGGTCCCGGCCGCCACGGTGCTCGCGGGAGGCGCAGAGACGAAGGTGAAGGCTTTCTTCATTGATCCTACCGAAGTATCGGAAGCGCAGTATTGCGCCTATTTGCGCGCCGTTCATATTCCGCTTCCGGTGCGGTGGCGCTCCGCGGGCAAACCTGATGGCGACGGCTCGCTGCCGGTGATGGGGGTCAGCGCCGCGGAGGCTGCGGCCTACGCGCGATGGGCCGGCAAGCGACTTCCATCCGAGGCGGAATGGCTGGCCGCTGCGGGCGCGGGCGACGGGCGTGCATACCCGTGGGGCGCGGAGTGGGACGCAGCCAAGGCGAACGCGAAGTCGCAGGCGCCGTGGGCGTGCGGGGCGAAGCCGGCCGGGGCCAGCCCCTGCGGCGCGCTCGACCTGGCCGGAAATGTCGCCGAGTGGACTTCCACCGTAGAAGACGGAAAACGCGTCGCCAAGGGCGGCAGTTTTCTCTTCCCCGAATCCTCCTGCCTTCTGACCTGGCGCTGGCTGGAGGACGACGATCTCGGGTTTCCCGGATTCGGCTTCCGATGCGCGGCGGACGGCGATGAAGAAAAGTGAACTCCCGGTCGCGACGCCGCCGCCGGCCGCGGAAGCGGGCGGAGATGCGGATCTGATCCGGCGCTCCCAGGGCGGGGACGGGGATGCCTACGGGAAGCTGGTCGTGAAGTACCAGGACCTCGTGTACAACGCGGTCTTCCGGATGGTGAACCGGGAGGATGAAGCGGCGGACATTGCGCAAGAAGCGTTCGTGAAGGGGTGGCGGGCGCTGGGGAGTTTCGAGGGGCGTGCGCAATTCGGGACATGGATTTACCGGATCGCGATCAACGCGTGCATCAGCAACCGGCGGGGGATGAAGCGGCGTAAGGCGACGAGCCTGAACAGCGCGATGGGCAGCGGGGACGACGGGGAAGGCGGGATGGACGTAGCGGACGACGCGCCGGAGCCCGCGGAGCGGCTGGTGGAGAACGAGAATCAGAGGATGGTGCAGGATGCCATCGGCGAGCTGGAGCACGAGTTCCGGACGATGATCGTGCTGCGCGACCTTGAGGGAAGGCCGTACGAGGAGATTGCGGAGGTCCTGGAGGTTCCGGTCGGGACGGTGCGGAGCCGTTTGCACCGGGCCAGGCAGGCGTTGAAGGACAAGTTGAAGGCGAAGTTAGGGAAGTAGGTAGGGGGTACCCGGCAGGGGGTAGGAACGACCCGTCGCCGTTCGATCGGTGTCGTTCCTACCAACTACCCACTACCTCCTACTCACTGCCCGTTTCGGGCAATACGAAAAAAAGCACGAAAAACGGAACTTTCCCCGAACCCCCGTAGTCAAAGAGCCATGGATCCCATCAGCAGCAAAGAAACGCTCGTCCTGCCCGACGCGCTTGTCGGCCGCAAAGTCGGCGGCTACGAGATCCGCGGGATCCTGGGCAAGGGCGGCATGGGCGTGGTCTACCGGGCGCACGACGCGGCGCTGGACCGCGAAGTGGCGCTGAAGCTGCTTCCTCCTGCCCTCAGCGCCGACGCCGAATACTCGGAGCGCTTCATCCGCGAAGCCCGCATGGCCGCGAAGCTGGACCATCCCCGGATCGTGCCGGTGTACGCGGCCGGATCGAGCGACCAGGGCGCCTGGATCGCGATGCAGCTGGTTCGCGGCCGGACGCTTGCGGAAGAACTTCACGACGGGATGCGCCCGACGTTCGCGAGCGTGCTCCGGATCTCGAAGCAATCCGCGGAGGCTCTCGGCGCCGCGCACAAGGCGGGGCTGATCCATCGCGACATCAAGCCTGGCAACCTGATCATCGACGCTGACGGAAACGTCAAGGTGCTCGACTTCGGCCTTGCGCGTCCGGCGATGAACTCCGGTTACACCCAGGACGGAACGTATCTCGGGACACCCGAGTACTCCAGCCCCGAGCAGTGCCAGACCAACGACATCGACGGCCGCGCGGACCTCTACTCGCTCGGCGTCGTGATGTACGAGATGCTCGGCGGCCGGATTCCGCACGTCGCCGAAACCCCCCTCGCGCTCTTCACCAAGATCGTCAACGACGAGCCCCTCGCGCTCCGGGACCTGAACCCTCGCGTCCCGCCGTCGCTGGCTGCGATCGTGTCCAAGCTGATCGCGAAGAGCCGTGACTCGCGGTACCCGAACGCCGAGGCTCTTGTCGCCGATCTGGAAAAAGTCGTCGTCAAGGACGGCCCCGCGAGGCCGCACGAAACCGTCGTCGTCGGCCCGGCGGACCGCGCGCGCGTCGCCGCCTGGACCCTCGCGGGCGTCCTCGCGACGCTTCTCGTCGCCGCCGTCATTCACTCCAGCCCCTGGGGCGGATCCGCGGGCGCCGGGAACAATTCCGGTGCGATCGCGACCAGCGATAACGGAGCCGGCACACAGCCCGTTCCGATGCCGCTCACAGCGGCCGATGGCCGAATCGTCATCCTCGATTTCAAGAACATGACCGGCAACGCCGACCTCCGCTGGCTCGAGTCGGCGCTTCCTGAACTCATCGCTTTCCGGCTGGCGACGCACGAGGGACTGAATCCTCTGGACCGTGACGAGGTGACGGCGGCGATGAAGACGGAATTCAACGCGCGGCTGACTTCCGGCGGCGGCGACAACGTGGAGCAGTTCCAGACCCAGGGCGTGAAGGTGCTGGGCGCGTTGAACGCCGGCGTGCTGATCCGCGGGTCGTTCGTCTCGATCGGGAAAAAGCTGACCGTGTTGACGACGGTGCTGGTGCGGCGCGGCGACGTCCTGGAAATGGCGGGCCGGTCGCAGGTGGACGACGTGACGGAGAACATCGTGGAAATTGCCGATCGGATCGCCGGCGACGTCGCGGGCGCGCTTTCTGCCAGGCATGGTGACCGGACGGTGGACGGGAAGAAGTTGCAGGACAAAGGCCGGGTGGGCGCCCTGAAGGCGTCCGATCCCGGCACGAGCGAAAAACTGCTCGCGCTGACGAAGTCCGGCAGCTCCCTCAGGCGGAAGCTGGGTTCGATGGAGAGACAGCGCGGCGGCACCTGGAGAGACGAGTCGAAGAAAAAGGAGAGCCAGGCTCCCTCGCCTTCTGAAGGCGCCGCCGGGGGGAGAGCTGGAGATAAGGACCTCCTGGACAAGGAAAAGCGGGACAAGCAGCACGCAGACGCGGCCGGTGGAGATGATCCCAAGCCGGCCTCTGCGCCCCCGAGCGGCGAAGTTCAACCACCTGGCAAGGGCGATCCTAAGGCGGATCCGAATGGAGCCGAAGGCGCTCGCCCTGACTCGCGGGATCCGGAGATCGGCCAGACCCAGGAGGACGAACTGAAAGAAGTCCACGACGACGGCGCGAAGGTCGCGGATTTGCTGCGCGAACTTCGCAAATACGCCGAAGAAATCCGTGAGAACGAGAAGGATCTTGCGGAAGTGGAGCTGGGGGCTGAAGGGACTGCAAAATGAACTGCCACGAGACCATCGAACGGCTGGGTGTGCACCTCGACTCCCTGCTTTCGGAGGCGGAAGCGGCCGAGGTCGAATCGCACCTCTCGATCTGCGCGGCGTGCCGTGTGGAGATGGACGATCTCCGCAGGACGCTCGAAGCCGTCAAAGCGCTTCCCCGCCTTCGTGCCCCTCGCGGATTTGCGGCGGGGGTCATGGCGGAAATCAAGTCTGAACGCGTCGTCGCTTCAGCGGGCCCCGCCCGGGTCACGCCGATCCGAGGCTTCACGGTATTCATGAGGCTTGCGGCGAGCATCGCGGCGATCTGCCTTGTCTGGGTCGGCGTTCGCGCCCTGCGCGTCGATCCGGGAGTCAGTCCGGCCACGGGAGTTCAGGCGGCAGCGGACCTTCGGAAGGGCGCCAGCGCGGAGAAAGAGTCCACTCGTTCCGGGGATTCCGGAAAGCTTGCTGCGGCGGATGAGTACGAGAAGGCCCAGGCTGCCGGGCTGAAGGCCGCCGGCGGAAGACCCGATGCGCCGGCGAGCGGTTTTGCGAATCCGCCTTCGCCGGCCGTTCCCAAGGACTCTGCAGGTGACCCTGAGCTCGCGGCGCGAAAGGGAGCGGGCTCGACGCCTGAAAAGGCCGCGTGGCGCGACCGGCCCGACGATTCGGCGAACGCTCTCGCCGTTCAGCGTATCACCGTCTATTCAACGGACGTTGCGGTCGATACCTCACAACTGAAGAAGCTCCTCAGCGAATCCGGCTACACCTATTCCACCCAGAAGAAGGCGCTTCTCGTGCGCGTCCCGGCGAGCGAGGCATCTCGACTGGTCGCTTCCCTCGGGGCCATGCCCGGAGGATTCCGCGCGGCGGACCGGCAGTCGCTGGACTCGCTGGAACGGCTGAAGAAAGAGCAGGACAAGAAGGCGAAGACCGACAAGGGGGGGCAGCCGAACGCAGGCGAAAACGGCCTGGCGGCGGATGCCGACGACCTGAAGGAAGTCCTGCGCAAGCACATCGACGAAAGCCGTCAGGAGATCCGGAAGCAGGAAGAAGGGAAAAAGGCCAACGCCCAGGACCCCAAGTCGCCTGATGCCGTGGCGGCGGCCGGTGGCGGCAAGCGCGGTGAGGGCGGCGGAGCCCCTGGCGCGGACTTCAAAGACGGTGAAATGAGCAAGGGACTGGCTACGGAGCCCGGCAATGCCCCGGCGGGTCCGGCGGTGGCAGGTGGACGCCCGGCCGAGGAAGCGGAAGAGAAGAACCTTCACGGGGACAAGGCCGACGACGGCGTGCACGACGCTTCCAAGGAGCTGGGCGACGCGAAGGCCGGGACAGGCGGCACGGACGACCTGGAAGGGCGCGCCCGCCGCGAGAAGCAGCTGGACGAAAAACTGTCGGACGAACTTCGGAAGCTGGAGGCGGAGAGGAAGCTCTCCGATGCCGAGGATGCGGTCGTGATCTACATCGAGTTCGAGGAATCAGCCGAGGACGCGAAGCCTTCTGAAAAGTGACCAACGGAATTCATTCAACCGGGACGGCCCTTCGGCCGCCCCGGTTTTTTTGCGCCCGTGCGGCCCGCGGATACCATCGCGGAATGCGCCATGCCTCGCTCCTCGCCTTCGCTCTCCTCACCGGCTGCGCTTCGGCGCCTCCTCCCGAACCGGCCTGGGTCTCGGAAGCCGACCCGGATCTTGTCGCGCTCGGCGGCACGACGCGCGTCGACATCGAAATCGACTGGTTTGCTCCGGTGCCGCCGGATGAATTGGCGCTGGAAGGGCTCGCCCTTGTCGCGTTGCGCGAATGCCCCGGAAAGGTCGTCGCGATCCGCCGCGACACGGAACTCAAGGCGTCACGGTGGAAGAGCTGTCGGGGCGACGCGATCGAGTCGGCCCTGGACGAGTGTCGGGGGAGAAGCGAGGCTGCTCCGGGACTGGCCTATGTTCACGTGCTGTATTGCCCGGTCAATCCCTGGGGTGAGTCCTCGGCGACGAACGGTCTCTGCCGTCGCCTGGAAAAACCGTTTCCGCACTGGCAGATTTTCATTTTCAAGGGAACGTTGAAGTCGCGTGCGATCCTGGGGCTGGGTGAAGACCGGATCGACCGCTCCTGCCTCGTCCACGAGTTCGGCCACGCGCTCGGGCTGGTGGCGAACCCGGAACATCGCTTCGAAGACGGCGGCGGCCACTGCACGGATACCGGATGCGTCATGACGAAGCCGAAACTGAAGGCCGTGCTCGCCAACGCGGCGCTCGCCATCGCGACGGGAGAGATCCCCTGGGACTACTGCGAAAAGTGCCGGTCCGACCTCGAAAGATCGCGAGTTCTTTACCACCGCTGAGCCGGACCTTTGCTTGCAAAGCCGGCCTCCTTCCCTAGAATGCCCCTTCGCGCCAACGGGGCTTCCGGCCCCGGTTCCACAGGGGGATTTTCCCGAAGAGGTCACCATGGTCCCGCTTCGTAGATACTTCGTCGCTACTGTGCTTTCCACTGCTCTTTGTGCTCTGGCCGCGAGGGCCGGAGACCGGGTGGTCGTTGCCGCCGAACCGGAGGAGTTGCGAGGTGCCATCACGGACGCGCTCAAAGGGGCCGGGTATTCGGTGGTTTCGAGCGGGACTTCACTGAAGGAGCTGGGCGACCGCACCCTTCGGGACATGCTGGATGACGAGGGGCTGTTCAAGGACGTTGCCAAAAAGGTGTACGACGGACAGGGCGCGCGCGCGCTGGTGATCGGCGTCTTCGCGGTGGAAGGAACGACGAAGAACGCCGACCTCGGGACGATTCAGGTCAAAGGTGGCGTGACGGTCGCAGCAGTGTTCGGGCAGTCGGGGGCCTCCGTAGGCCGGGCGCAGGAAAAGGGCGCCGGGTCCGCGTCCGCGATGGACAAGGCCGAGGGAAAATGCCGCGACCAGGCGTCCGCGAAGGCCATCCCGTTGTTCCTGGAGAAGCTCAAGGAAGGCCTCGGCGCCTCCGCGACCAGGGCCCGCAAGATGTCCGTCGTGGTCACCGACCTCTCCGAAAACCTCTACGAATCCGCCGGGCTCAAGATGCGGCGCTTCCTCGAAAAGACGGCCGGCGCCAGCGAGGTCAACCCAGCCTACGAGGCATCCGAAAAAGTCATGACCGTCAGCTTTTTCTTCGAAGGCACCGCCGCGGATCTCGAGGACAAGCTGCGCGACGACAAGCGCTTCATCCGCGACTTCCTGCTCATCCAGAGCGGGGAGACAAACCTCACTTTCAAACTGAATGCCTCCCGCATGACGCTTCTCCTGGTCGGCCACGACGGGGAAAAGGTCAGGGACGCCGGGAAGCAGGTCCTGGATGCGCTCAAGGCAAGCCCTGACGCGGTCGACGAGGCCGCGTCGTTTGCGCAGGGGGCATACGAAGTGAAATTCCTGTCGTCCAGCGGGGCGGCGGACCTGCACGAAGCGCTCGGGCAGGCGCTGGCCGCAGACCTGTTCCGGCAGATGCACCTGAATCTCATGGGA
This sequence comes from Planctomycetota bacterium, assembly GCA_038060895.1. GTDB lineage: Bacteria > Planctomycetota > MHYJ01 > WSZJ01 > WSZJ01 > WSZJ01. The sequence continues at coordinate 36,469 of JBBTCT010000033.1, forward strand.
ACGGACGGCCTCGTCTACAGGTTCGGCGGGGCGCTGATCAAGGTGAAGGTCGTGGACCTCGGGCCCGATTCCTACGAGGACACCGGCCTCGCCTTGTCCAACGTCGTTGAAAAGCTCGCCGGAGTGGACGGCGTCGTGCGCGAATACTCAGGCGTGGACCGCGCGCTGACGCTCGGCGTCTTCTTCTCCGGCGACCGGACCGCGCTCGAAAACTCCCTGCGGCGTTCCCACCGCGGGCTTGGCGAACTCCAGATGCGCGAAACCACCGGCGATACTCTCACCTTCGCCTTCGCTCTCCGCAGCCTCCGCTTCAAGGTGCGCGGCGTCCAGCCCGACGTGGTCCAGCGCGAAGGGCGCGCGTTCCTTGCGAGGGCCAGGGTGGTCGCGGGCGTCAGGAGCCTCGACTACGACTTCGCCACCGACGGCGACTTCGTCGTGAGCCTCATGTGGAAAGGAACGGCCACCCAGTTTCACTCGGCCGTCGAGAAGGACCTGAAGGGATTCCAGCTCATCCGGGCGCGTGACGTCGAGGCGGAATATGCAGTCGGCGGCAAGGCGATCTCCCTGACCGTCGAAGGTCTCGCAGACGGTTTCTACGAGCACACCGCCGGCGCCCTCACGGAGAAAATCGAGTCGCTCCCCGGCTGCTCCGGGCTCAAACGAACCTATGATGCGTCTGCGAAAACGCTCGGGTTTGTCGTGTTCTTCAGCGGCGATGCGCGTCAGCTTGAGGACGCCCTCAAGGGAAAACAGGGCGGGCTGGGAGAATTGACGGTGAAGTCGACGGGCGAAGACAAACTCCTTCTGTCGTTTGCGCTGCGCGAAATGAAAGTGGCGATCACCGGCAGCGATGCCGAGTCGCTGAAGGAATTCGGAAGCGCTGTCGGCGCTGCGCTGAAGGGAATCGAGGGCGTAGCGGAGGCGAAGTGGACGTACGACGAGTCTCAGGCCCAGTTCGTCTTCGCGCTCATGACGAAAATGGATGCTCCGGCGCTTCATGCAGCCGTTCTGCGCGCCTCGGCCTCGCACGCAATGGCTTCTAAGCTGAAGCTGGTCGTTGCACGCGAGAACTCGATCGACTACCGGCTCGGCGCACTGACGATCTCCGGAACGGTTGAAGTCCGGCACGTGCCTTCGGGGTCGCTCGCAAAAATCGCCGATCCTCTCGTCGCCGCGCTCAAGGCGCTCCCTGGCGTGCTGGAAGCCGCGAAAACCTACGACGCGGCCTCGGAGACCCTTACCCTCGCCGTCAAATTCACGGGAACCGCCGCGGAACTGGATGACGCGCTCTGGAACGCGATCAAGGGGAAGGAAGAGCTCGCCGAGCTCTCTCCCGGCGGCGCTTCCCCCGGAATGGTCTCTTACGACTGGCGAAGCGGCGAGCAGGCGCTGGTCGTGACGGTGACGGGCGTCATACCTTCCGCCGTGGATGCAAACGCAAAGCTGGTGAAGGATGCCGTCGCGATTGCGGGAGAGGTGAAAATCGAAAGCCAGTCGTACAGCGACAAGACGGCGGAGCTGAGTTTTGCGCTGAAAACGAAGCAGCGCGCGCACGACGTGGACGAATTGATCCGGGCGACGCCGGGGGCGCTGGTGCTGCTGGACAGCGGGCCGGGCGCGCTGAGGTACGAGGCTTCGCCGTCGGTGGAACAGTTGATGATGCTGGAACTGCGCGAGGTCGATGCGGATCGCATGAAGACCGCGGGAACCGCGTTCGTGGCGATGCTGAAGGGACTCAAGGGAGTTGCCGGCGTTCGCAACGAGTACATGGCCGACCGGAAGGCGATGAGCCTGATGGTGACCTTCGCCGGGAGACCTGTGGACCTCGACGGCGCGATCTGGGCGGGCACGGCGGGCAAGGAGGAATTCAGGACGCTCTATCCAGGCGACCTGTCGATGGGGATCCTGGTGTACGAGTTCCGTGAGCAGCCCGTAGCAAGCTCCGTCGGAATCGCGGTGAACGGCGTGCGTCCGACGGCTTTCGCGGAAGTAAAGACCTCGGTGGCCGGCGCCCTGGAGGGCGTTGCCGGCGTGAAGGACCTGGCGGAGTCGTACGACGACACAATCCAGGTCTACTCGGTCAGCGTGATGTTCGAAGGGCGGCCCGCGGACTTCCTCGCCCAGTTCTCGAAGAATTTCACGGCCCGCCCGGGCGGATCGTCGTACGCGCTGAAGCGTTCCATGGGGGCGGAGATCGTCTACGAGGCGAACGTGAAAGTGCAGGACAAGTCGGAATTCGCCATCCAGGTCGCCGGCTGGCGTGAGAAAGAAGACGCGGACCTGGGCGCGGCGCTGGTTGCGGCGGTCACCTCCGTGGCAGGACTGGAAAACGTTAAGGGCTCGTACCGCGGCGACCTGTTTGCGTTCGTCGTGACGTGCACCACCCGACTGGACGGCGCCGCCGTCGATGACGCTGTCCGCAAGGCGCTGGCCGCCAACGCGAAACTCGCCCGGCTCCGGGTCGGCGGCCTCCGTGACGGCATGCTGACCTGCGGGCTCGAACCGCCTCCCGCCGCCGGCGGCACACCCGCAACCCCGCCGCCCGCGGCCGACAGCCGTCCCTCGCTCTCGGACCTGGTGCAGAGGGTGGACGCCGGCGTCGTCTTCATCCAGGCATCGCTCAGGGCCAACAAGGACCAGGCGTGGATCGGAAGCGGCTATGTCGCTTCGCCCCAGGGGCACATTCTGACGAACCATCACGTCGTCACGGTTTCGGGCCCGGACGGAAAGCCCGTGGATTCAAAGGAAGTGAAGATCCGCGTGAAGCTCGCCGACGGCCGCTGGTTCGCCGCTTCCATCGTCGCCGCCGACGCAGAACTGGACGCGGCGGTCCTGCGCATCAAGGCGGCGGATCTGCCTGCGCTGGAGATGGGGGATTCTGACGCGCTGAAGGTCGGGCAGGACATCTTCGTGATCGGCAATCCCCTCGGCCTCGAGCACAGCGTCACGACGGGGATCGTCTCCGCTTTCGGACGGATGGGCGGTCGCATCCAGACCAATGCGCTCATCAACCACGGCAACTCGGGCGGCCCCGCCTTTTCCATGGACGGCAAAGTCTGCGCGATCGCCGTCTCGGGCGCCGTCGCAAATTACGCGTACGGCGACGGGGCGACCGTCGAAGTTCCCCAGCCGGGAATCAACTTCCTCATCCCTGTAAACCAGCTCCGCCCGCTTCTCGAAAAAGCCGGTCAATAACCTCTTCTCGGGAGTCCGCATGACCCTTTTCAGGAAGGCCGCCGCGCTCGCCGTGGCAGCCGCAGCGCTCGCCGGGTGCAAGACACCCACGGCGACGCTTCAGGTGCGACGTCCTCCAACGCTCGAATTGCCGAGCGTCAAGGTGCTCGCGGTTGACGAATTTGAGCCGGCGACCAAGGGCGACGATGCGATCGCGCGGTACGTCCGCGACCAGTTCATCGCGGCCATCAACAAGGAAGGCGCGATCCAGGCGATGACGCTGGCGGAGGCGAAGGAGAAATCCGCCGCTTCCGGACTGAAAATAGAAGCGATCCTCCGCGGCCGGGTCTGGGCTGACTTTGTGCACATCACCGGGCTGCGCGAGCCGGTGGTCTCGAGCGACGTGGTCTGGGGGACGACGGACAAGGGGATCAAGTTCATCGCGGAAGCGCACGACAAGCTGGAGACGCAGACGTATGAAGTAGTGAAGGCGTTCGTCAGCATCCAGCTCAATCTCGTGCAGGTTTCCGGCGTCGAGTCGAAGACGATCGCGGCGCTTTCGGGAGGCCGTGGTTACCGGGAGCGGATCGGCGGAGGAGCGTTCTCGAACTTCAACCTCTGGACGGGAAAGGCGGAGGCCTCCGCGGGCAAAGCGGACCGGAACCGCGAGTCTCTTCTCAGGGTTTCCGCGGACCGGGCGATCGGTGAATTCGTGAAGGCCATCAGTCCGCACCAGGAAACGATTAACGCAGTGATCGCGAAGGGCGGGGATGCAACGGCCGCTTCGATGATCCGGTCCGGTCAGTACAACCAGGCGATCCAGAGGCTCGAGCCCGGGTTGAAGAGCGCCGGCAAGGATCGCGCGCCGGACCTGCACAACCTGGGGCTGGCGTACGAGGCGACGGGGGATCCGGCGCTTCTGGAGGCGGCGGTGTTCTTTTACCGGAAGGCGCTGGAGTTTGACCCCGAGAACGAGGATTACGCGACGGGGATCGGCCGGGTTGAGCAACTGATGCGTGGCAACGCGCGGCTTGGGGGAGGAATCCAGTGAACAGGATTGCGGCGATGATCTGTGGGGCGCTCTTGTGCGGTTGTGCTGCCCCGACCCTGACGTTGCGCGTGACGGTGCCTGCGAAGACGCGGATCGTGGGAGTGCGCGGCGTGGCGGTCGGCGGGTTCAAGGCGGAGAACCTGGATGCCTGGCAGGCGAATGCCGAAGGAGCCGGTTGGAACAAGCACCGGCTGCCGGAGAGCGACCTGCGGGCGATTTCCGACGGGGTAAAGAACGACCTGCTCGGCAAGCTGGCGGAGACGCCGTTCTACTCGGTGATGGATCTCGAAGGGCAGGAGAAGATTTTCGACATGGACGGGCTGGCGGGTCTCGTCGGGCAGCCGACCTTCAAGCCCGGGACGGTAGATGCCCTCATTTTCGGCCGCTGCTGGGTCGGGTATCTCGAGGCTGACGGCGTGAAGCACGAGAAGGTTACTCTGGAGGACTGGGACTACCGCAGCCAGGTGCCGCGCATCACGGCGTCCCGCGAGGAACTCGTTACTTCCGACTACAAGACGGCGTCGGCCGTCCTGGTCGTGCAGTACACGGCCGTCCGGTTCCACCCCCGTCTCGAGATTCTGTTTGTCACCACCACCGTCCAGTCTCTTCGCCAGGACGAGGGCGGAGGAATCGTGATCAACAAAACCCGTGGCGGCCCGCTGGGCATGCTCGGCATGCTCGGTGGAGGCGGAAGCCGCGAAGGGAAGTCGGAATCGAGCGGATCGAAGCCGGCCGGCGGGACGGTCCCGCTGGCGCTCGAGGTGTTCAGCTACCTGTCCCACGAGGCCGCGAACGGATTCGTCGAGCAGATCAGCCCGACGACCAGGGAAGTCCAGATCGAGCTGGCCGAGGGAGACAAGACTGCGGCCAACCTGATTCGCGCTGGCGCGTACCGGGAAGCGTCCAGGCTTCTGCGGCAGATCACGGAAGACAAGAAGAAGGGGACCCTGGCGTACAAGAAAGTCGAGGACCGCGCCCCGGACCTGTACAACCTCGGCTTGTCGTGGGAGGCGCAGGGTCCGGCCTTTTACGAAGACGCGATCGTGGCCTACAGGAAGGCAGTGGAGGCCGACCCGGAAACCGTTTTTTTCGCTTCAGGGCTCGGTCGTATCGCCCGGCTCATGGAGGGAACCAACCTGATTGAGATGCAGAAGGGGGCGCGCAATGAATAAGGTCCTGCTCGCCCTGTCCTGCCTGGTGTTTGCCGGATGCGCTGCGAAGAAGGCGATCATGATTCCGATGCGCCATCCGGCAAAGGTTGCGATCCCCGGGTCCATCCGCACGCTGATGTTCGAGAACGTCACCGAGTCCCGGGGCGCCGTCCCCGGCGGGTACAAGCAGGATGGCGACGACAACGTGACCCTCGTGAAGGCCACCCTGTCGGCCGAGTTCTGCGCTTCCAGCTACGCCGTTCTCAACGACGAACTTCTCGAAATGGTCCGCAAGACCGGGAAGATCCCGAACTACCTCAGGGACGGCCCGACGGTGGCCGCCGACTTTCTGAACCAGATGATCGGCGACCCCGGCTCGATTGGCGTGGTCGAGGTAGACGTCACCAGCGCGTTCGGCGACGCGTACACGGTCCGGAAAACGGAAGTGGCCCTCACGACCATGCACTACGACCAGAATGGCGTCGGCGCGCCTCGCGTTGCAACCCGGTCCATTCCGATCCACCGGATCGACGTTTTCGGCGCGGTCACGGCCGTCGTCCGCATCCGCACGCCCTACCCGGACGGAAAGGTCGTCTTCGAGAAGACCTACACGGTCCCGGAGTTCCGCTACGCTTCCACCGAGTCGGCGCCGCGCAGCCTGTTTCTCTTCGGCCGCAGCGACGCCGCGAAGCAGGGGAACGGCGCGCCGACGCTGACGGAGGTGAAGGCCATCCAGTTCAAGCAGCTGGCGCGGATGTTCTACGAGGACATCAGCCCGAGCACGAGCGAGGTGCCAGGTGAGCTCGACAACCGAGGCGACAAGATGGCGTACAACCTGCTCGCCGAGGGCGCGTTGCCGTGGGCGGAAGTGCGGCTGCGGAAGGTCGGCAAGGAAGGGAAGCCGGTGGAGCAGGCGGCGAACCTGTACAACCTCGGGGTCTGCTGGGAAGCGCAGGGGATGTCGTCCGAAGCCGTGGTGAAATACAAGGCGGCGCTGGACATGGAGCCGGGAAACGGCCGGTTCCGGAAAGCGCACGAGAGGGCGAGCGCGCAGTCGAAATAAAAACCAACCGGTCGGGCACACGCCGGACGCCCTTCTGCACCAGGCGTCCGAAAGACCGACCTAATCTTCCAAGGGTGAAAGGAGACGACATGCGACTGAAGTTCTGGGAGGGCCTGTTCCTCGCCGCGGCGGTGATCGTGGCCGGCTGCAGCAGCAAGGAGCAGCCGCCGCCGAAGACGGACGAGGACCGGAGCATTGATACGAGCGAGGAGAAGTGGGAGAACAACCCGTTGCGGTCCGACGGCGACGCGTTCGACGTGTCGGTGTCGGTGCCGGTGAGGGACACGATTGCCAACGCCAAGCAGGACGCGAAGGACGAGTGTTTCCGGCAGGCGGTCGACAAGGCGACGAAGGACTACCTGAGGGACCTGGACAAGTACAGGAAGAACCAGGACGAGATCAACCGCCAGATTATCCAGCAGGCCGCGAAGTACGTGAAGTCGCACAGCGAGCTGCGGCACATGGTCTTCAAGAACGGGCAGATGTACGGGCTCGAGCTGCGCGTCGTTGTCGACGACCAGCGGATCAAGAACGTGCTACAGGACCTCGGTGCGATCCGGACCGAAATCGCGGAGAAAAAGGCGATCCTCGCGATCTACGGCGGCAAGAACGTCGACAAGGAGCTGATCGGCGACCTCGGCCGGCAGCTGGCCGAGTACTACAACAAGCAGGGGTACAACGCACTTCTCTGGGACGAGATCGCCACGGACATCGCCGAAGAGCGCAATGTCGGCGAGAAGGCGACCGAGGCGTTCATCCAGAAATTCGTCGAAAACCCCGAATTCGCCGGCGACCAGGAGTACCAGGGCACGCTGACGGCGCTTCGCAGCCGCGGCAGCCTGGTCATTGGTTTCAACGTCATCAAGGTCTCGGTCCAGAACGGCACCGTGAACACCGGCGTCAAGGCGTTCGCCAAGGACATGGTCTCCGGGCGCGTGTTCGCCAATCACCAGGAGTACGGCAACCGCCGGATGGCCAACGACTCCGACCGCGACCTCGCGATGTCGCAGAGCCTGTACGAGGCCGCGAAGCTCTGCAGCGAAAAGCTGGTCAAGGAAACCAACGACTGGTTCGACAAGGGCGAACAGCTCCAGAAAGGCACCGAGTACACCTTCAAGTTCTCCGGCTTCTCCGAGGACGACATCCAGCTCCTCAACAAGCAGTGGAGCGCGACGTTCACGACCGGCGGCGACTTCCACATGGAAGGATCCGCGTTTGTCAGGACTTACAAGAGCGAGATGAAGGGAAACGAGCTGGTGCAGAAGGTCGACATGATGATCAAGAAGGCGGGTCTGAAGGCGAAGTCGCCCTTGCCCGACAGCCGGGCCACCACGTTCGAATTCAAGAGGCAATAGGAGACCTGTGACACCCATGAACATCCGCAAGCTTGCAGCGGCGGTCTGCCTGATCGCAGTCGTTTCCGGCTGCTCCAGCCCGCCGCTCACGATGGACCAGACGGTGGATGCGACGCACACCGTCCTTCGCCGGCACTACACGAAGATCGAATCCTCCGAGGGCGGCAGCGACCAGAGGGTCGTGACGACCTGCTGGCAGGAACTGGCCGAATTGAAGGAGCGGGAGCGCTGGCAGGCGACCGCGACGATCACCGTCTACGACGACGAAGAGGACCCGAGCGTCGATATCGTGGTCATGCGCCAGAACGACGAGAGCGACACCGGCTACGGGGAGCGCTCGCCTTCGAACCCGAAGTGGGGCCTGGCGACGCGATACCAGGACGAGGAGCGGAAGCTCAGCGACGAAATCCAGAAAGAGCTTCAGCCTCTGCGCAGATAACCTGACAGGCGGGCGGCGGAAACGCTGCCCGCCTGTTTTTAATCCTCGTACCCGTACTCCTTCAGCCGCGACGGGTTGTCGCGCCACTTTTCCCGGACCTTCACGAAGAGCTCCAGGAAAACTTTCTTCCCCAGTTCCTTCTCGATGTCCTTGCGCGCTTCCGTCCCGATCGCCTTGATCATCCTGCCGCCCGCGCCGACGAGGATCCCTTTCTGGGAATCGCGCTCGACAACCAGGTCCGCGGCAATCTTGAAGAGACCTTCCTTTTCCTCGTATTGCTGGACGATCACGGCGACCGCGTGCGGGACCTCCTGGTGAACGAGCGTCAGTACCTTCTCCCGGATCAGGTCCGCGACCCACAGCTTTTCGTCGAGCCCGACCTCCTCGTCCGGATTGACTTCGAACCCGCGCTCCGGAAGCGTCTCCGCGATGGCCTGCCACAGCAGCGGCAGGCCTTTTCCGCCCTGCGCGCTGATGGGGAGGATCGCGCGGAACTGGTAGAGCTTCCGCCACTGTTCCACGAGGGCCGTGATGAGTTTGCCGCCCTTCAGGAGGTCCATTTTGTTCAGCACGAGGACGACCGGGACCTCCGCCGCGCGGATCTTGATCGTCGTCAGCATCCGTCGGTCGAGTTCGCGGGGGCCGCCTTCATCCGTCACGAGCAGGATGAGGTCAACGCCCTCGATGGCGCGAACGACCATCCGCTCCATGAACTTCTCGAGCAGCTTTGAAGGTTTGAACAGGCCCGGCGTGTCGGCGAAAAGCGCCTGCGCATGGTCGCGCGTGACGGCGGCGTACACCCGGTGCCGCGTCGTCCCCGGCTTCTCGCTCACGATCGAGACCTTCTTCCCGGCGAGGGCGTTAAGCAGCGTGGACTTGCCGACGTTGGGTTTGCCGACGATCGAGACGTACCCGCAGCGAGGTTTCATGAGGCGGGAATGATACTGCAGTTGCGAGGAAGGGCTACCTCGCAGTTCCGGCCGGGGACCTTTGACTCGCAACTCGTAACCCGCAACCTTCGCCTCGTTCTGTATCATCCGCGCCTTCATGCCGGCCATCGTCGCCCAGTCGCTCACGAAGCAGTACAAGGACACTCTCGCGGTGAATGCGATTTCGTTCGAAGTTCGCGAAGGGGAGTGCTTCGGCTTTCTCGGGCCTAACGGGGCGGGGAAGACCACGACGATGAAGATGATCTACGGACACAGCCCGGTGACCTCCGGGTCGCTCGAGGTATTCGGGATCGACGTCCGGACACGCGCGCGTGAGGTCAAGGCGCAGACGGGAATCTGCCCGCAGGAGGACAATCTCGACCCGGATTTCACGGTCCGCAAGAACCTCATCGTCTACTGTCGGTACTTCGGGATCGACCCCGTTGAGGCCTCGAAGCGGGCGGACGAGCTTCTGGAGTTCGTTGCGCTCAAGGAAAAGGCGGCCGGCCCGGTGATGGCGCTTTCCGGCGGAATGAAACGCCGTCTCGTGCTGGCGCGGGCGCTTCTGAACAAACCCAGGCTGCTCATCCTCGACGAGCCGACGACGGGCCTGGACCCGCAGGCGCGGCACGTTCTCTGGGACAAGATCCGCGAGCTGCGCCGCAAGGGCGTGACAATCCTCCTGACCACGCACTACATGGAGGAGGCCGCACAGCTCTGCGACCGCCTCGTGATCATGGACAAGGCGAAGATCCTGGTGAAAGGATCGCCCGCGGAGCTGACCGCAAAACACGCCAGGCCGACGGTTGTTGAAGTGTGGAATCCCCCCGCGGCCGCGGAGGCGTGGATCAAGGCCCGAAACATGCCCTGTGAGCGATTCGGCGACCGGCTTTACGTGTATCCGGACGCCGGAGAAGCGCTTCAGCGCGAGCTCATCACCAAATTCAACGCCGAGCAGGTCATCGTCCGGCGCGGGACTCTGGAAGACGTCTTTCTGCGTCTGACGGGAAGGGACCTACGCGAATGAACGTATTTCAGCGCGTCCTCACCGTCTGGCGCCGCAATCTCGACGTGTACCTCGTGACGTGGAAGGTGAACTTTCTGCCGCCGCTTCTCGAACCCATGTTCTACCTGCTCGCGTTCGGCGCCGGGCTCGGCGGGTTCGTGAAAGTGATTCCGTATCGCGGCGGGGAAGTCGGTTACACGAGTTTCATCGCCCCGGGGATGATCGGGATCTCGGTGATGTTCTCGTCGTTTTTCGAGTGCACGTACGGGTCCTACATCCGGATGTACTACCAGAAGACTTTTGACGCGATCATCGCGACGCCGCTCAGCCTCGACGAAGTCATCCTCGGCGAGATCTTCTGGGGGGCGACGAAGTCGTTCATTTCGGTTTCGATCATGTGCGGCGTCATTCACGCCTTCGGATTCATGAAGTTCCCGGACCTGATCGCGCTCCCGTTCGTCGCATTCCTCGGTGGGCTCTTTTTCGCCTCGGTCGCGATGTGTTTCACGTCCTTCACGCCCGGGATCGACGCGTTCAATTACCCGATCTTCCTCTTCATCACCCCCATGAGCCTCTTCGGGGGGACCTATTTCCCGATCGAAGGCCTTCCTCGCTGGGCCCAGCACCTGGCCGCCTTCATGCCGCTCACGCACTTGACGTCGGTGACGCGTTCGATTGCGTTTGGTCACTGGGATGCGGGGGTTTTTGTGAGACTGGCCGCCCTGGTGGTTCTGGTGGTGCCTTTGATGATGCTGGCGGTGAGACTGATGAAGCGGCGGCTGATCGTCTAGACTGGAAGTTCCATGGATCCGAAACCGCCGCGGCGCAGCCCCCATTTTCTGGTCCGGATGACCGGGGAATTGACGGCCTGGGTGGTGCTGGCCCTTGCCCTGGTGGTGGGCTTCGGCGTCATCATCGTGCTATCGGAGCAGTATGGGTTGAACCTCAAGACCGAGGAAGCGGCCCGGGTGTACACGAGGCTGGTCTTCGAATGCCTCTCGATCTCAGCCCTGGTGGCATGCAAGTCCATGCAGTGGGTCTACAGGGCGTTCGGGCTCAATTCGCACCTGCGGGAAACCCGGTTGAATGCCTGGCACCTTGAGATCCTGCTGGCATCGGTCGCAGCGATTTTCGCGGCGCTGGCTGTAGCGGGTCAGTTCAAGACCGGCCATCCGGTCCTCGGGGCCTCAAGCGCGGGAATGGCGATCCTCCTCGTCGTACGCGTCGTGAGCCTGCTCTGGAGTGGGCGCCCCGTGGCGTTGCAGGGTTGAACTGGCAGGCATTCCCTCTACAGAACGTCCGATAATGTCTCTTATGTTGCGTCAGGATTGAATGGCCCCGGAAGTGGTCCGGGGGTCGTTTCCCATCTCGAAATCAACCGTTGGAACCCGGCTTCCAGCAGCCGAGAATGCCGGCCATGACATCCTTCGTGGCTGGGTTGGGCGACTTCTTCGCGGGATTCGGCCTGGTCCTCAGGGTTGGAAGCATCCGCAAATGGGCGATCATCCCGATGGTCCTGAACGCCCTGCTCTTCGGAGTCCTGGCCGTCCTGGTTTTCCTCTACGCCGATAACGCCGTGGACTGGATGATGGGACAGTCCAGATCATCATGGGGGTCTTTCTGGCACGTCGTTCTGCAGGTCCTGGTCATCGTGGCCGGTCTGACGGCCGTCGTGGTCCTGACGCTTGTTCTTTCGAGCCTGATCGCGGCTCCCTTTTATACGAAACTCGCCGAAGCCACCCTGCTTCACCTCACGGGCCGACAGATTGCCGACTCCGGTCCCCTGTGGAAGATCGCGATCAAGACGATCTTCCAGGAAGCGGGCAAACTGGCCATCTTCATAGGCGTTCAGGCCGTCTTGTTCGGAATTGGCCTGGTTCCGCTTGTGGGTCAGATCATCGCGGGCGGCGTGACGTTTCTGCTGCTCGCCTTTCAATTCGCCGATTACTCGCTGGAGGCCTACGGGTACGGCCTGGCCGACCGGTACAAATTCACGATGCAGAACCCGGGCAGATCCCTGGGATTCGGGTGTGGCGCCTTCCTGACGACAATCGTCCCCCTCATGGGAATCTTCACGGCGCCGGCAGCCGTGGCAGGCGCCGCGCGGATGGTCGTCCGCCTCAAGGGAGAAAACGTCCGATAATCAATGCCCGATTCTCTTGCGCGAAATAAAAACGGCGGCCACAGGGGGCCGCCGCATTCTTCGTTTTTCGTTTCCAGGCCTACTCTTCCGCCCTGAAATGCTCCATGTAGTGCGGCTGCTGCATCAGCAACGGCCGGATTCTCCCCGACTTCAGCAGCCCGAGAAAGACGTCCGCTATCTTCGGGTCAAACTGCGAACCCTTGCACCGCTCCACTTCGAACATCACTTCCTCATGCGTCATCCCCCGCCGATACGGACGGTGGCTCGTCATCGCATCGTAAGAGTCCGCCATCTGGATCACCCGCGCCATCGCCGGCGTCTGGTCGGCCCTCAGCCCGTCCGGGTACCCCATGCCGTCCCACCGCTCGTGGTGGTGCCGGATCCCGCCGATGATCGCCGCCGCATTCTTCAGGTGCTTGATGATCTCCGCGCCGATGACCGGGTGCTGCTTCATCACTTCGTACTCCTCCGCCGTCAGCTTCCCGGGCTTCAGCAGCACGCGCTCGGGAATCCCGATCTTGCCGACGTCATGCAGAAGAGCGCTCAGGTTCAGCGTCGTCAGATCTTTCTCGTTCCAGTTCATCGCGCGCGCCAGCTCAACCGCGTACGTCGTCACGCGCTCCGAGTGACCGCAGGTGTACTTGTCTTTCGCTTCCAGCGCCGCGACGATCGTCCGGATGCTCTCGAAGAACAGGCTCTCCAGATCCTCGATGAGCTTGGCCCGATCGATGGCGAGGCCTGCCTGAAGAGCGATGGCCGTGACCAACTCGAGATCCGCCTGCTGGAAGACGTCCGCCACCCCGGTCGAGTCGAGGTAAATCGCGCCCAGGATTTTCTCTTTCGCGGCCAGCGGGACGCACATCACGCTGCGGATGTGCTGGATGATGACGGACTCCCCTGCCTTGAACCGCTCGTCGCCCATCGCGTCGTTGGAAATGATCGACTGCCCGTTTCGCACGACGCTGTCGAGAATCGTCCGCGACAGGTACGGGCGGACCTCCTGGCTCGGGTCTTCGGTCGGGTCGTCAATCCCCGTGTGCACGACCACCGGCTCGTACGTCCCGCGCTCCCGGTCGATCAGGATCAGCGTCCCGCGGTCCGCCCTGATCTGGCTCATCACCGCGTCCATCGTGCTCTTCAACACCTTCTGCAGGTCGATTTCCCCGTTGATCAGGTTGCCGACCTTGTACAGCGTCGTCAGCGCACGGTGAGCCTGCCGCATGTCCGCTTCACTCTGCGGAAGCGCCATGATGGTGGACTTGTCGAGGTCGAGTCCGACGCTTGTCTCTTCCTTGCGGTCGCCGTCGGCTTTGCCCTCGTGCGTGAGGAAAATCTGGGTCGTCTCTTCGTTCACGTCGTCCTGGACGCGGAATTCGAAGAGGCTTGAGCCGGCTGCCACGATGTCGCCGTGATGGAGCGGGATTGTGCCCGAGATGCGCTCGCTGTTGACGTAGGTGCCGTTCGTGGACTTGGCGTCGATGATGACGTACCCGCCGTTGTCCTGGGAGACTGAGAAATGCCGGCGCGAGAGCCCGGGGTCGAACATGGGGATGCTGGAATCATCGCCGCGTCCGATCGAGATCGCCGCCTTGGGCGTCACCTCGATGAACGCGCCGGCGTTCTTCCCCTTGATGACCAACAGGCGCGCCTGCATTGTGTCGATTCCCCGGGAGATTGCGCGAACCTGACGACAGTATTCCCACGCTGATTCTAGGCCCCGGAGACGTCCTTGATCAAGCGCGAACTCCTGTGGAGTCCCGGCGGCGGGGTGAAATGGCTCACTCGCGCCCTCGCAGGATCGCGCGGCAGCGCGCCAGGGCCGGGTGAGCCTCGAAGAGCTGTCGTTTTCCCTCGGGAAGCTGCGCGGCGAGACGCATTCCCTCCTGTTCCGCCGCCGCGGCGTCCGATCTCGAACCGGAGATCGCTGCCAGATCGGCGCGCACCCGCCACGCGATCCCGACGAGGCCCAGGGATTCGACTTCTGCGGCGAAGCGGCGCAGGATGGGCTCGGTCTGGACCGCCCCGGCGGCGACGGCCGTCGCGGTCCAAAGCACGCCTTCCGGGACCGGCAAAGGAACCGAAGCGAGAATCGTGGCGGCGGCGGCGGGCTCCCCCGCGAGGGCGCGAATCTGGAGCGCCAGGGCGGGAGGCAGTTCGGCGGCCAGGGCAAGGGCCTCCTCGCGCCTTCCCGCCTCCAGAAGATCGAGAGCAATCGAATTCCGGTTGTCGGCCGCCCGGGAGGGATCCACGGCGGCGACTTCGCGGTGGTCACGTTCCGCCGCGGCGAAATCGCCGGCCAGCCGCGCCAGATTGCCGCGTGCGTCCAGGACCGCCGCCAGGACGCGCTGCTGGCGTGTGGCGCGGGCAAGCGCAAGCGCGGCGTCGAGCGCGGACGCCGCGCCGGCGAGGTCTCCCAGCAGGTACCGCACGATGGCCGCGTTGCCAAGTGTCGTCGCAACCCCGGAGCGGTCGCCCATCTCGCGCCGAAGCGAGAGCGCCTGGTTGTAGGTCTCCAGCGCTTCCCGGTACCGGCACCCGCGCGCGTGGATGTTTGCCAGGTTGTTCAGGCAGATCCCGAGGCCGTACACGAGACCGATTTCGCGAGAGAGGCGGATCGCCTCGTGGTAGGTCGCGACAGCAGCGGCCTCGGTCTGGAGGCGCCACTGGACTTCCGCCAGGTTCGTGAGGCTGACGATGACCCCGGGACGGTTTCCCACCGCCTTCTCCAGCGTCATGGATTCCTCGTAGAGCCCCCGCGCCTCCTCGAGGGCACTTCGCCTCATGGCCAGCAGCCCGAGGTTGTTCAGCGCCGCCGCCGCCGTTCGCCGGTCCCCCGTCGCTCGCGCCGCCGCCTCGCACCGCTTCCAGGCATCCCCCGCTTCCCGATCGCGCTGCCGGCGCGCCATCACCACGCCCAGCGTGTTGAGAGCCGCGGATTCCGCCACGCCGTCACCGTCCTTCGACGACTCCTCCGCGATGCGCCGCGCTTCGGATTCGGCGTCGTCGAAGCGCTCCATGTAGGCGAGGGTGTGGGCTATGCCGTTTTCGGCGAGGCGCCGATTTGCGACGTCGCCGTCGCGCGCGTGAATCTCGCGGAGGCGGCGGTGGTCAGCGAGCGCTTCGGCCTGCCGCCCCATGTGGATCCAGACTTCGGCGCGGCCGCGAAGAGCCTCAGGGCGCTCCTCCATGGCAAGGACTCGCGCGTAACAGGAAAGTGCCTCCTGGTTGGCATAAACCTGCCGGGCGCGGCCGGCGGCCTCGAGGAAGAGAGAGACGGCACGGTCGCGGACGTCGGCCTGCTCGAAGTGGTTGGCGGCGGCGGAGAGCAGGTCGAGCGGGCGGCGGGGGCCGAGGCGTTCCTCAAGCGCCTCCGCGATCCCCCGGTGGAGTGTCTTGCGGTTGCGCCGGAGGATTTCCCGGTAGGCGACTTCAGGGATGAGGGCGTGCGCGAAAGCGAATTCGCGGTCGCCCGGGATAGCCGCGGGGCGCTCGTGGATCATTTCGCGGCGCAGCAACTCGGCGAGCGCTTCATCCACCCCGCGCTCGAGGACGCGCTCGAGAATCGACCTGGAGAAAACCCGGCCTGCGACTGCCGCGGCCTTGAGGACCTTGCGGGAGTCGTCCGGAAGCGCGTCGATGCGGGAGGTCACCACGCCCTGCACGGTATGCGGGAGCCGGACTTCTTCCAGCGGACGCGCGAGCCGAAGAGTCCGGCTCGGTTTCAGCGCCAGTCCGTCCCCGTCCAGCTCGACGTCGGTGTCCTCGGCCAGAGCCCCGTCTTCGACGAGGCTGTGCAGCATTTCCTCGAGGAAAAACGCGTTTCCCTCGGAGCGGTGATGGAGCAGTTCCGCGAGCTCTCGCGGAAGGTCGCGGCCCCCCAGGAGCGAGCGGATGAATTCGTCCGTTTCGCCGGGGGTGAGCGCGGCCAGCTCGACGCGCTCGATTTCCGCGAGCGACGGCCTTTCTCGAAACGCCTCCGTGCGCGCGACTGCGACCAGCACGACGGCGGCGGGAAGCGGGGACTTGAGGAGGTTCTCGATGAAGTCGGTGGTTCCGGAGTCTGCCCACTGGAGCTCATGGAGCATGAGGACGACGGGCCCTCGGCGCGAAAGGCCGACCAGCAGATTTCGAAGAGCCGCGAAGGCCGCGACTCGGACGTCTCGCGGGTCCAGGTGCCGGACCCGCGTGCCGGACTCCAGGCCGAAGAGGAGGCCGATGAATCCCGCGGAGAGCTCCGGGCTGCGGTCGCCACCGGCGGCAAGATCTTCGGTCAGGGAACGCAGGAGGTCGCCGGTTTCCGCTTCCTCGCCATATCGGCCGAGGACTGCGGCTCGGACGGCGCGGGACGGTTCTCCTCCGTAGGGGACGGCGTCACCCGAAAGAAACACCGCCTCCGGCCACGACTTCTCCGCGCGGCGACGCCACTCCGCAACCAGCCGGGCCTTGCCGACGCCCGGTGAACCGGCGATGCCGATGGCGACCATCGACTGAGTCGAGCGCGCCTTTTCGAGGAGCGCATCGAGGCGTGCAAGTTCGACGGACCGGCCAACGAACGGCGTGGAGAGCCCCGAGGCCGATTGAATCCGGGGCGCCGGACCCACGACCTCGAACACGTTGAGCGCGTCGCTCTTCCCCTTCACCTGAAGCGGCTCCAGCGCCCGCACCGCGAATTTCCCTTCCACCAGCTTCTGTGTCGCGACGCTGACGACAGTGCGGCCCGGTTGAGTATGCGTGTGCAGCCGGCTCGCGGTGTTGACGGTGTCTCCCATGGCCGTGTAGTCCTTTTCGCCGCGGTCCGACACCGATCCGACGATGACCTCGCCGGTATGTACTCCGATCCGCAGGCGGAGCCGGTCCGCGCGCAGGGCGTGATGAAGGGCCAGTGCGCAGCGCACGGCACGCTCCGGGTCGTCCTCGTGCGCGGTGGGCGCGCCGAAGAGCACCATCACGGCGTCGCCGATGTACTTGTCCACGTACCCGCCGTGCTTTTCGATCACCGGGGTCAGCCGCGCCCAGCACGCCCGGATCCGCTCTTCAACTTCCTCCGGGTCGAGCTTTTCCGCGAGCGACGTGAAGCCGCTCACATCCGCGAAGAGCACCGTGACCACGCGCCGCTCTTTTCCCTCGTCCTGGAACGCCGCGGTGCCCAGCCGTGAGCCGCATTGATTGCAGAACCGGCAGCCGGGCGGGTTCGGCGCCCGGCAACGGGGACAGGCCGAGGTTGGCGCCGCGGCGGCAAGAGACAGTCCACAACCGCCGCAAAAGCGCGAGGTCGTCAGGTTGTCATGTCCGCAGCCCTGGCACTTCACGCTCGCCCTATTTGTAGGAGACGACCCGGTCCAGCCCTGTCCCGATGCATCTCAGGCAGAGCGTCGAGGCTCCCATGATTCCCTTTCCGGCACACTTGGAGCAGTTCACGTGCTCGACCGGCTTGATCATCATCGTCTTCTCCGCGGCGTACGCCGTCAGCCAGTTGATCTTGGCCGTCGTGTTCTGCTTGGCCCACCACTCGTTGACGAGCTTCCGCTGGTCCCCCGCCTGCTTCTTCAGGAGGGCGATCATGGCTTCCTTCTCTCGCTTCTTTGCAATGTCGTCCTGGCTCGTCCCTTTTTCGATCGCCAGGTCCGCAGGGTCCATCAGCCACGACCCTTCGCCATACGAAGCGGTTTTCCACTCGTCCAGTTCGCGCGCTTTCCAGTCCATCTCCAGCTGTTTCCGGTCGACCTTCAGCTTCGTCGCCAGGTTGTCGAGAATCTCGATCGCCAGCCCCTTCTCCGCGTACCCCTTGATGTCGTCAAACGTCAGGTCCTTCTTCGCGATCACCTTGCCGATCAGCGACTTCATCTCGTCGTAGTACGCCTTCGCGGTCTTCTTGTCCGCTTCCTTCTTTTGTTCCCCTTTGAGCGTCGAGACGTCTCCTTCCCCTTTGCTCGCCAGGTCAGCCGCCTTCACCGCCGCCGCCGTCCCCGGGTACTTCTCGATGATCTCCTTGAACTTCGCGACCGCTTCCTCCAGCTTGTCGTCCGATACGAGCTTCTCCGCCTCCTTCAGCATGGCCGCCGCTTCCGCCTCCTTGATTCCCGACTCGGCCTTTGCCAGCTTCGGATCGACGCGCCCTTTCCAGGTGGGGTCGATTTCAAGCGCTTTTGTGAAGTGCTCCTTCGCCTTCGCGAACAGGCCGATCGCCAGGCAGAGCTCCGCGAGATCGAAGTTTCCGGCGGGCGTCTCAAGCTTGTAGAGCGCAGCCTTCGCCGTGTACATCTCGTCCGGCGTGTACACGGACAGCATGTTGATCTGCGCCTTCTGGCGCAGCCGGATCGAAGAAACCGCGATGTCTTTCGTTCCTTTGGCCGTCCGCAGCTTGACCCGGTCCGCGTTTTCCTCGAGGACGATCCCCTCGAGCGTGTCGCTGCGCGTGTAGATGACTTCCCCGTCAATCTTGAAGCGCGACGCCTTTTCCATCGCCTGCCGGGTCCGCAGGCGTTGCGCCTCACCGGCCGCCAGCTGGTCCCACTTCAGCTCGAGCTCCAGCCCTTTTTCCGCAAACTTGATCCGCACCACATCGTCGTCGGAAGAAACGACCTCGCCGGAGTGGTACGAACCGTCGCGCATCCGGATCGTCTCTGCGGCCGACGGCGCGAAAAGTGCCAGCGCCAGGCCGGCTACGAGCAGCTTTTTCATGTTCGAGCTCCTGTCAGGTTCGGAAGAACAGGCGGACTTCCCCTGATCACAACCCCTGCAGTCTAAAAGAGTTCCGGGATGATTCGCTTTGTTTTCTCGGTGAGGTACTCGACGACCTGGTGGGCGTCCGGAAGATCAAGCGCGTCCTTTGCGATCGCCTTTGCCTCCGGAATCGAGACCGATCGCAGGACCTTTTTGACTTCGGGAAGCGCGCTCGGGACGGCGCTGAAACTGCGGAGACCGAACCCGAGGAGAAGGGCGGTGAAGAGCGGGTCGCCGGACATTTCACCGCACATGGAGACGGGGCGCTCGGCCCTGGCGCCGGCGTCGATCACGCTTCGGATCAGCCGCAGCACCGCGGGATGGGCGGGCTGGTACAGCGGTGCGATTTTCTCGTTCACGCGGTCCACGGCCATCACGTACTGCACGAGGTCGTTCGTCCCGATCGACAGGAAATCCGATTCGGTGCACAGGATGTCCGCCGCGATGGCCGCGCTGGGAACTTCGATCATGATCCCGACCGGCATTTCCGGGTCCACGGTCACTCCTTCCGCGTCCAGCTCCTCACGGACGTCGGCGACGATGGCCTTGGCCTGCTTGATTTCTTCGAGCGTCGAGACCATCGGGAACATCAGCCGGATCTTGCCGAAGGCGCTGGCCCTCAGGATCGCGCGGAGCTGCGTCCGGAACAGGTCCATGCGTTCAAAGAGGAGGCGGATGCCGCGGCAGCCGAGGAACGGGTTTCGTTCCTGGGCCGTGATGCCGGAAACTTCCTTGTCGGCGCCGATGTCCAGTGCACGGATCGTGACCGGCCGCCCGTCCATGACCTTCAGGACCTGGCGGTACTTCTCAAACTGGTCCTTCTCCGTGGGGAGGTTACGAGCGTCAAAATAGAGAAACTCGGTGCGGAACAGGCCGATACCGCACGCCCCGAATTCTCTCGCGGTCGTCGCTTCCTCGGGACGCTCGATGTTCGCCAGCAACGCAATGGCGATGCTGTCGCGCGTTTCCGACGGCTGCGACCGCATCTCGTCCGCGGTCCGCCGTTCGAAATTGATGAAGTTCTTCTCGAGAGCGCGGTACTTCTTCAGCGTTTCACCATCCGGCTCGACGATCACGATCCCTTTCGCGCCGTCCACGATCACGGTGTCGCCACCGCTCACGTCCCGCGTGACATCCGGGATTCCCACGACAGCCGGGATCCCGTGGGCGCGGGCCAGGATCGCCGTATGGCTCGTCCTCCCGCCGAATTCCGTCACGAATCCGAGGATCTTCGTCCGGTCGAGTGCGATCGTCTGCGAAGGAGTCAGGTCGCGCGCAAAGACGACGGACTTGCCGTTCGCGCTGCTCTTCATGCCGCCGCGGTCGCCGAAGAGCGCCCTCAGCAGTCGCTTCTCCACGTCCGTGAAATCCGCCACGATCCTGGCCGCAAATCCGCTCGGGTCGTCGCGCGAAGTGAGCTGCTTGATCGTCGTCCGGATCTTCTTGGAAACGGCGTGCTCGGGCGTGAACCGGTACTTGCGGATGGAATCGATGATCGACGGCACCAGGTCGCGCGCGATCGCGATGTGCCCGTTGAAGATCTCGTGGAGGTCGTCCTCGGGCATCGCCGCCTCGAGGCGTTTCACGTCCTCCGTGATTTCCCCGACGACCTTGTCAACGGCGACCTGGAAGCGGGCAACCTCCAGCTCGATCTGCTCCGGCTCGACGGCCCGCCGGGGCATGCGGTACTCCTCGAAATCGAGGAGGAATGCCTCCCCGATGACGATTCCCGGGCTGACAGGAGTTCCTTTGAGGATCTGCATCGCCCTATTTTCCGCTCATTCGAGCCCGAACCGTGAATTCACCAGCTTTTCGATCGCGTCCACCGCCTCCGTCGCGTCGGGGCCCTCGGCCCGGATGGTCAGCTGGGTTCCCTGCGCCGCGGCCAGCGTGAGCAACTCGATGATGCTGCGCGCCGCAACGTCCTGGCCGTCCTTGTGAATCGTGACCTGGCTCTTGAACCTTCCTGCAAGGTCTGCCAGCTTTGTCGCCGGCCGCACGTGCAGGCCGTGCGCGTTCTGGATCGTCACCGTTTTTTCCGCCACCGCGCTCAGGCCCCCACCGCATCGTCCATCTCACGAAGGAGATCCCAGATCTCCTTCGACCCCCTCGCCGCCCGCAGGAACTTCAGCATGTTCGGCAGGCGAATCCCCGCCGACAGCCGCTTCAGCGCCGCCAGGTGCGCATTCGCTTCCGACGGAGGCGAAAGGATCATGAACATGCAGTGGACCTTTTCGCCGTCCACGGCGCCGAAATCGATCCCGTCCCGCGACCGCCCGAACGCGCCGTAAAGGCCCGTCAGGCCCTCGACCTTGGCGTGGGGAAGAGCCACTCCTCCCCCCATGCCCGTCGTGCCCATTTTTTCGCGCTTGAGCAGCGCTTCGAGAACGTCCGCGGCCTTGTAGGCAGGCGGCTTGCGCGCGGCGCGGAGAACTTCGGCCAGTTCGCGAAGCGCACCTTTCTTGTCCGTCGACTGAATGTCATCGACGATGGACTCCCTGGTCAGCAGATCGGTCAGCTTCATGGTTCTTTGTGCCTCTCACCGTAGTCAGCGGTATCCCGGCCGCTGTTCCGTCCGACTACCCCTTGCGAATCGCCGCAGAAGTGAACGGCCATTCCCCGTTCAACGCAACTCCGCCGACTTCGGCGCTTTCTTCATGTGATGCCCTTTCACTTTCTCCTTCAGCTTCGTCAACTGCCGTTCCATCTTGTCCGTCACGAGATCCATGGCTGCGAACAGGTCCTTGTGCTTCTCGTGTGCGACAAGCTGAATGCCTCGTGCGCCGCCGCAGAGCATCTCCGCGCTGTAGAGATTGCCGTCGCGGTTCAGGATCACCTTCATCGAATTGATGCGGTCGAAATAATGTTCAAGCTTCGCCGCCCGCTCTTCCGCGTAATCCTTCATGGCTTCCGAGATGTCCATGTGCTTCACGGCGATCTGGACGCGCATGCCGGTCCCCCTCTCGAGTGTGGCGCGGGCTCTCAACGTCCGAGCCCGAGCCGGTCGCCCATCCGCGGGTCGATCGACGAAATCCCGCGGATCTTTTCCGCGGTCTTTTTCCAGTCGTATTCGACCCGGTGATACTTGAGCTGGTCTCCTTCGATGGTCACGTAGCAGGAACGAGGGTCGCCGTCGCGCGGCTGACCGATGCTCCCCACGTTGATGAGCGCCTTCTTGCCCTGCTCGAACTTGTACTCCATGTTCAACTCGGCCGGTGTGTGAAACTTGCCGTCGTCCGTGATGACGCCCGGGTCGTGCGTGTGCCCATTGAAACAGATCCAGGACTGCTCCATTTTCTCGAAGCACTCGCGGATTTTGTCGGGCATCCCGCCCATCAGGTCCTCGCAGTCCGAGCGAAGCACGTACTCCATCGTGGGGTCCCGGGGAGAGCCGTGGACGTACATGAATTCGGCCTCTTTCTTGAGGCGGGGAAGCGACCTCAGCCAGTCCCAGCGGTCCTTCTTCTGGCGGTTCGACAGCCAGCCGGGCTTCAGCTCCTTGCGGTGCCAGTCGATCACCCCGCGGGCAAGCGGGTTGAAACCGATTCCGCCGATGACCTCGTCCACCACCGCTTCGTCATGATTCCCCAGGAGGCACCATTCGACCGTGGAACGCGCGATATCCGTGCATTCGACCGGGTTCGGCCCGTACCCGACGACGTCCCCGAGGCACTGGATCTGGGTGATTCCCTGGTCTTTGATGTGTTTAAGAACCACCTCGAGAGCTTCAAGGTTTGCATGAATGTCGGAAATGATGGCTCTCAAGTTCTGGTACTCCACGCCCCGGGGATGAACCCGAATTGTAGCAACCGTGCGGAGGGTGACAACCTTGGGTCGGGTCAGGCTTCGTCGGCGGGGCCGGGGTGGTTTGCCAAGCGCTCCTGATTCGGCCGACTACGCCCGACCCGACCCAAGGTTGTCCCCCTCCGCACGGAACCGCCCGAGGTATCAAGGACTCTTCGGGTTGCCGTAGAGCTTCGACAGCGAATCGACCATGAGGTCCGCCGAGAATCTCTCACGGCAGATTTCCCGGCCGCGATCCCCCCACTTCCGGGCGGCAGGCAGGTCCTCTGCGACGCGGTTGAGCGCTGCAGCCAGGCCCGCCACGTCCTCTGCTTTCACGAGCAGTCCCGTCACCCCGTGTTCGATCACCTCGCTCGCTCCGTCGATGTCGAACGAGATCGTCGGCAACCCTGCCAGCAGGGCCTGCGGGAGAACTCGCGCCAGGCCCTCGCGCAGCGAGGCGTGGACAAGCAGGTCCGAGGCGTGCAGGTAGTCAGGCACGTCCTTCGGCGGGATGAGACCCGCAAAGTGCAT
Source organism: Planctomycetota bacterium (assembly GCA_038060895.1). Classification (GTDB taxonomy): domain Bacteria; phylum Planctomycetota; class MHYJ01; order WSZJ01; family WSZJ01; genus WSZJ01. The sequence continues at coordinate 59,820 of JBBTCT010000033.1, forward strand.
CCGTCCCTTCAGGCCGAGCTCATCCGCTTTTCGCGCGAGCCGCTCGCGCCACAGCCCGTCCCCGACAAAGAGGTAGTGAATCCGGGGACTCGCCTTCGCCGCGGCTTCAAGCACGAAATCGTGCCCCTTCAGCTCGAACAGCCGCGCGATCTTGCAGGCGACAAGCGCGTCCTGCGGGATTCCCAGCGCCGCTCGCACCGCGGCTCGAGGGCGTTTCGGGGCCAGATACGGTTCGATCTCCATCCCGCTCCACACGCGCACAAACTGCTCTTCACGCCCGATGTGTTCCGCCAGCGCCTTCCGCTTCATCGCGTCCGCCACCACGACGATCCGCTCGGTCACCTCCGCGGCCGCGCGCTCGGACCAGATGAACGCCAGATTCGCGGCGGGAGCGGCGTACGGGTGGAAGGGCAACCCGTGAATCGTGTGGATGACTCGCGGTACACCCGCGGCGGCTGCGGCGAAGCGGCCGAGGATGCCGGCCTTGGACGAATGCGTGTGGACGATGTCGGGGCGCTCCCGTCGAAACAGGGACGCCAGCGAGTGAAATGCTCTCAGGTCCGGAACCGGACGCACCGCGCGCCGAAGCGTCGGCACCTCGACGACCGGAAATCCGCCGCGCCGCGCGCGGGTCAGTAGCTCCCCTTCCGGCCCCTCTGCCGGTCCCGACACCAGCCAGGCGTCCCATCCGCGCCGGTGCAGTCCTTCGACGGTGAGAAGCGTGTTCTCCTGCGCTCCGCCGAGGATCATCCGCGTGATGACGTGAAAGACGCGGACCGGCCGGCTCACCGCTGCCCCTCAGGGGCGAGGGCGGTAGCGAACGCGCGCGGCGCTTCCGTCGCGTCCCCGTAAAACGGTTCGAGGCGGCGCTGGGCCTCGTCGAGCATCCAGCGGACTCGTGTCTTTGCCTCGACGGGGAGCGCGGCTTCGGCGCCCCGGAGCATCATCGGCGCGAGAACGGAGGATCGCATGTCCGAGGAGAATTCGCGGGTCGGGTACATGGACAACCCTGCCAGCGCGACCAGGACCGCTGCCATGGCCTTTGCGGCGCCGAGGCCCGAGCCCAGGAGGCGGTCCACCCACTTGAGATCCGCGATTCTGAGCCCGCTGTCGATCAAGGAACAGATCGCATAGGCGGCGAGGTAGAGGAACAGGAAAACGAGGAAGTACGCGAAGACGGAAGCGACGGCGGGACTGAATCGGTTCTCCAGCATGCTCGAGGCCCATGCGCCCCACCGGAGCGCACCCAGGGCGCCGAGCAGTGCCATGGAAACGCGGGCGATCTGCCAGAATGCTCCCGTCAGCGCGCCGAGGCAGGCGCCGAGCAGAAGGATGACGAGAATGGAGGCGTCCAGCCAGCTCACGGAGCTCCCCCCGCCTGCCCGCCGGCCTGCCTGCAAGTTGCGCTCAGGTACCGCTTCACTGTCTCTGCCTTTCTTCACGCTCAGAAACGCACTTCCATCAGCGTCAGTCCCTTTGCAGGCGCAACGGGTCCGGCCTCCTTGCGGTCCTTCGACGCCAGGATCCCGGTCATCCGTTCCGCCGGCCACGCTCCGCTGCCGATCTTCAGCATCGTCCCTGCAAACGTCCGCACCATGTTGTAGAGGAATCCGTCGCCTTCGACGTCCAGCAGGAGCATCGGGCCCTCCTTCGTCCACGACACCCGCTTCATGGTGCGGACCGAGTTCTTCCCGGCGTCGATCTGTGTCGCAAACGCCCGGAAGTCGTGTTCACCCTCGAGCCGTTTTCCCGACTCCTGCATCGCTTTCAGGTTCAGCCCGTTCCTCACGAGATGCGAAAATGCCCGGTCGAGCGCCGAGCGGTAGCGGTCGTTGCGAACGCGGTACTGGTACCACTTTCCTTTCGCCATGAACTGGGAATGGAAGTCCTCCGGCGCGTCCACCGCTTCCGTCACGGCCACGTCCTCCGGCAGGTGGGCGTTCAGCGCGTGCGCGATCTTCCACGCCGCCATCCCGCTCCCCGTCCGGAAATTCGCCACCTGCCCTCGCGCGTGCACGCCTGCGTCCGTTCTCGAAGCGCCGTAAACCGTGACCCTTTCACCGAGCGACTTCTCGATCGCCATCACCACGACAGCCTGAACCGTCGGCTGGTCGTCCTGAAGCTGCCACCCGGCGTAGTTCGTCCCTTCGTACTCGATGGTCAGCCGGATGTTGCGCTTGGCCTCCCCCGTCATTCGCCTGGCCTCTTCTGGAAAAACTTTGCAACGTCGAGCCCGAAGTACCGGAGGCCGCTGACCAGGATTACGGTGGCGATGACCTCGTCGATGTTTCCGTAGAACGGCGCGCGGTCGGGCAGGAGTTCGAGTTCGCCTGCCGTCGGGTTCATGAGGTACACGGCCAGCGCAATGCAGACCGACCACACCAGGAACGACCGCGAGAGCTTTCCCACGTCGGTCACTTGGCCTCCTCGAGGACTTGTTCGAGCTCGGGAAGCGCCGTGAGGGGCTTGACGGCGCGGAAATCGCCGTTCTCCGAGATCTCGCCCCACGCAAACGCTTCACCGTCCCGACGCAACTCCATGATCTTTATCGGTTTGCCTCCCGGCCTGGCTTGATCGAAGAGCTCGATGCGGAAAAGCCACGGGACCGAGTCGAGCAGGGCCTCCCGTGTGATGGAGGCGCCGCCCGCGCGAGGCAGAACGGCCACCTTGATCTGATCCCCGATCTTCGGAAACTGGGTGGCCCGGGCCTTCATCACCCCGCGCTCCCGCTTCGCATCCCCCATTTTCTTCTGGCCGACCATCGCCTGGATGACGCCTTCCCGCGCCCTCCAGTGAACCAGGTCGAATTCGAGCGCCTTGGTCAGCGCCCTTTCGGCAGACTCGAACAGCCCTCGACCCAACCAGACGACGCCGATTCCGTACCAGGCATCGGCACAACCGGGATCCGCGGCAATCGCGGCGCCCCATTGGTCCAGGGCCAGCTCGATCTCGCCCTTGTAGTACGCGGCAAACGCAAAGCGATGCCGGGTCTCCGCGTCGTTCCCGTTCTCAGAAACGAGACGCTCAAACTCGCGCCGCGCCTCAACCCACTTCCCTTCGTCCGCATCCATCATCGCAATCGCCCGGCGCGAGAGCCGGTGTCCTGGATGGTTGGCAAGGACCGCCTCGAAAGACCGCCGGCTGGGCGCGGTTCTTGCCCGCATGAAGGCCAGGTCGGCCGCCGGAAGCCCGAAAATCTCGACGATGCTCGCGGAGCCGTCGGACGGAAGCTGCAACTCGAGGTTCTGAAGGTCCATCGCGTCTTCAATCGAGATCCCGAGCCGTCCGCCAAGAGCCATGTCCTTCTTCAAGTGCTTGAGTGCGTTGCGAAGCGGGTCCAGGTTTCCCTTCACCAGCTCCTTTCGCCAGGCAAGGTGTCGCTGAACGGGCGCCCCCCGCTTGTCGTTCTCCTGCGCCATCGCCGGCCCGCTGAGGGCAAGCGCCATGACCAATCCCGCTGCCGCCTTTGCGTTCTTCATCCCGGAAGCTTACTCCGCGTTCGCGCCGCCGGGAGGGCATTCCTCGCGCTACTGCGCCTCGCGTAGAACTTCCTGCAGGTCCGGAAGCGCAGGCACCGGCTTGACGGGGCGGAATTCTCCTTTGTCAGGGGCCTCACCCCAGACAAAGGCTTCCCCGTCCCGGCGCAACTCCAGGCTCGGCGACGGCTGGCCGTTTTCGAACCGTTCAATGCGGAAAAGCCACGGAACCGAATCGAGGAGCGCTTCGCGGATTCGCGTCGCCCCGCCTCGTCGAGGCAGAACGGCAACCACGATCCGGTCGCCAATGCGGGGCAGCTTCGGCGCGAGTTCGCGCAGCTTGACGCGCATCGATGTCGCCTCCTCGAACTTCTCCTGGCCGACCAGCGCCTGGATCAGCGCTTCGCGCACGCCCCAGTGAATCGGATCGATTCTCAATGCCGTCCGAAGCGCCTTTTCCGCGGAATCGAACAGACCGCGGTTGAGCCAGAGAACGCCGCAGCCGTACCAGGAATCCGCGTGCGCCGGATTCTCGCTCAGAGCTGCCGCCCACTGGTCCAGGGCGCCGTCGAGATCGTCCTGCCGGCACAGCGCGAATGCGAAGCGGTGGCGGGTCTCGGCGTCTTTGCCATCCTCTTCCACCAGCACCTCGAAAGAGAGCCGGGCCTCCGGCCACTTCCCTTCGTCCGCAGCGATGGTGGCCAGCGCCCTCCGGGCGGGCCGATGCCGCGGGTCGAGGGTCAGCACTTTCTCGAATCCCGCGCGCGACGCTGCCCCGCGCGCCTTGATGTACTCCTCGTCCGCTTCGCTTTCGAGCATCATTCGGACCAGGCTGACTCCCGAGGCCTCGCCGATCTGGAGATACAGGTTCTGCATGTCGACCGCGGTCGCCAGGGTCGGCGGCTGGCCCGTGATCCGCAGCCGGTTGGCCTCAGCCGCGAGATTCTTCGAAGCCCCTTTCACGTCCCCGCGGGCGATCGCCTCCCGGATCCTCGCCCTCGGATCGGCGCTCCCCCGCCCGTTGCAAATAAAAAGGGCGAGGCCCGTGACGAGCCCCGCCCTTGCGATTCCGTGCTTCATCGCCGCAGGTTACCCCGCTCCGCCGTCAGATCATCTCCGCAATCTGCACCGCGTTCAGCGCGGCGCCCTTGCGGATGTTGTCCGAGACGATCCACAGGTGCAGCCCGTTCTCCACCGTCGGGTCCTTCCGGATCCGCCCCACGTAGCACTCGTCGTGCCCCGCCACGTCGGTCGCGAGCGGGTACGCCATCTTCGAAGGATCGTCCACGACCTTCACGCCGGACGACGATCCCAGGATCTCCCTCGCCTTTTCCGCCGTCAGCGGCTTCGCAGTTTCGATGTTCACGCTCTCGCTGTGGCCGCGAAGCACGGGCACCCGCACGCACGTCGGCGCCACCGCGATCGTGTCGTCCTCCATGATCTTCTTCGTCTCATGGATCATTTTCGTCTCCTCGTCCGTGTATCCGTCCTTCCCGAACGTCTCCTTCTTCTGTCCGATCTGCGGAATGCAGTTGAACGCGATCTGGTGGGGAAAGATCGTCCGCTTGTACTCCTTCCCCGCAAGCACCGCCTTCGACTCCTCGATGCACTCCTCCACCGCCTTGGACCCGGCGCCGCTCACGCTCTGGAACGTCGTTACGACCACGCGGCGGATGCGGGCCTTGTCATGAAGCGGCTTGAGCACGACGACCATCCCGATCGTCGAGCAGTTCGGGTTCGCAATGACCCCCTCGTGCCGCGCAATCGCCTTTGGGTTTACCTCCGGCACGACCAGCGGCACCCGCGGATCCATCCGCCACGCGCTCGTGTTGTCCACGACGACGCACCCGGCTTTCGCCGCGATCCACGCGAATTCCTTCGACACCGAACTGCCGGCGCTGAAGAGTCCGATCTCCTGTCCCTTGAACGAGTCCGCCTTCAATTCTTCCACCTTGAGCGTCTCCCCCCGGAACTTCATCGCCTTCCCCCTGGACTTCGCGCTGGCGCACAGTTTCAGGTTCTTCACCGGAAACTCGCGCTGCTCGAGGACCCTGAGGAATTCCTGGCCGACCGCTCCGGTCGCGCCGACGATGATGACGTTGCGGGGAGACATGACGGACGTCCTTTCCGGAAACGGAAGTGGGGCGGCGAAGGGCCGCCCCGGGAGAGCGGAGGCTACACGCTCCATCGGCGGCGGCAAGGGGGAAAATCCAGCGGCGCCAATGCGCGACTCCGTGCGAGTCCCCCGCTACCATCTCTCGTTCTGCCACGTCTCTTCTGGGATACCCCGTGCTCGACTGCATCGTGATCGGCGCCGGCCCGGCGGGCTCGGCCGCATCCACGGTCCTGGCCCAGGCGAAACGCTCCGTCCTTTGCCTGGAAGCCGAGGAATTCCCCCGCTTTCACATCGGCGAATCGATGCTTCCGGCGGCCGTGCGGATCTGGAAGCAGCTCGGTCTCTGGGAAAAGCTGAAGCCGCTGGGCTTTCCGTACAAGGGCGGCGCGGACTTCGTCACGGCGGACAACAGGGACATCGCGCATTTCTGGTTCGCCGAGTGGCTCGAGGAAGGCCTCAGGGACGCGATCCAGGTTGACCGTGCGAAGTTCGACGAGGCGGCGGTCGAGCATGCGAGGTCGTGCGGCGCGGACATCCGGTACGGCTGTCGCGTGGAGGAAGTCAAGCTGCTGAACCCCGGCGTCGAGGTCAGGTGGCGCGATGCGAAGGGAAAGGAAGTGTGCGAGCGCGCCCACGCGCTTCTCGATTGCTCCGGAATCAAGTCCTTCATGGGGAAACGCCTCGGCCTGCGACGCGGCATCGAGAGCCTGACGAAACTTGCGGTTTTCGCGCACTATGACGACGTGAAGCTTCCCGACGGGATTCGCGAGGGGATCATCACGGTCGTCACCGCGGCCGACGCGTGGTACTGGGTGATTCCGCTCGAGATCCACGGCAGGCACAACCGCACGAGCGTCGGGTGCGTCGTCGACCGCTCCGTGCGCGACCGTTGGCGCGGAGAACCGGCGGACCTTCTCGACCACCTCATCGAGGCGTCGTCGCACCTGCGCGACCGGATGACGGGGGCGAACCGCGTTTCGCCCGTACGCATCGAGGCCGACTATTCGAACCGCTGCGACACCGCCCATGGTGAAAGCTGGTCCCTGGTCGGCGACGCTGCCGCCTTCCTCGACCCGATCTTTTCAACCGGCTTCTGCCTCTCCCAGCGCCACGCGATCCTGTGCGCGGAGGCGATCGACGCTGCGATCAGGAAGCAGGGCTGCGTCCGCTCCGCAGACTTCGATGGATCTTCGCGGAGTTTCTTTCAGGCCGTCGACACTTACACGCGCTTCGTCCGTGGCTTCTACGAGCGACCTGCCTGGCTGGACTGCTTCATGAGCCCGCCGGTGAACTGGTTCGGGGTTCGCCGCGCCGTCGTGCGGGTCCTCGCCGGCGACGTACACCGCACTTCGTTCTGGCTCGCGGTGTTCTTCCTCTTCGTGCGGATCCAGGGCTGGGTCCGGCTCGTGCCTCGCGTCTCCCGGCCGCGAGTGACGGATGGCCTGGCCAACGCTGAAGCGCGTTGAAGCGGCGCGCGGAATGCCTACCAGTCCATTTTTCCTTTCCATGCCTTCTCCGCTTCCTCGACCGGCACCACGCACACCGCCTTTCCGCCCTTCGTGAACCAGATGCCGCTGCGGCCGGTGACCTCACCTACTTTCCGCGCCGCGAACTTCTCGAACAATTTCGCGAACGCCACTTCGCTCGCCTTGTCCACTTCGACCAGGAACCTCGTGCATGTCTCGCTGAACAGAAGCGCATCGACGGGGAGCGGCACCGGCGTCGGGACGGCATCGAGTGCAACTTCGCAGCCGATCCCGCCCGCGAGCGCCATCTCCGCGGCGGCGACGGCGAGGCCGCCTTCGGAGAGGTCGTGGCAGGAGCGGACCAGGCCGTGCGTGATCGCGGCGTGCATGGCGGCGAGAACGTTCGGAGCTTCGCGGATGTCCGGCGTCGGAGAGAGCATCCCGAGCCAGCCGTGGAGGCGGTACCACTCGCCGCCACCCATTTCTTCACGGGTTTCGCCGACCAGCCAGAGGGCGTTGCCGGCCTTCTTGAGATCCATGGTGACGCACTGGCGAACGTCGGGAACGATCGAGAGGGCGCTGATCAGCAGGCTCGGCGGGACGGCGATCGTCTCGCCGCCGTGGGAGAACTCGTTGTTGAGCGAGTCCTTGCCGCTGATGAACGGGGTGCGGTAAGCCATGGCGCCGTCGCGGCAGCCTTGCGCCGCGCGGACGAGCGAGCCGAGCCGGTCGGGCTTGGCGCAGTTGCCCCACGAGAAGTTGTCGAGGATCGCGCATTGCCTCGGGTCGCCGCCGACGGCGACTACGTTGCGAAGCGCCTCGTCGATCGCGGCGAGCGCCATCCCGTGCGGATCGATGTCGCCGTAGCGCGGGCACATCCCGCAGCCGATCGCAGCGCCGCGGTTCGAACCGAAGACCGGGCGGATTACTGCGGCGTCGCCGGGGCCGGCCTTCGGGCCGACGAACGGCTTCACGACCAGCCGCCCCTGCACTTCGTGGTCGTACAACCGCACAATCCATTCTTTCGACGCCACGTTCCACGACCCGAGCAACTTCAGGACCTCCTTCGCCCAGTCCATTTCCTTCGGCCGCGCGGGCTCGGAGAGCTCCGGCATCTTCCACTCCGCTTTGCGCGTCCACTGGGGGACGCCTTTGTGGAGGAAGTGCATGTCGAGATTCGCGACCTCGGTGCCGCTGAAGAGCAGGCGCAGGCGGCCGGAGTCGGTGAACTTTCCGATCGGGGTGGCCTCGACGTCTTCGCTCGCGAACAACCGGAGAAGCGCGTCCAGTTTCTCCGGCGGCACGGCAAAGACCATGCGCTCCTGCGCTTCGCTGATCCAGATCTCCGTGTAGGTCAGCCCGTCGTACTTCAGCGGGACCTTCTCCAGGTGGACCTCGGCTCCGCACCGCTCCCCCATTTCACCGACGGCGCTCGAAAGGCCGCCCGCTCCGCAGTCCGTGATTCCCCGGTACAAGCCCTGGTCGCGCGCCTGCAGCATCACGTCCAGCAGGCGCTTCTCGGTGATGGCATTCCCGATCTGAACGGCGCCGCCGCTCAGCGACTCGCTTTCGTGTGTGAGTTCTGCGCTCGAAAACGTCGCGCCATGAATCCCGTCGCGCCCGGTCCGGCCGCCGGCGACGACGATGATATCGCCGGGAAGGGATTCCTTCTCGACCATGGTGCGAGGCAGAAGGCCGACGTTTCCGGCATAGACCAGGGGATTGCCCAGGTAGCGCTCGTCGAACAGGACGGCGCCGTTCACCGTCGGGATCCCCATGCGGTTGCCGTAGTCCTTCACTCCCGAAACGACGCCCTTGAGCACTTTCTTCGGGTGCAGGACGCCCGGGGGAACACTTTCCGGTTTCGTGTCCGGCGGCGCGACGCAGAAGACGTCAGTGCTGGCGATCGGCTTGGCGCCAAGTCCTACACCCATCGTGTCGCGCAGGACGCCGCCAATCCCCGTGCCCGCGCCTCCATACGGCTCGAGGGCGCTCGGGTGATTGTGCGTCTCGACCTTGAACGTGAGCGCCCACTCGTCATCGAACGCAATGACGCCCGCGTTGTCCTTGAACACGCTCAGGCACCACGGCGCCTTGATGAAATCGGTCGCCTTGACGATCGTGCTCTTGAGCAGGTTGTCGATCCGCTCGCCGCCGAATTCGATCACGCCCGTCAGCGTCTTGTGCTTGCAGTGTTCGCTCCACGTCTGCGCGATCGTCTCGAGTTCCGCGTCCGTCGGGTCGCGCTTCTCCGCTGCGTAGTGATCCCGGATCGTCTGCATTTCGCGAAGCGTCAGGGACAACTGGCCGTCCTTGCTGACTTTCTCGAGCGCGGCGTCGTCGGCTTCGAGGATGGCGACGATGACTTTCTTGAACGGCGGAATGCGCGAAGCCGGGATTTCCTGGATCGTGAGGTCCTCGAACGCGATCTCATCGACGACTTCGTTGGCGAGCGCTTTCTTCGCCCACTTTTCGAGTTCGGGGGAAGAGTCGCCCTCGTAGAGGACTTTGCGCCCGGCGCGGACGGACTTCGGGTGGAGGCCGAGGTCGCGCAGAGCCTTGAGCGACGATTCTTCAACGGGGTCCATGACGCCCGGCTTGCGGGTGATGGTGATGGCGTTCCAGGCGCCGGCGAGTTTCTTCGAAACGGGATCGCCGATGCTCCAGAGGTCCGTGACGGGATCCGCGAAGAGATTCGCCGCGACCTTCTCCGCGGAGGCGCGATCGAATTCGGCCTGAAGGAAGAATACACGAACTACACGAACATCCGTAAGTGATGAAAAGCCGGCTTCGCGGGCGTCTGCGAGGATCCCATTTCCGGCCGGATCCGAGAGACCAGGCTTTATCGCCGTCTCTATCTGCCAGACATTCATGGGGATAGAATTCCTAAATCATTGTGCCTGTTGATGTTGCGTCTATAAGAGCGGACGCCCGTCCTCCCCCGCATCGTATCCACTGCCTCCGACCGTTCCAACTTTTTCTTTCTCTTGACCCCCCCCACCCCCACCGCGATACCATCAACCGCTTCCCATCCAAGGGGCCTCACGGTTGGACGCCACCCGGGAGTTTGACAAAACTCTCAAGCAGATCGAGAAACGGATCGAGGAACTCGAAGCCCTTTCGCGTTCCTGCCAGATAGACGTCGCTTCAGTGATCCAGAGCCTCCGCGTTCAGGTCGAAAACGTGCGCAAGTCAGCACATTCGCCGGCTTAGGAGAATTTCGTGGAAGATTTCCTCGAATTCGAGCAGCCGATCAAGGACGTCGAGAAGAAGATCGAAGAGCTGAAGAAGTTCTCGGAGCAGATGGACGTCGATCTCTCCGGATCGATCGACGAGCTCCGCAAGCAGCTCGATCTTCTGAAGCGGGAGATCTACAACAAGCTGACGCCCTGGCAGCGCGTCCAGCTCGCGCGCAACCCTGGACGACCGGACACGATCGACTGCATCGCGACTTTCGTGGAGAAATTCCAGGAGCTGCACGGCGATCGCTTTTTCGGCGATGACCCCGCAATCGTCTGCGGCACCGGAGTCATCGGCGGCCACAAGGTGATGTTCATCGGCCAGCGGAAAGGCAAGAACACGAAAGAGCGGCTTCGCTGCAACTTCGGTTCGCCTCACCCCGAGGGGTACCGCAAGGCCCTTCGCAAAATGAAGCTCGCCGAGAAATTCCATATCCCGGTGGTCTGTTTCATCAACACCCCCGGCGCCTACCCCGGCATCGGCGCCGAGGAGCGCGGCCAGGCCCACGCCATCGCCGAGAACATCTTCGAGATGAGCCGCCTGCGCACGCCGATCCTTTGCCTCGTGATCGGCGAGGGCGGAAGCGGCGGCGCGCTCGGCATCGGCGTCGGCGACAGGCTTGCAATCATGGAGAACGCGTACTTCAGCGTGATTTCCCCTGAAGGTTGCGCGGCGATTCTGTGGAAGGATTCCGAGAAGGCAAACCGCGCCGCAGAGGTCCTGAAGCTGACGCCGAAGGACCTGAAGTCGCTGGGGATTTTCGATGACATCGTTCCCGAGCCCCTCGGCGGCGCTCACACCAATCCCGCGGTCGCGATGGAAACGATGAAGGCCTACATCGTGAAGACGCTGACCGAACTGAAAGCGATCCCGATCGACAAGCTGGTGGAGACGCGCTACCAGAAGTATCGCCACATCGGGATTTTCATCGAAGAGCAGGAGGCGAGCGTTGCGAAGCTGACGCCCGGGATAGGCGTCACCGAGTCAGCGCTTCCGACTCCGGGAGAAATTGCCGCCGCGGAGATGGGCGAGGGACAGGCGGTTCCTGAGGAAGAAGACGTGAAGCCTGGGAGAGAAGAGTAGGCAGGCGGTAGGGACGGCAGTTCGTGGCCTTTCCTGTCAGCGGTCCACGGATGCTTTGACGATCTTGTCGCCTGCCTCGATTGCGCGAACAACCTCCATCCCGCTCTCCAGGCGCGCGAACACCGTGTATCGCCCGTCGAGGTGCGGCGCCGGCGCGCTCATGATGAAGAGCTGGCAGCTTCCCGTGTCCTTCCCGGACGTCGCCATCCCGACCGCGCCGGCATCGAAGGGTTCCCTGGACCATTCGTCGCGCAGCGTGAATCCCGCGTCCCCCGTCCCGTCGCCCTTGGGGTCGCCGCCCTGGATCACGAAGTTCGGCACGACGCGGTGCCACGTTTTCCCGTCGTAGAAACCGCTTTTCACCAGCCGAACGAACGAGGACGCCATCGCCGGGGCCACTCCCGGAAGCATCCGGATCCGGATGTCGCCCCTCGTCGTCTCGATCTTCACGATCAGCGAGTACCCGATTTCTTCCAGCTTCGTCGGTTCGATAGCCGCCGCGGGAGGCGCAGGCGCCGCGTCGTACTTCTCCCCGGATGCCTTCAGCGTCTTGACCGCCTGCACCCGAACCGCGGGAACTTCGTCATCTTTCCCCGCAAGCGCCACCGCGCGCCCGCGCTTCGCCTTCTCAAACCACTTCAATATCGCCATCCGCGGATCCACCATCCCCGCGCCACTGCTCGCCCGGTACGCCTTCTCCAGCCGCTCGTCCCACGCGGCATCCTTCTCCCGCCCATCGAGCGCCCCGACAGCCGCTTCACGGACCGCAGCGTCCAGGATGTCCAGCGCGGACTTCACGTAGCCGTCCCATTCCGCGTCCAGTTCCGGATGCCGCTTGTGGTGGTCCGCAATCTCTGCCATGAGCTGCACCTGAAGCGCCCGCTCGTTCCCGAGCATCACCCTCTCCAGTTCGCCATGAGCTTTCGGCGTCCCGATGGCCGCGAGCGCGCGAACCGCCGCGCGGCGCGTCATCGCATCGCCGGACTTCAGGGCCGCGACGGATTCTTCAAACGCCTCCATCCCGCGTCCGAACGCCTTGGCCCACAAAGCGACTCCGCGCACCGTGATGCTCGGGTGACGAAGCGCCGCCTTGATCGTGCCGGGCGTCGCCTCGCCGCGCTTCCCGAGAATCTCGATCGCCCGCGCAATCGTCACCGATTCGCCGCCCGAGGCTGCTTTGTTCAGAGCCTCGCTCACGGCCCTGCTCGTGCACTTGTCCAGGGCGTTCACGCCCTCCCACGCTACGCGCGGGTCCGCGTCCCCCGCCGAACGGATCAGCACCGCTTCCGGAGGATTTTCCATCCTGCCCAGCGCCCGCGTTGCGAACGCCCGGACCAGCGGCTCCTGGTCCACCGTCGCTGCTTCGATTTCGGCCCGGAGCGGTGAAGCGTCGACCCGTGACAGGCCGCACGCCGTCCGCCAGCGCGCCCCGGTGTCAGGGTCGTGAAGGAGAGGCTTGAGCGCCAGGACAGCGTCCTTGACCTTTGCCTTGTCTTCGTCAGTCTCCGGTTCGGCCCCCATGCGCGCGACGGCCATCCCGATCTCGGCGCGCACGCGAGCGCTCGCGTCCCTCACCATTCCCGCCGCCAGTCCCAGGTCGCCAGGCCGCCCGAGGCGACTCAGGGCCTGGATGGCCATCGCCCGCACCTCCGGCTCGGGGCTTTTCAGCGCAGGCCTCAGCCGCTCCCCGATCTCGTTGTCGCCGATCAGCCCTAGCGCGAAAGCGGCGTCCGCCGCCGCTGCGGTTTCGGGGTCCCGAAGGAGAACTGAGACCGCTTCGATGGATTTCGCGTCGCCGATCCGCCCAAGCGCGAGGAGTGCGCGCCTGCGGACGGCCACGTCAGGGTGGACGAGGAATGGTTCGACCTTCGCACCCGCCGCGCGGGTGTCCTCGAGGCGCTGGATGTCGGCGATTTCCTGCGCGACGGTGCGCACGGGCGGAACCTCCTCAACAGGTTTTTCGGAAGAGCTGCAACCGGCGATGAGGAGGGCGAGCGAGGCGAGGCGGACGCGGGTGGTGGGCATGAGGCAGAGATTACATGAGGCTGAGCGGCGGGCGGAGGGATTACGAGACAGAAAAAGGAATTCGCGGATTAAAGCGAGTGACGCGGAAAAAGCCGCGGATACAACCTCCTCAGGCCACGCATGCGGGCCCCGAACAGTCCCCTTTCGCCATCGCCTGCCCTGCCCGGCACCCGTCCCGGTAGACCGTGATTCCCTTGCACCCCGCTTCCCAGGCCGCGCGGAATGCCGCGGCGACCTGCGCGCGCGTTGCCTCCTTCGGGAAATTCACCGTCTTCGAAACCGCGCTGTCGACATGGCGCTGGAATGCCGCCTGCATGCGGACGTGCCACGCCGGAGCAATGTCGGCGGCCGTCGCGAAAGCGCGGCGGATCCGCTCGGGGACAGCTTCGCAGCCACGGACGCCGCCTGTCTTCTTCACGTGCGCCCAGATCTCCGGCCGGTCGAAACCGCCCTCGCGCGCGAGCCGCGCGAACTCCGGATGCGCTTCCGGCAGGACTTCCCCGTCCATCACGTGCCTTTCGAAGGCGAGGGCGAAGAGCGGTTCGATGCCGCCGCTGGTGCCGGCGAGGATGGAAAGCGTGCCGGTGGGGGCAACGGTGGAAACGGTCGCGTTGCGGATCGGGTAGCCGGCGCCGCGCGCGTGAATCGACTCGGGATAGTTCGGGAACGGACCGCGCTCGCGGGCGAGTTGCTGGGAAGCGGCGCGGGCGGCGCGCGAGAAGGCGGCCATCGTGCGGTCGGCGAGCGCGACAGCCTCGTCGGAGTCGTACGGCACCCCGAGCAGGACAAGTGCGTCGGCCCAGCCCATCACGCCGAGGCCGATCTTGCGGTTCGCACGCGTCAGCCGCTCAATCGCCGGCAACGGGTACCGGTTGCGCTCGAGGACGTTGTCGAGGAAGCGGACGGAGTCGGCGACGACCTGCTCGAGGCGCGCGAGGTCGAATCCGGTGTTCTTGACGAAGCGAGCGAGGTTGATGGAGCCGAGCGTGCAGGCTTCATAAGGAAGAAGCGGCTGCTCGCCGCACGGATTGGTCGCCTCAATCGCGCCGAGGCCGGGCGTGGGATTGTCGCGCTCGATGCGGTCGCGGAAGAGCAGGCCGGGCTCACCGGAATCGTGGGCCTCCTCGATCAGCGCTTCGAGCAGCTTGTCCGCGCGAATGTGCTTCACGACCAGGCGCGTGCGCGGATTGACGAGCGCCCACGGATCGCCGGCCGCGGCCTTGCGCATGAAGTCGTCGGTGACGAGCACGGAAACGTTGAAGTTCGATAACTCGCCGCGGTCGCGCTTGGCGCGCACGAAGTCTTCGATGTCCGGATGGTCAGCCGCGAGCACGGCCATGTTCGCCCCGCGGCGGAAGCCGCCCTGGTTGATCGCGTTCGTCGCGGCGTTGAAGACGCGGATGAACGACACGGGACCGCTCGCGGCGCCCTGCGATGTGGCGACGCGGTCGCCCTTCGGCCGCAACCGCGAGAACGAAAACCCGGTCCCGCCGCCGGATTTGTGGATGAGCGCGGAAGCGCGCAATGTGCCGAAAATCGAGTCGATCGAATCTTCGACCGGCAGCACAAAGCACGCGGCGAGTTGCTGCAACTCGCGGCCTGCGTTCATCAACGTCGGGGAGTTCGGGAGGAAGTCCCCCTCGACCATCATCTCGTGGAACCGCCGCACCCACGGACGCGGAGAGTTGCCGAACGCCGCCTCGGCCGAAGCAATGTCGGTCGCGACGCGCAGAAAGAGCGCTTCCGGCGACTCGGCGGGGCGGCCATGGGCGTCCTTGAGAAGGTAGCGTTTTTCGAGAACGGCGCGGGCGTTGGCGGTCAGCGGCATCGTTTTTCTCCAAAGACGAACATAATACTAACATGGAATCCTCCCCCCGTCAAGCCCTCCGCAGAAAATTACTGCAGGTCTTTCCCGATGAGCGGGGGGCGCAGTCATAGAATTCACCGAACTTCAAGCCCCGGCACGCGTCTTACCCGTACGCACAACACGGAGACTCCCATGCGATTCACCGCCCTCGTCCTCGCCTTCGTCGTCGCCGCCCTTCCCAGCTTCGCCGACCCGCCCAGCGAACGGGACGTCCGGAACTGGATCGCACTCCTTTCCGACGACGACTCGGAAAAACGCGACGAGGCGCAGCGACGGATCGAAGCACTCGACGTCGTCTGGAAAAAGACGCTTCAGGACGCCCTCGCCGCCACGACCGACGCGGAAGCGCAGGCTCGGCTCACACAGGTGCTGGAAAAAATCGGCCGCCCGCAGTGGACCACGGACATCGCGGCGGCGGTCGCGAAAGCCCGCGCCGAGAAAAAGCCGCTCCTGGTCATCGCCACTCCCGGCGCCCCCGACAGCTTCTCCTGACTCGGCGGCCATCTCATGCGAACCGTGACGTTCGCCGACGAAGCGCTGTGTGACTGGATGAAGAAAACGTTCGTGCTCGCGTGGTACGACATCAAGCCGGAAGCGACGGCGGCCGGGCTAGGCGCGCTTCAGCCGACCTATTCGAACGAAGAAATCGCCGCCTACCCCGAGGGCGGCGGCGGCACCAACATCCGCGCGGTCTTCTGCTCCCCCGAGGGAATCGTCCGCCACGCGATCCAGGGCTGGTGGTCTGCAAGCCTCTTCCGCGAAGAATGTGAGCGCGGACTGGCGTGCGCGACGGCGAAGTCGCTCGATGGCGCAAAGGATCTCAGGGCAAGCGGCGCGGACGAGTTGAACAAGTCGGCCGAAGATCTGGCTGCGGCCAATCCCGACGAAATGAAGCGACCCGTGCGCGAGTCCACGGTTGCACGGCGCATCGCGGCGCTCCGCCTGCGCGCGACGACGTTTGCGCAGATGGAAAGCGTGATGGGGCAGGAGGCGGCGATGGTGCTGGGGGACTGGGAAGAAGAGGCCGAGGGGCGGATCATGAAGTGAGGGTAGTGGCTGGGTGAGCCCCGTGCGGGCTCGAAGGAAGTGAGCAGGAGGCAGGGGGCAGGAAAGACTGACATGATCCGTGGAAGTGGGGAGCACAGGATCTGGTGATGCGGCTCGCGTCCATGCTGGCGGTTCTCGTCATCGGCGGCTGCGCTTCCGCGCCTCCGGCGGCATTCTCACTGGGCAACGAGGCCGCGCTGGAACTCGCGAAGAAGGAACGCAAACCGCTGCTGGTTCTCTCCGTCGTCGGCGACCTCGGCGGCCGATTGTGACTTGCCGCGCACGTCCTGAGAGCCGTGACGCTCTCCGACGAAGGAGTAAACGCTGCGATTGAGGACCGCTGGGTCTCGACGTGGCACAACCAGTGCCCGGGACTGTACTGCAACAATACGGCCGATTCGCGGAAGCCCATCCCATATCCCCCCGAGCAGCTCGCGACGATCTACGAGGGAACAGGCGGCGGGAACATCCGACTCTATTTCTGCGATCCGGATGGAAAGGTCGTCCACTACGTGTCCGGATTCCTCGACCGCGGGCGTCTGCTCGAGGAAGAGGAATTTGCACGCGGCCAGATGTCGCGAACAGACGAGATGCGCCGGACGTGGTGCAAACTTCACGCGCCGGACTGGAGCGACTGGAGTGGATTCGTGTATCCGCGCAAGTCCGAGATTCTCGATCACCGCACGAAGGACGTTCAGGCCGTGCCGCACGGCGAAGATGTGCGGGAGGTGTTGCGGGAAGTGGAGGACAACATTTATCTGAAGGGCGCGATCGGCTGAGATTCGGAATGACCGGCGCCGTGCGCGCCTCCGCCAAACTCCTTTCCGCGCGACACTGAACCCGCGCACTGCTATAACGCCCCTATGACGCACGCCGTCGACAAGACCGGCGACTGGAAAACGCGCCTCTACACGCTCGGGTTCGAGTTGTTCAATTCGGGCAAGCGCTTCGAGGCGCACGAGGAATGGGAAGCCATCTGGCTGGATGAACCCAAGGGGCACCCGAACCGGCTTTTCCTGCAGGGGCTGATCCAGGTCGCGGCGGCATTTCACCGCGTGGACACGAATTTCCTGCGCGCCGCCTACCGGCTGTTCCGCTCGGCGCGGCGCAAACTCATCCCGTACTCCCCTTCGTACAAGGGCGTCGACATCGCTTCCCTCATCCCGCTTCTCGAATCCTGGATTGAGCGCCTGGGTGCGTTGAACCGCGGCGACGCGCCGTCGCATGCGGACTACTTCCCGATGGCGCTGGGCGGCCGCGGCTGGGGCGAGGCGACCCGGGCGCTGGATGCGTCGCCCGAGGGCCTTTCGACGTTCAAAGCGTTCGAGCAGTACTCGAGCGACCGCGAAGTGCGCGCGGTGTGCCCGAAGTGCGGCGACGCACTGGCGGTGAACGGGCGCCGGCGTGCGCCGACCGAGGACGTCGAGAGCGTCTGGAGGGTCTCGTGCCTGCGCGGCTGCGTCGAGCGGGCGTTCGCGGGAGCGGGGGCGTGAGCGCGTTCGTTTACCGCGTGAAGCCGGTCTGGCGCGACATGGACGCGCTTCGGCACGTGAACAACTCGGTCTACCTCACCTGGCTCGAGAATGCGCGGGACGCGTTCTGGACGGAGGTCGCTGGGGCGTACGACATTTTCCCGTTCACGCTGGCGCGCGTGGAGATCGATTACCGGTCGAGCACGACGTGGAGGGACGAGATTGAAGTCCGGGTCACGGTGTCGAAGGTCGGCAATTCATCATTCGAGCTGGCCTATCTCCTGTCGGCCGCCGGCGGGCGTCCTGTGGCGGAAGCGCGGTCGGTGCTGGTGATGATGGACGAGCGGCAGGAGAAGCCAGTGCGGATCGCGGACGAAATCCGGTTGAAGCTGAAGAAGTACGAGTAAGGAGGCGGCGGCCGATGCCCACGCTCGACGAACGGCTCAAGGCCGCGCTATCGGCGGGACCGAAGTCGTCGGCCGCGCTCGCCCGGGAAGCGCTGGGACTTTCGGGGCCTGAGGCGATCGTGGCGAAGGTCGCGGACGCGGCGCTGGCAAAGCTCGCATGGGCGGAGCGCGACGGCGGATTCTGGCGGTTGAGGGCGGCGGTCCCTGCGCCGGCGGACGGCCCCGTGCTTCTGGTCGTGACGGACGCGGACCGCGCGGCGGCGGCAGAATGGGACGGAACCCGCCTCGGTGAAATAGAAACATCGATCTCCCCCGGCGCCCGCGCCGTCGCGTTCGACGCCCTTCCGGGCGCCCTCCCCCTCCGCTCCCTCTGCCGCGCCCTCGATCCCGGCCGGGCGTTCACCACCGCCTCCCGCGCCGCCGAAGAATGGCGCCTCCCGCACGGCGCCGGTGACGACGCCGCCGGCGCCCTCCATACCCTCGCCGCGGTCTGGGAGCACGCTCGGGAACTCGCTTCCGAGCGCGACTTCCGCGGATTCGACGCGCTCCGCGAACTCGCCGAGCGACCTCGCCCCCGGCTCGACCTCGCGCCGTACCGGTTTGACGCAGAATTCCTGGCGACCCTCCCTGAAATTCCCGGCACGTATCGCTTCCTCGACGCCGGCGGCGCCGTTTTCTACGTCGGAAAGGCGCGCAACCTGCGCAACCGGGTGAACTCGTACTTCATCGTGCCGCGTCAACCGGACGAGAAGTGGCTGACGATCACGAAGCGGCTGCGCGAGATCGAATTCGCGATCGCCGGAAGCGAGCTCGAGGCGCTGCTGGAGGAACACCGTCTCATTCGCGAACTGCGCGGCGGGCTGATCAACGTGCAGGCCGGGGCTCATCCGCGACCACCGCGGCGGTTGCCGGATCGTTCGATCTTCATCCTGCCTGCGGTCGACGACAATCGTGCTGCGGTGTGGCTTCACTGTCGCGGGGCGGGGCTGAGGCGGCTGGACCTGCGGCTGGCGCCACGGGGCGTGAAGGGCGCGGCGGACGCGGCCCGCGGGTTCTTTAACGCAGCGCGTCAAACGGATGCGGCCGAACTGGCGATCGGCGAGGCATGGCTTGGCGACAATCTCAACCGGCTGGCGCGGATCGACCCGGATCGCCCGGATCTGGATGCTGCCCTCGCGGCCGTTCTCCGTGGAGATGCATTCGGCGAGGGAGAGCGCCGGTGAAAATCGAGATCATCAACTTCCCGATGGCCGAGGGCTCGCGTCGCTTTGAAGACCTCTCCGCCACCAAGAACTGGTATGCCGTCCGTCTAATCGGCGGCCGGAACCACGTCGATGATGACGACGTGAGGCGGGCACCAGAATCGGAGTCGAGGGGCGCTTCCCCGTTCCATCCCGATCCCGCGTGAGACGACGAGCGTTCGGCCACCTCCGATGTCGGTCGCACCTCCCGCGGCCCATCTGCGGGGAATGGAGGTCAAGGTGATCGGCGGCCCGAATCCCGGGATCTGCACCTGGCCGCCGTGGGTGTGGCCGGCGACCAGAAGATCGGCCGGCACATTGGAGAGGGCGAAATCGGGGGCGTGGCCGAAGACGATCTGAAAGCTTGGAGAAGACGCGGCGGCAAGATCGGTCCGGCGCGAGTCCGCGAGCGACAGCCCCCTGATCGCCACCTCGCCGGTCTGCACATCGAATGTCCTCTTTGATGTGTGAACGGGCAGGCCCGCGAAGATGTCAAGCCAGTCCCCCCAGTCGTTGTCCCCTTCTACGGCATAAACACCCAGCGGTGCCGTCAGGGACTCTTCCAGGAAGAGCCGGCGAAGGCTTTCATGCTGGGTTCGCCGCTTGTCGTCGTCCTCTTCCTCGATGTAATCCCCGCAGAGAAGCACGATTTCCGGCTTCTCCTTCATCGCGGCCCGCACCGCCCGGCGTTCGTGTTCGCCGACGTTGTCCGTCTGAATGTCGGTGAGAACGGCGATCCGGAGCGGCGCCTTCAGTTTCGCGGACTTTAGCCGGACGTGCTCGACCTCCAGCCGCCTGGGTTCGATTAGAAATGCGTCTGTAGCGATGGCGAGCAGCGCAGTGGCAGCGATGGCAAATGCGGCCGAGGCGCATCGGGACCGGCGCGCCGAGACACGGGCCATCGCGACGCACAGCAAGGGGGCGTGCGCAAAGATTCCCCACGCCCAGAGCCGCATCGCCGCGAATCCCTCCCGCGCAATGGGAAGGGTGAATGCCATCGCAACGAGCCATGGAAGAGCGAGCCGGGCTGCGACTCGAACAGGCGCCAGGCCGGCCCCACGCGCGCGCACCAGGAAGAAGACCTCCGCGGCCGCGAGGACGAGGTTCCATCCGAACTCGATTGCGGGGTTCATGGGGTGGCGAAGTCCGCCTGTTCTCTAACGACCCGCACGAGAGATCGTCTGGCGCGCGTCGTTGTTGAGCTATTGTGCCGGGCTCGATGCCGCCCCTTCACCACCAGATCCTTCGCGCTGAAGCCAGCGACCTGGAGCTGTTGCTCGCGCTGACTCATCGCGCTTACTCGGCCAACAAGGCGCTCGGCTTCAATTTCTATGGCACTCGCGAAACGATGGATGACATTCGGAAGGTCTTTGCGGAAGGCGCGCTGTGAAAACTCGTCGAGGGCGGACGGTTGCTCGGAACGATCCGGCTTCAGGAGTACCGGGAACACGCCACGTTCCTCTACATCAACCGCATGTGCGTGGATCCCGGAGACCAGAAGCGGGGGCTCGGGAGAACGTTGGTCGAATTCGCGGAATCGGAGGCGAAGCGAAGGTGCCTTGCAGGGCTCCGCCTCGACACGGCGAAGCCTTTCGAACGGCTGGTCGGTTGGTACGTGAAGCTCGGGTTCCGGATCATCGGGGAAACGCAGTGGGATGTGACGAACTACCGGTCGGTGATCATGGAAAAGCGGCTGTAGGGGCGACCGACCGTACGGATTCCTTACGGCGTTCTTTTGCCCGAACTCTCTCCCTGCCCTTAGGTTGCGCAATTCCGCGCTTCCAACAACATTTCACCGGGAAGGGGGTTTCATACCTGTCCATTGACTCGCCTGCCCTTCGCAGGCTCCAATTCGCGCCCAACATTCATGACCCGCAGGGGAGAAAAGGGAGTGACCATGAAAAATTTCGTCTTCGGCCTTGCCGCTGTTGCCCTCCTCGCCGCCGCCGCGTCCACGGCGCGCGCCGACGACTGGGACAAGCTCGGAACCCGTGTTGTCGCTTTCGGCGGCGACAAGGACACGATCGACTGCTCGGGCGACGGGAAGTTCTCGGCGATCAAGATCGACGTCGAAGACGGAAACCTCGAGATGTACGACCTCAAGGTCACGTTCGGGAACGGCGACCCGTTTTCGCCCGGAACGCGCTACGAGTTCAACGAAGGGACGCGGAGCCGCACGATCGACTTGCCTGGCGACGCGCGCAACATCCGGAAGATCGAGTTCTGGTATCGATCCAAGCTCAAGAAGGGGCGCGCTACCGTGACCGTGTTCGGCAAGCGCGCGGGCGGCGGCGGCGGCGGCGGAGTTGAAGAGCCCCGCCCGCCGGTGACTGCAGGTCCGGCCGACAACGACAAGGGCTGGGAGTTGCTCGGCATGCGCATCGTCGACTTCGGCGGCGACAAGGACACGATTGAGGTCACCGCGAGCGAGGGGAAGTTCAAGCAGATCAAGATCGACGTCGAACAGGGCAACGTCGACATGTGGAACATCAAGGTGACATTCGGGAACGACGAGCACTTCTCTCCCGAAACGCGCATCGAATTCCGCCAGGGCTCGATGAGCCGGACGATCGATCTCCCCGGAGACGCACGCGTCATCCGGAAAGTCGAGTTCTGGTACAAGTCGGAAGTGCGCAACGGGAAGGCACGCGTCCGGGTCTACGGAAACCAGGCCGGCGGCGGTGGCGGCGGAGGAAGTGATTCGAAGGAGAAGTGGGAGAAGCTCGGCTCCCGCCAGGTGGATTTCGTCGCCGACAAGGACACAATCGAGGTTGGCGCGAACGAAGGCCGCTTCGACAAGATCCGCCTGGACGTCGAGGAAGGCAATCTCGACATGTGGAACATCCGGATCGTCTTCGGAGACGGATCCGATCATTCGCCCGACACGCGCATCGAGTTCCGCCAGGGCTCGATGAGCCGCACGATCGATCTTCCGGGCGAAGCCCGCGTCATCCGCAAGATTGAGTTCTGGTACAAGTCCGAGCTGAAAAAGGGCAAGGCGACGATCCACGTCTTCGGACGACATGCCGCCGGCGGTGGTGCCGTCGTGGACGAGAAGCCGCCGATGAAGGACCCCAAGGACCGCTTCCCCGGCTGGGAGCACCTGGGCTCTCGCGTCGTCAACTTCGGCGGTGACCACGACGCGATCGACTGTCGTGGAGAGGGAAGATTTACGGCGTTCCAGATTGAAGTCGAGAATGGCGACCTGGAGATGTTCGACATCGTCGCGACGTTCGGGAATGGCGACAAGGAGTCCCCGAAAACACGCTTCATCTTCGACGACAGCACTCGCACCCGGGTCATCGACCTGCCGGGCAACAAGCGCCTCGTCAAGCGGATCGATTTTTACTACAAGAGCATCCGCGCGACGAAGGACGGCAAGGCCACGATCAACGTGTACGGAAAGCGGTAGCACGGCGGATTGTTGGACATCCTGAGGAGTTTTGGGCGGGCCGGGGCGAATGCTCCGGCCCGCTTTCTTGAAGCGGAGCCCCGTGCATCCTCGAGTTTCCGAAGTCCTGACTGAGTTCGCCGAGCCTCTCGGCGCCGTAGTGCCAGCGTCCACCGCCGACATCGCCCGTCTCGAAGCGCTCGCCGGCCCGATCCCGGAAGCCTGGGCGGAATTCCTTCGCGCCGCCGGCGCGTCTACGGGAAATCTTCGCCTTCGCGGCCAGCACACGGATCTCGGACTGTCGCTGGGGGAGGATGTGCTTCCGGTCCTCGAGCGAAAGAGAAAGAAGGAAGCGGCAAAGGGTCTGAAACTGGCGCCCGGGGTGGCGTCGCGGTTTCTCATCGGGATGCCGCACGGGTCGTGTCAGGACTGCGGGCCGGTCTGGCTCGACCTGCCTGGCGAGCTGCTCCCCGCAGTGATTCGAAAGGGGCTTGAAGAAGCGGGATCGCACGAGGCCGCCGTCGTTCAGGTCGACGAGGGGGAGCCGCGCGGGAAACGGGCGCCGGCCGCAGCCTTCGTGCTCGGCGAATCCCTGGCCGCGTGGCTTTTCGATGCCGCATTCCGCCAGTTCCGGCTCGCGGCCGCCGGGCCGCCCCAGATGCGTTCCGTCCGGCCGCGCTACGAGGCGGCGCCTCGCTCACTGCTGGAAGCTCTCGGCCGGGCTGCGCTCGCAGAAGGGTTCCGCCGGCATGATCTCTCCCGCTTCGCCCTCACGGCGCACTTCACCCGCCACGATGCCGCGGCGGCGATCGCATGGAACGGCAACGCTGTGGAACTTGTGCTGGCCGCCCGGACTCCGGCGATGGCCACGCGCCTGGGAGTTGCCCTCGCCCGGCCGCACTAAGCCTCCCGCGCTTCCCTCTCCATCCACGCCGCGATCGCGGTGGCCGTGCCGGGGCCGGGTTCAAATTCAGAACGGGATTTCCACTCGCTCGCCCCTAGCGGACGAAACGCCGCGGCGAAGCGGTTGAAGCCTTCGAGCCAGGTGATCGAAAACCGTCCCGCGTTGCGGTTTCGCGACGTAACGGAAACCTCGCCGTCGCTCCACCCCGGCGACCACCCGGGCAGGACGCACCGCGACAGCTCCTCGAGCAGCGACCGGAGTCTTCCCTCCGCTGTCGGCACCGGGGCCCGTTCGTCGCTCATGCGTCCCTCAACCGTCGTCATACCCCCAGCAGGATTTGAACCTGCGACCATCGGTTTAGAAAACCGGTGCTCTTCCGGACTGAGCTATGGGGGCGGCTTCCTGCTCCCCATAGGATAGCGCGCAGGGCGAAGAGGTTCACTTTTCGATCAGTAACCACGCTGGAGGTCGATCCGGTTCCCGGGCGGTTCGCCGCGCGCGACGCGCTCGAGGTTTTCGATGATGTCGTCCCACCGGCCCAGGTCGTACAAGGGGCTCGCGGCGCGGTGCGGGGACAGCGTGACGTTGGGGAGTTCATGGAAGGGCCGGTGCCAGGGGAATTTCCGGCCCTGCGCGTCGGCGACCGGCTTGTAGTCGTACCAGACGTCGAGCGCGGCGCCGCCCAACGGGCCGTCTCTCAGCGCGTCGAAAAGTGCGTCCTCATCAACGACTTCTCCGCGCGAGACGTTGACGAACACAAGTCCGGGCCTCGCGGCCGCAAGGACATCGCGATTCAGGATTCCCTTCGTTTCGGGCGTCAAGGGGATCGCCACGACGACGGCGTCGCAGTTGGCGAACAGCGTCTTGATGTCCTCGGGACCGCCGATCCACTCATAACCGGCTTCCGGCGCGGGTGACCGCTTCACCGCCCGCACCTTCATCCCGAACGCGCGCGCCAGGTCGGCGACCCGCCGGGCGATGGCGCCGAGCCCGAGGAGCCCCAGCGTCCGCCCCTCGACCGGCGTGCTCGGCCGGTCGTCGAGCCAGAGCCGCCACTCGCCCGCCCGCATGGCGCGGTCGTGGAAGGCCAGCTGTTTCATCTGCGCCAGCATCAGGGCGACCGTCGACTCCGCGACGAGGCGCGCGTTGCCGTGCGAATTGCAGAAGGGTATGTGTGGGAAGCGGCGGAAGAGCGGGATGTGCCACTCGGGACCCGCGGCGGGAGTCTGGAACAGCCTCAGCTTTTTCGCCGCGTCCAGTTGCTCGACCGAGATGCGCCACCCGACCACCGCGTCGGCCTCGGCCGCGAGCGCCGGGTTCCCGAAGTCGCCGTCAGGAAACACCAGGTCGAATTGCGGGCATCGCGTCCGGATCAGATCGCGCACCGGCGCCGGGACGTCCCACAGGAAAACGACCCGGAACGTCACTTCCGCGTCGCCGTCGCGCGCTCCTTCTTCTTCGACCCCGTCCCTTCCCGGCCGCCGGATCCGAAGGGCGAAGTCTTCGGGGGCGCCGGGCTGCCCAGCAGGTTCTCAGGATTGAGGCATTCGAGGTCGGGCACGATGAAGCGCCCGCTCCTGCGGATGCACTCTTCGTCGAACCAGATTTCGCCGCCGCCGGCCTCCGGCGTCTGAATGAGGACCATGTCCCAGTGGATCTTGCTCTTGTTCCCGTTGTCGGCGATGTCGTACGCATTCCCGAGGGCCATGTGCAGCGAGCCCATGATTTTCTCGTCGAACAGGATGTCGAGCATGGGTTTCTTGATGAGAGGGTGAAACCCGATCGCGAATTCGCCGAGGTAGCGTCCGCCTTCGTCGCTGTCGAGAATCTCGTTCAGCCGCTTGGTGTCGGAGCTGGTCGCGTTCACCACCTTCCCGTTGCGGAATTCGAGGCGGACGTTTTCGAATCGGGTTCCGGAATAGATCGTCGGTGCATTGAACCGGATCTTCCCGTTCACCGAGTTCCTGACGGGCGCGGTAAAGACCTCCCCGTCCGGGATGTTCTTGTCCCCGGTGCAGGGGATGGCGGGGATCCCCTTGATCGACATGGTGAGGTCCGTCTCGGGCGCCTTGATGCGCACGGTATTGGTCTTCTTCATCCGGTCGGCGAGCGGCTTCATCGCCCCTGCCATCTTTGCGTAGTCCATAGTGCAGACCTCGAAGTAGAAGTCCTCGAAGGCGCGCGTGGACATCCCGGCCTGCTGCGCGAAGGACGGTGTCGGCCACCGCAGGACGCACCATTTCGTGTGCGTGATGCGGCGCTTGAAATGCACCGGCTGCATGTAGTGGGACTGATACCACTGCATCGCGTCATTCGGGACGTCGCTCATTTCGGCGACGTTGTTCGACCCGCGAAGCGCGATGTAGGCCTGCGCTTCCTTCATGAGCGCGAGGTCCGCAGCGCCGTGCGCCTTCCAGGTTTCTTCTTTTGCGTTGATCAGCAGTGCCCGGGTCACTTCGTTCTGTCGCAGGTGCACCATCGGGACGCCGCCGGCTGCGGAAATCTCCTCAACCATGATCCCGACGACGTCGGCGGGAATGTCGAAGGCTTCGAGCAACACCTTTTCGCCGGGTTTGACGCTGCATGAATATCCGACGATGGTTTTTGCCAACTTGACGACGCGCGGATCTCGCAAGGGAGCCTCTCTCAGGAGTCGGGAAGGGTGGTCAATGTAGGTGTGAGGACTCGTGCCGGCAAGATTCACGAACGCGCGTTGATCCTTCCCGACACGCTATCGACTCGTGAAACTGAGCGCGAAGGTGATGTGGCGAGTGGGGCGGAGTCGACCCGATTGAGCGGAGCCGCGCAACTGGCCGCCACCGGGTCGACGCAGCCCCATTCTCCACATCACCTTCGCGCTCAGGCATAAGTTTCGAAGGGCACTGGACTTCAGGCTTGTTTTAGGCCGATATTTGACTCAAAATGCATAACTTGAAAGGCTCTCCGTCCGCCTCGGCCACCATGCCCCCGCCGAATACCAACTACACAGATTTCCAGGTGCAGGTCCTCCTGGAGAGGATCCTC
Source organism: Planctomycetota bacterium (assembly GCA_038060895.1). Taxonomy (GTDB): domain Bacteria; phylum Planctomycetota; class MHYJ01; order WSZJ01; family WSZJ01; genus WSZJ01. Next base: position 86,579 of record JBBTCT010000033.1, read on the forward strand.
CGTCGGCCGCTATGGAAAGTGCGGCGGGAAGGCCCCACATACCTCGTGTACACCACGGCCCACGAGCAACCGGTCCACGTCCCGCAGATCGAGCTGGCGGAGAGCATGGCAAACGGAAACGTGCGCGCGACATCCGCCTTGCAGAAGACACTGCTCGCTTTCCAGAACACCGGCATTCCTGACAAGGAAGGCAACGACATCACCGGCCGTTTCACTCCTCCGACCCAGAAACCTGCGGGGTTCTCCATCTTCAGGCTCTTCGGAGGCAAGGGAAACGGAAACGGCGCTTCGCCCGAGTAAGGACCGCGCCGCGCGTTTGGATTGCCGCTGGTGGCCCCGGACGATAGGCTTCTTCAACCCATGAAACCCCGGAAATCCCCGAAACCCGCCCGCGCGCGGAAGCCCGCGGGTCGCCGGGACCTCGCCACGCTGCTCCTGGACATCAGCAAGCGCTGGCTGTCATCCCTGGATCCCGCGGTCCTGCTCCCGGAGATTGTCAACCTGACGCGCTCATTCTTCGGCGTCTCGGATGCGACGCTTCTCATGCTCGACCACGAGGGCCGGGAATTTGTCCAGCATCTCGCCAGCGGGCCACACTACGGGAAGCTGGACCGCAAGTTCTTCCAGCGCATCCGCACCGAGGGCGTCACCGGATGGGTCGCCTCGCATCGCAAGCCCCTCATCGTCAACGACACGTCAAAGGACAAGCGGTACGTCGGGAACACGTCGACTCACAAGTCCGAGCTGGCCGTCCCGGTGGTGGCGGAAGGGCGGCTGCTGGGGGTCCTGAACCTGGAAGCGTCGGAAAAGAATGCGTTCACGAAGGAGCACGTGGCCCTTCTGGAGACGATGGCCGCCCAGTGCGCGATCGCACTGCGCAACGCGGAGGTCTACGAGATCGAGCGCCGTCGCGCCCAGCAGTGCGAAGCGCTCTACCACATCGCGCGCATCGGTGGCGGTGTTTTGCCGCCGATGACCGTCGTACAGCGCGCCGTGGAAGTCATCAACGGACTGCTCGAGTGCTTCTACGTGGGACTCTTCCACGGCGACTACGACCGGGAGGAACTCGTCCTCGTCGCCCAGCGGTGCAAAGGCGAGATCGACGTGGTGCCGGGCGCGACGCAGAAGTTCAGCGTCGGACTGATCGGATACGCGTTTCGCCTCGGAGAAACGGTCCACGTCAGGGACGTTTCGAAAAATGAGACCTACGTGGCGCGCATCCCGGGCGTGCAATCGGAAATCTGCGTGCCCATCCGGATCGGCGACCGGTGCCTCGGCATTCTCGACGCGCAGGCCCAGAAGGTGGACGGGTTCGCGCCGGACGAAGTCATGTTCCTCGAAACGGTGGCGCGCTTCCTCGCGCCCGTCTGCGTGCACCTCGAAGTCGGGTCAACGCGCGCCTGGTCCCCGATGCCTTAACCCAGGAACGCGGAAATCGCCTCGAGAAACTTCGCCGGTTGCTCTATCCATGGCATGTGGCGACAGTCGGGGATCGAAGCCACATGGAAGCGCGGGCCCAACCGGCCCGCGGCCGCCTTCAGTTTCTCCACCGACGCGAACGTGTCCTGCTCCCCCGCCATCATCAGGACCGGGCACAGCGTCCGCTTCAGTTCCACCTCTCCCGGCGCCGCACCGCCCGCCTCAGCGTACTGCCGCGCGAAATCCAGCGCGCCCGGCGACTCCAGCCACTCGACGCACCGGTCGTAGTGGCGGCGAGATTCCTTCTCCGGCGGCTTGTGGAAGAATAGGCCGTCCCGCATCCTCCGCTGCTCTTCCAGCGTTCTCGCGGGGCCCGTTGACGGCGCCCGCAGCACGCGCGCGCGTGCTTCTTCGGGCGACTCGCCCCAGGCGGTTCCTATGGTGACGAGTTTCTTCACCCGGCCCGGGAACGCGTAGGCAAACGCTGCGGCGATGTACCCCCCGTGCGAATGCCCGAGAAGCTCCACGGACTCGAGTCCCAGGGTGGTCATCACGGCCGCCACATCGTGAACGTCCCGGTCCAGACCCACGGGCTGCCGTGTCCGGCTCATGCACCGCCCGCGCAGGTCGAGGTAGATCAGGCGACGCTTCGTGGCAAGCACCGACATGCCGGGATGAAAAGCGCGGTGGTCGAAGTCGGGTCCGCCGTGAAGCAGAAGAAGCGGCGGCCCGGATCCCTCGATTTCGACCCACAGGTTGACTTCCCCGGCGCCCCTGAATCCGCGTTCGGCAACGGGCCCATAGTCGCAGGCGAAGAAAAATCGTCCGCCGTCGTGAAAGCCCTTCCCCGGCGACGTCGGCGGTCGCGAGTCGTGCTTGCCGGGCGTTGAGCTCGTGTGAGACATGAACCTGTGCTGATCCCTCAAATCGACGCGCCGCACGACCTTCGATTTTCGCTCCGCGGAAGAAAATGCGCCGTGCGGCCGCCGGTGTGCGAAGGGCCCGGTTTCCGTGTGGCGATCCGGAAGCCGAACCTGGCTCGTCGCACGCAGGCGGTCGCCGGCGCATTTTCTTCCGCGGAGGTGGGTAACGGGATTCGAACCCGCAACGTTCAGAGCCACAATCTGATGCTCTAGCCAGGTTGAGCTATACCCACCGTGATTCGGCGAAAAGTCTAGCTCGCGCGCAGGCGCGCGGCAAGAACTGGGCTCTAGACCTTCTTCGCTTTCGCCGCCGGGTCGGAATCCGCCGGGAAAATCTCGCTGTCGGTCCGCCGCGGAGTAGCCTTGAAAATCTCCGGGAACATCCGCTGCATGTACTTCTCGAGCGTCACGTTCGTGGGGCCGAAGCGGTTGTGATACATGTAGTACTCAAGGTCGTACGCCATCCGGCTCGCATCCTGGTAGCGGTTGTTCATGTCGCGCTGAAGCGCCTTGTTCAGGATGCGCTCGACTTCCTCCGGGATCTCCGGATTCACGCGCCGCGCCGGCGGAATCTCCTTGTAGACGACGTTCTCGAGGATGATCCCGGTGTTTTCACTCCCGAAGAGCGTCTGCCCCGTCAGCAGTTCCCACGCGACGATCCCCAGGGAGAAGAGATCGCTTCGGCCGTCGGTCTGCATGTATTGGGCCTGCTCGGGGGACATGTACTGCGCCTTCCCCATGAGGACTTCGCCTTCCTGGTTCTTCATGAGGTTGCGGGCTTTCGCGATGCCGAAGTCGGTGAGCTTCACGAAGCCCTCCGTCGAGATCATGATGTTCTTGGGAGAGATGTCGCGGTGCACGACGTTGAGGAGATTCCCCGCGCGATCCGTCTTGCGATGTGCGTACTCAAGGCCGCGGCAGACGCGAGAGATGATGTACGTACCGATGTCGATGGGCAGTTTCATGCGCCGCTCGTAATGCCGGTTCATGAACTCCTGGAGATTCACGCCCTCCACGTACTCCATCGCCATGTAGTAGATCGAGCCGACCTTGCCCATCTGGTAGATCTGCACGATGTACTGGTGCACAAGGTCCGCGACCAGCTTCGCTTCTCCGATGAACATCTCGATGAACTCAGGGTCGTTCGAAAGCGACTCCTGAATCGTCTTGATCGCGACGGTTTTCTCGAATCCCTCTCCGCCGGCCAGAACGCCCTCGTACACCGAACCCATCCCGCCTTCCGCGATCTTGCGGACGAGCTTGAAGCGGACTTTGTCCGAGATTTCCTTCAGGTCGTTGGAGGCGGGCTTCTTGCCGAACATCTCGAGGAGCTCCCACTCAGGCGCTTGTGTCGAAGAGCCTTCAGGGCGGACATGCTACCGGCGGAGACGGGCCGGTGCAACTGCGACCCTGAGTGGAGTCGCCCTCGATGATCCTCGCCAGGGACTCTTTGGCCTTGCCCCGTGGCCGTTCCGGGGGGAAAATTCAAGCCGTCACCTCATTCCGGAGCCACGCATCCATGCGCTCACTCGCACTCGCCGCCTCCCTGTTTCTCTTCGCTTCCGGCATCGCCTTCGCCGTGGATTGTGACGGCTGCATGTCCGAGAAGATGTGCATCCGGCACGAGAAGGAGCAGACCGACGCCCTCAATGCGTTCCGGAAGATGAAAAACAGCAAGGACGCGATGAAGCGGAAGGAAGCGCTGGACAAGCTCGGGAAGGTCAACAACGAGCACATGAATCACCGGAGCAAGGATCTTGCAATCGCGATTGCGGACATGCTCGACGACTCGGACGCCGGAGTCCGCATGGGTGCGGTGGGTTACCTGGGGTCCAATCAGGACGTCAAGACGGCCACCGCCGAGCTCGGGAAGATGCTGGACAAGCTGCTTCCCCGGGTGTCGAAAGAGAAGCCGAGCGGGAAGTCCGCCTCCTCCGGGACGGCAGGGCTCGAGTGGGAAAACGCGCTGTCGCTCGTGAAGGAGTGCCTCACCGCCATGCAGAAGATGGGCGGGGAGGAGGCGGCGGAATTCTGCATCAAGGCGATGAAGAGCAACAACCTGGCCCTGGCGGCCGACACGGTTCCAAAAACGCTGGCTTTCAAGAACAAGAAGGTGGTGAAGGCCTACCTGGACCGCTTCGACTCTCTGGTTGCCGGGAAGACCGAGGATGAGAAGCTGCTCCTCGACGAGCTTGCGCGGGCCTTTGCGGGGCAGACGGCCTTCGCGGAGCAACTGGGAGAGAACCGCGGCGCCTGGCTGAAGAAGGCGCGCGAGTGGTGGCAGGAGAGAGAGGAGTTGTACGATCCGCCGCCGGAGCCGCCGAAGAAGGACGGCGAATAGCCCGGGAGTTCGTTTCTCCGGGCGCGAGAGAGAATCGTCGCGCCCGAAGTGGACAGTGATCCTCTCCACGCATAAACTCCCCCCCTGTTTTCGGCCCGTCATCCTCACCCAGCCCCTTCACGCGAGGCCCCATGAAAGCCGTCAAATCCCCGCCCGCTCCCCCGCGCACGCCCGTCGCGGATTTCCTCTTCAGGGAACCGCTCGACGAGCTCGATCCGGACACGGGGATGCTTTCGCGATGGGAGGAGGACCGGCAGGGAGAAGGGATCACGCTGATCGCGAGTGAATCGGTGGCGCCGCGTGCGGTTCGGGAGGCGATGGCCTCCGCCTTTGCCAACATCTACGCCGAGGGATACCCGTCGAACCGCCTCGCGCGCCGGGAATCCAGCCGGGTTGAGGACTTCGAGCGGTACGCGGCCTACCACAGGCGCTACGGCGACCGGCGCTTCTACAAGGGAACCGAGTTCGCGGATTTCGTGGAAGTGCTGGCGCAGCGGAGGGCGGCGGAGGTCTTCGCAACCGCGGAGTTCCCCGCGGAAAAGTTGTTCGTCAACGTGCAGCCGCTGTCCGGCGCTGCGGCGAACAATGCGGTGTACGAGGCGTTCCTGAAGCCGGGGGACGCGGTGGTGGGCTTGAACCTGGCGCATGGCGGGCATTTGACGCACGGGAGCCCGGCGAACAGGAGCGGGAAGCGGTACGCGGTGACGCCGTACCACCTCGACGTGGAGACGGGTCTCCTGGACTACGAAGAGATTGCGCGCGTGTGCGCGGAGGCGAAGCCGAAGCTGCTGATCGGCGGCGGGTCGGCGTATCCCTACGACATTGACTGGGCGAGGTTGCGCGCGATCGCCGACTCATGCGGGGCGATCCTGCTGGCGGACGTGAGCCATCCGGCCGGACTGATCGCCGCCGGGCAGCTGTCGAACCCGGTAGGCCTGGCGGACGTGATCTCGATGACAACCCACAAAACACTCTGCGGCCCCCGCGGCGCTATTCTCATTTCCACGGATCCGGGCCACGCGCGCGCCCTCGACGGCGCCGTATTCCCCGGCGAGCAGGGCGGGCCTCACCTCCACCAGATCGCTGCCAAGGCCGTGTGTTTCGCCATCGCGAAGACGCCCAAGTTCCGCGCGCTGATGAAGCAGATCGTCGCGAACACGAAGGCCCTGATCCGGGCGCTGATCAAGGAAGGGATCCCGATGGCCGGCGGCGTCACCATGCCGGAGCGCCTGAACGCCCAGAGTGAGAACGACCCGAAAGCGAAGAAGAAGGAGCACAACTACGTGCACCTCTTCACGATCGACCTGAAGGGCCTCGAGACGAAATCCGGCGTGCCGCTCTCAGGCGACGTCGCAGCGAACATCCTCGATCTCTGCGGGATTACGCTTAACAAGAACACCCTTCCGGGCGACGCGGTCCCGGCGCGCCCGAGCGGGCTTCGGGTCGGGACCTGCTTCGTCACGCAGCGCGGCCTGACGGAAAGCCACATGGCGACGCTGGCCGGTTTGATTGCCAGGACGCTGAGGGAATGCGAGCCCTACGAAGTCGATGGCGGCGCCGGCGCGGCCGGCCGGGCAAAGATTGCGCCGGAAGCGATGCAGTCGATTCGCGAGGGCGTGCGGAAGCTTGCCGCGGAAGGGCGCTGGGACGCCGCAGAGGCAGGCACGACGCGAATCCTGGCGGACCGGAACGAAACTCCGCTCACCGCGGCGCACCGCGAGGCCAAGGCGTCGCTCGAGGAGAAGGACGGGTGGCTCTCGCCCGTCCATTTCGGCGAGCCGACGGCGGAACGCGCGGCGGTCGAAAAAGGTGCGGCGCTCTTTGACTGGAGCGACCGGCCTCTCTTCGCCATCCGCGGCGAACGCGCGCGGCCATTCGTGACCGAAGTTTTCGCGAGCTCGACCCGCTTTGCCCCGGGCGAATGCGGGCCCGCCGTGCTCCTGTCGCCCTCGGGCGAAACGACCGACGAGCCTGTCATCCTGCGACTTCCCGAACGAGCCGAGGGCTCAGACGAATTCTGGCTCTTCGACGCCGACGACCGGACGCGCGGGTGGCTGGAAGCGCTGTCGGACGGATTTGTGCGGTTCGACCCCAATGACCTTCACGCGAAAATCGACGGCCCTGTCGCCGTTGACGACCTGAGGACCGCCCGCCGCGCCGAGCGCCGCCAGATGGCGATCGGCCTCGCGGGCCCCAAGGCCGCTTCCCTGTTGAAGTCGGTCTGCGCGCCTTTCGGGTCGCTCCAGCCCGGGAAGTGGGCTCAGGGCGCGGTCGACGGCGCGCAGGCGATCTGTGCGCGGCCCGGGGCGAAGGACTGGTTCGTGCTTTTCGCCCGGCCCGACGAGGCGCTCCGCGTGTGGACGAAGCTGAAAGCTGCGGGCGGCACGCCAGCGGGCACCCGCGCGCGTGATGCGGCGAAGCGGGACGAAGCGAAGCCGGATCTGACGAAGCCGTACTTCCTGGGGTGCCGCAAGGTTGCGGCTCCCGCGGCGAAGAAGGAAAAGTTCGTCTGGAAGGAGTACGAGGGACCGCTGAAGAAGTCGTGCCTGTATGCGCAGCACCTCGAGAAGGACGCGAAAGGCGCAAAGGGCCGGATGGTGCCGTTTGCAGGCTGGGAAATGCCGGTGCTGTACACGACGATCGGGGACGAGCATGACGCAGTGCGTCAACGCGCGGGCCTGTTCGACATCACGCACATGGGCACGATGGAAGTCGCGGGGCCCAACGCCCAGCGCTTCATCGACCTGGTCACCACGAACTTCGCCCCGAAGCTGCGCGACGGGCAGACGCAGTACTCTTACGTCCTCGACCCCGACGGCAGGGTCCTCGACGACATCCTCGTCTACCGACGCGCCTGGGACCGCTTCCTCCTCGTCGTGAACGCCTCCAACGCGGACAAGCTCTGGGCCTGGTTCTCCGGCGTGGCCGCTCGCCGCTACATTCTCGACAACAATCGCCCGGCGCTCGAGATCGAGGGCGACGTCACCCTGCGCAACCTCAAGGACGAGTCCAGCGGCGAGGACCAGCTCGTGGACATCGCCGTCCAGGGGCCGAAATCCCTGGCGATCATGCAGCGCGCTTCCGATGACAAGGCCGGCAAGATCGCTCTTCGCGACTGCAAGAAGTCGGACTTCATCGAGACAACCCTTTGCGGGAAGATCCCGGTCCTCGTCTCGCGCACGGGTTACACCGGCGAGAACACTGGATTCGAGATCTACGTCCATCCCGACCAGGCGCCGAAGGTCTGGAAGGGTCTTCTCGCCGCGGGCGAGAAGTACGGACTGCAGCGGGCCGGGCTGGGTGCGCGCGACTCGACGCGCACGGAAGTAGGCTTCCCGCTCTACGGACATGAGCTTTCGGGAGATCGCGAGATCATCCCGAGCGAAGCAGGCTACGGGGCGTTCGTGAAGCGGCACAAGCCGTTCTTCGTCGGGCGCGACGCGCTGATCGCCCGCGAAGAAGCCTCGAAGGTCGCGGTCGTTCGCTTCAAGGTGAACAGCGACAAGGCGCGCGCCATCCGACCGCACTACCCCGTCGCGAATTCGAAAGGCCAGAAGATCGGGGAAGTCACGAGCTGCACGCTCGTCGGCAAGGCCCAGCTCGGCATGGCGCTGATCGACAAGCGGTTTGCGAAGGACGGGGGGCAACTTGCGATCATCCCGCTGGCGCGCGAAGAAGAGGACCACGGGAAGAAGGCGAAGGCAAAGCCGGCAAAGGAAGCCGTTGAGACCTGGGTCCTGCCCGAGTACGCGACAATTCTCGAGAGGTTTGTGCAGTCGCGGGGCGAGACGGAGGAAGAGGAGTAAACGGGAGGGGGTAGTTGGTAGGAGGTAGTTGGCAGGAACGGCCCCTCAATAAGGTGCGCTGGGCCGTTCCTGCCAACTACGTCCTACCAACTACAAACTTACTCCTTCGGCTTTTTCGGTACCCGCGGCGACTCCGGCACCTTGCCGATCACAACATCGGCCTCCCACAGCTCTCCGCGGCGAATGAACGTGACCACGATCTTCTGCCCCGGCGCGCTCCGGCTCAGGAAGTCCCGTAGCGCGTAGGGCTTCACAGACGGCGATCCCGCAATGTCCACGATGATGTCGCCTTCCTTGATCCCGGCCTTCTCCGCGGGCGACAGTTCCGTGACCGAATTCACCAGAAGCCCGCCGTCATACCCGTTCGACTTCACGTCGCGGGCGTCCGCTTCCTCCACCTGTACCCCGAACCAGCACCGTGCGGCCTTCGTCATCCCCGGGATGCCCTGCTCCGGGTCGGGGGGCACGAAGTCGTTCTCGGTGAAGGAGATCGTCTGCTGTTTGTAGTCAATCGTGGTGACGAAGCGACTGAGGAAGTTGAAGCCGAGCACGCCGTCCGCCTTGAGTTCAAGCAGTCGAGCCGGATTCTCAATCTGCGGCACCGACATGATCGCCACCTTCAGCTTCTCGACCGCGAGGTTGCCAACCTCGACTTTCGCAACATTGACGAACTGGGCGCCCGCCTCCAGCAACTCCGCCTGTCCCGCGCCCTTGGTCAATCCCTGCTCCCTGGCCGGACCCGGGAGGACGATGGTCGTGGAAGCGCCGGTGTCCACCGCCATGCGGAACGGCCCCTTGCCGTCGAGCTTGACGTCCACCCACATGAGATTCGCTTCGAGCTGGAAACGAACGAGCATGGCCTTAGCTTGTTTCGGCGGTTCGGCGGGTGAGTAGAGCGAAGCGGCGAGAGCGAGCGCGGCCACGGCTGAGGCGGCGAGGGGGAAGCGGCGCATGGGCGGGTTCGGCTCCGTTGGGGGAAGCACCATCATATCCGCACGGCGGTTCCGGACGACGCTAGCCTTTGCCCAGGAACTTCCGGATGCCGTCCCACATCATGGCGGCGGAAGTCCCGAGAACCACGATCGCGAATCCGACCTTGAGCGCCCTGGCTTTGACGAGTGGCGCCACTCTCGCGCCAACCTGCGCCCCGACAAGGACACCGATGCCGAGCCATGCCGCGTAGAACAGGTCGCACCGGCCCTGGAGCATCAGGGATGTCGCGGCGGCCATGGAAGTCAGGAAGAGGACGAACTGGGACGTTGCCGTGGCTCGATGAATGGGAATGCCGAGTATGAGGATCAGGATGGGGACGTGAAACGCGCCACCTCCGATTCCCAGCAGCGACGCGACGAAAGCGGAGGCGATGGAGGCCGCGAGCGCCCACCGGATGGCGCTGGACGGCGGTTCCAATCGCTCGGTGGCGAGGATTTCGTTCCGCTTCACCACGTAGATCGCCATCGTCCCGAGAATGATCGAAAACGCGACACTGAACCAGGGTGATTCCAGTTTCATCACCAGCAGCGTCGAGAGCAGCACGAAAGGAATGGCGGCGCCGCCGAGGATCAGCGCAAGACGGTAGTCGATCTTTCGCTGGCGGTCGTAAGCCAGGGCGCCGGAGAAGGCGTTCAGGGCGATGACGAAGTGCGAAGTGCCGACGGCCCGCGCAACCTTGAAATCGTGGAACCAGAGGAGAACAGGGACAAGGGCGAAGCCGCCGCCGAGACCGAAGAGGGTCCCGAGGAATCCGACGACGATGCCCGTCGTGACAAGGAGGAACTCGTGCAGCTCTGAGCCTCCGATTCTGTGAAGGGGTCGGCTATTTACGGACGGCGGTCGCGCGGCGTCGAGGGATTGACCGCGCCGGCCTCCGTGCCGAGCCGAGATCGACCGAGAACACCCGGCAATACTCGCGGGCGCGTTTCTCGATTTCGCCCTCGTTGAGCGAGAAAAGCCGGCGAAGCCCAAAGTCCTCGCAGGCGAACGAGGCGAGGACGGTGCCGTACACCAGCGCGCGCTTCATTTCCTCAAATGTCGTCGAACCCGCACGCGCGAGGTGGCCCATGAAGCCTCCCGCAAAGGAATCGCCGGCGCCTGTAGGGTCGACGATGCGCTCCAGCGGATAGGCGGGGAGGGCGAAGATTTCCTTTTCCGTGAAGAGCATCGAGCCGTGCTCGCCCTTCTTGACGACCACGACCTTCGGCCCCTGCGCGAGAGCCCAGCGGGCCCCGGCGACGACGTTCGGCTCGCCGGAGAGCTGGAGGAGTTCGGCGTTGTTGAGGATCAGCCCGTCGACGTCGCGGATGAGGCTGATCAGCGCGGCGTGGGCGGTCTCGATCCAGAGGTTCATCGTGTCGGCGAGGATGAACTTCGGCCTGTCCACCTGGTTGAGCACGGCGCGCTGCGTCGCGGGCGAGCCGTTCGCGAGGAAGACGAACGGCGAATTGCGGAAAGCGGTCGGGATCTTCGGCTCGAACTTGCCGAACACGTTCAGCTCGACGCTGACCGTTTCCGCGTTGTTCATTTCGCGTCCGTAGCGGCCGTGCCAGCGAAAAGTCTTTCCCTTGGGCATGACCTGGAGCCCGGAAACGTCGATGCCGCGCTCCTCGAACTCCGTGATATGTCGCTTAGGAAAATCGCTTCCGACGACGCCGACCAGCCGGACCTTGGGCGCGAGCCAGGCGGCGCTGTGGGAAAAAAAGGTCGCGCTGCCCCCCAGCTCGTCGGCGGCGTGGCCGCTCGGAGTTTCCAGGGTGTCAAAGGCCAGCGATCCGACGACAAGGAGCGAGGTCGGGGGCATCAGGGTGTCTCCGCGGGTGGTAAAAACGACGACGTTGCTCCTACGCCAGTTTCTTGCCCGCCGCCTCCAGCCGTGCCAGGCACTTCTCTCTCCCGATCACTTCCATCGTCTCCGTCAACGGCGGCGTCGCGGCCTTCCCCGTCACCGCGACACGGACCGGCATGAAGAGGTCTCCCGGTTTCACGCCTTTCGCCGTCGCGACATCGCGAAGCTTCGCCTCCATCGAGGCGGCCGTCCACTCGCAGGTCTGAAGGACGTCGCGGGCGGAAAGGAGCATCGCCAACGTGTCCGCGGGATTCGACTTCTTTCCGACCAGCAGAGCAGGATCATGCTCCACCGTCTCCGCGAAGAAGAACGAAGTGAGTTCGGCGAAGTCCGACAGTACCCGCAGCCGGTCCTGGATCAGCGGAATGATCCGCTTCACGGTCGCCGCGTCCTTCCCTGCCGCGCCGAACGGCCCGAGCCGCGTCGCCAGTTCCTCCGCCGAGAGCTTGCGCATGTACTGCCCGTTCATCCAGTCGAGCTTCTGCATGTCGAAAACCGGTCCGCCCGCATTGATTTTCTCGATGGAGAATTCCTTCTCCATCTCCGCCGGCGAGTAAACCTCGAGTCCCGCGGGCATCGAGAATCCCATCAGCCCGAGAAAGTTCACCAGCGCCTCGGGCAGGTAACCCTGGTCCCGGTACCAGTTGAGGCTGGTCGGATTCTTGCGCTTCGAAATCTTCGACTTGTCCTTGTTTCGCAGAAGAGGCACGTGGCACCACACCGGCGGCTCCCAGCCGAAAACCTCGTAGAGCTTGATATGCTTCGGCGTCGAGCTGATCCACTCTTCCGCCCGGATCACGTGCGTGATCCCCATGAGGTGATCGTCAACGACATTGGCCAGGTGGTAGGTCGGCCATCCATCGCTCTTCAGCAGGATCTGGTCGTCGATCTGGTCCCATCCGAAGACGACTTCGCCGCGGACGACGTCCTTGAAGCGGCACTCTCCTTCGGTCGGCATCTTGAGCCGGATGACCCACGGCGCCCCGGCGTCGATCTGCTTTTTCACCTCACCCGGAGGCATGTTGCGGCAATGGCCGTCGTACCTCGGGGCCAGCTTCGCGGCCGACTGGGCCTTCCGGACCGCTTCCATCCTGTCCGCCGTGCAGGTGCAGTAGTAGGCCGCGCCCTTTTCGACGAGATCCTTTGCATGCTTCGGGTATATCGCGACGCGCTCGCTCTGGCGGTACGGCCCGACGGGTCCGCCGATGTCCGGCCCTTCGTCGTAGGTCAGCCCGAGCCACTTGAGCGAGTCGAAGATCATCCGCTCCGACTCAGGATTGGAGCGAGCGCGATCCGTGTCTTCGATCCGAAGCAGGAACTTGCCGCCGTTGCGCTTCGCCCACGTCCGGTTGAAGAGAGCGACATAGGCGGTGCCGACGTGAGGGTCACCTGTCGGAGAAGGGGCGATTCGGACGCGAACGGGCAAGGTGAACTCCTGAAGCGCGAGAAGGGCGAGGATGCTAGCAGCGGCTTATCGCGCGGTCAAAGGACGCGGGCGGGCAGGCGGGCGGGCTAGCGGGCCAAATCGACTAGCCGCAATTCGATCGGTCCAGACGTCTAGGAGGTTCAAGGAAGTCGCGCGTCCGGGGTCGGCACACTCGCTCGCCCGCGAGCCCGCCCGCCCGCTTGCCCGCCCGCCCGGGGCCCTTCCTACCTGAACTTGCGCCGGTCCATCAAACTCGACTTCGGCTTGACGGGCGGCGGTGGCTTCTTCGGCGGCGGCGCGTCCTCGCCCAGCAGATCGTCATCCTTTGGCGGAGCGCCTCCCGGCTTTACCGGAGGCGGCAGGTTGTCGAAGTCGAGATCGTCCGCAGCCGCAGCGGGCGCTGATGCCGGAGGCGCCGCCTTTGCGGAAGGAGGGCCGTCGAAGATCGGATCTTCACCGTCATCGTCGTTCGCAGGAGGAGGCAGGTTTTCAAAGTCGAGGTCGTCGTCCTTCAGCGTCGGCGACCCGGCCTTCGGCGGCGGCGGTTTCAGTCCGCCGGCTACTGCAGGAGGCTTCGACCCGGCCGCAGGCGGGGGCGGCTTCAGCCCCGCCACCGCAGAAGCGGGCTGACCCGGCCTCGGAGGCGGCGGCTTCAGGACGCCGGACGCCGGACCAGCCGGTCGGGCGCCGAGTTTCGGCTTATTGCGGAAGCGATCCGCCTGGGCCTTCTTCCTCTTGAGCTCGGCCTGCAGCTCCGGGCTCATGCAGGTGTTGCAATATCCCGTCTCGGGATCCGAGTCGAGCTTGTGGCATTTCTTGCAGGGCCGGAATCCGCACTTGCACTCGACGACCGTGTCGTCGATCGGACGCTCGCACTTGGGGCACAGGAATTCGTCGTCCAGGAGCAGCTTGTCCGCGGAGCTGGAAAGCGGTTTGCCGCAGACGATGCATTTAGTTTCCGTCGCAGGGTTCGGTGTCTTGCAGAACTGGCACTGGCGCCCTTCCTGTCCGCCCGCCGCCGCGGGGGTGTCGCCGCGAAGCACGGCCTCGAAATCGCGCGCCACTTCTTCCGCGAAGCCATACCGGTTTGAGGGTTCCTTTTCCAGCAGCTTCACAATGATCGCCGACAGCGATCGTGGAAGCTCCAGGTTGAAAGCGCCGGGAGGTTTCGGAATGGTCGAGCGATGGGCCATCTCGAGCAGGCGCGGATCGGTTTCCTCGAAAGGAGGACGGCCGGCCGCGAATGAGTAGAGGGTGACGCCGAGGGCGTAGAGATCGACCTTGTTGTCCCAGGGCTCGCTCCGCCAGATCTCCGGCGCCGTCACCAGTGGATCGCAGGGAATGCTGAGCGTGCCATCGTGCGCCTGCCCGAAGTCGGCGAGCTTCGCGCCCGATTCTTTCACGAACACGGAAGAAGGCCGGACGTCGCCGTGTACGAGTGAGTTGGCATGAATGACCGCCAGCGCCCGCGACAACTCGATCCCGACTTTGCACAACCGGTTCCAGTTCATCTTCTCCCGCGGAGGCCAGATTCTCCCTTCGGTCACGACCTCCGTCACGATGTAGCCCCGGCCATCCTGTACCCCGGCGCCCAGCACCGTCACGAGCCCCGAATGCGACAGCGGCATCGCTTTGACCGCGTTCTCGAGATAGCGCTTCACGGCCGCCGCCGGTGTGTCCGCGGCGAAGAGCTTCACGATCGCTGGCCTGTTCTGCGCCGGGATCAATCCCTTGTAGACAGTGGTCCACCGCCCTGACCCCACCTTCTCGTCGAGACGGCAGCCGCCGAACACGGTGCCGAACAGCGCGTCCGAAGGGCCAGCGGGAGCGCCCCCCTTGACCCGCGTCGGCACGAGGGGTTGCTTGCACTTGTCGCATGTAAAGGGCGAGCCGTTGACCTTGAAGAGGAAGTCGACTTCGCCGCACGAAGAGCAGGCGAGCGTGGACTCCTTCGCCTTGTCGTTGATGTTCCGGCTGCGGACGATGTCGAGGTACCCCTTCTCCATGAGAACGTCGCCGATCGGGCGCGGCTTTCCCATTCCCTCGAGGCGGACCCACTGGTCCACGGCGTCGCGGAGCTGTTCGACGGTGAGTTCGTTTTCGCGGATTGAAATGAGGCAAAAGAGCTGGGCTTCGCGGACGCCGCGGTCGCGATTGCCGGTCGCCGGCGCGGCGACGCGGGTGTTGTCCTTCTTATAGAAGCGCATCAGCGCTTCGTAGAGTGCGCGCGGGATGACGCCGTTCGTGCACAACAGGTCGCCGAGGCCGCCCTGGGGGGCCTCTTCGAGCCACTTCAATGCGATCTCCAGCTGCGCGCGGGTCAGCATGCCGGAAGCCAGCAGGGCGCGGGCGAGGAAGCTGTCTGGGCTCATGCGGTGATTATACGGCGTTGCGTTGGCGTGGGAACGGTTGAAGCATGCGGGAAATGCCTCGACGGGAATGCGGCCGTGCGACTGCCCCAATCAGGATCGCCGGGTCTGCAACGAGGCATCATCCGGCAGCGAAGAGTGAAACCCGGGGCCCAAACCGCATTCCGTCACTTTCCCCAACCACCACTATCATTTGACCTTACGTTGATCCGGTGCCAGAATTACGTTTGCGTGGCTGCATTCCCGGAGCCGCCCCAATCAAGGCTTTTCGAGGTTCCGCATGGTTCAGATCAAGAACGTCCTCTTCGGAAAACTGGCCGTCAGCACGCGGTTCATTACCGAAGAGCAACTCCAGGAATGCCTCGATTTCCAGAAGGAAATCGAGGAGCGCGGCGAACGCCCGCCCCGTTTGGGCGAGATCCTCGAGCAGAAGGGCTATCTCACCAAGCAGCAGATCCAGTCGATCCTGGAAACGATGTCGTCCATGCAGCGCCGCCGTTTTGGCGAAATCGCCGTCGCGTTCCATTTCATCACGCTCGAACAGCTCGAGACCTGCCTCGACATCCAGAAACTCCTCCAGGCCCCCCAGGAAACCGTCCCGCTCTTCGGACAGGCCCTCGTCACCTACCGCGGCTTCCTCAAGCAGGTCCTCGCAGGCGGCACCCACCCCAGGATCGGCGACGTCCTCGTCGCGATGGGGTACATGCGCAACCACCAGGTTGAAGCGGTCCTCGAAGAGCAGAACAAGCGGATCGTCCGCTGCAAGTCGTGCGAAGCCAGCCTCAACATCTCGCGCTTCGAGCCCGGACAGAAAATCAAGTGCGGCCAGTGCAACGCCGTGCTGGAGGTCGTGAAGCCGGAAGGAAGCGAAGAGCTCGACGTCGCGCTTCCCACCGAAACCGTCAGCCAGCAGGGGCCGGGCTCCGAGGACCAGCCCATGGACCCGGCTACGGCGATGATGGAGCTCGACAAGGAAATCGCGCGCGTTCGCGCGACGCAGCAGTTTTCGCCTGCCAAGATCCAGAAGACTCCGGGCCGAATTGCCGACTTCCAGGTCATTACGCGCCTCGGCCAGGATGCGACCGGCGTCATATTCAAGGCGACGCAGATCTCCAAGAACCGCCCCGTCGCGCTGAAGATCATGAATCCGTCGGTGATGAACGACCCCAACTTCCAGAAGAAGTTCATCGACGAGGCAAAAAAAGTTGCCGGGCTCGAGCACCTGAACATCAAGCGCGTCTACTCGCTCGGAAAGGCCGACAACCGGTTTTACATCGCGATGGAGTTCGTTGAAGCGGAGTCGGTGTACAACGTCCTCGAGAAGCAGGGGAAATTCCATTTCGAGACCGCGGTGGGGATCGCGGTGTCGATTTCAGAGGCGCTCCAGTACGCCCAGACCCAGGGACTGATTCACGGCGACGTCCGTCCGTCGAACGTGCTGCTGCTGCGGGACGGGACCGTCAAGGTGGCGAACCTCGGGCTTGCGACGAAAGTGAGCGAGAACATTCTCGCGATTTCGCGCAGCGGCCAGATGGCGCCGTTCTACATCGCGCCGGAGTGCGTCACAGGCGACCGCGAGATGGACCAGCGCACGGACATCTATTCGCTCGGCGCAACGCTGTTCCACATGATCGCGGGCCGGCCGCCCTTCCAGGGCCAGAGCCCGTTCGAAGTGCTGGTCCGGCTGACGGAAGAGACGATCCCTCCGCTGAAGTTCTTTGACCCGACGATTCCGGATTCGGTCTGCCGCGTGGTCGAGAAGATGCTGGAGGCGGAACCCCAGGACCGTTACCAGACGTGGGAGGAACTCCTCGGGGAGCTGCGCGCGATCCAGGCGGCCACGGGAGGCGGCGCGTCTGCGGCCGCATCCAGCAAGGGAAGCGCCATCCGTCCCGGCCCGGTCGCCAAGACGGGGCCCGTGCCGGTTGTCTCGACCGCAGAGGACGCCAAGCGGGCCTACGAGGCGCGCGCTTCGCGCAGCGCCAGCTTGAGGAGTCTGCGCCGTGCCGGGGTCATCCTCCTGGTTGTCGGAGGACTCGGAGCCGGAGGCCTTTACCTGAAGAACCACCTGGCTGCGAGCGAACGCGCCGAGGAATGGTCCCGGCTTCAGGCTCGCTACAAGACTTCGCCTGCGACCCAGCCCGACTTCGAACAGCGCCGCGATAACTTCACACGCTTCGCCAATACCTACCCGGGAACCGCAGAGGCCCTCGAAGCCGGAGACATGGTCCGCCAACTCGCGTCGCTGGAAGTCGTCAAGAAGGACGGGGAGTTGGACGCGATCAAGAAGGAGGTCGATACCCTCCTCTCGCAGCAGCAGTTCAAGGCTGCACTGGATGCGCTCGGGCACGGGAGTTTCTGGAAGCGCGACGACCCGGCGGTCCAGGCGTTCCGCCCGAGAATTTTCGAGGCGGCGGCCTCGGACTGGCAGAGCGTGCGAACGAAGGCGCTGGAAGCGGCCCGGGCGGATCAGGTCCAGAAAGCGCTCGCCACCGTGGACGACGCGGTGCGACGCCGCGAGTGGCCGTCGGACCTGGAAGATTCCGTGAAGCTTCGCGCCGAGATCGAGGTGATCCGGAAGGAGCTGGTCGCGGAAAAGGCGCTGGCCTCGGAAAAGGAGCGGCTCCAGAAATCGCAGGAGATCCTCGACCGTGAGCTGAAGGACGTGCAGGAACTGAACAAGAAAGCCTTCTACCAGCAGGCCGTCGCGAAGCTCGCAACGCTGCGCGGCCAGGTTCATCCGGACCACATTGCCCAGGTGGACGGCTGGCGCGAACGCGTCGAGTGGATGACGAAGCTCCAGGTCGATGCCTGTCGCGGCGTCATGGACGAGGTCGACAAGTTCAACCGGACGCACGACGCGGCAAACGACCGCCGGCCTGTCATGAAAATGGCGAACGGGCTCGAGGGCAAAGCCATCGGCGCCAGCCCGAGCGCCATCCAGTTCCAGGATGCCAAGGCCACCGCGACCGACACCGTCGCGTGGGCCGACCTTGCCACGGAAACGCTGATCGGCGTCCTGGCGATGGGACTCCAGGTCGGCGGAAGCACGAACCAGAGTCATTTCGCCTATGGCGACTGCACCAGCTTCAAGGCCGAAACCATCTCCGATGTTCCCACGAAGCTCCGGCTCATGACCGTCGCGGAACGCGAGTACAAGGCCGCTTCAGATGCCGGTCTCGCCCGGGAAGCTTCGCCGCGCATCGCTGCGGTGGCGAAGTTCTTCGCGGATGTGAAGAAGGAGTTCCTGGAGAACGCCCGGTCCTCCATCCTCGCCAGGAAGTTTGGAGAGGCGCGCGCGACGCTTCGCTCGCTGATCAACCTGCTCCCCGGACGGCTCGACGACGTGATGAAGGAAGTTCACGGCATCTACGCCACCTCTTTCTCCTCGGAAGCGCCCGGCGGCCAGTATTTCGATTTCCTCGGGGGCTCCCCCGCCGCGCTGAAGCCGACGGGCGGATGGTCCGCGGCCCGGGGAATCCTGTCGGGCCTCGGCAAGGACGAGACACTCGAGGCCGCAGGCTCGGTGACGGAAGTCGGACTGCTCTTCCGCCTCCAGGATGACAGGGTCGTCCTCTCGCTGGAGTTCGAGGGAGCGAAAGTGACATACAAGCCGGGCGCGAACAACGGCGAAGGCACGATTGAGCTCGATGTGATGAAGATGGAAGAGCCGGGGAAAATCGCGCTTGGCAAGCGCATCAAGTGCCCGAAGCTGCCCCCGATCGCGGAAAACAGATGGCACACGCTCGAAGTCCGCGAACTTTCGGCAGGAGGAGTCAGTTCGATCGACATCGTCATCGACGGGGTCGCGGTGACGCCAAAGGGCGGGCAGCTTGAAGTCCCGCTCAAGGGGATGGTGCTGAGGCTGCGGGGCGAGAGCACGACCAAGGACGGACGGATCGATCTCATGGGGCTGTTCACGCGAACGAAGTGATCCGGCGCGCCTGGTGGCTTGCGCTGCAGACGCTCACCTGCTGGCTGGGGGCGGTCTTCTTCCGTTTCAGGGCGCACGGGATTTCCAACGTGCCCCTGACGGGCGGAATCATCCTCGCCTGCAACCACCAGTCCTTTTTCGATCCCGTGATCGCGGCGGCGGGGCTGTCGCGCTCGGTGACCTTCATGGCGCGCGACTCACTCTTCAAGATTGCGCCGTTCCGTTGGCTGATCGAGTCGCTGAACGCGTTTCCCGTGAAGCGCGGAAAGGCCGACCTGGGCGCGGTGAAGCAATCGCTGCGGCGGCTCAGGGACGGGTGGCCGCTGCTGGTCTTCCCCGAAGGAACGCGAACGAAGGACGGATCGATCGGCTCGATGGCCGGCGGGATTGGCGTCCTGGCAAGCCGGGCGCGCGTCCCCGTGGTGCCGACGCTGATCCTCGGGGCATTCGAAGCATGGCCCCGCGACGCCAAGCTCCCCCACCCGTCGCCGATTGAGGTGCGTTACGGGAAGCCGCTTCCCGAAGAAGTGGCGTGGGACGCAGAGCGGGTAGGGCCGGCGCTGGAGGAAGCGCTGAAGCGTCTGATGGCCGAGCGCGGGGCGGCTTACGGCATCGCGTCGAACGTGTAGTCGGCTCTACCCGCGGGGAAAACCCTTCATTTACCCGCTTCTCCCCGCTACAGTGCGCGGTCTACCCCCGGGGCGGTCCCGGGGGAGCGTTTTTCACGGGTTTTACTTCCAACCCTTTCCGAACGGCAGGAGACAGCGCGCTTGAACCAGAGAGAAGTCTTGAAGTACATCGGGATGACGCCGGACCAGTTGGAGAAGCAGGCGGACGATGCGATGGGGGTTCTGACGCCGGACGTTCTTCACAAGCACTACGAGGAGTCGGTGAAGGACTTCGAGGTGGACACGATCCTGAAGGGCCGCATTCTCAACGTGGTGAACGACGACGTGATCGTGGACGTCGGGTACAAGTCCGAGGGCGTGGTTCCGATTTCCGAGTTCTGGAACCCTTCCCAGATCGTCATCGGCGACGAGATCGAGGTTTTCCTCGAGGGCGTCGAGGACGAGGCCGGCCTGATCGCGATTTCGAAGGCGAAGGCCGACAGGATCCGCGGCTGGGAGCGGATTATCACGAACAACAAAGAAGGGGACGTTGTCCGGGGTCGCGTGATCCGCAAGATCAAGGGCGGCCTTCTGGTGGACATCGGCGTCCCCGTCTTCCTGCCTGCGAGCCAGGTGGACATCCGGCGCGTCGAGGACATCGGCGAGTACGTCGGGCGCGAAGTCGAGTGCAAGATCATCAAGATCGACGAGAAGCGCATGAACATCATCGTTTCGCGCCGGAAGCTGCTGGAAGAGCAGCGCGAAGAGATGAAGAAGAAGCTGATGGAAGAGATCCAGGAAGGCGACGTGCGGCGCGGGATCGTGAAGAACATCGCCGACTTCGGCGTGTTCGTCGACCTGGGCGGCATCGACGGCCTGCTTCACATCACGGACATGAGCTGGGGGCGCATCAGCCACCCGAGCGAGATGATCAAGCTGGAGCAGCCGATCGAGGTCAAGATCCTGAAGATCGACCGCGAGCACGAGCGCATCGCTCTCGGTTACAAGCAGCTCAGCGAGAACCCCTGGAGCCACGTCGAGGGCAAGTACCCGGTCTCGACGCGCATCAAGGGCAAGGTCGTCAACATTCTCCCGTACGGCGCCTTCGTCGAGCTTGAGACCGGCGTCGAGGGCCTCGTTCACATCAGCGAGATGAGCTGGACGAAGCGCGTGAACCACCCGAGCGAGATGGTGCAGATCGGCGACTCGGTGGAGGTCGTGGTCCTGAACATCAACCGCGAGAAGGAAGAGATCTCGCTGGGCATGAAGCAGACCGAGACGAACCCGTGGGACCTGGTCGAGGAGCGTTACTCGGTCGGCACCAAGGTGAAGGGCAAGGTCCGGAACCTGACGAACTATGGCGCGTTCGTGGAGCTGGAGGAAGGCATCGACGGCCTCCTGCACGTGTCCGACATGAGCTGGACCAAAAAGGTTCTTCACCCGAGCGAGCTGGTCAAGAAGGGCGACGCGATCGAGACGATCGTCCTGTCCGTGGACCCGGCCAAGAAGCGGGTCGCGCTCGGCCTCAAGCAGCTCCAGAGCAACCCGTGGGAGACGACGATCCCGGAGAAGTACCGCCAGGGCACCGTCGTCCAGGGCAAGGTCACCAAGCTGACGCACTTCGGCGCGTTCGTGGAGCTCGAACCCACGCTCGAAGGCCTTCTGCACGTCTCCAAGTTGTCAGGCGGCAAGGAAGGCGCCGCGGTAAGCGACATGCTCTCCCCCGGCGACGTCGTCGAAGTCGAAGTGATCCGCCTGGAGCCTGCCGAAGGCAAGATCGGCCTGCAGCTTTCGCGCGTGATCGAGCACCGCAAGAAGGAAGAGGGTGAGGTTGCCGCAGTGGCTCCCGCCGCTGCGGAGGGCGCAGCTCCTCAGCCATAGTGACAAGGCCGGAGTTGGAAGTATTGAGGGTTGAGTAGGACAGAGTTTGGAGTTCACGACGAATCCGAGGCGCGGGACCCGATGAGGGGCCCGCGCCTCTTCGGTTTTGTCCTGGGAAACGCCGATGAGAAGAGGTCGAAAGTCGAAGGTCCAGAGTCAAAGGTAACGACCCGGGAGAGTTGGCGGATACCTTCGACCTTTGACCTTCGACCACAACTTCCAACAGCGGCTCCTCCACCAACATGTGCGGCATCATCGGTTACGTCGGGCCCGGGCCTGCAACGCCACTCATTCTTGGTGGACTGCAGCGGCTGGACTATCGCGGCTATGACAGCGCGGGCGTCGTCGTGCTCGACGGCGGCCGCATCCGCGTCGAGAAAATGCCCGGCAAGCTCGAAAACCTGCTCGATCACCTCAAGACGCTCCCCGCCATGAACGGCTGCGTCGGCCTTGGCCACACTCGCTGGGCGACGCACGGCGGCCCGACGCAGCGCAATGCACACCCTCACGTCTCGCACCGCGCTTCAGTAGCGGTCGTGCACAACGGGATCATCGAGAACCACGAGGAACTTCGGCGGAAGCTGCGGAAGCGCGGCTATCGATTCGCCTCGGAGACGGACACCGAGGTCATCGCGCACCTGATCGAGGACTTGTATCGCGGCGATCCGCTTGAAGCGGTGCGGAAGGCCGTCAACAAGCTCGTCGGCTCTTTCGGGATCGGCGTCCTGTTCCGCGATCACCCCGACGTCCTGATCGGCGCGCGGCTGAACTCTCCCCTTCTCGTCGGGTATGGCAACGGCGCGAACTACCTCGCCTCCGACGCCCCCGCGGTTCTCCCGTTCACCCGGAAAGTCGCCTACCTGGAAGACCGGGAGCTCGCCGAGATCCGCCCCACGGGCATCCGGATCATCGACTCCGAGGGGCGCGCGGTCACCCCGACGATCACGAACATCACCTGGGACTTCGCCAGCGCGGCGAAGGAGGGCTACCCGCACTTCATGCTCAAGGAAGTCTACGAGCAGCCGCGGGCGCTGACCGACACGATCCGCGGGCGGACGAACCGTCAGGAGCTGCATTTCCCGGAGCTGGAGATATCCGCGAAGCGCCTGAAAGCGGTGAAGAAGATTACGATCGTGGCGTGCGGGACGGCGGCGCACGCGGGGATGACGGCGAAGTACGCGTTTGAGGAACTGGCGCGGATCCCCACCGAGGTCGTGCTGGCGAGCGAGTTCCGGTACGGCGACCCCGTGGTCGGGCGCGACACGCTTGCGCTTGCCGTGACGCAGAGCGGCGAGACCATGGACACGCTGGGGGCCATCCGCGCCGCGAAGGAACACGGCGCGCTGACGCTCGCCGTATGCAACGTCGTCGGCTCGACCATCCCCCGCGCCTGCGACGGCGTCGTTTACACGCACGCCGGGCCGGAGATCGGCGTCGCTTCCACAAAGGCTTACACCACCCAGATCGCCGTTCTCGAACTCCTCGCGGTCCGGCTCGGCATGATCCGCGGAACGCTGTCGCGCGCGGAAGCGCGGCCGCTTCTCCGCGCGATGGAGCAGGTGCCTCACGCGGTTGAGAAGGCGCTGGAATGCGACGGCGCGGTGAAGAAGCTGGCGAAGCGGTACGCCGGCTGCCGCAACTTCATGTACATCGGCCGCCGCTACAACTTCCCGAACGCCTACGAGGGCGCGCTCAAGCTGAAGGAACTCTCCTACATCCACGCCGAGGGGTACCCCGCCGGCGAGATGAAGCACGGGCCGCTCGCGCTCGTGGACAATACATTCCCGACGGTCGCCGTCTGCACCAAGGGCCGCGCTTATGACAAGATCCTCTCGAACATGAAGGAGATCGAGGCGCGCGGAGGCATCCTCATCGCCGTCGCCAACCCGCGCGACGCGAAGGTCAAGGCCCTCGCCCGCCACGTCATCGAGGTCCCCGAGACCGCGGAAATGGTTTCCCCGATGGTCACCGTCGTGCCGCTTCAACTTCTCGCGTATCATATTGCCGTCGCGCTGGGGAGGGATGTCGACAAACCTCGCAACCTTGCGAAGGCGGTCACAGTCGAGTGATGCCCATGAAGCGCCTGACGATCGGACTCATGCTGGGCCTCGCCGTCTGCACGCTGAGTGCCGACGACGAGGGCGCGGCGCTCGAGGAGAAGGCGAAGCGGCTGATGGGGCTCGTCGGGGAGCTGGATTCGGATCGCCCGGACGTGCGTGAGGATGCCGCGACAAAGCTGCTGGCGGCGGGCGGCGACGCGATCCCCTTCGTGATCGACGGCGTCTACCGGAAGAACGCGAAGCTGCACCTGCAGGTGCTGGAGAAGCTCCTCGTGCAGGAAAAGAAAGGACTCCCGGCGGAGCTGCAGCTCACGGACCAGGACCTGAAGGAAATCGTGAAGCATCGGCTCGGCGACGCAAAGCTCACGGCGCCGGCGAGGACCTGGCTCTACGGGAAGTACATCGAGGCGGTGGATCTGTACCGGAAGGGCCGCTACGAAGAGGCGCTCGCGAAGACGGCTGCTATCCTGGAGCTTGATCCGCGCATCGAGTTCGGCGACGACCTGCGGAAGCTGCGGATCAAGTGCGAAGAAAAGCAGGTTCAGGTCGGCCTGGTGCGGACGGCTGCGACGACGTTGACGCCGATTTGCCAGGACAATTCGATCGCGAAGATTGCCTTTAACGCCACGAACCTGGCCGCAGGAGAAGTCGAGATCTGGTTCGGTGCGCCGACGGATGCCAAAGACTCTGACGTCGTGGCCGCCGTCAAGAAGCAGGCGATGCTTCACGTTGAGGTCGTCAAGCAGATCTGCGAGCCGGACGGGTCGTTCCGGCAGGAGTCGGAGTCGCTCCTGAAGCCGCTGGACCGGTACTCGATCCCGCTCAAGCTGGGGGAAAGCAAGAGGCTCTACGAGATGGAACTGCCGGCGATGGCCCCCGGGCCCGAGATGGTCAAGTTCATCATCTTCGCGAAGATGCGCGTCGTGAAGATCGACGGCCCTGAGCCGATGGAAAAGGAACGCTGGATCGAGTTTGCGCCGGTCGAGATCCGCGTCATTCCCGGGAACATCCAGGCGGCCGGCGGGAACGCCCTGCAGGACCTCCTCACCGCCATCGACAAGCGCCAGCCGGACAGCGTTTTTCTCTTCTGCAACATCATGCCGGAAAAGGACCGACCGCTGGCAGCCGAAGCGCTGATCAAGGTCCTGAAAACCAGCTCCGCGACCGAGTACGACCGCGCCGTCGCCCGGAATTGCCTCGGCACTCTCACCGGGGAATTCCACGCCTCGGACGAGGGATGGCTCAAGTGGCACGAAGATACCAATGCGGTCGTGGCGCCGAACCGGACGGAGAAATAGCCCGAACCGGCCGCCCTTCCGCGCCGATCAACGAACATGAACACCGCTTCCTCCATGGAACTGCTCTCGCGCGGCGCCGTTGACATTCTTTCGCGCGAGGATCTCGAAAACGCGCTGAAGCGCGGGAAGCCGCTTCGGGTGAAGCTCGGCGTGGACCCGACTTCGCCGGACATCCACCTGGGGCACACGGTGGTGCTGCAGAAGATGCGGCAATTCCAGGAGCTGGGGCACCAGGCGGTGCTGATCATCGGGGACTTCACGTCCCTCATCGGGGACCCGAGCGGCCGGAACACGACGCGGCCGCCGCTGACGTCGGAAGCGATCGACGCCAATGCGCAGACGTACCTGGAACAGATCGGGAAAGTCGTGGACGTGGCGAAACTGGAGATCCGGCGGAACTCGGAGTGGCTGGCGCCTCTTCGGCTCAAGGACATCCTGTCTCTTGCGAGCAAGGTCACGGTGGCGCGAATCCTGGAGCGGGACGATTTCCAGAAGCGGCTGAAGGCGAACGCGCCGGTGTCGTTCCACGAGTTGCTGTACCCGATCATGCAGGGGTACGACTCGGTGATGGTGAAGGCGGATGTCGAACTCGGCGGAATCGACCAGACGTTCAATCTCGTGATGGGCCGCGGCCTGCAGCGCGAGTTCGCCCAGGTGCCGCAGGTCTGCCTGATGACGCCGATCCTGACGGGGCTCGACGGGACGAACAAGATGTCGAAGTCGCTCGGTAATCACATCGGCGTACACGATGCGCCCGACACGATGTTCGGGCGCGCGATGAGCATCCAGGACGCGATGATGATCGAGTGGTTCACGTTGCTGACGGAGGTGCCGGTGGACGACGCGAAGGCGCAGGTCGCGGGGTCCCCGCGGGATGCGAAACTGCGCCTCGCGGAGCTGATCGCGGCGCGCTTTCACGGGGCCGAAGCGGCGAAGGCCGCGCGCGAGCGGTGGGACCGTGTCGTCGTGAACAAGGAGACGCCCGAGGACATCGCGGAATTCGCGGTGCCTGCGGCCGAGTTGAAGGACGGCAAGCTCGGGCTGGCGAGGCTTCTGGTCCTGGTCGGCTTTGCTTCCTCGAACAGCGATGGCCGGCGTCTCATCGAGCAGGGCGGACTTACCGTAGACGGCGAGAGGGCGACGGACCCTGGGGCCTTCGCGCCCAGGCCGGGCCAGGTGCTGCGCGCCGGCAAGAAGAACCGTTTCGTCAAACTGAAACTCCAGTCGTGACGCGACGTCTCATTTTCTGTTTGAAGTTGAAAGTTGCTTGAGAATTGAAAGATGGGATGAGAAGGCCGACCTCCGTTCGCGAAGTACCCTCTCGGGT
>JBBTCT010000034.1:0-120950 GCA_038060895.1 Planctomycetota bacterium
CCGACGACGTCGAGACGGTCGAAGAGGCGTGAGGGCGAAGACGAAGTCCGCCCCGGCGCCTTCCGTGGACCTGCTGAAAGGCCTCGGCGCGCCGCGCATCGAAGCGCTTCGCGCCGCGGGATTCACGACGCTGCGCGCGCTGCTGTTTCACCTGCCCAAGGGGCACCTCGACCGGGCCACCGTGACGCCGATCGCGCAGCTCGCCGAGGGCGAGCACACGGTTCGAGCGAAGGTGCGATCCCTCACCGTCCCGCGCTTTCGCCGCCGTGTCGCGATCGCGCAGGCGGTGCTCGGGGACGAAACGGGCAAGGTTGGCGCGGTGTGGTTCGGGCGGTACGACGTGAAAAAGCGGCTGGCGCCGGGGGTCGAGCTTCTCGTGAGCGGCCGCGTCGGCCATGGAAAGAAAGGGGGGCTGCAGTTTCACAACCCGGACTTCGAAGAAATCGGCGGCGAGGCCGAGGGGATCGCGACGGGCGGGATCATCCCGGTTTATCCGCCGATTCCCGGGGTAGGGCCGAACAGCCTGCGGAGAGCGATGCGGCAGGCGTTGGAGATCGCGGGTGAGAAAGTCACGGAGTACCTTCCGGAAGGAGCGGAGACGGCCCCGCTGCCCGGGGCACTGGCCGACGTCCATTTCCCGCCCGACACGGCCGCACTCGAGCGAACCCGGTCCCGGTGGATCTTCGAGGAGTTCTTCCTGTACGAGCTTGCCATGGCGCTGCGCCGCCGGGCGGCGACGCGCCTGGGCGGCGCCGGGCGCATAGAGGCCCCTCCCGACGTGGATCGCCGCATCCGCGCCCGGCTTCCCTTCGCCCTGACCGCGGCCCAGGAACGCGCCGTCACGGAAATCCACGCCGACCTAGCCAGCGGCCGACCCATGAACCGGCTCCTGCAGGGCGACGTGGGAAGCGGCAAGACGGCGGTTGCGTTCGCGA
This sequence comes from Planctomycetota bacterium, assembly GCA_038060895.1. Classification (GTDB taxonomy): domain Bacteria; phylum Planctomycetota; class MHYJ01; order WSZJ01; family WSZJ01; genus WSZJ01. The sequence goes on from JBBTCT010000034.1 coordinate 936, forward strand.
CGATGCTTGCGGCCGTCGCCGCGGGAGGGCAGGCGGCGCTTCTCGTCCCGACCGAGACGCTGGCGGAACAGCACTTCAGGACCATCAGCGGCTGGCTGAAAGGCTCGCGGACGGAGTGCGTCCTCCTGACCGGCTCGCTCAAGGCCGCAGCGCGGCGGGAGGCCCTGGAACATCTCGGCGACGGCACGGCTCATCTTGCGATCGGAACCCACGCCCTCATCGAGCCAGACGTCGCCTTCCGCCGCCTCCTCGTCGCGGTCGTCGATGAACAGCACCGCTTCGGCGTCCTCCAGCGGGCGGCGCTCGCCGCCAAAGGCGACCGGCCGCACGTGCTCGTCATGACAGCGACCCCGATCCCTCGAACGCTCGCCATCACTGCCTTCGGCGACCTCGACGTCACGACGCTCGACGAACTCCCCCCGGGCCGGACTCCAGTCGCCACTCGCGTGGTCGCCGCCTCCGATCTCGACCCCGTCTGGCACACCGTCCGCCTGGAAGTCGCAGCGGGCCGGCAGGCGTTCCTCGTCTACCCGCTGGTCGACGCAAGCGACCGCGTCGCCGCGAAGTCCGCGATCGAAATGCACGGACACCTCTCGCGGGAGGTCTTTCCCGACCTGGCCGTCGGCCTGCTGCACGGCCGCATGAAGTCCGAAGAAAAAGCCTCGGCGATGCTCGCGTTCCGCGCCAACCGCACCCAGGTGCTCGTCTCCACCGTCGTCATCGAAGTCGGCGTAGACGTCCCCAACGCCACCGTGATGATCGTCGGCAACGCCGAACGCTTCGGCCTCGCCACACTTCACCAGCTCCGCGGGCGGATCGGCCGGTCGTCGCATCCCTCGAAGTGCTTCCTCGCGGCGGGCGAAGCCGGCGGGGACGCCCTGAAGCGTCTGCGGATTCTCGAGGAGACGCAGGACGGATTCCGGATCGCGGAGGAAGACCTGCGCCTGCGCGGCCCCGGCGAATTTCTCGGCGCGCGGCAGAGCGGCGCGCCTGAGTTTCATCTCGCGGACCTGTGCCGCGACGCCGAAGTCCTCTCCAGGGCGCGAGACGCGGCGTTCGCGCTGGTGCGCGAGGATCCGGAATTGAAGCGGCATCCGCTGCTGAAACGAGAGATTCTGGTTCGTCTCGGCGACCGCATGGGACTCGTCGACATCCTTTAGGAGGACACCGTGGACGAGGAAATGGTGCGCACGCTGAAGTCAGGCTTCCGGGTCTTCCCCCCATGGGTCGAACTCGTTCTGGGAACCGTCCTCGCCATTGCCGGCCTCTCGCTGTGTCTGGCGCTTCTGCTTTCCGGCTACATCCACTCCATCGCGCTGTTCCTTCCCCTCGTCGGACTCTTCGCTGTTTTCAATGGCGCCATTCGGCAGCGGAAGAAGGTCCACCTCGAGAGCCAGATTCGGGTCGTGCAAGAGAAGGGTGATGCTCTCGTGAATGAGCTCGCAATGGCCCTTCGGTCCAACCAGCCTGCCTCGCGAATTTTCCAGGACCTGGGCATCGACGACGACCGGATCCGCGCCTACCTGCTCTTCCTTGCCAAGGGCCGCGCCCGCAGCGCAGGCCCCCCGTAGCTTCGGCGCTCTTAGAGTTTCTCGGCGACGAATTCCAGCAGCGGCGTCCCGAACACCGGCGGCTCGCGGTTGAGGTCGACGGACAGCTCGTCCCACCAGCTCGGCGGCACCGCGCGCACGCGCTCGCGTATCTCCACCTTCACCTTGTCCTCGACGTTCATCCGCTCCAGCCACTGCCCCATGTCGTACTGCCGGCGGTACCGGGCGGAGTGAACGATCCGCAGCCCCGCCCCCAGGGCCAGTCCTTCCCACGCCCGCGTGGACCAGCAGCACACGTGCGACGGGTCCCTGAGAGATTCGACCGTGTCGATCCAGCGGCCGATCGGCTCGGAATCCGGGGCGGAGAGGTCGAACAGGTAGAAGCGCGACTTGCGATGCATGACGCGCGAGATTTCGCGGAGCGCGGCGAGCGGATTACTGAAGTGGTGCGCGGCGATGCGGCAGACGACGATGTCGAACCCGCCCGAACGGCACGGGATGCGGTGCGCGTCGCCGAGCGCCACCTCGAAAGACAGCCCGCGCTTCTTACCTTCCGCTCCGCACGCTTTGAGCATTTCGGGAGTCCCATCGAGCGCCACGACGCGGCACCCCGCCTGCGCGAGCGCCCAGGTCGAGTGGCCGCCGCCGCAGGCGATGTCGAGCGCGTGCTTGTCGCGCGAGGCGCCCGACAGCGCGCACATGCGCGCAAGGGACACAGGGTCCGCGTGCGACGTGGAACGCACGTACTGGGTCGCGGCGGGCCCGAATGAATCGCGGTAGGCGGTGCTCATGATGAGAGGTCGATTCTGCGCTCGGGGTGCGGGGGCGCGAAAGAGAATTCCGGATCCGGGCTATTCCTTGGGTTCGCCGCCGAAGCACATCGTCCAGAATTCTCCTTCGCGGGCGATCGCGACGCGCGAATAGTCCCCGAAAATCAGGTTCCGGTGGTGTCCCGGCGAATCCTGGAGCGCCTGGAGGATCAGGTCCGGCGGATCGTCCCCGCGCGCCAGGTTTTCGCCGATCCACGCCGACTTGTAGCCGGCCAGCTCGAAGCGCCTGGCCACCGTCGCGTATTTCGCGACCGGCGACACGTGGGAGAAATAATCGAGCTTTGCCATTTCTTCCGTGTGCTGCCGGGCGCAGGCGTCGAGCTTGTCGTCCCAACGGAGGGGCGCCCGGCCGAGGCGGAGGCGGTAAAGCGCGAGGAGACGGAGAAGCGCCCTCTCGGACTCGCCGAGCTTGAGTTCTCCGTTGTCGGCATCGACTTTCGCGCGAAGCGTCTTGTAAGGGTCGATGCCGTGATACACCGCGTCGTTTCCGATCTTCTCGCGGAATGTGGAGCGAAGCGCTGCGGCGCGATCTTCGTTTCCGAGTGCAGCATCGGCCCGGGCCAGCCTCAGCTCATCGCGCGCCAGGCCGGAATCCGCTTCCATGAACGCCGCCGCGGGATCCGCGCCGATCTTCTCCAGCGTCGTGATCCACTCGCGTACCTGCGTCCGCTGCTCGTCCGTCGCCGCCTTTTTCACGTAGCGTTCTTCGTCCGTCACCAGCCCTGTCAGCATCCCCCGCACCGCTTTGGCGCGATCCTGAAGCGACGAAACGACTGTGCTCTCTTTCGCCAGAGCCGCCGTGAGCCTTTCCCGGGATTCGTCCGCAATCTTCTCCATCTCGGCGCGCCCGTCCCATTCCAGCTTCGCAAGCGCCCTCCTCGCCTCGCCCCGCTCGACCAGGTCTTCGCTCCCCATCCTGTCGAGCAGGTCCAGGACCTGCCCGCGCAGCGGCGTCACCATCTCGCCCGCACGCTCGATCAGCCCCTGCGCCTTCGCCGCCTCGGCGGAGGTCATCCACTTCCCTTCGTACAGGACATGCCCCAGTGCTTTATGCGCTTCCTCGTTCGAAGGATCCGCGGCCGCGACCGCGGCCCACTCCGCCAGCTCTTCAGCCTGCAGCTGCTTTTCCCGGCACCAGATCGCAAGCGCGCGATGTTCCGCTGCGGAAGCGGCCTTCGCGGCGCGGGCGCGGTATTCCTCGCGCTGCTGCGCGGTGGTTTCGATTCGGTCGATGTCGGCCCGCGCGACCCAGATTGCGCCCTTCGGCAGCCGGATCTTGACGCGCTCGGCCTGCTCCTCGACGACGTCACCGGTCCAGGTTCGGCCGTCCTTCAGGAAGATCAGGTCGGCGGCGAAGGAAAGGAGAAGCACCGGTAGAAGCATGGTGGAAATTCTAACAGAGGTGCCCGGGGAGTTTGGGGTTGTGAGTTCCGGAGGTTGAGTTCCGGGATCCGGGTTCCGAGTTCCGGGTGGGGTTTGGAGTTCGCGGTTCCGGGTTAACACATGCCCCAGACTCGAGACTCAACGAAGAACGCTCAACTCACGGAACAACTCCAGACTGCAAACCCGGAACCCCACCCGGAACTCGGAACCCGGATCTCGGAACTCAACTTCCGGAACCAGAAACTCTCAACTGACGTCCAGCACAAATGTCGCCGGCCCTGCGTTCAACAGCGACACATCCATCATCGCCCCAAACCTCCCGGTGCTCACCTTCCGCGCCACGCGCTTTCCCAGCTCCGCGACGACTGCGTCGCAGAGCCGCTTCGCCTCCTCGGGCGGCGCCGCGGCGTCGAACCCGGGCCTGTTCCCCTTCTTCAGATCTGCCGCGAGCGTGAACTGCGACACGACCAGCGCTTCCCCGCCTGCCGGGTCGAGCGCGAAGTTCATCTTGCCTGCGTCGTCTTCGAAAATCCGGAGCGCGGCGAGCTTTTCCGCCATCTTCAACGCGGTCGCGTCCGTGTCGCCCTTAAGAACGCACAGGAGCACCAGCATGCCCTTGCCGATTTTGCCGACGCACTCGGCGCCGACCTCGACGGAAGCACGGCTGACACGCTGAACGACGGCGCGCATCTTCGTCTCCTCGCTACTTCTTCTCTTTCGCGCCGACGCCCGGCTTCATTTCCTCAAACGTCGCGTGCTCGAGCATTCCGGCAACGGCCGCCTTCGCGTCCGCCTCGGCGCCGCCCTCTGCGAGGAACACCTTCTTGCCCTCGCGCTTGATCTCCACCCAGCCGCGCTCAGTGTCGTGCGACAACCCGTTGCCGTCCGCCTTGACCTCGTCGAGCCCGGGAAGCTTCTTCCGGATCGCTTTCACGTAGGCCGAAGTGAATTCGCGCGCATCGACCTCGGTGTCCCACACCGTCGTCCACGCGAGCAGGTGCTTCCCGTCCTTCGCATAAAGGCGGAAGGCGTCGCCGTCCCACCCCTCCGCCGCCTTTTCGCCGCTTTCCTTCGACTTCGGCTTCAGCGTCAGGAACACCATCCGCACGCTGAACTCGCCCATCACGTTCTCTTCCACCTTCTCCCAGCCGTCCAGACCGTCGATTTTCGCCGGCAACTTCACCGTCTGCGGCATGTCGCGCTCGAGATAGCGCTCGGGATGCAGGATCTGCTCCGTCGAAACCGGCAGGTCCGCCCACGCCGCGTTCACGCCGTCCCAGCCGCCCTTGCGCTTCAGCCCCACGCAGAACTTGAACCCGTCGATATACGACCCCACCAGGCTCTCCTTGATGATCGGCGGCGCAGCGTCCAGCTTCTGCGCTCCCGCCATACCGCCCGCCGAGCCCATCAGGCCGTCGATGATCCCCTCAATCCCCGGAATCTGGTCGCACGTCGTCCCCTGCGTCTGCAGAAACGAATGGTCGAACATCACCATCGTCGCCTCGCCCTCGACCAGGCACTTGAACGCCTGCGCCATGTCGTCGTTCTTCGCCGTGAGATCCTGGAGACGCGTCAGGTCGAAGTGCTGGTCCTGCATCGCGTGGTTCAGCTCGTGGATGATCACCGTCTCCTCCTCGAGCCCCTTCCCCGCCTTCCCCTTGATCAGGCACAGGATCTTCTTCTTCGGGTGATAAAACCCCGCCACCTGTTCCACCATCAGCTCGAGGAACTCCTTCCGCAGGTCGTACCCCTTCGGCGTCAGCCCGAACGCGAAAAGTACGTCCTGCATCTGCTTCGCCTTCGCTTCCGGCAGCTCTTCGTCGAAATCCGCGGTCATCATCTTCTTCAGCTCGGCCTCGTCCCAGAACCGGACCGAGGGGTTCTTCTCGAACTTGAGGCCTCGAAGCACTTCGGTGCGCTGGATGTGTCCGAGCGTCGTGGCGTTCGGTCCGTCTTCCGCGTCCTCGGCCATCGTGGGCAGGACGAGCAACAGGGCGAGGGCGGCGGCATGGAAGCGCATGGTGAGGCCTCGATGGAGTTGCGGACAGGAACGGGCAGGAAGTGATACTCGCGCGCGGCCCGCCCGTTTGCAGTTCCGGCCGCCCTACCTGGGCCGCTCGTCGTCCACGAGTCCGTCGCGCGAGCCGACCGCGCTGAATCCGGACCAGAGGAAGAGGCGACCGGAGGACGTCTCGATGGTCGCGCACTGCCGGAATTCCTGTGTTCCTGGCCGATTGAGCCGCTCGGCCTTCCGGAAAATGACGCCGGTGGAGAAATCCACGCCGTTGCGGGTGTCGCCGATGGTCTCGCCGGAGTTCACGATGAAGATCTCCGAGCGCCACTTGCCGGTCACGCGGACGTGCACGTCGAAGCGAAACCCTGTCGGGAAGAGCCCGATGAATTCGACCCGCAGGTCCGCGGGAGTCTTGAGCCGGGCGATGTCTTCGGAATCGTGTCTATACCCGCCGAAGAGCGCGGCGAAACGGTACTCATAGGTGGTCAGGCCTCGAGCCGTGACGTCCTCGAATTTCGGCTCAAACAGAACCCCCTGATTGATCGGCGCACCCCACTCCTGTGTCCCGTCCTCGCGTCTAAAGACAAGATAGGCAACCGGCACTTCCGGCCGGGCCAGCGACGCAAAAACCAGCTTATCCGTGTTCCAGGCCAGGGTGACGTTGCCGGTCTCCCAATCGGAAGACGCGTCGATCGTATCCTGCGCGACAGTCCCGGGGTGTTTCTCAGGAAGCGCAGGCCGCGGGTCGGCAGGGTTGCCCGCAGCGACGGCGCGCGGCAACTCCTGATCCCCGACCGGGCTCCCCTCCGTCTTCTCATACGGCCAGGGAACAACGATGGTCTCGCGTGCGACCGTCTCGGAGGAGTGCGCCTTGTCCAGGAGAGACTGCATCTGTTCGACGACACGAAGGGCCGCCGTGATCTGGTCGTGGAAGCGTTTCTGGTCGGCATTCCGGTCCGCGCGAAGGAGAAGCACCGACAGGATGATGGCCGCCGCGGCCCCGAGGCGCGCTCCCCACCGCCAGAGCGCCTCGCGCCGCGCGAGTGAACCGAAAACGCCGCCTGCGATCCTGTGGCCGAAGGGCTCCGGGCCGAGGGCCGCTTCGAGGAGTCCCGCGTTGCGGCGGAACTCGTCGGCGAGCTTCCTGCAGGGCGCGCAGCTCGCGACGTGGGCTTCGGCGCGGCGGGCGTCGTCCGCCTTCGCCTCGCCATCGACCCATTTCGAGATCAGCAGCCCGTAGCCTTCGCAGCTCACTCGTAGAACTCCGCCAGTGCGTCCTTGAGCATCAGTTTGGCCCTGTACAAGCGCGACTCCACCGTCGCCTCGGTCACGTTCAGCTTCTTCGCTATCTGCGCGTACGTCAGTTTCTCGAGGTGTTTCATCAGCATCGTCTCGCGGTACACCTTTGGCAGCCCGTTCACGACCCGCAGGACTTTCGCGTAGAGCTCTTCCTGTTCCAGCGATCCTTCCTTCGGCGTCGGGGCGACCGGTTCTTTCCCCTCCGCTTCCAGCTTGTCGAGCGACTGGTCCTTCGACTTCTTGCGCAACCAGTCGATCGCCGTCGTCCGCGCGATTCCACACAGCCAGGCCCGGAATCGCGTCGGGTCCTCCAGTGTCTCGAGCCGGCGGTGGACCTTCAGAAACGTTTCCTGGGCCACGTCGGCCGCGCCCTCGGAATCGCCAATCACCTGGTAGGCGATGCCGCCGACGAGCGCCGAGTGCCGGTGGACGAGTTGCTCGAACGCCTGCCGGTCGCCACTTCGCAACCGGCTGACAAGAAGCGCGTCGTCCTGGTCCGTTTTCTGGTCCATGTCACCGCTGGGGAGAAGAGGAAGGCCCCGCAAGGTAGACGAGGGCGGCGAGGGGTAACCCTGCAGGGAGTCAGTTTAACATAAGAGATTGGTGGAACTTGGGTTGCGGAAGACAACGGCAGGGGATGGGGGACGACAGGAGTGGGATAGAGGGGGATAGGGCTGGGGATTGGGATGGGGCAGCGAAGCCCACTTTGTTGGCTTTGCCCCATCCATCCCTATCCCGTTCCCCAGCCCCCCCCCCATCTCCTCGCCCGTGCTTCCCATCCCCTGCCGTGTCCTTTACTTCACCTTCAACAGCGCCTTCACCTCAGCCGGCACTTCCTCATCCAATCCTTCCCCATGCTTCGTCAGCTCCACCGTCAGAATCTGGTCCATCCCCCCACTCGCCGCCGCCAGCTCCGGCCGGCCCTTCATCGCCGACTCCGCAATCACGACCTTCGTGTCGCGCACGATCCGCCGGATCACCAGGTCCTCTTTCGAAATAAAAATACGGTAGATCATGTACGACTCCTTCTCGTTCAGCGGCAGGTTCTTGATGAACCCCGCGTACTCCGGCCGGTAGTACTTCGCCGCCGCTTCCATGTACTCCTTCAGCTTCGCCTGCGGCGCTTCACATTCGATCACCTTGCATTCCTTCCCCCCGACTTCCTCGTCCTGGTTGTACTTCGCCGCCTTCGCGACGCTGAGGGCTTCCAGGAGAAGCGCATCCGGGGTGGGAGAGCCGACCACGGCCTGTTCGTCCCTGCCGAGGGAAGCGGCGCCGACGTATTTGCCGCTCTTGTCCTTGGCGAAGGCGGTTTTTTCGCGGCGCCAGATGTCGGTCCCCTGCTTGGTCGTCTGCTTGACGAGGCCGCTGAGCCAGGTGATGCCCGTGGTATCGAGGGATTGTTCGCCGATGCTGCCGGTGTAGGAGAAGTGGTAGCCCGGGAGTTTCCGCAGTTCGGCCGCGGATTTCGTGAACAGGGCGGGCGCCGTCGTCTTTCCGACCTTGTCGTCTGCGGTGACGGCGAGCGCGAGAACGGCGAGGGCGGACGCGGCAAGGAACGATCGCATGAAGGCCTCCTTGGAGGGGTTGGACAATATACGCGGCCGCCGTCGGGGCGTTGGCCGCGTGAATTCGGATTAGCGCCGGCCGCTCCCGTGCCGTAGATTCCCCGGATGCGCATTCTGGCGATTCTGCTCACAGCCGCCGTCGTGATCGCGACCGGATGCGACCTCAAGCTGCGCCGCCGCCCCGCCCCGGCCACGCCCGCAGCCCCCCCTGCCCCCACCCGGCCGACCGCGGAAGCCGTGGAAGCGGCGGCGTGGGAGGAAATGGAGGCCAGGTCCGCCGCCCTCGTCGCAAGCCAGCAGTTCGGCGGCGCGCTCCGCTTCCTCGACTCCGCCGCCGCCCATCATCCGGCACGCGTGGAGAGAATCCGCTCGCTGAAGGAAGCGGTGATGGCCGCGGCCCTGGCGCGGGCGGACGAGCTGGACCGCGTCGCGCGGGAGGCCATCGAGCGCGGGGACGAGGCCGCTGCCCAGGCAGCCTGGAAGGCGGCGCTCGAACTGGACGTCAACGAAGTGTCCGACCGGATCCGGACCTCGATCCAGGCGGGAGAAGCGATTCTCTTCAGGAAGCAGCGCGCCCGCGCCTGGCCGAAGCTGGGTCCCGTGCTCCTCGAGCTCCAGAAGTACCTGCTCGCCCGCGACGACAAGGCCTCGCTGGATTTCCTGACGCGCACGAACGCCGCGCACCCGGACCTTCTCCAGGAAATCGACTGGCTGCGGGGCACGGTGATAGAGGCCGGCGGCGTGTACAAGGCGGTCGAGTGCGGGCTGAACTTGCTCAAGGACTCCGAAGTGACGCTCGGCGCGGAAGGCGCGACGGTTGTCGGGGCGACGGCGGAAACTGCGTCGTTTCGCAGGCCTGCCGGGGACATGCTCGCGCTCCCGCTGGCCCAGCTTCCGCCCGACCTATTCCTCAAGGCCGCCCTCCGCGGCGGCCACTCCGCGGACTTCGTCGGACAGTATTTCCTCTTCACGGGCCGCGTCGCCGAAGCACGGGCCGCGTTCAAGGGACTGAACCGGCAGGATCTGGACACGCTCGCGGACTCCGTTGAGCGCGCGATCGCGGGAAGCGACAAGTGAATCCGAAACCACCCCGCAACACGGGCTCCTCCCGCGGCGCGCCGGAAGATCTGCGCGCGGCGATCGAGGCCGCCCGGCGAAATCCAAACCTGAACCTCGGTCGCGTGGTTCTGCTCGAAGAACTCGGCCGCGGCGGCATGGGCGTCGTGTACCGCGGGTGGCAGGAGGACCTGCGAAGCGTCGTCGCCGTCAAGGTCCTCCCGGGCGGCACCGACGAAAAGGACCGGGCGCGCTTCATGCGCGAAGCCCGTGTCGCCTCGAAGCTGCGCCACCCCAACATCGTGCCGGTGCACGAAGCAGGCGAGGCCGGCGGCCGCTGCTATTTCACGATGGACCTCGTCGAAGGGGGGTCGTTCCAGCGGGTCCTCAAGGAAAAGCGATTCGACCTCCGCACGCTGTGCGAAAAAGTGCGTCTCATCGCGCTCGCCCTGGACCACGCGCACAAAGCCGGAATCGTCCACCGCGACATCAAGCCCGCCAACATCCTCGTGTCACCGGACGATACGCCGTTTCTCACGGATTTCGGCCTTGCCCAGGACGCCAGCGCCATGACTCGGCTGACGCTGAGCGGCGCCATCATGGGAACGCCGGCCTACATGTCGCCGGAGCAGGCGGAGGGTCGCACGGGCGCGATCGACGCGCGCACCGACATCTACTCGCTCGGCGCCGTCCTCTACGAAGGCCTGACCGGCCACACTCCGGTCGAAGGCGGCGACATCGCGGCCATGATCTGGTCGATCCTCAAGTCCGATCCCGCGCGGCCGTCGTCGCGCGTGCCCGGGATTCCACGCGATGTCGAGACGATCTGCATGAAGTGCCTCGAGAAGGACGCGAATCGCCGTTACGCGACCGCCGCGGACCTGGCGCGCGACCTGCAGCACTTCCTGGACAAGGAGTCGATCGAGGCCGTCCCACCCGGCACCTTCACGATGTGGTGGCTTCGGGCGAAGCGGCGGCCGCTGCCTTATGTGGTGAGCGCGGCGTCCGTTCTGCTGCTGGCGGCGATCGGCGCGATGTGGGCGCAGGACGTGGCGAACCGGAAGAAGCTGGATGCGCTGAGTCGCAAGGAGGCGCAGGACGCCGAGAGCATGAAAAAAACGAACGGGCTGACCGTGAAACTCACGGAGGAGGAGAGGAAGACGCTGGAGGACTTCGCGCAAATCCGGGCGCTGCAGCAGCGTTTCGTCGCTTCATCCGATCCGGCCGCCAGGGACCGGCTGCTGGGAGAAATCGCCCTGAAATTCGCGGAGCTGGGCGGGACAGCGGCGAACCCGGGCACCGGTCACACGCCTCCGCCGGCAGCACAATCCCCCTGGCCCTCCGTCGAGGCGCACGTGCGCTCGCTGGCGGCCGCGTGGCAATTCGGAGCGGCGCTCTCAGCCCTGGACATCTTCCAGCGGACCCTGCCCGCCGAACGCGCGAAGGCGGAGGAATCAAGACGCGGCGTGATGCAGGCGGCGCGGACGGCGTGGAGGCGGATCGAGAGCGAGGCTTCGCGTCTCAGCAAATCAGGCGAATTCGAGGCGGCCGACGGACTGCTCGGCCGCTCGGCACAGTGGGCCATCCCGGAAATCGAAAGCGAAGCGCAGGCACGGCAGGAAATCGTCGCGGCGGCGCGCCGGGAGGCCGATGCACGGATGGTCCGGCGCAAAGAGCTGCAACCCCGTGTCGAGGAAGCGCGTCGGAGCGTGGCGCCCCTCCTGCAGAATGGGGACATCGAGGGCGCCCGGGCGGTCGTGAAGGCGCTCCTGGCGCAGGCCGAAGAGCTGGCGCCGGATGTCGAAGCGCTGGAGCGCGCGGTCGCGGCCGTGGCGGCGTACGAGGATGCGGTCCTCGCAGGCGCGGCCGCTTCCCGCGGCACAAGGTTGCGCGCCGGCCCGGTCACCTACGAACTCGCCGGTGCTGACGGGAGACGATTGAGCGTCAAGGCGAACGGCGTTACGACATCGCTCGACCTTTCGAAATTCGTGCCGGAAGACATCGAGACCCTCGCCGTGGCCGGCCACGTTTCGCCGGCTTCGCTCGGGCTCGCGCGTCTCTTCCACGGAAAAGTCGCGGAAGCGCGAAAGACGTGGGAGGCGGAAGCCGACCGACCCACGCTCGACGGGATTGCGGATGCGATCGCGCTGGCCCTGGGCGCGCAGGAACGCGAACGCCAGGCGAATGCCGCGATCGACGAAGCGAAGGCGTTCGCGAAAAAAAAACAGGTCGACAAGGCGCGGGCGGCGCTCGTCAAGGCTCGCGGGATTGGGGACACGGAAGCGCTTCGAAAGCGCGCCTCTGAAATAGCGCAGTTCGCCTCGGCGCTTGTGGAGGCCAACATCTCGGCGCCCTTCGTCGCCAAGCCGTCGTGGTCACCGGACGGGTACGAGTGGACCTACGATTTCACTTCGGCGCAGCAGGCGCGCGACTGGCCGGCGCTCTCCAATTCATGGAACACCTGCACGCGCGGTTACGGTGCCCGCGTCGTCGCCGGCGGCCTCTGGACCTGCAATACCGAAGCGCGCTTCATCGCCCCCTTTGAGGGCGCCATGGCGATCACGTGCGAGTTTCAGTATGCCGGAAGCGAGGACCGCCTGGTGGGAGTCGGTATCGGCGCTTACGGCGTCGCTGTCTGGGGTGGGCTGGCTGACGAACGCGCGGGAGTGGTGATCTCCCCGACAGACGGCGTGCTGCGCAAGTTCTCCCCTGCGGCGGTTCAGCCCGGGATCCGGGTCCCCGTCGAGCTGCGGCTCGCGAACGGTCGCCTTCGGGCGGTCTGGAACGGCCAGGTCGTTTTCGACGACGTGATCATCGACCCGCCGCGGCCGGTCTCGCCGGGGCTCTTTGTGGACCAGAACACGGCCGCGGTCTGGCACAACGTGCGCGTCACGGGGACGCCGCGCGCGGGATGGGCGGAAGAACGGGCTGCGGAGGACCTCGAGGTTGAATTCGTCCGCAAGGCGAAAGGAAATGGCCGTGAGTACCTGAAGCCGTCGTCGGACGGCAGGAAGTTCGGGCTCTTCACGAAGCAGGAAGACGTGGAATGGACGAAGGCGGATGACGGGGGCCTCGAGGCCAACGCCCTGGAAGACGCCACCCGGTCCGCGTACGAAACCTCGAGGGTCGCCGAGCTTCATGCCATCTCGGAAGACGCGCAGTTCCGGAACGGTCGCATCACCTTTGACTACCGGGTTTTTTCCGGGGCGTACGTCGAGCTCTGCACGCGCCAGGGGTCCGAAGCGAACCCGACGTTTTACCTGCCGTGCGATCGTCCCGACGACTGGCTCACCGTGGAAATCGTCATCGCGGAAGCTTCCTACGACGCGCTCGTGTTCTCGAAGAAAGGCACCGCCGACGAATCCGTCACGCGTCTCCTCCCGCACGGGCCGCGGCTGGCGGTCTGGCCCGGCGGGCTCCGGCTCAAGGTCAAGAACGGACGGGCCTCTTTCCGCAATTTCCGCGTCCAGGAGGCGCAGGGTCTGAAGCCGGTTCCTGTCTTTACCGAATTGCTGACAGGCAAGAAGGAGGGCGGCGTCACCTGGTCCGAAGGCTGGGTCGTGGAGGATCATCCGCTCGGCGGCAAGCGCCTCACGCGCACAGGCGGGGAGTCCTGGGTCGAATTCACCGTTCCCGCAGGCGACGCCGAGATCCTCTTCGGGTACGACATCCTCCGCGATCCCGGCGCAACGGACGCCCCCCCGCTTCCCACGGTCCGCCTCACCGTCAACGACGTGGACCTCTGTACCGAGCGACTGTTCAAGCACAACGAGCCGCGCGGGATCCACCTGATCGCGCGAGGAGGCAAGGCGTTCGTCGAATACGACCGCTGGCCGATCTTCTCGGGAAGGGACGTCGGCCGGGGACCTTTCAAGGTGCGGATCGGGCTGGAGGGACCCATCGCGGTGACCACGATTTATTTCCGCAGGCCCGTCGGCCGATAATAGAACGGCTCTTCCTCGACGCACGCCCGGCGATTTCCCATAATCGGCGTCCCCTCCCCGCGCACCCTTTTTCGACGAATCCATGATCCGCACCGTAGAGGAAGCCAAATCCGCGCTGGCGGAGATCATTGTGCTGCCTCATCGGCGCATGCAGATCATCCAGATGCAGGTCAAGATGGCGACCTGCCTGGATTCGAAGGCGCGGAAGTTCCTGTCGAACGCGCTGGAAGTGCTGGTCAAGCGGCGCGGGAAGAAATTCGGGGGACAGGGTGCGCCTGCAGGGGCGGCGGCGCCTCCCGTCGGAGTGACCGCCGGCGCCCCCGCCGCGGCGCCGCCCACGACCCCGCTCGAGGAAATCCCGGAAACGACGGAGTTCGACGACCTCAAGATGGCGAGCCTCGTGAGGGACGTCTTCAGCGAAACCCACCAGGACCTCCCCGAATGGCAGGTCGCCCGCGCCATCCTCGCCAACCGCGACAACCTCCGCGAATTCCTCATCGAGGCCATCAAGGCGAAAAACGCCAAGGACTTCGAGGCCTACAACGAGCAGGCGCTCAAGGTCTTCGACCTCATTCTCGGCGTGCAGATGCAGATGGGTCGAAGCGCCGACAAGGTGAACAAGTTCATCCGCGAGGTCGTGGAGAAGCTGAACGCCTCCGACCCGGGGCTTGAGATCGAGCGCGACGAAACGGGCCAGATCGTCAACGCGATCATGATGTTCGATCCGCGGATCAAGACGATGCTGGGCTTCCAGGCGGAGGGGGCGCCGGGAGTGGAGAAGGCGATGGTGGAGGTGAACCGGCTGCTGACGAAGCTGAGGGGGTGAAAACGGCAACAACGAAGGGAAAAACGAAAAAGGAAAAACAAAAAACGAAAAGTGAACGGCCAGGAAACCGGGGCCCCTGTTTCCTGGCCGTTCACTTTTCATTTTTCGTTTTTTGTTTTTCGTTTCTTTGTAGCCCTTTTCCTTCCCGCGGCGCCCCCTCACCAGGATCTGGTAAGCTCCCTTCCCCATGTCCCTTTACTCCCGCCTCGAGCCTCTCCTCCCCCTCGTCAAAGCTCCCGCCCAGTACATCGGCGGCGAGGTGAATTCCGTCGTCAAGGATCACGCGAAAGTCGCCGTCAAGGTCGCCCTCGCCTTCCCCGACACCTACAAGATCGGGATGTCCCACCTCGGCCTGCAGATCCTCTACGGCCTTGTGAACCGCGAGAGCAGCATGCTCGCCGAACGCGTTTTCGCGCCGTGGCCCGACATGGAAGCGCGGATGCGCGAGGCCGGCGTGCCGTTGTATTCCCTCGAGACGAAAACCCCGGTGGCCGCATTCGACATCCTCGGGTTCTCGCTTCAGTACGAACTCTCGTTCACCAACGTCATCAACATGCTCGATCTCGCGGGGATTCCTCTTCGAAGCGACGACCGCGGCCCGAACGACCCGCTGATCATTGCCGGCGGCTCCTGCACGTTCCAGCCGGAGCCGATCGCGGAGTTCCTCGACATCTGCGTGTTGGGCGACGGCGAAGAGCGCCTGATTGAACTCGCCAAAGTCGTCGCGGAGCTGAAGGGCAAGTTCCGCAGCCGCCGCGAGTACTGCCGCGAACTCGTGAAGCGCGTCCCGAACCTCTACGCGCCGAACCTGTACGACGTCGAGCACGCGGTGGACGGCCGCATTGCAGCGATCACGCCGAATTGCGACGAGGCGCCGCTTTTCGTGCAGCGCGCTTCAGTCTCGAATTTCGAAACGTCGTTCTTCCCGACCCATCCCATCGTCCCCGCCGTCGAATGCGTCCACGAACGCATCAACCTCGAGGTCATGCGCGGCTGTCCGCACGCGTGCCGCTTCTGCCAGGCCGGCATGATCAAGCTGCCGGTGCGGGCGAGGAGCGTGGAGACGCTGGTGAAGTACGCGCTGGAGACGTACCACGCGACGGGGTACGACGAGATCGCGCTGACGAGCCTGTCGACGGCGGACTACCCGCACCTGGAAGAGCTGATGGCGCGGCTCAAACAGGAGTTCGACGGCAAGAAGGTCGGCATTTCGCTGCCCTCCCTCCGCGTCAACGAGCGCATCCGCAGCATCCCGGGAATTCTGAACACGATCCGCAAGGCCGGCTTCACCATGGCCCCCGAGGCCGGCACCGAGCGCATGCGCAAGGTCATCCACAAGCTCATCAAGGACGACGACCTCTACGCCGCCGCCACCGCCGCCTACCGCGAGGGCTGGGACGTCATCAAGGTCTACTACATGATCGGCCTCCCCCACGAGGAGGACGCCGACATCGACGCGACGTGCGAAGCGATCCTCAAGACGTCGCGGTGCGCGCGCGAATCCCAGAACCGCGACGGCGAACTCAACGTCACCGTGTCGCCCTTCGTGCCGAAGGCCCACACGCCCTTCCAGTGGGAACCGATGGCCAGCGCGGATCGGTTCAAAGAAATCCGCAGCCGCATGCACAACCGCATCCGCTCCAAGAAAATCCACCTCAAGGTCCACGACCCCGAGCGCGCCTACGTCGAAGGCGTCGTCAGCCGCGGCGACCGCCGCCTCGCGCCAATGCTGGTGGAAGCCGTGAAGAGCGGCTGCACCTTCGACGCCTGGGACGAGTGCTTCTCCTACAAGCGCTGGATGGACATCTTCGCCCGCTGCGGCATCGACCAGGCCAACCACAACTTCCGCGAGCGCCCCGATGACGAAGTCTTCGCCTGGGACCACCTCGACGGCGGACCGCCGAAGCGGACGCTTCTGCGCAGCCGCGTGAAGGCGGAGACGCTGGCGGAGTCGTACTCTGCCTGAAGTAACATTTCCGATTCTTCCTTACCGCGGCGCTGGTGTCCTTGTTTTCGGACTGTCGCGCGAAGAAGTCAAATCCGTTCTGCGCGAGCCCCCAACGGAATTTCAGAAGGGGGCAGGGTCGCGTACGGCGGACGCGTTCAACTCCCATCAACTTCACGTGTATTACGATGAGAACTACTTGCTGCTGGCCGTGGACTTTTGGGGAGATTCACGGGTTTCCTTCGACGGCAGAACCTTGCTTGGGAGACCTTATCGTGCCGAGGAAGACTTCTTCCGTTCGTTAGATCCGGAGATTGAAACTGACGGATCAGGATTCATTTCACGCCGCTTGGGAATCACCCTCTATGCGTCTGGGGCCATGAAAGAGCCCCAAACGCCCGTCGAGGCGGTAACTGTGTTCGAGAGGGGCTACTACGAGCGCGGCGATCCCGGACTGGACGCCTAGCACTGCGCTCTTGCCCGAGTCCCGCTCGCTCGGATTTGGGGTTGGTGCCGGATACGAATTCAGCTTCCTGAGAAGCGAGACACATTCCGGAGTTTCATCTCCTCTCGTCGCTTCCGCCACCCGCGCCGTGCCGCCTCTGACCGCCGCCAAGCCGCTAGACCTCGCTTGATAGATCCCGCCTCAGTGACAAATCGGATTTGGCGGAGAACTCGGTAGTTTGGAACCCACTCCGTTCGCAGGCAGTTCATTCGAAAGAAGAACGGATCGTCGTCGGAGAGACTCATTCGGTTTTTCGACTTGAAGAAATTCCGCATGCTTCCGAACCTGGACGGAACGACGCGCAGCAGAAGCGTGCCGTCCATCCGGATCTCAACCGGGCGCTTGGTCTTTTCAATCAGTTCGAAGATCCGGCGCATCCAGTCTCGGATCTTCCGGACGCTCACGCTGCGCCCGGGGCCGAGGCGGGGATGAGGCGAGGGAGGAATCGGACCAATCTGGGCGGGACGGGGATGCCTGGGAATGGCGGGGCGGAAGTTGGGGAAGGCACGCTCCCTGTGGGTTCGATTGGAGTGTTGGATCTTCATCGCCCAAGCAGGCAACTGGTTCACGGCCGAGCAGTTCTAGGCCACCCAGTTGTCGACCTTCAAACCCGGGATATCGGTGAAGTCGCGAACGTTTCGCGTCACCATGATCAAACCGTGCTCCAACGCGGTTACGCCGATCATGAGGTCCATTTCCGGCAGAGTCCGTCCGCGCCTCCTGAGGCGCTCGTCGATGTCGGACGTGGCAAGGGCAAGCTTCTTCGTGAAATCCAGGACCGTCAGCCGCTTCAGAAGTCCCCGCTCAAGAGATTCCCAGGCCGCATCGGGGTCAGGATTCCTCGCTGTGCCCCGGCGCAGTTCGAGGAGGACCAGGGAGCTCGTTGCTCCTGAGCCGAGCGGGACCGACTCGAAGCGCTCGTTGAGGCCGGCAGGTGGCTTGCGCCGCGTCAGGTCGATAAGGATGTTCGAGTCGAAGAGGTACATCAGCGCCTCGGGAACGCTGGGTGAGCGCGCATCTTGCGCGACTTTCGTTCGGCGATGATCTCTTCCATGTCGGCGAAGAAGGGATTGTTGTCCTTGAAGATGAGGTGCTTTCGCCACTCGGAGCCGATAGTTTCTTCAATGGGGATGAGGCGCGCGACATTCTTGCCGCGACGGGCGATGTTGATCGGCTTGCCGGAGCGAAGAATCCGGTCAATAAGGGCAATCAAATCGCGCTTCGCGTCGGCGATGCCGACGGTGTCCGGCGGCAACTTCAAAGGGGCTCGTTTCATATGGTCATTATGACCATCTGAACGGTTCCACTCAAGCGCGCACATAGGCTTCTCCTTCCCGTTTCGCCCGCCCTCGCTTCTCCAGCCCCTCGAGCGCGTGCTCCACCTCCTCGCACCCAAGCCCCGTCTCCTCGACCAGGTCCCCCGCACCGCGAGCGCCGGCCCGAAGCGCTTCCAGCACCCGGTCCTCCGTCGCCGAGAGCGGCGTGGTCATGCGCTCGAAGCCGATCTCCTCGAGGATGTCGTCGGCGCAGGCGGCGAGCTTGGCGCCCTGCTTGATGAGGTTGTGGCAGCCGCGGGAAGCGGTGCTGGAGATGGGGCCCGGGACGGCGAAAACTTCCTTGCCCTGCTCGACGGCCCAGTCGGCGGTGATGAGGGCTCCGGAGGATTCGCCGGACTCGACGACGACGGTGCCGAGGCCGAGGGCGGCGATGAGGCGGTTGCGGCGGGGGAAGTGGACGGCGTTGGGCTCGGCGCGAAGGGGGAATTCGCTGAGGAGGCAGCCGCGGGTGGCGATGCGGGCGGCGAGGGAAGCGTTGTCCTCGGGGTAGACGCGCAGGACGCCGCTGCCCAGCACCGCGATCGTACGGCCCGCCCTTAAGGCCCCACGGTGGGCGGCGGTGTCGATGCCGCGGGCGAGGCCGGAGACGACGGTCATGCCGGCCTCGGCGAGGTCGCGGGCGAGGCGTTCGGAGGCGTTGAGGCCGTAGGGGGTGGCCTCGCGGGTGCCGACGACGGAGACTGCGGCGGCGTCATCGGGCAACAGGCTCCCGCGGACGTAGAGGACGAGCGGGGCGTCGTAGAGGAGCTTGAAGCCCGGCGGAGTTTCCGGGTCGTCATGCGCAATGAGCCTCACGCCCAGGAGCTGCGCCTCTTCCAGCTCGCGCGCGCCCTTACGGTCCGCAATCATCCTGCGGACATCCGCGGCCGAGGACGGCCCGACGCCCTCGACGCCGGCGAGGGAGTGTTCCGAAGCGGCGGCAATGCCCTGGAGGGAGCCGAAGCGGTCCAGCAGGCGCCTGAGGAGGACGCATCCGACGCGCTCGCTGGCGTTGATGGCGACGAGGACTTCGAGGTCTGCACGATCCATGCAGATCACTTTACGCGACAACATCCCTCATGTCAAGTGCTGCCGGTGAAATAAAGCGAATATCACATATTTCTGACCACGGACTGCCAGGCATCCTCGATCCCGGCCACCGGCAGGTCTTCCGCCACCCGCGCGGACCCGATCCGGTTCAGCACGACATAGCGCACGCGCCCGCCGCGCGCCTTTTTGTCCCCCGCGGCAAGCCGTTGCAGCTCCTCGGCTTTCAGCCCGAGCGCCCGGTCGGGCAGCCCCAGCTGCTTCACCAGCGCACGCACGCGCGCCTCCAGCCCCTTCCCCGACAGCCGCGCAGCCGCACACACCCCGATCGCCACCGCTTCCCCGTGCAGGTACTTTCGAAATCCGGTCGCCGCTTCGATCGCGTGCCCGAACGTGTGCCCCAGGTTGAGGAGCATGCGCGGGCCGGACTCCCGCTCGTCGCCGGCGACCACGCGGGCCTTGTGCGAAGCGCACTTCACGACGATTTTCTCGAGCAGGGCGGGGCGGCGGACGAGGATGTCGCCGGCGTTTTTTTCGAGGAGGCTGAAGAGGCCGGCGTCGCCGATGAGGCCGTACTTGACGACCTCGGCGAGGCCGGCGCGGAACTCGCGATCGGGGAGTGTCTTGAGCGTTTCGAGGTCGGCGATGACGGCGCGGGGCTGGTGGAAGGCGCCGACGAGATTCTTGCCCTGCGGAAGGTTGATTCCGGTTTTTCCGCCGATCGAGGCATCGACCATGGCGAGAAGCGTCGTCGGGACCTGGACGAGGTCGATCCCGCGGTTCCACGTCGCCGCGGCGAATCCCGCGAGGTCGCCCACCACTCCCCCGCCGACCGCGACCACGACGGCGTCGCGCCCGGCCTGCGCTTGCGCGAGAGCCGCCCACAATCGCGCCAGCTGTCCCGCCTGCTTCGTGCTCTCCCCCGCCGGGACTTCGATCGAATGCACCGCAAACCCGGCGGTCTCCAGGGAAGCGGCGACGACGCGGCCGTAGCGCGGGGCGGTGTTGGCGTCGGCGACGACGAGGGCGACGGCGGTTCTGCCGAGCGTGCTGCGGAATCGACGGCCGATCGAGGCGAGCGTCCCTCTTCCCACGAACACGGGATAAGAACGTTCTCCGAGCCTGACGGTGATCGTGGGCATGGCGGCGAAAGTTACCGGAAAAAGAGGACTTCAACATTCCAATTCTCAAGCCACTCCTGCTCAACCAAAGGTCCACCGGCCTGCGCCACAAAACAAAGCGAACTACAAAAGTTGCCTTTTGTAGTTCGCGGTTTGCTTGAAAGTTTGCATTCTTGAAGTTGTAGTTCCCGTCCTTATTGCGCCTCCTGCTCCTCGGTCTCGTCCACGCGCTCATCGCGCGACCGTCCGCGGTACTTCTCCCACAGCGCCGCGCCGAGCGCCTTCTTCATGAACTCCGGGCTGTAGAAACCGAACTCCTCGAGGAACGCCTTCAGCGAGTCGATCCGCGCGTACGCCTGCTCCTCGCCCCGCGCCTTCGAGATGTCGTCCAGGAAGCCCTTCACCTTCGCCCGGAACTCAGAGTTGTGCGCCTCGTAGTCGCCGAGGGAGTCGATGTCGTGCACGAACTCGTCGTTGGCGGCCTTGGTCCGCGCCGCAAACGCCTTCTTGCCCTCCTCGATCAGGCGCCGGTAAGCGCCTTCGCGGAAGAGACCGATTTCCTGGAGTTTCTTCCTGAGGAGCGGAGCCATGGCCAGCTTGCCTTTCCGGACCTCGTCGCGCAGGAACGTCACGGCCGCGATGGCGTCCTTGGGCGTGGGTGCGAAGGTCTTGCTTTCCATGGCGACCTCCTTCGTGAGCTTGGCGCGACTCGGACGGTCCTTCATGCGTATAAGACGCTGTTCGGTTCAAGTCAGTTTGTTTTTCCTGCGAAATCTGAAGTGTGCAATCGGGGTGCCGGGTTCCGGGGTTGAGATTAAGGATTGGATTGTTTTCTTAACTCGTTGCAATTCAATGATTTATGGTTGTTTTCTGAATTTGGAGCACTTTCAGGGCTGCGTCACCCGTGTCCGCTTCGGTAAACAGTTGTACTTTCGGCGCCATTTTGTGCTCTCCCCGCCGCCGATTTCATGACTCCCGCCGCTCCCCTTCGTTTCACCTGTCGGGTTTGATTGGACCGGAACCCGACCGGCGTATAATGCGCGCATGCCCTCCCCAGGCATCAGCGTCTCCCCACAGCTCGATACCGACACCGAAACGCGCCTCGCGCCGCTCTTTCACGTCGTCCTCATCGACGACCAGCAGCACACGTACGAGTATGTGGTCGAAATGGTCTCGAAGGTTTTCCGCAAGTCCTGGGAAGCCTCCCTTCGCCACGCCGTCGAAGTAGACGGCACCGGCCGCACGATCCTGCAGACGTGCGCGCTGGAAATCGCGGAGCTGAAGCGCGACCAGGTGAAGTCCTACGGCGGGGACTGGCGACTGGGCTCGGTCACTTCGATGCATGCGGAGCTTGAGCGCGCCGAGTAGGTAGCGCGGGCGCGGTGGTGGCCAGGGCGGTGCGGGGAAGACCCTTCTCACCTCTCCGCACTCAACCTCCTCGCCCCTTCCAGAATCTCCCCAAACATCTCTTTCGTCAGCCTCCCCGTATTCGTGTTCTGCCGCGACACGTGGTACGAGTCCAGAAGCGCTGGCCGGGCGGGCACCCGGTGTACGGCCCCGTGCGCGAACGGCCACTTCGCCAGCCTTTCTCCCCAGATCCGCAGAACCGCCTCGTGCCCGAGCCGGCCGATCGCGAGGAGGACTCGGACCCCGGGCAGAAGGGCCAGCTCCTTCGCCAACCAGGGCCGGCATGCGGCCAGCTCAGAAGGGGCAGGCTTGTTCCCGGGGGGCGCGCACCGCGCGGCGGCGGTGATCCAGCAGCCGCGAAGAGTCAGGCCGTCGTCGCGGGAAGTGGCGCGCGGCTGCGAGCAGAGACCTGCCCGGTGCAGCGCCGGATAGAGAAAGTCGCCGCTTGCGTCCCCCGTGAACATCCGGCCCGTTCGATTGGAGCCGTGGGCGCCGGGCGCGAGCCCCACCAGCACGATGCGCGCCGCGGGGTCGCCGAAACCGGGAACGGGCCGCGCCCAGTAAGGCTCGTTCGAGTGGCGGCGCGGCGGCCGCTTCGCAATCTCGCGCCGGTACTTCGTGAGCCGCGGGCAGACCTCGCAGCGGCAGATCTCCCGTTCGAGACTCGCGAGGCCGCCGGCCGACGTCACTTCGCCAGGTCCTTCGCGTCCGCTTCCGTCGACAGGACCGACTCCAGTCCATCGCGATGAAATTTCACCACTCCTGTTTCGTCCGCGATCCACCAGGTCCCGGCGTCGCCGTTGCCGGCCACTTCATATTTTCGCGTGGCGACTTCCTTGCCGTCGGCCTTGAGGCGTTCTTTGCCCGCGAAGACAAGGGTTGTGGTTGTCAATCTGGAGCCGCCCAGCAGGTCCCAGGTTGAAACCTGGAGGCATTCGAGGCGGGCGAGGCTGGCCCGTTCGAGAAGGAGCGGCAGGAGATCCGAAGGAAGTATGGCGCCGCGAGCGGTGCC
The DNA here is from genome assembly GCA_038060895.1 of Planctomycetota bacterium. Taxonomy (GTDB): domain Bacteria; phylum Planctomycetota; class MHYJ01; order WSZJ01; family WSZJ01; genus WSZJ01. The sequence goes on from JBBTCT010000034.1 coordinate 23,759, forward strand.
CGAAAGAGTCTTGGTGTCCCCCTGGACGGCCAGCTGCTCCCCGTCTATCCGGACTTTTTTCAGGGCGATGCTCGTTCCCCGAAACTCGGCCGAGATGACGATGTGGCTGCCCCGCGCGTGCATATCGACTTCGGCATCGAGCGAATTCGTGACGCCGAAGTCCGGGCCCGTAAAGGTGGCGTCGAGGTTGCCCTCGTCCGGCGCAGCAACGTCTTCGCAGGACCCGACGGACAGCGACCAGCGCCCCTCGACGTCCGCCTTCGCACCAAGCCGCTTCCACCCTCGGCGGACGCCGCCCTTCCGGTTCGCGAACCAGCGGGCGCCCCCGATTTTGGCAATCTCGGCTCGACCGAACGCGGGATCGAGCCAGCGACAGAGCGACTCGAGGCGGGACTTACAGGCGGAGTCCTTCTCGGAAACCGCGGCCTCCCGGAGAGCGGGGAGAGATTCGGGCGAAGTCTGAAGAGCCAGCAGGGCCTCGTTCGCGGCGCTCGCGTCGTTGCCGCGAAGAGCGTCGAGGCGGGATTTGAAAATGCGGGCGACCAGAGATGCCTCGTCCCAGCCGGAAGAGAGCCACTCGTCGCGGGTGATGGGGGTGACCGTGCAGTCGTGGTACGTCATGCGCACGAGGCCCTCCGCGTCCGTGAACCAGTAGTGCTCGAGATTGGAGCCGGCGACGACGTAGTGGCGGACCAAGCAGGCGACGCCGTTTCGAGTCTCAGTCGCTTCGCCCTCGAACTTCACCTTCGCGAACCTCACGGCCTCGCCTTCCTCCTGGCCGAGCCTCCACGTCTGGAGGCGGACCTCGGGAAGGCGGCAGAGTGAGACGCGCTCGAGCAAAGCGGAAAGGCATGGGTCAAACGTCGGCGCGGCGCGGGAGGCATTGTCCTCGTCGTTCCCGTAGCCGCTCGCGCCGTCGTAACGCGGCTTCTCGCCTTCGATCGAGCGGACGACCGCGCGGCCCTCCACGACGCCGACGTGCCACCGCGCCACGTGCCCTTCCTCCGAAACATGGCGGAATTCTGCTTCAAGCGGCGTCAGGAACGAGTCGAAGCGCGTGCGGCCGGACCACGAGGAGCGGATGGTCCCCCGGGTGCCCTCCGAAGCGCACTCCCCTGTCCAGGAGAGGGCCGGCGACCCGCCGGCGTCAACGACGGTCGCGCCGAAGCGCTCGGCGCCCACGCGACGCTTTTCGATTTCGACCTGGAAGTAGCGCTCCCGCCAGGTCCTCGCCATGTCGGCTCTCGCGAACTCCGGGTTAAGCCAGTTTGCGCAACGAGTCAGTCTGGCATTGAGGTCGTCGTCGAGCGGCCCCGTCAGCGCTTCCCGGACCGGTCCAAGCGCCTCGGGAGTGGCGAGCACCGCGAGTTCCGCAGACGACCGGGAGTTGTCTCCCTGTGAGGCCAGCAGTTCCTCCACGCGCTGCTTCGCTTCCTTCAGCCGCATCGAAGCCGGGTCGAGTCCCGCCGCACGCGCGGTGGCCTCGTCCACGCGCGTTAACTCCAGCCGGTCAATGACCGCCCTCACCAGGCCGAGGGTGTCCGAGACCCAGAATTCTGCGGCGGGTCCGCCCTGGTGGAAGTAGCGCCGGGCTTCGATCCGCTTTCCGGCGACCTCCACCGTCTGCACGCCGCCGAACTGCGCCACGTAAGGAAGGCACTTCGTGCCGGAGCCCTCCATGAAGTAGTTGGCGAGGAATTCGATGCGGTCGAGCCGTGCGAGGGAAGCGCGCTCGATGCGCTCGGCAATGAGGGCGTCCACCGTGAAGGGGATGTCCCCATCGCGCTCGAGCGGCATCGTCCCGCGGGACCTGCGCAGGAGACTGGAGCCCTTCCCGGTGTTCTCAATCACCTCCGAGTTGAGTTGCCCGGCCTTCCAGGTGAACTTCAGCCGGGCCGTGCCTTCCGGGCCGGTGACCTGGAGCTCCCCGTCAACCGGCGTCATATGCGGATCGTGTCGGGCGCGCAGCACCAGCCTGAAGTGTTCCGGATGAGATTCCTTGAGGATGCAGTCGCTTTCGTGCGTGAAGCGCCACGTGCGCAATCCCGCGTCGTCCTCGAGAACGGCCTGCTGGCGTTCGGTACCGACAATCTCTCCTTCCTCGCGCACGACGAACCAGCGGTCTTTCCACGCGGCCTCCAGCGGCGCGCATTTCGACTGCACCGCCATCCAGTCGACGATCGGGCCCAGGCGCGCTTTGACTTCCGCGTCGGTCGACTTCTCCAGTACGGCCTTCGCACGTTCCCACGCCGAGCCGTCCGTGTTCCACAGCAGCTTTTCGGCGGCGTCGCGTTTTTCGGATTCGTCCGCGCCGAGATCGACGAGCGCCTGGTCCACGGCGTCGCCGGCCAGGGCGGAAGTCACGCAGGCGAGGAACATCGCGACGATCAGTGTGCGCATGGGAGCCTCGGGAGTGGGATGCCGGGGCCCATTCTGCCGTCACACGAGCGGGGACATTCGAGAATTCGGCGGCGGGCCGCGCGTTTTCTTCCCAGCCGGGTGCGCATTCCGTACAAGGAAGCGATGACTGCCGCCCAGAGGCTGCTTCCCCCGATGGCCGCCGCGATCGCCGTCGGCGACGAGGCGGGGACGGGGCGGGCGGCGGGGCGCGCGAAGCGGGGCGGAGTCAGGGTCGAGGCGATTTTCGAAGCGGCGCTCCAGATGTACCTGTTCGCGGGCTACCCGCGGGCGATCACGGGTCTGGCGGCGGTGGAGAAAGCGTGCGGAGCCGCGAAGAAGCCGCTGACGAAGGGAACCCCGGGCGGGTGGAAAAAGCGCGGCATCAAGCTCTGCCGCCGGATTTACGCCGGCTCGACCGACCGCATGCTCGCGAACATGCGCGCGCTTCATCCTGCGCTCGCCGAGTGGATCGTCTGGGAAGGCTACGGGAAAGTGCTGTCGCGTCCCGGTCTGACGCCGGCCGAACGCGAAGCCTGCGCCGTGGCCGCGCTTGCGGCTCTTCGCGCCTGGCCCCAGCTCGAAAGCCATGCCCGCGGCGCCCTCCGGGTCGGCCTCCCGGCGGCGGCACTGCGGCTCGCGGCGGGCCGTTCCCCCCAGGCCCAAAGGATCGTGCGACTGGCAGAACGTGATATTCTGGCCAACCCGAAGGCGGGCAAGTCGTAGAAGAGAGGACCCCCAAGCGGAGAACACGATGCGTTCATTCCTGATCGGGCTGGTGCTGGCGGTGATGGCGTCGCCGGTGATGGCGCAGTCCACGACGCTTGTGAACGATGAGCCGCCGCACATCGGGCCGAGCGAGACCGAGAACGTGGTCGGGAAAATGACCGGCAAGCTGGCGCGGGGGTTCGTGAACATCCTGACCTGCATCGGGGAAATCCCGAACCAGATGGTGAAGATGGGACATGACAAGGGATTCTGGGCGGCGATTTCGCTGGGGTTCCTGAAGGGGCTCGGGATGTTCGTCGTGCGGTTTGCCGCGGGCGCATTCGACATGGTGTTTTTCCTGTCGCCGTGGCCGGATGACTGGAAGCCGATACTTGAGCCGGAATACGTCTGGGAATAACGGCGGCAACCCGACGCGCCCTTCTCCGGAATATTCACCCCTCTAGTGCCGTAGACTTCTCACTGTCATGAAGCGCTTTCTCCTCGCACTCTCGGTCCTTCTCCTCTCCGCGGCCACCACCCGCGCCGACCGCGCGGCCTCCGAAGCCGCGGTCCGCGAGGGCGACGCCGCCCTCCAGGCAAAGAACCTCCCCGCCGCGATCGAGGCCTACTCCCGCGCGATCGAAGCCGATCGCAGCTACGGCCAGGCCTGGGGGAAACGCGGGATCGCCCGGTATCGGACCTCATCCGCTGCGGCGCTCGAAGACCTCGGCATCGCGAAGTCGCTCGAGCCGAACGTCAAGGACTGGAAGTTCTGGAACGCGCAGACGTATATCCACCTCGATCGCGTCATCGAAGCGCTCGAGGAGACCGAAGCGCTTCACAAGGCCTTTCCCGATGATCTCGACGCCCGCTGCCTCTACGGCCGCGCGCTCATCCGCGCCGGCGACGTCGATGGCGGCATCGCGCAGCAGGAAGCGGCGTTCGAGGCGTCGCGCGGCGACGCTCTGCTGCCGCTTCGGACGGAGGGCTACCAGCGGCGCGGGGACTGGAAGCGGATGCGCGACACGGCGGAGCATGGGATCAAGGGAGGCGCGCCGAGCACGATCCTGCATTTTCACAGGGTGATCGCGCTGACGGAGGCGGGCGACTTCGCAGGCGCGGACGCGGCGGCGAAGGAGATCGAGGCGAAGACGCAGGGGGTGACGGCGAAGATGAGCCGCCTGTATCTCGAATCGTCCCCGGACGCGGGCGCCTTCTTCAATGCGGACTCCTCGGCGACGGACATTGCGATCGTCCTCGCCAATTCGAACAACACCGAGGCGAACAATGCCGCGGCACGGGCGCTCTTCCTCACCGGCCGGGCGCGCGAGGCGCTCGACCTCCTCGAAAGCCGCGGCCGGCGGACCAACTTCGAGACGCTTTTCTGGATCGGCGCCTGCAACTGGAAGCTCGGGCGGCTGCCTGAAGCGCGGGCGGCGCTCGAGGACGCGCGGCGGTACAACCCGTACCTCGCGAAGCACTCGATCCGCGTGAAGGGATTCGACGAATTCGTATCGATGGTGGACCGGGAGCTGCAGGGCGAGGGCGCGCAGCCGGAGCGGTTGAAGCTGGGGCGCGAGATGGCGGTGCACCTCCTGACGGTCGCCGAGATCGAGGCGCTGGTGCGGCGGTACCGTTTCTCCCGCGCCGCGGCCGAGTACGAGACGCTGCTGCCGACGCTGAAAAGTGCGCTTCGGCGGTCGGAAGTCGAGGCTCGGCTGCCGCAGGTGAAAGGGATGGCGGGGGCGCTCGCGAAGCTGGTGGCGGGCGTGAACGGCGGCAAGGTCAAACTGAAAACGAAGGTCGGGAAGACCGAGCTCACGATCACCCGGGCCAATCCGGAGACGTTCGAGTTCGCGATCGCGGGCGGCCAGGGCAAATTCCCCTGGGCCTACCTGGACGTCGAGGTGTTCTGCGATTTCGCGACGCAGGCCGGACTGACCGCGGACGAAACCTACGGCCTCGGCTGCCTCGCCTGGGACGCCGGGCTGCGCGAGCGCGCGGCGGCGCTCTTTGCCGAAGTCTGGAAATCAAAGGCGGCGCTTCGCACCGGCATCACCGCCTTCATCGCGCGGCGTCGGGGAGTCTCCGCGCCCGGCGACGGCTTCATCTGGTTCCGCGGGCAGTATGCGACGAGGGAAGAGAAGGCGAATCTCGAGAAGGGGCTGTTGCCGTGGGAGGGCGGGTGGGTTCCGGCGAAGGACCGGGAGATGCTGGCGAAAGGGATGGTGCAGGTGGACGGGAAGTGGCTGCCGGGGGACGAGGCGCAGCTGCTGAGAAAAGGGTTCCGGAAGCTCGACGGCAAGTGGGTGACGGGCGAGGAGTGGGACGAGCATCACAAGGTGTGGGCGAACGCGTGGGTCGAGGAGACGGCGCACTACACGATCCGCACGAACGAGTCCGAGGCGTTCGCGAAGGACCTCGCGAGCCTGATGGAGCCGGCGTACGAGGCGTATAAGGCGTTCTACGGCGGCGACGAGCCGAAGCTGCCTGCGAAGGAGAAGATGACGCTGTTCGGGTTCCGCACCTACGAGGATTACCGCCGCTACTGCACGGAGCAGAACGCGGAGGACCACCTCGGGGCGGCCGGCTTCGCGATGAGCAACTCAAACGTCGTCGTCGGCTGGAACAAGACCGGCAACCGGCTTCAGTTCCTGCAGACGATGGCCCACGAGGCCGCGCACCTCTACTGGTTCCGCGTCGCGCCCTCCGGCAGGGCCCCGAGCTGGTTCGCGGAGGGGATGGCGACGTACTTCGAGGGGTTCGACTGGGACGGCAAGTCCTGGAAGTTTGGCGGCGTGCCCGACAGCCGCCTCCCGCGCATCCGCGACGCGATGCAAGAAGGAAAGCACCTCAAGCTCGAAGAACTGTGGAAGGGCGACGCGCTGGCGCTCATCAACAACGACTCGCAGAAGGCGCTGCTGTTCTACTCGGAATGCTGGGCGCTGAACTACTACCTCGCCGAAACCGAAAACAAAACATACAGGGCCGCGTTCGCGGATTACCGGAAGGCGATCGCGGCCGGCCGCGACGAGCCGCTGTCGAAGTACATCCCGGACCTGGAGAAGTTCGAGAAGGACTGGGTGAGGTTTGTGACGGGGCTCTGAGAAAGCCGCGAAGGGCACACGCGAACTCGCTGGGACAAGAATGGCACCCTTCCAGGCGCTACCGTACTTTACATTTGGTAACTACAAATGCTCACCCGGCGCCTCTTGCACGGCGGACTGCCGCCGGCTCTCCTCGCGGACGAAAAGAGGCCTGGGCTCTACCGCGAGTGGCTTGATTCGACCTTTCCGCTATCGGTCCTAAATGCAACATACTGCACTTACAATGCCGTTTTCGTGCAGTGCAGTGCGGATCGAGCCCCATGTCAGGCGGTCCGGAAGTCCGTGTGATGCCGCATTGGAGATGGCTGCTGGACTGAAAGCAGGTATGGTCCCCGCTCCATGACCGCCGCCCTCGTCCTCACCGGCCCCACCGCCTCCGGCAAGACCGCGGTCGCGCTTCTCGTCGCGGAGAAGCTCGGCGCGGAAATCCTCGCGATGGACTCCGCCACCGTCTACCGCGGCATGAACATCGGGACCGCGAAACCGACGGCCGCGGAGCGCGCGCGCGTGCCGCATCACCTCCTCGACATCGCCGATCCGGCGGCTTCGTTTTCGATCGCGGACTGGCTGGGCGCCGCGAAGGCCGCGGAATTGGATGTCGTGGCGCGGAAGCGCAAGCCGCTGTTTTCCGGCGGCACCCCGCTCTACCTCAAGGCGCTCCTCGAGGGCCTCTTCGAAGGTCCCGCGCAGGACCCGGCGCTGCGGCGGCGGCTGGAAGCGCTACCGGATCTCCACGCCGAGCTGGCGAAGGTCGATGCAGCGTCGGCGAAGCGGCTGCACCCGAACGACACGAAGCGGCTGGTGCGTGCGCTCGAAGTTTTCCGGCTGACCGGGAAGCCGATTTCGGAGCACCAGACGCAGTGGGGCGCTGCGACGAAACGCCCCGCCCGGATCGTGCTGCTCGACCCGCCGCGCGACGTGCTGCGCAAGCGGATCGCGGAGCGCGCGAAGGCGATGCTGGCGGGCGGGCTGGTTGAGGAGGCGAAGCGGCTGACGTTTTCGACGGAGACGCGGAAATTCATCGGGTACGAGGAAGCGCTGGCGGTCGGGTCGGGGAAGATGACGGTGGCCGAGGCCGAAGCGCAGATGGCGTCGCGAACCTGGGTGCTCGTCCGTCGGCAGTCGACGTGGTTCCGGAAGCTCGACGGCGCGCTTCGAATAGAATCGGGCTCGGCGGCGCAGATGGCGGACCGCGCCGCCTCGCTCCTTGCCGGCTCGTGAATTCCAGGAACTTCGACAGTGCGGGCGCGTCCAATCAGCCATAACTGACCGATTCAAAAAAAAACGGGAGCCCGCCATGATTCGCTTCGCGACCTTCGCCTTGTTCGCCGCCCTGATCGCTGCCCCGGTTTTCGCGCAGGATGCCGGCGAAGAGGGGAATCGGGTTGAGGACGACCGGAAGGGCGACCGGGCGTTGCGCGAGCAGGAAGCCGGCGGCGGCGCGGCGGGAAAAGCGCGCGAGCCGGGCGGCGAAGCATTGCGGGCGCCGAGGAGGCCGAATCCTGACAGCAAGCAAGTGCCGCTTCCGGTCGTCGTCCCGGCCCCCGAAATGCTGACTGCCCTTCCCGCCGACGGGCGCGTCGCGCCGTATGGCGACGGATTCGCCCTTCTCGAATCCGGCGCTTCGGGTGACCGCCTCGTGGCGTTCGACAAGGACGGCAAAAACCCCGTGGAGCTTCTCAACGCCGGCCAGAAAGTGGAGCGCTGGTGGCTCTCGGCGGACGGGAAGCGCGTGCTCTGGGTCGGTGGCGGGAAGCTGTTCGCCGCGACGCCGGGCTCCAAGGTTTCGGAGTCGCTGGGAGAGTCACCGCTCGGTGCTCCCTCGGTTTCGCCGGACGGCGCGCGGGTCGCCTTCATCCGCGGCGGAAAACTCGTTGTGCGCGCGTTCGGCGGAAGCGAAGAAAAGCTGATCGCACCGGCCGACGGTCTCCTGCTCGGCGCTGCCGCCGCCTGGGCGATCGACGGCAAGAAAGTTTTCACGCTCGTCGGCGCGACTGCCAATGAGCCGGACGGCATCGGCGCCGCGGACCTCGCCGGCGAAGCTCCGAGTGTCGTCCGCGTCTACCAGGCAACCAGCGCCATCCTCTCCAGTCTCTCCCTCTCCCCCACCGGCCGCTGGCTCATGTTCGTCCAGACCGCCAAGGCCGAACCGCGCCAGGCCGCCCTGCGCCTCCTCGCCCCCGACGGCTCCGAGTTCCGCACGCTGGCCCGCGCTTCTGCCATCGACGACCCCGTCTTCTCCCCCGACAACCTCCACGCCTACTTCTCCGCCCGGGGCGCCAACGGCCTGTGGCAGGCGTGGGAGGCGGGGCTGGAGCCGGATGCCGCTTCGGGAGAGATTCCCGTCCGGCGAATCGTGGAAGAGGAGAACCGGCAGTTCGTCAGGCCCGTCGTGGGACGCGATGCGAATCTAGGGTGGTTCATCCGCGAGGATGCGAGCGGGAAGGGCGCGCAAATTGGGAAGGTAAAGCTGCGGTAGAGCGGAGGGAAGAAGCGCCGCCGCCCTACTCGTCGTCCTCGACGTCTTCCTGGAGAGCCTCAAAGGCGTCCTGCACGATGGTGAGGTTTTTGCCGAAGACGGCGTCGAGAGCCTTGGCCGGGCAATTCTTCAGGTAATAGGCCTGGAACTTGAGGGTCTGCAGTGCCGCCGGCTCTGAGGCCACCTCGTAGTCCACGTAGGCGACGTGGTAATCGTCCACGAGTTTAAGAAGGGCCTTTTCCCAGACGCTCTCGCATTTGTGGAACAGGGAGCTGGTGTCCGGCTCGATCTGCGCATCCACCACCTTGTCCACTCTCGATTTGTAAATGCGGGAGTCAAATCGGGCGCGGAAGGACTTCACATCCTCGGACTTGCGCACCACGACGCTCGCGAGAATCGCGGTCTTGAGACTCTCCCCGGTGGCGGTGTTGAACGCCTGCTCGAGCGTGTCCAGCGCGCCTTTCTTGACTTCAAGCACCGCGTCGACAGGCAGATCGGTGTACACCGCCATGGCGGCCAGCATCAGGTCGGCCGCCAGGTCCTTCTCCATCGCTGCCCACGCGTCGTTCGCCGCCTTCTTCGCGATATCGCCCAGCTTTTCCCCTCGCTTGCGGTACGCGAGCATTTCTTCGGTGAAGTCGACGTGCAGGCCTTTCGTCAGCTTGTAGGCCGCTTTTCCCCGGTCGACCAGCGCCTTGACCTTTTCGTCTTCCGGAAACTTCTCGGCAATCTTCTTCACTTCTTCAAGCGCCCGCGTGTCGTCCTTCGAAAGTTCGTAGAGCATCCCGTCGGCGAACTTGATTCGCGACTCGAACTCGCGCAGGTAGTAATCCACTTTCGAGATTTCCGAGGCGGGCGCCTGGGCGAGGGAGGAAACCGCGCAGGCGAGGGCGCAGAGCAGGACCGGGAACGGTCGGATCATCGGGTGGCCTCCGGCAGGTGAGCGCCAAATGCTAATGAATCGGGTTGGGCTGTCGTCATGAAATTCAGCGACTGCATTCGGATGGTGGCAGCAGCAACCGGCGCAGGTCAGCCTCCGCAGCCTCCCCGGTTCGCGCGTGAACCTCTCCCTGGCCTCACCCGCTCATCCCACAGGCCTTACGACCGGTCTAACTCCATAGATCCATCGAAGCGTCGTCGGAAAATCCGCACGCCGGTCCGCGGCCCTCGCGTTCGGTCCCGACAACGCCCACGCGCCGCCGCGCATGCACCGCCATTCGCGAAACGGAACCTGCGGCGCGTTGGCGCACCAGGTTTCCATCCCTCCCGACAGGTCGCGGATGCCGTAGACGGATTCGTCGGTGGGGAATGTGCCGACAGGCAGGACCACGCCTCCGCCCTGCCTGGAGGAAGTCGAGTGCGCGTAGGCGGCGTCGTATTCGTTGCCGAAGGAGAAGACGCGTCCGTCCACGCCGCGGCAGCTCTTTTCGTATTCCTCTTCGTGAATGAGCTCGAAGAGCAGGCCGGTCTGCGCTGACTTCCACTGGCACCACGCCAGCGCGTCCTTCCAGCTGACGGAGAAGACGGGCCATCGCGGATCCCACGCAAACCTGGTGTCTTCCTGCCGCGTCGGGAACCGGAAGCGCCCTTCGCTTTCGATCCAGTACTTCTTCTCGCCCTCGCGCGGCTGATGCCGGCGGGCCTCCTCGATCCGCCCGCGCGCCGCGAGGGAGTTCAGGAATTCCAGGTAGTCGGCGCAGGTCGCCGGGAAGCGCGCGACAAACAGGTCCTGCGTCGTCAGTACTTCCCGGGGTGCGCCGCCCGCCCACTCGCCGCCGAAGATGAAGGGCCCGCCCGGGACATAGCAGAAGCCGGGAGGAATGTCCGCAGGGCGGTAGAGCGTGACGTCCTGGGACCAGGTCAGGCCGCGATCGATCCGGAACGGAAGCGTCACGGGAGCGAATCCCTCGGCCCGGAGAGTGCAGACCCACGAGCCGGACTCAAGCATCACGGGGGCCAGCGGCGTCTTCCCGACCGCGCGTTCGGGGCCTGCGACGAGGCGCTTGTCGCGCTCCTCGATCTTCGCGATCGAGACTTCCACGCCGGCGACGTCATGGCGCGGACACGACGCCGTGTGACCGAACTTCACGCCCTCCGGGAGTGTCGAGATTTCCGGGACGGGTCGGTCGGTGTCCAGGAGCGCGAGGTCGGCCCGGCGCCGGCCGTCGCGCCAGGGCACCCTTGTGGCCTCCTCGATCTGCACGCGCCACTCCGGGTGCTTCACCGGGCGCAGGCAGTCGCACGCATAGGCCTTTGTCCGCACCGAAAACGTCCCGGGCGCCTCGAGGAGCGCCTTGTACCGGCCTTCGCGGTCGAACTGGGCCAGCGTGTTCCGGTGGAGGTGCATGTCCTCCGTGTGGCGCTTCGCCTCCGCCTCGAGAAACCGGTCGAAGAACAAGTCGCAGATCCCGTCGGAGGCTTCAACGCAGTCCGGATCCACGACGAGAGCCTGCGCGAAGTCCGCCCACGCCCGCGAAAACGCGTCGATTCGCTCCTCCTGGAGCGATCGCAGGCGCGTTTCCGCTGCCCAGAGCGGCTGTTTTTCGGCGGCCGGCTGCCACGGCTGGATTTTCGAACCCCACTCCCCGACCGCGGTCGCCTGCCGGGCGATCTCGTCTTTCAGCGCCGCGAAGCGAGCCGCGTGGACTCGTCCGTTGCCGACGCGATGGACCGCCTCTCTCTGCTTCTGCTCCCGCTCCTTGACGCCGTCGAGGAAGACCTGGATGTCGTCGTGCAGGTCCATCGCGGACTGGAAGCGGTCCTCGGGGCGGAAGGCGAGGGCCTTCCGGCAGAGGGCGTCCAGTTCCGGCGGAATCGGTTCCTCGGCCACGAGCGGCGCCAGGGCCCTTGCAGGTCCTTCCGGATCCCCGGGAACCCGCGCGACATGCCGGGTGGGCTTCGAGAACTTCCCGCTCTTGATCCGGGTGTTGCGATCCCCGGACTCGTCTCCCTCGAAGGGCGGCTGATACGTCAGGATCTCGTAGAGGATGGCGCCCAGCGAGAAGACGTCGCTTCGGGAATCGAGCTGTCCGACTTCGCCGGCGGCCTGCTCGGGAGACATGTACGCCATCGTGCCTTCAATCTCGCCCGAGTTCGGCGCGCCAACCTTGTCCGAGATCACCTGCGCCAGTCCCCAGTCCACGATCAGCGTTTCCCCGTACTCGCCGATCATCACGTTCCCGGGTTTCAGGTCGCGGTGAATCACGCCGCGGTCATGCGCGTAAGCGACGCCGAGGCAGACCTCCTGGAAAATCCCCAGGAGCCGCGTGCGCGAATAGCTCTTCCGCGTCTCCTCGTCCCCGCGCGCCAGGTCCTGCAGCAGCTTCCCCAGGTCGCGGCCCGCGATTTTCTTCATGCAGAGGAACATCCGGAGATTTCCCGGCAGCCTCCCGAAGTCATGGATCGGGACGATGTTCGGATGCTCCAGCCGCGCCGTCAGCTTCGCTTCCTTCTCGAACACCTCGGCAAACGCCGCAGGCAGGTCCTCCCGCACCAGCTTCACCGCGACGGTGCGCGCGAGCGCGCTGTCAAACGCCTCCAGGACCTGCCCCAGTCCGCCGCGCGCGAGTTCCGGCCCGAGCCGGTAGCGGCCCTCCGCCGCCTCCGGCGGTCCGCCTGCGGGCTTGTCCTTCAGGTCCGGCGTCGCAAAGGTCGTCATGGCTGCCGTCGAAGAGGGACGGCGACGCGCTTCCAGCAGCCGCTTCACCTCCGCACATTGCGCGCCGCTCAGCATGCCGCGGCTCATAAGCGCGGCCTCGACGGACTTCCCAGGGTCGCGCGAGCACTCGAGGAGCTGCTGCTGTGAGATCAGCCGCAGTTCCAGCGCCGCCTGGCCAAAAAGCATGTCCAAATCGTCGGGCACGAAGGTCAACCTCTCGAGGGGACCTCAATCATAACCTGTGGCCGGCGACTCCTCTCCCAACTCCACCCCCTCAACGTCCACTCCCATGGCACTTGCTGCAACTCCCCGTTCCGTTGCAGTGGCTGCAACTGCGCCCCGAACCTCCGCTTCGCCGGGTCCCCTGGCAAGTGCTGCACTTCCCGCTTCCGTGGCACCGCGTGCAGGCCCGGCCCCCGTGATCCACCATGCCGGAGCCTTCATAGGGGGTGGCCGTGCACCCCGGGAATGCGACGCCGACGCAAAGGACCAGAAAAGCCGCTACTGCCTTGCGCATGATGCCGTCCCTCATCGGGGCCACGCCTACGACCATAGCGGAACGGGCGGTTTGCCGGAAGTGCGCCCTCTCAGGGGAAGCGTTTAAGGCGGCCCCTCGTCGAGCGCCGGAACGCCGGCCTGGGCGCAGGCGGCCCGCATTTCCTCCGCGGAAATCTGGAGTTTCGCGGCGGCGCCGATCCCGCGGAGGATCTCTGCCGCATCCCGCCAGAGTCCGCGAGCCTCCGCGACGCTCCCCTGCACCAACCGGAGCAGGGAGAATTCCAGGAGGTGCAATCCCTCGCAGACGCGATTGCCGGTCTCGCGGTGGATCGCGAGAGCTTTCTCGAGATGTGGTTCCACCGGTTCCCTGCTGCCGGCGCGGCGCAGGATTCCGGCCAGGTTCCCCAGGGCCACTCCCGCGTGCCGTCGGTCCCCGACCTCCAGGAATATCGCGAGCGCCTCCCGGCAGGCCCGCTCGGCTTCCCCCGACTTCCCCGCTTCGTCGTACACCGTCGCCAGGTTGCCCAGCGCCACGCCCTCAAATCTGCGATTCCCGACCTCCCGGTGCATCGCCAGCGCTTGCTCGTGCGCCCGCTCGGCCAGCCCCGGCCTTCCCGTGTCCCGGAACACCTGGGCCAGGTTTCCCAGGGACATCCCCTCGGCGCGACGGTCTCCCAGCCCGCGGGCGATCTCAAGCGCCTCGCCCTGGGTCCGCTCCGCCTCCTCCATGCGGCCGGCAATGCGGAAGTGCGCCGCCATGTTTCCCAGGGCGATCCCCGCCGCGCCCGGATCGTCCGTCTCGCGCGCAATCGCCACCGCCTGCCGCGACATCCGCTCGGCCTCCCCGAAGCGGCGCGCCTCGGCGTAAAGAATGGCGAGGCTCCCGTACGCGAGCCCCTCGCACCGGCGGTTGCCCACCTCCCGATGGATCGCCAGCGCCTCTTCCTGCAGCCGCTCCGCCTCCGCGAGCCGCCCCGTCTCCCGCGCCAGGATCGCAAGGAACTCTATCGCCACTCCCTCCACCCGGCGCGCCCCCTGCGTCTTCGCAAGATCCAGCGCCTCCCGGAACATCGCTTCCGCCACCTTCGCCCGCCCGAGCCTCAACGCGGCGCCGCCGGCGCGGGTGATCGCCGCCGCCCGGGTCGCCCCCTCGCTGATCTCCGACAACTCCCGCCACAGGTCCTGCGCCGCCGCGGGGCGGAAGTTCCGTTCTGCGAAAAGCGCGGCGCGATGAACGTACAGCCGATGCGCGCCGGAGAGCCCGCCGCCGGCCCGCTTCGCATGCTCGGCCAGCTCCGAGGAAAACGCATCCGTCCGATGCGGCCGGTGCGTCGCCGAATCCAATTCCGGCGGAGGCGGCTCCGGTGCCCTGCCGCCGGCCAGCGCTTCGATCAGCTCGAACGCCAGCCCGTGAAGCCGCGCGCGGTCGCCGGGGAGCTGAAGCTGGTAGGCGGCGTCGCGCAGAAGAGCGTGTCGGAAGAGATACGCCGCTTCCGCTGAAGGCGGCCTGAGCGCTTCGACTCGACCAGCCTGGGCGAGCGTGAGCGAGTCGAAGGCGGCGTTCATGGACGGAGTATGCCTCAGGCGGCCCTCGGCCGAGCCGATTCCGACCGCCGGGCCTCGGTGATGATCCGATAGACTGTGCCCGGATCATTTGCGGAGGACTCCATGACACTTCGAGCTGCCCTTGCCCTTTTGCTTTTCTGCATTTTCTCCGGCGCTTCCCGCGCCGACGGCCCGACTGCCCTGAAGTATCTCAACGAGTCCAACGCGGCGATCGAGCGCGGGGAATACGAAGAGGCGGAGAGACTCGCGACGCGGGCGGTCGAGGAGGCGCCCGGGGAGCCGGACTTGTGGTGCCAGCGCGCCGTGACGCGGATCTACCTGGAGCGGATCCCCGGCGCGTACGAGGACCTGGCCCGGTCCGAGGCGCTCGAGAAAGCCCGGCCCGAGCCGCGAAACTCCCTGCTCGGCAACCTGGCGAGCGCGCGTTGCTCGATCCTCACGGGCCAGGGACGGTACCGCGAGGCCCTGGGGCAGGCGGACGAGGCGATCCGCCTGCGCCCGGACGACGCGGGCAACGTTGCGGTCCGGGGCAGAATCCTCGTGCTCCTCGGCAATCCCGAGGAGGGAATCCCCCTCATCCGGAAGGTCGCCGACCTGGACCCGGGCTGGTGCCCGAGCTACTGCAGCGCCATGGTCTGGCAGGCGGACTGGCAGGCGGTGCTGGACTATGCGCTGAAGGGCGAAAAGGGCGGCAACACCGTCCATATGGCCGAGTTCTTCAAGGGCGTGGCCGGAACCCACCTCGGGCACGCAGAAGAATGCCTCCAGCTGGGGGTGGACCTGACCGCCAGCGGCAAGGACCTCGGCGTCGGGCGCGCGCTGCAGGGTTACGTCCTGTCCACCCCGGGGCACTCGAAGTCGAACCCGGTCGAGGGCCTCGCCATCATCCGCCAGGCCTCCGGCCTGCCGGACGTGCCGAACGTCGAGGCCATCATCGCACGGTCCTTTTACTACGCAGACCGCTGCCAGGACGCCATCGATCACCTCGCCTCCCGGTCCGACGGGCCCACCTTTCTCAGCCTGTTCTGGCGCGGCGCCGCGGAATGGAAGCTCGAGAGATTCGCCGACGCCCGCGCGACGTTCTCCGACGCTCGCCGGATGAATCCGCACATGACGAAGTACGCGCAGCAGATCCCGGGCCTGCCGGAATTCCTGACATCGATCGACCGCGTGATCGCGTCCGAGCTCGCGTCAGGCGCGAAGCTCGGCCGGCTCGACGCCGAGCGCACGACGTGGATCTTCACCTTCTCGGAAATCGCGACGCTCGTCCGCCGCTACGAATTCACGCGCGCGGCGAAAGAGTACGAAAGGCTCATCCCGACGATCGTGTCCCCCGTCCTCAAGTCGCTCATCGAGGGACGCCTCGCCGACGTCAAGGGGATGGGCGCGACGCACGACAAACTGGTTGCGGCCGTGAACAAGAAAGGCTTCGACGGCCAGGTCAAGGTCGCCGGCCTGGACCTCGTCATCGTGAAGGCCGACGACCGGGCCTTCGATTTCAAGATCCCACGGGGCTCCGGCAAATTCCCGTGGGCCTACCTCGACCCGATGGACTATTGCCGCCTCGCCGCACCGCCCGGCATCACGCCGGCCGATCGCTACGCCCTCGCCGTCCTTCTCTGGGACTCCGAAGAGGATCTGAAGGCCCAGCAGGCCCTCGCCGAGGCCGCCAAGGACCCGGCGCTCAAGGCTCGCGTCGACGGCCTCGTCTCCCGGAAGCGCGGCCTCGATACTCCGGCCGGCGGCTTCGTCACGTTCAAGGGCCGCTTCGTCACGCCCGAGGAAAAAGAAAACCTCGAGAAGGGCCTCGTGCGCTTCCAGGGCAAGTGGGTGACGCCGGCCGACAAGGACAAGCTGGCGAAGGGAATGGTGAAGGTGGGGGACAAATGGCTCCCCGGGGACGAGAAGAAGCTGGCGGAGGCGGGATACCGGAAGTTCAAGGACACGTGGATGAGCGCCGAGGACTACGCGGAAGCGCGCTCCGCCTGGGAGAACGCGTTCGAGCAGGAGACGGCGCATTTCAAGATCCGCTCCAACGCCGGCGAACAGTTCACGCAGGACCTCGCGGAGGTCGCCGAACTCGGGTACGCGGAGATGAAGAAGTTCTGGGACGGCCGCGAGCCGAAGCTCGCGAAGGACGAGAAGCTCACGCTCTACGCCTTCGGCGGCTTCAACGACTACCGCCGCCACTGCGCGGAGCGGAAGGCCGACAGCAACATCAACGCTGCCGGATTCGCCACCTCGGACTCCCCCGTCGTCGCGGGCTGGAACAAGACCGGCAATCACCAGAACTTCCTCAAGACGATGGTCCACGAAGCCGCGCACCTCTATTACTTCCGCACTTCCACCCCCACCGGCCTCAAGTCGTGGCACGCCGAGGGGCTCGCGACGTACTTCGAAGGCTTCCAGCGCAAGGACGGCAAGTGGCTGTTCACGTACGCCAACACGGAGCGGCTCGCGTTCGCCAAGCGGGCGTTTTCGGACGGAAGCGCGTTGTCGCTGAAGGACCTGATGGCCGCGGACGCCCTGGTGCTGATCAACAGCGACGGCCAGAAGGCGCTGACGTTTTACGCGCAGTGCTGGTCGCTGAACTACTTCCTGTCGCAGACCAGCGACGAGGCGTATCGCACGGCGTACAAGGAGTATCGAATGAGCGTGGAGGCGGGGAAGTCGGACCCGCTGTCGAAGTACGTGAAGGACATGGCGGCGCTGGAGAAGGAATGGAAGGCGTACATCGCGTCGCAGTAGGGGGGATGGGAAGGCTGGGGGGGCGGGAAAACGGCCAGGACAAATCCCAACCCCAACTCCAACCCCAAATCCCAACGGCGGACTCGCTTCGCTCGCCCGTCAACCCGCGAAGGCATCCCAGATGGCATGAGGGTCCTGCAGTTTTTCAGCGATCGCCATCGGGAAACGACGGCGGACGTATTCGTCGAAGAGCCTTTTCCGTTCGACAAGGGCGGAGACCGCCCGGAAGCTGGGACCTCCGCCCCGTCATCGGACGCGGAAACCAAGCCGCTGAGTCGCGCGACTTCCATTTCCGGACATCTCTCATTCGCGCGGCGCACGATCACAGTCGGCCAAGAGGCAGCATGAGCAGTGTGAAGAACGCGAACGCATACACCGCGACTGCCAGCAGACCGAGACCCAGCAGGCCCCAGGGAACCCACCGAGCCTTGAGGGGCGTGAGTCTTCGCTGGACGAGCCAGATTCCGCCGAGGAATGGAATGAAGAAAACAGCCCAGAGGAATCCTGAAGACAGGCAGGGATCGGCGGTCTTCCACACGGCGTGGGCGACGGGGCGATATCGATCCAGGTAAGGATCGTCCATGTCCTGTCCCCAGATCTCCGCCAGGATCGAATTCGACTCCCTGTGAATCTCCGTCATCGACCACGCGAGAAAAAGCGTCCACGCCGCGACGATCCAGAACGCCACGCGACCAGCCGAAGCGCCCGCGCGGCCAACCCGTTCTTCGGTGAGCGCTCCCGTCGAATCCGTGAAGGCGGCAAGATGTTCAGGGGTCACGGACTTTCACTCTATCACCCGAAAGCGCGTGGCCCGACGTCGTTCGAGCGAACCTTTCCCCGGCCGAAACGATCGACTACATTGCGCCCCCCATGGGAATCCAGGCACCGCTAGGGTTCGAAGACCACCTCCCCGACCGCATGCCGGTCTGGCGTCGCATTGAAGAGGCCGCAAAGCGCGTCGCCGAGACGTATGGCTACCGCGAGATGCGCACTCCCCTTCTCGAATCAACCGAGCTCTTCATCCGCTCCGTCGGCGAGGTCACCGACATCGTCGAGAAGGAGATGTTCACCTTCGATAAAGGCGAAAAGGACTCGCTCACCCTCCGCCCCGAGCTCACCGCCTCCTTCGTCCGCGCCTGCGTCGAACACGGCCTCTTCAAGAAGAAGGCCTTCCAGAAACTGTTCTACATCGGCGCCAACTTCCGCAAGGAACGCCCGCAGAAGGGCCGCCTGCGCCAGTTCCACCAGTTCGGCGTCGAGGCCCTCGGCGCGACCGATCCCCTGCTCGACGCCGAGACCGTCCTCCTCGCGCTCCGCTTCTTCGAGGAGCTCGGCGTCCCCGGCGTGAAGACCAAGGTCAACTCGATCGGCTGCCCCAACTGCCGCCCGAAATACCGCGACGCCCTCAAGGCGAAGTTCGCCCCCATCATCGGCCAGTTCTGCGAGAACTGCCGGCGGCGCTTCGACCGCAACGTCTTCCGCATCCTCGACTGCAAGGTCGAGAAGGACGTCGCCCTCACCGCCGACGCCCCGCGCGTCCAGGACTCCCTCTGCGCCGACTGCCTCGCCCACGACAAGGCCTTCGTCGACGCCCTGTCGCGCGCCGGCGCTCCCTTCGCCCAGGACCCCCGCCTCGTCCGCGGCTTCGACTACTACACCCGCACCGTCTACGAGTTCACCGCCCCCGGCCTCGGCGCCCAGGACGCCATCGGCGGCGGCGGCCGCTACGACAACCTCATCGAGGAAATGGGCGGCGACAAGGCCGGCGCCGTCGGCTTCGCCATCGGCCTCGAACGCGTCGTCATCGCCCTCGAAGCCGCCGGCAAGGCCCCCGAGGAGGAATGGTTCTCCACCCGCGTCTTCGTCACCCACATCGGCCCCGAAACCCGCGTCCCCGCCTTCGACCTCGTCCGCCAGCTCCGCGCCGACGGCATCGCCGCCGACATGGACTACGAGGGAAGGTCGCTCAAGGCCCAGATGCGAAGCGCGAACCGCGTGAAGGCGCCGTGGGTTGTGATCATCGGCGGGGATGAGCTGGCGAAGGGGGTGGTGAAGTTGAGGGATATGGGGAAGAGTGTGGAGGTGGAGGTGAAGCCGGGGGAGTTGGGGGAGAGGGTACGGGGCTAAGTCGGCGCCGGGGCCGACTTCGCTGTTCCACTTTTTGGCTGCTCCGCCCCAATTTCAAGCGCCACTCTGGTTGATCGCTCGGCGCAGCTCGCCTCGAACTGACGTTCACGGCCGGGCACCATTGCCGTCGACGCTCAGAATCTGACAATGCCCCTTGCGCAATAGTGTTATCTATGGTAACTTATTTTATAACACATTCTATAAGTGAGAACAGCGATGACGAAGTCGACCGTGATTACAAAGGAGTTCGACGCAATCAAGACAGCGTTAGAAGTCTTGGAGCCGCTAGACGCCAAGCAGCGCCAGTTTGTCGTGGGAATGATCCTCTCACGGCTCGACATGGCAGCGCCGGTGGCGAACGAAGTGGCCGGCGAATCGTCCGCGGGGAGCGGCGCTGAGCATGCGGGGGCCGCGTCGACCAAGGCACCCGGTGTGCGCGATTTTCTCAAGAGGAAGAGTCCGGCCACGGATCTCGAACGATTTGCCTGCCTCGCCTTTTACCTGACGCAGCACATGGGGTCAGCCGCGTTTACTACGCGCGACATCACAAAACTCAATGGCGAGGCAGGCGGGCAAGACTTCTCAAATCCGGCCGCCACGGCCATGAATGCGACGCGCCAGAGCAAGCTGCTCAGCAAAGCGGGCGGCGGCAAGAAGCGCATTACCATTCACGGAGAGGATCTCGTCAATGCCTTGCCTGATCGGGTGAAGGTAAAGGAGGTCATGAAGTCCAAGACCGTTCGGAAAAGGACGGCCCGGAAGCCGTCCAAGAAATAGGACGAGGCAACGGAATGATCGCGACAATCAGACAAGGTCTCGCGGCCGCTCTAGATAGCAGTCTCGTCGACGAGTTGCTCGCGGCACACCAGGAGGCGAAGAGAAATTACTACCTCGGCGGCTTGCGGCTAAGCGCAGTAGAGGGCGGCCGCTTCTGTGAGGCGGCGTTTCGACTGCTCCAACAGCGGACATCGAAAACCTTCGACAGACTTGGTGTCCAACTCGACACAGAGAAGCTCATCAAGCAGCTCGGCAACATCCCTGCCGCTCAGGAGCTCGACGCTGTGCGGCTTCACATACCACGGGCGCTTCGCGTCGTCTACGACATCAGAAACAAGCGTAACAATGCCCACCTCGCGGACGGGATCGACCCGAACTTGCAGGATGCGACGCTGGTCATTGGAGTCATAGATTGGGTTCTCGCTGAATTTGTTCGGCTCTACCACGCTGTTCCGGCCAACGATGCAAGGCAGATGGTGGAAAACATCGTCACTCGTTCTGCGCCCGCCATTCAGGACTTTGAGGGATTTCAAAAGGTCCTGCGTACCGATCTTAGCGCCAGCAATTTCGTCGTCCTTCTCCTTTACGCGAAAGGAAGTGCCGGCGCCAGCATCGAGCAGGTCGAGGGGTGGGTTCGTCCAAAGATGAGAGCCAACCTCCTGCGCACCTTGCATCAGCTGGAGCATGAGAAGGCGTTCATTCACCGGCGAGAAGGGATGCTGTTTATCACCCACTCAGGACAAAAACATGTAGAAGCGAATCGCCTCATGGCTCCGGAGCCTGCGTGACCCGGAGTCTGAACCCCTGATGCGACGCGGGCATCTTGCGCCGGAAACTCGAAGATGCCACCCAGCGGTGACTCTTACCAACCTACTTGATCCACCACCCCTTGTTATTCGCGAACTTGAAGCCGAGTTCTTTCAGTCGTGCTGCCACGGGTCCTTCCGTACCAAGGTGGTAGACCCAGAGTGCGCCCAACTTTGCGCGGTGATCCGCCGATTTCAAATTCTGTCCTCGGCATAGTTGCTCTACCTCCCGCAGCATCTTGGGATCAAGGTCATCGCTCTCCCGTCTAGAGAACAGGGTCTGCTGAGCATCTAGCGGCGCGGCCGTCCGCTCAGCGGCGGGGCGATCCGTGGCGGTGACACTTCGGAGAGGAGGGGCCACGAAATCGGCTCTGGCGCCCTGTGGTCCGACGGGAGGAATCTCGCTCGAAGTCGCGACTGTCGGACACTCTTGGAAAGCGTTGAGGGTGGCACGCTTTTCCATGGATGGCGAAACCGTCCGCCGTTCGGTGTGAATGCTTCTGCGGGCCCCGGCAGCGCCCACAGGTTCTATTCCGCGCTCCCGCAGACTCTTCTGCAGGTCTTCGATCACGTGTCCTCGCCGACGGAGGAAGGCGGACGCAAAACAACGCCAGAATACCCAGCCTGCTCGTTCGAGTACGCGTTGGCGTCGCATGTCACTCGCCCATTGGTCAGCCCCGTGATACTGATCGCCGTCACACTCGATCGCTAGCCTCTCGTCGTTGCCTCCCTCCACGACCAGGTCGATTCGATACTGGCCGACGCCGACCTGCGGCGTGACGAGATACCCGCGCGAAATCAGTTCGTCATACATCTCCCTCTCAAAAGGTGACTCGCAGAGTTTGCGCAGATCGGCTGCACGAACCTCGTCCTGGGCGAAGGGTGAGGAAAAGTGTGCGATCAAACTTCGCCGCAGCTTGTCGGCGTCGCTGAGGTTCTCCGGCCCTACAGAGCGCACCAGGTACATTCGGTCACGCGCCCGCGACGCCGCCACGTTGAACCTCTGTTCAAAGGTTGCGCGAGTCGGCGGGGCGCCGACATCGTTCGGCGCGGACACCATCGAGAGAAACATGATGTCACGTTCTTTTCCCTGGAACGTCCGAGCGTCTCCGCACGCAATCTGGTGACGCCTGATCACGTCGGGACCTACTTCTGCCGTCAACCGCTCCCAAACCGCGAAGGCCTGTTTGTCAGCCAGGAGCGATACGACTCCGATCGACCGATCCTTCATCCTCGGATCTGCGACGATATGCCTGATTTCATCGACGATGAAGCGGACCTCCGGCAAGTTCACGTCCTCCGTGCGGAATCCGTTCTCCACGACGACATCAATGAGGGGTGGATCCAATCGCTCCGAGGCCCTGGGAATTCTCAGGGGACGCAGTTCGTGGTTGTAGAACTCTCGCTTTGAGTACTCGATGATCGACGTCACGCACCGGAAGTGCTCTTTCAGCGTGACCGAGCTGCCAGCGAACACGACCTTGAAGAGGTCGTACATGGAACGATCAGGCGCCATCTGTGGGCCGAATGTTGGAACCTGGTCCGCGAGGAATCGACCCATCAGGTTCCGGACCTTGTCTTCTTCCAAGCCAACTCCTTCGGGCGATACCTGCTTGTCATCTCCGACTACAAGAATCTTCTTTGCTCGAAGCATCGCAGGAAGTGCAGTCAGGTCTGATTGCGAGGCTTCGTCGATGACAACCAGGTCAAAGCAGCCAATTCGTGGAGGTAGCGATTCCGACACTCGATAGTGCGGCATGATCCAAGCGGGGACCGCGGGATTGGCCAATTCAGCCGCCTTGCGAGCGTCCTGGCGATAGCGAACGGCACGTTTGCCGGTCCCCTTGCCGATCTTCATGATCGCGTTGAGGTACCCCTGCAGCGCAGCGCGAACGCTGTGTGACGCGTTTTGAGTGAGATTCAGCCACGTTCGCTTTCCTACGATGTCGCGGTAGGCGCGCGCAAGATCTGTGGAGAGTTCTTCTCGCTCCCTTGCAAGTTTCTTCAGTGCAAGATGGGCATCGATGGAATCCAGGTGGCTCGCAAGGCGTCTCACTCTCCAGACCGATTTCAGGTTGTCCGGCAAGAGTGGGTCATGTGCGCCCTGGAGGGGCTGCCTGAGGGACTCCGCGAATTGCGACGCCCCCGAATCCTCGATGAGCGCACATACATCTCGCACCGTCGCCAAGGCGGATTTGAGAGCCAGCACTCGTGAGAGCTCGGTCATCAATGCTGACCAGGTAGACTGAAGTGTCGCCTCTGAAACTTGCGAATTCCCAAGCGTTTCCTTCAAGAACCGACGAAGGTCCTCCACGACGCGACCTTGACGCCCGTCGAGGACCTTTGAAAATCTCCCCATCGTGTTCCAGACATTTGCCAGTCGGTTCTTCGCCAAGTGATGGCGCAACGCTCTCTCAAGATCGTCAAGCTTCTCCGCGTCTTCGGAGACAAGTCGGTGATGCGGCCATCGTGGAAACACACGCACCGCCTGATCCCGAAGGTCTGACTCCGCCTGCACGATCGCTCTGACCTTGGCGTAAAGTCCGTACAACTCAGCGGCCTTCAGGCCGCCTTCCGCGGCATCTCCAGGAACTGGCGCAAGTCCGATCGGAGCTGCCAGCTGATTCCAGCGAAGCGCAAGGGCACGCAGCCGCTGCAGGTGATCAAGGAATGCCAGAACCTGTCTCCAATCTGCTGCGGACGCGGGAGGATTGCCAAGGATGAGAATTCCCCGCAGCCGTCTCTTCTGTTCGGACTTTCCGAGCAAACCAGCGATGAGTCCGAATGGGCTTCTTCCTTCGGCCAGGTTCCCGATGGCTGCCCGGACTTCCAGATCCCGCTCGACCTCCCCGGGAGTTTCCACCGGTCGCGCCAGGAATGATTTCTGAGCCGCGGACTCGGCGTTCAGCTCGGCACCGAGCGCTTCCAGCATCTTGAAAAGTTCGGCCTTTTCTTTTCTTCGCAGGTTTTCCCGGGCGTCGTTTGTCCAGGCCTGATTTGCCCTCACCACCTCTTCACGAAGGCCTCTCAGCGTTTCCACGAGAACTGCCAGGTTGGCCGCTCGAGCGAGCGTGTCCGGACCCGAATCCGCCAGAGTAGGGACCTCGCCCCGTTCGATACCGAGTTTCAGCTTTTCGAGTTCACATAGGTCAACGTGGGCGTCGAGCAGCGCGCGAGCCTCGGGAAACTCGACTAGTTGCGGAAGAGATGCGTGCAGGTAGTCGATGTCAATACCCAACTCCCGGCGAGCCTCTCGCAACTGAACAATTTCGGAATCGGAGAAGCGAGGAGCGAATGTCGGAGCAACACCGATCTCGTCCGGAATCAAGCCAAGAAGTGCCTCGTTGCTAACGACCTCGCGCGCAGCGTCTTGTGGGTCGATCTCCTGGTCATCTAGTCGGATCTTTGCGAGATTTCGTCTGGCCCAATCAGAAATCTTGCGGTCAATTCCTGCCAGGCTGCCGTGCAACGCTTCGATCCGTTCTTGCAGACGAAGTATCTCTCGTTTCGTGGCGCCTAGGTCGAGCGACTGTACTTCCGATGCGATCTTGTGGATCGCGTGCTCGAACTGCTTCATGCCACCGTGTTCACTGGCTAGAAGAGCAATCGAGAGCGGTCGGATCTCTTCCGGCAACTGCTCCTGAAGGACCGCGAGCGCCGGATCCTTCATCGACGTCACAAGGACGCGCTTGCCGTTCGCAAGAAAGTGGCAAATGACATTTGCAATCGTATGCGTCTTGCCTGTCCCAGGAGGTCCCTGTACGACGACGCCGTTGAAGACCTCTAGCAGCTGGACGATCCGGACCTGTTCGTCGTTGAAGGCCTTTGGAAAGTAAAGGTCTCGCACCTTGGACTTGGGTGACGAGGAGCCACTTTCGCCAGCGTAGGCAACAGACAAGCCGCGGAACTCAGGCAAGTCAATTTCGCGGCTGGTGGTTTCCGGATCCGTCACCAGAGCTTTGACGGCGGGGGGAAGCTCTTCCTTTCCCTCAGACTCCTGAATCGCTTCCTTCAGCTTTTCCAGGTCCTGCAAAAAGACGCCTTGAGTTCTGGGGCGTGCGAAAACTACCCACGTATTTGTCACCTTGAGGTGCTCATCGGCGTCAGGAATGCTGCGATCTTCGGAAGGCACCGTTTCGGGCCAGTAGACCCCGTGCGCGTCCAGGGTAGTTGCCGCCGAGCGGAGTAAGGATTCAAAGGTGCTCTGATCGAATGGAGAGAAAGTGGTCGTGACCGCCGCAAAATGGTCCTTTGCTGTCTTCTCCAGAACGCTTACTTCGCAATTCTCTACGCCGGAGCACCAGTCGATTTCAAGTCGAGCATCTGCCTGTCTTGGCCTCACCTTCAAGTTCCCGTTTTCGGGGTCGAGTGCCAGCTCCACAAGGCGAGTGACTAGCGGGTACGCCACGCGCATCCCATCACAATTCCAGACGCAGATGCCTGCGCCCCATACGAGCTCGATTTGTGACTCGACGATCCCCCCCTCAAGCTGTTGTTTCAGCGTGAAGAGCTTCGAGTAGAGTTGGATCGATCGCCTTCGCGGCTTCTCCCGTTCTGCCCAAGGCCTCCACTCTGAGTCGAGGTAGTCGGAAAATTGGGACCTGACGATCGATGCCTTCGCGAAGTCAGCCAAGGAGACGAACGACAACGAATCTCCGACCTTAGCGCCCGCACTCGATGTGATACCTGCTTTCGAGTTCTGGCCGGTCTCTGGCGCGGCAGTCGTCGCCCCCAGAAACCTAAGATCAATCTGGCCAAGCAATTTGGGAGGCTCGGTCGGCAGGTCCTGGACTTCAACCCAGGGTCGGAGGATCTCACTTTTGATTCTCGGCGGCGGGTCCGGATGGAGTCGTTCCACCGAGAGCCACACTTCGTCATCGCCCTCGGCATCGTGAAGATCTAGATGGATCCCTGGCAGACCCTGAATCTCATGCTCGTGCATCGAGAAGAGTCGGTGCTGCGCGACGCTCGAAACGAACTTGCTCCGCAGGCGCGCAGATTGCTGCGCGAACTCGATCAGTGAGACCAAACGATCATGGGCGGAACTCACGCCCAGCCATGCAACATCGCTGACATCATGTCGGTCAAGGGTACTGTAGACTTCCACCGCGGAGTGACGACTCGCCCCGTTGCCGGTCTGCGACGCCTAGCAGTATTCCGGCCTCCGATCGAAGTGTTGCCGCCTCCAAGGACACGATGGACAACCCAGCTCCCACACACGCGCAGGCGATTCGAAAACCGGCGACCATCGATCAGGCTTTCGTCCGTGAAGTCGTCGGCGAGTTTCCGCATGGAAGCTGGAAATCCCTGCGAGGTTCAAACCTCAGCTCGTCGACCGAAGCCAACTCAAAAGCACGATCTTGGAAGTGCGTGCGATGCCTCCATAAAGTCGGAGGCGTCTACGCATTCTTGTTTCCGGAGAGCCACTTTCTCGAAGAGCGCGAAATCTCACTCGACGGACCGCTGAAGCGAAGCATCCCATTCAGATTTAGTCACAAGACTCACCCTGCACACGAGGGGTACGTCGTGGCCTACGTCGGAAAAGCCACGAACCTGAGTCAGCGATTCAAGTTGCACTTCAGCAGGACCGAAAGGAGCACCGTCGTGCAGGTCAGAGCCGGTCTCGTCAAGTCGGGTTTCTGCGTGGATCGCCACCTTGCGCTGGATTTCATGCTCCAGCACGCGGTGATCAGGTATCGAGAACTGACAGGAGATGAGCACGCCGCCAACCGCGACCTCCTGGAGTTGTCGCTGTGCGCGCGCTTCGCGCCACCGTTCAACATCAAATCTGAACGGTGAGCTCTCGTCGAACTTGCAGAGCACGAGACTTGAGTGGCGCGGTGTCTCGGTGGGCTTGCTTTCACCACACCGGAGGCTACGATTCCAGTTTGATGCAGTTCACGGCCCGCGAGCCGCACTAATCCGCAGGCTCTCCGGAGAGTGAAAGTTGAGCGAACGTCATCGCCTGCTCGAATCGATCGCGAAGATAACGTCGGACTACCGCACCGGCGAAGTCGCAGCTCCTTCTCCGGAGCACGTCGAGAGGTGGGTCGCTCAGTTCGATCCAAAGGTTCGCGATCCGCTCCTCGCCGAGATGGAGCACGTCCTGCGGCGCAGTTACCTGAGTCGCAAGACCGTCACGACCTTCCTGGGGAAGCAGGTGATGAACAACAAGCTCGCAGGCGCTTCACCCTGCGCCTTCTGGAAAGCCGCGCACTTCCTCAGGATCCAGAAGAACGGTCACAGCCAGGAGGAGATGCTCGACCTGTTCGCCGACTGCCTGAAGTCTCAGTGCAGCATCGACCTGGCTGACTGCGGCAGCGCGGAAGGAGCCTACATCTACCTCGATGACGCGTCGTTCAGCGGCAGCAGGATGGGCAGCGACCTCGAAGAGTGGATCCTCACGAAGGCTCCCAAGAAGGCAACCGTCCACGTTCTCGTCATCGCGGTCCACGCCCTCGGCGAGTTTCTGGCAACCAACCGCCTGGACAAGGCCGCGGATCGAGCCGGGAAGAAGATCGACTTCCACATCTGGCGGGCGATCACGATCGAGAATCGCAAAGCGTACCGCCACTCGTCCGAGGTTCTGTGGCCGGTCAGTCTGCCGAGGAACAAGGACGTGCAGGCCTACGCCGACGAGGAGGACCGGTATCCGTTCGAACCAAGGACTGCCATTCCCACGAGCACGCAGACCTTCTTCACGTCCGAAGCTGGACGCCAACTCCTCGAGCGAGAAATGCTCCTGGCAGGTGTACGAATCCGCTCGATGAGCGCGAACCCAAAGAAGATCATGAGGCCGTTGGGCTTCAGTGCCTTCGGGTTGGGCTTTGGGTCGATGATCGTGACGTTCCGAAACTGTCCGAACAACTGTCCGCTCGCCTTGTGGTGGGGTGACCCGGACTCGACTTCGGAAGGACCGCTGAACTGGTATCCGTTGTTTCCCCGCAAAACCTACTAGAGTACGGTGGTGGTCATGAATCCATCGGGCGCAAAGCGACGTTCGGAGACACGCACCTACCGGCGTTCCGCTTGCGTCGTTTTCTGCAAGACGGCTGAGGAATTCGGTGGTCTGTCGAACATGGCGGGAGGCTTCCCGCTGGAGATAAACGGGATTCCGATCCTCACTGCAGAGGCCCTGTACCAGGCCTGCAGATTTCCGCACCGTCCCGAGATTCAGCGCCTGATCATCGATCAAAAGAGTCCCATGACGGCGAAGATGAAAAGCAAGCCACATCGCGCGGACTCAAGAAGTGACTGGGACGCTGCGCGAGTCACGATCATGAGGTGGTGCGTGAGGGCGAAGCTCGTGCAAAACCGGTCGAAGTTCGGACCGCTTTTACTATCGACGCTGGATCGCCCCATCGTTGAGGAATCGCGGAGAGATGACTTCTGGGGCGCGCAACCCGTCGATGCGGAGGTTCTGGTCGGATCCAATCTCCTTGGCAGGCTGCTGATGGAACTTCGGCAGCAGTTCCGCGAGACGAATGGGGATGGTTTCAAGCACCTCGACCCTCCCAGAATCCCGAACTTTCAGATTTACGGTGAGCCCATCCGAGTCGTCACGCCACCTTCGCCGAAGCGGCGGCGCGGTGGAGACTTGTTCGGGAGTTAACGGGCTCAGCTTGAATGCACATTCCTCCACGACGACTCCATCACAGAGCGGCGAACTTCGAGCTCGATCGCTGTGGGGCGCGTCGAGCCGCTCGGATCAACCAGCTCGGCGACCACGAAAGCAATATTCGAATTCAAGGAGGCTCAATTCACGATGGGCAACAAGACAGACTTTCACCGAAAGTTGGATGACTTGTGGAGCCGTCGAACCGAAGAGCTTCGGGCCCTTGTAGGAATTCGTCATCGCGGTCCAAGACTGAAATTTAACAAGAAGATCCGCGAACAGCGGATCCGGGAGCTCACGGAGCTGGCGACAGAGATTCTGAGGGAAGACGCTAAGGACGAAATCGAAGCTCGCCTAAACCAAACCGGACGGAGACACATTCGTGGGTACGGCATTCAGGACAGATTCGATCGCATCTGGGACTGGGCCGAATCCTGGATTCGCGGGCCGATCGTGTATCTCTTCTGGAAAGGAAGTCGCTGCCTCTACGTGGGAAGGGGAAATTCCTGGAAGCGGCTGGGAAGCTACGAAAAGTCGTGGTACCTGAAGGAGGCTGACTTGCTGGAAGTCCTTTGCGTCGCAGGAAAGAGCAATCTTCCGTTGGTGGAGTGCCTTTGTGTCCATCTCTATGAACCTCGGGACAACAAGTCGAAGCCGGCCAACAAAAAGTGGGGCAAGTCCTGCCCAATCTGTCTCACTCACGACCGAATCCAGGACGAATTGAGGTTCGTCTTTGCAACCTGAGAGTTCGTTGCCCTCCCCACACCTCCCTACTCCATGTCCTCCGCCTCCACGATCTCCGTCCTCGGCTTGCCCGTAGCCTTGCTCTTCATGTTGAGCACCTCGAACGTGTACTTCCCTTTGTGGGCGACGTCGGCGGGGAAGGTCGCCTGGCCGACGCCGTTGAGCGCCTTCAGCACGCGGTTCGTTCGACTCGCCCGCTTCCACGGCGAGCGGCCCGCAGTTCCCACTCGTGAAACAGCCCGCACGATCCGTTTCCCGCCGCGATACCATTCGCAACGCGTTCGATCCGGCGTCCCAGTGAGGCGGCATGCTGCGGAAGACATGGCTGGCACTTCTCCTCTGCGCGGCCCCGCTCGCGGCCGAGGAGGGCTACGACGCGGGCGACAGCTGCCCCGACTTTGAGCTCTTCAACACGGACGGCCGCGCCGTCCGGCTCTCCGAATTCCGCGGGCGCGTCGTGGTGCTTCACCTGTTCGCCACGTGGTGAGGCGGCTGCCAGGCGGGCGGGGCGCCGATCGCGCAGTTCGCGCGGGAGATGAAGGACGACGGGCGGGTGGCGTTCGTCGAGATCGCGGGCGGGGAGACGCCCGAAGCCGCGGCGGAGCGCGAGAGTTCGACTATGATCACGGGCGATGGAAGTCTCCCTCCACGCGAACATGTGTGACGCGACAACAAGTCGAATCGCTCACGCTCTTCGCGCTCCCTTCAAGTCTCTTGGCAGCGCCCTGAGCAAGGATTACGGCGGGACGATGAAGAATCTGTGGATTGACCTGGAATTGATCGAGTCGCGCGCGAAGCCTCGGCCCTTTCGCTTCCAGAAGAAGGTGGGTGGAAGTTCACCGGACAAGCTCACGGGATTACCCAGAGAAGTTCATGAGAATGTCGGCCACTACAGCGTCTGCCCTGACTTCGAGAAGCTTCGCCAACTCCCGCAAGACTCGGTTGTCAGCTACGTGCTGGGTGTCGTCTACGTCTCGACTTCGGTACTCCTCGACAAAAGGAAAAAGCTCGGAGGACTCGATGCCGAGCGATTCCGCGCCGATTTCGTCACGGCCTGCGAACAGCTCGGCCATGCGGTGATCGCGGAGAACGGGCCGGGCTAGCCTACAGAGGGCAGCCTCCGTCGACAGGACTTACTCGACGCTCTCGGCGCCTCGACGCGAAGCCCCTCTCGTGTCGGCCTCGAAGTCCTTCCGCTTGATCTTCGCCCGCCGGCCATCGGGGTGGCGAAAGACGATGCCCTCCGCAAGGTGCCCGGGCGAGGACCGAGCACCGGGCGCTGGGCGGCGGCCATGGATTCCTTCTGAGGCGAGGGAGAAGCGAAAACGCTAGATTCGCGGCATGCGAAACGTCCGAACGGGACCGGCGCCCCGGAAAAGGGTGCCGGAAGTCTGGCTCGTGGCCGCGGAGACACCCGAGGGACTCATCGAGTACAGGACGTTCGGCACGCGGCGCGAAGCGCTGGCCTGTCATCGCGAAGAGCCGACAGTCCAGTGGGGAGACGAGACTTTTCGCACGGTTGTCGTCCGGGACTCGCCGGACCTGGTTCTCCGCACCAACGACATCCGGCTGAAACGGGGCTTCGACGTGACGCGGCGCGAAATCTGGCTGAAGCGTTGCGCGCCATGGCTCAAGGGCCTGCAATCGAGCGCGCGGACAACGCGGGTCTTTGTGTGGGAGGACGTCCCGCCGAAGGGCTTGCTCGAGACGCGCCTCGGCGGGCCACCTCTTCTGCGGTATGGCGAAACCCATCCCCGGTGCGCGGACTGCAGCAGCATGATGTCGTTCGTGGGCGCCCTGGACTTCCGCGGATCGCAGTTCCGACGCCAAGCCGGCGGCGACCTGCTCGCAGCCTGGTTCTGTTTCGAATGCGGCGCTTCCCCGAGCCACGCCGCGCGCTGGTACTCGCGCGGCGACGCGATCCTGGAGGCGTGCACGCCGCTAGAAGCCAAGTCGTTTCCGTGCCGAGCCGGCCGCGCCGTGACGACGATCGACCTGCCCGCGCGGATGGGCGACGAGCGGCATCCCTACTGGAATCCCGCGACGCAGGATCACTTTCTCGTCGGGCGGAGCGCCTACGGTAAGGTCACGGCCTGGGGGACGAAGATCGGGGGGCACCAGTTCTGGGTTCAGGGAGAGCAAGTCCCGAAGTGCCGCTGCCGGAAGCCGATGAGGTGGCTCGGGCAATTCTCGAGCGCCTTCGAAGTGCAGATGGATGACGCCGGGATCATGTACATTTTCTTCTGCGCGAAAGGGCGCTGCGGGCTTACCACACTGGTTACGCAGGGGTTCTAGAAAGACACGAATCCCCGGCGGCGCCGCAGAAGGCGGTTGCGAAGCTGCGATTGTTTCATGAACTCTGGAGTGGCGGTTTCGTTAGCGTGATGAGGCCCGCTTTGGAGCCACATCAATGCCGCTTTGTCCACGTCTGCTGACGGGCGTCCTGGCCTCGAGCCTCTTTCTGCTGAGTCCTGTCCATGCCGAAGATGCCTCGCCCAAGGTGACGGATTGGCGTGGGGGCGCGAAACTCGCGGGGCTGACCGACGCCGAGGTCGAGCGGCTCGCGAAACAGAAAATCCTGATCGCCGGCCCTCAGCGACTGCAGGTTTTTCAGGTCTACGAAGGCTCGAGGGTGCCTACCTTCGTCACGTCCGATGCGGTGCTCAACGCCTTCCACGTCCTCTTTGAAGAGAGCGTGGTCCGCCTTGAGAGGTCGCGTTCAGAACGGCTTGCGGGCGTGCTGCGTCCGATCTGGGACGGCATCCCGGAGGCGATCAAGCGATTCGAATGGCCGGAAGACGAGAAGCAGGATGCCGTTCGTCGCGCGCAGATCACGATCGGCGTGGGGTTGCGCCTGCTCGGCGCGGAATCGCCGGGAGCCTCGAAGGATGTCCTGGATGCGATCGAGGCCGAAATCGGGCGCGTCCTCGCGGGGAAAGAGCGCCTGCGACCGGAATGGCTCGGCCCGCATGACGACGGATTTCCGTTCATCGACTACAGCCGGTTCGAGCCGCGCGGTTTCTACACGCGCGACGAACGCCTCCGGGCCTACTTCCGCGCGTCCGCCTGGCTGCAGGCCGTTCCCTTCAGGACCGGACAGGACCGCGAGATACTGACAGCGGCGGTGATTTCCGAAGCGATCGGAGACCGCGCTGGACGGTGGGAGTACGAGCACTTCAATCGCGTCCGGACATCACTCCTCGGCCGCTACGGGGACCTGACGATCCCTTTCCGCGCGTTTTCAGACCGGCCGTGGTCGAAGGAGGACCTCAGGACTTATCGCAAGGATTGCGAGGAATCCTGGAAAAGCGCAAATCCACAGAAGGACGACCCTGTGGACGCCCTGGCTCCGCGCTTTCACGGGTTTGAGCCATGCCTGCGGGTCTTCCCCGCCGCCTTGTTGCCGGAGGGACGGCTCTTCGATCTCTGGTGCGACCCGCGCGTGCAACCCACCAGGGAGCCGTCGGGATTGTTCGTCGCGGCCGCGCTGGGCGGAGACTTCGCGCGCGCGGAGGCCCTGGCGCATCGAACGCCGGGCGAAGCGGAGGAACTGGCCCGAGTCATTGACGCCTGCCGGTCCCTTCCGAGTTGCGGCGGCCTCTACGGCGACTATCTGCATTGCCTCGAAGCGCTTCTCGACGAAGCCGAGCCCGATGCTCCGGCATTCGTGTCGTCAGACCCATGGAAGCGCAAGAGCACGAATGCAGCCCTGGCGGGCTGGGCGCAAGCCCGGCACACATGGGTTCTGCAGGCCCGTGAAGACGTCATGTGGGGCGGAAAGGAAGACACGCTGGCCGGGTTCGTCGAACCTGACCCTGAGTTCTTCTCGAGGCTGGCCGAACTCATCGAGAGAAGCTCGACGCTTCTGGAGAAGGAGGGTGCCTTCGATGAAAGCCTGTCACGGCAGGAATTCCTGTGGCTCGCGAAGGATCTCGCCGAATCGCTTCGCGGCGGTGGCAGCCCGCGAGCCTGGACGGAGATCGAGGGGATGGTGATGTATGGTCGAAAGTCCGGGATTGTGGACTGGTTCTCCTGTCTGCGATCGGGCGAGGAGTTCGCGGGGATTCCGAGCCAGCAAGAGCTCACCCCTGAGGAGCTTCCGAAGGTCCTGAAGGCGGTGGAACGGGACATCAAGCTCCTTGAAGGAAGCGATCCCCTGCCTCGCTTGCTCGCTTCGTGCGTTTCGGACATCACGCCGCCGCTTCAGCTCACCTGGCGAAGGCTCGAAAGGCTCTGCAGGCGTCTCGAAGCGATGTCCCAGAAGCAGCTGAGGGGCAGGCCCTGGGACCAGGAAGAGCGGCATTTCCTGTTGAACTTCGGGCCCGAGTTGGGCGCGGCGATGCTCTACGAAGGAAATTCCTACGAACACCCCAACGACGACGCGCCTCGCGTGTCGTCGGTGTACGCTGACCTGCGTGACCCGCGGGCGCCTCGTTACTTCCAGGCGGGAATCGCACGGCCTCGTGCGCTGTACGTCCTCTACCCGTGGAACGGTGAGGAGTGTCTCTGCCGCGGCGTGGTCGTGCCCTACCGCGAATTCGTCGGCCCGAATCGCCTCGGCGACGCGGAGTGGCGGGCGCTGCTGGACTCGAAGGATGCGCCTCCGTCCCCGTCGTGGATGGAGCCCGTGGTTTCGCCAGAACCGCCCGGGAAGAAATAGCTCGAGTCGCAAGGTCTTGTTCGTGGTCCTGCGCGTCCTGTCCAGATGCCCGCCTCCCGTGCCCCGTTGCACGGGCTCGCCGTTGCGGCGGAAACGGCGGCTTCTAAGTTCGTAACTGTAAGGGCGGTCAAGATCGGCGAGCGATCGTGTACCGTAACGTCGGCTCGTTGACAGGTGCATCCCGTGCTTCGGAGGAAGTCCATGAACGCGCTTCGCCGGCTCACACTCGCCTCCGCCGTCGCCGTCGCTGTGCTCGCGCCGCTTCCCACATCCGCCTGCCTGGGCGAGTACCGGAGCCTGGACTGGATGGTGGGGCACGCCACGCTGATCTTCGTTGGGACGGTGGAATCGGTAGAGAAGGCGCCTTCGGGGCGGGAAGACGCGCGGAGAGGCCCCTCGCAGGACGGGCCGACAGTGGCGACGGTGAAAATCGTGCGCGTGCTGCATGGCACGGCGCCGGACGCGACGATCCGGCTCCGGTCCGGGCCGGTCGCGTCCTGAGCACCGGAGGCCATCTACTTCGGTTTCGAAGTCGGTCAGACTTCGATTTTCATCCTGATCGGTTCGACGTCCAGCGGTACGGCAACGCTGTCGCGGGGCGCCTGCGTGCAGGGCTTGGAAGACCTGGAGGCCTTGCGGTCGCGCATCGTCCGCGCAAAGGCGTGGCGGGCGGAGCACCTCGAGCAACTGCGAAGGACGGACCCGAAGCTTTTCGAGGCGGCCGAGGCGCTCAACGCAGAGATGAGGAAGGCAGTAGAAACGGCGCCCTTTCCCGATCCCAGGGATGATGGCTCGTCGTTCGAGGCTACTCATGAGGCGGTCGAAAAGCTGACGAAGCGCCTCGCCGAAATTGAACCGCAGGTCGCGTTCGAGGCCCTGGCGATGGATTGGCTGGACACGACGAAAGGGCACTGGTCCGGTGACGAATACAGTGTTTGGGGAAATGCGGTCAGGGATGCTTTCCGCGACCGCGAGAAAGAAGTAGCGACACTTCAGAAGAACGAAGCCGAACGCCTGCTTCTCCGTGCCGGCCTCTCGAAGACCCAGGTCGCGGAGTACATCGCGGCGGTGGACAGCGGCTTCGGAAGATCCCCCGAGTTCCCCCTTGATCCGCCGAACGGCTACCGACTCGACAAACTTTCGCCGGAGATCGCGACCACGGACTTCATCCTCCGCTGCGAAACGTACGACCGCGGGGCGATCTACTTGCTCTACGGCATGTGGGGAGAACGGCTTGCCAAGATCCTCCCCGCGCGCGTCCAGGACCGGATCCCGTCCATGCTCTCCAGCCCGGACGGCGACGCGTGGGTCGCGGCGCGTCTGATCGAGGAAGTGAAGGGATTCCACTTCGTCGATGAGGTCCTCCGTCGCCAGGTGGCCGGGGAGAGGCCGGGCGTGTTCCTCTTCCTCAACGCGGACGACAAGAACTGGAAAACCGATGTCCTCAACGAGATGTTCAAGCGGGCAAGAACCGGGTACTCCCTCTGGGGAAGATCCCGGCTCTGGGACTCGTTGGGGACAAGCGGGATCGATGACCCCGTGTGCATCGGCGCTGCAATTGCGGATCTCGAGAACGAAGAAAAGGCCGGGAAGCGCACGGAGGATGAGGAACGCTGGGCCTCCGGGTTTCGCGATTCGCTTCGGCGTTATCTCACCTTCGCCCAGTCCGCCCGAAGCGCACAGGGGGACGCAAAGAAGTCCGCCGCGGAGTGGAATGAGTGGTTCGAGAAGAATCCGGCTCCGGCGAAAAAGTGATCGGTCGGGGCGAGGCCAGGACGAAGCGCGGCGTCTTTCACAACCGAACCGTCATTGCTTCGGCTGGAAAACGAACCGCGGTTGGCTTCACCGCCGACATGGACTACGAGGGCCGGTCGCTCAAGGCCCAGATGCGAAGCGCCAACCGCGTGAAAGCGCCGTGGGTCGTGATCATCGGCGGGGATGAGCCGTTCGACTCGCTTCGCTCGCTCACTGTGGACTGGCGAAGGGGGTGCTGATGTTGGGCCGGTGTCGGATACAGTAGTCAGCGACTGGCCGTTCCCCTTCTACACGGTTCTACGCACACACCATGAAAACAATCGGCTTCCTATCCTGCGTCCTCGGCGTTGCCATGTCGCTCCCGGCATACGCCCAGGGTGCTCCCGTATCAATCCCGATCCGCACAGGAGTGCTTGGCGCCACGGAGCTCGGCTACCAGGGATACGCCGATGGGATCGAGCATCCCATCGAGGGGCAGAGCTTCGAAGCCTATGGCCACGAAATCACACTCGATCGCAACGGTGCTCAGCCGACCGTGACAGTCGCGGGCAAGGCCACGAAGATCGCACGATTTCCGTGGATTCTCAAGCTGGGCTCAGGTGGCGAGGCCCGCGCAATCGAGATCGTGAGCCACGGCGAACGCCTGATGTGGACCAGCCATTGGGGCGCGACGTTCCAGCTCGACCAGCAGCCGTTCGCCGTCATCGATGCGGACGGCGACGGCGTGCTCTGGGAAATCGGAGAGGACGCGATTATCGGTCCCGACAGCTCGACGGCGACCCGCTACACGGGTGGGGCGTGGACCACGAAAGGCGGCTGGACCCTCGCGCCCGATGGCCCCCGGCTCCGGGCCTCCGCGATCGCGCTGTCATGTCCCCCGGAAATGCACAAGGCCTGGTGCCGATTCAACGTCGAGCGCCAGGCCGCGGGTTGCCAACCGGTCGCCTGGGACGAGGAGCTCGCGCGCGGTTGCCGCGCCCACGTCGCCTACTTGGCGCGCAACGACGTCCGCGGTCACGACGAAGATCCCAGCAAGCCCGGGTTCACCGAGATAGGTCGGACCGCCGCGAAGCAGTCCGTCCTGGGGTATCAATACGCCGACCCGCTCGAGGCGATCATCGAGCAATTTCGCACTGCCTACCACCTCGAGAATGTCATGAAACCCGGGCTCTTGAGCTCGGCGATGGCGATCCAGGGCACTCACTTCGCCTGCAACACCGAGGGTGGTAAGTCGGAGTCCGTCCAATCGGGATCGGTCGCCTGGGTCTGGCCTGCTCACGGCCGCCGCGATGCGTTTCGCGTGTTCAACGCGGGTGGCGAACAACCGATGCCAGTGCCGGGCCACGAGAAGGATTACCAAATGACCTTGGGGCAGGTCGTGTGCGCCAAGGTGACCCCGGGCAAGTGGGATCTGGTCGTCGAGACCGCCGCGGGCCAGCGCATCGAGGGCGTGCTGACCTTCCCCGGAAAGGGCATCGCCGGCAAGCCGGACAACGACGAATTGGTGATCCTGGCGCCAGCGGCCTCGCTTCCCGTCGGCATGCTCCGCGCCACCTTGTCGCGCGACGGGGCGATCGAACGCCGGTGGTGGTTCGCCACGCGTTGAACAGCGACGTACAAGAAGCCCCTGTCGAGCACGAAACCATCCTCTTCCGCATCGTCTACTACGCGTCCTGCGCTTCCTGCTCGTGAAACACCCCGCACCATCCGCTTCCCGCCGCGATACCATTCGCAACGCGTTCGATCCGGCGTCACAGGGAGGCGGCATGCTCCGGAAGACATGGCTGGCACTTCTCCTCTGCGCGGCCCCGCTCGCGGCCGAGGAGGGCTACGACGCGGGCGACAGCTGCCCCGACTTTGAGCTCTTCAACACGGACGGCCGCGCCGTCCGGCTCTCCGAATTCCGCGGGCGCGTCGTGGTGCTTCACCTGTTCGCCACGTGGTGAGGCGGCTGCCAGGCGGGCGGGGCGCCGATCGCGCAGTTCGCGCGGGAGGTGAAGGACGACGGGCGGGTGGCGTTCGTCGAGATCGCGGGCGGGGAGACCCCTTCGTGGTTCGACGCGCCTGATATACTTGCACCCATGAAAGCGAATGGCTCCACGCACAAGTCGTCGCCGGCGGCCGAAGTGGCCCGGCTGCGGCGGCTGATCGAGCGAGTTGAGAAGAACCTGAGTGCCAAAATCGCACACCTTGAAGAGAAGCTCGAGGCTGGCGCGCGGGGCGGCGCTTCTGCACGGCTCCGCGAACGCAACGAGCTACGGGCGCGGGGCGGCGTGGCGCGCCTCCAGTCGGACCTGCGAACGCAGTACGAGATGGGCATCATCGATCGACAGGGCCGCCGGGTCCGCACGGGCTGGCCGGACAAGAAGCTTGAGCGCGGCTCCGACGTGGTGTGAGCGCTTCAGCTCAAAAGCGGCCGCCGGTCATGGACCTCGTGGCGGGACCCCAGGGGAGCGGCAAATCCACGTTCTTCCCCGTCAGGGAGAGCGGCGTTGCGGCGTTCAACGTCGACGAACACCGCAAGAGCCTGAATCGCGGATCCTCGGAGAACATTCCCGAACACGTGCTGCGGAGAGCCCTCGCGGACTACGAGGCGTTCATCGAGGGGCACATCCGGGCGAAAGAGAGCTTCTCAATTGAAGTCACCCTGGGGAAAGACATCACGTTCCAGCAGGCGCGAAAAGCCAAGCGCGCGGGATTCAGCGTGGAAATGACGTTCGTCGCCGCAGAGTTACAGGACTGCCTTGCGCGCGTAGCCAAACGACTGGAGGCCGGCGGGCACGGAGTTCCGCCCGAGGTCATCACGGCCACGCACGAGGCCAGCATGAAAAACCTGCCCCGCGCCCTTGCGCAATTCGACGCCGTGGTGGTCTACGAAAATGCCGGGCTCGCGGGGCCGGAAATCGATCCCGCTTCCCTGTTCCCTCGCCTGGTCCTTGAGGCGCAGTCGGGCCGGGTCACGTTTGTCGCCGAGGGGCCGCCGGAATGGCTGCGGAAGGCATTGGCGGGCAGCCGCTTCGAATTGAAGTAGACGCCCGTTCGCGCTTAACTTGAGCGCATGCCTAAACTCGTGGTCCGCAGTTTCGCCATCTCCCTGGACGGCTTCAGCGCCGCTCCCGGGCAGAGCCAGAAGGAGCCCTTCGGGAAGAACGGCCTGAGGCTCATGGGGTGGGCCTTCGCCACCAAACACATGACCACCCTGTTCGGCGGCACGGGCGGCGCCGAGGGCATGGACAACGACTTCCTGGCCCGATCGGACGAGAACATCGGCGCCAGCATCATGGGCCGCCACATGTTCGGCCCGCCCCCCGACGCCAAGGACAAGGAGTCCTGGAAGGGCTGGTGGGGCGAAAACCCTCCCTACCACCACCCCGTCTTCGTGCTGACCCACGAAAAGAAAGCCCCCCTCCCGATGGAAGGCGGCACTCGCTTCACCTTCGTGAACGACGGCATCGAATCCGCCCTGAAACAGGCCCTCGCCGCCGCCCAAGGCAAAGACGTCCGCCTGGCCGGCGGCGCGGCCACCGTCCGCCAATACCTGAAAGCCGGCCTCATCGACGAGCTCCACCTGGTGCAGGTGCCCCTCCTGTTCGGCCAGGGGGAACGCATCTTTGAAGACCTGGGGGGCGTGGAGAGCCTGTACGAGTGCGTGGAGTTCACGCCTTCCAGGGCGGTGTCGCACTTGCGGATCGTCAGGAAGGCCAGGTAGGGAATCACCGCCGACATGGATTACGAGGGAAGATCGCTCACGGCCCGGATGCGAAACGCCAACCGCGTGAAGGCGCCGTGGGTCGTGGAGCCGCGCCGGCGCGGGACATCACGGGCCGCTTGACTTCACAAAGCCACACAACTATGATATTTGCACTACTTGGAGGACTTCCCATGATCCAGCATGTCTCCCCGCTGCACCTCCGCCAGAAGCTCGGCGACGTCCTGAACCGCGTCGCGCTTCGGCAGGACGAGTACGTCATCGAGCGCAAGGGGCATCCGCTCGCAGCGCTGGTGTCAGTCGAGAAGATGCGATCCCTCGTGGAGGCGGCGCGGCTGCACCTGCTGGCGGCGCTTCCGGCGCGCCGCACGAAACTCCCGCAGGCCGCGGCGGACGCGCTTGCGGACGAGGCCAAGCACCGGTCGCGTCCGAGGCGGAGGAAGTAGCCCGTGATTCGGGCCGTGCTGGACGCCAACGTCCTGGCGAGCGCGTTCATCCGCCCTCAAGGACATTCCGGGCAGATCCTGCGCCGGTTTCTCGAGCGGGGTGAATTCGACCTCGTGCTCTCGCGGCCGATCCTGGATGAGCTGGAACGGGTGCTCTTCTACCCGCGCCTTCGCAAGGAGTTGGCCGTGACGGACGACGAAATCCGGGCGCGCGTCGCCCACCTCGGGGTGCTGGCCGTGCTCGCGGAAGGCGAGGCGGGCGAGAGGATCGTCGAGGCGGATCCCGACGACGACAAGTACGTCGCGGCTGCGCTTCATGGGCAGGCGTCCTTCCTCGTCAGCGGCGACCGCCACCTGCTGGACCTCAAGGATTCCCGCGGGGTGCGGATCGTCAAGCCGAGGGAGTTTCTGGACGTCCTCTCTTCGACGCGCCCGGCCTGATTCGCAGGCCCCCGCCACATGCGGAGTTTTGAAACCGCCCGCGCCGCGCGACGGTAGAAACCGGCACGCCCGACACGGGGGCCCCATGAAACTCATCGCCGCTCGAACGCGGGCACCGACGTCACGTCGCCCCTCTTCAGGAAGGAGTCCAGGTCGGCGACGCTACTCCAACGGCGGTACGCCCGCCCTGGCGCAAGCCTCGCGCATGGCCTGCAGGTCGCTTCCGAGTTCGGCCGTGTCCTGAAGCTGTTTCAGCAGTGCCGCTCCCGCGCTCCAGTCGGCGCGAGCCTGTTCCATGAGTCCTTGCCTCAAGCGCAAGAGGGCGCGGCGGCAGAGCGCGAAGCCCTCGGCGCGCCGATCGGGGACTTCGCGGAGGATGGCGAACGCATGCTCGAAAGCGCGCTCGGCCAGCCCGATCCGCACGGTGTCTGTGTAGATCTTCGCGAGATCTGTCAGGACGACGCTCTCGGAGCGCCGGTTGCCGACTTCACGATGGATGACCAGCGCCTGCTCAAAGGTGCGTTCGGCCTGCTCGATTCGCCCCGCATCCATGTACAGGTTCGCGAGATTGGTCAGCCCGTTTCCCTCATCCCGCCGGTTGCCGACTTCGCGGTCGATGGCCAGCGCCTGCTCGTTGCTGCGCCCGGCCTGCTCGATCCGCCCGGTCCGCATGTACAGAACCGCAAGATTGCCCAGCGCGATGCCCTGGCCCCGTCTTTCGCCGACGTCGCGGTGGATGGCCAGCGCCTGCTCGAAGCTGTGCTCGGCCTGCTCGATCCGCCCGGATTCCATGTACAGGAGCGCGAGATTGCCCAGGAGGATGCCCTCGGAGCGCCGGTTGCCGGCTTCGCGCTGGATGGCAAGCGCCTGCCCGAAGGCGCGTTCGGCCTGTTCCATCCGCCCCGTTTCCATGTAGAGGATCGCCAGATTGCCCAGCACGACGCCGTCGGGCCGCCGGTCGCCGACTTCGCGGTCGATGGAGAGCGCCTGGTCGTAGCTCCGTTCAGCCTGCTCCATCCGCCCGGTGTCCGCGTACACGCTCGCGAGACTTCCCAGTGTATGGACCTCTTCCCGCCGGTTGCCGACTTCACGGTGAATGGCAAGGGCCCGGTCAACTTCGCTCTCGGCCTGCTGGAGCCGCCCGGTATGCATGTACAGGCTGGCGAGATTGCCAAGGATGGTGCCTTCGAAGCGCCGGTTACCGACCTTGCGCTGGATGGCCAGCGCCTGTTCGTAGATGCGCTCGGCGTGGGAACTCCTGCCAGAATTGTGCATCACCACACCTGCCCTCCGCATCGCTTCACCACGCGCAGAGCCCTCCAGCAGCGGCGTCAGCGACTCCCAGGCGTCAATCGCGGTCTCATTCTGGAAGTGCTTCTCCGCGTGTTCGGCTGCGCGGCGCAGATAGAGCTTTTGCAGTCCACCGCTTTCGGCGGCTTGAGGGCCGCTGACGGCCTCGAGCACCTGCCGCGCGTGCGCGGCCAGTTCGTGTGCGATGGCATCCGTGGCATGCGGCTTCATTTTCGGGGGGTCCATGGCGTCCAGCGGCGGCTGTTCGGATGCCCGGCCGCCGTGAAGCTGCTCGATGATTTCGAACGCCAGCGAATGCAGCCTGGCGCGGTCGCCGGGAAGCTGAAGCTGATACGCGGCATCCCTGAGCAACGCATGTCGGAAAAGGTAGGCGGTCTCGGCGTGCATGGACTTCCGATTGTCGAGTGACAGATTCCCCTTGTCGATTGCTTCTCCCGGTTTGCGGTTCGCTGCTGTCCCTGGGTCGCAGCAGCAGGGCGGCTCCTTCACGCCGGCGGTCCCGCGCCTGCGCCGGCGTTTTCGTGCGGAAGAGGATGATCGCCATCGCGGTCTCGCTCTCGTCCGTCTCATGTCGATTTCGCCTCCGCGTGAAGGCGCCGTGGGTCGTGATCACCGGCGGGGATGAGCCGTTCGACTCGCTACGCTCGCTCACGGTGGACTGGCGGAGGGGGTGGTGCAGCTGAGGGATATGGGGAAGAGTGAAGAGGTGGAGGTGAAGCCGGGGGAGTTGGCGGTGAGGGTAAGGTGCTGATTCCTCGATCGAGAAGTCATCCAGCACGCCAGGCGCCGTCCCGCGCTCCGTCTCAGGCGCTCGATCGGGCTTGTTTCGAGCCCGTCCGGGGTCTAGATTGGCCGTTCCGTATGCGCCCCCTACCGGCGAGCCTTGTCATCCTCCCCGGATTGCCCTCTCGAAGGGTGACCCACGGCGGTCCAACGCGAACACCGCGTGGTAGAGGGCCCGGCAAGCGGACTCAAAGTTCACACGCGCTATTCTCAACCGAGCGATAAGCCCTGTGAGCGCCTTGATCATCCCTTGCTTCATCCGGACCCAATGGGATCTCGATTGCCTTAACCGCTTGCTCGACAGCGTCCAGGCGCAGTCCAAGCCGTTCGACAAGGTCTATCTGGTCGACGATGCCAGTCCGCTGAAGTACGAGCTCGGGCACGGCTTCGCGGAACTTGTCATCCTCGATAAGAACGGCGGTCCGGCCCGCGCTCGCAACATAGCCATAAACAAGGCCTTGCAGGTCGGCATCGAAGACCTCTTGTTTGCAGATCATGACTGCATCCTCGACAACGACTGGAATCAGGAAATGACCGCGTTCCTCTCTGGAACCGAGTTCGCTGCCGTAGGTGGAATGACCTACTCGTGGGGCAAGACCTTGCTGGATTACTACCACGACATCAATGGCACACTGGCGGGCAAGTGGCTCCTGCCCGACCGGAAGGAACTCTGGTACATGCCGTCTTTGAACTTCGGGATGAAGGCCTTCGCGGCAGAGCAATTTCCATTCGACGAAAGGTTCCCTAACGCCGCCGGCGAAGACGTCGACCTATGCCTGCGATTGCGGAGTAAATACCGCATAGGCTTCTGTCCGGCAGCGAAACTCTGGCACGACTATGGGTACAAGAGCTCAATTACCGGTTTCATTCGCTTCTTGAAGCTGTTCAAGAAGTACAAAAGCTCCAGTGCCACGCTCTACGAAGGTCACACCGTGTTGATGTGGGATTCCTCCGAGTCGATCTACCAAGGGAACATGCATGAGCCTCATCTATAGACTAAGGCCGACCCAATCTAACTTCACCCACGGCATCCAGGACTACCTGGGGGAGATAGTGCCATTCGCCCGTCGCGTGAAGAACCCCTTCTTGAAAATCCCCCTGGTCGCGCTCAAGTCTATCGAGTGGGGCATCTATCGCTGGCACAAGACGTCGATCCGCCGGTTTTATGGGATCAAAAGCAACGAGTTGATCTACATGATCACCAACGCCTGCAACGATCGTTGTCCAAAGTGCGGAATCTGGGAAAGGCCTGAGCCGAAACGCCAGCATCTGATGATTCAGCACTTCATCACTTGCCTCAAACGACTCCACCAGAATCTGTTCCAGGTCACCTTGACCGGCGGAGAACCGCTCCTGTTCAAGCGGGACGTCATGCTGATCGCCGAGGAGGCCAGGAAGCTGGGGGTGCCGATGGTTATCGTGACCAACGCGCGGCTCGTCGACGAGGCATTCCTCACGAGGTATAAGGAATTGGGCCACGTCTTGGTGATCTCTATCGACTCGGTGCAGCGTGAAAAGTGGAACGAGTTCCGAGGTACCAAGAGCTTCGATATCGTTATGCCCAGAATCCTGCTCGCAAAGCAGATTCTGGGAGACCAATTGCGCGTCCAGTCCGTGCTTTCCAGGGAGTCGGCCGAAGAAATCCCCAAGGTCATCGCGTGGTGCAAGCAGCTCGGCATCCAGCACAGCGTTCAACTCTACCAGGATTTCGGGGCGTACAACTGGACCGCCGCCGCCTCTTCTCAGGCGATGATCGATGACGGCACCCCTTGCGCTGCCCGAAAGAACATCTGCATTTATCCCAATGGCGACGTGGTGAAGTGTTTCGACCATCGCCGGATTCCTCTGGCAAAGGAACCGCTAGGTAACATCGCCCGTCAGGACATCATCGAGATTCTTTGCACCAAACGGTCAACGGAAGTATCCAAGATCATGAAGACGTGCAATTTCCCGTGCAAGAACATGTCCTGCAACAAGCCGCGGGAACTCTTGTTCAAATGAAATCGAACCCGTTAGACGTGATTATCATCGCGGGGGCACCCGGGACGGGCAAGTCCCAGGCGGCCAGGTGCCTAACTTCCTATTTTCGCGACGGAGTAAAGGTCGAGGTGGACGTCCTGCGCAGCATGGTGATTTCCGTCGACTGGAAAAACCAGCGGGAACATGTAGACCTCTTGCAAGTGGCGGCACGATTGACGCATGAATTCCATGTCTTCGGATTCAGGCCTGTGATCGTCGTCGATACTTTCAGCGGGGACAAGATACATGGATTCCTGGAAACCCTTCGACGGCTGAACGAAGCGCTCATCATCAGAATCTTCGGACTCCATGTTTCAGACGAGGCCTTGCTGAAGCGCTTGAAGGAACGGCCAGCTGACGAATTCAAGGACTTCGGCATCAGCAAGAAGCTGAATGCCGACGTCTTGAGGCATGGCCATCGGGGCGGGCAATTGGTCGACACCTCCGAACTCACTCCGGAGGAGACGGCCGGCGAGATCTACAAAAGGCTCATTCTGACAGGTTCCGCGTGGCCCCCTACGGGTCCGGGTAGCATGATTGACACGGCACTACGATGCCGTATGCACAAGAGCCCCCGATGAAACGACTCGCCCTGCTCG
Source organism: Planctomycetota bacterium (assembly GCA_038060895.1). Lineage (GTDB taxonomy): Bacteria > Planctomycetota > MHYJ01 > WSZJ01 > WSZJ01 > WSZJ01. The sequence goes on from JBBTCT010000034.1 coordinate 68,712, forward strand.
TCCTGCTGTTCCCGCTGGGCTGCGGCCCTTCCGCCCCTCCGCCGCCGTACGTCCGCCCGAGCGACCGCCCGCTGGTGCGCCCGGATGCTCCCGAGATGAAGACCCAGGCGCCCGAGCGCTTCAAGGCCCGCTTCACCACGTCCCAGGGCGACTTCACGATCACGGTGGTGCGCGCCTGGGCTCCGCTGGGCGCGGACCGCTTCTACAACCTGGTCCGCGGCCGCTTTTTCGAAGAGGCGCGCTTCTTCCGGGTCATGAAGGGCTTCATGTGCCAGTTCGGAATCGCCGCCGACCCCGCCGAGTCGGCTCTGTGGAAGGACGCGACGATCGCGGACGATCCGGTCAGGGAGAGAAACACGCGCGGAAGGGTCACGTACGCAACGTCCGGCAAGGGAACCCGGACGACCCAGATGTTTATCAATTACAGCAACGGCAACAAGCGCCTGGACAATAAGGGATTCGCTCCGTTCGGCGAGGTCACCGAGGGGATGGACGTCGTGGACAAGCTCTACTCGGGATACGGCGAGGGCGCCCCGAGCGGCAGCGGTCCCAACCAGGAGCGGTTGGAGGCCCAGGGAAATCCCTACCTGGAGGCCGACTTCCCGAAGCTCGACTACATCAAGAAGGCCGAGATCGTGGAGTGACCGTTCCCGCCGCCGCACGGTCCCCAGACTCGATCCGGCCCGAAGTTCACTCTACGTCTTCCCGTCCTTCGCCACATTCTCCTCCATCGGCTGTCCCAACTGCCGCCCGAAATACCGCGACGTGTCCTGGGCAAATCCGGAATTCCTTACTTGCGCCGCCGCCCTGCCGGATTCGTCCTGTGTGAACCGCAGACGCCACACGGCGATCCTTGTCCTCCTCCCGGTGCTGTTCTTCGCCTGCGGATGTTCGACCTATCGGGGGGAGGCCAGGGACTTCGACCCGTCGGAGCTCCGCGAGCCCGGCTGGATCTCCGCCCACGGCGTCGAGCCCGTCCTCCAGGAGCGGCAGGACGATTGCGGAAGCGCCGCCCTCGCGATGATGCTCCGGTTCTGGGGGCAGCCCGCGTCGATCGAGGAGATCTCGAAGGCGTGCGCGCTCGACGACGGGAAGGGCATCCGCGCGGGGGCGCTCCGCAATGAAGCCCGCTCCCGAGGCCTCAAGGCGTACGTCCTCACCGCCTCATTTCCCGACCTCGTCCGCGAGCTGGGCCTCGGCCGCCCGGTGCTCGTCGGGCTCGTGAAACCGTACGCCAGCGGCGGCTTCGCGCACTTCGAAGTCGTCGTCGCCCTCAACCCGGGCCTCGAGCGGATCGTGACGCTCGACCCGGGATCCGGCTGGCGCAGCTCGTCCTTCGAGGGCTTCGCCGCCGAATGGCGCCCCTCGGGCTGCCTCGCCCTCGTCATGTTCGCTTCCCCCCGCAACCTCGCCGGGCCTCCGCAGGCAACGGCATCAGGAGAAAGACGATGAATCGCGTCTGGCTCGTGATCGTGCTCTCGCTGACGACCCTGTTCTATCCCGTGTCCTCCATCGCCCTGGCCGACGGCACCGCCGGGACCGCGGCGGAGGAGAAATCTTACGAGGAGCGTGAAGCGGCCTCCGGAGACTCGCTGATGTCGTTCCAGGGAGGATTCGTCGAGGTCATCCTCATCGCCGCGGCGGTGTGCGCCATCGCGCTTCTGATCATCCTGCTCCTGCCCAGCGATGGAGGCGGCGGCGGGGGTGGCGGCGGAGGCGGCGGTGGGGGCAGCGATGGGGACTACAGCTCGCCGTCCACGGACTCTTCGCAGCCTTCCCACTCGCGGTGCGTCTTCTGCAGCGGACAGGGTCAGGTCAGGCACCAGGACTACCGGGGGACGAACCCGGACGGCAGTCTCAGGGACGAGTGGCACTGGGAACGCTGCTCGCACTGCGGCGGCACCGGCCAGGACTAGGCTCTCCCACCCCCTGGGGAATCCCCCAGGAAATTGAAAACCTCGTCCGGACAAGGAGGCAAGCACGATGGATTGCATGAGAACGGTTGGGGCGGTCGCCGCCGCGGCAGGGCGGACCAGGAACCGGGTGCCGTTCGCGCTGGTCCTGGTCGGGCTCGCTCTTCTCGGCTGCGGGGCCAGGCACAGGGGCGTGAACGGGACCACCGACTCGCAGGGCTGGGAGCTGGTGGGTGGGGGGTATCGCGATACGGTTCCGTACGGCAGGCAGATGAACTTCAAATTCGAAGTGAAACGGTCGGCAACGTGCCGGGTGGAAGTCAGCGTGTCCGACGGGCAGGTGGTTGACGAATATCTCCTCACCGACGCCCAGATGCAGCGGGTGTTGACGGGCCGTCGGCCGGAAGGGCCGGGAGACATGATTCACCGGAACCAGAAGACGATCAAGTGCGAGTCCACGGAATCGCTCGATCCCGGCGTCTACTGGCTCATGGTCGACAACCAGTACGTGGACAGCCCGCGCCCTGTCGATATGAAGGTTTACCTGAAGGCCCGGTAATGCGAGCGGGGATTCCAGGGGCAGGCCGACTTCCCGAAGCTCGACTTCCCTGCGGCGAAGGCTTGCTTCTTGATGGTGGCGCCGGGGGTTGGCGTTGGCGTGGTTCAGTCCTTCAGCAGTCGCAGCGCGCGGAGCGCCATTCCCGTGCCGTAGTGCCGCCCCACGCTCGGGCTGTCGCAGAACGCGCCGTCCTCGAGGACCGTTTTCAACAGGTCCTCCGCCAGGGCCTCCCGGTACTTCGCGCGTTCCTTTTCCGGCAACTCCCGCACCGCCTCCGCCGCGAACGCGTAACCGAAAATCAGGTAGTAGGAGGCCGTCCCCTCGGGGCCGGTGTGGCTGAGCCCCTTGCCCCGCTCCCTTCGAACGTGCTTGTGATGCTTCAGGTAGATCTCGAGCGCCGCGCGAATCCCTTCGACGTCGCCCTTTCTCGCCCGTTTCAGCGCGAAGGCGACCAGCGGGCTCCGAAGCGACGCTTCGGCCTCCCGCTCGTCTGCAGATCCGGCCATCTGCCGCCTGTAGGCGAACGCGCCCTGGGGGGTTCGAAGGGCGGCGAGGGTATCGGCGGCCTTGTCGACGAAGAATTTCGGGACTTCCGTGCCGGCGGATTTTGCTTCGTGAAGAGCGCACAGGACGGCGGCGGTGACGAACCCGATCGAGGCGTCCTCGCGGCTTTCGAGCTTGAGGTAAGACCAGCCTCCACCGGCGCGGCGGGATTTCCTGATGCCGGAGACCAGGTCGTTCATCCTTGCGAGGAGTTTTTCACGATTGCCGACTTTGGCCTGGACGCTGGCAGCGAAAAATCGGAGGGCAAAGCACTGGGCCCAGATCGTGTGGTCGAAAAGTCGCGCTTCGTCTGGTGTGAGGGTCGCCGCGAGCGTGAAGTCGAGCGCTTCGAGGATTGCGTCGTCGGCGCCGGCGGCGTCGCGGTGCGCGAGGAGAGATTCACCGCAGATGGCGGTGATGCCGACGGCGATCGCGCCCTGGGGGTCGATGAGGGACATCGGCGAGGGCCACGAGCCGTCGGGGAGCTGAGTCAGCAACAGGAAGCGCGCGCCGTCGCGCTCCGCCTGCGCCATGTCCGACGGTGCCTTCCGTCCCGGCTGCAGGCACGCCGCGATCCGCCTTTCGTCCGGCCATTTCGCGTGGTCGAATGCCGACGCCGCGCTTTTTCCGCTCAGCATCGCGACTCCGCGCCACGCCCAGCGGTCGTCGGAGTGCGCGACGGCGAGGTCCTGCAGCTCCTTGCGGATCGGTTCAATCCCGAGCTGCATCCCGTGGGCCAGCGCCCGCCAGTAGCAGGACTCCGCATCGCCGCGGCCCGCGAGCAGCTTTCCCGCCTCCGCGAACTGCCCCATTCTCAGCCGGACGACCGCCTCCTTCGGGTCCACTCCCCGTATCCTGAATTTGCGGGCCTTCGCGATCGCCTGAAGCGCCTCATCGCCCTTGCGCAAGCGCCGCAAGAGATCGGCCTTGAGCAGGTATTCGTCGGCCGTCGAGGGCGAGGCCAGGAGTTCTGCGGCCCGGTCGAGCTCCCCGCGGCGCAACCATCCCTCAGCATCGATCGATTCTTCTGTCGGCGTCCCGGGATGCCGGCGCAGCACTTCGCGGGCGTGATCGTAAAAGTAGAACGGATCGAACGAGACGCCGCACGACACCACGCGGCCGTCGGGTTTCACGAAGAGCGTCCCCTGGCCGAACGTGCCCGGGCCCACGCCGTACACCTTCGGCTTCTCGAACGGCGCGTTCATCCCGGGCATCCAGATGAGGCCGACGAAGCGCTCGTTCATCAGCTCGACGACATCGGTATCCATGAAGAGCGTCAAAGGCGCGCAGTGCTCGATATTGAGGCCGCGGTACTCCTCGAACACCACGACGACGAGCTTGTCTTCCTTCAACGCGCGATCCGCCGCTTCCTTCCACGACGACGCCCACGGGATTTCGCTCCCGCAATTCGCCGTCATCCTCTTCAGCAATGACCTCCATCCCCGCGCGGACAGGTCGGCGGACTCCAGGAACTGGAAGCTTGCGGCGATCCTCGCAAATTCCTGCATCGATTCCTTGAACGTCTCCTCGGGGCCGGAGAACTGGATGATGAAAATGGCGTCATGATGCACCAGGAAGTGCTGCCTCACCGTGTACGGCTTGCCGTTATTGTCGAGCGTGAAGGTCACCGCATGAACTTCTTCCCCGGCGATCTCCCCCACCCCTCTGTAAACTCCGGAATGCCCGGGCTGCCCCTCCTTCGCCGTCATCGCCGCATCCCGGGCGACGTACGGGTCCGTGATCCCGTTTTCGTCCGTGACGTAGACGATCACGCTGGTCTCGTCGCCCTCGCCGCCCCGCGCGACTTTTGCGGCGAAGCGCGTCCCGGAGATCGCCGGGACCTCCCCGATGCTCCACGAATCGTCCGGCCGCTCGATGCGGAAGCCTTCCTCCTTGCTTTCGAAGATGCCGCTATCCTCGGCGAAAGCGAGGGCGGGAAGCAGAAGGAGCAGGACCGGGACCACGACACGACGCATGAGAATTATCCTCCGGCTTCATCATAGCCTGCTCGAAACGGGGAAACCGCTGGAGCTTTCCGAGCAGGGTCGGGAGTGTGGGCCGCGGCGAACGGCAGCAGGGAGGCGTCCGGCCCATCAGTCCTGGAATTGCTCCCACGACCCGGAAAACGCGACGACATTCTCGAGCCGACGGCCCACGCAATGACTCTCCAGGTGCTCGCAGCAGTTCCAGGCCATCGCGCGGTCGGCACACTCCACTCTCGCCACGGCCTTGTCAGCGCGGTCGAGTTCAACAGCGATCGCTGTTTCCTCGTGCCGGAATCCCTTCGCCGCATCGTGCGCGGAATCCGGCGGGCAGGTCCACTGGAGCAGCTTCCGGCGCGTGAGCCGGTCTCCCCGCATTTCCCGGGCGGTCCACGTCTGCACGAACATAGACAGTTCGTGCGGACCCATCTCATGAAGCCGCGGCGCCAGTGCCGCGGCGAGTCTCTCAGCGAGCTCGTCGGCGACCAGCAGGATCTCATAGGGGTCCTTGCTGCCCGCGAAGGTAACGGCCACCTGGCGGCCCTTCTGCGAGATCTCGAGGCCGGGGCCGTACATCTGGTTCGAGGAGGTCGAGCGCTCGAGGATGCCTTCGAAGCCGGCGCCGGTCCGCGGTCCCCAGACGGCCTCGATGCCCGCGACCGGATCCTCCAGCCCGTTCCACCAGGCTCTCAACGACTGCACCGCGGCGTCGCTGGATCCGCTCACGGGAAGCAGCTTTGCCGTCGTCGGATCCAGCCTCTGCGCCCGCGGGTGGAGGCCGAGCAGGGGCTTCCAGGGACCGAACCCGCCGGGATAGGCGGCGGGACGCGCGATGCGTGGCGGACCGCCGGATCCGCTGATGTCTTCCCGCCGCACCTGCGGCCTCCGGACCTCGCGGCGAAGCGTCATCGCCAGGTCGTGCGCCTCTCGCGGGATGTCCGGCGGCTCTGGCATGGTCGAGTTCCTCAGGTCCGCACCCGGTCGCGGTGCGTGGAGTCTAGGGCGCGGCCGGGCTTTCGAAAGAAGTACCATCGGAGGATCGCGGAACAACTGCGGAGGCCCCATTGCCGGTAATCCTCGAGGACTCGGACGCGCCGCCGCGATTTAAGGACCTCGTGCGGGCGGGGCTGGCGGGCGGTCCCGCTTCCCGTAGGAGTCATCCGCCTCTAACCTCTCCCTGACGCGGTCGACAGTCGCCGCGATGACGGCTTCTTCTGGCAGAAACAGCCGCGGGGGAATCGATGGGAAGCGGCCAACCGGCCGGTGACGGACGCGCGGGAGTCGAGCGGTGCCTGTTGACAACAGGCCTTGTGGCGCTGTTCTCGGCGGGCTATCTCTGCGCCGGATTGACGGCGGATCCCGCCCGGGCCCGCGATCTGATGACCGCCCTGGATACGCGGGTTCCGTTTCTGCCCGGGTCCATCTGGATCTACCTCTGGGTGTTTCCAGCGGCGTTCGCGCCGCTGTTCGTGGTCCGCTCGCGGAAGCTGTTTCGCAAGGTCGTCGTCGCCTACGCGATCGTGATGCTGGTCTCCTTCCTGTGCTTCGCCCTCTTCCCGGTCACTTCGTCGCAACTCCGGGTCGCCGCGGGGGGACTGGACGAGGCGCGTTTCTCCCAGTGGGCCGTGGCGGTGCTCTATCGGATCGATCCACCGTTCAACCTGTTTCCGTCTCTTCACCTCTCGATCGCCGCGCTCGCGGCGCTGGCCTGCTGGAAAGCGGACCGGCGCATCGGTGGCTGCATGGCCCTGGGCGTGGCGCTGGTCGGCGTATCGACCTGCACGGTCAAGCAGCACTTCCTGCTCGACGGGATCGGCGGGCTGGCGCTGGCCGGCCTGGTCTTCGCCTTCACGTTCCGGAAGTTTCAACCCGCGCCGCTGGAGCGCGTCGCCTTTAACACGCGCGGGCCCGCCGCCTACGTCCTCTTCCTCGCGCTCACGTACGTCGGCTTCTACCTCGCGTTCCGCTTCGCCCGCTGAGGCGCCCCGGCGCCCCCTGTGGCCGCGGGCCGGGCGCGTTCGGGGATGATCCCTTCCCTGAGCATGTACTGCACCAGCCAGGAAACCGTCTGGTCGAGGCTGGGATCGGGCCGCGCCTTTCCGGTCGTGGCCCGCGCGCGGCGGTACTCCTCGTTGCTGTAGCGCTTGTGCTGCATCGCCGCGACCTTGTCCTGCGCTGCGTTGAAGAAATCCACCAGGGGGTAGAGCAGGTCTTCGCGGGTGCAGCGCCGGTTCATCTGTTCGACGAATTCCGGGATCTCGTAGTAAGTGAAGGGATAGCCGTAGTCGCGCGTGATCGTGCGCGTGACGTCCATCATGTTGTAGTAGTCGTCCACCGTAACGTGGAACGTCTCGGCCCGGGTCTCTCGCTGGCTGAAAATCGCCGCGATGTTGTGCGCCGCGATGTCCACTGGCAGGAAGCTGATCTGGTTCCTGGCGTTGACCGCAACGCCGTGCTGGATCATGAACGAGAGCAGCCTGATCGAAATGTCGTCGCGGCCGCCGATGCCGTCCGCCGAGGCCGAGATCAGCGAGGGGCGGTAGACCCGGATCTTGAGCCCCTGCTTCCCGGCCGCGTAGACCAGCTGTTCGGCCACCCACTTGCTCTGCGAGTATCCGAAGTCGAGGTTCATCATCTCGAGGTTGTGGTCGGTTTCGAGAAGCGTCTTCTTTGAGGTCCAGCCGTGGATGAACGTGCTCGAGACCAGGTGGAACTCCTTCGGGACGCCGGTGGCGGCGAAGCGCAGCAGCTCGCGCGTTCCATCGACGTTGTGGGGCCGCAGGGCGTCGTAGTTGAGGACATAGTTCACGAGCGCTGCGTTGTGACAGACCGCCTGCACCTGGGTGGTAAGCGCCTTCCACTGCTCCGAAGGCAGGCCGAGATTGTGGCGGGAGATGTCGCCACAGAGGATTCGCACCCGCCGCCCGAGCTGGTCCTCGACCGCCTGCGTCCAGAGGTTCGCGCGGCGCAGCACCGCACGGATCCGGTCGAGGCCGTGGACCGGGTCGGTGGCGCGCGTCAGGATGGAGTAAGTGTAGGGCGTCGCTTCCAGCAGGCTCTTGAGCAGGAAGGGGCCGAAGAAGCCGCTGGCGCCGGTCAGCAGCACGTTTGAGATCGCGGCGGGGCTTGCCGGGAGTTCGAGGCGGGGCAGGTCCAGCAGGGCGTCCGACTTCATGCAGTCGCGCTCGTAGTCCTCGTGCTCGGCCTGGTCCCTCCGCAGCATTTCCTTGAGCGCGTCCAGCGGCTCGGAGGACGACTTCTCGAACCGGTCGAGCAGGGAGAAGAACCCGGCGACGGTCAGGCGCTGCAGCAGCCGCACGTCGACCTCGTTGACCAGCGACCCGGCGCCGTGCTCCTGGAGAAGCTGCCGGATGTCCTCGAGCAGCTCCACCAGCGTTAACGAGTCGATGCCGATCTCCGCGAACGTGATCTCCTCGCGGCCCGTGAGGTTGTAGAGCTCGAGCAGGTACCGGAATCGCCCGCGCAGCCCGCCGGCCTCGGCGCCCGGCTCGGGTCGCTGCTTTGAAGTAAAGCTCGCGATCACCGGCATTTCGCCGGCCAGCCATCTCTCGCGATTGCGGCTTCGCGCCAGCTTTCCCGAGGTCGTCCTGGAAATCGTCCCGTGCGGGACGAAGACGAGCGTTCCCGGTTCCACGTAATACTGCGTCCGGATCGCGCGCATGACCTCCGCGGGATCCGGCTGCTCGGCGGCGCTGCGGATCTCCGCGATCACGACGAGCGCTTCAGTGCCGTCATCGACATCGAACGCGACCACGCCGTTCTTCCGGATCTTCGGCGAGCAGGCCTCGACGATCGCTTCAATGTCCTGCGGGTAGTAGTTGACCCCGTGAATGATGACGAGGTCCTTGATCCGCCCGCAGACGAACAGCTCCCCCTCGTGGGAAAAACCCAGGTCGCCGGAACGAAGGTAAGCACTCCTGTTTCCTGGCCGGTTGCTGACGGTTCCCCCGAAAACCTCCCGGCTCAGCTCCGGGCGATTCCAGTAGCCCGCCGAGCGGCTGGGCCCGGCGATCCAGATCTCGCCGATCTGCCCTTCGCCGAGCGAAGCGCGGGTGTCCGGGTTGACGATCTGCACGTCGACCCCGCTGACCGGCCGGCCGCAACTGACGAGCTGCACCTGGTTGTTGTTGCGCGGCGGGCCGTTCTCGAGATGAAGCGAGCGCTTCTGGAGCAGGGCCTTGTTCACGGTCACAACCCGCCGGCCGTGATTGGACACGGCCAGGGTGTTCTCAGCCAGCCCGTAGGCCACGACGTAAGCCTCGGGTCGCAATCCATACGGCGAGAAGCGCTTCAGGAACCGGGAGAACGTCCCGGGTCGGACCGGCTCCGCCGCGTTCATCATCACGCGCACCGAGCCCAGGTCGATGCCCTCGAGCTGCCCGGACGGCAGCTTGTCCTCGCGCAGGCAGTACTCGTAGCCGAAGTTGGGTGCCGAGGCGCACGTCGCCTTGAAGCGGCTGATCATCTGCAACCAGAGCGCCGGCCGCTTCAGGAAGCTCTGTGGCGAAATGCCGTACGTCATCCCGCCGGCAAGGATCGGAAACAGGTAGTACCCAATCAGCCCCATGTCGTGGTACTGCGGCAGCCACGACACGCCGATCGGGACGTGATCAATCATGCTTCCGCAGTTGTGGATGACGTTTTCGTGCGAGACGATCACGCCCTTCGGCTCGCTGGTCGAGCCGGAGGTATATTGCAGGAAGAGCGTGGGACCAGGGTCGTTGTCGAAGCCTGCCGGCGCGAGCCCCCGCACGTCGTCGGTCGCGACCCACTCGAGTTTGGGCAGTCCCGGCCCGGTCCCCCAGGGTGACATGATCCCGCGCTTGTCCATCAGAGGCTGGTACGAGCGCAGGAACCGGCGAGTCGTGAGCGCGACAGCCGCCGCGCAGTCGTGCGCGATGAACGCCAGCTTGGACATTCCCGCCTCAAAATTCATCGGTGTCGGCGGGTAGACGGGGACGGGAATCACGCCGATGCGCGCGCAGGCGAAGAACGCCACGATCAACTCGAGCCCCGGCGGGTAAACGAGCAGCGCGCGATCCCCGCGCTTCAGACCGAATTCGCCGGCCAGGTTTGCAGCCAGATGACGGGTGCGCTCGTGGAAGGCGAGATACGAGTAGCGATCGCGCTCGTTGCCGTCCTGGTCGAGGAAGCTGAAGAGCAACCTGTCGGGTTGCAGCGCAACCCAGTGCTCAAGATAGTCGATGACCGAAACCGATGGCGCGGCGGCCCTGGCGGCCGGCGTAGGAAGAGACGAAAGTGGCACGAGAAGGCGGACCTCCGTAGTTTCCCGTCCCTGGTGGATCCAGGCGAATCGTCCACCGGCTGCCCGGACCTGACGGCTTGGGCTCAATCCCCGGGTTTTGGCCCCGGCCCATCTCGTGGGAGCGGAACGACGGCATGACGATACCGCGGGGTTTCGCCGGGGGAACTAATGATTTCGTCCTGCCAACCGTCCGTGGCCTCAACGGCTGAAGAAACTCTGCGTCGCGGCGATTTTCGGAAGCCACGCGGCGCACGCGGGCGGCAAAGGACACGCGTCCGGCGGCACGCTCCGGAGCAACTGAGTCTTCAGGGGCTCCGCGGCGGCGCGCTCCGGCGATCCCCCTCCCAGGTCGGCCACGAGCCGAGCCAGGAGGGCGATATGCGGCGGGCGGTCGACATCAGCGAGGAAGAGGCGGTTGCCGAGAGGGCGTTCAAGATGGTGTGCCGGGCGACGATGACTGCGGTACTGTTTGCTCGCCGACGCTCCGACGCTCGCCGCCAGCCATGCGCCCTGACAAGTTCACAATTCTCTGAAACGCCCGCGCGACTCGCCTGATCCATCCGGTAGTGACCACAACTACACTGGGCGCCCCCATGACACCGCAAACCGCCGCTTCCGTCCTCGGCGTGACAGGCGCAGAGGACGCCGCCCGGATCCAGTCGATCTACGAAGCCCAGGCGGCGGCGCTGGACTCGCGGATCGCGCAGTCCGATGGGGAGGCGCGGGCGCGATACCAGAAGGACCGAGAGGAAGTCGAGTTGGCGCGGCTGGCGCTCCTGGGCTCCGTCGCCCGGCCGACTTCGGCCCCGCCAGAAGCGGCCAGCCCGGGGCCGTCTCGAGTGCCCGCAAAGCCCGGCCAGGAGTCTTTCTACGAGGTCCTCATTCCACTCCTCGGCGTCATCCTCTTCGCGGTTCCCAGTGCCATCACGGGCTACTTCCGCCCGGGACATCACCTGTCGCCGGCGGAGATGGCCCTGAGCATGGCCTGGGCCGGCCCGCTCTGGCTGCTGCTCGGGTTTGCCGGCGTGGCAGTCGTCCACTATCCGTGCAAGGCGTTGTTCGGGAAGTCGCCCGGCGTGATCGCGATGGTCGCGTATGTGCTTGGCAGCTGGCTGATGTGCCGTCACGGTGATCCGTCCCAGTCGACGACGGACTTATTCGTCGAGATCAGCGTGACGGCATGCATGTGGATGGCGCTGGGGGTCACCGTTCTCGCCGTCGCCCTCTCTGCGTTCGGTTTCCTCGACAGCAAACCGCCGCCAAACGAGAGCGGCTCGAACCACTCCCCCGGGCGAGGAGAGAAGTCGTGACCCTTCCCAGACCCACCGAGCGGACACGGGCTTGGGCTGTGGGATCTGGGAGAGTTGGTGAACCTGGGCGACTTCAAGGCCAGCGACCTCTACAGGAACTCGCTGAAGGACCATCCGAAGGAACGCTGACTCCGCGTCATCCCGTCGAGCGAAGCGCCTTCAGCGCGCGGATGCTTCGACTCGTCCGCCTCCGGATTTCCGTTGACATGCAACCAATTGGTTGCATGATCGGGGCGTGCCGCAACTCGACCATGACCGGGTGTTCGCCGCCCTCGCCGGCCGCAGCCGCCGGCGCCTTCTCGACCGCCTCTTCGCCGGTGACGGCCTGACCCTCGGCGCCCTGTGCCGGCGCCGCGGCATGTCCCGCCAGGCCGTCTCCAAGCACCTCGCGATCCTGGAGCGGGCCGGACTCGTGGTCGCCCACTGGCAGGGCCGCGAAAAACTCCACTACCTCAACCCCGTTCCCCTCCACGAAATCCACACCCGCTGGATCGCCAAGTTCCAGGCCCCGCGCCTGGAAGCGCTTCAAGGGCTCAAAACCGCACTCGAAAGGAAATGACCGTCATGGAGAAACCGACCTTCGTCTACCGCATCGACATCGCCACGACCCCCGAGCGGCTGTGGGAAGCCCTGACCTCCGGCGATTTCCTGGCGAAGTACTGGTACGGGCGGCGCTTCCGCACTGACTGGAAAGTCGGCTCCCCGATGCAGACCCTCACGCCGGAGGGCGGCGTCGACTGGGACGGCCAGGTGCTGGCGTACGACCCGCCCCGCCTCCTCTCGTACACGTTCCAGATCGTCGGTTTCCAGAAGCGCTCCTCCCGGGTCGAATTCGAGCTCGCGCCGAGAGGCAAGGTCGTCCGGCTGACGCTTCGGCACTACGACATCGAGGAGCGCTGCGTGGAGGGCATCAGCGACGCCTGGCCGGCGTTCTGCTCGACCGTGAAAAGCCTGCTCGAAACGGGGAGGCCGCTGGAGCTTGCCGAGTAGAGCCGGTCCTGAGGGCAGGATCGAGATCGCGGTGGCTGAATTTCTTCTGGTGCGATCGCGTGAACCCGCTAGCGTGCCCATATGCCCGCTTCCACCATCGCCGAATACCTCGCCGCCCTCCCCGCCGACCGCCGCGCGGCGCTCACGGCCGTGCGCAAGGAGATCAACCGGCGGTTGCCGAAGGGCTACGAGGAGGGGATCCAGTTCGGGATGATCGGCTGGTCCGTGCCTCTCGCCGCCTATCCGGCGGGCTACGGCGGCAACAAGAAGGTGCCGCTGCCGCTCCTGACGCTGGGCTCGCAGAAGACCTCCATGGCGCTCTACATGCTGTGCTTCTACGGCAACGACGGCCTCAGGGACTGGTTCGTCGGCGAATACAAGAAGAGCGGCAAGAAGCTCGACATGGGCCAGGGCTGCGTCCGCTTCAGGACGCTCGACGACCTTCCTCTCGACGTGGTGGGCGGCACGGTGGCGCGCGTGACGCCGGCGGAGCACGCGGCGAATTACCAGGCCGCGCGGGACGAGATGGGCAGGGGCAAGGCCAGGAAGCCTGCTGCGAAGAAAGAGAAACCCGGCCGCAAGAGCCGGACCTGACTCATGCACCTGGTCCTTCTGCCCGGGATGGACGGCACGGGGCGGCTGTTCGAACCGATCCTCGGCTGCTTTCCGCCCGGGCTCCGGACGGTTGTCGTCGCGTATCCGCCGGATATCGCGCGCTATGACGACCTGATGCCGATCGTCCGGGCGGCGTTGCCGCCGGACGACCCGTTCGTCATTGTGGGCGAGTCGTTCTCCGGCCCGCTCGCCGTCCGGGTCGCCGCCGGCAACCCGCGCGGGCTTCGCGCTCTCGTCCTCATCGCTTCGTTCGTGCGCCCGCCCGCCCGCTGGCCCTTCCCTGCCCTGCGCGCTGCGGTCGTCGGCCCTTCGGTCGCCGTCGTCCCCTGGCGCGTGCAGGCACGCTTCCTGCTCGGCCGCAACCCCGACCCGCAGCTCCTGGCGAGAGTGCGCGAGGTGGTGGGAAGCGTTCCGTCGGCAACGATGGCCGGGCGGATCCGCGAAGTGCTGCGAGAAGACGTTTCCGGCGCCGTGGCAGGCGTGCGCGGGCCGATTCTCTATCTCCGCGCGTCACGAGACGCCATCGTTCCCCGCCGGTGCGATTTCTTGATCGCGGAGCTCGCGCCCCACGCGCGGATCGAGGAGATCGATGGTCCCCATCTCCTGCTTCAGGCATCTCCCGGGCTCGCAGCGGCATCGATCACGGCGTTCGTGCGGCCTCTCATGCAGAGCCAGGCGTAACATCGCGCAGATCGGCTGGAATTCTCTAACGGGTCTCTTACGTGGCTCCTGACAATGTCGCGGCCCTTCCCTTTGGAGAAACGTCCCATGAGACTCCTGATCGCCACGGCCTTGCTGCTGACCGTCTCTTCCGCCCGGGCCGAGGACGAGCCGCTCTACAAGTCCTCCGTCGTCGGCACCGACTTCGACTACATCCTGGAATCCGACCCGGACATGTTTGTCGAGCTCACGTCGAAGGGCCAGGGCAAGGCGGAGATGCCCGACAAGACGGACAATGCGGCGGCCCTCATCAAGTCCGCCTTCCTGTTCGTGTCGAATTTCAAGGACGGCACGAGCATCGACATTGCGGTCGACGCCCGATTTGAGTCGGAGGAGCCGGCCCGCAAGGAAGCGCTCCGTTACACCCCGCGGCTGGGAAAGCTCCCAACGGTGCTGCGTCGCGGCGTCAAGCGGCTGGTGATCCACAAGGGCGGAGAGGACGCCACGGGCTTCAGCGATGTGGGGCTGATCGTCCTGTACTCCGACAACGCGACGAAGCGCATTGGAACGCACGACCTGGAAGAGACCGTTTTTCACGAGTCGGTGCACGCGGCCCTGGACAAGGAGCACAGCGCGTCTCCCGGATGGCTGGAGGCGCAGAAGAAGGACGGCCGCTTCGTCACGAAGTACGCCCGGGACAACTCCAAGGGAGAAGACCTGGCCGAGTCGGCGCTGTTCGCCTACACGCTCCTTCACCACCCGGAGAGGATCCCCAAGGCAGATGCCGCCCGGATCCGCGGCGCGATTCCGGCCAGGATTGCGTTTGTCGAGAAGCTTCTGCCGCCGGGCAAGCCGATTCACTTCACCGTCTGCCTGGTCGACCTGACCGATCCGGGGACGTTGAGCGACGTCCTGTCCAATGCGTTGATCGGAGGCCTCGGAAAGGATGAGGTCACCGTCCAGGCGTTCCTGAAGGAGGCGCGGGGCAAGTCCTCCAAGGCGGAGGATCTCTTCAAGTCGGCGATGGAGAAATTCGGGGTCTCGGAAGCGGCCATGAAGGCAAAGGTTGAGGAGTTCCGACACTGCAACTGCAAGCACGGCGACCTGGACGCGAGTCCCCCCGGCGACAAGAAATGAAACCCGCGAAGAAGCCCGCTTCCCGGAAGTCGCCTGCTCCGCTCAAGGCCGCCATGACCGGCAGGGCGAGCGACGCGAAGACGGCGGTCGGCGACGAACCGGTCTTCGCCTACATCCGCAGCCTGCCGCAGCCGCAGCGCGGCATTGCGGAACGCGTCGATGCGCTGGCGGCCAGGACGCTGCCTGGCCTGCAGCGGTCGGTGAAGTGGGGCATGGCCTGGTATGGCGTCGGCGATGGCTGGTGCTTCGCGTGCGGCGGCTTCACCGGCCACGTCAAGCTGGCCTTCGGGCACGGCACGTCCCTCAAGCCCGAGCCGCCGGTGACGCCGATCGGCATGGGGAAACACACGCGGTGTGAGGAGCTCGCTTCCGCGAACGACCTCGACGAACGCCAGGTCGCCGCGTGGATGAAACAAGCTGCGGCGATACCCGGCTTCGGGGGGACGAAGCGATGAGCCTGATCGACCGCCGACGCGGGAAGCGAGTCGAGGTGGGGCTTGTCGCCGTTGACCTGGCCCACGCCAGGCGAGAATGCCAGCGGACCCGCCGCCTCTACACGCCGCCCTCGTCGAAAACCGGAACACCGGCCTTGGCGCAGTCCTCTCTCATGTAGCCGCGCATCATTTCGAACTCCGGGAGGTCGCCGACTTCGCGAAGGATGGCCGCGCCCTGGCGCCACTTGACCTTCGCCTCTTCAGCTCGACCCGCGGCCAGCAGGCACAGGCACCACGCGCACAGGTGCGATCCTTCAAAGCGCCGGTTCCGGATTTCGCGGTGGATGGCAACGGCCTGCTCGAATGCCTGCTCTGCTTCCGAAAATCGGCCCGATTCACCGTACATGCCCCCCAGGTTCCCGAGCGCGATTCCCTCCGCGCGGCGGTTTCCGATCTCGCGGAGAATGACCAGCGCTTCCACGAAACCGCGCTCGGCCTCCACGGCGCGGCCGAAGGCCCTGTAGAGCGTCGAAAGGCTGACGATGGCAACGCCCTCCTGGCGCCGGTCGCCAATCTCGCGAAAGATCTCGAGGGACCGTTTGTAGATCGCTTCTGCGAGGTGGGCACGGCCTGTGCGTTCGTAGAGGATCGCCAGGTTGATCAGCGTCATGCCTTCCACTCTCAGATTGCCGGTTGCGCGGATCCGCACGAGCGCCGCATCGAGGAGTCTCTCCGCCTGCGGGCGCCTTCCGGTTTCCTGCAGGACGCTGGCCTGGCTGACCATCAGGATTTCAGCGGAGCGTTCGTCGCCCGCGGCGCGGAAGCTGGCCATGGCCTGCGCCTGAAGCGATTCAGCCAGTTCCACGCGTCCGGTCTCATGAAGCAGATTCGAAAGCCCCGTGAGCGCCCTGCCTTCGGCGCCCCGGTCGCCTTCATCGCGGCTCAGGGCCAGCGCACGCTCGAAGCCGCGTTCCGCTTCCGCAAGCCGCCCGGATTCTTTCCAGGTGTTGGCCAGCAGGACCACGACGTTCGCTTCTGACTTCCTGTCCCCGGCGCCGCGCACAAGCTCCAGCGCCCGTTCGAAAGCTTGCTCGGATTCGCGCGTCCGGCCGGTCTGTGAGTAAAGGTTGGCCAGGTTGGCCCATCCGAGGCCTTCGAAGCGCAGTCCGCCCGCGGACTGGAGAACCGTGATGGCCTCATTGAGAAGCGGCTCTGCGCGCCGGGTGCGGCCGGCGAGCAGCGCCGCGTTCGAGGCTCGGCGCAACGATTCACCGCGCTCGATGCCGGTCGCCAATTCCGCGTGAATCCGCCACAGGCGTTCGGAAGTGTCCCCGCGAAATTGCTGGTCCGCATGCTCGGCGGCCCGGCGCATATAGAGCTTCCTCACCGCGCGCGTCGCCCGGCTGGAACTTTTCCCGGCATGGTTCGCCAGCTCCTCCGCCAGGGCGTCCGTCGGGTGCGGCGCAAAGGGCGGCGGGTCGGGAGCTTCCAGCGGCCATGGCGCCGGCGCGCGCCCCCCGAACGCCGCTTCCGTCAGCACCAGCGCCAGCTCATGCAGCTTCGCGCGGTCGCTCGGGAGCTGAAGTTGATATGCGGCGTCGCGCAGCAGGGCGTGGCGGAAAAGGTAGACAAGCTCGGAATGCACGGCCGCCAATGTACTCACACAAATTTGAACCTCGCCAGCTTCACGGGTATTCGCCTGGGACCGGCGACGCCATGGACTTCCTGGCCTTGCGGGCTCAGGCGGGAAGCTGCTTAAAGTGCCGCACGCCCGCCCTCGCGGAATTGAAATCTGCGCGACGAGGCGCCTGTTCCCGCTTGACCTGGGCCTGTGCGGAGGTCCAGAGTGGCCGTTGGTGAAGGCCTTTGACCCCCCAGGAGGGCGACGGGAGCGACCCCATGAAACACCTTGCACTGGCCGCGGCCGTCCTCGTTAGCCTGGCGACCTGTGCGCTTCCCGCTCGCGCCGACCGCGCCGCCGCGGAACGCCTCTACCTGGAAGGCAACAAGCTCTTCAATGAGAACCTGCACCTTGAAGCGATCGAGAAGTTCACGCAGTCGATCGAGGCCGACCCGACGTACGCGCGGGCGAGGGCGTTCCGGGCGTGGGCGAAGGACCACGCGTTGATCCCGGGGAACGGGCTTGAAGACGTTGCCATCGCGCTCGAGATGGAGCCAAAGAACCCGGTTTTTCTCCAGGTCCGCGTGCAGATCTACATGGGGCTGGACCGGACGACGGAGGCGATCGAGGACGCCGAGGAGCTGGTCCGGTTGAAGCCGGATGACCCGACGAATCTGCTCCTGCTGGGCCTGGCGCTGGTCCGGAGTGGGGAGATCGACGCCGGGTTCGAAAAGATGACGAAAGCGCTTGAGGCGTCCGGGAACAACCCGGACATGCGCGTGAGGGCCGACGCCTTCCGCGCGAAGGCGGACTGGCTCGGAATGCGGGACGAGATGGAAGCGCTCCACGGGGCGGGCCGCAGGGACGGTGCTACGATCCTCCACCGCGTGATTGCTTTCACGGAACTGGGCCAGTACGACAAGGCGCAGGAAGCGATCAAGGACGCCGAGCCGGATACCTCGACGTGGGGTGCGGTGCGCGCCTACCTGGCCGCGACGCCGGAGGCGGGCGCGCTGTGCGACCCTGCGAAGGCCCTCGAGTACGCAGAGGCGGCGGCCGAGGGACGGGACGACTCAAATCTGCAGTGCGTCCTCGCTCGCACGCTGTTCCTGGGCGCTCGCCCCCGCGACTGCCTCGACCTGCTCTCGACGAAGGGCCGCCGGACGCACTTCGAGACGATGTTCTGGCTCGGGGCCTCGAACTGGAAGCTGAACAAGTTCCCCGAGGCGATCGCGGTGCTGAAGGAGGCCCGGCGGCTGAATCCGTACCTCATCCGGCACGCGGGGAGGATCGAGGGGTTCGGGGACTTCGTGGCCTCGATCGACAAGGAGCTGCAGGCCGAGACCGGGGACCGCGGACGGCTCGGGTTCGAGCGCGCGACGCATCTCCTCACCGTCGCCGAGATCGAGGCCCTGGTGCGGCGGTACCGCTTCGACCGCGCCGCCGCCGAGTACGCGCTGCTCCTCCCTTCCCTGAAGTCCGCGATCCGCAAGGGCGAGATCGAGACCCGGCTTCCCGAAGTCAAGGGAATGGCCGGCGCGCATGCCAGGCTCCTCGCCGCCGTGAACAAGGCGCCGGGAGGGATGAAGGTAGCGCTGGGGAAAACCGAGCTGACGATCGTCAAGGCCGACACCGTCACCTTCGACTTCAAGATTCCCAGGGGCGACGGAAAATTCCCGTGGGCCTTCCTCGACCCGTCCGCGTACGGCGAGCTCGCCGCCGCGCTGGATCTCACCCCCGAAGAAATGTTCGGCCTCGGCTGCCTCCTCTGGGACGCGGGGCTTCCCGCGCCCGCCATGAAGCACTTCGACAACGCCACGAAGAAGCAGGCGTCGCTGAAGAAAAACCTCTCGGGCTTTGTCGCGCGAAAGCGCGGCATTCCCGCGCCGGCCGGCGGGTTCGTCGCGTTCCGCGGGTCCTACGTGACGCCCGAGGAGAAGGCCAACCTCGAGAAGGGGCTCGTGCTGTTTGCCGGGAAGTGGGTTCCCGCGAAGGACAAGGAGCAGCTCGCGAAGGGCTTCATCCAGATCGACGGCAAATGGGTCCCGGGCGAAGAAGCGGCGCTGCTGAAGCAGGGCTTCTGCAGATACAAGGACAAGTGGATGAGCCGCGAGGACTACGAAGCGCTGCGCAGCGGCTGGGACGACGCGTACACCGAAACCACGACGCACTTCCAGATCCGCACCAACGAAGGCGAGCAGTTCGCGAAGGACCTTGCCCTCGTGGTCGAGGCCGCGTACCAGGAATGCAAGGCCTACTACGGCGGCGTCGAGCCGAAGCCTGCAGGCGGGGAAACGATGACGCTCTACGCCTTCCGGACGTACGAGGATTACCGCAGGTACTGCGTCGAGACGAAGACGGAGAATCACCTCGGCGCGGCGGGATTCGCAAAGAGCGACTCGAACACCGTCGCGGGCTGGAACAAGACGAGCAACCGCCAGCAGTTTCTGCAGACCATGGTGCACGAGATGTCGCACCTCTATTTCTTCCGGGTCTCGCCGTTGGCCCGCGCGCCGAGCTGGTACGCGGAGTCGATGGCGACGTACTTCGAAGGCTTCAACTGGGAAGGCAAGTCCTACAAGTTCACTTACGTCAGCGAGGGCCGCCTCCCTTTCGTCCGCGATGCCATGAAAGGCAAGCGCCACATCCCCCTCAAGGACGTCCTCGCCGGCGATGCCCTCCAGCTCATCAACACCGACGCGCAAAAAGCGCTGTTGTTCTACGCGGAGTGCTGGTCGCTCAATTACTTCCTCTGCCACACCGAGAACAAGGCGTACCGCGACGCCTGGGCCGAGTACCGCAAGTCAGTTGCGGGCGGCGGCGCGAAGGGGCTTCTTGAGTTTTTCCCGGACGCGGCGAAGCTGGAAGCGGACTGGATGCGGTTTGTGACGGGGTTGTGAACAAGGAAATCCCGCCCTCGGCCACCGGTTAAGGATCTGCCTCGAGTGAATCGCAAGGTCGAGCCGGCACGATCGTCATGTGCCTCATACTGGGCCTCCTCATGGCGTTCATCGCGCACGGTCGGCTGGTGCTGAAGCCGATCGCCGCATGAAACCCACGATCTTCGAAGCCGCGGGCGGATCCGGCGCCTTCCACTCCGACAGGTCCTCGACACGTGCGATCCCAGGGCGCTACCCTGCCGGCGATTCGCCGCCTTGCCCGCCCCCCCTTTCCTTCCCACTCGGAGCCTCCCATGTCCTCGCCGCTACGCCAGGCCACCCTGCTCCTCCTGCTGTTCGCCCTTGCCGCCGGCGCCGAGGAGCCGGCGAAGGAAGTCTCCCGTTCGCTCAAGGACTTCATCAAGGACCGGAACCTGGGCGAAGCCGATTCCGAACCCTTCATCAAAGCCGTCAGCAAGTGCAAGGGAATGAAGGTCGAGTGGGAACTGCGGGTCTTCAACGTGGAGGAGACGGGGGACGGATTCGAGACCCCGGATGCGAAGACGAGCAAGTTCCGTGAATGCGTGATCTTCATGCTCCAGAGCCTGGCGCCCGGCACCCAGGCCAAGGACATACCCCACGACCAGTTCATCCTCGTGCGATGCCT
Organism: Planctomycetota bacterium; assembly: GCA_038060895.1. Taxonomy (GTDB): domain Bacteria; phylum Planctomycetota; class MHYJ01; order WSZJ01; family WSZJ01; genus WSZJ01. Next base: position 89,309 of record JBBTCT010000034.1, read on the forward strand.
GAAGGGCCTGGGAAAGGGAGACGAACGGCTCGAAGTCGGCAAAAAGTATTACGTCGAGGGAACCCTGTGGGGGGCCACCGGGGGGAACTGGAGAACGATCTTCCTGCATGACTACACCATCCAGCCCGGCGGAAGACCCACGACGAACGAGGGCGTGAACCCCGGCCCGGAGCACGAAGTCATGGCGAAGTGGTCGGGATCGTGGGACAGGGCCATCAGGATCTGGATGAAGCCCGGCGGAAAGCCGTTCGAGATGACCAGCTCCGCCGAGATCAGGATGGTCATGGAGGGGCGCTTCAGCCGCATGACCGCCAGCAGTGACATGGGCGGAACGAAGTACTCGGGCGAATCGACGATCGGCTACGACCCGGCGACGAAGAAGTGGTCCATCTACGCAATCGACAACATGGGCCCGGCCGCGACGCACCTTGAGGGCACGAGCGCGGACGGCGGCAAGACCATCGAGTTCAAGGGGATGATGATCGAGGCGACGAACGGATCGGAGATTCACACGCGGTGGGTGCAGACGGAGAAGGGGCCGGATGAAATCCTGATGGAGATGTACACGGGGGAAGGGAAAGACGAGGTGAAGAAAATGGAGATCGCGAGCAGGCGGAAGAAATAACGAGGGCCCCCGGGACATTGAAGTGACCAAGGCGACGTACGGGACGGCGATTGAGGACTATCGCATGGTTGAGAACAAGAGGCAGGGGATCGTCACTTCCTGACCACGTGCTCCTTGACCTCCTTGCCACCGTCGACCGTTTCGCCGAAAAGATCGACCCAGAGCACCTTCGGCGTCGCGCCACTCTCCTCGCTCTGGATGAAGAGCCGGGTCAGGTACGCGTCCTTGCCGTCGATCTTCGTGACGGCGTGCCACCGGGCGCCGGCCTTCGTGAGCCGGATTGGCCGGTCCTCCCAGGCGACGAGCTTCAACTCGCGTTCGTCGCCGGAGCCCGAGACTTCGAAGCCGTACGCCATCTTCCGCTCCAGGAACGTGAGATCCTCGCGGCGCCCGCCCTCGGCCTTCATGATCCAGTAGGCGACCACGGGTTCCCTGGCCAGCGCGCCGTCGGGGCCGGCCTGCACGTCGTAGTGCACTTCGTTCGCGTTCTTGTTGCGCTGGATGATGAAGAGCGTTGGACCGGAATCCCCGGGAGCGCGGCGGTGGAGGAAGATCGCGAGGGCGAGGACCACGAGGACGACGGGGACGCCCGCGAAGAAGAGCCAGCGGACCACGCGGGACTTGCGCATCATCGGTCGGACGGCCCGGTGATTCCCTTGCCGTACATCCCCGACCGATCGAAGCAGCACGGCCGCCGCTTCCCTTTAGCGAGCATGTCACAGGCACCATCGATCCGGCGCGCGCGCGTCCCGGCAAGCTTGGCCGAAGTGATCCACTGGATCCAGTCGCGTCGGGCGAGAGGCGTGATGTCCGACCAGGCGGCGCGCGACTTTGAAGCGGCCTTCGCGAGGGCCTTGCGCAGGTCCGCCGGGACTTCGGGCTCCGGCTCCTCTTTCACGGGCGCGATCTCCAGCGTGACGACGTCGCCCGCCTCCGCGCCGGCTTTCTCGCGCAGCTTCCGGTCGACCTTCAGCCAGTGGCCGCCCTGGCCGTCCGGCTCGAGGGTGGCCTGAAGGGGGACGCCGTTGAGGGCGCCGGCGACGGAGACCAGGCCACGCGAGGGGAGTTTCGCGCTGGCGTCCCGCGGCAGGGCCACGAACGTCCAGGCGGCGCTCGCAGGCTGCGTCGGCCGGGAAAGCGTGGAGCTGAAGCGAATGGTGGAATCGGTGCGGGGCATGGAGGCGATGGGGCGTGAGCAGGACCCCGGCGGTCATTGTACGATGGCCCGTGGCGATCGCAGGCCGGCACCGGCGCCTGGCCAGTAACGAACAGGGATGTGGCCGCCTGACTACCCCTTGCGCTTCACCATGAACTCGACCCAGATCGGCACGTACGGCGGCGTGCAGCCCTTCGACACCGGCCAGTCGCGATAGAGCCCGATCTTCTCGCCGATGGCGATCGCGAGCTTGTGATCGGTCTTGATCTTCTTCGCGATCGCACGGACATCGCCCATCTTCACGCCGAATTGGTTCTCCGGCGCGCCCATCTTGATGTTGTGCCTGAGTCGGGCTTTGTTGCCGAGAGACTTGAGGTTCGCGAGGATTTCCCTGGTCGTCATGGCGGCGATTATAGGAAGTACGCGCGCGCCGGAGGACCGCGACGCCCGCCCCGGAGGTTCACCGGCTCCGTCCTTCCGGCTCCCGCACTCCGACGTAGAGGCCGCGGTCGGGCATCAGTCCCCGTGTGAGAAAGCGCGCCTTCAGCCCGGCGGCGCGCATGATCGCGAGGAACCGGTCGGGCTCGAACAAGGCCAGTTCGTGCCGGTCGACGAAGTGACGCACGGAGCCGCCCCGGTGCGCGACCAGGTAGTGCATGTCGATGATCGACAGCAGGCCGCGCACCCGGGACATCGTGACGCGCGCGATGCGGAGGTCCCCGTTGCCGAAGGTGCCGGCGAACGGCGCGCCGGGATGAAAAGCCTTGCGGGAAAACCACGGCTCGATGATCGCGACGCCCCCGGGCACGAGGTGGCGGGCGATCCCCTCGAGCGTCTTCCGAAGATTCGCATGCGTTTTCACGTAGCCGATCGAACTGAAGAGGCAGGTGATGACGTCGAACTTCCTGCCCAGGTCCAGCTTCGTCATGTCAGCGCGCCGGAACGTCACTCCGGGGACGTTCTTCCGGGCGACGGCCAGCATGCCGGGGTTGATGTCGGTCGCGGTCACCTCGAAGCGCTTCGATAGCGCCTTCGCGTGCTTGCCCGTGCCGCAGGCGACTTCCAGCAGCCGCCGGCCCGGCGAGCGCTTGTACCTGCGAATGAGAACCGCCAGCCGCGTGGCTTCGAAGTCGTAGTCCTTGAACGAGTAGATCGTGTCGTAGTAACGGGCGAGATCGCCGTAGATGCTGCGCCGCGACATGGAGCCTCCGATCCGGGCCGCCCGGGCCGTCCTGCCTCAGGGCAGGTTTGGCGGCGGCTGAAGCGAGCATCCTAATCGACGCGACGACGTCCTTCGGTTTCGACGGGAATTCCGGAATCCCGCGAAGAAATTCGGGGCGGTCCGGTCTATTCTCACGGAAGCCCGAAACCCGGAAGGATCGCCGATGAACGTCTCCCCCGACCTCGTGACGAAAGCCCAGCGCGGCGATCGCGCTTCGCTGGAAGCTCTCGTCGCGTCGGTCCAGGCCGACGTCTGGCGGCTCATGATCTCGCGGCTCGGCCGCGAGGAGGACGCCGCCGACGCGACCCAGGAGACGTTCCGGCAGGCGCTCGATTCCCTCGCCTCCCTACGCGATCCCTCCGCGTTCGCCGGCTGGCTCTGCCGGATCGCCCTGAACAAGGCCCACGACCTGAAACTGGCCCGCGACTCCGCGGCCCGGGACGTGAGAGCCCTCGGGGCACGCGCTTCCATGGAAACCAGCGAGGAGGCATCCATGGTGGCGGAGAAAGCTGAAGCGTGCACGGCGGTGCGGGCGGCGGTGAAGGGACTGGACGAGGAGTTGAGGACGACGGTGGAGCTGCGGTACGAGCACGATTTGTCCTACGCGCAAATCGCGGAAGCGCTGGCGGTGCCGGAGGGGACGGTGGCGCGGAGGCTGCACACGGCGCACGAGCGGCTGCGGAAGGCGCTGGCGGGGGCGGGAGTGGTGATGGCGCTGGGAATGCTGGAGCGGGAGCTGGCCGCGGCGCCGCGGGTGGAGATGCCGGGGAGCGTGGCACGGCGGCTGGGCACGATGGCGCGGGGGCGGGGAGCGGCCGGCCCGGCCGTGACGCGCGGCGGCCGTGCGCGGAAATGGAGTGCCGTGGCGGCGCTCCTGCTGGCGGTCGGGGTGTTCTTCCTGCTGAGATCGCGCTTCAACCGCTCCGGCTCGTCCGAAGGGACGCCGGTCGCGTCCGCCCCGACGCCAGGCGTGGCGGACGGGGCGCCCGCGAAGACGGAGGAACCCCGTCCTCCGCAGGTTGCGCCGCCGGACGCTCCCGCGACGCCCGCCGCGACAACCGCGACACTTCACGGCAAGGTCACCGTCGGGCGCGGCGGCCCCGGTTTCGAGGGAGCGCTCCTCCTGTTCGAACGCGTCGAGGGGAAAAACGCGTGGAGGACGGTCGCGCGGACGACATCGGACGCGCAGGGCGAGTACCGCGTCGTGGTGCCCCCGGGGGACTATTTCGTCAGCATGAGCGCCCGCGGATATCCCGGAGTCATGGTCGACGCGACGCTCGGTGACACGCTCGCGGGCCTGGGATTCCGCTTCAACTCCGGTCTGCCCGGTCCCGCGATCCCCGTGGCCGCGGGGGCCGAGCTGACGCTCGACATCCCGCTCGAAGTGCGCCTCGCGCCGGCCATCGAGGTTCGCGGCCGCATCCTCGACGAACGCGGCTACCCGATCGCGGGGGCCACGATCCGTCCGCTCACGCAGCAGATGGGAGAGCGGGACCTCGAGGGGATCGCTACCTTCGGCGTCAACTACATGATCGAGGGCGAGCCCGAATACACCGGCATCACCGTCGGCGAGGACGGGCGCTTCAGCTTCCCCTGCGTTTTCCCGCGCGGCAATTTCTTCGTCGGCGTGAAGGCGAAGGGATACCCGGAAATCGAGAAGCGCATTCACCTGGCGAAGCAGGACGTGGAGATCGACTTCGTGCTGCAGAAAGGACTGTGCGTCGCGGGCCGGGTGGTGGACTCGAAGGGCCTTCCGGTCGCCGGGGCGCGCATTTTCGGCGTCGGGCAGCCTTATCAGGCGGGGAGGATGCTGCGGAACGACGGCCGCCCGCCCGCGGCGGACAAGGTGCAGGACACCGGCTGCACGACGGATGCGGACGGGAAATTCGAGGCGGAAGGCCTGGACTCGCGACTGAAGGCCATCGCGGTCCTCGCCGACGGGCACGGATGGGCGATGGCGGCTGTCCCCGCTGACCCGGCGCAGCCGATCGAGATCGCGCTCCCGGGGGCGGACCTGTTCCTCTCGGGCGTGGTGCGCGACCCCGCGGGGGCCCCGGTGGAGGGCGCGATCGTGCAGGTCACCCAGATCTGGCTCGCCGACGGCGACGTGACAGCCTCGCTGATCTGGCCGTGCGACCTCCACCTGATTTCGCGGACGGTAAGCGGCCAGGCGCAATTCACCGGCGACGTCGAAAACGGAAAGCTCCTCGCGGCCCGCACCGGACCCGACGGGCGCTTCGCCATCCCCTCCCTCCCCGCCGGACGGCTCCGTGTCGCGGTGGGCGCCGAAGGATTCGAGGCGGAAGCGCAGACGCTGGAGCTGCCCGCGACCGCGAGCTTCTCGCTCACGCCGAAGAAGGTGCCTGTCCCGAAGTAAGCCCTTGCGGGGTCGGAGCCGCAGCCGCCGTTTTCGTTTGTTCCGCCCCCGCGCCCCGGGCTACCCTGCCCCCCATGCGTCCGACACTTCTCGCCATCGCCTGCCTCGCCGCCGCTTCCAGCGTCCTCGCGGAAACTCCCCAGCCCGCGAAAGGTGGAATCGCGTGGGAAGCGAGCTTCGACCAGGCGAAGACGAAGGCCGCCGGGGAGGGCAAGCTGCTCTTCGTCGAGTTCCTGACCGACGGCTGAAAAACGTGCGTCGAGATGGAGACGGACACCTGGCCGCGCGACGAAGTGAAGACGTTCCTGGCCGACAAGGTGTGCGTCAAGGTCAACCCCGGGAAGGGTCCTGACCAGAAGAAGCGGATGGACGACTTCGGCGTGAAGACAGTGCCGGCGATGATCCTGATTTCGCCCGAGGGCCAGGAGCTGGTCCGCGCCGCCGGCAAGCCGGCGCCCGGCGCGTTCACCTCGTACTTCGTGAACCAGCGCTGGAACGACATGATCGCCACGGAGAAGGCGCAGGACTGGAAGGCGACCGCCGGGCATGCGTTCATCCTCAGGACCTGGTTCCCCGGCACCGAGGCCGCGAAACGCGCCGACGGCATCGTCGCTTCGCACGGCGAGCAGGCGGAATTCAAGGCGGCGCTAGAAGCGGCGAAGATCGCGAACGAGCGCGCGGTCCTGCTCGGCAAGGCCAACCTGCTGCTCCAGGACAAGAAGAAGGCCGAGGCGATCGACGCGTTCAAGGCGGTCATCGCCACGCATCCCGACAGCAAGGAAGCCGAGGCGGCGAAGGCGGCTTTGAAGAAGCTGGGGGTGAAGATGGACGCGCCTGGAAAGAAGTAGTTGGAACTCGGGATGCAGACGCGCAGGGGTTCGCACCAATGTGGTGGAATTCTTTGGGGAGTTCACGGGTGGAACCAGCGGCGCCTTCACCTGAAGCAGAGTCGTGCTCGGTTCCTCCCCCGAGCCAGTTTCACCCGATTACACGCTTCCTCCACGGCTTCTTGGCGATCGCAGGCACGCTGGCTGTTCTCCTCATGCTCTTTTGCGTCGTGCTCGAGATGACGACGACGCCCGGCGTTGCAGCGCTCAGCGTCTGGATCAGTGTCTTCTCCGCCACACTTGCCGCAGCGCACGTGTTGGGAGAGGCCAGGTCGGCGAAGCCTATTTCATGGGGTAGGTGGTTGGTCTTTGCTCTCGCTCAAGCAATCTTTGGGTACGAGCTATGGACAACCATCAGGGATACGACGGCGCAGCGAGTATTCCTTTGCGTGCTCCTTTCGGGCGGATTAATGCTGTTCATAGCCAGGTGGCTTAGAACGTCGCGGTCTTGCTAGCGAGATCAACCCGGTCAACCGTTCCATTCAGGCTCATAAAGGTCACTTTAGAATAGTCTTGACCAAAACAAAATAGCCTTTATTATGGTCTGTCATGTTCCAACGTCGCCTCTACGAAGGACTTCTGAACGCCCACTTCCGCACCCATCGTCAGATGGCGTTCGTCACCGGTCCGCGCCAGGTGGGAAAGACGACAACCTGCCGCTCGCTCGCGGATGTCTACCTGAGCTGGGACGACGCGAACCAGCGACAGCACGTCCTGGGCGGACCCGACGTGATCGCGAAGCTCCTTGATCTCGAGAAGCCGCGCGAACGGCCGCCGGTCGTGGTGTTCGACGAACTGCACAAGCACCGGCGGTGGCGCGACTTCCTCAAGGGGTTCTTCGACGTCCACGGCGAGAAGGCGCGCGTGCTCGTGACGGGAAGCTCGCGGCTCGGGCTGCTGCGGCGCGGCGACAGCCTCCTTGGGCGGTACTTCCATTACCGGATGCACCCGCTCACGATCGGGGAGCTGATCGACCCTTCCCCGCCCGACAAAACGCTGGTCCGGCCACCGCGGGCGCTTCCCGATCCAGAGATCGAAGCGCTTTGGACGCACGGCGGATTTCCGGAGCCGTTCCTGAAGCGTGACGCCGAATTCTCGACGCTGTGGCGGCGGCAGCGGCGCGAGCTGGTGCTGCGGGAGGACGCGAGGGAACTGACGCGGGTCGCGGACCTCGGGACGCTCGAAGTCCTGGGGAACATGCTGCACGATCGCTCCTCGGGACAGCTCGTCCTCAGCAACCTCGCCTCCGACCTCGGCGTCTCCGCGCCGACCGCGAAGGCGTGGGTCGACACGCTCGCGGCGCTCTACGTCGGATTCCTCGTCCGGCCGTGGTTCCGGAACGTCACGAAGTCGCTTCGCAAGGAGCCCAAGTGGTACCTGCGCGACTGGTCGGGGATCGCGGACGACGGCGCGCGGGCCGAGACGTTCGTGGCCTGCCACCTGCTGAAGGCGGTGGAGACGTGGGAGGACCGCGGGCTCGGCGAATTCGAGTTGAGGTATCTGCGGGACAAGGAGAAGCGCGAAGTGGACTTCGTCGTCGTGCGCGACCGGAAGCCGTGGTTCATGGTCGAAGTGAAGCTCTCGGACGAAGCTCTCTCCCCCGCACTGTCGCATTTCCAGAAGGAGACCGGCGCAGCGCACGCCTTCCAGGTCGTGGTCAACGCGCCCTTCGTCGCGACGGATCCCTTTGCCCGCAAGGACCCGATCGTGCTGCCGGCGCGGACGCTGCTGTCGCAGCTTCCGTGAGGAGGTGCCGCGTGAATGTCGACGCACCCGGGAAAGGACAGGCTGGAACGGGTGGATGAGATGGCCCTGATACTATCCCCTGCCATGAAGGATGCGCGCCTGCCTGCTGCCGGTGGAAGCAGGGGTTTCGGGAGTCGCATGAGCCCGCCCCCCGAGACGGCCCTGATGCTCCGCGAACTCCGCGTCGAGGACGAAGCCTCGTTCAAGGAAGCCGTCGCTGAATTCCGGGCCTCGCAGCCGGAGTGGGGCTTCGCGTTCCACTTTGACGACACTGCGGACTTCCGCAACTACGTCAGGCGCGTCAACGGCTGGCCGCGTGGAGAGGACCTGCCGGAGCGGTTCGTGCCAAACACGTTCCTGGTCGGCGTCCTGCAGGGCAAAGTCGTCGGGCGGCTCTCGCTCCGGCACGAGCTGAACGACTTCCTTCTGCGCATCGGCGGGCACATCGGGTACGGCGTCGTTCCGTCCTGCAGGCGCCGCGGGCACGCGCGCGCCATGCTCCGGCTGTCTCTTCCCGTGGCCCGCTCCCTCGGGATCGGACGCGTGCTCCTGACGTGCGACGACGACAATCCGGGGTCGATCCGGGTCATTGAGTCCTGCGGAGGCGTGCTGGAGAACGTCCTCATGGAAGCGGGAATGTCGGTGGGAAAGCGGCGGTACTGGATCGACCTTGCGAAGCCCGCCATCGAGGTGTCGCGGTAAGTTCGGGTGAGCCGGTCGGCGACAGGGCGGATTGTCGGGAGAATGCCCGGCCACCGCGCCTTTCTCGCAAGGAGGAGACAGCTTTGAGTACTGCAGCAGAGCGGGAAGCCGGGACCAGGGCCCTGTGGCGTATCAGGATGTTCCACACCCTGGCGTGGGCCGTGTTTGCCTCGGCGATCGTGGCGATTCCCATCGTCGTGCTGCTGGGCAGTCTGCGCACGGCTGCCTGGCTGAGCGCCCTCGTCTGGATCGAGGTCGTAATTCTGCTGGTCAACCGGATGCGCTGCCCCCTCACCGGCGTCGCCGCCCGGTACACGTCCGATCGCGCGGACAACTTCGACATCTTCCTTCCGCTCTGGCTTGCACGGCACAACAAGCTCCTCTTCGGATGCCTGTTCGTGATCGGCGAAGCGATCCTGGCGTGGAAATTGGGATGCGCGTCGTGAGCGCGGAATCCTCCTACGTCTTTCGCCCCGCGTTGCTGCACGACGCGGCCTGTCAACTCCAGATCCGCGGCGACGGGGTCCCGAATCGTCGGGGGAGCACGCTCCACGTGCGGCGGCGCCTCGAAGCGCAGCGGCCGGAGGAACGCGATATGATGAAACTCCACTGGCGTTTGCGAGAGGGCGAAAGCGATGACGTCGCTTGAAGACTGGCCCGGGGCGTACGCGCGGGCGCTCGCTTCGCAGCGCTGGAGCGAGGTGGATCCGCTGGTACACGAGGACGTCTGCGCGACGTTTTCGGACGGCTCGCGGCACGAGGGCCGCGCGGCGGTCCGCGCCGCGTTCGAACGCAACTTCGCCGCGATCCAGGACGAGCGATACGCGATCTCGAATCTTCGATGGATCCGGAGAGGGGTGGACCACGCCCTCTACGTCTTTGACTTCGCGTGGTCCGGCCTGATCGGCGCTCGCCCGGCGAGCGGCGGGGGGCGAGGGACGACCGCGCTCGTGCGCGATGGCGGCCGCTGGCTCATGATCGCGGAACATCTCGGGCCGAAACCGACCGAATGATCCCCCGCTCAACTCTGTCGACCCACGGCTACGCCGTTCACGAAGGACTCTTTTCCGCGAACGAGATCGGCGCTCTCAGCACCGCGCTGGACGCCGTCACGAGCGGCGTGCAGCAGCTCCCAGAGGATCTGCGCGCCCTCCTGACCCTCGAGCGCGACCTGGAACCGAGGCAGCGCGGCGAGATCACGCCCGAACAGGCGGGCGACAACGTCTTCATCATTGGGGAACTCCAGCGCTTCGCGCCGGCGTGCGAAGCGCTCATCACCCATCCGAAGATCCTCGAGACGCTCGAAGCGCTCTTCGAGTCGCAGGACTTTGCGTTTCACTTCATGAACGCAACGATGAAGTCCGCGCTCGTCGGCAGCAAGATCGGGTGGCATCGCGACTGGCCGAACAAGTATCTCTGCGGCACGACCTCGAATCAGGTGCGGCTCATGCTCTGTCTCGACGGAATGCGCCGGGGCGAGGGGGCGCTGGACATCGTGCGCGGCACGCACGCGATCAGCGACGAGGAAGCCAGGACCGCTCGACTGCGCGGCCGAGTGTGGCCCGCCGAGGAGATCGACACGATAGAGTGCGCCCCCGGCGCACTCGTCGCCCTCCACGCGAAGCTCGTCCACGGCAGCGGCCCCAACCGCTCCCCCCGCCCGCGCCGCAACATCCTTATGCAGTGGGGCGGCCCCGGTTGCGAACTCGTCGGCGAAGCGCGCGAGATGCATACGGGGCGGCCTGCAGAGAGACTACGACACGGCACGAGCGAAGGAAACGCTCGCAAAGACCCTCGCGCATATCAAGCCGTGACTGCGGCGGAGCAGGAACAGGGCGTGAGTTCCAATTCACGACCCCCATCGACGCTCCCAACGACGCTGTGTAAGCTGGACGGAGTCCCGCTTCCAAGGGAGCCCCTCATGCCCACAGGCACGGTCCGGTTGCATCGCGTCCTGAAAACCACGCCCGCGAAGCTCTACAGAGCCTTCCTTGACGCCGACGCGATGGCGAAGTGGTTGCCGCCGTACGGGTTCACGTGCAAGGTTCACCATCTGGAGCCGAAGGTCGGTGGCACGTTCCGCATGTCGTTCAGAAACTTCGGTTCGGGTACAGGCAACGCGTTCGGCGGCGAGTACCTCGAGCTGGTGCCGAACGAGCGCCTTCGCTACACGGACCGCTTCGAGGACAAAAACCTTCCGGGCACGCTGACCGTCACGGTCACGCTTCGCCCGGTGGCCTGCGGCACCGAGCTGACTGTCGTGCAGGAAGGAATCCCGGAGGTGATCCCGGTCGAGATGTGCTACCTCGGCTGGCAAGAATCGCTGGCGCAGCTCGCGACCCTGGTCGAGCCCGAGATTCCCGGGTAGCGAGGGGATGCGAGCCGGGAAATGCTCCGCGGAACCGAAGTCCGGGAGCAGAACCCGCGTACCTCTTTCGCCACTCCCCCGTTACTTCGGCTGCGGCACCACCCTCAAGTACGGCTTCACCGTCTTCCAGCCGCCCGGGTACTTCTGCTTCGCCTCTTCGTCCGTCACGGCGGGCACGATGATCACGTCGTCGCCCTGCTTCCAGTTCACGGGGGTCGCGACCTTGTGCTTCGCGGTGAGCTGCATCGAGTCGAGGACGCGCAGGACTTCGTCGAAGTTCCGGCCCGTGCTCATCGGGTAACTGAGCATCAGCTTGATCTTCTTGTCCGGCCCGACCACGAACACCGTCCGCACCGTCGCGTTGGTCGCCGCCGTCCTGCCGTCGCAGGTCGTCCCGGCGTCCGCCGGCAGCATGTCCCACGCCTTGGCGACCTTCAACTCCGGGTCGCCGATCATCGGGTAGTCCACCATCGAGCCCTGCGTCTCCTCGATGTCCTTCTTCCACCTCTCGTGGCTCGCAACCGGGTCCACCGAAAGCCCGATCACCTTCGCGTTCCGCTTCGCGAACTCCGGCGCCAGCTTCGCCATGTATCCGAGCTCAGTCGTGCACACGGGGGTGAAGTCCTTCGGGTGCGAGAAGAGGATCCCCCAGCCGTCGCCAAGCCATTTGTGGAACTCGATCGGGCCCTGGGTGGTCTCGGCGGTGAAGTTCGGGGCGTCGTCGTTGATGCGCAGGCTCATGGCTGGTCTCCTTGATGGGGCGGCGCGGGTTGCGCGTGAAGGGTCACGCTTGTAACCGAAAGCGGGGTTCGCTTCCACGACTTGTACAGGAAGAAGTCCGGCTTCGGCAGCGCCAAGGACCCGGCGGTATGATCATCGCCATGTCACACGCCGCCGGACATCGCAAGCCTGGTCACACGCATCGCGGCGGCGGACCTGCCCACCACGGCCACTCCTTCGCGGACGTCGAGAACTGGGTCGCCCGCTTCGAGGGCCCGGAGCGCGACGCCTGGCAGAAGCCCGAAGAGGTCGTGCGCGCCCTCGGGCTCGCGCCGGCGGCCCGCGTCGCCGAGATCGGCGCCGGCACGGGCTACTTCGCGGTGCGGCTGGCGCGGGCCGTTCCCCGCGGCCAGGTCTGGGGCGTCGACCTGGAGCCCAACATGGTGCGGCACCTGGAAGCGCGCGCGGCGCGGGAGGGATTGGCCAACCTGACCGCCGCGTTGGCGAGCGCCGAGGACCCGCGCCTGCCCGAACCGGTGGACGTCCTGCTGGTGGCCAACACCTACCACCACCTTGAAGCGCGTCCGGCGTACTTCGCCCGGGTCGCGACCGCCCTTGCGCCCGGCGGGCGGCTCGTCATCATCGACTTCAGGAAGGGCGACCTGCCCGTCGGTCCGCCCGACGAAATGAAGCTCGCCCCGGAGGTCGTTCGATCCGAACTCGAGTTGTCGGGCCTGGTTCAGACCGCCGAGGAATCGTTTCTGCCGCACCAGTACTTCCTCGTATTCCGGAAGCGCTCGCCGCGGACGGCTTCTCCGTAATCACTGGGCGGCATTTGCAAATTTCGAATCCGCGATCGCGGGCATAGCGTAACGGGTGAATAAAGACCCGATCTCCTGGTGAGGCTCACCCAATGAAGAAGCTCCCGCTTCCGATCCTGCTGGCCCTCGCCGGATGCGCGAACGACGCCCAGGTCGCGCAGACGCGGCCCCCAACGTCCAAATATTGTAAATTTCGTAAGATTGGGGGGCTCCGGTCGATATGATGCCGGGGCGTTCAACGACATTATCCGATAGCGGAAAGTCCCTAAGGAGAAATCAATGAGGACGTCTCAGCTCGGGTACCTGGGGTTCCTGGCGGTGCTGCTGGTTGCCAGCGCACCCCGTCCTGCCGAAGCGGGCTGATGCCGCAAGGCGCGTCCACGTCTGACGTGGTACGAGCCTATTGAAACAAGCCTCCGTGAAGAGGTTTCAGCGACGGGCCCCGGTGCGACAGAAATCCCCGAGGAGATTCGCAACGAGTTCGGGCTGACGTACTGGGAAAAAGACAACCAGAAGCCGGGGCTCATCTATTTCTACTGGTCCGATTCTTCGGACCCGCGCGGCAAGAAGAGCCAGGCCTGGAATCGGGATCTCTTTGACACCGAGGACGTGGCCCGCGCTTCGAAGCACTTTCTCTGCCTCAAGGTCGACGGCGCGAGGCAGGATGCGGCGCTCCTGAAGAAGCGCGGCCTGGATCCGGCGAAATTGCCGGCGCTCGTCGTGACCAGCCCCACCGGTAAATTTGTCTGCATCCTTCCCGAGGTGAAGAGCAACGTGGCGCTGAAGGACGCCCTCGAGGAGGCCGTGGCAAAGCACTTTCCGGCGCTCTGGAAGTCGTACGATCAGGTTTACCTGGAACTCGAGAAGCTGCTGGATGCGGCCCGCGAGGACTACAAGAAGAACAACTACGAGGCCGCCCTCGAGAAATTGACCAAGGTCATCGAGAATCCGGTGCGCACTTCCCTGATCGAGCGCGCGGAGGAGTTGCAGGATGTCGTCCGGACCAAGCTGGACAACCTGGACCGGAAGCAGAAGTAAGCCGAACTGACTTGAATCGGGCCGGGCCGGCATTCGTCGGCCCGGCCCGTTCTTTTTCCGGGCCTGCCATCGCGGCGCGGTCCGCCCTCGCGTCCGGCTCGACGCGGCTGCCCTTGATTTGCGCCGGCGCATGGCCCTACAGTGTGACGCCGCTTCTGCGAAGTCCGGTTTCCCAGTTCCCTGCTCCAAGGAGTCCAGCATGCCGGTGAAAACGAAGCCTGCGCCCGCCGCGAAGGCGAAAAAAGCCCCGGCGACCCGCATGACGCTGGCCGAAACGATGGCCGCCCTGAAGAAGGCGGGGTCGGAACAGACCCGGAAGACTTACGCGCGGCATGGCGCAGAGGCGCCGATGTTTGGCGTAAGCTTCGCGACGCTCAAAACGCTTTACAACCGGATCAAGGTCGACCATGACCTGGCGCTGGCGCTCTGGGACACAGGCAACTTCGACGCGCGAAATCTGGCAGTGAAGATCGTCGACCCCGCGAAAATGTCCCCTGCGGACCTGGACCGGTGGGCGAAGTCGCCGACGGCGAGCATGTGCGGCGGATACGTCGCGCACGTCGCGGTCGAGGGGCCGCACGCGCGCGCGAAGGCCGACGCCTGGTTGACCGCGACGAATGAGTGGCTTCGCTGTTCGGGATGGCGCCTGGTCGCCGCCATGGCGCAGAAAGACGAAGCGACGCCGGAAGGCTGGTTCCTTGAGCGGCTGGCCGAGATCGAAAAGACCATTCACACCGCGCCGAATGCCGAGCGCGCGACGATGAACCAGACCGTCATAGCGATCGGCTGCCGAAGTGCTTCCCTGCGCAAAGCCGCAACGGCCGCCGCGAAGCGCATCGGGAAAGTGGAGGTCGATCACGGCGACACGAGCTGCGAAACCCCGGACTCGGCGCAGTACATCGACAAGGCGTGGGCGCATTCCACCTCGAAGAAATTCGAGAGCCCCGCGGCGCACGAGCGGTCGAGGGAGTCGATGCGGACGCGCTGTTAGGCCGGGCCGGCGCCCGGGGATGCGCCAGGATCCTCGAGCCGTTCCACCCCGAGCGGACGGCACGCTTCGGTCAGGGCGCTTCGCCGGCTGGCGAGCGTGCCGTGAGGGCGGCGCATGCGCGCCGCCCCCACGCTGGACGCTATTTCGAAGCAAACCGCCACTTGCCGTCCACCTTGACCATCCGGAACTTTTCGCCCTCGTCCTCTTCCTTCCCGTCCTTCATCTTGAATTTCATTCTCGTGGCAACCTCCGCCTTGTCGCCATCGACCTTGATGTCGGCCTCGTTGAATGAAATCGTGATGGTCATGCCGTCCTTCTTCATCTCGTCGATTTCCTTCTGCATCTTCCCTTCCTTCCACGCCTCGACCGTGTAGCACGCCTCGAACTTGGCGGGGTCCATCGATGCGAACGCTTCCTGAAGCGCCTTCATCGCACCCTGGGGCGTGGACATATCCGGTCCGGAAGAGCCTCCTCCGCCGCCGGAGGTGCCGCCCGTGTTGCCGGTACCGCCGGAGTCGTCCTTGCCGCAACCGCCCGCGAAAACCGTCAAGGCCATCACCAGTGCGGCCAGCGTGCATGTCTTCAGCATGGTCTCTCCCTTGGATGGATTGAAACGGGGACTGGGAAAACTTCAGGGGCGTGCATCGTAGTGGCGCGCCCTCTTTGATTCCAGCGGTTGCGGGCGAGGTCATTCTTCCGGCTCGACTTGCATCCGGATCGGTTCTCCGAATTCGCCCGGCTCGATCGGCCTGGACACCGTCATTTGCTTGCCGTCGACCTTTGCCCAGGCGCGCAGCTTCAACCGTTCTACCCAGGCGGGATCGAGCAGGAATGAGAAGCGCCCCTGTGCGTCGCAGTCGATGAAATGGCCGGGCGGCTCGATCGACGTTTCGGACAGGTTGGTCACTGCCACGTGCGCGTCTTCGCAAGGTGCCCCATCGGGCCGCACGACCGTCCCGCTCAGCCGGATCCCCTTCCGGAATTTCAATTCCACCGTCTGTCCGGCCGGCACGATGCCGAACTCCCTCGTCCTCATCCAGCCTTTGGCGGTGCCGCCGTCTGGAGGGATGATGTTCACGGTGTGACTCGCACTCGTCAGCTCGCTGAAGGCCGCGCGTCCGCGCGCGTCGCTCGCGACCCGGGTCAGCGGCTTCCGATCCCATAACTCGACATCGGCCCCTGCCACTGGCTCCCCTTCGGGCGAAAGCACCTGTATGGTCAATGACCGCCCGTCCTCGATCCACTCCAACCGCAGTTGAAGCCCCTGGTCTCCGGCCCGCACGCCTTTCAGCTCACCGCGAACCCGCCGCTTCGTACCGTCAGGCATGGCGACAAACTGCGGGTCGTGCCTGTGGCTCGTCACGAAAATCGTCACCGGAGCATCCAGGGGAACTTCGCAGCGGAAGCGTCCTTCCGCGTCGGAACTTGTGCTGGACACGAATCCGTTGTCGTTGTTGCAGGAGAGCGACAGACGCGGCACGGGGTCGCCGTCCGGGGAGAGGACCACGCCGGATGCGGCGCCGGCGTCGACGAGGATCACCCGGAGCGACTCCTGGCCGCGCGGCACGATGATGCCGTATTGGGGAAGGAAAAGCCGCGCGCCTTCCGAGTCCGGAGAGACGCCGACAACGACCATGTCCAGGTCGTTGAGTTCGAACCTCGCGAGGCCGTCCGTCTCCGTCTGAACGGGCGGCAGGTCGCGCGCGAGCGTCACGTAGACCCAGGCGCCGGCCACGGCGGCGCCTCGCACATCTACGACCGCGACCTCAAGCACCACCAGCTCCGGGAGGTGGAGCACGATGCCTTCCACGTCCGCATCCGGTTCCAGGTTCACTTCCTCAGCCGGATACTGACGGTCCATGTCAGAAGTCACTGCCTCCACTCGATAGGTGCCGGGTGCCAGCCCCTCGAAGGAGAACGCGCCACCCTTCCCTGTTCGTTCGGACCTCCGCGGGCCCGACCACTCGCCGTCCACGGAACTGGACAGCATCACCGGCCACTCTTGAGCCGCCGTGCCGTCCTGCCGCACGACTTGTCCGGAAATCCGTCGCCCGACCGTCGACTCTTCCGCACCTTCCCCGCGCTTCGCCGTCGCCGCTTCGGACGAAGTCCGTGCTGCTCCCGCGCCCCGCGCAGCAGCCCCGCGAGCCGCCGCTTCGGGTGCGGCCGCCTCCCGCCCGTCGTGCTCCCGGGCCGCAGCAACCCGCTCTTCCTCCTCTCGCGCTTTGGCCGCCTCCACACGCCTGTTCTCCAGCCCGCGATTCAGGAGCAGGCCGAGCAGGAGGGCCAGAAGCGCGGCAACGAAAGCTGCGAATCGTCGTTGCGAGCGGTTTGCCACGGCTGGAGTCTACCGTCCGGCTGGCATCGGTTTCTTGCGGTTTCTTGACGGGGCCACCGGGATAGAATGTCCCGCTCATGCCCCTGTCGCCCCCCAGCCGTGTGCCGATCGTCGCCAGGCCAGCCCTGGCCGCCGACCAGCGCAACATCCTGGTCGTTCAGGAAGACCGCGACATACGCGCGGCATGGGCCTCGGCGCTGAAGTCAGCCGGATACGTGCCTCGCATCCTGGACTCGGTCGAGGGACTGTGGGAAGCGCTTCGAGAGAAGCTGGTCTGGCGCGGGCTGGTCGTGGACCTCGGGTTCCTGGACTGGAGGGATACCGAATTTCTCGACCGGCTGCGCCTGTCGGGACGCGTCATCCCGACGCTGCTCACGGCGTGGGACCCGGAACTCGCAACGTCGAAATCCTCGCTCGCCTATCCGCAGCTCGCCTTCCGCCAGGCGCCACTCAACCCGCGCGACCTGATCGCGGCCGTCAGGACGCTTCCGGCTCCCCTTTCCAAAGTTCCCGCCGTGCGGCCGGGAACGGTGAGAATGCCCAGCCGGTCGGAAGCAGTCGTGCCCAGGGTGCAGGTGCGCCCCTCCGCGCCGAAGCTTCCCGAGACGCCGGAGGAGAGAGCGAAGGCGGCCGAAGCGAGGGCCATCGCCGCCGAGGAGCGCGCGAGGGCGGCGGAAGCGCGGGCGGAGTTGGCGGAGGCGTTGCGCGACGGAAGCCTCGAACTCGAGCTGGAGCGAGCGCGCGAAATTCAGGCCCGGCTCCTGCCCGAGACCATTCCGAACCCGGACCGCTACGAGATCTCGGCGCAGTACATTCCCGCGGCCCACGTCGGGGGCGATTACTACGACGTCATCGAAATGCCGGACGGTCGCATGGCCATGCTCGTGGCCGATGTGTCGGGCAAGGGAATCAGCTCGGCCATGGTCATGGTGATGGCGCGCACCGTGTTCCACGCCGTGGCCCCTTCCGCGCCGAACGCCAGGGCGCTCGTGATCGAAGCGGCCAGCAGGATTGCGCGCGTCCTTCCCCCGGGGATCTTCGTGTCCCTGGCCGCGGCGATTCTCGACCCGAAGTCAGGGAAGATCTCCGTCGTGAACGCAGGGCACCTCCCGCCGATGCACTGGTCCGTGATGGACGGCGTGCCGGTCGTGTCCGACCTAGAAGTTTCAGGAGGCGCGATCGGGCTCGTGAAGGGCGCGAGTTTCGAGAGGTCGCTGCACGACTTCACGATCACGCTTCAGCAGGACGAGCAACTCATCCTGTACACGGACGGCGTGAACGAGGCGATGAACGCGAAGAGCGAGGAGTTCGGGGACAAGAAGCTGCGCATGGCGGTGGGGAAAAGCGGGGGTTCGACCGCGGGGGAGATGGCGACCGGGATCCTGGACAGCGTGCTTTGTCACCGCGGGGACGCCCCTGCAAGCGACGACCTCACGATCCTGGTCGTGAGGCGAATCTGCTGAGCCGCGCCGGGGTCGCTCGCCGCTATTTGCCCATGCTGCCCGGTGTCACCTCGATCTTGGTCTCCGTGCCTTTGCGCAGGACCGTGAACGTGACGGCCTTTCCGGGCCGGACGGGGAGAAGGGCCTTCGCGTAGTCGGTGAGCGACTTCACGTCCACGTCGCCGACTTTCTTGATGAGGTCCCCCGTCTGCAGACCCGAGGCCTGCCCGCCCCCGTCGGGACGAAGCTGGGCGATGAATACGCCGTCGGTCGCCGGCTTCGGGCCCGGGATGACTCCGATGAACGGGATGTCCTCGGGTTTGATCGTCACGAGTTCCGGGAGTTTCTCGGGCTTGGAAAGGACTTTCGCGGTGAGGATCTTGACTTCCTTGAGCGGCGGGACGCCGTCGCGTGCCGTGGCCGCTTCGGCTTCGATCTTTGTGAGAACTTCGAGGCCCTCCGTGACCTGGCCGAAAACCGTGTACGCGTTGTCGAGCATCGGCACGTCCGCGAAGCAGAGGAAGAACTGGCTTCCCGCGGAGTTCGGCTCGAAGGTGCGTGCCATCGAGAGCGTGCCTTTCACGTGCTTGCGCGCGTTGAATTCCGCGGGAATCTTGTACCCGAGCTCCTCGCCGCCGGTCTGCTGCGGATCGCCGCCCTGCGCCATGAACTTCTTGATGATCCTGTGGAACTTGATCCCGTCGTAGAACTTCTTGTCGCAGAGCGAGAGAAAGTTCGCGACGGTGTTTGGCGCGTCGGTGAGGTAGAGCTCGATCTTGAGCGTCCCGAAGTTCGTCTCCATCGAAACGACCGGCGGCTTGTCCTCGGCGAAAAGCGGGGTCGCGAGCAGCACGAAGACGGCGAGGCGGCGGATCATGAGGGCTCCTGGTGTGCGGGGCACGGGGATCGACTCGGGACGCCTGAACTTGAGAAGGGACTCTACCGGGCGGCCGAATTCTGTGCGAAGGGCTTTGTAAGCCGTCGCCTCCTTGCACCTCGCTTCCCACGGAGCTACCTTCAGGCATGGAACTGCGGGACTTTGCCCTGCGCGTGCTGATGGCGGAATCGCTGGCCGGGAAGCTGGCGCCGCCGGTGGAGCCGATCACGGACGATTCCCCCGGGCCGGCCATCGTGACGCCGGACACGCCTGGCCGCCCCGTCTCCCTGCGCATGGCCCGCCGCGGCGATCGCGCCCGCCTTCCCCCTGAAAACGAACTTCATCGCGATGAGCCGCGCGCCGTCCTGCTCCACTTCTTCGCCAATCACGAACTCCTCGCCACGGAACTCATGGCGCTGGCGATTCTCCGCTTCCCCGAAGCGCCGCCGGCTTTCCGGCGCACCCTGCTGCAGACACTTCGCGAAGAGCAGGAACACACCCGCCTCTATATGGAACTCATGGCGCGCGGAGGGCTCACCTTTGGCGACCTCCCCGTGAACGGATATTTCTGGCGGCAAGTCTCCTCGATGGAGTCGCCGCTCGACTACGTCAGCCGCCTCAGCCTCACCTTCGAGCAGGCCAACCTCGACTACTCGCGACACTTCGCCGGCGTCTTCGCACGACTCGGCGACGGCGATACATCGGCGCTGATGAAGCGCATCTACGAAGATGAGATCGGCCACGTCGGGTGCGGCGTGGCGTGGCTGCGGAAATGGAAGCAGCCGGGAGAGAGCGACTTCGCGGCATGGAAGAAGGTCCTGCGCCTCCCTCTCAGTCCGGCGCTGGCGCGCGGCACGGTGCCGTTCAACGCCGAAGGCCGGCGCCGCGCAGGGCTGGACGACAGCTTCATCGCCTCCGTGGAGGCCTTCGCGCGGACCCGTCGGATCGCGCCGGGAGTGTTTTTTTTCAATCCGGGCGCGGAGCACGCCGCGTTGACGCGCGACGCGGACGGCGCGCGCGATGATCGCACGACGGCCGGCCTCGCGCGCGACCTCGACCTGCTGCCGCTGCTTTTCTGCCGCGCGGAGGACGTCGTGCTCGTGCAGCGGCGGCCGTCGAAAGAGCACCTGCGTTCGCTCGCGGAGGCGGGGCTGCCGGCCGCGGATCTGGAGGTTCTGGACGCATCGGGCCGGCTGGGCGCCGGCAGTCTGCTGCGCACCCGCAAGCTCGGCGCGCTGCGACCGTGGGGCTGGAGCCCCGACTCGGCAGAAGTGCTGGCGCCGCTTGCAGCCGGCGCGCGCGCTTCCCTGCCATGGAATGACGCGATTCGTTCGCTGTACTCCAAAGTTACTGGCGCCGGCGTGCTCGCGAGCCTGGGCACCATGCCCGACGCCGCCGCCCTCGCCGGGACGCCGTGCCGGACGGCTGCAGAGACTGCCGCCGCAATCGCCGCGTGGCTTCGCCAGGGCCACGCGGCCGTGCTGCTCAAGGCGCCCTGGAGCCTCGCGGGACGGGGCCACCTGAAAGTGCTGCCGGGAGCGCTTCACGCGGCGCAGACTTCGTGGATCGAGTCAGTCCTGTCCGAGCAGAAATGCCTCGTCGCGGAACCGTGGCTCGATCGCGTCGCCGACTTCTCAGCACACTACGACGTCGCGCCCGGCCGGCCGCCGAAACTCCGCGGCCTCGTGCGCCTCGTGAACGACGGTAGCGGGCGATTCGTGGCCTGCGTCGCGTCGCGGCACTTCCACCGCCTCCTGCCGCCTGAGGCTTCGCGCGCCATGCACGAAGCCCGCGCGCACCACTTCTACAAGGAGATCCTTCCGCACCCTCTCGCCTCCGCCATCGGCGACAGCGGATTCCGCGGCTGGCTCGGCGTCGATGCCTTCCTTCATCGAGACGCGTCCGGAAGCGTCCGCCT
Organism: Planctomycetota bacterium; assembly: GCA_038060895.1. GTDB lineage: Bacteria > Planctomycetota > MHYJ01 > WSZJ01 > WSZJ01 > WSZJ01. The sequence continues at coordinate 110,537 of JBBTCT010000034.1, forward strand.
GCGCCCGGTCGTGGAAATCAATCCCCGCGGCACGATGGGCCGTGCGGCGCTGGAGGCGCGCCGTTTCGTTGCACCGGAGTCGCCCGTCACCTGGCGCATCTTCTACCAGCGTCACGCTCGCGAAGCCGGCTTGCGCACCCTCGCTGAATTCGCCGCACAGCTGCGCGCCGCGAACCCGGTGGTCCTCAAGGAGCGCCGGCTGCTCACCGGGGCCGTCTGTCTCAACGATCCCGGGAAGGCCGAGAAGTTTCTTGGCGTTCTCTTCGCCGGCGCCGACCGGAGTCCCCGGAAGTATCATGAGGCTCCATGAAACACCTCTCCCTGTTTTTCCTGCTCACCCTCGCGACCGCCGCCGCCGCCGACAAGATCGTCCTCAAGGACGGCCGCGCGTACGAGGGCGTCGTGCTCGAGGAAACCGATCAGTCGGTCAAGATCAAGACGTCCAAGGCCACCCTCACCATCCCCCGCGACCAGATCGCTTCTTTTGAACGCGCCGCCGTCGGCCCGCTCCAGGAACGCGAGACCCGACTCGGAACCCTCGACCCCGCAAAGCCGGCTGAATATGTCGCCGTCGCCAACTGGCTTACCGGGCCGGGCCGCGAAGCTCTCGACCTTTCAACCCTTCGCAGGCTCTGCACCATCGCTTCCAAATTCGACCGCGCCCTCGCATGGGAAGCACAGATGCTCCTGGCGAAGGAAACGGAGGCCGCGGGACTCCTCCGGGAGTCCGGAGCCTGCCTGGCGCGCGCCGAACTCGCAAAACCCGGCGACGCGGGAACGCGGGCGAAACTGGAGAAGCTCCGCGAAGCTCTCATGCGCGACGCTCGCGCCGAAATGGAGCAACTGCAGAAGAATCTCCTGCTGGTCATCGGCGAGAAGTACGAAGAGTCTCTTCCCAAGCTGCGTAAATGCCTCACCGGGGCCATGAGCGAGCGCTCGTGGGACCACCTGGGAATGTCGATGGAGCAGCTGTTGAAAGATGTCGCGCGGCGGGTGATGTGCACGACCTGCAACGGACATGCGGAAGTGACCTGCCCCGGATGCCAGGGAGCCAGGGAATCGGATTGCGAGGCCTGCGAAGGCACGGGGCAGAAAAAGGACTACGTGAGCGGGCGGGAAGTGAACCTCGCGGAATCGACGTGCCGGACATGCTTCGGGCTGGGAAAGTTCCTCTGCCACAAGTGCAAGGCGGAGCGCAAAGTCCTGGTCTACCTCGCGACGGCCCCAACCCTGTTTACGATCGTCGTCACCGGAGGATCCGAGAAGGACGCGCTGCAGAAGGACATCGACCTGAAGCGATTCACGCACCGGGCGATCAAGATCACCATGATCAAGGCGGAGCCGCCGATGTCGGGCGGCACGCTGCCCTGCAAAACGTGTGATGGCGTCAAGTTCGATGCTTCCCCCGCACCGCTGCCGATGGACAAACTTCGCGCTTTCCGCGACGAGGTCTCGGCCTGCCTCGACGGCTCCAAAACGTACAACCCGCTTCCTTCCGTCGAAAAGGTCTGGGATCCCGCCATTATCGCGGACGAAATGCTGAGGTACCGGAGCGGGAAGTGGTCCCGGTGAAATGGGACTTCCCCGCTTCCTCGTGACCCGGAAAAGGCTATTACCAGACGCGGCGGGACTGAGTCTGCCTCCTACCCCCTACCGACTCCCCAGTGGCACGCCATGCTGAAAGCCGTCCTGTTCGACGCCGCCGAGACCCTCATCCGCCCGTGGCCCTCCTACGGCGCGGTTTATGCGCGCGTCACGGCGGCGTTCGGGATGCGAATTCCAGCTGAGTTCTTCGCCGAAGAAATGAAGCGCGCCTTCCGCGCGGTGGACTGGCCGCTTCGCACGGACTCGGACACCGAGAGGCGGCTCTGGCTGGAGGTGACGAGGAAAGTCTACGAGGCTCTCCCTGCCGACCTCCCCTTCCACAAGTGGTCCGGCGCGGTGTACCAGGCTTTCGGCTCTCAGGACTCCTGGGTTGTGGAACCGGGGGCGGCGGAAACGCTCCGGGCGCTCCAGGGCCTGGGCCTCCGCACCGCCGTCGTGTCGAACTGGGACGAGCGCCTCGTTTCCGTCCTCGACGGCCTCGGCCTCGCACCGCACATCGACCGTGTTTTCGTCGCGGCCCAGGTCGGCTGGCGCAAGCCGGCGCGCGAGATCTTCCACCGGGCCTGCCTCGAACTCGGCGCCGCGCCCTCCGAAACCCTGCACATCGGGGACTCCGCTTCGGAAGACGTGGCCGCCGCCCGAGCCGCCGGGCTCCAGGCGCTTCTCTTCCGCCCGTCCGACCCAACGGCCCTTCGCCGCCTCAGTCACGTGTTGCATTCGGCGGCGCTCGTGGGGCACACTGCACCTTCACCGTGACCGGGAATAGACGGCGCTTCAGGAGCGTTCGAGGGGCAAGGAGATCACCATGAAACTCAAGTGCGTGCTGTGCGCGGTCGGAGCCGGGCTGCTGGCAGGACTGGCGCTCATGGCAAACGGCCTGTAACCACAAACCATCGCCCGCCCGACGGCGGGCCACATTCCTCAGGAGACTCGAAGATGAAGTATTTCGTGGGCGTGGCTCTTCTCGCCGGGATCGCCGGGTTCGGCCTCATCGCGCAGGCGGAGGACAAGAAGGAAGCCGTGACCATCCAGGGCGAAGTCGTGGACCTCGCCTGCTGGCTCGAGGAAGGCAAGGCAGGACCGGATCACGCGAAGTGCGCCCAGGCGTGCGTGAAGGGCGGAACGCCGGCCGGGATTGCGACGGACGACGGCAAGGTCTATCTCGTCGTCGTGCATGGCAAGGACGGGAAGTCTCCGCTCGACCACGTCGGCTCGCGCGTCGAGGTGACGGGCGTCGTCCACGAGCGGGGCGGCATGATGGGGATCGTGGCAACGAAGACCAAGAAGATGGAAGAGCCGAAGAAGCCCGAGGGGTCCGGCGGAAAGTAAACTCGCTTGAGCGTCAGCGGCCCGCGAAGAAACCCTTCGCGGGCCGTTTTTGTTCCTGAGCCTATAATCCCGCCCATGTTCCGATCCGTGCGCTGGTGGGCGTGGCTGGCGTGCGGCATCGGCGTCGCGCTGGTCGCGTTCCGGATGGCTTCCCTTTCGGGGGCGTTCGTGTGGGGTGATGTGGCAGGACGCCGCGCGCGGCCGCTGGATGAATTCGTGTTCCTGTGGCTGGGCGGCTGGCTCTTCTACGCGGGAGCCCTCCGCCTGGGCGCGTCGCTTCCGCCCCGCGTCCCGTCGCTTCTCGTGCTTCTGCTCCTCGCCGCAGGCGCGCGCGGCGCGTTCTTCGGGACGAATCCGATCCAGGAGGACGACGCCTACCGGTACCTGTGGGATGGACAGGTGGTGCTTGAGGGGGTGGATCCTTATCGGTGGTCGCCCGCGGAGGTCGCGGTCGCGGGGCTGAAGCCCGCGGAGCGCGAGGGCGTCTGGAGCAGGTCGTGGCGGATTTCGGAAATTCCGGCCGAGGTCCAGGCGCCGCCGCCCGATCTTGCACGGCTGTCGGGGCTGGTACCGGGATTTCACCCGGACCGGACGGGGCCGTCGCCGGGAGCGCCCGCGCTGGAGAACTTCCGAAAAATCAACAATGCCACCGTCCCGACGGTCTACCCGCCGCTGAACATGCCGGTCTTCGCGCTGGCGCAGAAGCTTGCTCCGTGGAATCTCGACGGGTTGCGCGCGATCTTTCTCGCGCTCGAGATCGCGACCATCGCTCTCCTCTGGTTTGCGCTTCGCGCCGCCGGCGCGAATCCCATGTGGGCCGCGGTGTACGCGTGGTGCCCGCTCACGATCAAGGAGATGGCAAACTCGCCTCACCACGACGCGATCGTCGTCTGCATGCTCGCGGCCTTCGTCCTGTGCGCGGTCGCGGAAATGCCGCGGCTCGCCGCGGCGGCTCTCGCGCTCGCGACCGCCGCGAAGCTCTACCCCGTCGTCCTCGTCCCCGTCCTCCTCGCATGGGCCTGGCGGCGCGACCGCCGTCTCGCCGTCGCCTCGGGCGCCATTTTCGCCGCCGTCCTCCTCGCCTGCTACGCCCCCTTCCTCAACGCCCATACCTTCCGCGGCGCCGGAGTCTTCGCGAGCGAGTGGAACTCCAACGCGGGCGCCTTCACCCTCATCCGAAAGGCCTGCGTCGCGATCTTCGGCGACGATCCCGTCAGGATCGGCTCCGGCCAGGCCGGCCTCGGCAGCCTCTACGCCCGCGCCACCGTCGCCGCGCTCGTCTGCGGCGCCGTCGCCGCCGCTGCATTCACACCTCGCTTCCGCAAACCTTCCATCGCCCCCATCGGCCGCGCCTGGGACCTCCCCTTCCGCTGCACCCTTGCCCTCGCCGCCGGATTCGCCCTCTCCCCCGCCCAGCACCCCTGGTACTTCGCCGGCATCCTCCCCTTCATCGCTCTCTTCCCCTGGCGCTCCTGGATCCTCCTCACCGGCACCCTCGCCCTCTACTACACCCGCTTCTACTTCAACTACGACCCTTCACGCTGGGAGCGCATCTGCCAGACGCTCGGGATGGTCGGAAGTGCCCCCTGGGACGAGAAGAAGGACTTCGAGTGGGTGCGACTGGTGGAGTACGCGCCGTTCTACGTGCTGCTCGTCTACGAGGGGTTGAGCGGTTGGCTACGCGGCGGCAAAGCGGAGAATCCCGCGATTCCGGGGAAACTTCCGCCGGCCTGAACCTGGCTTCCTCCTGTCGTCCGGGCACGACGCGTGCATTTCCCCCATGCACCCCCTCCCCGGAGAACCGCCATGGCCGAGTCCTTTTCTGAACTCCCTCAATACGAACTCGACACGGCCTTCTCCGACCTGCTGCCGCTCGAATTCTGCCTCGAGAAGAAGGTGGTTCTACTCGGCCGGCGCCCCGCCGACGCCTCGGCGGCCGTCAAAGCCGGGTGCCTGAACCCGGGAGACGTCTCGCTTCGCGACGAACTGGCCGTGAATCTGCGACGCCCGGTGACGCTCGTCCAACTCAACCCCTACGAGGTCCGCCACGCCCTCGAACACGTCTACGGCCTCGACCTCAAACTCGAAGAACCCGGCGTCGAGCGCGTCCAGGCCAGCCGCCGCATCTCCTTCGCGCAGGGACAAGCGCCGCGCGACATCCTCGGCGATCTCCTCGCAACCGCAATCCGCGACGGCGCTTCCGATATCCACATCGAGTCCTACCCGGGCGACGCCGACCTCCGCTTCCGCATCGACGGCGTCATGCGCCAGATCCAGACCCCCCTCGCCCCCGACAATCTCGCCCGCGTCGTCTCCCGGCTCAAAGTCCTTTGCGGCGTCGATTTCGCCGAGCACCGCCACGCCCTCGACGGCCGGTTCACTGTCCTGTTCGAGGACGGTAACAACTCCCGCAAGGTCGATCTCCGCGCCACGTTCCTGCCGGGCCCCCACGGCCTCGAGGTCGCGCTGCGCGTGCTGGACCGGAAGCGCTTCATTTTGGACATCGACCACCTCGGCATGCCCGCGGCGATCACGAAGCGCTGGAAGTCGCTGATCAAGTACCCCTACGGGCTGATCCTGGCCGTCGGGCCGACGGGAGTCGGCAAAACGACGACGCTGTACGCTTCGGTCGAAGGGTTCCGCGGCGACAACCTGAAGGTCGTGACCGTGGAGGACCCGATCGAATACGAGTTCCTGAAGGTGAACCAGAAGAACGTCTCGAAGGCGATGGGGTTCGCGGACTGGCTGCGCACGTTCCTGCGCGCGAATCCGGACGTCATCCTCGTCGGCGAAATCCGCGACGCGGAAACGGCCGAGATCGCCATTCGCGCCGCGACGACGGGGCACCTCATCCTCTCGACCATGCACACCGGTGACGCCATCGCCGCGATCGGACGCCTGCGCGCGCTCGGCGTGTCGGACGACTTCCTGAGCGACGTCCTCGTCGGCATCCTCGGCCAGCGGCTGATCCGCCGCGTCTGCCCGAAATGCCGCGCGCCGCACCAGCCGGCCGCGGAGCTCGTGGCCCAGTACTACGAGAAGCCACCGGCGGGCGGATTCGTGATGGGCAAGGGATGCGAAGCGTGCGGTGGTTCCGGCTACAGCGGCCAGCTGGGCGTCTTCGAACTCCTGACGCGCGACCCGGCCATCGAAGCGGCCATCGGCCGCGGGGTGCCCGTCGAGGAATTGCGCCAGGTGGCTCTCGCCCGCGGCTGGAAGCCGCTCGTCGAGGACGCGCTGGCGAGGGCCGAGAAGGGAGACACCACGCTGGAGGAGGTCGCGCGGAAGGTACCGCCGAGATTTGGAGTCCGGAATTAGGTCGCCGTCTCCGATCGCCCCTACTCAAGCTTCTCCATCCAGGCCGTCCACTTCGCTTCGTACTCGTCCAGCTTCGCCTCCGGGAAAATCGTCTTCACCGCGTCCTGCCACCGCGTTCCCTTCAGCAGCTCCTGCAGCAGTTTCCTGAAATCCTTCCGCAGCGCCTCGTTGTCCCCCTTCATCGCGTAGTACACCACCGACCACGCCTGGGCGTAGTTCGCCAGCACGTCCCCCGCATTCCACTGCTCATGCTCGTACATGAAGAACTCGCGGAACGGCGCCTGCTTCTTCTCCTTGATCACTCCCTTGATGCGCTCGAATCTCGTCATGAAGCGGTCGTCGACGGTCACGAGCTTTCCGAGGGTCAGCTTTGATCCGTCGTCCGACACGTCCCCCTTGCCCAGGAATTCCGCGATCCCCTCGTTCAGCCACTTCGGGTGCTGCGCCGTCAGCGCATCAAAGACCTGGTGCCACCCCTCGTGCCAGAACGTGTCGAGCGTCCGCGCGTGAATGCCGCAGATTTCGCCGCCGCCGGGCTGGTTGAAGAGCTGGATGTACTTGAAGTTCGGATCGTAAAAGCCGAGGACGTTTTCGTGCTGCGCCTCGCCGCCGCCGGCGGTGGCGAAGTCGAGGAACTCCTGCTGGGTCTTGAGGAAGAAGACGCGGAAGATTTTTCCCTTCGGCCATTGCGCCTCGGTGACGCCGGTGAGCCTCAGGTACTCCTTGCGCGTCAGCTCAAGCAGGTTGAAGACATTGACCAGCTCGGGGGACGGCTTCAGCAGTTTTTCGAGCTGGAACGCCTGGATCTTGTCCGCCGGGTTCAGTTTCGCGGCGACGGCCTCGATCTTGTCCATCTCCGCCGCGTCCACGCCCACGTCGGACACCACGCTGTAGTGCCCGAACGCCTTCCCGGAATACTCGAGCTTCGTGTAAGCGTGCGGCCACCGCTTCCGGTACGGCCCCTCGATCACCACGCGCAGCCTCTTTGCCCGCTCCGCGTAGTCCGGGTCGATCGGGCCGGAGAGCATGGCCAGCGCTTCGTCCCACTTGCCGTACTCGTGCAGCAGGTTCGCGCAGTACGTCCGGAACCAGCAGTCCTTCTTCAGCTCGACCGCCTTCTTGAATCCCTCCAGCGCCTTGTCGTCCTGCCGCAGGTCCCAGTGCGCGCTCCCCTTGTTCCCCCACCAGAGCCACTCGTCCTCCGGGTCCATCGTCCCCTTCGCCGCCTCCAGCACCGCGATCGCTTCCGCCGGCTTCCCCTCCTCCATCAGCTTCAGGGCCTGGTTGCACGCCTCCACTCCCTTGGGGGGCGGATCCCCGGCCAGGGCAGGGGACGCAACAAGGAGGAGCAGGAGCACGAGGCGAAGCGGCATGGAAGAAGTGTCGCACGGAAGTGCAGAAATTCCGCGAAGCGGCCTTTACGTGATCTATTTGTGTGATATCATCTGTGTATGTTGATCGCAACAACACTGCACATCCAGAGCATTTATCAGACCAACGCAGTCCGGGACGGATGTGCTCCGACCTGCTTCCCTCCTTCTGTCAACTCGAGGCCCCGTCTATGCTTAGCCCCATGCGGAAGACCATCGCCGACTACATGGCTTACGACGAAGAGCGCGTCGAACTCATCGACGGAGAGTTCCTCGTGACGCCAGCTCCGATGGTGCCTCACCAGAGAATTGTCCGAAACCTGTATCGGCTTCTCGACCCGCAGATCGAGCGGCTCAAACTCGGCGAGTCAATTCTGTCGCCTGTCGATTGTTTCCTGGCCGATGACTGCGCAGTACAACCCGACTTCGTGTTCGTCCTCACGGTGCATGCGGATCGAGTAAGGAATCAAGTTCACGGGCCCCCGGACGTCGCAATGGAGATCCTCTCTCCCAGCCACCGCAAACGCGACCTTGAGATCAAGCTGAAGCTCTACCGGAAACACGGCGTCCCAGAGTATTGGATCGTCGATCCGAAGAACGAGACCGTCACCGTCCGCGTCCTGGAGTCCGGAGACTGGAGAATCCTTGGCGCGTGGAAACGCGGCGAGACAGCAGAGTCGCACGTCATGCGCGGCGTCACCGCGCCCGTCGATTCGGTATTCGGGCCGCGAGGTTGAAGCTCGCCCGGGTCCGACTTACGCGAACACTCCCCTGAACTTCACCTGGTGCCCCGGGAAGACCTTGTCCATCTTCGTCTGCCCGCTCCGCTTCGCGAGAATCTCGGCCAGCACGTCGCGATAGTCCGTCGTCACCCTCAGATCGCCCGGCTCCTCCAGCTGTCCTTCCTCGAGCCCCGGCCAGTCCGCGATCACACGTCCGCCCTTGACCGCCCCGCCCATCACGAACATGCAGCTCGCGCGGCCGTGGTCGGTGCCGAAAGCGGTGTTCTCGTAGGCGCGGCGGCCGAACTCCGTCATGACGACGACGGTGGTGTGGGAGAGGTGTGTGCCGAGGTCCTTGCGGAAGGCGGCGAGACCCTGGGCTAGTTGCTCCTGGAGGCCGTCGATGAGGACGGACTGGCCGAAGTGACTGTCCCAGCCATTGAGGTCGACGGTGGCGGCCTCGAGCCCGACGCCAGCCTTGATGAGGCGGGCGACGGCGAGGAGAGACTGGCCGTACTCGCCCTCGGGGTACTTCGCGCCGCCGGCGGGGACGTAGGGCTGGAGGCGCATCTTGTCGAGCGTGTCGAGGACACTGAGCGACTGACGGCCGCTCCGCGCCAGGTCCGCGTCGGCGTGGCTGTACAGACGGTCGAGCGCTGCGGCGAGCGCGGCCTGCGAGCCGGCGTTGCGGCCGAGGTGGAATTCGTCGAAGGACTCGAGCGCCATCGCGACGGGGGCGCCGCGAAGTGTTTCCGGAAGCGACGGCCCCATGCCGACCGCCATGAGCGGCGTGCGGTCCTCGGCGGGCTGGCACTGGAAGTGCCGCGCAAGCCAGCCGCCGGAGACGCCGGTCTCGAGGGAGGAAGCGCGTTCCATGAGGTCCTGCGCTTCAAAGTGCGACCGCGTCTGGTCTTCGCTTCCCGCCGCGTGGACGATCGCGAGGCACTTCTCGTCCCACAGTTCCTTCATCGGCGCGAGCTTCGGGTTGAGCGCGAACTTCCCGTCGAGGTTGATGCCTTTCGTGCCGCTGGTCTGGTCGGGCCGGGCGACGCCGAGGGACGGGCGCAGCTTGTAGTACGCCTTCTCCTCGAACGGGACGACGAGGTTCAGGCCGTCGGCGCCGCCGCGGAGGAAGACGCAGACGAGCGTGTCCTTGGGAGTGCGGACCGCGTTGACGTCGAAGACGACGCGCAGCAGGTTGCGGCGTGTGAGGATCATTTCAACACCTCTGAAAACCGGGACTGGCGAGCATCAGGCCGACCGCCTCGGAACGTTTCACGTACGGGTCCAGCGGCGACGACTTCAGATATTCGGCCACCGCTTCCTTTTCAACCGGGAGGGCTTCTCTTCCCAGCACGAGCCTGAGGAAAAACGGCGCCGGGTCGTCCTGCGGCGCGCCCATCGCCTTGCCCAGGCGCTGGAGGTCGACGCTGGTGCCGCCGATGTTGCTCGTGGTGAGCGCGAGCGCGAAGTTCCACCGCCAGAGCATCGTGCCCAGCCACGGCATCGACTCGTCGGGGTAGCCGTCGGGGGTCGGGTGCTGGAAGGGCGACTGGCCCATCGCGCCGAGGTAGCGCAGAAGCGCCGGCGACGCGTTCGTGTCCGCGCCCAGCACACGCAGCGAAGAGACGACGAAGCGGAAGGGACGCTTCAGCTTCTGCCCTTTGGACGCCTTGAATTCCTCGCAGGTCAGGACGGTGCGCACGGTCGCCTTGATGTCGCCGCCGGAGTCCTGGAAGGTCTTCGCGGTTTTCGCGATGGCGGAAACGGGAGGAGTATCGCTGATGAAGCGCCGGCAGAGTTTTTCAGCGAGGTAGTTGGCGGTGCTCGGGTGCGAAGAGACGATGTCGAGGACGCGCTCGAGGTCCTGCTCCTTGCCGCCGGCCGGGATCGTGTGCCCAAGGACGACCTTTTCGCCGTCGTCGTGCTCGCCCGGGTGGAACTCGACCTTCGCCTTCATCATCTGGTTCTCGCGCCGGCAGGTCCAACCCGTGAGGCACCGTGCGACTTCCATGACGTCCTTCTGCGTGTACCCGCCGTGCACGCCCAGCGTGTGCAGCTCGAGCAGCT
>JBBTCT010000035.1:0-44880 GCA_038060895.1 Planctomycetota bacterium
TCAGGAGGAAGGGGGCGAGGTGGTGGAGGAGGTAGGCGAGGCCGGTCGTGCCGTCGAGAAGATCGGCTCTGTCAAACCCAAGGTCCTTCAGCGCGTCCGGCTCGATCGTGAACCAGTAGCTTGTGGTCTGCATTTCCTGGTCGGGGAGCTGGACGTCGCCGTAGCCGACGTTTTCGCGGGTGGCGAACTTGATCTTCTTGAATCCGCTGACGCGCCAGGCGACGTGGACTTCGCCGTGCTCGCGGCTGGCGGCCGGGGCTTCGGCGTGGTCGAAGATATCGATGACACGGACGGAGGTGTTCGTGATCGCCTCGGTGTAGTAGTCGACGTCCACGGGCTTCACGTAGGCGCGGTGCTGGGCGTAGTCGAGCTGCGTGACGTGGTACGGCTTGCTTTCGCAGAGGTAGATGGCCTCGGGGTAGACGGTTGACGGCGCGCTCTCGAAATCGACCTCCGCAATCACTCTGTTCTGCTGCGACTGGTCCATGATCACGAAGTTCTCGTTGTTCACGCTGCGGAGGGGGACGGTGTCGGCGGGGTAGACCTGGCTGGCCCAGTGCCACGAGCCTCCGGCGGAGTGGAGGATCTTGCGCTCACCGAGAATTCCGAGGATCTCGGTGACGTTCCCGAGGTTTGAGGCTGGTCCGAACGCTTCGCCGGAAGCTATGGGCAGCTCGAACGCCGCGCATTTGAGGTGCTCAACGAGGATCGACAGGTTGTCGGGGTTCACGAGCCCGTGTTCGGGCGACCGTCCGAAGAAGTAGTCGGGGTGCGCCGCGAGAAACTGGTCCATCGGTTCACTTCTTGCCACGAACGCCGCGACCGAGAGGCCGCTTCGGCGCCCTGCGCGCCCCGCCTGCTGCCACAGGCTCGCGATCGTGCCCGGATATCCCGCGATCACCGCCGCGTCGAGCGCGCCGATGTCGATCCCGAGCTCAAGCGCATTCGTCGACACGACCCCCTGGATGTTCCCCGCCCGCAGTTCCCGTTCGATCTCCCGCCGCGTGTTCGGCAACAGCCCGCCGCGGTACGCGCGGATGCGGCCCGCGTCGTGCGGCATCTTCTCAAACCGCTCCTTGAGGTACGTCGTCAGTACTTCGGCATTCAGGCGGCTCGTCGTGAACACGATCGTCTGCACCCCTGCCTTGATGAACTCCTCCGCAATCCGCCTCGACGCCGTCACGTACGAGCCGCGGATCCCGAGCTCGCGGTTCACGATCGGCGGGTTGTAGATCAGGAACAGTTTTTCGCCCGCAGGCGCGCCGGTCTCGTCGATCAGCTCGACCGGCCGCTCCACCAGCTTCTCCGCCAGCTCCTTCGGATTCGCAATCGTCGCCGAACACAGGATGAACTTCGGGTCGCTCCCGTGAAACCGGCAGATCCGCTTCAGCCGCCGGAAGACGTTCGCGAGGTGCGAGCCGAAGACGCCGCGGTAGGTGTGAAGCTCGTCGACCACCACGTACTTGAGATTCTGGAACAGCTTCGCCCATTTCGTGTGATGCGGCAGGATCCCCTGGTGCAGCATGTCGGGGTTCGTGACGACGATCTGCCCCGAAGCCTTGATCGCGCGGCGGGCGTCGTCGGGCGTGTCGCCGTCGAACGTGTGCGCCTTGATCGAAGCTCCCGTCCCGGCAATGACCTCGTCGAGCTCGGCAAGCTGGTCCTGCGAGAGCGCCTTCGTCGGGAACAGGTAAAGCGCCCGGCTCGATGGATCGTCCAGCATCGCCTTCAGCACCGGCAGGTTGTAGCAGAGCGTCTTCCCGCTGGCAGTCGGCGTCACCACGACAAAGTCCTTCCCCGACAGCGCCAGCTCCGCCGCCCGCGCCTGGTGAACGTACGGCCGCTCAATCCCGCGCTTCGCGAACGCCTCGCGCAGCTTCTCCGGCACCGCCGCCGGCCAGTCCGCGTGCCGCGCCGCCCGCGCCGGTAGCCGCTTCATGCCCGCCAGCGTCCCTTTCCGTGTCCATTCCGCGACAAGCCGTTCGAGAAGAGCCTCCGGTACCGAACTCATACCTAACTCCTGGGCGAAAAAAAAGAGCCCTCGAGGGGCTCATGGATGTTTCGAAAACCTAGCCGTTCGAGACGGCCCTGTTCGTTACGGTGGTGCCGCGCCGCTCGATCCCGAGCAGCGAGTAGACCGTTTCCTTGAGCCCCTTGACGTCGGGCTTCGCGACGAACGCGTCCGCGCCGGCCTTGAGAACTTTCGGCTTCAGGCGCGGGTAGCCGCTGAACACGACGACCGGAACTCCGGTCAGTTCTTTCGACGCCTTGATGAACTCCAGCACTTTTTCGCCGCGCATGCCCGGGATCTTGAGGTCCAGGATGATCAGCTCGGGCTTGGCCGTGCCGCAGGCGAAGAGCGTGTCGACGGCGTTGTTGGCGATGCGCACTTCTACGGAGAGGCGCACGTCGAGGGAGAAATTCGCCTTCAGCGCCTTCAGGAGGACCTCGTCGTCGTCCACCATCAGGATGCGCTTCTTTTCGCCGCCGATTTCCGTCCGGTCCAGTTCTTCGCGCGGGATGCCGAGCCGGTCCATGAAATCGGTGAGGTACTGGCGCGGGACGCGCAACTCGCCCTTGTCACCCCGGGTCTTGTAGCCCTTGAGGATGCCTTCCTCGTGACGCTTGAGGACGGTCGGGACTGAGATGCCGCAGATGCGACCGACTTCGGCGGAAGTGAAAAACCGCTTCATTTGGGAGTCCTTGGAGCTGGAGATGACCATGGGCAAGTGTAGATAAGCTCTCCCGTCGGGTCAACAAAAACGTTAAAATGGTAAAGTATGTCGAGAACATGAGGTATTGGGGCAAGCTTCACGCCCCTAAAGACTTGTGAAAGATTCAGCCTTCACAAACGTACCCGGATGCACGCACGAGGAACTCCTCCTTGCCGCCCCCGGCGTGCGCCGAAAGAGTATAAAGCGCAGTCTTGGAGCCTCCCATGAAGCCCCTGATCGGCCTTAACCTGAACCAGGAAAAGAACGTCTATTCGCTTCAGCACCCTTACTGGAACGCCGTAGTGGAGTCGGGCGGGATCCCCGTCCCCATTGCGCCGCTGACGTCCCTGGACGACGTTGACGCCATCCTTGAGGTGCTGGACGGGCTGGTCCTGACCGGCGGCGGAGACATCGACCCGGCGCGCTATGGCCATGCCCAGCACCGCGCGCACGCGCCGGTCGCGCAGCCCAAGCACGACGCCGACTTCCAACTCGCCGCGCGCGCCCTCGAATTCGAGTTGCCGATCCTGGGAGTCTGCTACGGGATGCAGCTCCTCACGGTGCTTCACGGCGGTGACCTGCTGCAGGACGTGCCTACGATGGTGAAAGGCGCGCTGGAGCACTGGGGGGATCCCCCGAAGGACGGCGAGCATCCCATCCGGGTCGAAAAGGGGAGCCTTCTCCACAGGATCCAGGGGTGCGAATCACTCCTCGTGAACAGCCACCATCACCAGGCGGCGGGGAAGACCGGCACCCTCAAGGTCACGGCGCGCACCGAGGACGGCGTCGTGGAAGCGGTGGAGCCGTCCCAGCCGTCGAAGTCCTTCCTCCTGGGAGTCCAGTGGCACCCCGAGCGCATGAAATCACAGGCCGACGGACTGGCGCCTTATCGTGCGCTTATTGCGGCTGCCGCGCACTACCGGGACGGAAGCGGGTTCGACGTGACCATTCTCAAGTAAGCAGGCACTCCCGGTGAAGCGCCGTTTTGGAGTCGGAGTTGGGGTTGGAGTTGGCCTTTTCCGCCCTCCCTACCGCCCAGCCCACTCCCGCCGAATCCTCGCCAATCTCCCCGCCAACCTCCCCAGCCCCAGGTTTCCCGTCCCCCCGATGTGCGACCGCATCCTGAGCGCCCCGTCGAGGTCCGGCACCTTCCACTTTCCCGCCTGCTCCGCCACCTGCCGGTACGCATCCCTCCATGGCACGCCGCTGGACACGCGCCGAAGCGCTTCGTCCGTCGCGAACAGCTCTGGCGTGCACGCCGCGCGGCACCGCTTCTCGTCGAAATCCAGGTGCGGGACGACGTGGGCCATCACCTGGAGCGTGGCCAGCGCGTGGGAAACGCCGCGCAGAAACGGCTCCTTGGTGAGCTGATAGTCGCGGTTGTAGCCGGACGGGAGTCCCAGGAGCGTTTCGCGGACCTGGTGCTCGCAGGACGAAACAAACGCGTAGGCGCCGCGTGCCAGCTCGAACACGTCGGGATTTTTCTTCTGCGGCATGATCGAGCTTCCCGTCGTGAACTTCTCGGGCAGCTTGATGTACCCGAACTCTTCCGCGCTGAACCACACCACGTCCGTCGCGAGCCGGTTGACGGAGAGCATCAGGAACGACAGCCCCGCGAGGATCTGCGCCTCGATCCGGCCGCGCGCGTTCTGCGCCGCCAGCACGTTCTCGTGCACCCGCCCGAATCCCGCGGCCTCCGCAACCAGCGCGCGGGGCATGGGAAGCGGCACGCCGTAGCCCGCGGCGCTTCCGAGCGGTGACCGGTCGGCGAGTGCGTATCCGACGGAGAGCATGGCGATGTCATCGGCGATGGTCTCAGCGTGCGCCCCGGCCCACAGTCCGGCGGATGAGAGCATGGCGCGACGCGTGTGCGTGTACCCCGGCATCGGAATGCGCTCGTTGTGACGCGCGAGCCCCATCAGCGCGTGCGCGAGGTCAAGCGCCGCATCGGAAATGAGGCGGAGGCGGTCCTTGGCGAAGAGGCGAAGCGCGGCGACGATCTGGTCGTTGCGCGAGCGCCCGGTGTGGACCTTCTTCCCGAGGTCGCCCAGCTTCTTCGTCAGCTCGAGCTCGATCGCCGTGTGTCCGTCCTCGTGCTCCGGCTTCGCGCGGAACCGCCCCTTCTCCCAACGCGCCAGCAACCGCTCCATTTCTTTCGCGAGCCGGTCCGCTTCCTTCGGCGTGAGCACGCCAAGCTGGACCAGCCCCCGCGCGTGGGCGATCGAGGCCTTCAGGTCGTACGGCAGGAGTTCGTTGTCGAGCTCCCAGTCCGATCCCGCGCAGTAGGCCTGCGTCAGCGCGTCGGGCGACAACCCTTTGAACCAGAGCGTCGGCATGCGGGCAGTCTAGGGAAGGGTGTTCGGAATGACGCGCTTTTCACGCCGCGCCGCCGTCGCTACTTCAGCACCTTTGTCATGTCGTCGTTGTATTTCGCCTCGTTCTTCTTCCACCACTCCACCCACAAGGGGTGCTGCTGCATCCGTTGCCCGGTCAGCCGGGCCAGCGCCGCGATGACTCTCAGATCGGCCGCGGGGGGAGGGGAGCCCTTCGCCGGCTTGCCCGCCCGGTCTTCGATTCCCTTCAGCAGGAGCATCAGCGCTTCAACGCTTTTCTTATGGCGGATCCCCGCAAGGGACTCGATCGCGGCGTCGACGGTCGGAAGAGTCGCGGTTTCTTTCTTTTTCAGCTGCTTGTCGATCCAGGACTTCAGCACGGCGATCGAAGACGGCAGGGCAACCGCCTCGATCGCCCTTAAGATCGCGAGGAAGATCGGGCTTTTCTCCTCGTTGGCCGTGAATCCCGACTCCAGCGCCGTTGCGGCCTCCGCGACGCCCTTCATCAGGCTGAGGGCTGCGACGGCCTTGGTCCGAATGTCGTCGGCCGGATTCGCCAGCAGGGGTGCCAGCGCGTTGGCGGTGAGGGCATGCGGGGTAAGGCCGCAGCCGGCAATGGCGACGGTCTTCTCGTCATCGGTGCCGTCCTTCATCGCGAGAATGAGTGCATCCACTTTCTCCTGCGCGATCTCCGCTTCCGTCTTCGGCGGCGGATCCTCGGCCAGGACAGACGCGGCGAGCGCGAGCACGGCGGCTGCCGCGAGCATCAGGCGATTCATGGTTCTCTCCGGATCGCGAAGGGGGTTCCACAATCTAGCGTTTTCCGCCCCGCATGAAACGTCCAGATCGCCTCCGACGCAGGACGACTCTTGCTCACGCTTTCAGAGCCGGAGCCCGCGGACTTCAGGAAAGCCGAGCAGGAGGTTCATGTTCTGCACGGCCTGTCCTGCGGCGCCTTTGCCGAGGTTGTCGATCGCGCTGATCACGACGAGCCGCCCCCTGCCGTCCGACTCGAATCCCCCCAGCACCGCGCGGTCCGTTCCCCGCACGTCCCGGAAGTCCGGGATCTTCTCCTGCACCTTCACCACCGGCTCGTTCCGGTACGCATCCTCGTACAGTTCGCGGAAATTGCCGTCGCCGCGCACGAACAGGTGCGCCGTCACGATGAGGCCGCGGAACGAGGGGACGACGTGCGGCGTGAAGTGGACCATCATCCCGAGAGCGCGCTCGATCTCCGCGACGTGCGCATGGTTCGCGAGGTGGTACGGCATGAGATTGTCGGCCAGCACCTTCGGGTCGTTCCGTTCGTTGGGCTTGCGTCCCGCCCCCGAATAGCCGCTCTTCCCGTCGAACACCGCGCGTTCGACCAGCCCTTCTTTCACCAGCGGCCACGCTGCCAGGAGGCACGCCGTCGCGTAGCACCCCGGATTCGCGATGGCATCCGACGTCGCGATCTCCCCCCGGAACAGTTCCGGCAGCCCGTAGCGCCACTCGCCGCGCCAGTCGCGCGACAGGTCGATCAACTTCGACTTCGTGAAGAGCGGCGCGAGACGCTTCGCAATCCCTTCGCTCGTCGCGAAAAAAACCAGGTCGGGGTGAAGCTCCGCGATTTGCTCCGGCGTTTTTTCCGAGAAGCGCTCTTCGCCCTGCCAGTCCGTGAACACCTCGCGAAGCGGCTTCCCGGGCGACGACTCGCTCTGGAGCGCGATGACCTCGACGCCGCCGTGGCCCCGCAGGATGCGCGCGAGCTCGCCCCCGGCGTAGCCGGAAGCGCCGAGGACGGCAACAGTTTTGCGGGAAGCGGTCATGGAACGGCCAGACTTTAGAGACTCTTCGCGACGAAGGAAAGGACCCATCGCTGGCCTCGAGGATCAAATTGGCTTCAGGCTCACGGTCGTTGCGCTCTGCGGCGCGTCACTTTCGATGACGGCATGGCCGGCGTTCCCCGGGTCGCGAACTTGCTGACCGTTCGAATCACGAGGCCTGCCCGCCCGCCCGCGTACGTCCTACTTCGGCCTCAGCGGATCCTGCAATGTCGGCGGCAGCTTCAGCGCCACCTTGATCGCCTTGCGGATCTGCGATTCACGCAGCCCGATCCAGAACACGGTCCAGTTCCCGAACTTCACCGCGCCCGTGGACTGCTCGAAGTACCACGAGTTGATCGGGTTGTCGGAGCGGGAGCGCCAGAAGAGCTTCGGATACTTCTGGAGCATCGCGAGCCAGACGTCGCGGCCGAGGCCCTCGCCCTGGGCTTCCTTTCTCACGGCGAACTTGTCGAGGTAGTCCATCCCGGCCATCTTGCGCATGACGGCGCAGCCGCGGTATTTCGGGTCGAGGAAAACCGAGGTGATGTCGCGCTGGAAATAGTCGCGAACGAGCTTGCGGCCGAAACTGGCCTCGATCAAAGTGCGCATCCGGTCGCGATTGATTCCCTTCCAGGACTTGTGCTCCTCGATTTCGCTGCCGAGCTTGATGAAGGTGCCGGAGCCCTTGACGGTGAAGAGCTCCTTGATCAGCGAGTGGGGGCTCGTGATGGTCACGAACATCGTCGTGGGGAGATCGTCGAGCAGTTGCTTGGTCTCGCGCAGCTTGAGCGCCATTCCGCCCGTGACTTCGCCGCGGTCCTGCATGCCCTGCAGGTCGGCCGTGAGGTTGATGAACGGGATGATTTTGCCGTTCCCGTCGCGCACGCCCCCTTCGTCCGTGAGGAGGATGAGCTTCTTGGGGCGCAGCGCCATGACCAGCGCGCGCGCGACGACGTCGGCGTTGACGTTGAGCGGCTGGCCGTAGTCGTCGAAGCCGACGGGGGAGACCACGGGGATCCGGTCCATGCGGATCGCGCGAAAGATCGGCTTGAGGTCGATGCCCGTGACTTCGCCGACGAATCCCAGGTCCCGGTCCGGATGCGGGCGCGCCTTCACGGCCAGCCGGATCCCCTCGGCGTCCCCTCCCTGCGCGCGGATCGCCTCGACGAGCTTCCGGTTCTGGTCCTCGAGAACTTCGCGGATCACGTCAATCGCCTCGCGCGACGTCACTCGCAGGCCGTCTTTCTTCTCGAACGCTATCCGCCGCACGTCCAGCTCACGGTCGATCTGCGGCCCGCCTCCGTGGACGATCACCGGGAACAGGTCGAGATTCGTCAGATAGGCCAGGTCGCCCGACAGCACCGGCATCGTCTCGGCCAGCGTCTTCCCGCCGACCTTGATCACCGCAAACCGCGACGGATTCCCCTTCTTGAACAGCCGGAGGTAATTGTTCGCCTCCTTCGTGTTGCCGATGTTCTTGAAAAAATTAATGATGAACTCGTAATTCTCCACGTTCGTCTTCCTCACGGGTGCGGCGCCGGCGCCGCGGGCCAGTCCTTCAGGGGGATGCCAGGGAAGAAACGGGTCGCCTGTTCGCGCGCCGTTCCCCTTGCGCTCTTCGACAGGACGCCGGCCGCGCACGTCGCCGGGTCCCTTGTACAACCCCTCGCTCACGGTCGGTCGCGCCTCGCCGCCGTCACCGTGGACAGCCCGAACAGCTTCACGAACGCCGCCGCCTCGTCCGGCGTCCAGGCGCTCGACTGCGCGTAAACCGTTCCCTTCTGGCGCAGCTCGTTCGGGGATTCGTACGCGACCGGAAGAGCCGTTCCGCGGTGCAGCTTCACCGTCACCGTCCCTTTCACACAACTCTGCATCGAGGCCAGCATCGTCTCGAGATCGCGGGCCAGCGGATCGTAGAACAGCCCGTTGTACGCCAGCTCCGTCCACTTCTTCCCGATCCCGTCCTTGAACTGGTTCTGCTCCTTCGACAGCACCGCTTCTTCCAGCGCCCGGTGCGCCACCAGCACCGTGTGCAGCCCCGGGCACTCGAACGCGATCCGCCCCTTGATCCCGATGACGCAGTCGCCCGTATAGATGAAGCGCCCGACGCCCTGCCGCCCCGCGATTTCATTCAGTCGCCGCAGGATCTCGATCCCGTGCAGCTTCTTTCCGTTCAGCGACACCGGGAGTCCGGCGTCGAAGCCGATCGTCACACGGTCCGCTTTCAATGGCGCTTTGTCGGGGGAAGCGGTGATCGTCCACGCGTCCTCCGCGGGCTCCTCACGCCGGTCGATCTCGCTCCCGGAAATCGTCACGCCGAACACGTTCTGGTTCACCGAGTACCGCGAGTGCCGCTTCGCAACCCCGAACCCTTTTTCTTCCAGGTACTTCATCTCCCGGTCCCGCACGTTCCCGCCCCCCGACGCCTGGAAGTCGCGGATCGGCGCCAGGATGTTGTCGCAGCCCAGCGCGCGAAGGGTGACGTCGAAGCGCACCTGGTCGTTCCCCATCCCGGTGCAGCCGTGCGCGACGCCGTCGGCATTGAAGCGCTTCGCGAACTGCACCGCTTTTTCCACGATCAGGTAGCGATCCGCGCACATGACGGGGTACATCTGCTGGTAAGTCCCGTTCGCGCGGATGCAGTGCGCGATCATGCGGTCGTAGATTTCTTTCCGGCCGTCGACGAAGAAGTGCTTCTTTGCGCCGAGCTCGCGGGCGCGCTTTCCGATTTCCCGGACCTTCTCGGGCGAAAACCCACCGGTGTCGACCAGCACGGTGATCACGGCCCACCCGCGCTCGCGCAGCCAGGGCACGCAGAAAGACGTGTCCAGGCCTCCCGAAAACGCGAGCACCGCGAGCTTCCGCTCCACCCGCCGGGGGCTCTTTGCCGCCTTGGCCAGCGTCTTCTCAATGCTCGCCAGCGTGCGGCGGTCGGAATCGGACAGGAGAGCCTCGGCCTTGCGGACAAGCGACTCGGACGTCTTCATCGACGGGGGACCCCGAAAGGGCGATTTGGGCGAGCGGCGGATTATAGCGGTGGGGGGGGTGGGGGCAAGGAAGGGGCTATCGCCCCCCGACCATCCCGCGAAGGTCCGCCTCCAGTCGTTCGAGAACCGCCCTCAGCCCTGCATCCCACGCCTGCACCGCCTCCTCGGGAGTGTCTTCCTTCATCGTGACCGACTCGCCGTAGGATTTCGTGAGCACGATCTTCGCCGGACTCTGGCTTTCATCCGCCACCATGACCTGTACTTCGACGACGGCCTTCAGCGGCATTGCGCGCGAGTCGATCCAGAGCTGCGCGACGTGGCCTTCGAGGATGTGCGTTGACGGTACGGAACTCGACATGCCCGTCACGCTGCCGAAAATTCCGGCGCGGGCGATCCAGGAACGCGATGCGTCCGTGATCATTTCGCGCGGCGGGACGAAGAAGGCCTCGTAGTAGTCGGATTCCCACGTCGTCTCGGACTTGCGATAGACGAACTCGGCGCCTTCGTAGCGCGAGTTAATGGTGAAGGGTTTCACCGCAAGGATCGCGCCCTTCGGGCCGTCCACGGAGTCGCCGGGACGTTCGGCAGCAATGGCGTGCAGGTGCCGCTCGGGGTAATCCTTCGCGAGATCGATGCAGCCCGTAAGCAGGGGGAGCAGCAGCGCCAGGCTGTATTTCTGCATGGACTACTTCCTTTCGCGCGGCGGGGGAGGGTTGCCGAACAGGATGTGCGCCGGGTACTTCTTCGCGTAGCCGCCCAATTCCTGGACGTCCTGCGAAACGGCGCGGATGTTGCTGAGGACGTCGTTCAGGTCGTCCTGCTCGAGGGCGATGAGCCGATCAACGCGTTTGAACGTCATCTGGAGCGAAGCCAGCGCTTCAGGGAGATCCTCGGCAGTCCGGTTGATGTTCGTGAGCGTCGGGCCGAGATCCCGGTCAACGACAAGCTGGAGGGAGTCGAGGAGTTTCGTCGGCTGGGCGGTGAGCTCGTCAACGCGGGTGCCGATCTTCGCGATCGTCACATCCGCGTTCATCGCGACTTCGTTGACGCTGTCCACCGTGGCGGGGAGTCTTGACGAGGCATCCTTCAGGTCCTTTGCCACGGGAGCGAGGTCATCGCTGATCTGGCGGACGTTTTTCAGAAGCGGGGCCAGTTCCTCACTGGCGGTACCGACATTCCTGAAGGTCGGTCCCAGATCGGCGATCGCGGCATTCACATTTTTCAGCGCAGGCGTCAGGTCTTCCTTGATCAGCCGCGTGACCTCGAGGATGGCGAGGTCGACGTCCCTGGCCACGACGTCGATCTTGGCGTCCGCCAGCGAGTTGACGACGGACTCCGCCTGCATGGTGAGCCGGTTCGCGGTGCTCGGGACGGATGGAATGTAAATGTGCTCGGGAATCCACAGCGGCTTGATTTCTCCCGGGGGTGGGTCGGCAGGAGCGTCCGGGTCCGGGCCGGCCTTCTTGTCGGCGAAATAGTCGAATTCCATGTAGGCGACCGGAGAAATCCCCTGCGTCGCGAGGCGAACGCGGAGTCCGCGCTTGATCTCCTTCTCCACGACTTCACGCGGATCGCGCGCAATGCGGTTCTGGTCGGTGAAGGCGGCACGGCTGATCGTCATCCGGACCACGACGAACCTGCCGGATTCGGTGAACGACTCGCCCGAGCTCCCCTCGCCGTACGTCTGGTACGCGAAGCCGACGGACTCGACGGCTCCGACCTCCACTCCCCGGTACTTGACCGGAGATCCTTTCGACAGCCCCGACACCGCTTCGTCGAGGTAAGTCTCCACGATGATCCCCTTCTCCTTGAACGCGCCGGAGCCGAGCATGATCAGGCCGGCGCTCCCCACCAGCACGGCGGCGATGACGAAAACGCCGATCCGGAAATACGCGGACTTGCTCATGCGGGCTCTCCTGAAGTTTGCGCCGAGGCTTCACGGTTGAAGAACTGCCGGACGAAGGCGTTGTCGCTGTGGTCGCGCAGGTCGGCGGGCTTTCCCGTCGCCACGATCTTCTTCACACGCTTGTCGAGCATGATGACGCGGTCCGCGATCGAGTAGATGCTCGGTAACTCGTGCGTCACGACGACGAACGTCACGCCGAGCGTCCGCGCGAGCCGCTTGATCAGCGCATCGAGATCCGCGCTCGTCACGGGGTCCAGCCCCGCCGAAGGCTCGTCGAGGAAAAGGATCCGCGGGTCGAGCGCCATCGCGCGCGCGATCGCCGCGCGTTTCTGCATGCCGCCCGAGACTTCGCTGGGAAAGTGATTCTCGAAGCCGGCGAGGCTGACGAGCTTGAGCTTCATTTTCGTGAGAAGCGTCATCGCTTCGTCCGGAAGGTCCGTGAACTCTTCCATCGCCAGGCGGATGTTCTGCATGAGCGTCATGGAGCCGAACAGCGCGCCGCTCTGGTACATCACGCCGATTTTGCGCAGAATTTTCATTCGCAACCCGCCTTCGGCGCCCGCGATGTCGTCTCCCTCGATGAGGATCTTCCCGGCTGCCGGCTTGTAGAGGCCGATCATGTGCTTGAGCAGCGTGCTTTTGCCGCAGCCCGAGCCGCCCAGGATCACAAAGACCTCACCCGGGTTCACTTCGAACGAAATGTCGTCGATCACCACCGTGCCGTCATAGGCGGCAGTGAAATTCTCGACGCGGATGATCGGCTCGGGCATCAGAACCCCAGGGAGTAGTAGACGACGGAGAAAAGACCGTCGGAAAGAATGATGAGCACGATGCCGGCGACGACGGCGCGGGTCGTGGATTCGCCGACGGCGCTGGCGCCTGTTCCTGTCTGCAGGCCGCGAAGGCAGCCGATGCCGGCGACGAGCAGGCCGAAGACGAGGGACTTGAAGAGTCCCGATGGAAGGTCGCTGAACTGCAGGGCATGGGACACTTCGTTCCAGTAGATCGTCGGTGGAAACCCGATCGACCACATGACGACCATGCCGCCGAGGAGGGCGAACAGGTCCATGAAGATCGTAAGCAGGGGGGTCACGGCGACCGCGGCGAGCACGCGCGTGACGACGAGAAAACGGACCGGCGGGATTCCCATCGTCGTAAGCGCGTTGATTTCCTCGTTCACGCGCATCGTTCCGATTTCCGCGGCGAACGCGCTTCCGGATCGCCCGGCCAGGATGATGGCGGTCATGAGGGGGCCGAGCTCTTTGACCACGGAGAGGGAGACGAGGTCGGCGACCATGATCTCTGCACCGAACATTCTCATGGGAGTGACGGCCTGGAAGGCGAGGATGAGGCCGATGAGGAAGCCGATGAGCGCGATGATCGGGAACGCCATGACGCCTGCCTGTTCGACGACGCGGAAAGTGTCCTTCCAGCGGACGGACCGCGGGTGCGCCAGGGCGCGGACGAGAGTGGCGATGAGCTCGCCCGTGAAGACGAGCTGCGCGGCGGCGTCCTTCACGACCGACGAGACCGAGCGCCCGACTGTCTCCACGAACGACACCTGAGTCGACGGGCGTGACGGCGTGTCGAGCGCGCCTGGAGGGAATTCGTCGAACAGCGGTTTGAGGCTTTCGGCGATGCCGCGGGAACCGAAGGGCAGGTTCTCGGCGAGCAGCCGGTCGCGCAACCGCACGTAGAGCGCTACCCCGGCGCCGTCCATGGACGTCATCCCCGTGGCATCGAAGACGACCGTGTCCGGCCGGTGCCCGGCCAGAGCGGTTTCGGCGGCGCGCCACGCAGCTCCCGTCGAGATCGTGTCGAGCCGGCCCTCCACGAAGAGAGTGAGGGTGCCTGCCGTGAACTCGGCGCGGAGGACTGAAGTTGCGTTGGCGACAGGCATGAGCAGGAGATCTTGCCCTCAGAATCCGCGCGGGAGAATGAATTGCTCCGTTCTGCAGCAGCACCCGGAGGGCGATGCATCCTTCTTACGGCGGCCGGGAGCTTCCGGTTTCCTGCAGATCATGAGAATCATTCCGGCTCGCCCGTCCGCATGCCACACTCGTCGTTTCACCCGCTCTCTTCACAGGCCTCCCGTCCCCCGCTACCCTCCCGCCCCATGCCTCCGCGCCCGCGCCGACAGAAACGCTCGCTCCTGAACACCGGCGGTGAAAGCACGCGCTGGGGCGACCCGGAGACCGCGGCGAAGCTGGCGGAGTGCCTGCAGGTCGATCCCGAAGTGCGGCTGCCGTTCACGCACGGGTTTCACACGTACCCGGCGCGGATGCACCCGCAGACGGCGGAGCGGGCGATCGCGCTGTTCGGCGGAAAGTCGGGCGCGGTTCTGGATCCGTTCGTGGGAAGCGGCACCGTCGCGCTTGAAGCGCTCCGGGCCGGCCGGCCGTTTACCGGCGTGGACATCGGGGCGGTGGCGCTCGAGATCGCCTGGGCGCGGACACGGGTGTTCCGCAACAACGAGGAGCGGCTGGTCGATCGCGAGGGGTTCGAGATTGCGAAGCGCGCCGCGAAGTGGAACCTGCGCGACATGCCGATGCCGGACTGGGGGAGCGAAGTCGAGAGCTGGTTCAGCCCGCACACGCTTCGCGAGATCGCGCTGGTGCTGGACCTGATCGACCAGGTGAAGCGAGACGACCTGCGGCGCGTGCTGCGTGTCGTGCTGTCGTCGGTGGTGATCCGGCTGTCGAAGCAGGCGTCCGACTCGGTGACGGTGGTGGACCGGGAGTGGAAGCCGTGGCCGCCGAGGGCGACGTACCGGCTGTTCTCGGAGAAGTGCAAGGAGACGGCGATCAGCTTCGCGAACCTCGCGAAGGACATGAGGGAGCGCGGGGTGAAGCCGGTGGAGCCGGAGTTCTGGCTGCAGGATGCGCGCACCGTGCAACTGCCGAAGGGGGCGTTCGCGATCGGGGTGTCGTCGCCGCCGTACCCCGGGACGTACGACTACGTGTTTCACCATTTCCTCCGGTATCCGCTCTTTGGCGAGGACCCGGGCTTCGCGCGGCAGCACGAAATCGGAGCGCGGCGGGATTTCAAGAAGGGCGGGGACGCTCTTCAGAAGTACGCGACGGACATGACGCAGTGCGTCAAAAACGCCCTCGACGCGCTCGTCCCGGGCGCCCCCCTCCTGCTTCTCATCGGCGACGGCCGCTTCGGCATGAGAGACGTCCCCGCCGCCGACCTCGTCCGCGACATCGCGAGGAAACTCGGCGCAAGAATCCCGGCAGGGGCTTCGCAGCAGCGTACGGAGTGGTCATTCGGGGCGAGGGCGGGGAAGAAGGCGGAGCATTTCATTCTTGTGACGCGCGGGTAGGGAAAACGCCAACTCCAACCCCAAATCCCAATCAAAGGCCATTCGAGTTCGGGGGTGCCTTGGGGTTGGAGTTGGGGTTGGAGTTGGCATTTAGGTCGTCGTCGTCCCATTTCCGTTTGCCCCCCACCCCGCCGCTTCGCACAATGGCTCCCCCAACCAGGGGAATGCGCGCCACCCCGCGCGCGTTCAGGAAAGACGTGTCAGGGGGCCGTTTCGAGGAGGGATGAATGAACTGTCGAATGCTGGCCGCCGCGCTGGTGGCCGCGGCGCTCGTGGCGGGACCGGCGCGGGCGGATGAGCCGGAGACGTCGGAACTGGAAGGGGAGCACGAGAAGGAAATCCTGTGTGTCGCGTGGAGCCCGGACGGCACGATGCTGGCGTCTTCCGGCGACGACAAGATGATCGTCGTCTGGGACGCGAAGGCCGGGTCGCGCAAGATGCGGCTGGGAGAGCACGAGGGGTCGGTCTGCGGGATCGCGTGGAGCCCGGACGGGAAGTACATCGCGGGCGCGGACGCGCATGGGCCGATCCGGGTCTGGGACATCGGGCGGCGGAAACAGGCGCGCGAGATCGAGGGGCACAGTGACGGATGCCTCGCGGTGGCGTGGCGCGGCGATGTCATCGCCAGCACGGGCCGGGACGGCGTTCTCAAGCTGACCGACTCGAGAAACGGCGCGGAAATCCGCCGCTGGAAGATCAAGGGCGAGGGGTGGGGCTGCGCGCTCAGCGCGGACGGGTCGAAAGTTGCGGTCGGCGACGAGCAGGCCGGCCTCGGCGTCTACGACGCGCTCAGCGGAAAGATCCTGTTCTCGCTTCGCGGCCATAAGGACCAGGTCCACGGCGTCACTTTCAGCCCCAACGGAAAACTCCTCGCCACCTCGAGCTTCGACGGCACCGTCCGGCTCTGGGATATGGACAGCGGCCGGGCCACACAGACTCTCCAGGTCGGCGACCAGCGCGTTTGCGGCGTTGCATTTAAGCCTGACGGAAAGCAGGTGGCGACCGCGTGCCATGACGCGAAAGTGAAGATCTTTGAAGTGTCGAGCGGGAATCTGCTCGAGGACTTTGACGGGTTCAACAATAACTTCGCGGCGGTGGCGTGGAGCCCGGACGGTAAAGTTCTGGCAGCCGCGGGCGGAGACAGGAATGTGCATCTCTGGTCGTTCGAGCCCGCGCCTCGCAGAGTCGAACCGCCGCGCCGGGAAGATCCCCCGCGGCGCGAAGATCCGCCCCGCGTCGATCCGCCGAAGCCTCCGCCGCCGGAGCCGCCGAAGCCTGACAAACGAGATCTTGCGAAGAAGCAGATCAAGGATCTGGACGCTGCGCTGAAGGCGTTCCAGGCCGAGAACGGGTACCTGCCGCACTCGGTCAACGCCAGCATGGTAGTCGCGCTTTCCGCCGGCAGGCGCGCGGTTTACTACCGCTTCAATCGTGAAGAGCTGAATGGCCGAAGCGAAGCCGTGGACGTCTGGGGAAATCCGCTGATCTATCACTCGCCGGGCACGAAGGGGGCAGCGTTTGACTTGTTCTCGTGCGGCCCGAACGGGAAGGATGAGTGCGGCGCGGGGGATGACATTGGGAACTGGTAGGGAAAGACGGCAGGGGATGGAGAACGACGGGTCGGGGTCGGGGCGGGCTGGGGTGAATGCAACAGCCTCCGCGGGCGATGAGCTCGCGGGGGTTTTTTCGTGGGGCTGCGGCCAGTGGCCCGGTCAGCCCTTGACCCGGACTTCGTGAAGCGCGTACCGCCCGCTCTTCCCCTTGATGAGCACATCCACCGTCTTTCCGCCTTCGACCTGGTCCTTCACCCGTTCCCAGACGGCGGCCGTGACGAGCACGTCGACGCCCGCGTTTTTTGTTTCCGCTTCGACGCGCGCAGCCAGGTTGACCGCGTCGCCGACGACCGTCATGCGGCGCGCTCCGCCGGCGCCGACGGCGCCGAGGACGACGTCGCCGGCGTGGACGCCGCAGCCGATGCGGAATCCGGAGCCGAACTGCGACTCGACCCAGGCGGACATCTGGTTTGCCGCGGCAACGAGGCCCAGGGCGGCGCGGACGGCATCGCGGGGCTCCTGGAAGAGCGCAAGAAAGCCGTCGCCCATGACGTTGTCGATCCGGCCGTTCGCGGACTGGACTACCTTTTCGGCCCGGACGTACCAGCGGTTCAGGACGTGGATCACGTCGTAAGCCGAATGCGACTCTGCGAACGTGGTGAAGTTCCGGATGTCGCAGAAGAGGATCGCGACGTGCTGCTCCTCGCCGAGGCTGTGCGGTCCGGTGTTTTCGAGTTCGCCTTCGACGAGCGCTTCGTCTTCCGCGTCGATGACGAGCCGCCAGGCAGTCACGTCGCCGTGGATCCTGGCCTGGCACGCGAGCCGGACGCCTTCGGGAAATCCCAGGCGGGTGGCCATTTCGCGCTCGGCTTCCGTCGGAGGCGAGAGGTGGGCTGCCCCTTCAAGAACGAGCACGCGGCAGGTCGAGCACTTCGCATTCCCGCCGCACGCGTGTGCCAGCGGCAGGCTCGCGGCGAGCGAGCACGCGAGGAGCGTCGAGTCGGCGGCGCACTCGGCCCGGCGGCTGTCGGCAGGCCAGGAGACGATGGGCATGCGTGGATCGCTGGAAGGCGTTACTTCTCCGCAGGCGCCTTCTTCAGCTCCTCCTCCAACCTCGCCTCGCTACCGCCCTTGACCAGGTTTCCCTCCGGGTCGATCAGGATCACCGTCGGGAACGAGTGGATGCCGAGTTTCTTGATCGTGTCCCCGGAAGCGTCGAGCAGGATGGGAAAGGGAAGCGACTTTCCCTGCCACTTGTCCTTGATGATCGGCTTCAGCTTCTCGTCCAGTTCCTCGAACGTCTTTGCGCGGGCGTCGTGGAAGGCGAGGATCTCGAAGCGGTCGCGCTGGTCCTTGTGCTTCTCGTAGAAGTCCATGAGGCGCGGCAGACTGCCGCCCGTGCACGGCCCTCACCAGAAGCCCCAGAATTCGATGAGGACCCATTTGCCCCGGTAGTCGGCGGGCTGCGCGGTTTTCGCGACGCCGCGGGCGTCGCTGATCTTCCAGGCCGGGAATTCCTTTCCCATGAGCGTCGCCAGGGCGGTCGGCGCGATCTTGAGAAGCCCCAGGTCCAGGTCCTTGCCGGAGGCCGCTTCGACGTTCTTCGAGAGCGTCTCCATGTCGCGATGCGAAACCCAGAAATTCCACGCGCCAGGCGGCAGCTTCGTGGACCACTTCAGCTCCGTCGCGTGCAGGTTTCCCGCCCGCGCCTTGCCGAACTGCCACTGGAGGGAAGCGCCAGCGGGGCTGAGCGACGCATCGGTGCACGCCAGCTCGCCGCTCACGGTCGCCAGGGGCGCGAGGCGAAGCGGTTGCGGGCTGGCCGGGTCGCCGACGACGACGGCCGCGCCGAGCTCGCGCGCTTCGTCGAACGCGATGAGCGCCACCGGCGCGCGGTAGTACTTGAGGACCAGGGTAAATGTCCCGTCCTCGCCGGTCTTCACGCCGCCGTAGGACTTGATCTCCCTGCCGAACTGCCAGTTGGTCCCGACCTCGACGCCCGCGACGGGTTTCCCGTCCGCGCCGTTCACGGTTCCCGTGAGGGTAGTGTCTGCGACGGCAATGCCGGCCATCGCGACGGCCGCCAGGACCCAGCGTGCGTGCATCGAAAGCTCCTTCAATCGCGGCGAACCGCCGCGGAGTCCTACGGGCAGTATTTCTGAGCGACCCAGACGTGCATCTTCCCGATCTCGTTGATGACGGCCCGCCGGTGCGCCTCGGTCCCCTGCCAGTTGTTGAAGGCGCCGGCGCTGACTTCGGCGCGCCGGTGTCCCGTGTTGTCCGTGAGGTTCTTCGGCTTGATCAGGACCACCGTGTCGTGCCAGGCCTGCCCGGCGCCGACCAGGATGCGCGCCGCCTTGCTTCCGAGGTGGAACTCCAGCACGTCCGCGCGCAGCACCAGGTCCGCTGAGCCGGGGTCGGAAACCACGCGGAATCCGTAGTGGGTCAAGAGTTCTTCCGCGGCCTTCTTGATGTCCGCTTCCGTCGCGGCCTTGTCCAGCTCCGCATGGCAGTTGGTGATCTTCGGCGACTCGACGAAGACGTTCCGGCCTCCGACTCTCTCTATGTCCCGCTCGTAGTCGATCGGGCCGCAACCGGTTGCGGCCATCGCGGCGAAGGCGAACAGTGCGGCCGTGGCGAGCCTCATGGATGTCTCCTCCCCTTGTTGGAACCCCGACGAACGGCGATCTCTTCGCGGCGAATCCTACCAGAAGCGCCGACGTTCCAGCCGGGGTCGCGGGGCAAAAAAAACCGCCCCTGAGAGGGGCGGCGACGAAGGGCGGCGGTGCGGCTCAAGGCACACGATCTGCTCGCGACACGGACTTCACGGTCACCTGACCACCACAGGACGGACGGCAAAACCACGGGCCAATCACGTCACCGTCACCTTCTCCGTGTGTCGCACAGGCCTCCTTTCTTCTCCGCACGTCCCGCACCGATCCGCCCGACAGGCGCGCGCCGCCGACCGAGGGCACTTCACCGCCATCCCGCCTCGGACGGGCACGCGAAGGACGCGCGCCCCGACACCGGCTTCGCGGAGGCCGCTCGCGATCTGCGGATGGCTCCGCGGGACCATCACGGCGTCCGGGGAGAGCGCTTCGAGGACCGGGCAGGACTGCCTCACTTCCCGACCCTGCCTCCGGTTCGCCTTGGGGAGCTTTTTCGCTCGCCTCGGGCTTTCCTCGGACCGCTCTACTAGGGTGCAAGGTTCGTGCCCGGCCCGGTATGGATAGCCGGCGCGTCCGGCGCCGCAGAATGGCTCTTTTTGCGCGGAGAGGTGGGGCAGAAGAGCCATCTTCGATTCGTCGTCTTGAAGACGCACGCGCCGATCCCGGATGCGCACGAATGTTCCTACTTCTTGTCCTTCTGGAAAACCAGCGAGACCGAATTGATGCAGTACCGTTTGTGCGCCGGCGCCGGGCCGTCGTCGAACACGTGGCCGAGGTGGCCGCCGCACTTCGTGCAAGTCACCTCCGTCCGTACCATCCCGTGGCTCGCGTCCACGGTTTCGGCCACGCCGCCGTTGTCCGCCGGGTCGGTGAAACTCGGCCAGCCGCAGCCGGAGTCGAACTTTGAGTCCGAGCGGAAGAGCATTTCGCCGCAACCGGCGCATCGATAGACGCCCGGCTCATGGGAATTCCAGAAAGCACCCGTGAATGCCCGCTCGGTCCCTTTCTCGCGAAGGACGCGGTACTGCTCCGGCGTCAGCTTCACCTTCCATTCCGCTTCGGATCTGGGCAGCGGGGATTCGTCGTTCGGCATCGGCTTCTCCTGGGTGCGGGCGGCCAGCCTATGTTACGCGCGCCGCGTCCCGCCGGACTGGTCACGCTCGAAGTCGCGTCGTACGATCCGGGGAATGCCCACCTCCCCGGAATGGAAGACCGACCTCGACGCTGCACAGGCCGAAGCCCGCGCTTCCGGCCGCAAGGTCCTGCTCGACTTCGGCGCGCACTGGTGAGGGGGATGCAACGAGCTCGAGGCCGAGCTCTCGGATCCGCGCGTCGCGCCGCTCCTGGCGAAGTTCGTGCTGGTGAAGATGGACCTGACGGACCGTTCGGCGGCGAACCCGGCGCGGGCGGTGGCGATCAAGTACGCGGTGCGTAACATTCCGGACCTGCGGGTGCTGGCGCCGGAAGGGAAGCAGGTGGGGGTGATCGATTCGTCGGACGTGACAGACCTGATCGCGCAGCTCCGGCTTTTTGCCTGATTCTGCGGAGTGGACTTGACTTCAGTTCCCGGGCGGCGTATGATGTGAGTGAATGTTCACTCACACATCCGAACGCGCCCCCCGATCCGCCGCTTCCGACCTCCCTGGAGCGCCTCCCATGCCCTGCACCGAACTCACCTTCAAGTCCGTCGACGGCGTCCCCCTCTTCTACCGCGCCTGGAACGCTTCCCGCCCCGGCACCCGCGCGGCAATCCTCTTCCATCGCGGCCACGAGCATTCCGGCCGCATGGAGGAAACCGCCGCCGCGCTCGCGGCCGCCGGTATGGCCGTCTTCGCGTGGGACCAGCGCGGACACGGGAAGTCTCCCGGGGACCGGGGATGGGCGGAGGACCTCGGTGTCTTCGTGAAGGACGCCGAAGCGTTCGCACGGCACCTCGAGCGAGAGCATGGCGTGCGCATGCAGGAGACGCTCATCCTCGGTTACAGCGTCGGCGCCGTCCTCGCCGCTTCCTGGATCCACGACTACGCCCCGCCCGTTCGCGGGCTCGTCCTCGCCGCGCCGGCGTTCCGCGTGAAGCTCTACGTCCCGTTTGCGCTCACGGCGCTTCGGCTGCGGCGACGGATGGGGGGAAAATTCTTCGTGAAGAGCTACGTGAAGAGCCGCTGGGTGACGCACGACCCGGACCAGCAGGACCTGTACGACGCGGACCCGCTGATCTTCAGGCAGATCGCGGGCAACATCCTGCTCGACCTGCGCGACGCGAGCGAGCGGCTGATCCGGGACGCGGGGGCGATCGTGGCGCCGACGCTCGTCCTGTCGGCCGCGCAGGACTACGTCGTCAGCGTCGCAGACCAGAAGCGGTTCTTCGACGGTCTGTCTTCGCCTCTCAAGGAATGGCACCTGCTTTCCGGGTTCCATCACGCGGTCCTGCACGAACGCGAACGGGCGATGGCGATCGGGATGATCGTGGATTTCGCGAAGCGCTGTTTCGATCGTCCCGCCGGCGATGGGGCATCGCTGCTGCAGGCTCACCGCGCGGGATTCACGCAGCGAGAGCATGACGAGCTGAGCACGCCGTTGTCGATCTTCTCGCCGAAGCGCTGGATGTTCGCCGCGGCGCGCGCCTGGATGCGCACGGTGGGACGGCTGAGCGACGGGATCGCCCTCGGCTGGCGCCGCGGGTTCGACTCCGGCGTGTCCCTCGATCACGTCTACCGGGACCGCGCTTCCGGAAGCCTCGGGCTCGGGCGCCTCATCGACCGCGTCTACCTCAACTCGATCGGCTGGCGCGGAATCCGGCGCCGCAAGCAGAACATGGAATCGCTTCTCGCTTCGGCAATCGCCGAAACCCGCGCCGCGGGGCGACCCGTCCGCATCCTCGACGTCGCGTGCGGAGGCGGCAGGTACGTGCTGGATGCGCTTCGGCGCGACGGCGCCAACGGCACCACGGCCGTCCTGCGCGACTGGAGCGACGCGTCGGTGCGCCGCGCCACCGACCTGGCGCGCGAGCTCGGCGTCCCCGGCGTCACGGTCGAGAAGTCGGACGCGTTCGACCGCGCTTCGCTCGAGTCCGTCTCCCCCGCGCCGACGATCGCCATCGTCTCGGGCCTCTACGAACTATTCGGCGACAACGACCGCGTTCTCGAGTCCCTCAAGGGAATCGCCGCCGCCATGAAAGACGGCGGAGTCCTGCTCTACACGAACCAGCCGTGGCATCCTCAGCTGGAGATGATCGCCCGCGTCCTCGTCAACCGCGACGGCGCGCCCTGGATCATGCGGCGCCGCACGCAGGCCGAGATGGACCAGCTCGCGGCTGCGGCGGGGTTCGTGAAACGCTCGATGGAGGTGGACCCATGGGGAATCTTCACGGTGTCGCTGGCCGCGAAGGCGTGACCGCCGGCGACGCGCGTCCCTCCCGGTGGGAAGCGCTCGCCGTGGCCACGGGGTTGTCGATTCTGTTCTTCGCGGTCTACGGGACGTGCAACGCGCTGGCAGCCCGGGCGGGCGACGCCGGGGTCATCTGCGCCGAATGGGAACGTCGCATCCCGTTCGTGCCGGCCGCCATCGTCCCGTACTGGTCGATCGACCTGCTGTTCTTCCTCGCGCCGTTCCTCCTGACGACGCGCCGCGCCCTGCGCACGCACGCGGTGCGCATCGTCGCGGCGACGCTTGCCTCCGGCGTGTTCTTCCTCGTGTTTCCCCTCACGTTCGCGTGGCCCCGGCCGCCCGTGGACGGCGCCCTCGGCGCGCTGTTCGGCGCCCTCGATACGATGGACGACCCGCACAACCTGTTTCCGTCCCTGCATGTCGCCTACGCGACGATCCTCTGGCCGGTCTTCGCCACGCTGCGACGCAAGGGTCGCCTCTTCTTCCAGGCCTGCCTCGTCCTGACCGTCGCTTCGACGCTCTTCACCTGGCAACATCACGTCGCCGACCTCGTCGGCGGTTTCGCCCTCGGGTCGCTGTGCCTCCTGCTGTGGCCCGGAAGCGCCCCCGACGCCGCGCCCGGCGGACGTCTCCACGCCATTCCGGGCCTGGCGTACCTCGCGGGCTCGGTCGCCTGCATGGCGGCCGCCTTCCTCCTTCCGTCCGCGTGGGGACTGGCGTGGCCGGCGTTTGCCCTCGCCTGGGTGGGCGCCGCGTACCTCGGTCTCGGCCCCGCGACATTCCGCAAGTCGGGCGGAACTCTGCCGGTCGCGTCGCGCTTCCTCCTCGCCCCCGTCCTGGCCGGCTCGTGGGTGAACTGGCGCCTTCGCGCGAACGGCCGGCCTCCCTGGTCCGAGATCGCGCCGGGGCTGTTCCTCGGACGCGCGCTGACGGAAAGGGAAGCGGCGAAGCTGCTCTCGAGGGGCGTCGTTCGCGTCCTGGATCTCACCGCAGAATTCTCCGCGCCGCGCGCTTTCCGCGGCATCGCGTACGCAAACTTTCCCGTCCTTGACCTGACGCCGCCGCGTCTCGATCAGATCCAGCAGGCGGTCGAGTTCCTTCGCAGGAGTCCCGGGCCGGCGTACGTCCACTGCGCGATCGGCCTGGGAAGAAGCGCCGCCATTGCCGCCGCCTGGCTGGTCGCGACGGGCCACGCGAGAACCGTTGAATCTGCCATCGAATCCCTGAAGACCGCCAGGCCGGGCGTCGTATTCCCCGAGGCTTCGCGCCTCGTGCTCGAGAGTTTCGCGAGAATGCACTCCGATGCCGTGAACCTGGACTCCGCGGGCGCGCTTCACTCCTGAAGCGCGCCGGGGAGAACCGAGACCGGGAGACAAAATGGACGCTTACGCACCGAAGTCGCGCCGTCCGATCGCCGGCATTTTCCGCCGCACGGCGGACTGGGCCGTGAGCGCGTGCGTGAGTCTGGGCATCCACCCGGACACCATCTCCTACGCCTCCATCGTGGCTGCCGCGGGCGCGGGAGCCTGTTTCTTCTACTCCGGGCGCGTCCCCGCACTGCTCTTCGCCGCCCCGCTTCTCTGCCTCCTGCGTCTCTGGTTCAACATGCTCGACGGCATGGTCGCCCTCGCTTCCGGCAAAGCCAGCCGGCGCGGCGAGATCGTCAACGAGCTTCCCGACCGCGTGAGCGATGTCCTGATCTTCGCAGGCGTGGCGCACTCGGGGCTCTGCTGCCCGCTCTTCGGCTACTGGGCGATCATCGGCGCGCTCCTTACGGCGTACGTCGGGGTGCTCGGGCAGGCGGTGGCGGGGAAGCGCGAATACGGCGGCGTGATGTCAAAGCAGTGGCGGATGGTGGCGCTGATGGCGGCGTCGGTGGCGGCCGGCGTGCTGGGGTGGCGCGGCCTGACGGACGAGTGGCGGGGGTGGAGCGTGCTCGACGGCGCGCTCATGCTGGTCATCGCCGGCTCCGTGGAAACGTGCGTCGTCCGGCTCGCGAACACGCTGAGACTTTTGCGCGACCGGCCTGCGGCAGGCGGGCCGCGGCCATGAGCTTCCTCCGCCGGGCGCCTGCATGGCTTCTCCTCGCCCTCGTGGCGCTCGCTGGCTGCGGTCCCGAAAAGCGCAATCCGTCGCCGCCCGTGAGCGCCGGGCCGTACGCGTGGCCGTGCCTGCCCGTGAACTGGCGCACGGCCTTCGACAGCCCCGTCTATCGCACCTACGCGCTGCTGGTCGGAGGCGCCCTCCTGGCCGGCGCGCTCGGGCTTCTCATCGCGCGTTTCGTCTTCAGGCGCGACGTGGCGAAAATCTGGATCACGTACCGCTCGTGGCTCTTCATGGCGCCGCTGGCATTCCTGGTGATCGGGCTCGGCCGCGAAGTCACGATCGTTGCACTGACGGCGCTCTCGGTCCTCGGCGTGAAGGAATTCGCGCGCGCCACCGGGCTGTACCGCGACTGGTGGATGACGGGCGCCTCCTACCTGGCGATCGTGGCGACCGGCGTCGCAACCCTCGTTGGCGACCCGACCTACACGGGACTTCACGGCTGGTGGGGCCTGTTCCTCGCGATGCCTGCCTTCGCGATCACGGTCTTCGTGCTGATCCCGATCCTCCGCGACCGCGTCGCCGGCCAGCTCCAGTACATCGCCCTCACAATCCTCGCCTTCCTCTACCTCGGCTGGATGTTCGGCCACCTCCCCTGGCTCGCAAACACCAACCACGCCTACGGCTACCTCCTCTACCTCATCTTCGCCGTCGAGCTCAACGACATCGCCGCTTTCACCTTCGGGAGAATCTTCGGCCGCCACAAACTCCGCCCGGCCATCAGCCCCAACAAGACCTGGGAAGGCGCCCTCGGCGCCCTCGCCGTCTCGATGGCACTGCCCTGGCTCCTCCGCTTTTCGTTTCCGCACTTCACGCCCACCGACCTCATCCTCACCGGCCTCATCGTCGGCGTCGGCGGCCAGCTCGGCGACCTCTCCATCTCCGTCATCAAGCGCGATCTCGGCGTCAAGGACATGGGCGCCCTCATCCCCGGCCACGGCGGCGTCCTCGACCGCATCGACAGCCTCCTCTACACCGCCCCACTCTTCCTCCACCTCATCCAGAACAGCCATGGAATCTACGCCCACTGACGCCGCCCCGCACGACTGGGTCTACGAGCCCGCCCCCGACCTGGGCGAGTCCCTCGTCGACCGGCTGCGCCGTTTTCCGCGCGAGCCCGACATGCTCGTCTACGGCGCGCGCGCCCTGGCAGCCATCGCGATCCGCGTCGGGCTCCGCGTGTGGCACCGGCTGGAGATTTCCGGAAGAGAAAACCTGCCCGCAGAAGGGGCGTTCGTGATGGTTGCGAACCACTCGAGTCACCTCGACACGCTCGCGCTCTTGTCCGCGCTTCCGTTCTCGCGCCTCCACAACGCGTTCCCCGCCGCCGCCGCCGACACGTTCTTCACTTCGGTCCCGCGAATCGCACTGGCCACGATCGCCATCAATGCGCTTCCGTTTCACCGCAAGACGCGGCAGAAGAGGAGCCTTGATCTCTGCCGTGGCCTGCTGGGGAACCCGAAGAACGTCCTGATCCTGTTTCCCGAGGGGACGCGCTCCGCGACGGGAGAGATCGGCGAGTTCAAGCCGGGCATCGGCCTGCTGCTCGCGGGAAGCGACATCCCCGTAGTCCCCTGCCGGATCGAAGGAGCTCACGCCGCCTGGCCGCGACACGCCTGCATCCCGCGGCCGCGGAAGCTCCGCCTCCGGATCGGCACGCCCCGTAGCTACGCCGATCTGCCGCGCGGGCGCGAGTCGGCCGAATGGATCGCGGAGGAGTTGCGCAGCGCGGTGCTGGAAGCCTGACCGGCCATTTCGCGTTCGCTGAACTGCCTACCCCAGGACGTGCGTCAACATCGCCCGCTGCCCGTGAATCCGGTTCTCCGCCTCGTCGATGATCAGGCACTTCTTCGAGTCGGCGACCTCGTCGGTCATCTTGACGTTGCGGCGCATCGGGAGGCAGTGGCTCACCCAGGCGTCGTTGGTCATCTTCATTTTGTGGGCGTCGACAATGAAGTGCCGGTGCGGCTCGCGGATCGCCTTCTCCTCTTCCCAGCGCCCGAAGTAGTCGAGGCGGCCCCAGCTCTTGCAGTAGACGAAGTCCGCGCCCCCGTACGCCTTCGAGATCTCGTCGGTGACCGTGACGGTCCCGCCCTGCGCCCTCGCGTTCTCGCGCGCCTGGTCCATGAACATCGGGTCGAGGTCGTACCCGGGCGGGCGCAGCACGGTGAGGTTCATGCCCATCTTCGTCGAGATCAGCGCCGCCGAGTTCGCGACCGCCGTGTTCAGCCCCTTCGGGTGGAACGTCCACGTCAGCAGGAACTTCTTCCCGTCCGTCTTCTTCATCTTCTCCTTCATTGTCAGCGCCATCGCCAGCTCCTGGCACGGATGCACGATCGTTTCCATGTTGATCACGGGGACGCCCGCGTACCGCTCGATCGCGCGCAACATCGAGTCCTGTTTGTCGACCGTCCAGTCCTGGAACTTCGGGAAGCACCGCACGCAGACCGCGTCAAAAAAACGCCCCAGCACCCGCGCCGCATCCTTCACGTGCTCCTCCGCCTCGCCGTCCATCGCGATCCCCTCGCGCCACTCCATCGCCCATGCGTCCTTCCCGGGCTGAAGCGTCACCGCGTGCCCGCCGAGTTGCCACGCCGCGAGCTCGAACGAAGACCGCGTGCGCAACGACGGGTTGAAGAACAGCAGGGCGAGCCTCGGCTTCGACTTGAGCGGCTTCCAGCCCTTTTTCTTTTGAAGAGCGGCGGTCGCGAGGATCTGCTCGATTTCGCGGCGCGTGAAATCCTGGGTGCAGAGAAAGTTGCGGCCTTTGAGGGACATGATGAGGTTGTCCGTGATTGGGGAAGCGGCGGATGATAACGGTGATGTCGAGGAACGCGAAATGAGCGTGCTCGGGCGCGTCGGCGATGGCAGCGCTGGATCCCCGAACGACCTCCTGCGACCGCCGGCTGCCCTCGCAGCCCTTCTTCGCGCAGCTCGCCAACATCCTGCAAGTATCGCTCGCAACGGCGAGGCGTTGGGAGGAAGGGACCGGTGGTCGTCCCGGCCCGCGCGCTGCTGTCGCAGTTGCTTTGACCACCCCCCGGCGCTTTCTCAGATTCTGCGGAACTCGAGTCCATTCCAGGACGTCCAAGGACGTCACCATTGCCCCGGAGCCACCGACATGATGCGCACGCGCCCGCACCCCTTCCTGTCCTGCCTTCTTGCCGCCTCGGCGATCGTGACTCCGGCCTGGGCCGACGATGGGGACGACCTCGAGGAGCCTGCCGGGCGACGGCCGGCGGCCGGTGAGGAAGGCGCGCCCGGGTTCGCTCCTCGCGACCGGAAGGAGAACATGGAGCGCGGTCCCGTCCAGGAGCTTGTGTACACCCGGTCGGACGTGAAGGCTTCCGAGGAGAAGGTGGCGGCGATTCCGGGTGGATTCGTGATTCGCGAAGGAAAGGCGTTCGCCCGGTACGACGCCGCGGGGAAGAACCGGAAGGTCGTGTGCGAGGTTGAAGGAAAAGTGGCGGACTGGCTGGTGGCCAGCGACGGGATCCGCTTCGTGGTTTCTGCGGACGGACGCGTCTATTCCACGTTGTTGGACGGCGGGGGCGAAGTCGAACTCGGGAAGACGGCCGGCGGCCCCCTTTCCTGCTCGACAGGCGGGTGGATCGCGTTCGCGGACGAGAAGGGCGGCGCGGTGTCGGTTTCTCCCGATGGCAAGACGACGCGCCGCGCAACCGTCCCGGCCGGCTTGAAGGTGACCGCGGCCGGAGCTTCGGCGGACGGCCAGCGCCTCTTCGCTCTCCTCGCCCCCGTGGCCGACGCCGCGGCGACTGCGATGGGAGCGGCGGATTTCGCGGGGAACGCGGACGTCGAATTGAAAGTCGTCCACAGCGAAGCGCAGGCGACGCTTCACGGCCTCGCGGTCGTCGCCCCGAAATCGCGGCTCGTCTCGCGCCGCGTCCCGACGGCCGGCCCGGCCGCGATGGAAAGCGTCCTCTCGATCGATCCCGACGGTGGGAAGGAGTTCACTCTAGCGACGGCCGCGAAACTCGGCGATCCCTCGCTGGCCCCCGGCGGCGGGCTGGTCTGGTTCGCGGGGAAGGGCGTGAACGGGCGCATGAAGGTCTGGCGTTCGGAAGCGCAGCCGAGCGGAACCGTGAATACCGCCCGCGGCATCGTTGACTGCCACGAGCTCTTTTCGTTCCCGGACACCGATTGCCTGGCGCCGGCGTGCCTCTGGAAAGATCCCGCGATGCTCTTCCTCGAAAAGGGCGCCGACGGGGTCGCCAAAGTCGTCCGCGTGACCTGGAAGCCCGCGCTGGTCAAGTAGGTTCGGTGGTAGCCTGTCGCCGCTTCTCATTCGCGGAGACTGAACCATGTCCGTGCTGCTCGAGTTCTCGATGTCGCCGCTCGACAAAGGGGAGTCCGTAGGAAAGTACGTTGCCCGTAGTCTCGCCATCATCGACCGCTCGGGCGTCCCGTACCGCCTGAATCCGATGGGCACGGTGCTGGAAGGGAACTGGGACGAGGTGATGGAGGTCGTGAAGCGCTGCTACACCGCGATGTCGAAGGACTGCCGCCGCGTCTCCTGCTCCATCAAGGTCGATGCGCGAAAGGGGAAGGACGGCAGGATCGATTCGAAGGTGAGGAGCGTTGAGAAAAGGCTCCAGCGCAGGTTGCGCGGGTAAGGGCCCGCCCGTCGTTGCTGGTATGCTCCTTTGCCCATGCGAAATCTCCCCGTGTCGGCATTCCTGCTCGCGATTCTTTCAGGGTGCGACTCCAAGGCGCCTCCTCCTTCGACCGGGACCCCCGTCGCCGGCCGGACGATCCGCGGCAGTGTCAGCAGGGAAGAAGGTGGCCGCGTTGGCGAAGCGGACAGCGCCACGCTCACGGTTCCCCCGGGCGCCGTTGACCGATTCGTCCAGGTCTCACTCCAGAAGGAGCCGGCGGAAACGCACGAATCGGAGACCGTGCACCTCGCCGGGGCGGTCTGGAGTTTCAGGGTCAACGACGAGGAGCACTTCACATTTTCCAAGCCGGTCCGGCTGACTCTCCCGCTGGATCCCTCGCTCGTGTTCGCGGA
This sequence comes from Planctomycetota bacterium, assembly GCA_038060895.1. Taxonomy (GTDB): domain Bacteria; phylum Planctomycetota; class MHYJ01; order WSZJ01; family WSZJ01; genus WSZJ01. The sequence continues at coordinate 29,812 of JBBTCT010000035.1, forward strand.
CACGCCGGTTGGCCTTTCGGTGTGGCAGGAGGGAGCGTGGCAGGAAGTTCCGGAAGCGCGCGTTGAAGCCGGGCAGGTCGTCGCGGACGTCGATCACTTCAGCAAGTACGCGCCGACGCAGGGCGCGGGGAAGAGCGCTTCCCAGGAGAATCTCCGGAAGCGCTTCTTCGAAAACCAGTTGTGGTACGGCACCGTGCACATTTCGATCCGGGGCGCGGGCCATCGCAGCGGGGATGTGGAGCAGAGTTACACGATTTGCCGGGATGCGGCGGTCAAGTTCCGTATTCCCGGCATGCCGGGCGAGCAGGCCACCGCCGCCGCCTACGCGCAGATGCAGAAGAACAAGGACCCGGGCCCCAAGCCGAAGGGATTCGATGCCCAGATGGAGAGACTCTCGAAGGTGCGGCACTGGATGAGCGCGGTCATCAATCCCGGGCCCGAGGATGACACGGAATTCAGCCTCTCGGTCGCCGACAAGTTCGACTCTTCGGGGGAAGATTGGGGCGAGGGAGGATCGACGGGCCGTGTCACTTTCGGCCAGGAGCTGAAGGGAGGCCTCGCGGGCAAGCGTAAGGAAATGCACCAGCTGGAGATCGACATCGCGAAGGGAACGTACTCGTTCGAGATGGGCCAGATCCGGGCGGGCGACGTGACGCTGACGAAAACGGGGGATGAGGTGCCCTTCACGCCGGAAACCGTGCCGGCGTTCGTGAGGTGGCAGCTGAAGGACCGGAAGCTGCCGTCGTCGGGGAGTGTGCTGACGGGGACGATGCGGATTCCCCGCAAGGAATTCGGGAAATACATCACCGAGCGCGGCGACTGGAAGTTCCGGTACGGCTCCGTGCAGGGAACGATCACGTGGACGCTCTCGCCCGAGCCGCTGGAGGATGTGGTTCTCGAGATCAAGCCGGAGAACTACGACAAATGGCTGCCCGAGGGTGGCGCCGACGAGAAAACTCGGGGTAACTCAATTCGGATGAAGGCGACGCTTCGGCGGCGCGACGGCGGCACGACGACGGCGAAGCTGAAGACCCTGGAGCTCGAGATCAACGGAGTGTCGAGGGAGAAGGGCGTCTGCCTGAATTTCCCGCTCAAAGACGGGGCGGAGACACCGGATTTGAAGTTTGCAGCCGGGACCGGATTCACGCTGGAGAAAGAGGACACGTTTCTTCGCAAGGAGGGGAAGTTCACCGAGGTCGACTTCGAGGTCGAGTCCTTCGACTGGGGAGGCTGGGGTGCGGTCACCGGGCTGGGGATCCTGACCGACGGCCGGCCGGTCTGGGCGACGCTTGAAGGGGATCCGTCGCTGGACGAGGTGCGCCTTCCGAAGCGCACGGAGGAATCAAAAGTGGCCGACGCCTGGAAGAAGGACAACAAGGTCGAGGACAAGGCTGACGCGGACGACGCGGAGCAGCTCATCAAGGCCGGCAAGGCGCCCGGTGACGGCTTTGCGCTCTACGAGGAATACCGCGGATTCATGGAAAACGGGAAGCACCTGAAGGGCGACCCGAGAAAGATCGACTTCTTCGTGCGCAACTACGTGGGAGGCGACGCCGTGGTGGGGATCGAGCGGTTCGCGCAGCTCACGGGGGCCCTGGTGCACCACGAGCTGAACGATGCCGAGTTTGACAGGGAAACGCGCGTCATGAACGCGAACCACACCCAGGGGGCGCACGCCGTCGACCAGCACGGCGTGTATCTTCTCACCGAGTCCGGTACGGACGGCGCGGTGACGGTGTTCACCGTGGCGGGCGTCCGGGGCCGGCCGAAGATCACCAAGGGCATCTCGGTCCAGCCGCGCGGCGCTTCGACGTCGATCACCACCAGTGAAAACCTCCCCGCTTTCGACCTCATGTCAACCTACGACATTGCGATCGCGCACGAACTGCTGCACTCCGTGGGCGTCGAGCATCACGGGAAGGGCGACGAGAGGAAGTTCTTCACCTTCTTCTTCGCCGACGATCCTGGCAACCCGACCGGCAAGGCCGCCTGGAAACAGTATGACCACTTCGTCACCATCCTCGACGAGACGACGGGGCGCGACCTGGCCGCCGAGATGGAGTCCGCAATCCGGCGCAAACTCGAATCCCAGAATCAAGCCATCCGGAATGCGCTGAAGGAGATGCTGAAGCAAAGGCCTGACGTCAAACTCACCGACAAGCAGCTCGAGGATTTTCTGAAAGTCGACAGCACCGATCTCCGTTGCTGGTATGTCGGAGCCCAGGGTGGCGAGTGCTCCGGCGACGATGGCTGCGTGATGCGCTACTTCTTCGCGCGTCTCTATGAGAAAAAGAGCGATCCTTCGCACAACACCTTCTACTACATCAGCAAGAAACCTTCCGAGCGCCTGGGCCGGGGGCTGTGCCGCTCGGCCCTGGGGACCGGCGTGAACGCTTCCGGGCACAAGCCCCAACCGCGCTACGGCAACGCCATGGGCGGCTGCGGCGCGTGCGCCGACTGGATCGTGTTCAACGACGCGGTGCCACCGGATCCGGAACCGGTGGAGAAAAAATGAAACGCCTCCTCAGGATCCCGTTCCTCGCTCTCGTCGCGGCGGCCACCGCCCGCGCGGAATCCCCTGCGCCGAAAATCGCGTTGAGCGTCGACGGCCATCTCGCGCCGACAGCCGCGCCCCAGGCGCTATGGCGCGGCGAGCCGGTGATCGTGGGAGTCGTTCTGCGCCATCCTGATCCCGATTCGAAGGCGCCGATCTCCCTCGAACCGCCCGAAGGCGGCTGGGCTACCCGCGTGAAGATCGTGGTGAAGGACGCCGGCGGAGCGGTCGTCGCCTGGCCGTTTGTGGTCGCCGGAAAACCGTCCGGCGGCGCGCTTGCGCTTCAGCCCGGCGCCGTCACCACCCTGGTGCTCCGCATCGATGCGGCCTCGCTCGCCTCCCTCGCCAAGGGGCGCTTCCGCCTGGTCGCGCGACTCGAGTTGCAGGACGGTCGCGGCTGGCAGGGCGAAGTTCAGAGCGCAGCGGCCGAAGTCGACGTGATCGAGCCGCCGGCGGCGCCCGCGGGCGCCGAGCTCGGCCGTCGGCAGATCCGCCGCGTGCAGGACGCGCTTCTGGCCGGCGATTTCCCACGGGCCGAAGCGGCCGCCGGGGAGATGCTGTTTGCCGGGCGCGAGCGGTCCGAGGGCTGGGTCGCTCTGGCGCTTGTGCTGGAGGCCAAGGGACAGCTTCGGGAGGCGTTGAGCGCGATCGAGAAGGCGATCCCGCTTGCAGCGGGAGCGACTGCAAAGGAGCCCGGGCCTGTCCCGCCGGAATACGAGGACCTGCGCCGCCGGCTCGAAGGCCTGGTCGCGGACAGCGACGCCAAACCCGGGGAACCCGCGACACCGGGTCCGAAATAGAGGGGACGGCAACCGCGCTTTTCAGGCGAGAGGGAGGCAGCCGATGAAGTGGATCACCCGTGCGATGCAGGCCGCGGAGTTCCCGATGTATGACGCGCTCTACGCATACTGCCAGGAGATAGTGAAGCGCGGAAAGCCGGACGGGGCGTTTCGCAGTTGACGTCCCGGCTCTCGCGGGATGCCCGCATCCTGTTCGCGACGCGCTTTCTCCGGCTCTTCGCCTACGGCGGGCTGGCGACGGTTTTGCTGTTGCACCTCGCGGCGGCCGGGATGTCGGAACGGCAAGCGGGGCTCCTTCTGACCGCGGCGCTTCTCGGCGACACGGCGATCTCGCTCGCGCTCACGACGGCTGCGGACCGCTTCGGACGGCGTAAAACCCTGCTGGCCGGCGCCGTGCTCATGCTGCTGGCGGGCGCTGTCTTTGCCGTCACCGCGAACCCGGTGATCCTCCTCCTCGCGGCGATCGTCGGGGTGATCAGCCCCAGCGGAAGCGAAGTCGGGCCATTCATTGCGGTAGAGCAGGCGTCGCTGGCCGAGGTGTCGCTGGAAGCGGACCGGACGGCGATCCTCAGCTGGTACAACCTGACCGGGTCAGTGGGGACGGCGCTGGGGTCGCTCGCCGCGGGACTCGCGGTGAAATTCCTCGAGGCGAGCGGCCTCCCGGCGGCAGAGGCGTACCGCAGCATCGTCGTCGCTTACGGCGCCTGCGGGGTCGTGCTCGGCCTCCTGTTCCTGCTCCTGCGCCGCAACGTCGAGCCGTGCGCACCCGCGCCGACGGCCCCCCTCTTCCTGGGGCTGCACAAGTCGCGCGCCGTCGTCTTCCGCCTGTCGGCGCTCTTCGCCCTCGACGGCTTCGGCGGCGCGTTCGTGCTGCAGGCCGTCGTCGCGTACTGGTTCCACGTGAGGCACGGGGTGCCCGAGGCCACGCTCGGCGCGATTTTCTTTGGCGCCAATCTGCTCGCCGGCTTGTCGGGACTCGTCGCTTCGCGGATCGCGAAGCGCTTTGGCCTCATCAACACGATGGTCTTCACTCACCTGCCCTCAAACGTCCTCCTCATCCTTGTCCCCTTCATGCCGACGCCCGCGCTTGCCGTCGCTGTCCTTCTCGCGCGCTTCTCCCTTTCCCAGATGGACGTCCCCACGCGGCAGGCATTTATGTTTTCGGTCGTCGACGCTGACGAGCGTTCTGCCGCAGCCGGTGTCACGGGCGTCGCGCGCACCACCGGCGCCGCCCTGGCGCCCGTCTTCGTCGGCCCGCTTCTCGCCAGTCCCGCGCTGGCAGGCGTGCCGTTCTTCGTCGCAGGCGCCCTCAAAATCGCATACGACCTGCTTCTCTATCGCAGCTTCAGGCGCGTCCATCCGCCCGGCTTGAAGGCATAATGACCCCATGAAGCGCCTCGATCTCGTGGCCCTTGCCGTTTCGCTGGTCGCGCTGACATTTTGCCTCGCCCTCCTTTTTCAGAATCGTTCCCTGAGGCACGAGCGCGACGAAGCGGTGGCCGCGGTCCGGGCTGAAGCCCAGGCGGCGCTGGAGGGGCGGCACAGGGCAGTGGAAGAGGAGCGACGAGTCGCGGCCGAGTTGAAGAATCACGGCAGCGCGGTGAGGGCCCTCGAAGCGGATCTCCTGGCGTTGCGGGAGAAAACGGCGGCGATACCGGCGCCGCCGAAGGTCGTCGCGGAGCAGAAGCCGAAGGAACTTCCGGTGGAAGAAGGAAAGCACCGCAACCCGCTTCGGGTCGGCCAGGAGCCGACGAAGGAGATGTTGGAATCGCTCGGCCTCGATCCGCTGGGAGAGGCTGCCTTGCGGAAGGCGATCAAGGACGAGGAGGCGCGTGTGCTCGAAGGCCTCCGGAAGCTGTACCTGGAGATGGTCGATCCGGCCGATCACCGGCTCGAGGACCGGTCGGGGCAGGAGATGATCATGGCCCTGGCGGACAAGCTGAAGGCGGAAATCGCCGAGGTCGAGAAACTGCCGCAAGAGACCAGGCAGAAATTTGAGAAGCACGAGATCTCGCTTGAGGAGCTGCTCGGCGAGGAAAACCGGATCTCGCGCGTTGCGCGGGCGTTGCATGCGGCCCGCGCGTTGACCTACGACGACCTCGTGCGGCATCTCACTCCCGAACAGCTCGCCGTGATCCGGAAGGACTACCTGCCGGAGGGGACATTCCAGTGGCCCAATGATGTTGACATCGAGCTGGGGCCGGCGCCGAAGGATCTGAAACGGTAACGGCGCGCCAGGAACCGATAGCCAGCGAACGGATTGCGCGGCGAATTCCCTCGCCCAATCGTCACACACCCCGACACTTCAGCGCACTGTCCAGCGCTTCCACCAGCCGGGCGACCTCCGCCGGCGAGACGTAATGCAGCAGGCTCGCGCGCACGTCGACGCGGCGATGCGGCGCGACGCGGACAATGTTGGAGACGCGTGTGAAGCAGACGAGTTTCGTCCGGGCGCCGAGCACGGCGTCTCGAAACGATCCGGGGGTGCTCATGCGCCGAAGTGTACGCAGACTGAATTCAATGAAGTAAGTTCCCGGACAATTCCGGAACCGAGGACAGGGAGGCGCGGGTGAAACGGCTCATGTCAGGCGCTGTGATCGTCGGAGTGATGCTGACTTTCCTGGCCGCGGGGTGCGGTAAGAACCAGGGGCCTTCGGCCGGGGATGTCATCGAGGCGCGAAAACCCGAAGCGCTGAAGAAGCGAGACGCGCTCGTGACGGTCCTGGACGCGGCGGCGAAGCTTCCCGCGCTGAAGGCGCCGGAAGGCGCGGTGGATCCGGCCATGGACGTGCAGCCCCTGGCCCGCAATTCGCCTGCAACCAGCCCCTCCTGGAACTGCCTCGTCCTGCACGACGTGCAGGTGTCGATCCTGAGGGATCCCTCAAAACCCGGTCCCGCAGGCACAATCTGGCTTCCCGAGCGCGCTTCACGGCTCGCGCTCGAAGCCGCCGTCACCGGCCGCGCTGACGGGTCGCCCGCCGACATCAAGTCCCAGGGAGAACTGAACGAGTGGTTCGACGCTCTCGCAGGGCTCAAGTACGCCATCGTTATCCACTCGATCGAATACACGCTCCCGATGGCAGAAGGGAAGACGTTCACGCAGGGCAGGTGCGTGTGCGAAGCGCGCGTTTATCGGCTCGAGGGGGCGACCTACCTTGGAGGATTCCGGTTCGCCGCCTCCGGGACGAGTGAGAGCGTCCAGGCGTGGGGAGGGAAGTCCCAGATGTACGTCGAAATCGATTTCAAGCGGTTTGCCGAAGCGGCGTTCAATGCCGAGCTGAAGAAGCTGTTTCCGGGCACGGGGACTGAGATTCGATAGTCTCCTTCCGCCGCGTGCGCCGCGGGGGGGCAGGGCACCGGCACGCGCCGGCTGCTACCCGTTCAGTGCGGGGTAGTCCGTGTATCCCTTTTCTCCCGCCGAGTAGAACGTCTTCATGTCGGCCTCCGTGAGCTTCGCGCCCGTCCGCAGGCGCTCGGGGAGGTCGGGATTGGCGAGGAAGGGTCGTCCGAAAGCAATGAGGTCGCCGCGTCCGGCGGCGAGGTCCTGGTTGGCGCGCTCGAGCGTGTATCCGCCGGAGAGAATCGTCGCGCCCTTGAACGCCGCCCGCATCCGGTCGACGGTCGCCGGATCGACCTTTGGCGCGCCCATCGAAGTGTGGTCGACGATGTGCAGGCAGGCGAGGCCGAGGCCGCCCAACTCTTTCGCGAGCGACGTGTAGACGGCGTCGATTTCGGGGAAGGGCGCGATGTCGTTGAACACGCCATAGGGCGACAACCGGATCCCGACGCGGTCCTTGCCGATCGCGGCGGCCACGCCGGCCGCAACTTCGAGGGCGAAGCGGCTCCGCTTTTCGATCGTCCCGCCGTAGGCATCGTCGCGGCGATTCGAGCCCGGGTTGATGAACTGCTCCATCAGGTAGCCGTTCGCGGAGTGCAGCTCGACGCCGTCGAATCCTGCTTCCCGCGCGTTCTTCGCGCCCTGCACGAATTCGCGGATCGCGGTCTTGATGTCTTCGAGCGTCATCTCGCGCGGCACGGGGTGCGGCTGAAGCCCCTCCTGGTCCGTGAACATTTTCCCCTTCGCCACGACCGCCGACGGCCCGACGATCTCGGCGCCGGCCGGGAGGTTGAGCGGATGCCCGACGCGTCCGGTGTGCATGATCTGCAGGAAGATCCGGCCGCCCTTCGCGTGCACGGCCGCGGTCACTTCCTTCCAGCCCGCCACCTGCGCCGGCGAGTAAATCCCGGGGATGCGCGCGTAACCTAGGCCATTCGGCGAAGGCGACGTCCCTTCCGTGACGATGAGGCCTGCGCTCGCCCGCTGGGCGTAATAGGTCGCGACGATCGGGCCCGGAATGTTCCCGATCGAGCGGCTCCGCGTCATCGGGGACATCACGATGCGATTGGGAAGGGTCAGCGGGCCGAGCGTGAAGGGAGCGAAGACGTTGATGGCCATGGTGCGGTGTCCTTTTTGAAGCGGTCCTGGGGCGCGGATGCTACCTCGACAGGGCGGCGGCGTAAAATCCGTCGGTGCCGTGACGGACCGGGTCGATGGAAAGGTCGCCGCGCGTCAAGAGGCCATCGGGTTTGACGCCGGCCCGCCGCAGGATCGCCGCGGCGTCGGCGCGACGGAAGTCGGCATGCTCGCGCAGGAACCGAGCTATCTGCTTCTCGCCCTCGACCGGGAGAAGCGAGCATACGGCGTACACGAGCCGGCCGCCCGGTTTCACGAGCGGCGCGTAGGCCGCAAGCAGTCGCGCCTGCTCTTCGACGAGCCGCGGGATGTCTTCCTCGCGCAGCTTCCAGGCGATGTCCGGGTTGCGGCGCAGCACGCCGGTGCCGGAACACGGCGCGTCGATGAGGACGACGTCGGCCTTGCCATGGAGTCGCTTGAGCAACCCCGGATCGCTTTCCAGCAGCTGGACACGCACGTTCTGCGCCCCGGCGCGGGCGGCGCGCTCGCGCAGTTCGTCGAGGCGGAAGGCGGCAGTGTCGAAAGCGTGGAGCGTGCCCCGGTTTTCCATCATCGCCGCGAGCGCGAGTGTTTTGCCGCCTGCGCCCGCGCAGCCGTCCACGACGACGTCCGCGGACCCCGGCGCGCAGAGGAACGCGACCAGCTGGCTGCCCTCGTCCTGCATCTCGAACATTCCCTGGCGGAACGCCTCCGTGCGGAAGACATTCGCGCGGTCCTCGAGCGTCATTCCCAGCGGCGAGAAACTTGCCGGCTGCGCGGCGATCCCTTCCTGCCACAGCCATTCCGCGAGCTCGCGGGGCGAAATTTTCAGCGTGTTGGCGCGAAGCGTCACCGGCGGTTCCGTCGCGAACGAACGTAGCAGCTCGTGTCCCCCCGGGAGCATTCGCTTCATCCACTCCGGGACGAATGCATCGATTCCGCCAGTCTCCCTTTCTCCGGCGGCGATTGCGCCGCCCAGCCCCGCGGCGCGCGGCCCGACCGTCAGCCCGCGCCGCGCCCGCAGGAACACAAGCACCGCGTCCTCGTCGCGCCCCCGCGAGACATGCCTCATCGCCGCTTCCACGAACCCGCGCGCACGCAGCATCCCCTGCACCACGTCCGCCAGGAACCCGCGTGCTTCTCCCGCCAGCCGGCCGTCTTCGCGGAACGCCCGCGCGATCACCTTGTCCGGCGCGCCGGGCGCGTCCAGGCAGGCGCGATAGGTCGCGCCGCAAGCGCCGATGAGCCAGCGGGGCGGAAGCGGCGGACGGCGGGTGGGGCGGGATTTCCGTGGCATCAGGGGCGAGATGCTAAGGACAGGGAGCGCCGCGCGAAAGGTCAGGGTTTCAGCGCGATCTTCGCGAGGGGCGCCCCGGAGAAGTCCCTTCGGGTCTCGACCCATTCGAGCGCGACGCGAAGCGTTCGCTTCACGTCGCCCTGGAACGCCGGTTCGCCTTCAACCAGGACGGTAACGGGCTTGTCGAGATCGACGAGCGCGTCCGAGAGCACGATCTCCGCGGGGCGCGCGCCGGAGATCCTGATCTCGTTTCCCTCGACTTTGGCCGTGAACGCGGCCGTGGCGGATTTCGAGGACGGATCGATCCAGAAGAATCCGCCTTCGGTCCGCGCGCCGTCGCGGCTCCAGCGGACGTCCTTCGACCAGAAAGTGCGCGGCCGCACTGCGAGCCACGCCAGCGACTTGTCGCACTCGTCGGCGTAGACGTCGTGGCCGCCTTCCTTCTCGACGATCTGGAGCGGTCCGCCGGCTTCCTTCAGCCTCTCGCTGTTCTTGCGGCCGGTGGAGAGGAAGAACTCGTTGTCCTTCTTCCCGAGCACGTGATAGACGGCGAAATTCCAGGCGTTTTTCAGCCGGTCGCCGTGCTCCATCCCGCACACGAACGGCGCGATTCCCGCGAAGAGGTCCGCGTTCGGCGGGCCGACCATGAAGGAGCCGACGCCGCCGGCCGAATGCCCCACGAGAAACAGGCGCGACCGGTCCACGCTCCAACGCTTCGCCGCCGCTTCGATCGTCTCCATCACGATCCGCGTGGGGTCGCCGATCCAGCCCGGTGAGCAGAGAATCAGCTTTTGCTTTGCGGCGGGGCCGGTCCAGTACGAGTGTTCCTGCGGAGCGGTCACGAACGCAGTCTTGAAGTCGGGGGCGGGGCCCCCATGAAGCGCGATGGCGAGCCCGGGCGGCTTGTCCTTTCCGGGCTTGTATCCCGGCGGAAGCTGAAACCAGGCCTTCGTCGTCTCGCCGTCCTTGCCGGTCGGAACTTCCAGGACGCCGGAGTTCGTCTTGTCGGTGAGGAACGGGTTTCCGGCGGAGAGCGTGTTGAGGAGCGCCTGCGCCTGAGCCTTCGTCAGCGGCCGGTCGAGCACGTCGCGCGACTCGAGCGCCTTGCGCACGTCGTCGCGCGCCTTGCCCTCCGCCCAGAGCCATGCCGGCGCGAGGCGGATCGCTTCCGCAAGTTCCCTGGCGGATTGCGCTTCGGACTTCTTCGGAGCTTCTTCCGCTGCAGCTGCGAGCGCTAGCAGGGGCAGAAGGACGACGGTCATCAGTCGCATGGCTCACTTCCTGAATCTGGCCGCGGTAGCCTCACCCGATGCTACGCCGTGACGGGGCGGGGGATTCCAGGAAAGCGCGACTTGCGCTGAAACCCGTTTTCTGCAGGGAGCGCTTGACTCTCAATCAGCGGCGGTTTAGAATGTGAGTGAGCGTTCACTCGCTATCTGGGTTCCTTCGACTTTCGGTCTTCCGTCCCTACAATGCCCGCGCATCGGTCGCTTCCGGCTCCCATTCCGAGGGATTTCCAGATGCCCGACCTCGCCCCGCCGCTCGCCGAGACCATTCCGATCGACCAGCGCCTTGGGTTGCCGCCGCGCCAGGCAAGGCTTTACAACAAGCTGCCCGACGGCCGCGTCCAGTGCTTCCTCTGCCCCCGCCACTGCAACCTCGCGCCGGACCGGTATGGATTCTGCAAGGTCCGCAAGAATCTCGACGGCGAACTCGTCACCCTGAATTACGGCGTCTCAGTCCAGCTCACCGAGGAAGTTATCGAGACCGAAGCGGTGAATCACTTCCGCCCCGGCGCGCGCATCCTCTCGCTCGGAAACGTCGGGTGCATGATGCGCTGCGAGTTCTGCCAGAACTGGGCGACGTCGCAGGCGGCGTACGTGCGAGAAGAGGACGTCCGCCGGTACACGCCGGAAGAAGTCGTCGAGACGGCGCTGGCCCACGGCATCGGCGTGCTCTCATGGACCTACAACGACCCCGTCGTCTGGCACGAGTTCGTGATCGACACGGCACGGTTGGCGCGGAAGCACGGCATTCTCAACCTCTTCAAGTCCGCGTTCTACATCGGGCCCGAAGCCGTCGACGAACTCCACGAAGTCATCGACATCTTCAGCCTGTCGCTCAAGTCGATGGACCCGGTTTTCTACACGAAGATGACCCGGGCACGGCTGGAGCCTGTCCTTGAGGCCATCAAACAGGTGCGGCGGTTCGGCGATTGCCACCTGGAAATCAGCAACCTCCTGGTCACGGGCGCCAACGACACGCTCGCAGACGCGGAAAAAGTCGCGCGCTGGATGCTCGACGAACTGGGCGACGATGTCCCGCTGCACTACGTTCGCTTCCATCCAGCGTTCGAGTACACCGCCGTCGGCCGTACGGACATCGGCCTGCTGAAGGCAGCGCGCGAGCAGGCGTTGCAGATGGGCGTGAAGCACTGCTACCTAGGCAACGTTTTCGAAACGGGCCCGTGGTCCGACACGGCCTGCCGGAAGTGTGGCGAGATCCTGGTGAAGCGGTTCGGGCTGCGCTCGTCAACGCCGGGGCTCGACGGGGAAGGGCACTGCCGCGGGTGCGGCGGGAAGTCGTCGGTGACGGTCGCGCCGGCGGGAGCCGCGCCGAAGGTGTCGGCCGCGACGTTCCCGCGGCAGATCACGCGCCTCTGGTCGGGAGAGATCGGCTCCGGTCACGTGGAAGTCCTGAACCTGACGGATTCGCCGCAATCTGTCGTCCTGCGCCGCGACCTGCGGGACCAGGCGGGCGAAGTCATCCCGCTCCGGCCCGGCGAGCAGTGGCGCTTCCTTGTCTCCCGCGAGCGCCCCGATTCTCCCGGCGTCGCACTTCATCACACGGACGGCGTCCGCGTGGACTGCTGGGACGTCCTCGATCGCGCGCATTTCCCCACCGCGCAGGAGATGAACCGATGAATCCGGAAACCCGCCTGCTTCACCGGAAAGTGCCCGTCGCGGGCGCCCACCCGAACGTCACGCCGCTCTTCCAGTGCAGCTCGTTCTTTTCCGATTCGGAATGGTTCTACTCGCGCAAGTCGAACCCGAACGTCGACGAGCTGGAAGCGGCGGTCCGGGACATCGAAGGGTGTGCGCACGCGGTCGCGGTGGCGACGGGAATGGCGGCGCTCACGATGGCGCTTCGGCTGCTCAAGCCGGGCGACCGGCTTGCTGCGAACGCGCTCATCTACGGGTGTTCGTACCGGCTGTTCGCGGACTTCTGCGCGCACTACGGGATCGGCTTCGACGTCCTCGATTTTACGGACCCCGCCGCCGTGAGCGCGGGGATCCGGCCCGGCACGCGCATGGTCATCTTCGAGACGCCGACGAATCCGCTTCTGCGCACGGTCCCGATCGAGGCAGTCGCGCGCGAGGTCCGCGCCGCGGCGCCCGGGGCGCTGGTCGTCGTGGACAACACGTGGGCGACGCCGCTGTTCCAGAAGCCGCTCGCGCTCGGCGCCGACCTGTGCGTCGTCAGCGCCACGAAGTTCTTTTCCGGCCACAGCGACGTCATGGGCGGGCTCGTCACCACGGACCGCGCCGACCTGGCCGAGGAGATCCGGAAGATCCGTTTCTATTCCGGCTCGAACCTGGACCCGCATTCGGCGTGGCTCCTGCGACGCAGTCTGCAGACGTTCCCGATCCGCATGCGCGCGCACGCCGCGACCTTCGGGGAGATGGCGGCACACCTGCGGTCGCACCCCCGCGTCCGCCGGGTGTACGTCCCGGAAGTCGACGGCCGGCAGCTCGCGTCGTACGGCGGGATTCTCTTCATCGAACTCGACCCGGCGCTCGAGCCCGCGGTCGAGGCGTTCATGGATTCGCTGAAGCTGTTCGAGCGCGGGACTTCGATGGCGAGCGTCGTCTCCGCGGTGGCGCAGCCGTGGAGCGGGAGCCACCTGTCCATGACCGCCGAAGAAAAGCTCGGCGCGGGGATCGGGAAAACGCTCGTGCGGCTCTGCTTCGGGCTCGAGGATCCGGCCGATCTCAAGGCCGACCTGACGCAGGCGCTCGACAAGGCCGGCGTAACGCCGCCCGCCGCCGCGGGAGTCAAAGCATGAAGCGGCTGCTGCCTCTCGCCGTGTTCCCCGCCGTGCAGATCGCGTGCTTCGTCGGCGCGGGTCTCACCTGGCGGGAGTTTCCGTGGCTCGCGGGGGGACTCTTCGCCCTCTCGGTCCTCGCGCTCGACCTGACCGTGCACATTTTCCTGCACGAGTGCATCCACGCGACGCGACCTGAAGGGATGTCGTGGACGGGTTCGTTCGCGCTGACCCTGGTCGGCGGGATGCCGTTCGACGGGTACCGCCTTCACCACTACAACCACCACCGCAACGACAACGGCCCGGGAGACTGGTCGACGACATGGGCCTGGGATGCCGCGGGCGGCCGGCGGCCGCGACGCCGCTTCGCGTACGTTCTGGGGTGGCCCGCCGCGCTCGCCCGCGCCCGCGTCGCGGTGCGCGCGGAAGCGAAGGCCGGGCTGATTTCCGCCGGGATTCAACGCCGCCTGCGCTGGGAGAAGATCTTCCTCGGCGTTGCGATCATCGCCCTGGCCGCGGCCGACTGGCGCTGGGCGCTCGGGTACGTCGCGATGGTCTACGGCGGCTGGGCCCTCGTGTCCGTCCACAATTTCGGCCAGCACCTGCCGATCGAAGGCCACGATCCGGCGACGAGTTTCGAGTCGCGCCTCTACAACGCGCTGCTCTTCAACAATGGCCTCCACGCCGAGCACCATGCAGACCCCGCGAAGGCCTGGTACGAAGTGAAGCCGGACCCGTCGCACCCGCGCGCCCGGGGTCCGCATCTGGTGGCGGCGTTCCGCGGGGTGGGGAAGCGATGACCGGGGAAGCCTTCACACACATCCTCGAGCACGGCTCGCCGCGCCTGGCGTCGGTCGCGGTGCTGGCGGCGTGCGTCGCCGGGAGCTGGCTGACTCGAAGGGACGCGCGCGGATGGCCGCTGTCGCGCTCCCAGCGCGCAGGCCTGTTCGCTTCGATTCTCATCGCAGGCTTCGCCGGATGCGCGATTCCCGCGTTTCTCGCGGGCGACGTGATCGGTTCGGCAGCGCTGCTCGAATGGCGGGGCCCGAAGACGATTCTCGGCGGCATTCTCGGCGGATTCGCCGGCGCGACCGCCTTCAAGGCGCTGGCGCGCATCTCGTACGACACCAGCGACGCCTTCGCCCGTGGCACCTGCCTCATGCTCGCCATCGGCCGCCTCGGCTGCGCCGCCCGCCACTGCTGTTTCGGCATCGAAGTTCCCTCCTGGGCCGGCTGGGACCTCGGCGACGGCGTCCAGCGCCTCCCGGTGCAGGTCCTGGAAGCCGCGCTCGTGTTCGGCCTGTTTTTGTTCCTCAACCATCTGCACCGCCGGGGTCTCGCTCACAACCGGCGCTTCTTCGTCTTCCTCCTCGGCTACGGACTCACGCGCTTCTCCCTTGAATTCCTGCGCGAGCAAGTCGCCGGCGGGTGGCTCGGGCTCGGGTTCTACCAGTGGCTAGCGCTGGCCACGGCGGGCGTCGGGGCGTTCCAGATCGTGAAGCGGTCTCCACGGCCGGCGGCGGTCGAGACGTGCGAAGGGACGGCGGCATGAAGCGCGTGCGATTCGAATATGCGGGTCCCGTCGCGGAGCTTGTCTCGCGCCAGATCATGGGCGAGGCGATTCCTGGATTTCACCGGCGGGCGCTCGCGGGTGCCACTGTGAGTGGAAGCGCCGATTGGGTCGTGCGGCTCGGGGAGAATCTGTTGTTCGACGCAGGCGGCCTGCAACTCCTGGCCGCGGCGCTGGCTCGCTACGAAGGCCCGGCGGACCGCCTCGAGGTTCACCTCGTTCCCGACCCGATCGCCGCGCGCGACTACTACGGCCTTCAGTCCGGCCTGAATCCCGACGGCACGGTCCGGCTTCCCGCGGAAGCCTTCCGAGTCACTCCGCCCCCCCGCCCCCCCCCCCCCGCCCCCCCC
>JBBTCT010000035.1:44890-95109 GCA_038060895.1 Planctomycetota bacterium
CCGCTCCCCCGCCGTCTTGTGCGTCACGCTGCCCTCCTCGATCACGCCCATTCCATTCCCTCGCTCGCTCACCGCGCCGACCGACGCCTCCGCGCCGCACGCGCTCCTCCTCGCCTTCGATGGCGACTTCGACTTGCTCTTCGCCAACCAGATTGCCTGGCCTGCGGAACTGCGACGACGCGTGCCGCGCAGCCCCGGGGCGCTTCTGCGCGCCGCCTTCCGCCGCCATCCGCGCGATGCACGGCTCCGCGCGGCGTGCGCGTATCGCCGGATCGACCCTGCGGCCGAGGTCCACCCGACCGCCGTGATCGAGGGATCGATCATCGGTCCCGGCGCGCGCATCGGCGCCCATTGCACTGTCCGCTTCAGCGTGATCGGCGCCGACGTCCGCCTTCACGACGGCGCCAAGGTCGAATTCTCCACCGTCGGCCGCGGCTCGTGGCTCATGCATGACCTCGTGCTCTTCCGCTGTCACGTCGAGGACGAGGTCTTCCTCATCCACGGGCCGTACCAGTTCTCGTGCTTCCACTCCCGAAGCGCCGCCTTCGCGACGATCCTGATGGACTGGCTGCCGCACGGGGGTGCGTTCAAGGTGGTGACGCCGCGCGGGTTGAGCGAGTATCGGGGGCGGTTTCTCGGATCGGTGTATCGCGAAGGGGCGCGGACGCTGGGCGGGTCGCTGCTCGCGCCCGGGCGGATCGTTCCCGCCAACACTTGGCTCTCGGGAGATCCGGCGCAGGTCCATCGCCGCGTAGACGCGACCCTGCCGCAAAGCGCCCCGGTGCCGCCCGCCGGCGAACGGCCCGTTCCCGAAGATTCCGGCGCCGGGCGCGGAGACTTCTAAACCTACCCCTTTTTCGAAGGCAACCCATGCCCGATGAAACCGCCTGGAACGCTGCCGTGCAGGTCGAAGACTGGGCCGGTGAGCTCCGCGTCAATCTCGTCCGCGGCGCCGCCATCACGGCGTTCTACGGACAGCACCTCCTGAACTACTTCGTATTCAAGGACGACCTCGGAGCCAGGTTCCACACGGCCGTCACCGCCGTTACCATCGCCTGGGTCGCCGCCACCGTCGCTCTCCACCTCTGCCTCGGCGCGCGCTGGCGCCCCGCCTGGCTCCCATACGCCGCCGTCGGCACGGATCTGCTCCTCACCACGCTGCTCCTCATGGCCAGCGACGGCCCGAAGAGCGCTCTTCTCGTTCTCCTCCCGCTGATCGTCGCCTCCACCGCGGTCCGCCTCAACCTGAACCTCGTCCGCGTCACGCTCCTTTTCGCCGCAATCGCCTACGGCGCCGTCCTCGTCCATGCCTACGAATACCGCCCCGACTGGGTCGTCCCGCGACGCCAGCAGGTCATCTTCACGCTGGCCCTGGGATGCGCGGGCCTCATCGCCGGGCAGGCCGTGCGGCGCGCGAAGCGCCTCGCGCGCGATTTCCAGGACCGCATCGAATTTCTCGGCGCCCGCCCCGGCTCGCCGGAAGGAGGCCGGTCATGATCAACCGGTGCACCACGTGCGGATCCTGGTTCGACCTCCGCAAATTCCCCGCGTGCCCCATCTGCGGCCGCGCCAACGTGCCGATGGCCAGCCCCGCGCCCCAGTTCCAGCTGCCCCGCTTCAGCGTCGATCACGAAGCGGCGCACGACAAGGACATCGCCGGATGGACGCTCCCCGTCGGCATCCTCCTGGGCCTCGCCGGCCCGTTCGCGCTCTACAAAGCCTCCGAGGGCATCACGGGCGAGATCGTCGTCGGATTCCTGGTCATGCTGGCCGTCGTGGCCGTGTTCGGCGCCGGCGCCAGTTCCCAGTCCGAACCCGCCCGCTTCGCCGCCGGGCGCGTCGCCCGGACCGCGCTCATGACCATCGCGATCACCATTGCCGTCGTGGCCGTCATCGGCGTGGCGATCTTCGTGCTCGCCTTCGTGGCTTGCGCCACGTCGGGATTCTGAGAACGCACCGCCTTACTTCGCTTCCTCGTCCCACGGCGCCAGTTTTGCTCGCGCGACCAGCGCGGCCCACCGTTCGTGGCCGCGAAGGGGAGCGAAGCCCGCTTCCTCCTCGAGCGACTCTACGTCCCGATACCCGCGCCCGGCGGCTTCCTCGAGCGCCTTCACGGCGTCTTCCACCGCGGCGGCGCGGGCGGGGTCGCCTTCCCGCATCAAAGCAGCATGCGCCGCGTGGGCGCTGGCGATCGTGAGCCACGCGTCCGGGTGGCCGTCCAGGAGAGCGGTCGCCCCGCTTGCGGCCCGAAGCGCTTCTTCCCATTTCCCCGACTCGAGCCATCGCTCCGCGCGGCGGAGCAGGTTGGCCACCCTCGGGTGCCGCTTGTCGTACGAAGCCGAATACGCCTCGGCCTCCGTCCGCGAATCGGACATGCGCTGGTTCTCAAGCGGCGTGAGCTCGCGCGGCGAAACGCTTATGGCGAACGAGAGGGCGTCCATGGGCAGGTGAACGATCGCCCCGGAGCGGCGGGCGGTGGCGAAGCGGCCATCGAGTGTGAATCCGACAGGGCTGGAGAAAGAGCGGGGGAGGGCGGCGATTTCGTCGAGCGTTTCCAGCCGGTAGAAGCGTGCCGTGCCGCCGCCGTCGAGGGCGACGACGCCTCCGG
The DNA here is from genome assembly GCA_038060895.1 of Planctomycetota bacterium. Taxonomy (GTDB): domain Bacteria; phylum Planctomycetota; class MHYJ01; order WSZJ01; family WSZJ01; genus WSZJ01. The sequence continues at coordinate 47,499 of JBBTCT010000035.1, forward strand.
CGGGTGAGAGAAGGATGCCGGTCTCCTGGATGAGGGGCCACCGGCCGGAGCGCAAAAGTGCGCCCGACTTCGTGTCCCACGCGCGGACGCTGGCGTCCATCGCGGTCGTGAGAAACGTTCCGTCCGGGACAAAGGCGCTGCCGATCGTCCATCCGGTATGGCCGACGAAGCGGCCGATTTCACGGAGTTCGGAAGCGCTGTAAAGGACAACCTGCGCGTTGGGCGAATCGACCATGGCGAGGGTCTGTCCATCGTCGCTGACGGAGAAGAGGTCGTAGGAGCGGCGCGGCATCTGGAAGGCGGGCCCGCCCTTTCCCGTGACCACGTTCCAGAGGCGCCCCTGGTTTTCGTGGCTGGCCAGGAGCAGCCAATCGCCGTTCCGGCTCGACCTGGGAAATGCGACATGATGCTCCCCGCCTTCGTCGGCGTCGAAGAGCCACCCGCGATCCGGGTCGCCGATCCAAAGCACTTTTGCCCCCGGGGTCCATGCGGCGAAGCGCCGCCCGTCTCCCAGAAATCTGATGTGGGAGAGCTCCCCCGCGAAATCCCACGCCGCGATTTTCTCGCCCGTGCCGTTGTCGTGGACCTCGAGGCGCCCGTCGCTTCCCTGCACAATCGCGATTAATCCATCCTGCGACGGGAAAGCGCGCGGCTGCGTCGCGTGCCATCGGAACGTCGGGAGGCACGCGCCGGGCGCGGTGTCCCAGACTATGGCGGCGTGGTCGCGTCCACCTGTAAGCACGCGGCGGCCGTCGGGCGAAAACACCGCGAATTCCACGTTGTACTCGTGGCCCCGGAAGACGACGGTGTCCGCGCCCGTCTCCACGTCTCGCGACTGCGCAAGAACGCCCTGGAACATCAGGACCTGCTTCCAGTCCCGGTCGAAATAGCGGTTCTGGAGCCGCCCGCCGTCGAACTTCACGAACGAATGCTCCCGTGACAGGTCCGGGGCCAGGATGTGCAACCCGAGGTCGGAGTGAACGGCGAAACGCGATCCGTTGGGCTTCAGGATCCCATGGGCATCCCGCGCCGTTTCCTCGCCCGAATCGTTCGGGCCGGGGCGCTTCAACGTGTGGCGGCCGACGATCTCGAGAGACTCGACGCTCCGCATGATCACGCTTCCGTCTCGACCGCAGGTGAGCAGGCTCTTCGAATCCGCAAGAAACGTCACCGAGTTCAGGCCGGCGGCGTGGCCTGAGAACTCACGCGGGCGTTTCGGGTCGGCCCGGCTCCAGAGGAGGAAGCGGTCGCTGCAGACGGCGGCCACCCACGCGCCGTCGGGCGAGACTTCGGCTCTGTGCGAAGTGCCGGGGCCTTCGTAAACGGTCGCGCTTCCGTCAGGTTCCCACACGCGAACGGTGCTGTCGTCCGCGAACGAAATCACGCGGCCGTCCGGCAGGAAATTGGCGTGGCGGAGGAATCCGCGGTGGCCCTTCAGCACGTGCAGGCACTTGCCGGTCGCCGCATCCCAGAGGCGCGGCGCCACGTCCGCGGTGCCGGCGGGCTGAAAGGGCTTGATCCGGTCGTCATCCGGGTGCCCCGGGACGGTCAGGATAGTCCGGCCATCGGCGCCCCACTCGGCGCGCGTCAGACCGCTTCGGTGTCCCTCCAGCCGCCTGATTTCCGCCCCGGTCGCGACATCCCAGATCCTCGCCGTAAAATCGGCCCCCGCCGTGACAATGAATTTCCCGTCGGGGCTGAAACACCCGTCAACGACGTTGTGGGCGTGACCGAGGAAACGCCGCCGCTCGACGAGCTGCGAGCAAGCGGTCCAGAGCGCGTTCGTGGAAGAAGCGCCCGGGGCGCGATGGGCGGCCTCGATGGCGACGAGAAGCGCGGCCGTGGGATTGTCCTCGAGCAGATTCAGCGAGTAGGCGGCCATGCGCTGGCCTTGCGCGAGCCCCAGCGCCGCCTGCACCTGCTGCTTCGCCCTTCGCGCCTCGTCCGCCTGCGCGACCGCTTCTTCGCGCGCCTGGTGTTCCGCCACGGCGCGGTTGGAAGCGAGGCGTGCGTAGGTGAGCGAGACGGCGACCCCTGCGACGAGGATGAGGAAAGCGCCCGCGAGCGACAGGGCGAGGGCGCGGTTGCGGCGTGCGAAGCGCCGCATCTGTTCAAAGGCCGTGTGCCGGTAGAGGGCCATCGGCCGGCCGTCGCGCCATGCGCGGACTTCTTCGGCGAGCGTCCGGGCCGAATCCAGCCGGACCGTGCGGTCCTTCGTCATCGCGGCGCGCGCCACGGCGGCGAGTTCGCGCGGGGCCAGTGGCTCAACGGCATCGGCCGGCGGCACGGTCTCCTCGAGCACCCTGTGCAGGACCACCATTGAGTTCTCGTCATCGAACGGAGGTGCGCCCGTGAGGAGTTCGTAGAGCATGACGCCGAGCTGGTACACGTCCGACTTCTCGTCGACCGTGTCGATGTCCCCGCGCGCCTGCTCCGGCGACATGTACGCCGGCGTCCCGATGATGTCGCCGTCCATCGTCAGCCGCGTCGTGTCCCCCTTCGACGGCGCTTCCCCAGGAGCGCTCGGCGCCCGCCGCGGCGGGGGCGCTTCTTCCTGCCCGCGCATCCGCGCCAGCCCCCAGTCGAGCACCACCGTCTCGCCGAAGTCCCCGATCATGATGTTCGAAGGCTTGAGGTCCCGGTTCACGACGCCGCGCGAATGCGCGTACGCCACGGCGTTGCACGCGTCGATGAACGCGTCCAGCAACTTCAGCCGCTCCGCCAGCCGCTGCCGCGGCGACATCAGATTTTGGAGCTTGATCCGCTCCAGCCGCTCTTCCATCGTCTCCCCGCGCACCAGCTTCATCGTGTAGTACGCCGCCCCGCCTTCCTTCGCCCCGATTTCGTACACCGGCACGATGTTCGGGTGCTCGAGCTGGCCGGTGATGCGGGCTTCCCTCAGGAAGCGCTCCCGGTCCCACGCGAATCCCTGGGCGAAGCGCGGCAGCAGTTCCTTCATCGCCACTTCCCGCCCGACCTCGCGATCGAGCACGACGAGGATGCGCCCCATCCCTCCGCGGGCGTGCTCCTTGCGGACCTCGTAGCGCGCGCGCAATTGCCCGGAGTCCGCGGCGGGGCCTCCCGCCCCCGAGATCACGGGGCGAGTTCCGTGGGCGCCTTCCGGGTCCAGAATCTGGACCGAGCCCGGCTTCTCCACCCCGCCCAGCAGCACCGACACCCGCGCCGGGTCTTCTTCCGTCCGGGCCAGCTCCTTCTCAAACGTCGCCCGCTCCCAGGCCGCCGCTTCGTCCCACCTCGCCCCCAGCACCGATGCCGGCGAATCGCCCCGCACCCCGGCGCCGGCCGGGATTTTCCATCCACGGGCGCGCGCCAGCGCCAGGATGAGGCGCGCGCGGTCCGGTTGTTCGTTCGAGCTCACGCGGGGATTGTGCGGTGGGCTTGGGAACGCCGGAAGGGAATCTGGCGAAGTTCCGGAGGGGAGGCGGCGTGGTCCGCGAACTCCTGGTCGAAGGCGTCGGTCGGGTGTACGGCGAGAGTCTGACAGGCGCGGCCCGTCGCGCGGATTGAGCCCGGATTTCGATACGATGGAACGACCATGACGGCACCCGCCCCCCGCCTTTCAGCGATCCTCCCCTCCGGCCGCGCGCCGGTGACGCCTCGCGGGAGGTTGGCGGACGGTGGAGAAATATTGCCCATCGAGGACCTCGTCGAGCCGTGGATCCTCTCGGGGGCTCGCGGCGCGATTCGCATCACAGGAGGGCCAGGATCAGGGAAGTCGGTCGCGCTGGCGCATCTCAAAGCGGCCCTGGGTCCACAAACGGACGTCGTGATCCTCGACGACGCGTGGATGAAGGCCGTTGAAGCGGACGCCCAGCGGTCCCTGGTCATCTTCACTTCGTCGCAGAAGCTCCGGGTCGGGCTTCTCGCTGAAATCGAATTGGCCCCCTGGGGGGACGACGACGCAATCGAGTACCTGCTCGCGATGCACCGCGGGCGTTGCACTTCGGTCATGAAGCGCCTGCTGGCGGACGTCCGGCGCGACGCGATCCTGAAGGGTTCTCCCGAGATTTTCCGGATCGTGCTCGAAGCGCTTGCTGCGTCCGAGTCGATCCCTGATGTCACAGCCGCGCTGAAGCGGGAGCTTGAAGCGCGGTTTCCGGACGCCGCCACGAAAGAAGAAATCCTCCTGCTGGCGTGGAGTCTGGTCGTGCACTCCGCGGAAATCTCCGGTCAAGGCTCGGCCTGGAAAATTCCCAACTGGGTGCTTCCGCTGTTGCGACATCGAGCGGTTTGCCTCCTGCTGGCGGCAGAGTTGGTCGTAACGCATCTCGCCGCGAGGACCGAAATAAGCCCCCTGAGCGAACGGCTTCCCCGGGACCTGATCCAGCCCGTCGCGCTGCTGGCCCGGTCGCAGCCGTCCGTGGTTGCGGCTCTGCGGGCGACGGCCTGTTCCCCTGGACCTGTGAAGTCCCAACCGAACATCGCGAGTCTTCTCCTCGCCATCGACCCGGATTGGCGCCCGTCCGGACTTCTCAAACTCAGCGGTGCATTCCTGACCGGGGCCCGGTGGAACGGCCTCAATCTCGGAGGCGCCGAGCTCATCGGCGCCCAGTTGAAAAGTGCCGACCTCTCGAATGCCGACCTCTCGGCCGCCAACCTCCGCCGGGCCGACTTGACGCGCGCCAATCTCACGGGCGCCAACCTGGCTGCCGCGTCGGCAGGGGAAGCGATCTTCGACTTTGCCAACCTGTCGTTCGCGCGGCTCGATGCCGTCGTGATGCGGCACGCCCACCTCCACGGCGCAATTCTCCGGAGCGCTTCCCTCGCCGGTGCGGCCCTCGTGGAATCGGACTTCGAGGACGCGGACCTCGCGGATGCCAACCTGGCGCGCGCTTCGCTCCGCCGTGCCCGATTTGAAGGCGCCAACCTGCGCGGCGCCAGCCTTGCCGGTGCGATTGCGCCTGACACCATCTTCAACACGGCCCGCCTCGCCGGCGCGCTGTTCCATCGCGCCCAGCTCCAGCGGTGCGACTTCGAGGGAGTCGAACTCCAGGCGCCGGATTTCTCCAGCGCCGACCTGACCGGGGCCTTCTTCACCGACTCGACGCTTCCGCGCGCGCAGTTCCGCGGCGCCATTCTTGCCGAGGCCGGACTGGCCGGCATCGAGTGGGAACGCGCTGACCTGCGCGAAGTGGATTTCAAGAATGCATCGTTTCACCTTGGATCCTCGCGAAGCGGCCTGGTGAATTCGCCGCTCGCCAGCGAAGGCACGCGCACGGGCTTCTACACGGACGACTCCGCCGAGCAGGATTTCAAGGCGCCGGAGGAAATCCGAAAGGCAAACCTGCGCGGAGCGGATCTGCGCCTGGCGAAGGTCCTGGAGACGGATTGGTACCTCGTGGATCTGCGCGACGCCTTCTACTCGCCCGAACAGGGCGAGCATTTCAAGCGGTGCCGGGCCATTCTCGCGGATCGGGCGAAGTAGGCGGCCCCGGATTCATACCGTGGCCGGTTCGAGCGGCGGAATCCCCGCGTTGCGGCATGCCTCGCGCATGGGTTCAAGCCGCCGCCTCCAGGACCTCTGGAGGTTCAGTTCCAGGACGATCGCCGACCCGGCCTTCCAAGTCGATTTCGCCTCCTCGAGACGCCCGAGCGCGAGCTGGCAGAGCGCGAAGTCGCACAGGTTGAGGCCCTCGGCCTGGCGGTTTCCGACCTCGCGGTGGATCGCCAGCACTTCCGCGTAGAGCCGTTCCGCTTCCGCGGCGCGCCCCGTGCGCAGCCAGAAACCGGCGATGTTGCCGAGCGATACGCCTTCGGACACGCGGTCGCGGATCTCACGCTGGATCGCCAGGGCCGCCTCGAAGTTCCGTCCCGCATCACCAAGCCGGCCGCTCTCCTCGTAGAGGATCGCGATGTTGCCGAGAAGCGTGGCCTCGCCGGCCCGGTTACCGATTTCGCGGAGGATCTCCAGCGACTGCTGATAACCGGCTTCCGCTTCCGCGAGGCGGCCCGTCTGCTGGTGAAGGATCGCCCGGTTTCCGACAACGATGCCGAAATAGCGCCGGTCGCCGGTTTCGCGGTGGATCGCGAGCGCCTCCTCGAAGATCGCCTCGGCGAGCTCGACGCGGCCCGTTTCCCGGTAGATCGTGCCCAGGGTGCCGAGCGCGACGCCCTCGAAGCGGCGATTGCCGACTTCCCGATGAATCGCCAGGGCCCGCGCGCAGACGACCTCGGCTTCTGCCTTGCGCCCCGTGTCGTTGTACAGGAGGGCCACGTTGCCCAGCGTGATCCCCTCCGAACGGCGGTTTCCGTTCGCGCGGTGAACGGCGAGCGACTCCTCGAAAGTGGACTCCGCAAGCGCGGTTCGCCCGGTTTCGCGGAGCAGGTTTGCGAGGTTTCCAAGAGTCGCGCCGTGGGTGCGGTCGTCGCCGCACTCGAGGTGAATCGAGAGAGCCTCCCGGAAGCCCTTCTCCGCCTCCACCCGGCGCGCCGTCATGTTGTAGAGGCTCGCAAGGCTGCCCATCACCAGCCCCTCGAGCCGCCGGTGCCCCGCGGCACGCAGCATCGCAAGCGCTTCCTCGAACATCTCCTCCGCCAGCGCGTGTCGCCCCGTCTGGAACGCCACGTGCGCCGCCCGCCGCACCGCTTCGCCCCGGCCGGCCCCGTTTTCCAGCGCAGCCTCCGCACGCCAGAGCCGGATGGCGTCATCGATGGCAAAGGTCCGTTCCGCATGCCCCGCCGCCCGCCGCAGGTACAGCCGCTGTGAAGCGACGTCGCCCGTGAGCCGCGCGTGATCCGACAGCTCCCGTGCGAACGTGTCTCCCGGGAGCGAGCGGTCCTCGAGATCGCTCTTTGCCTCCAGCGCCCCTTGCTCCGGCGGGCGTCCGCCCGCGACCTGCTCGATCAGCGCGAAGGCCAGCGCATGGAGCCTCGCCCGGTCGCCCGGGAGCTGGAGCTGGTAGGCCGCGTCGCGCAGCAGCGCGTGACGAAACAGGTACGCGCACTCTGCGAAAGCGGGGGGACGCTGCGCCAACGCTCTATCGCCCGGGCGCGCCGGCCAGCAACTGGTTGAGCGCCTCGCGGACAAGCTCCGGGCCGAACGGTTTCTGGAGGAAGCGAACCCCGGGACGGTTCAGGATGTCGGGCCCGAGGTCGTCCTTGGCGTAACCGGACATGAAGAGCACGGGCAGCAACGGGTCGCGCTGCCAGAGGCGTTCGGCGAGTTCACGGCCTCCCATGACGGGCATGACCAGGTCCGTGACGAGCGCGTTCGCGGCACGCGCGGACTCTTCGAGCGCCTGCAGCGCCAGCTTCCCGTCCGGCGCTTCCAGCACGTCGTACCCGGCTTCGCGGAGCGTGGCGGTGACGATGCGGCGGACTGAAGACTCGTCTTCGGCCACGAGGACGAGGGGGCGCCCTGTGGGTGGGCGCGTGATCGAAGTGCCGGGAGGGTCGATGGCCGCGGGGCTGGATTCGCGGGCCGCGGGAAACAGGAGCGAGAAAATGGAGCCCTTTCCCGGCACGCTCTCCGCCGTGATGTGTCCGCCGTTCTGCTTCAGGATTCCGTAGCAGGTGGCGAGACCAAGCCCGGCGCCGTTCCCGATTGTTTTCGTGGTGAAGAACGGTTCGAAGAGATGCTCGAGGACTTCGGGGGGCATGCCGGTCCCGGTGTCCGAGAGGACCACGCGCACGAACTCCCCGGCCTGGGTCGCGCGCTCCGTCCGGATCGTGAGGGTTCCGCCTGCCGGCATTGCGTCGCGTGCGTTCGTGGCAAGATGGAGAAGCACGTCTTCGAATTGCGCGGGGTCGATCCAGAGCGAGGGAAGTTCAGCGGCCATTTCCGTGCGAAGCAGGACGCCGTTGCTCAGGGTCCCCGCAAGCCGGTCGCGCATCTTCTCAAGCAGGACGTTGGCGTTCACCGCCTGCGGCCGCGCGCTCTGCTTTCGCGCGAACCCCAGCAGCGCCCGCACCAGTCCCGCCGCGCGTGTCGCCGATTCCCGGATCGGGTCCAGATCCTGGCGGGCTTCCGGGATCCGCCTCCCGAGCCCGTCGGCATACCCCAGGATCACCGTCAGCATGTTGTTCAGCTCGTGCGCCACTCCGCCCGCCAGCCGCCCGACGCTCTCAAATTTATCGGCTTCCTGCGCCTTCGCTTCGAGCCGCTTCAGCTCCGTGATGTCCTCCACCATCGCCTGCCACCCGCGACGTCCGTCCAGCGCGATCGGCTCCAGGCTCAGCCGGGCGAGGTAGTGGGAACCGTCTTTGCGCTTGAAGAGCACCTCGTGCTGTCGGAGGAAACCCTGGCTTCGCGCGAGGGCCAGCGCGCGGTCGCGGTCGTCGTTCGAGGCGTACAGCGCGGCGACGTTGCCGATTTTCTGGATGTCCTCCCGCGTGTATCCGCCGGGCCGCATCATCGCTTCGTTGTAGGCGAGAAGCGTCCCGCGCTCGTCCGCGACCCCCAGCCCGACGGGGGAGTTCTCAAAGAGCGTCCGGTACCGGGCTTCGCTCTCGCGAAGCGCGCGTTCCGCGGCGGATTCGGGATCTCCTGATGCGGTCATGCGCGGGGGATCATGTTCATGGGCGTGATGTTATCTGCGCGAGGGGCGAGGTAACAAGCAAGGCCGACATGCCAGGGCGGGTGAGTTCAGGCGGCCTCAAATGCCGCCGAAATCGGCGTTCATTCGGGTGCCCGATCGAGCGGCGGTACGCCTGCCCGCCGGCAGATTTCGAGCATATCTTCGGAAATGCGCTTCACCGTCCGGGTGTCCGCCAGGTCGATGAGCCGCGTGGCTCCCTCGTTCCACGCAACGCGCGCTTCGTCGATTCTCCCCCGGTCCGCAAGGAGGCACGCCAGTCGAAGCTGCGTCAGGCCCGCGTCACGCAGGTTCTGCACCTCCCCGTGGATCCGGTAGGCTTCGCGGTACATCGATTCCGCCGCCTCCGGCCGCTTCGTGAAAACGAAAACTTCCGCCAGTCCCATGAGGTCCATTCCCTCGTGCCGCCGATTGTGTGTTTCGCGGTGAAGCGCGAGGGCGTGCCCGTAGGAGGTCTCGGCGCTCGCGTAGCGTCCGGTGTCGCGGTAGAGGCCGGCGAGGTTGCCCAGCGCCATTCCCTCCCGCCGGCGGTCTCCCAGGGGGCGCAGGATGTCGAGGGCCTGCCCGTACAAGGACTCCGCTTCTTCGAGCTGGCCGGCATCACGGAGGAGGTTCGCGAGGTTGACGAGGGTGAGTCCCTCGGAAGCGCGGTTGCCCGTTTCACGGTGGATGGCGAGAGCTTCACGCTGGGTCCGTGCCGCGGCCTCGGCGCGGCCCGATCCGCGGTAAACGTTGGCGAGGTTTCCAAGCATGATTCCCTCGTATGTCCGGGCGCCGGTTTCGCGGAGGATCGCCAGCGCCTTCTCGTAGAGGTTTTCCGCCTCGAGGAGGCGACCGGTGTCCGTGTTGAGGCTGGCGAGGTAGCCCAGCACGAGGCCTTCCCCGCGGCGTTCCCCGACCGCGCGATGAACCACCATCGCCTGCTCGTAGAGCTGCCGGGCCGCTTCGACTTCCCCCCGGTCCGCGAGGAGGTTTCCGATGTTTGCGAGCGTCGATCCCTCGTTCCGGCGGTCGCCGGATTCTCGCTCCAGGACGAGCGCGGCCCGCAGCGTGTCTTCCGCCAGCTTCGCGCGCGCCGTTCCCCGGTAGACGTGCGCCAGGCCTGCCAGCGCCACGCCCTCCCTGCCCCGGTCGCCGGAACGGCGCACGATGGAGAGCGCTTCATTGTGAAGTTCCTCCGCGCGTTCCATGCGCCCCGTGTGAAGGAAGACGGCTCCCAGGTTCATCACCGCCATTCCCAGGGCGCGAGCGTCGTCCGAGTCACGCAGCAGAACCAGCGCTTCCTCGAGCAGGCGCTCCGCCTCCGGAAGCCGCCCTAGGTTCTTGAACACCATTCCCAGGTCCACGGTCGCGATCGCCGTCAGCCGGGGATGGTGGCAGGTCCGAAGCGCGTCGACGGCGCTTTCGAGAAGCTCCCGGGCCGCATCCGTCCGTCCTGCGCGGTTCGCCGACACGCCGGCCCGGCGAAGCGCTTCACCCCGCTCCAGTCCGCTCGACTCGGCTGCGTGGCGGCGCCACAGTCGTTCGGACACGTCGCCGCGGTCATTCCGGTCGGCGTTCGCGGCCGCCCTGCGGCGGTACCAACCTGCCAGCGCGCGGTCCTCGCTCGATGAAGACAGCGCCGCATGCTCGGAGAGTTCCTCCGCAACAGCATCCGCCGGGTGAGGCGTCAGGGACTGAGCCCCGGGCGCGTCGATGGCGCCCGGCTCCGGCGCGCGTCCGCCGCACATCCGCTCGATTGCCGCGAAAGCGAGCCCGTGGAGCCGCGCGCGGTCGCCGGGAAGCTGAAGCTGATAGGCAGCGTCGCGCAGGAGCACGTGCCTGAAGAGGTACGCCGTTTCAGCGCCCAGATTCTGTCCCCTCCTGTTCGGGCTCCGTTCCGAGCCGGTCCCAGAACCAGACGGCGACTACGCCGGTAGACTTGTCGCATGAGTGGCTGATCGAGACGAGCTGGCGCGGATCGAGACGGTTGGCGAAGAGCATCGCCTGACCGAACAGCGTCTGCCAGGATTCCGTCGTGGATTCAAAATGCCTGAACTTCAGCAGCGGTTTCATCGTTGCGGAACCTCCAATCGGTTTCGGCCAGCGTGGCGGTCAGGAATCCTATCCGGTGCGCAGGGACGTTTGCACGAGCCGGTATTTCTCGCGGTTGCGAAACCACCGGCAATCATGGAAGCTGCGCGGCCTGCCACCCCAACCGGAGTTCTCCCCATGCCTCGTCTGCTCCTGGCCGTTCTGTTCGCCATCCTCGCAGTCCCCGTCCTCGCGCAGGACGCCTCTCAGCCGACGGGGAAGCGCGACCTGCTGATCGTGATCGACTGCTCGGGAAGCATGATGGGGGAGACCCCGGACGGGGTCGTGAAGCTCGATGCGGCCAAGAAAGTCCTCGGAAACCTGATCGAGAAGCTGTCTCCTGATCTGAATGCGGGCCTGCTCGCGTACGGCCACCGCGTGCTGGCGTCCGACCCCGGCACCTGCGCGGACATCGAGCTCGTCGTCCCCGTGGTCGCCACAGACAAGGCCCTGCTGGCAGGCAAAGTCCGCGCGCTCAAGGGAATGGGCCGGACGCCTATCGCCGCTTCGCTGACAAAGGCGGGCGAAATCCTCAAGGCTCTCGGGACCGACCGCGAGAAGTCGCTGATCTTCGTCACCGACGGCCTCGAGACCTGCGGCGGCGACCCGAAGGCCGCGGCAGCGGCGCTTCAGGCCCTCGGCATCAAGCTCGACTTCGTCGTCATCGGCTTCGACCTCGCCGACTCGGAGGCGAAGGCCATCGCGGCGATTGCGGAAGCGGGAAAAGGGAAGTACATCGACGCGAAGAATGCGAAGGATCTGGAGGACGCTTTCAAGAAGGCGCACGAAGCGGTCGTGGTCAAGGCGCCAGAGGTGGGGAAGGGCGAGATCCTCGGCGCGGCGGGGCCGGGCGCTATCCAGATGGTCGGGCGCAAGGAAGGGGAGTTCCCGGTCGCGTCGGTGCTGGTTGCGAAACGGACGGACGAGGTGAAGGACCTGCCGCGCGGCGACGCGCACGGGCTCGTCTTCGCCGATTTCTTCGGCCTCGGGGTTCGAATCCGCGAAGTCGCGGACGGTTCCCCGGCGAAGAAGGCGGGGATCGAACCGGGCGACCTCGTCGTGCGCGCCGACGACGTCGCGATCACGTTCGCGAAACAGCTCACGGAGTTCCTTGCCGCGCCCGCCACCGCCGAGGACGCCGCGAAGCCCTGGCGCCTCAAAGTCGCCCGCTTCCCGCTAGCCACCGAAATTCTCAACCCGTGGATCGAGATCGACTGCCCGAAGCAGGAGGTCAATTCCGGCGACTACTACATCTTTCTTTCCGGCAGCAAGGGCTCCAACGACACCGGCATCGACGGCATCGACGCAAACGTCCTCAAGGCCACCGGAAGCTGGCTCTCGCCGTTGCGCTGGGCGATGCGCGTCGAGCCGAAGATGACCGTCGAAGTCCCGCTCAACACCGGCTTCCGATTCGTCGCCGGCCAGACGAAACACGAGGTCGAGGACGAAGTCCGCATCGTCGACGACGTGCGCGGCGTCGAGATCCTGCGGTTTTCGGCCGCCTCACTCGGCAAGCTCGAGTGGGAGGACGCGCCCACCGTGATTTCGCTTCCGCCCGGCACGTACACGATGGAGTGGCGGAGGCGCGAAGGGAAGACGTGGTTCGAGATCACGAAGGGGTACGCGTTTGACGGGAACAAACTGGTCGACGTGAAATTCTGAGAGTGGGGCGGTGGCTCCGGGGGCCGGCCACCGCTACCTCGCCCAGACGGCATCCCGGTTGACGGCGGCCAGGTTATTCTTGAGCCCTCTGAGCGTGAAATGACGCCTGGATTCCTGGCGAATCGACCCCCCCGCGGCACTCTACCGGAAGACTTCGCCCGCGCGTCGCCTATCATTCCCGCGTGAACTCGGAATCGGCGTACCTGTTTCGTCACGCCCTGCTGCGCGACGCCGCGTATCAGCTCCAGCTTCCCGGCGACCGCGCACGGCTGCACGCGCTGGCGTTCGGGCTGACCGAGGATCTCCTCGGCGGCCGCGCCCCGGAACTGCCGCCGCTCGGCACGCCCCGGCAGGAGCGCTTCGAAACCCATCCGGCGGACGGCGTTGCCTTCGAGCTCGCGGAGCACGCGCGGTTGGCGATGGAAGGCGGCGCGGACGATCCACGCGCCCGATTGCCGGAGGCGCGGCGGCTCTACCTGCGGCGCGCCGCGGAATTCGCCCGGTCGAATTATCGCTTCGACTCTGCCGCGCAAGCCTGGCAGCTCCTGGCCGAACTCGTGACGGGCATCCAGAAAGGCGAAGCGCTTCGGCAGGCGGCGGAAGCAGCGAGCTTTCGAGGCCGGCCCGGGGCGGCCGCGCCGCTGTTCGAAAGCGCCCTTGTGCTGTTCCGCGAGTCGGGCGACCGGCGGCTCGAGGCCCTTGCTCTCACGAACATCGCGGGAATTCACCGGGCGGCAGGGCGCGTCGAGCCGGCGGAAAAAACGTTCGCGGAAGCGCTGGCCGTGCTGCGCACGCTGGGCGACCGACAGCTGGAGGCCATGGTGCTGGGAGACCTCGCGACGCTCTTCGAGGACACCGGCCGGCTTGAAGACGCCGAGCGGACGATGGCGGCCGCGCTCGCCGTGCACCAGGAAGCCGGCGACGCAACCCGCGAGGGCATCGCCCTGGGCAACCTTGGTGTCGTCTACACCAAGCGAGGCCGCCTCGCCGACTCCGAGCGCGTCCTCCGCAAGTCCCTCGAAATCCACCGCGCCCTCGGCAACCGCCGCCAGGAAGGCATCACCCTCGGGCACCTCGCCTTCCTCATCCTGGAGTCGGGCCGCTTCCGCGAGGCCGCCGGGCTTTTTCATCTCACCCTCGCGATCCACCGGGAAGTCGGCAACCGCCGCGGCGAGGGCGACGTCCTCACAAACCTCGCTGACATCGAGCGTGCCGAGAGGCGCCCGCTTCAGGCGGAGGAGCTGTTCGTGAAGTCCCTCGCGATCCACCGCGATGTCGGCAACCGGCGCTCCGAGGGCCGCGTTTTCGGCAATCTCGGTCTCGTCTACGACGACCTGGGGCGGGAAGAGGACGCTGAGCGCGCCTACGAAGCGGCGCTTGCAATCCACCGCGAAGTGGGCAACCGGCGCTCCGAGGGCATCACGCTGGGCAACCTGGCCAGCTTACGCGATTCGCAGGACCGGGACGCGGAGGCCGAGCGCCTCTGGCTTGAAGCGCTGGCGCTTCACCGTGCCGTAGGCAATCGCCGCTCCGAGTCCACGTCGCTCACGGGCCTTGCGCTCCTGAACGCGAAGACCGGCCGGGAGGAGGCCGCGGCGACGCTGATGGAGCAGGCGCTCGTCATCGACCGGACGCTCGTCAACCCCGCGCAGACCGGGACCCACCTCTGCCAGCTCGCGCGCGTCCTCGTCGTCACGCGGCGTGAGAAGGCGAAGCGGGCGTGGGAAGAGGGGATGGGCATCCTGAGGGAGGCGAAGAAGGAGAACGAAATCAGCAGCCAGGTGAGGCAGATGCGGGATCACTGCGCGGCGAAGGGGGTGCCGGGTATTGGGGATCCGTCTCCGGCCCCGGGACCCTGAAGATCTGCGGGCTCAGGCTGCGTCGGCCCGCGAAAGAACTCCCGATCACAAACCATCACCCGGACGACGTCATCGGCGTCCCGCCTCGAACAAGTCCGCCCCTGCCGCTTCGCACGCCTTCTTCATCGATGCACGCTTCGCGTCGAGATCCAGCGTGTCGCCCAGTTCGCGCAGGATCGCCGCGCCGGCGAGCCACTCGCCCCGCGCTTCGTCCGCGAGGCCGCGTTGGAGCAGCAGGAGCGCGTGGTCGCAGCGGTGCGTGCCCTCAAATCCACGGTTGCCGACCGCCCGGTGGATCGAGAACGCCTCCTGGAACATCCGCTCCGACTCTTCGTGCCTGCCGGCCGCTGAGAGCAGGCCCCCGAGATTGCCCAGGAGGATCCCCTCGGACCGGCGGTTGGCGACCTCGCGGTGAAGAGCCAGCGCTTGCCGCATGAAATTCTCCGCTTCAACCAGGTTTCCAGTCTGTTGGTGCAGCTGGCCGATGTTGCCCAGCGCGACGCCTTCGGAGCGCCGGTTGCCGATATCGCGGTGGATGGAGAGAGATTCATGGAAGAGCCGTGCGGCGTCTTCGGGACGGCCGGTTCTGGCAAGCTGGTTGCCGAGATTGCCGGCGATCAGGGCGAAGGCCCGCCGGTCCCCGACGTCGCGGGTGATTTCGAGCGCACGGCGGTAGTCCCGCTCGGCCTCTTCCGCCCGCCCCGTGTCGGCGTAGAGCGCCGCCCGGTTTGCGAGGTGGTTTCCCTCCGTGCGGAGGTCGCCGTGCGCGCGGGCGTGCCGAATCGCCTCGTCGTAGCGGCGCTCCGCGACGTCGAAGTGGCCGAGATTGTGGTCGAGGTTCGCGCGGTTTCCAGTGACGATCGCGACGCGACGCTCGTCGGCGCACGCTCGCAGCAGCGCCAGCGCTTTTTCGAACGCCGTTTCTGCTTCGGCCATGCGGCCGAGGTCCTTGAGGAGAAGCGCCCGCCCGGCGAGCGCGCCGCCCTCGGCGTGGGGGTCGTTCATTTCGCAAAAGATCTCGAGCGTGCGGTCGTAGCAGCGCCGGGCGCGCTCGACCGAGCCGGTTTCGCGATGAAGGGTCGCGAGGCTGTGGGTCGCCATGCCTTCGCCGCGGCGGTTGTTCGCCCGGAGGTGGAGGACGAGCGCGCGACGATAGAGGAGGTCCGCCTGTTTCCAGCGCCCGGCGACGTGCGCGACGTCCCCCGCGCGTCGAAGGGCTTCGGCCCGCTCGCTTCCCGCTGTAACTTCCGCTAGGCGCCGCCACAGCCCTTCAGCGGCGGCGTTCTGGAAAATCGTCTCCGCGAATTCCGCCCCGCGTCCCAGGTAGCGGCGCTGCACTTCCAGCCGCCCGGACAGCCGCGCGTGCTCCGCAAGCTCCCCCGCGAACCGGTCGGACGGATGCGCTTCCGGCCGGCGTCCGTCCATGGCGGCCAGCGGCGGAGGCTCAGGGGCCGCGCCGCCGCAGACGGATTCGATTGCCGTCACGGCCAGGTCATGCAGTCGCGCGCGGTTGCCGGGAAGCTGAAGCTGGTAGGCCGCATCGCGTAGAAGCGCGTGACGGAATAAGTAAGAGGTCTCCGCGTTCATCGGGAGTGGGGAGTGTTGAGTGTGGAGAGCCGCTACTTCCGCTCTTTCATCTCTGCGAGGAGCTCGTCCACCGCTTCATCCATCGCCTTGTCGCGCACCCCGATGAATCGGATCACTCCCTTCGCATCCAGCACATAGATCGTGGGCCAGCCGCGCACGCCCCACTTCGTGGCGATCGGACCGTTGATCGATCCGCCGTCGAACATGACCGGCCACGTGAGCTTCTCGCGCTTCGCCGCGTCCGCCCACTTCTCCGGCGTCTCGTCGCTGTTGATGCCCAGCAGAGTGAACTTCTCGTCCTTCAGGCGCTTCACGAGCGACCGCTCGTGCGGATACATGCCTTTGCACGGGCCTCACCAGTCGCCGAAGAAGTCGACGACGACGACGCGCCCCGCGAAGTCGGAGAGTTTCATCGCGCGGCCCTCGGGCGAAAGGCCGATGATCTCCGGCGCCGGCTTGCCGATCTGGAGTTCGTCCGGGTTGTGAACGTTCAGGTGCGCGTCGGCGAGCGCGGCGTAGGTCGTATAGCCCTGCTTGAGTTTGCCGAAGTCCTTCGCCAGGGCCTCGAAGAGCGGCTTTGCTTCGTCCGCTCCGCCGGCCTTCTTCACGCGAATGGCGTTCGCGAGCCCGGCCGCCGCACGGACCGCGTCGGGCCGGTCGGCCGCCATCAGCGCCGCCAGAAGCTCCGCGTGCTTTTCCTTCCGGAAGACGTAGTGCCATTCGGCAACCCGGGCGAGATCCTCAGCCTTCGGATACTCCTTCAGGATCGCGTCCGCAAGCGCCGCCGCGGCGTCCTCCATGGATCCTTTGTCGTCCTTCACCCACCACGTGTTCTGCAGAAGCCAGAGCTTTGCCTTGAGGCTCACGACCGTTCCCGCGTGCTTCTTCGCCAACTCCTCGAATCCGGGCCGCAGCTCGGCGTAATTCTCTTTCCGTGGCTTCGCGGACGACTCGAAGCGCTTCTCGAGGTCCGCGAGGTCCTTCGCGGGATCGGCGCCGGCCTTCGAAGCGAAAACGAGAACGAGCGCCGCCGCGAAATACCGTCCCTGGAATTGCTTCATGGAAGTCTCCTTTCGGGAATCGGATCCTACCCTGCGCGGCGGTCTACCTCTTCGGAACTCCGCACTCCCGGATGACCGCACCCGCCCCCTCGCTCAGCACCAGCACCGAGAACCTGTCCACGTAGTCCAGCTCGTTCGTGCTCAGGCTCGTGTAATCGAACGCGCCGCGCAGGTCTGTGGACCCATCCTTGTAGAACTTCACCTCGCCGTCCTTCATCCGCGCGTAGACCTTGATGTAGGTCCTGGGAAGCGGCTTGCCGGATCCCTGCTGCGCGACGCGGAGCTGGCCGTAGTTCTCCACCACGCTGACGAGCAGCTCGTGCGCGTAGCACGCCTGCGATTTGCGCTTCCCGTCGGCGACGAGCTCGACGATCACGTTCGAGCCGTGGAACTCCTTCGGCAGGTCGAAGACAAACGTGTTCTTCCCGGCCGGCACGCGAACTTCGTCCGTGCGGTTCGGCTTGATGAACGCGAATTGGCCGGATTGCTGCTGGACGAAGGGCTGCCTTGAGAAGAGCAGCTCGATGTCCATGCGGTAGTAGTGAGCGGTGAGGACGGCGAGGTTCTGGACGTTGAGCGTGACGGTTTTCCGCTCGACGGTGAAATCGAAGTCGGGCTCGCTTGCGGCGAGGCTGGCCTGGCGCTGGTCGCGGTCTTTTTCGTCCACGACCCTGGCGCCGGCTCCCGCAATCTCGTCGATCTGGGCGAGGGCGTTGCGGAAGAGATTCCGCCAGCGATCGACGGGGTGGTCCTTGTGGCGCTGGGCGAGATCGCGGGCGTCGGAGGGCTTCTCGCGGCAGAAATCGGCGTAGACCTTGAGGTAATCGTACTGCAACCCTTCGACTCGCTTCGCCCGCTCAGGCCGGAGCTGGAGTTCGTCGAACGTGGCCAGCGCTTCATCGACGCGGTCCTGCAGGAGCAGGTAGTAGGTCACGGCAAGAATGTCCTGCTCTGTCAGCGGCGCGCGGTACCGGAGAAGCGTCATGAGCCGCACGTGCTGTTCGGCGAAACGGTTGTTGAGGATTGTGCGGCGGGCGCCGAGTTTCTGCGCGCGCGCATTCACGAGCGGCGCGTACTCCAGGTGCTGGTAGCGGCGGCGCTCGACGGGCTCGATCGTGACGGGCGTGCTCTTCAGCCAGAGCCCGCACTGGTCGAGCCAGCCGTCCTGGTGGAGCAGGAACTCGCGGAGGCTCGGGAGATCGTTGTGGTGGATCGCGTAGGACCAGAGCGTGGAGTCGTAGATGTGGCGGCGGGCGAGGAGCACGAGGCACTTCTCGTAGAAGCCGCGGTCCTTCATGCGCCACGCGATGAGGCCAAGGTCGGCGCGGTCGGCGTTATGGTCCTCGATCCACTTGAGGACGTCTTTCTCGTCGCCGTGCTGGCTGACCCAGGCCCATGAAGACTTGTCGACCTGGCTCAACTCGCGCACGACTTTCATGCGCACCGGCTCCGCGCTGGCGATGAGCTTCTCGTCCTTGGCTACGTGGACGGGGAAGTGGGGAAACGATCCGGGGTGCGGCCCCTTCGACTCGCTTCGCTCGCTGGGGGCCGGGAAGTAAAAGGAGTACTCGATGGACTCGGTGTTGTAGCTCGACAGTTCGACGTGGCGTCCCTTCGTCACGAAGCCGTTGCGGACCGGGATCGCGCCGGTCGGAATCTGCAGTAGCAGGTCGAGTTTCTGGCTGGTGGAGGTGGGGTTGGTGAGGACGACCTGGCAGGTATAGACGACGTTCACGAGGAACTCGCCGGTGACGTACTTGTCTACCTGTTCGCCGTTCTCTTCGCGAGTGCGGTCGTCGTCGCGGAAGTAGTTCTGCGAGACGAGGATCGGGACCCGTTCCGCCGACGGTTCCACCGGTTTGATCTCCTTGTGGAACGCCACGGCAGCCGCCTTGCCCGTCAGTTTCATCCGGGCGCCTTCGAACGTCACTGACGGCTTGCCGGTTTCGAACGGAAGGTCGAGCACCGACAGCGCGAACATCATCTCGGTAAAGTTGCGGCTCGCGTACGCGAGGTTCGGGGACAGGAACGGCCCCTGCCGGCGGTGCGCCGCGTAGTCGCGCCAGAACGGGTTGACCGTGACGAGCTCTGCTCGCTGCTGCTCGATCGGCAGGTGCCAGTAATTGTTCTCCGCCCACTCCTGCGTCTTGTCGAGCTTCTGGTAGAACTGCCGCATCCTGCCGCGCGCCCGGGCATCCTTCTCGCCGCGGCCGCCGTCGTCGTCGAAGTCGCCGCTCTCCGAGTCCGGCGCCATTTCCGCGAGGCACTCCTCCGCTTCGTCGCGCGGAGCGGACTTCGACTTCTTCAGCATCTCCTTTCCGGCGGACGCCCGGCGGCCCGCCGGCTTCGGCGCGGCCATCGACGCCGGCGGCGCAGGGGCCATCCTGCCCATGGGCCCCCGGATCCCGTCGTCGAGCTTCGACAGCGCCGCTCCCTCCATGAGCATCGCCTGCCTGGCGATCCCCAGCAGATCGCCGGCCTCGAGCGCGCTTCCCACGATCGCCGAGCCGAACAGGTGGTTGGCCCTCTCGATGTCCCGGGGAAGGAGGTCGTTCAGGTCGCGGGCATGACGCGCGACCGGGTCGCCTTCGTCGTCGAAGCGCTGGGCCAGGAGGATGCGCTCCACGATGTTGAGGCGGGAGAATGCCCACGGCTTCCGGAACGCGGAGAGGTCGTTTTCGATGAGCCAGTGGTCGAGAAACGTCTTGTCCAGCTTGTGCTTCAAATATGGCTGCACCACGCGCTTGAACCACTCCGGGTCCTTCTTCGCGATGAAAAAGCCCAGCTCGTGGCACGCAAACTCGCTGTACTTCGCGCCCTTCTCTTCCTCGGCCATCCGCGGCCAACGGAGGACGAAGTCGAATTTCGCGAGCTCGGCGTTGCCGGAGAGCGTGGCGAAGAGCCGGTACACCCGGGCCAGCGTGTCGTACACCTCGGTCTTCGACGTCGTGATGTCGGCGATCTCGAGCGGCTGGCCTGCGGAGAGAACCGTGACCTGCTTCTTTTCGGAGAAGTGCTTCTCAGCATCGAGCGCGAACTTCAGCCGAAGATCCTCGTGCTCCGTCGTGACTTCAGGGAGGAGCACGTCGCGGCAAACCGTGTTCAGCGGGTCGATTGCGACGACACGGATCGTGTTCGCGTGCTTCACCGCGTCCCGCGGGATCGTCACCACCCCCTTCGCGTCCGGCTTGAGATTCAGCAGCACGGCCGCCGGGTTCGCCAGGAAATCGAGGTTCGCAAACTGCCCCGTTTCCTGAGCCGCCTCTTCCGGCTCCGGCGCCATCGCCATAATCGACGCCATCACAGGCTGCCCCGACGCCCCGAACATCCCTCCGGCCGCCGCTTCCTGCGTCGCCGTCTCCGTCGCCCGGATCGCCCAGGGGTTCAAAAGCAGCCCCGGACGCGTCAGCATGTTCCCCGCGAACTTCGCCGCCTGCCGGCGCTCGAGGATGTAGCGATACTCGTCGCCGATGTCCCGCCCCGAAACGTAATGCGATGGCGCCTTCGAGAGCTCGGCTGCCCGGGCGCCCGGGACGGGGACGCGCCCCAGCGTGTCGAACGCTGCGAAGGCAGGGACGAAGCGCGTGCCGAAAACGTGGACGCGCGTCTTCTCATTCGCGTTGCCGACCGCGACGCGAAGGTCCCCCTTGCCGGGCGTCACTTCCACTTGAAGCGGCCGCGGGTTGCGCCGCTCCAGGTGGCGTTTCTCGCCCACGACCCAGCCGCAGCGATCCTCGCCCGGCGTGACGCGCACCGCGATCGAGACCGAATCCCGTTTGAGCGTGAGGAGGTAGTCCCCCGCGGGGAGTCCGGCAACCTCGAGGTACCCGTCCTTGCGGCTGAGGGCTTTGAAGTGATCGCGCACGAACGTCGGCCCGAGCTGTTCGAGAAGGCAGGCGTCGCTTCGCTGGACGTTCGTTTCCGCCGGGGCGCTCTTCCCGAACGCGTCCGGGAATGCCACGCCACAGAGCGGCGCGACGTCCATGAGAGGGATGCGGAACGGTTCCTTCGCGCGGACATGGATGGCTCCGGCAAGCCGGCAGCGGTCGCGGGGAAGAGTCCAGGATTCCGACACGCCCGCCGGCGTGGACACGGTGAGTGCCGTGATGTCGCGCAGGTGTCCGAGCTCGATGCGGCCGTTCGTGTCGGTCTGAAGAGTCGTGTGAAGCACGGCGCAGAGGTCGCGGTGCTGGAGCTGGACGTTGAGTGTCGTGCCCGACTTGGGTTCACCGGATTTCCCCGCATGCGTCACGACGAAACCCGCCGCCGTGCGCGCGAGGTGGACGTCCTCGATCGTCGCTTCCGCATCGATCCCGTTGAGCGAGACGCTCGTGCTGTCGGCCATGTCCTGCTTCTGGTTCAACGAGAGGTTCTGAACCTTGCCCACCAGGGAAATCTCCAGCGATGCGAGACCTTCCGGCACCTGGAACGTGTGGGCGGATTCGCTGTCCTCGAACAGGGTGAAGCCCCGCACCTCCTGCCGCGAGCTCACCCCGTCGCGGTCGGCGGACTGGATGAGGAGCATCGGTTCTTCGAGGAGCGACAGCGCCACCGGGATGCCGTTGACCTGGAGCGACGCGCGCACCACGACCTGCGCCTCCTTCTTTTTGATCAGGCTCTCCCGGTCCACGTACAGCCCCGCGACCAGCCGGTAATTCTCTCCCTGGTGATCGAACTGCTCGAGGGTCGTGAGATTCCCATGCCGAAGCAGGAACGACTGCCGGCCGGGATTCGCGCTGAAGGGAACATGGATCTCCCCGTCCCCTTCAGGCCTGTACTCGCGCCCGCCGAGCCAGATCGAGGCATCCTTGAGAACTTCGCGATCCTCATTCACAACCGTGAACACATGCCCCGCCGAGCCGGCCCGCTCCAGGAACCGCATCCGGCCCTTGCGCACCAGCGCCCGCGAGCTGATACCGCCGCCGATGAACTCCACGATGTAGACGCCGGGATTCGCGAGCCCCGGGAATTTGAAGGTCCTTCGCACGCAGCGGATCGGCGGCTCCGTGTACTTGTGCGCCTGCTCTTCCCCCGCAACCAGGCCGTCCAGGTCGATGCTCGTGTCCACGTCGCGGCCGTTCGCGAGGAAGTAGTTGAGTGCGTTGATCTCGAATACTTTCACCGTGAGCGAAGGCACGTTCTTGACGTCCACTTCGAGCGTCACGGCGTCCTTCGCCTTGAACCAGGCCCGGTTCGTCTTCGCGAACCCGATCTCCACGCGGTCATTCAGCGCGTGGCAGTACGCCGGGCTGTTGATCATCGCGGTCCACTGCGCCTTGTCCCCTTCGCCCAGGAGCAGTTTCGTCGATGCGAAGACCGAACGGAGCCACGGCTCGTGGATCCAGGCCTCGAACGCCTTGAAATCCTTCGCGCCCGCAAAGAAGTGCGCGAGGTAGTCCGTTACCAGCTCCTCGTCCGTTCCGACCGCCGTCTGCAGAGTGACCGTGCAAAAGTCCTCTCCCAACCCGAAAGGCTCTTCGTCCCGCTTGAACCCCTTCAGATAGTCCGGGTTCGCATACGTCACCTGGCGCGGCAGTTTCAGGTATTCCACGAAGCGCGCCTTGTCCCGCACCCCCACCCGGCGGTCGTGGTCGAGCCGGTGATACAGCACGTGCGCCTTGAGCGCGTTGAACTTCGGCGCGAGCCCCTTTACGAACTCCCACAACCGCTCCAGCAGCGCCTCCCGCTCCTTCCCGTCGTTTACCCAGTCCGCGTCCGGTCCCGGGTGCAGCTTCATGAGACGCGCATTCACGTAGTTGTCGTCCGTCATGAGCGCCGGCACGAGCTTGGCCAGCCGCTCCAGCTGGTCCTCGAGCATCAGACTGTGGATCGGGATCGCCCCGAACCCGCCCGTGTTCTTTCTGTCGTTCAGCTCGGCGGCGACCATTTCCGGCAGCCGCGCGTAGTCCGGCCGCGCGAGCCGCTGGAGGAGGCTGCGCAGCCGGTGGCCGTCGCGCGGCTCGTCGGCCAGCCATTCGATCGCGGCATCGGTGAACCCGGAGAGATCGGAGCTGTTGCTGTTCGCATAGCCGTGGCGCTTGATTTCGTCGCGGCTCACGAATTTCGGGTCGAGCGCCGAAGGGTACTTCGACTGCCTGCCCTCGACGACGCGCTCGTGATTGAAGTGCAGCACGAGGTGATAGCGCAGGTACTCCAGCGTCGCTTTCGGATCCTTGTCGTACCGCAGCAAGTGGAGCCGGTTGCGGATTTCCCGGAACAGCTGCGTCTCCCCGTGGCGCTTGTTCCACTCGGCGAGGAGCGCATCAACTTCCTTCAGGTTTCCGGCCTGCTCCTGCACCAGGCTGGCGTGGAAGAAGTGCTCTTCGGTGCCGGGGATGAGCTGCTCAAGGGCCTTCGTCCGGTCCTTGGCGAGTGCGAAGTGTTCGAGCTGGTGAGTGTCCATGGGTTTCTCCGGTGGGGCGGCAAGGGTAGCACCCCGCAGGATTTTTCCCGCGCTCTGGAAGTCGGCCTCGGCGTTAACAGAGCACTCCCATCAAACGGGGGCACGCCCTCCCATATCTTTGACGCCAGTTTCCCCGCCGTGTAGGGTCCCGCCTCTTCACCTTCATTTCTCGAGGACCTTCATGCCGACTCTCTCCCCGCGCGACCTCGTCGAACGCCTTTCCTGGCGCTACGCCACCAAGAAGTTCGACGCCACGAAGAAAATTCCCGCCGACGTCTGGGCGGCCCTCGAGCAGTCCCTGCTTCTCTCCCCGTCCTCCTTCGGCCTCCAGCCCTGGGCCTTCATCGTCGTCAACGACCGCGCCACGCGTGAAAAACTCGTCGCCGCTTCATGGAACCAGCCCCAGATTCTCGCCGCCTCTCACCTCGTCGTCTTCGCCATCCGCAAAAACCTCAAGGCCGCCGATGCCGAGAAGCTGATCGACCGCATTGTCGAGGTGCGAAAAGTGCCACGCGAGTCGCTTGAGGGCCTCAAGGGGATGATGACCGGCTTCCTCGGCAACCCGCCCGCGGGCTTCAAGATCGACGACTGGTCCGCGCGCCAGGTCTACATCGCCCTGGGGACCTTCCTGACCAGCTGCGCGGCCGTCGGCATCGACGCGTGCCCCATGGAAGGAATCCAGCCGGCCGACTACGACCGCATCCTCGGACTCGGCAAACAGGGGCTCGCTGCCGTCTGCGTCGCGACCGCCGGTTACCGGGCAGACGACGACGGCTACGCGAAGCTCCCCAAGGTGCGCTATCCGGCGGAGCAGATCATTCAGCGCGTCTGAGGCGGCCTGCCCACTCACGCCATTCCTTTTCCGCTTCCTCCATCTTGCCGTCCAGCACCGCGGACAGCGCGTCCCAGCCCTTCGGGTCCTTCTCGACCCCGTCCCTGATCTTCTCGTAGAACTCCTCGAGCTTTCCCTTCTCCTGCAGCCACATGCAGAGGTATCGCGCCTGCGCGTACCGCAGCCCCGAGCCGTCGCCGTAGAACGAAGCCCCCGTGAACTCCAGGAGTTTCTTCCACGAGATGATAGATCCGTCTTTAAGGGCGCTCTGGAGGATCGGAAGGCGCCAGTTGACGAGCCCTTTGATCTTGCCGTCCTCGGTCGTGCACTGCTCGAAGAGCGACGCGAGGCCTTCGTTGAACCACGTCGGCACTTTCGGAAAGTCGATCTCCATGAGCGCGTGCGTCATTTCGTGCACCAGCGTCCCGCTCCCCGTCCCGATGTTCATGACGAGGGATTTGCGTGAAGGGAGGTAGAAGCCGTACTTGGAGGTCGGGTGGTCGCCCATGAACTTCACGCAGAACGCGTCGTACTTGTCGTGGTTCGGGAGGAGATAGACGGCAAAGAGGACGTCGGGCTCCTTGTCGAAGAACTGCTTGTGAAGCGCCGTCCGGGAGCGCTCGACGGTGCCGGCGCAGCGTTCCATTTCCGCGGCTTCCAGGTGGCCGGCGATCAGGAACGGCCCGGCGCGCTTGAAGTCCGCGTCGGCGCCGATGTGCTCCTCCATCGTCGCCCGGAGAGTCTTCTCCTTCTCTTTGTCGGCCTCCGGCTCCTTCACCGGTCCGTCTTCAGCCCGGCCGGGGGAACAGGCGACGAGACAGGCCAAGGCCAGGAGTGAGGCGACGAGCGTTGTCTTGAGCATGGCAGCAATCCTACCCGGGGAATCGTGGGTCATGGGGCCAGTCTGGATCGGGCGCCGGATGGTCTTTTTATTTTTTTGCGGGGGCGAGAAGGGATTTCTGTGGGTCGGGCGGAGTCGGCCCGAATGACGGCGGCCGTCCAATTTCCGGAGTCCGGGCCGGCGCATCCTGACTCACAGAAATCCCTTCTCGCTCCCGCAAAAAAAAGCAGGCGGCCGCGTTCGCGACCGCCTGCCTCCGGGTCCCGCTTGAACTAGTCCTTCTTGACGACGCCTACTTCCATCCGTCCGTTCCCTGCGCTGGCGTTCTTGGACTTCGACTTCAACCCTTCGTACTCGGTTTCGAGCTCGACGAGCTTCGTCTTGATTTCACGACGAAGCTTCTCGCCGGCCAGGTTCCACTGCTTCTTCAGCCGAAGAGCTTCCGCACTGATTTCGTTCATCCGCTGGCTATCGAGCGAAGTCTGTGTGTGCTTGGGCACGTTTCCGATCCCCTCGCCGGGCATGGCCTTTTCGCCGTAACGGCCGAAGAAGTGATCGCCGAAGCCGCGGCCCTGGACGAGCTCTTCGACGCTGAACTGGGTCCAGGAGTCGAGGATGTGTGCGCGGACGTACTTCTGGTCCATCGACGTGCAATGGTTCGTGGTCTTCGTCAGGCGTGAATCGATCGTGCGCTGCAGCATGCCCTTCTTCACCTCGTCCTTGATCTTCTCGTTCCCGGCGATCGGCGCGAGTTCCTTCCAGACCCAGTTCAGTTCCGCCGCGAGATCCTGCGGCGTCTGGTATCCGGCCATGACATCGAGGAGCTTGCCGTCAGGTGTGAAGACGCAGATCTGGGTGTTGTGCTCGCCGTCGCCCGTGGCGCAGAAGCCGGCCTTGTCGGTGATTTCGTGAGCAAAGGAACCGCCGCACGTCGTCTCACCTTCGATGTTTTTCCAGGCGCAGACGAATTTCTCGTTCACCGTCTTGGCGACCATCTTGTCTTTGAGGACGCCCGTCCTCATCGCGTGAGCGGCGCTTCAGGTGAGCCCATCAAGCTCGCCGAGCATGCGGTAGACCATGACGAGCTTTCCTTCCTTGCGCGCCTTGGGGAAGGCGTCCTCGTACGACCGGTGGAAGACGATATCGCCGACCTTCACGAACGGTGTGACGGCGGCAATGGTCTGATTTTGATCCGTCTGCGTGTCGGGATCGTCGGCCCAGACGCAGGTGCCGGCGGCGAGCGTGAGGGCTCCCGCGATGGCGAGGATCGAGGCTTTCATGGCGTGCTCCTCTGGAGAAGGGTTTGTGGGACCCGGGTGACGTGGAGGAGGGATCTGCAAGCTGTGTGCCGAAGTGCGCAATACTTAAGTTGTTTCCATGTAACAACTTATGAAATCGACAGTGTGTAAAAACCCTGTTTTTGTAAATCGAATTGTCAAATACAGCGTGTTTCGTGCGCGCATGCACGGGTTGGAAAGGAAGTTTGCGCTAGATCGGGCTAGTTCACACGATTCAGATCTTTGCGTCCGGATCAACCCCAAATTCCGCAGCCCAGCGCCGCGCCTCTTCATTTGATATCTTCGGCTTCTCTATTCCCTCCACCCGCTCCGGGTCGATCTGCTTCAGAAACTGCACCACGCTCGCCTGTTTCGCGCGAAGCGCCCTGGTGCGTCCTCCCAGCTCCCGGTCGTTCGTGACCACGCAGACTTCGTTCGGCCGGCCGCTCCTGCGCACCCACTCGACGATCGCGTCGTCCGCCGTTCCTGTGCGAACGTAAACGACCTCCATCTTCCCGCGTCCCTGCACCTCGTCGGTAAGCCCGGGAGGCGCCTTGGAAGCGTCAAAAAAGACCACGACGGAGTCCTTCAGGCGTCGGCATCGCGTGAGGAGGTCCTCGCGGCGCGCCTCGATGTCCATTTCCTCCGCGCCATCGACGCGGCCGGCGAACATGACGTTGTAGCCGTCGATCGCCCAGATCATCGGGCTTCCCGGCAAGGCAGCAGCTTCCCCCCGACCAGTACCGCCTCCGGCCGCCCCCTCAGCTTCCATCCGTCGAACGGGCAATTGCGCGAGCGGGACTTGAAGGCGGCCGCGTCCACCGTCCACGTCTTCCTCGGGTCGAAGATCGTGACGTCGGCGTCGGCTCCCGGCGCGAGCGTTCCCTTGGCGAGCCGAAGGATCCGCGCTGGATTGATCGACATGGTTTCGATCGCCTTCGACAGCGTGATATGCCCCGGCTCGACGAGAAACGTCATCACCAGGCCCAGCGTCGTCTCGAGGCCGATGACCCCGAACGGCGCTTCGTTGAACTCGAGCTCCTTCTCTTCCGTCGCATGCGGCGCGTGGTCGCAGGCAATCACGTCGATCGTCCCGTCGCGCAGGCCCTCGATCATCGCCTGTACGTCCGGTCCCTCGCGAAGCGGCGGGTTCATCTTGTAGACGGAGTCGTACGAACGCACGCGGTCGTCGGTGAGCGTGAAGTGGTGCGGCGTGACCTCGGCCGTGACCCGCACGCCCGCCGCTTTCCCCGCCCGCACCTGCGCCGCGCTCCCGCGCGTCGAGATGTGTGCCGCGTGGAGGTGCCCGCCGGTCATCTTCGCGAGGATGACGTCCCGCGCGATCATCGATTCCTCGGCCGCCGCCGGAATCCCCTCCAGCCCGAGTTCCATCGAGACTTTCCCTTCGTGCATGCAGCCGCAGCCGAACAGGTTCGGGTCCTCGGAGTGCTGGATGACGCACCGGTCGAACATCGCCGAGTACTCCAGCGCCAGGCGCATCAGCGCCGCGTTGTGGATCGGCGTCCCGTCGTCGCTGAACGCCACCGCGCCGCCGCGGAACATCTGCCCGATCTCCGCCAGCTCCTCGCCCTTGCGCCCCTTCGACACCGCTCCGATCGGATAGACGTTGGCCAGCCCGGCACGGCGCCCCTGCAGGATCGTGAACTCGACCTGCGCTTCCGAGTCGCACGCCGGCTCGGTGTTCGGCATCGCCGCCACGCTCGTGAAACCGCCGGCGATCGCCGCCGCGCTGCCGGAAGCAATTGTCTCCTCTTCTTCCTTCCCCGGCTCGCGCAGGTGGACGTGCATGTCGATCAGCCCCGGGCACACGACGAGCCCGCGCGCGTCGAAGGTCTCCGCGGCCTTCGGCGCCTTCTCCCCGACCGAGACGATCTTCCCGTCGCGCACGAACACGTTGGCGATGCCGTCCACGCCGCAGGCGGGATCGACAACGTGCCCTCCCTTGATCAGCAGCGTCGTCACGCTTTTCCCTCCGTCGAGAAGGGCGCGAACCCGGCCGCGCGGTGGAGCACCGCCATCCGGACCGCGAGGCCATTCGAAACCTGGTCCAGGATGACGCTTCGCGGCCCGTCCGCCACCTCCGGCGTGATCTCAACGCCCCGGTTGAGCGGACCCGGGTGCATGACGAGAATGTCCTTCTTCGCCGTATGCAGCCGGGCGGCATTGAGGCCGAAGAGCCTCGCGTACTCGCGGATCGAGGGAAACATCGGCGGCCCCTTGATGCGCTCGTGCTGGATCCGCAGCATGTTGACGACGTCGAGGGAGGGAAGCAGGGCGTCGAGGTCGTAGCTGATTTTGACGCCGAAATCGCGCAGCTCGTCGGGGATGAGCGTAGCCGGCCCGCAGACCCAGACCTCGGCTCCTAGCTTCGTGAGAGCCCACACGTTCGAGCGCGCGACGCGCGAGTGCAGGATGTCGCCCACGATCGCAACGCGCAGCCCTTCGATCTTCCCCTTGTGCTGCAGGATCGTGTCGGCGTCCAGCAGCCCCTGGGTCGGGTGCTCGTGCGCCCCGTCCCCCGCGTTGACCACCGCGGACTTCACCTGCCGCGTGAGCAGCTCCGGCGCGCCCGAGGAAGGGTGGCGCACCACGAGCACGTCGATTGCCATCGCTTCGATGTTGAGCGCCGTGTCGACCAGCGTCTCGCCCTTCGAGAGCGAGGACGACCCCGCTGCGAAGTCGAGCGTGTCGGCGCCGAGGCGCCGGGCAGCGAGGTTGAATGAGACCTTCGTGCGCGTCGAAGGCTCCACGAACATCGTGACGACGAGGCGGCCCTTGAGAAGCGCTGACTTGCGGGAGTTGGAGGTCGCGAGTTCCCGGTAGGCCGCCGCCTGCTTGAGAAGAAGGCGGATTTCGTCCGCGGAGAGCTCCTGGAGGCCCAGTAAGTGGCGCGACGACCAGGCAGGTGAGGAAGAGGCGGCCGGTTTCGATGCGGGGGTCGTCGCTCGGGTGCGGGGCATCGAGTCGCGAAGGTTACGCGAGCGGGGACGCGCGGTCAATCTGAACGATCGCCCTGATGTGTTCCGGCCTGAAAGGGCCCGGTCTCGCGTCGGCGGGACAGGGGAGCCCGAGCGCGCCCAGCACTGATTGACGCAGTGCGTCAAGTCCCTCGCCCGTCGCCCCCGAAACCGCTAGCGCTCCCGGGATCACCCGCCCAAGGTCGCTCTTCCCTGAGAGCCGCAGTTCCGCCCTCCCCGCAGGCGGCGCCGGCGCCGCCGGGTCCTCCAGCCAGACCACGAGGTCCGCGGCCTCCGCTGCTTCCCGCGCCCGGGCCTCCGCTTCGCCGTCGATGCCGGCAAGCCCCGCCGTGTCCACCAGCCGCACCGGATAGCCCTCGAAGTCGGCAATCGCTTCCACCGGGTCGCGCGTCGTTCCGGCCTGCGGGTGGACGAGGGCGCGGTCCCGGCCGCAGAGCGCGTTCAGGAGCGTGGACTTGCCGGCGTTGGGGGGGCCGGCGATCGCGATCGTGCGCGGGAACGCCAGCGCTGCTCCGGCGGCGGCCCGGGCGAGAAGCGCGCGCAGGCGGGCCGGATCCCGGGATTCGATCTCGCGGGTGAGCGCCCCGTCTGCCGCGGCCGCCAGGAACATGGCGGCGGGAAGCGTCGCGGCGCGGGGGAGAAGGGCCGCGGCGTCGGCCTCGATCGAACCCGGCGGCGCGACCGCGAATTCTGTCCGGATGCCGGCGCGTCGAAGCGCGCGCAACACCGCCGCCGTCGCGGCGGCGCCTCCATGGAGGCCGATCTCCAGACGGCCTCCGGCACGCCAGGCCAGCGCTTCGTCCAGCCGGCGCCCGTCTTCCACGAGCCATCCCCGCGCAATTTCGCCCTCGGCCGGCGCGCCGCGCCCGCCCAGAAGGCGCACCAGCACCGCTTCCGCTCCCCTGAGCGCGATCACCGCAATCCCGCCCTCACCGGGCGACGTGAGGAGGCGCGCTACCGCGGGACGCGGTTCGCCGCCGGGTCGTGTGGCTGGGTGCATGTCGCGAATTTCAGGTACGTCGCGAAAACGAAATCCGGATCGCGCGTTTCGGAGTGGCAGGTCCGGCACAGTCCGTCGGTCATTCGCGGAAACTTCGCGCCGCCGGGATGTTTCGCGACCGGCGTGTGGCAGCTCTCGCACTGCACGCCGCGGAAGGGCGCGGTGTCCTCGATCCGCCGCGTTCCTCCCGGCTGAAGAAAACCCGACACGTGGCACGACACGCACTCCGGGTCCTGCGCCCCGCCGTCGGGGTCCGCGACCAGCGAATCCCAGGCGTGGGAGTGAATCGTCGATTTCCAGTTCGCGAGCTGCTCCTTGTGGCAGGCTCCGCACGCCTCCGCCCCCACATATTGCGGCGCTTTCGGATCGTCCGGCGCCGCAGCCAGCGCCGCGCCCCTCGACCACGCCTTGTACTCCTCGATCCGCTTCAGCACCTCCGGGTCGCCCAACTGGCTGGAGGAGAGGCGCCTCGACTTGAACTCCACCAGGCTGCACTTCGCTGCGGCCATCGCTTCTTCTTCCAGCCGCGTCCCCGCGCGCACTGCCGCCTCGTAGCGGTCCATCTTGTACCAGTTCGGCGCATCGCGCTTCAGGTACAGCTCCGCCGTCATGAATTCCGTCCCTCTAGCAGGCGGCTTGGTGAGGATCGTCCGGGACACGGATGAAGCGCCCCTCACGCGAAACATGCCGTCCCCGTCGATGACGATTCGCGGCGGCCCGTCCGTTTCCGCGAGGCGCTTCATGAGCGCGTCGTCAAAGCGGTGGCAGCAGGCCAGCAGCACGTCGACCTTCCCCGCCGCCGCAAGTGCCGCGTCCAGCGCGGCGATCGGCTCCGTGACGCTGGCGCCCTCGATGCCGGTGACCGCGCGGGGACCGAAGAGATTGACCGCGACGAAGCGATACCCGGCGATTTCCCACGCGATGTACGGGACCGTTTTGACGGCCGGGTCGGCGAAACGGACGTTGGTTGCGATCGGCACGAACCCGCGCGTCTCAAACAACACCGACGCGGCAGCGGGTCCCACGAGGAAGTCGAGGTCTCCCAGCGCAACCGCTTCCGGGCGCGCCACCTTCAGGAAATCGGCCATCAGCTCCGACTTCTTCACCGTCTGCCCGGTCATCGCCCCGCGCCGCTTTGCATCGGCGCTGATCAGCGTGTCCCCCGCGTCGATCGCGGCGACGTTCGGCGACTTCGCGCGGGCTTCCTTGATTGCGGCCGCCACACGGGCGATGCCGCCGATCTTTTCCCCGTGTCAGCCGCACGGGAATATCTCGGCCATGAGCCGTCCCGAGATCACGAGCGTCACGTGGTCGCGCTTCGCAGCCAGCTCCTGCATGAGCTTCGGGTGCGCCTTCACCGTCTCTCCTTCGTCCTCCGCGCGGAACGCGAAGTAGCCTCCGATCCCCAGCCCGGCGAGGGCGAGAACGGCCACGGAGATCAAAAGGGGGCGGCGCATCAGCGGCATGGTAAACGGAGTTCGGCGGGAAGGGCATCTCTCCTCGTAGCACATCCGGTAGCATGGAGCTACAAGGCGCTCTCTGTGGATGGGGCTAACACGCCATGCGCGTCGCCTTCGGATTGGCACTCGTAGGGACGGGGATCGTGGTGGGCGTCGCAACCACGCTGTCCGTTCTGCGGACCGTCGAGGACAGTCGTCCGCCGTCAGCTGCATCGAGTCCCGAGATCATTCCCCCGATGGCCAAGGTTCCATGTTCTGCAATCGTCTCCTTTGATAATGGTGGTAAAGGAACACCAGCCAGACTTCTTCGCACTCCCGACTTACCCCTACCATTTACTTCAGCGGAAGTTCTCGGGGGTCTGGAAGAAGCAATCCGTCGAGGGCGAGATGGACCGGAATGGGACGTGCGACCGGATCGTCGCGGGTTGGGCAAATTCCTGAATGGGGATGACTTGAAGCAGGTTTCTGCAATTCTCGAGGATGAGGACCTCAGGATCCAGGCGGTGCTGGAGAACTACGTTGCCAGCCATCCGGAGCCCGGAACGGAGAACCTGCCCATGACCTGCTGCGATTCTCTACGGATTGTGATTGGAACTTCAGCCATCGGCGCAGGCGTTTCTGGACTTGCGGACCTTCCGTCCGAGGTGGCCGAAGCCGTTCGCGAGGGAAAGCTGTCGATCGGGGAAGCGCTCGGATTGGAAGCTCCCCTCGCCATGCTCGCCGAGTCCCTGCATCGCGCTCGCAGTGAGACGTATCGCAAGGTCGAAAACAAGATCTCTGAAAAGGGTGCCGCCCGTTTCAGAAAGTGGCTTCCCGAGGGAATTTTCATCGGTTCCCGCTGCGCACTCGATCTCGGCAGGGCACCCAGTCCACCTCGCCGCTAGGCCTTATTCCTTTCCGCCGCCCGCCACGCGTGCAGCAGGCCGGCCAGCGTCAGCTCCGGAACGACCTCGTGAATCTCGGGAAGGTGCGGCGCCAGCAGGGGCGCGTCGCCTCCCGTGGCCAGGACGCGCGCGCTTCCGCCGACCGCATCGGAGAGTTGGCGGATGATGTGGCGCGCGGCGCCGACGGTGCCGTGGAAGAGGCCGACGGACATCGCGTGCCCGGTCGAGCGGCCGACAGGGTCGGCGCAGGGCGCGGGGTCGACGAGCGGAAGCTGGGCGCACTTTTCGTGAAGCGCTGCGGCCTGGATGTGCAGGCCGGGACCGATCGATCCGCCGAGGAACTCGCCCTTCGCACTCACGGCGTCGATCACGATGGCGGTGCCGAAGGAGGCGACGACCGTCGCGCCGCGCGTCCGGCGGTGAGCTTCCCAGGCGTTGATCAGCCGGTCGATTCCGACCTTTGCGGGTTGCTGGACGCGCGCCCGGATCGGGATCGCGAAGTCACGTCCTGCGCGTTTCGGCTCTATCCGGAAGACCTTCTTCACGAACGACGCCAGCGACGCGTCGATCTTCGGGCGGACCGACGCCATCAGCACGAGCTCGACGCTGGAGACGACCTTGGACCCCTTCAGGCGCTTCCAGAGGGAGAGAATCTCCTCGATGCGGGAGGTGGGGATGCGCTCCTTGAAGAGGAAGCGGTCTTCGTCGTCGAAGAACCCGAAGTCGATGTTGGTGTTGCCGATATCGGCGCAGATGATCATGAGGAGTGATCCATCGTACGGCAGGCGGCGAGCGCTGCCACGGGGAAGCCGAGTCGCCGCTCGCGCTACTTCTCCGCGACTTTGAACACCATCTCGATCGGACGCCCTGCGCGCTCGACGGTGATCGTGACCGACCCCTTCTTTTCGAATTCCGCGCTCGATGTCATTTTCTTGATGTCGTCAACGCTCGTCAGGGCCTGCCCCTCGACCGACCTGACGACGTCCCCTTTCTGGAAGCCCCGCTCTGCGGCAAAGGAACCAGGCGTCAGGTCATCCAGGACGAGTCCTGCAATCTCTCCGCCCTCGCTGGCGAAGGGGCGCAGCGTCACTTGCCCGAGAAGCGAGTCGAAGTTTTTCCCCGCGAACTCAAATTCGCGCGGGTCAACTTCCCAGTCAATGCGCTTGTCCGTCTCCCCGGTCTTCTTCGTCTTGAATTCGCCGGGGCTCGACGGGTCCTTCGGCCCCTTGGGGACTCTCGGGGTCGCGCCCTTCATCGTCAGCGCCGCGCGCTTGGTGAAGATTTCGAGGTCTTTGCCGCCGTCGTCGAACACGACGCTGGCTGACCGGATTTCCTTCACGCGCGCTCCCAGCACCGAATCGCCTTCCTTGACCTTCTGCTGTTCGCCGCCCGAGAGAATGTTGATGAACGCCATCGATTTTTTCCGTTCGGCCGTCTTCATCACGCCGGCGACCTCGATTTTCGTCTCCAGGCCGCTGGGCCCGGCGGTCGCCTTGACCGTTACGTCCCCCAGCCGCGCCGCCCACATCGGTGCGAACTTTCCGCGGTCAACGGGGCCTTCGATCTTCGCAGGCGCGCGTTCCCATTTCTTCACCAGCCCCGCATACCCGCTCGCTGGCTTGTGAGGGGGAAAGAGGATGTACACGAACGCGAACAGGAAGATCCCGAAGGCCGCAATGAAGTTGAGGCCCCAGGTGAGGTTTGTTGCGATGGCGATGCGTTTCATTTGTCGAAGCGAGCGATCTTAAGCTGAGTCGAGGCGTTGCCATAGCTGAACGTGGCGGTGCTGGGGGCGAGACCAGTGAGGAGGGTGTTCCCGAAACGATCGCCGAGGCGGACGAGCGATTGGCCAGCGGGGCTGTCGACAACTGCCCAGCAGTTCGAAGGGTTGGGAGAGATGGTGGTGCCCGCGAGGAAAAAGTCGGGGCGAGGAATCTTTTCGATGATGCAAGACGGGCCGCCCAGGGGCGTCGTCCAGATCGAACTGACGTTCGGCGGAGGCGGAGGGGGCGGAAGAGGGCGCGTGCCCGGGTCCCTGTACGCGAGCCGCGACTTTGCCTGGGGAAACGCCAGGAACGCGAGTCCGTACACAAACGCTACGGCCGCGACCAACCCCGCCGCCGCAACGCACGCACTTCTCATCGCCGCAATCCGCTTCATGACGTCCTCCCGATCCTGAGATCCGTGTCCCCGGCCATCTTCGCCGTTCCCGTGCCGATGCCTTTCATCTCGAGCTTCAGCTCTTCCGGGTGGTCCGACGCGCCCAGTGCTTCGTCCGAGGAGATCACCCCGGCATCGACGAGTCCCTTGAGGCTCTGGTTGAAGGTCTGGGTCCCGAAGTAGCCGCCGGCGGTGAGGGCCTTGGGGATTTCGGCGAAGCGGCCCTTGGCGAGCAGGTCGTGCAGCGTGGGCGTCCGGACGAGAATCTCCGCAGCGGGCACGCGCCCGCGGCCGTCGGCGCGGGGAAGGAGGCGCTGCGAGATGATGCCCTCGAGCTGCATCGCGAGCTGGTTGCGGATGAATTCGTGCTGGTGGGGCGGGAAGAAGTTGAGGATGCGCTCGACGGTCTGCGCGGCGTTGCGAGTATGGAGCGTCGTGAGCACGAGGTGGCCGGTTTCGGCGGCATGGAGTGCCGCTTCAATCGTTTCGCGGTCGCGCAGCTCGCCGATCATGATGACGTCCGGCGACTGCCGCACGACGGCTCGCAGCGCGGCTTCGTACGTCAGCGTGTCGATCCCGAGTTCACGCTGCTCGACGAGCGATTTTCCGTCGATGAACACGTACTCGATCGGGTCCTCGATCGTCACGACGTGCTTCGGCGCCGTCGCAACGATGTGACCGATCATCGCCGCCAGAGTCGTCGATTTCCCCGACCCGGTCGTCCCCGTGACCAGAACGATCCCGCGCGA
Source organism: Planctomycetota bacterium (assembly GCA_038060895.1). Classification (GTDB taxonomy): domain Bacteria; phylum Planctomycetota; class MHYJ01; order WSZJ01; family WSZJ01; genus WSZJ01. The sequence continues at coordinate 82,901 of JBBTCT010000035.1, forward strand.
CAGCCCCGCAAGCTTTTCCAGCGCCTTCAGCGGCAACCCCAGCGAATCAAGCGCCGGGATCACCTTGTTCACGCGCCTGAACACCATCCCGAGCGCGCCGCGCTGACGGAACGCGTTGCACCGGAACCGCCCGACTCCCGCGATCTCGCACGCGGTGTCCGCTTCGCCCCGCTCCGCGAACGCTGCCTGCGTCCGGGACGATGCGATTTCCTTGAGCAGGGCTTCGGCGAATTCGGAGGTGACGGCGGGGAGGGTAAGCGCCTTGAGTTTTCCTGACACGCGCAGCATCGGCGGGGCCCCGACCTTGACGAACAGGTCGGACGATTCCTCGCGGACGGCGATCTCGAAAAGCTCTCGGCTGGTCATGGATCTCCCTGGGGCGTGCCGACACCGGTGGCGGACGGCCGGACATGAATTGAACGACGGGCGGCGCCAGGAGTTGGGTGAGGCCGACTACCGCCGCTTCCGCGCCTTCGCCCTCGCAGCCGGCTTCCGATGCTTCGGCGCCGGGCGCCGCCGGGCCGTCGCGCGGGGCTTCTTCGGCGCGGCAGGCACGACCACCGCCGGTTTGAGAGCTTCGGCGGAAATGGCGGGCTTCATCAGCTGCGGAAGCTTCACGGGAATCTCCGAGGTCTTGCCGAGGCGTTCGAGCTCCTTGAACAGCCGGGCCGTCAGCTCCTTGAGGCCCTTGCCGGTCGCGGCGGAGATCGGCAGCACGTCGTTGCGGGTGGCCTTCTTCAGTTCCGCGAGTCCCTTTTCCCAGCCGGGGAGGTCCGTCTTGTTTCCCGCGACGACTTCCGGCTTCGAGGCGAGTTCCTTCGAGTACCGCTCGAGTTCCTTGCGGATGATGCGGTAGGCCTCGGCGGGGCGCGGGCCTGAGAGCGGCGCGAGATCGACGATGTGGACGATGACGCGGGTGCGCTCGACGTGCTTGAGGAATTTGGTGCCGAGGCCGACGCCTTCGTGCGCCCCTTCGATCAGCCCGGGGAGGTCCGCCATCACGAACGACCGGTAGCCGCTTCCGCTCACGATCCCCGGCTGGGGGATGAGCGTCGTGAACGGATAGTCCGCGATTTTCGGGCGCGCGTCCGAGACGTGGGCGAGGAGGGTTGACTTCCCGGCGTTCGGCAGCCCCACGAGCCCGACGTCCGCGATCAGCTTCAGCTCCAGCTCCACCCAGCGCTGCTCGCCCTTCTGCCCGTCCTCGTACTGGAACGGGATCTGGTTCGTCGGCCCCGCAAACGTCTTGTTGCCGCGCCCGCCCTTGCCGCCCTGGCAGATCACGACGCGCTCTTCGGCCCGCACCATGTCCTTCAGCACGACCCCGGAGTCGCGATCCCTCACGATGGTTCCGACCGGCACCAGGACCTCGCGATCCTTGCCGTACTTGCCGTAACAGTTGGAGCCGTGCCCCTTCTGCCCGTTCTGCGCCCTGACGTGGACCTCATGTGTCAGGTGATAGAGCGTGTTCATCCCTGCCTTGGCGACCAGGACGATGTCGCCACCGCGCCCGCCGTCGCCGCCGTCAGGCCCGCCTTTGGGCATGAACTTCTCGTGCAGGAAGGAGACGCAGCCGACACCGCCGTCGCCGGCCTTGAGGAAGAGGTGCAGCTGGTCGCGAAACATCCGGCGAGCTCCAGACGAAGCGACCCCGCGGAACCGCGGGGTCGAAGGTTCAAGGTCGAAGGTCGAAGGTTTAGACGACGATGTCCTTCACGCGCACCAGCGTTTGCGTCTGCCGGTGACCGAGCTTGCGGCGGTAGTTGTCGGTGCGGTCGAACTTCGTGAAGCGCACCTTCTTGCCTTTCTGGTCGCGGATGATCTCGAGCACGACCTTGGCGCCCTTGACCGTCGGGGTGCCGACCTTGACGTCGGCGCCGTTGGCGGTGAAGAGGACGTCGGTGACGTCCATCGTGGTGCCGGGCTTGCTGTCGGGGATGCTGTCGACGGCGAAGGTCTCGCCTTTTTCGGCGCGGAACTGGTGATTTCCGAGGCGGACGATGGCGTACATGGCTGGTTTCTCCGGGGGAACTTTGGGGCGAGGAGTATAGCGGAGGGGGGAGGGAAGGCAAGCGGAGATCGTGGGGTGGGGGTGGGTGGTGATTGAGCGGGTTTTCGAAATGGGAAGTCAGGCGTGGCCAGCATGGAACCGGCAACTTCAATTTCAACTTCAAGTTTCAATTTTCAAGCAAACAGCAACTTCAAACAGACAACTTTAAAGACCCTGTGACTGCGAGAGGTCTTCGACAGGGCAATTTGGTTTTCGCCAAAGAACACGACACTCGCCCGCCGCGCCCGTTGAATTTGCATTCTTGTAGTTCGCCGTTTGCTTGAAAGTTCGTCGTTTTGAAGTTGTCGGTTCCGCGGCGCCCCGGCGCCGCGGCTCCCCATTGGCGTCACGCAGCGCTCTCGCTATCCTGTGGGGTCCCGGCGCAACGTCGCCCCCCCTTTCATCAGAGGTCCGTTTGCCTCATCCCATCTCCGCCGAAGTTCGCACGATCACCGTCCTCGCGGGCGAGGTCCTGATCGGCACACGGCCGGAGGTGGAACCCACCCCGCTCGCGCCGCCCGGGCTCGCTTCCCGGCTCAAGGAGATCATCGAAGCGGCCGGCGGCCGGCTGGAGCTCGGGCCGACGCCGGATTTCGCGGCGGTGTTCGGGACGGCGCACACGAACGACGAGGACCCGGTCCGCGCGGTGCGTGCGGCGCTGGCGATCCAGCGGGAGGCGGCGAGCCTGTCGGCGGTGGTCCGCGGGCCGCTGGCGTTCCGGATCGGGGTGCACACCGGGGAGATCCCGTGGTCCGGGCCCGGCGCGGGCCGCACCGAGGGCCTGCGCGAATCGCTGAGCGTCGCGAGGCTCCTGGCGCATGCCGCGCACGCCGGCGCCGTGCTCGTCAGCGAAGGCATCATGCGCGCCGCAGCAGCCCGCTTCCGCTTCAAGCCGTCCCCCGCGGGCGAGGGGACGGCGTACGAAGCCGTCGGGGAGGTCGAGACTCGAAGGGAGCCCCGCGAGGAACTGGCGACGACGACGGTGGGTCGCGAGGCGGAGCTGGCGCGGCTGATGGAGGCGTTCGATGCGAAGGCGGGGGAATTCGTGTTGATCGAGGGGGACGCGGGGGTCGGGAAGAGCCGCCTGCTCTACGAATTTCACCGGCGGCTGATCGAGCGCAACGTTCCCGTGCTCGTGGCATTCGGGCGGGCATACGAAGGTCCGCCGATTCCGCTGAGCGCGATCGGCGACCTCGTGCGGCACGCGGCCGGCGTCACGGGGCTCGAGCCCGGCGACGGCGAACGGCTCGCGGCGTGGTTCTCGGAGCAACTCGAAGAGTCGATTCCCGACGCGATCGACCGCGAAAACTGCTCTCACCTCATCACGCTCTCCCTCGGCCTCGCGCTTCCCCCGACTCGCGTCGCGCAGATCGAGCCGGGCCGCGTCCGCAGCGAAACCCACTACGCATGGCTGCGGTGGCTGCGCGCCCTCGTCGCGCGCCAGGCGGTCGTCCTGTGCCTCGAGGATCTTCACTGGGCCGACGACGGCACCCTCGCTCTGCTCGAATCCCTCGCCGCCGGCATCTCCGGCGAGCGCGTCACCATCGTCGGCACCCGCCGCCCCGCCGCGAAGACTCCCCGCGGTTGCACGCGCGTCCGCCTCGAAGAACTGCCGCGCGAAGCGACCGCAAAGCTCGCGGAGGAAATTTTCCACGGCCCCGTCTCCGACGAGCTCGCCGAGTTCCTCTTCCAGCAGTCCGGCGGCCATCCTTATTTTTACGAGGAACTTTCCCGCTACCTCGTCGAGGCCGGGCTCGTCAGCGGAACTCCCCTCCAACTCGTTTCCCGGCCCCGGAAACTTCCCGACGGCCTCCACGGCCTGCTCGTCGCGCGTATCGACTCGATGGGTCACGACGATCGCGAAGTCCTCAAGGCCGCCAGCGTCTTCGGCCGCTTCTTCTGGTCCGGGCTCCTCGAGCAGGCGGTGTACGGGAAAGTTGAGAAGGGCCTCGAGCGGGCTCGGCGGCGGCAGATCGTCGTGCCGCGCGCGCGGTCGCTGATCCCGGGGGACCACGAATACGCCTTCCGTCACGACCTCCTGCGGGACGCGGCCTACTCGCTGCTGACCGCCCGCGAGAAATCGCGGCTGCACCGCGTCGTCGCCGACCTCCTTGAACCGCACATCGCCAGCGGCGGGCGCCGCATCCGCGCGCTCGTCGCCGTGCACCGCGAGGCCGCCGGAAAAAAGGAGGAGCCCGCGCGACTCTGGCTGGAAGCCGCCGAGGAGGCGCTTCGCGAATCCGCCTATTCCGAAGCGCTCTCGCATGCGCGCGACGCACAGAGGCTCGGGCGCGGCCCCGCGGCGCGCCTGGTGGCCGCGCGCGCTCTCGTCCGGCTCGCGCGGCTGGACGACGCGCTGATCGAGGCGACGGCCGTTGCAGGATCGCCGGATGCGTCGGCGGAAGAATCGGCAAGCGCACGGCTGCTGGAAGGAGAGATCCACGGCCGCCGGGGGGACCGCGAGGCGTTCCTCGCCATCGTGGAAAAGGTGGCGGCGGCGAACCCGCCGGGGTTCGTGCTGCCGGAAGCGCTGATGCAGAAGGCGCGCGTGCTGTGGGGGATGAGCCGGAACGAAGAAGCGCTGAAATGCGTCGAGGAGGTCCGCGCGCGGACGAAGGCACTGGCGACCGCGGCCAACGAACGTCAGGTGGCGAAACTGACGGCGGACTCGTGGGGAATCGAGGGAAACGTCCGCTGGAAGCAGAGGCGCTGGCCCGAGGCCGCCGCGGCCTACGACCGCGTCCTGGAAATCGCCACTCGACTGGGCGATCGCCTGGCCACCGCTTCCGTCTTCAACAGCGTCGGCGCGCTCCACCGGGACCAGGGGAAGGATACTGAAGCGCGGGCGGCGTTCGAGCGGGCTCTGGGGATCCTCCGCGAAATCGGCGACCGCATCGGGATTGCCTCCGCGCTCGGGAATCTGGGGCTCGTCTATCGCGAATCGGGCGATCTGCAGGCGTCGGCAACAGCCCAGCGCGAGTCGCTCGCCATCTTCCGCCAGACGGGCGACCTGCATGCGGTCGCCCGCGGCCTGAAGGCGCTGTCGGACGCCCTGCTGGACGGGGGAGAGCTCGCGGCGGCGCTCGGGCACCTGGACGAAGCGCTGGAACTCGCGCGGCGAATCGGTGACCGCTCAGCCGAGATGCTTGCGCTTCGCAATCTTGGCCAGGTGCACGCCGTGCTTGGCGATGAGGCGCGCGCGCTCGATGAGCTGACGCAGGCCTTTGAGATGGCCCGCGCCGAGGGGAACCCGTTCAACATGGCCTTCATCCAGACGCGTCTCGGCGAACTTCACGCGGACGCCGGCTTTCCTGAAAAAGCAGCGGCCGCTCTGGACACGGCCATCCGCGTTGCGTCCGAACGCACTCTCGACGACGTCCTGACCCTCGCGCTTCTCGCCCGTGCGCGCCTGCAGGCTTCGACCCGTGGCGTCGAAGCCGCGGCGGATGCGCGGCGCGCTCTCGAGATCTCCGTGCGCAAGAGGAACGAAGGACACGAGGCTTCGGTGCGCGCCGTGCTCGCCCGGATCGCGGCCGCTTCGGGGGATTCCGGCCAGGCGCACGACTTCCTCGGGAAGGCGCACGACATGGCCGGCCGTTGCGTCGTTTTCCAGGAGCGCCTGCGGTTCCTGGCCGATCTCTCGGCCGCCCACGCGGCGATGGGCGAGGTGGACGAAGCGCGTCAAGCGGCGGGGGAGGGGGAGCGACTGGCGCGCGGGCATGGCGCGGTCAGGTTTGCCGAACGCTTCGTCGCCCCGGGAAAGTAGTTTCCCCTCCCGCGCGTCGCGATTAGGATCGGGCCGATGAAGATGACCGCTTTTCTTTCGCCTGAACGCATCGTCGATCTCAAGTCGCCCGACCGGAACGGCGCCCTGCGCGAGCTCTGCCTGGCCATCGCGACGTCGAAAAACATCGGGGACCCGAAAGCCTTCCAGAAGGCGATTCTCGATCGCGAAGCGATTCTCTCGACGGGAATCGGGCTCGGGCTGGCGATGCCGCATGCGAAGGTCGCGAGCGTAAAAGACTTCACCCTCGCCATCGGCCGCTCGAAGTCCGGGATCGAATGGGAATCCCTGGACGGCGCCCCGGTTCACATCGCGGTCATGATCGGCGCCAACGACAAGCAGGCCGCCGAATACACGAAAGTTCTCGCGGCGATCGTCACGCGCATGAAGGACGAGTCGGTGCGCAAGCGGTTGCTCGCCGCCGCGAAGCCGGAAGACGCGATGAAGGTCCTGACGGAGTAGCTACCGCCCCTTCAGCCACGCCGCGAACCGCTGCAGCCCCTTCTCGATCGGCACGCATGGGCGGTACCCCAGCAGCCGCTTCGCCTTCGACACGTCGGCCCACGTCGCGGGGACGTCTCCGGGCTGCTCGGGAAAATTCTGCCGCTCGGCCTTTCGGCCCAGCGCCTTCTCGAGAAGTTCGACCAGCTCGCGCAGTTCGACCGTGCGCGATTCGCCGAGGTTGACGATCTCGAAGCGGCCCTCCCACTCGGAAGCGGCGGCGACGCCCTGCACGATGTCGTCGATGTAGGTGTAGTCGCGGCGCGACTTGCCGTCGCCGTAGAACGGGATCGGCTTGCCGGCGAGCATGAGGCGTGCGAACTTGTGGATCGCCATGTCGGGCCGCTGGCGCGGGCCGTAGACGGTGAAGAAGCGCAGCGCGATGCAGGGGAGTCCGTAGAGGCCCGCGTAATTCGAACAATAGAGCTCGCCGGCGCGTTTCGTGACCCCGTATGGCGACGCCTGTTCCATCACCGGGTCCGTCTCGCGGAACGGCACCTTGAGCGACGCGCCGTAGACGCTCGAGCTGGACGCGAACACGAATCGCTTCACGCCGAACTTACGAGCGAGTTCCAGCAGCACGAGCGTTCCGCCGCAGTTGACGCTTTCGTACAGATGCGGGTCCGCGAGGCTGGGCCGAACTCCCGCGCGCGCGGCGAGGTGAACGATCGTCTCCGGGCGGTGCTTGCGGATGAACTTCTCCATCTTGACGGCATCGCGAATGTCCGCTTCCAGCAGCGGCACCGCTTTCTTAAGAGCCGCAAAATTGGCCCGCTTCAGCGCCGGGTCGTAGTAGTCGTTGAACTCGTCAATCGCGCAGCACGCGCGCTTCCTGGTGAAGACGAGGTGGTCCAGCAGGTGCGAACCGATGAATCCCGCGCCGCCCGTAACCAGGATCATTTTGCTTCCCGGAGGAATTTCATGATTTCGTCCGCCGTCGTGTCCAGGGCGCCCGGTCGGCCCAGCCTTGCGCGCATCTCGTCGAAATCCGCTTCGCCTTTCGCGCGTTCCGCCGGCTCCAGCCACTTTTTCGCGGCATCCGCCGCCGCGCGAGGCCTGGCCCGCGGCCCGTACAGTTCGGGAACGATCGTGCGGCCCGCCACGATGTTCGGCAACGAATAGTGCTCGCGGCCGCGGGTGAAGACGTGGGCGAGCAGAAGAGTCGTGAGCGCCATGTCGTAGACGACGACGAGGGGCGTGCCGATGACCGCGCATTCGAGCGTCGCGGTCCCGCTGGCGACGAGCGCGACGTCGGAGGCGCGGAATGCCTCCACGGTGCGGTTTGCGACGGGGTTGAGGGCGAGCCCCGTCGATTTCCCGTACGGCGCCACCATTTCGGGCGTAATGCGCGGCGCGAGGCCTGTGACGAAGCGCGCACCCGGGACTTCCGCGGCGAGGAGCTTCGCGGTCTCGGCAAGAATCGGATAGTTGTAGCGGAACTCCTTGCGTCGCGAGCCGGGGAACAGGCCGAAGAGCGGCCCGTCGGGCGGGATCCCGAGCGAGGCGCGCGGAGCCGCGCGGTCCGTCGATTTCGCGAGCTGGTCGAGGATCGGGTGCCCTACGTGCACTGCGTCGACGCCGCGCTCGCGGTACCACTCCTGCTCGAAACCGAACAGGCACAGCATCCGGTCCACCGAGCGCTTCACGATCTTGACCCGCCCCTGCCGCCAGACCCACATCTGCGGGCTGATGAAGTAGATGACGCGAATCCCGAGCTTCTTCGCCGCGTCGGCGAGGCGGAGGTTGAACTCCGGAAAGTCGGTGAGGATCAGCGCGTCCGGCTTTTCCTCGGCCAGCAGCTTTTTCGTGCGGCCGAAGAGCTTCCAGAAGTACCCGAGAACCCCGACCACTTCGACGATCCCGACCGCGGCCTGCGCCGTGATGTCCTCGATGATCTCGACGCCAGCCTCGCGCATCTTTGCGCCGCCAAGTCCCTTGAGTTTGAGGGAAGGGTCGCGCGCGAGGAGGGCCTGCGCGAGCCCGGCGGTGTGAAGGTCACCCGAGGCTTCGCCGGCGACGAAGAAGAGTTTCATTCGGGGATGAGTTTCGACTGCGGGACTGGCCGTGTCCAGCGGCCACAGGGATTACCTGCTGAACGCCGCAACGGCGTCGATCACGCGATGCGCGACCTGCACGGCGCGCAACCCGTCTTCCCCGGTCACGGCCGCCGGCTTCCGCGCTTTCACCGCTTCCACGAACGCGGCGTCCTCGAGCGCGAGCGGCTCTCCCGCGGGAACCACCGGCGTTTCGGTCGAGAGCAAGTCACCGTAGAGCAGCTCCTTCAGGTTCGGGACCTTCGCGGGGTCAACCTTCGACACGTCGAACCCGCCTTTCAGTTTCGCCGATTTCGATACGCGGCTCACCTTGCGGCCGCGCAGGTCGATCTCCACGAACCCGTCTTCGCTGAAGGTCCTGAAGCGGCGTCCGGGTTCGGGGGAGACGCGTGAAGCCACGATATTCGCGACGAAGCCGTCCTCAAATGTCAGCCGTGCATTGACCAGGTCGTTCGTCGGCGAGAGCACCTTCGTCCCGGCCGCGTTCACGTGCGCCAGCGGCGCCGTCGCGAGCGACAGGACGAGGTCGATGTCGTGAATCATGAGGTCGAGCACCACGTCGATGTCGATCGAGCGGAACGGGTAGGGGCTGACGCGCTCGGCGTTGACGAAGCGCGGTCTGCCCATGAGCGGGCGGGCGACGAGCCAGGCGGGGTTAAAACGCTCGATATGGCCGACCTGCAGGAGGGTCTTTGCCTTGGCGGCGAGCGCGACGAGCTGTTCACACTCCGCGACCGTCCCCGCCAGGGGTTTCTCCACCAGACATGGGATTCCCGCCTCCAGGAAAAACGCCGCGACCTCGCGGTGGTACAGCGTGGGCGTCGCGACGATCACTCCGTCGACTTTTCCGCGCAGCTCGCGCCAATCCGAAAAGGCCGGTACGCCGTGCTTCGACGCAATCTCCTCCGCCCGCGGCCGGCTCGCGTCGCAAACCGCGGCCAGGGTGGCGCCGGGAAGCGACGCGCAGACGCGCGCGTGCTCCTTCCCGAGACTTCCGACGCCGATGACGCCGAGCTTCACCCCGTTACGTCGGCGCCGAAGGAGACGCCGCTGCGCTCGCGGGAGGCGCTACGGGAGCCCTGCGAAGTGCCTCGCGTGCCCGTCCCTGCCGGCCGCGCTCGACCGCCCGGAGGAACGAGATCAGCTTCTGCACCTCGGGGTACTGCGGGCGCCGCTTTTCCAGGATCTCCATCGCCTGTGTCTTGGTGAACCCGCTGCGGTAGATGAGCTTGTACGCCTCCTTCAGGGCTTCGATCGCTTCCTTCGTCAGCCCCTTGCGCTTCAGCCCCACGGTATTCACGCACTTCACGCGCGACGGATGCCCCTCGACCGTCATGTACGGCGGAACATCGTGTACGACGCGCGTCAGGCCGCCCACGAAGGACCGTTCGCCGATCGTCGAGAAGTGGTGCACGGCGGCGAGCCCGCCGAAGTTCGCCTCGCGTTCGACCTTCGTGTGCCCGCCGAGCTGCACGCCGTTGGCCATGATGATCCCGTCTTCCAGCACGCAGTCGTGCGCGATGTGACAGTAGGCCATGATCATGTTGCTCGAGCCGACGATCGTGGACCTGTCGCCCTTCATCGTCCCGCAGTTGATCGTGACGTACTCGCGGAAGAGGTTCTTGTTGCCGATCTTGACGAAGACTTCCTCGTCCTTGTAGCCGAGGTCCTGCGGCGCGGTGCCGAAGACGCAGAACGGATAGACCTGGTTCTGTTCGCCGAGTTCCGTCGTCCCCTGCAGGACGACATTGTTGTGCAGGCGCGTGCCGCGCCCGATCTTCACCTTCGGGCCGATGATGCAGAAGGGCCCGATTTCGACGTCATCCGCGATTTTTGCTTCGGGATGAACAAGTGCACTGCCATGGACTCTGGTCCCGCCCATCAAGGGGCGCCTCCAAGGTGACGCCCGCAAGGGGCGCAGTGCGCCGAATGGTCGGCGCGCCGAGCAGGCCGCAAAGTTGCGGCCCGGTCTCTGCCTTGATACTTCCCCCCGAACCAGGTTCGGAGGAGACGGAAATCTAAGGGCGGCCGTCGATTAATGCAAGGGGGTAGTTGGTAGCCGGTAGTGGGTAGGGACCGAGGCCGACGGGGCGGATGTGGTGCGCGACCAAACTTGAGGCTAACAGCGCGCTGGTGGACCAGAGCGGGGCCCTAAGGGGAGCGTTGCTACCTGGTGCCAACTACCCCCCCCTGCCCCTACTCCTCATTCTCCACGATCATGAACTTCATCTGCGCCTCGGACACCATCTGCCCGTCCACGGAACACTTCGTGTAGACGTGCGCCGTCCTGGCCTTGATCTTCAGGGCCTCCGCCTCAATCCGGAGCTGGTCGCCCGGGACCACGGTCTTGCGGAGCTTGCACTGGTCTATCGAGAGCAGTACCGCCAGCTTCTGCTGGTTTTCCGCCTTGCGCATGAGGAGGGCGCCCGCGAGCTGCGCCATAGCTTCGATCTGCAGCACGCCCGGCATGATTGGCTGGCCGGGAAAGTGTCCCTGGAAGAACGGTTCGTTGAAAGTCACGTTCTTGATGCCGACCGCGCGCCGGTAGCTGTCCAGCTCGATCACCTTGTCGATGAGCAGAAACGGGTACCGGTGCGGCAGAATCTTCAGGATCTCGCGCACGTCGAGCATCGTGCCGGAGGACTTCTTCGGCGCCGGAGCGAGCCCTTCCATCTGCCGCATGATTTCCTGCACCAGCTTGTGATTGATCGCGTGGCCGGAGCGGACGGCAATGACGTGCGCCTTCAGGTACGACCCCGCCAGGTACAGGTCCCCGACGATGTCGAGGATCTTGTGGCGGACCATTTCGTCGGGGAAGCGCAGCGTGTTGTCGCGGACTCCCGCCTTGTCAACGATCAGGGTGTTCTGGGTCGTGCAGCCCTTCCCGAACCCCTGCTTGAGCAACTCCTCGACCTCGGTCGAGAGGCACCAGGTCCGCGCCGGGGCGATTTCCCGGACGAAGCTGTCGGGAGTGACGGCGACGGTGTAGTGCTGCGCGTGAAACGGCAGATTCTCGTGGTTGAGCGTGTAGGAAATGGTCAGGCCTTCGTTCGAAGGAAGGGCGACGATGCTCTGCTCGCCCTCACGGATCGTGATCGGTTCCTTGAGCGCGTAGTAGCCCTTCGGCTTGTCCTGGTCCACGATTCCCGCCGAAGTGAGGGCGTCGCAGAACGGGGCGCTGGAGCCGTCGCCGCCAGGCACTTCGATGCCGTTGATCTCGACTTCGAGATTGTCGATGGAGAGGCCTCCCGCGGCGGCGAGGAGGTGTTCGACGGTTTCGATTTCTGCGCCGTCGAGCGCGACCGAGGTGCGGCGCGGCTTGATCGTGGCGGTCGAGGCGTTCGCGGGGATGCGGGGACGGCCCGGGAGATCCACGCGCGTGAAGCTGACGCCCGAATCGACGGGCGCCGGGAGCATGCGGACGCGGGTCCTCATGCCTGAAAAGAGCCCGATTCCCTCGAGCTCAGCCGGGCGGCTGATCGTTCTCTGGAGTCTCACCTTTCCTCCTCTGGCTTCCGCCCCCCACCGGGCGCGGCGTACCGGGACTGATTCCCGGGCGACAAAAAATCGTCCGGGACCGGGACAGTGCTCTTGGAGGCCATCGGCTGCAGGTCCGCGCGGTCTCCTCGCTTCTCCACATCGTGGAGCCGGGAGCCGGGCAGGCGACGCCACGCGGCGCCTTGACCCGCAAGCACCTGTCGTACGACGGGAGGGATGCTATGTAAGAGAGGCTGGCAAGTCAAGGGTGGCCAGGACTGCGCGGAGGGAGCGGGCGAGCGGGCGAGCGGGCGAGCGGGCGAGCGGGCGAGCGGGCGAGCGG
>JBBTCT010000036.1:0-4782 GCA_038060895.1 Planctomycetota bacterium
AGCGGGCGAAAAAACGGCCTCCCGAATTTCGGAAGCCGTTTTGTCTTTGCCCGCCTGCCCGCCTGCCCGCCTGCCCGCGCGCGCGAAGCGCGCCCGCCCGCAGCCCTTAGACCGGCGACGTCCCGACAATATTGTTCTTCTCATCGAGCTTCACGACCTTCGGCCTGAATCCCTTCGCTTCCTGCGGCGTGAAGATCCCGAACACCATCGCGATCACCCGGTCGCCCACCAACCCCTGGTGCGCCGTCCCGCCCTGCAGACTCACCGTCTTCGATCCCCTCGGCGCCGTGATGACGTAGGTCTCGAAGCGCTTCCCGCTCGTGATGTTGCCGACGAGGATTTTCTCGAATGGGAGGATTCCGGCGGCGTCGAGGAGGTCCTCGTCGATCGCGATCGAGCCCTCGTAGTTGGGGTTCTGCGCGGTGATCGTCGCCCGGCTCAGCTTGGCACGGCAGAGGATGTGCTGCATCTAGCGGGTTGCTCCAACGGCACGGCGGCGCGACATCGCGCGCCTGAGATCCTTCTCTTCTTTCCACACGGCGCCGCCCTGTCCGAATTCCTTTTTCCAGACCGGCAGCTCCGCCTTGATTCGTTCGATTCCCTCGCGGCACGCCTCGAACGCCTCCGCGCGGTGCGGCGCGCTGACGGCCACAATCACGCTCGCCTCGCCGACTTTCAGCCGGCCCGTGCGGTGTTCCAGGACAACGCCTCCTAGCGGATATCGCTTCCGAAGACTCTTCTCGATGCGGTCGAGGACGGCGCGGGCCATCTCGGGATAGGCGTGGTACTCGATCGCGCCGACCTTGCGCCCGCGGTCGTTGTCGCGGACGACGCCCAGGAACACGGCGATCCCGCCGCTCCCGTCGTCGCCGACGCGGCGCACGGCGCTCTCCACGCTGATCCTCCCCGGGCCTACTTTCGTCAATTCGTTCCTCCGCTCACCGGGGGCAGGAACGCGACCTCGTCGCCTTCGGCCAGCTCGCGCGCCGCCGCCACGACCTCCGTGTTCACCGCCGCCGCGCACTTGCCCAGTTTTCCCGCAAGCTTCGGCCGTTCCTGTTCCAGCTTCCGCCTCAGCTCCGCCACCGTCGCGCGACCGTCCAGCTCGACATTCAGCGAGCGTGTGCCCGCGGCGTCGGCGACGGAAGCGAAAAAAAGAACCCGGACCTTCATGCAACTCCCTTCGGGGGGGAGATTGTAGGAAGCGGGGAAAAGGGCGTCGAGATTGAAAAAAAACGGAGCGGGTGCGCTTTCGCGCATCCGCTCCGCGGGAGAGTCAGTCGGACTATGCCTGGGGCGTCGCCGGCGCGGGCGACCCTGCCGGGGCCGTCGCAGCCGCTTTCGCCTGCGCGGCCTTCGCCGCTTCGGCGCGCTTCTTGTCGTACTCGTACAGGCTGTTGAGCGCGTTGATGATCATGTCGATCGGTATTCCGTACCCGAGGGAAACCTGTTCGATCGTCTCTTCCTCGCTGATCGAGCAGTGCGAGCAACCACCGAGGTGGAAGCCCATGAAGACTTCGGCGGCGCGGGGGTGCATGCGCATCGCGGTGCCGATCGTGAGTTCCTTCGTGAACTTCTTCTCGCCGCTGGCGCAGCCGCAGTCGTGGGAGCCGCAGGATCCGGCGGCGGCGGCGGGAGCGGCCTGGGGGGCGGGGTTGGGCGTGTTGGGCGTCATGGGATCTCCGTAGGAAAGGGTTTACCTCGGTTCACCAGTCACGGTAGCAATCAGCGGTGTGAAGCGCAACTCCGGAAACAGGACCAGAACAGTCCCATTTCAAAGGCACTCGCCCGTTGCCCGGGGTAACCTTCGTCCGTAAGATTCCCGCCCTGTTTCACCTCCGGAGAGTCCCCACATGCCCACCGATTTTCGCAACGAAGCCCTGATTGATTTCTCGCTGGCCCCCAACCGCGCCGCCATGGCCAAGGCGATCGAGCTCGTGCAGTCGCAGCTAGGGAAGCACTACCCGCTCGTGATCGGCGGGAAGCGGATCGACACGAAGGACCGGATCAAGTCCGTCAATCCCGCGCAGCCCGACGAGGTCGTCGGCACCGTCGCGAAAGCCGACATCGCCCTCGCCGACCAGGCGATCGCGGAAGCGGACAAGGCGTTCGGTTGGTGGAAGAAATGGGAACCTGCCGCCCGAGCGCGGATCCTCTGGCGCGCCGCGGTCGCGCTCCGTCGCCGGAAGTTCGAGTTCAGCGCGTGGATGGTGTTCGAGGCGGGCAAGAGCTGGGCCGAAGCGGACGCCGACACCGCCGAGGCGATCGACTTCCTTGAGTTCTACGGCCGCGAAGCCGTCCGCTGGGGCGCCAACCAGGGCGTCACGCCCCTTCCCGGCGAGGACAACCAGGTCTTCTACGTTCCGCTCGGCGTCGGCATCGCGATCCCGCCCTGGAATTTCCCGCTCGCCATCATGGCCGGAATGACGACCGCAGCCGCCGTCGCCGGCAACACCGTCGTCCTCAAACCCGCCAGCATCACTCCCGTCATCGCCGCAAAATTCATCGAGCTCCTCGAGGAAGCCGGCATGCCCGCCGGCGTCGTCAACTTCCTCCCCGGCTCCGGCGGCGCCATCGGCGACCACCTGACCCAGCACCCGCGCACGCGCTTCATCTCGTTCACCGGTTCCAAGGAAGTCGGCCTCCGCATCTGGGAGCTCGCTTCGAAAAGAAGTCCCGGCCAGATGTGGTTGAAGCGCGTCATCGCCGAGATGGGCGGCAAGGATGCGATCCTCGTCGACGAGACCGCCGACCTCGACGCGGCCGCCGATGGAATCGTGGCGAGCGCGTTCGGGTTCCAGGGGCAGAAGTGCAGTGCGTGCTCGCGGGCGATCATCGTGAAGAGCGTGTACAAGGAGGTGCTCGACCGCGTCGTGGAGCGCGCGAAACGGATCACCGTCGGCCCGCCGCGCGACCCGATGAACGCGATGGGACCTGTGATCGACGAGGGGGCGTTCCGGAAGATCAGCGAGTACATCGAAATCGGGAAGAGCGAGGGCAAGCTCGTACTCGGCGGCGAGAAGTGGAGTGGCGCCGGATATTTCATTCCGCCCGCGATTGTCGCGGACGTGAAGCCCGCCGCGCGAATCCACTGCGAGGAGATCTTCGGCCCCGTCCTGGCTGTCCTCGAGGCGCGCGATTTCGAGCACGGCCTCGAGATCGTCAATTCCACCGAGTACGGTCTCACCGGAGCCCTCTACTCGCGCGACCGCGCCCGGCTGGAGCGCGCCCGCCATGAATTCCACTGCGGCAACCTCTACTTCAACCGCAAGTGCACCGGCGCGCTCGTCGACGTCCACCCCTTCGGCGGCTTCAACATGAGCGGCACCGACTCAAAAGCCGGCGGGCGGGACTACCTGGGCCTCTTCCTCCAGATGAAAAGCGTCTGCGAGCGCCTCTGATGCGCGATGCTCGAAACGGATTTCGAACAGCGCCGGCGGCCGGACCTCGGTCGCTTCGCTCCCTCGCCCCGTCCGCACGCCGCCGTCCGAAATCGGTTCCGAGCATCGCGCATCAGCAGAAAAGGACTCCCTGAAAAGGCGCCGTCAAAATGCACCGCTACTTCACCATCATGGCCACGTTCGTCGTCGCGCTCTTCGCGTTCGTGATCGTGCTCGGATTCAAGGCGGACCTGGCCCATGCAAAGGTCCACATTGCGACCGCCTTCTTCCTCGTCATCGCGATTCTCTTCGTCCATTCGCTCGTCATCTTCTTCCTCATCGGCTCGGGGCACGCGATCCGCGAGGCGATCACCGAGCGGCCGTGGTCAAAGCCCTATCTTTCGAAGATCAATCTCTTCCGCCTCAAGTCGTTCCCGTGGGCGCTGGGCTCGATGGTCAGCGGGATTCTGGCGGCCTGGAGCGGGGCGGGGTCGCACACCGGCGTCTGGAGCACGCAAGTTCACCGCGGAGTCGCGGTCGCGTGCCTGGGGATCAACCTGCTGGCCTTCGTCGCCGAGTGGCTCCAGCTCCGCGCGAATTCCTCGATGATTCACGAGCTCCAGGCGAAGCTCGACGCCGAAGGAGCGCAAGCGTTGGAAGCGCCAGCCGCTCAAGAAGTGTAGCGAGGCCAATCGGCGACCTACCCCCTACCGCCTACTCACTACCTACTTCTTGCGCTTTTTCCCGGCCCCGCGCAAGAGCCCGGCAAGCGACAGTGCGCCAAATGTTCCGGGCTTTCCTCGCTCCTGCTCCATCATCGCCTGCAGGTAGACCGACGAGGTCATGTCCGTTCCAGTATCGCGGTCCGTGACCTTCACGGCTTCACCCTTCACCACGAGCCGCGCCACTCCCTCGAGCGTGATGTACCCGCGCGTGCGGGAGTCGTACATTTTCCGGTTTGCGTATCGGGTGATTTCGCGCATTGCTATTCCTTTTCCAGGCGGCGCAGCTTCGCGTTCAGCCGGTCAATTTTCCGCTCGAGCGCTTCCACGTCCGCACGGCTCGGCATGTTGAGCTTCGACAGCACCGCGTCCCACCCGCGCCCCGCGACCCCGCCCGCCTTCTTCGCGGCCCCCGTCACCGCTTCCTTCGTCGTCGTCACGGGCTTCGACTCGGCGATCTTCGTCAGCACCGCCTTCGCATCCTTTTCCGCCACCTCACCCCGCTTGACCATCCGCCCCAGCAGCGTCTTCGCCTCGTCCGAGGCCAGTCCCACCGCTCCCGCCGCCGCCAGCATGAGCCGGCGCAGGTCGTCCTTCACATCATCGGTGTTCATAGGTCGCCTCCGGGGGTTCGTGGAAGTCACCCTAACGCGCTGCGTCAATCTCAGTCAAGCCTTCGA
>JBBTCT010000036.1:4882-103167 GCA_038060895.1 Planctomycetota bacterium
CCTTCGATTGGCCGCGATCTTGCGAAATGGAGGATCGCCCGCTACGCTCGACGTCATGGCCGAATCGCCCCGCGAGCGCACGCTGGTCAAGCTGCGGACTCCCATCGAAGTGCGCTTCAAGTTCCTTTCGAAGACGCGGCAGGACGTAGAGCAGGACCAGATTTACGACGGCGTCGCGCCGTCCATTTCGGCGCAGGGGTGCGTCGTTTCGGGGCGGATTCCGCGGCTCGACTGGGTTGCGGACCTCCTGACCCAGAAGATGATGCTGGGAATCAATCTCCTGCTGCCCAACGATCCGGACCCGATCAAGGCGCTCGGGGAAGTCGGGTGGATAGAGAGGATTGACGAGGCGACGGGGAAGTGCCAGATCGGCGTCACGTTCAAGGACATCCAGCCGGCGGACAGGAACAAGATTTTTGCGCATCAGGTGAAAGCGCAGCTGCCGGGCGGGTAAGGCGCGGGCGGGCGGGCCAGCGGGCAGGCGGGCGAGCTACAAATGGCAACCGAAACTTCGGGAGCCGTTCTTTTTCGCCCGCCTGCCCGCGCGCCCGCCTGCCCGCGATTTATTGCAGGATTGCCGCACGAATGGCCGCAAGCTGCTCGAGCAACGCGGGCAGCTCTTTCAATCGCAACATGTTCGGCCCGTCGGACGGCGCGCGGTCGGGGTTTTCGTGCACCTCGAGGAACAGGCCGTCGGCGCCTGCGGCCACACCGCAGCGGGCCAGGACCGGGACCATCTCGCGCTGGCCGCCTGTCGAGGAGCCCTTGCCGCCCGGCTGCTGCGCGGAGTGCGTCGCGTCGAAGACGACGGGGACGCCCAGCTTCTGCATCTCTGGAATCGCGCGGAAGTCGTTGACCAGCGTGTTGTAGCCGAAGGAAGCGCCCCGCTCCGTGATCAGCGCCCGGCCGCCGCTTCGACAGATCTTCTCGATCACGTTCTTCATGTCCCACGGCGCGAGGAACTGGCCCTTCTTCACGTTCGCGACACGGCCGGACTTTGCGACCGCGACGACCAGGTCCGTCTGGCGGCAGAGGAAGGCGGGGATCTGCAGGATGTCGCAGACTTCGGCCGCGGGGGCGACCTCCTCGACCGCGTGGACGTCGGTCAGTATCGGCAGCCCCAGCTGCTTCTTGATTCTGGCCAGCACCGCCAGCCCCGCTTCCAGCCCCGGACCGCGATACGCGTCGAGGGAAGTGCGATTGGCCTTGTCATAGCTCGATTTGAAGATGAGTGGGAAGCCCGCGCGCCGGGCGATCTTCGCGAGTTTTTCGGCGACGACCATGCAGTGGCGTTCGCTTTCGATGACGCATGGGCCGGCGATGAGGGGAAGCGACTTCCCGCCGAAGGTGATGCCTGCGACGGTGAGGTTGCGGCTCACGGGGCGTCGGAATCGCCGAGGAGGTGGCCGAGTTTTTCCTTCTTGGCCTGGAGGTAGCGGGCGTTGGCGGGGTTGGAGGGGACCGAGATGGGAACGCGCTCGACCATTTCGAGGCCGTAGCCGTGGAGGGCGACGAGTTTCTTCGGGTTGTTGGTGAGGATGCGGAGTTTGCGGACGCCGAGGTCGGTGAGGATCTGGCAGCCGGTGCCGTAGTGGCGGAGGTCGGCGGGGAGTCCGAGGGAATGGTTGGCCTCGACGGTGTCCTGGCCCGTGTCCTGGAGGGCGTAGGCCTTCATCTTGTTCGCCAGGCCGATGCCGCGGCCCTCCTGCCGGATGTAGAGGAGGACGCCCCTGCCGGCTTCGGAGATCTGTCGAAGGGCGGACTGGAGCTGGTCGCCGCAATCGCAGCGGAGAGATCCGAAAATGTCGCCGGTGAGGCACTCGGAGTGAACGCGGACGAGGACGGGGGCGTCCTGCGGGAGGGCGCGGCCGTCGGGACCGGGCTCGCCGACACCGCCGGCGCACAGGGCGATGTGGAGGTATTCGTCGGTCAGGGACTTGTAGAGGTGGGCGCGGAAGTTTCCAAAGCGCGTGGGCATGTCGGCGACGGCGACTTTTTCGATGAGCTTTTCGTTGCGGCGGCGGTATTCGATGAGATCTTCGACGGAAGCGAGCTTGAGGTTGTGTTTCGCGCAGAATTCGCGCAATTCCGGCAGGCGCGACATGGTGCCGTCGTCGTTCATGATCTCGCAGATGACGCCGGCGGGCTGAAGGCCGGCGAGGCGGGAGAGATCGACGGCGCCTTCGGTCTGGCCGGCGCGTTCGAGGACGCCGCCGCGGCGGGCGCGGAGGGGAAAGATGTGGCCGGGGCGGACGAGGTCGGAGGGGCGGGCGTCTTTGCGCAGGCAGATCTCGATCGTGCGGGCCCGGTCCGCCGCGCTGATGCCCGTCGTGATGCCCGTGGCGGCGTCGATGGACACGGTGAAAGCGGTTTCGAACCGGGAGGTATTGCGGGCGACCTGCATCGGGAGGTCGAGGGCGAGACACCGCTCCTCGGTGAGCGCGAGGCAGATGAGGCCGCGACCGAAACGAGCCATGAAGTTCACGGCTTCCGGCGTGGCCAGGTCGGCGGCCATGTAGAGGTCGCCCTCGTTCTCGCGGTTTTCATCATCGACGAGAACGACCATTTTGCCGGCACGGATGTCGGCAAGGACCTCTGGGATGGGAGTAAATGACATGGTGTGGGAGAGAGTATCCCCGTGGAAGGGAGGCGTCAACGGGGTGAGGCCGCGGACGATCTCGGCCGGAGAAGGTGGAAAAAAGTGCCCTGGGTGGCTGTAAGGATCAGGGTAGTGAGGGAGGGAAATGGACACCCAGGGCACGAAACTGGCTGTCGATCAAGGTGCGCACGGGCGTATTGCAAAGGTGGGGCCAGTTCGCGGTTCAGCGGCGTCAGGTCACGGGGGCTCACAAAGTATTTTGCTGATTGGAGTTAGGCCAGGTGATTTGTGGACGCAAATCGACGCGTCCGCCAAGCGGCTCGATTCGTTTCATTTCGAAACCACTGCGAATTGGTCCGTGGATTGGTTGTGCGCATAAGTTGCTTGTGATAAATGACTTACATCGAGGAGCAAGTCTGTTCCTAACTTGAAACGCCGGCGCTTCAGTTTCCCTCTCAGTTCACGCGCCCAACTTCGTACCTCTCCACCTCAAATCCAGGCTCTCCCAAAATCGCAACCTCCCTCCCATACCTCTCTTCCAGCTTCGACAGCTCCTTCCGCTTCGTGTTCAGAATGTACTGCGCCACCTCAATGTTCATGCGCATCTCCACCCCCAACCCTCCCGCCGCACTCAATTCGTGCCGGATCAGCCTCAAGAGCCACAACCCCATGCTCTCGACCGTCCGTACCATCCCCGTTCCGCGACACCGCCCGCACTCCTCGTACGACGCGAGCTTCACCCCCGGCCGGATCTTCTGCCGCGCCATCTCCACCAGTCCGAACCGGCTCATTCGAAGCACCGTCGTCTGCGACCGGTCGCGCTTCACCGCATCCTTGATCGCCTTCTCGATCTCCCGCCGGTGCGTCCCCTCCCTCACGTCGATGAAATCCACCACGATCACACCGCCGATGTCCCTCAGCCGCAGCTGCCGCCCGATCTCCTCGCACGCCTCCAGGTTCGTCCGGTACGCCGCATCCTCCGGACTCTCCCCCACCAGCCTTCCGCTGTTCACGTCCACCGCCGTCAGCGCTTCCGTCTGCTCGATCACGATCGACCCCCCGCTCGGCAGGTCCACGCGCTTGCGGTAGAGCCCCTCGATCTGAGTCTCCACGCCGAATTTGTGGAAGAGCGGTTCGTGCTCTTCGTAGAGGAGGAAGCGGCCGCGGAAGCTGGGCATGACGGCTGAGACGAATTCGATCGTGCGCTCGAGGACCTCGGGGGAGTCGATGAGGACTTCGCCGACTTCCGGCGTGAAGAGGTCGCGGATGGTGCGGATGACGAGGTCGCTTTCCTGGTAGAGAAGCGCGGGCGGCCGTTCGTCGCGCGCGCGGTCCTTCACCGCGCTCCAGAGTCGCACGAGCGAATCGAGATCCTTCTGCAGCTCCCGGTGCGTCTGCCCCGTCCCGGCCGTGCGGATGATGAAGCCGACTTCGCCGGGAGGCTCGAGCTGCTGGAGAAGCGCCTTGAGCGACTCGCGCTCGACGGGGTCGGCGATGCGTTTCGAGACAGCGGTGCGCCGTGTTTCAGGCGTCAGCACCAGGTACCGCCCCGCGATCGACACGTCCATCGACACGCTCGGGCCCTTCTCGCCCACCGGATCGCGGATCACCTGCACCACGACATCCTGCCCCGGCCGCAGCACATCCTTGAGGTTCAGCGCCGCCCGCCGCTCGTGCCGCTCCGGCGCGCGCCGGGCTGTGTCGGGCCCCGGCTCGAAGCCGGACGGAAGAGCCGCCGGCGGCGCCGCGGGCGCCCGTCGAACCGGTTCGCCCGTCCCGCCCCCCGGCGCCACCGCTTCGCTCGCATGCAGGAACGCGTTCTTCCCGAGGCCGATGTCCACGAAGGCCGCCTGGAGCGACGCCACGATGTTGACGACGCGCCCCTTGTAGATGTTCCCGACAAGCGTTTCGCGGGAAGCGCGCTCGATGTAGAACTCCTGGAGCACGCGGTCGTCGAGGACGGCGACGCGGATTTCTTCTGGATCCAGGGCGTTCACCAGCATCCGGCGGTCACTCATTTGACACGGCCTCCGGGTTCCGCAGGAGGGCGGGCAGGCGGGCGAGCGGGCAGGCCATGGTCCCGGGAGCGAATCATTTCTTTGCCGCCATCACGGTTTTCGTGCGCACGACTCTCGTACCTGGAATCCCGAGTTCGCGCAGCACCTCGTCAGGCCGTGCCGACCCGCCGTCGGTGATGCGGATTGAGAAGGTCAGTTTCCCGCTGGCGGACTCCACACGCAGGATCCACGGCCGGATGTCCACCGTCCGCATCGGGCCTTCGGGGGTCTTGCGCTCGACAGGGATTTCCTTCCGGGCGAGAAGCGCCGCGACGTCCACCGTCGCCCCGCCAAGATCGACTTCGTACTCCGCTTCCACCGCCGCGACCCGGCCCTCCGCCTTCGCCGATTCCTTCAGCCGCAGCCCCTCCGGAAACTGTCCCTCGAACCGCTTCAGGAATTCCGCCGGTTCCCACGCCTCCGTCAGCTCGATCTCGACCCATTCGTCCACGGACTCGATTCCGAGGGGGAGCGCGGACAGGAACGTGATGCGCGGCCGGGGGTTGAAACCCGCCGACAGCGAGATGGGAAACCCGGTGCGGCGCAGTGCGCGTTCGAAGAGTCGCATCATGTCGAGGTGGGAGTAGAAACGGGCGGAGCCTGTTTTCTCAAAGCGGAGACGGTAGAGAAAGCGGTTCGTAGGAGGGGAGGGGGGCGGCTGCATCAACAGGCGCTACTTCCCGTTCTTGAGCCGCTCGTGCTCCTTCGCTTCCTCGTCGCGCGCCTTCTTCAGCTTTTCTTCCCACTCCTCCGGCGACAACCCCTGCTTCAGGCGCTCGTTTTCGGACGCTTCCCGCGCCCGCGCTTCGTCGAGCTTCGCCGCCGCGGTGGCGGCTGCGGCGCTGGTAGTGCGGACGATGCGGGGGGTGACGAAGACGATGATGTGGTTCTTGATCTTGGTGGTGTCGGTGTGGCGGAAGAGGTGGCCGACGATGGGGACGTCGCCGAGGAAGGGGATTTTGTCGAGGACGCGGGTGTCGCGGTCCTCGACGAGGCCGCCGACGACGGCGGTGCCGCCGGATTCGACGAGCATGCGGGTGAGGACGCTGGTCGTGGCGACGCGCGGGAGGAAGACGCGCTGGGTCCCTGCGATGGCGCCGTCGGTGATGAGTTCGAACTCGTCGAATCCGGGGAGCGTCTCGGACGTTCCGGCGAGCTGGTTTGTCTGCGGGATGAGCGTCAGCACGATGCGGTTCGTGCCGGGGACGACGTGCGGGACTACGAGGAGCTGGAACCCGACCTGGA
This sequence comes from Planctomycetota bacterium, assembly GCA_038060895.1. Taxonomy (GTDB): domain Bacteria; phylum Planctomycetota; class MHYJ01; order WSZJ01; family WSZJ01; genus WSZJ01. The sequence continues at coordinate 10,784 of JBBTCT010000036.1, forward strand.
TCGGCGAATTCGCCGCTTCCTTGATCGACGAGGTCGTGGTGCCGGATTGAGTGGAAGCGACCTCGACGACGCCCCAGCGGACGGTCTGGCCGACGAAGAGGGTGGCTTCGGCGTCAGAGAGTGCGGTGAGGCTGGGGGCCTGGTCAATGCGGGAGTCGGAGTCCTGCTGGAAGAGGCGGAGGGTGGCCGTGATGCCGAAGTCGGTGGACCAGAAGGCGTCGGAGCCGACGGCGTCCTGCCCGATCCCGAACGGGAGGCGGGAGCGGCGGACGGTCGAGCTCAGGCCGCCCGTGCCGAAGAACCCCGTGCCGCTGGCGTGATTGGGGAGGAACACGACCGAAGATCCGATCGAGATTCCGCGCGTCGTGCCGGTCGAGTAGAGGATGCCGACCTGCGCGAGGTCCGCGTTGGTGGTCGTAACGACCTTGCACTCGAGGTGCACCTGGTACGGCTCCACGTCGAGGCGCTCCACGAGCCGCCGGATCTGGTCCAGCGCCGGGGTCGTGTCGGTCACGATGATCGTATTGGCGTCCTGCACGTACTGGAGCGACCCGATGGCGCGGTCGCCGCGGCGCGTGAGCGCGGAGCGGAGCGCGTCGAGGGCCGTGAACTGCTTGATCGGCTCGTCCACGCCCTTGGGCTCGCCGACCAGCGTGTCCGCCTTGATCTTCGGCCGGTACAGGTCCTGCGGCCGCAGATACCGGAACGCGAACGCTCGCGTTTCGAGCTGCGTCTCGAGCTTTTCCGGGGAGACGATCCGGACGATCCCCGAGGCTTCGGTCACCGCCGCGTACCCCGCCGTCTTCACGAGCGCGTCGAGCGCGTCGTTCCACGGCACGTCCTGGAATCTCATTGTGATCCGCGTCTTCGGGTCCACCTCCGGCGCGATGACGATGTTCGCGCCCGCCTTGCCGGCAAGGACGTCGATGACCTCGAGCAGCGGCGAATTCTTGAAGTCGGCCGTCACGCGCGGCGGCCGTTCGACGCGCACGAGGCGCTCCGAAACCTCGCGAGGCACCGTCTTTGTCCGGCGGCAGAGCTCTGAAAGAGCCTCCCTCCACGGCACATCGATCAGCGTCACCGTCACGCGGTCCTCGATTCCGGGATCGGCCACGATATTGACCCCGGTCGTCGCGGTCAGGCGACGCAGCACCTCGGTGAGCGGCATGTCGCGGATGTCGAGCGAAACGGTCGAGTCCTGCGGCCGAAGCTCCTCGGGGCCGGCGCCCAGCACCGTGCCCGAGCCGGCGGAAGGCGCTTCCTCCGCACCGGCCGGAACAATCGCCAAAGCGACCATAACAGGGGCCAGCCAGGCGGCGTAGCGGAGGGTCATCGAAGGGCTCCGAGGGGGCGGTGGGAAGGGCGACATCTTACTGACTGTGCATCCGGCCAGCAATGCGGGGCTCAGAGCAGGACTCCTGAAAGTTGCTGTCTTGTAGTTGGCTGATTGCCTGGAAATTCGCTGTCTTGAAGTTGGAGTTCCGTGGAGTGTCGATTCTGCGACGGCTCCGCAAGTCCGGCCACGCGCCCTTCTATTCGCCGATCCGCATCCGGATCGCCTCGCCTCGATACTCGACCACCACCGAATCCTGCCGGATCTCCTTCACCACGCACCCTTCCACCCCCGTGATCACATCCCCCGCCGCATACGATCGCTCTCCCATCAGCGCCACCGCGCTGGCCACCCGCACTGGCACCTTTGGCCGCGCCACGAGCGGCACGCCGCCGATCTCAATCCCCAGCTCGATCTCCACTTCCTTGGGGCTCCTCACGACCATCACTCCGTTCGGATGGTGGTCGCGCAGCCGCTCCAGCCCTTCCAGCCGGATCGCCGCCCGCCGGTCCAGCCCCGCCGCTTCTTCCTCGATCGAGCGCACCGTCCCCTGTTCCGGACGGCCGGCGAGGTCGGTGTCGGCGCCGAGTTCATGGAGCGACGCCATGAGGGGAGCGATGCGGGCGAGGGAAGCGCGGTCTCCGGCTTCAAAAGACTCGCGGATTTCGCGGAAGAGCGCCTTGGCGGTCGAGACCGCGGCGAGGGCTGGGTCGTAGAGGCGCGACGCGCTTTCGAGGAGTTCCGCGACGCGCTCCGCGACGCCGGACAGGCTGGAGTCGCGCAGTTTTCCCGCCGCGAGCCGGATGGCCCTGGAGTTCTCGGCCAGCGCGCGTTCGCGGTCGGCCTCGGGAAGGGAAGCGGCGGCGCGCATGGAGTCGAGGCGCGCGCGGGCATCGTCGAGAAGGGCCCGCGTCTCCGCCTCAGACAGCTCGACAGCAGGTGTGGACTCCTCGCCGACCCGCCTCACCACTCGCGGCCGCAACGCCGCGCGGAACGGGTCGCGCCGGCCTCCGTGGGCCCACGCGAAGTCCCGCCCGTCCTTCGCCTCGCGTTCGCCGCGAACCCGCTTCAGCGTCCAGCCTCTCCCGCCGGTCTCCACCGGCAGCCCGCGCCCGTCCACGACGAGCGTCGTGACGCCGCCCGCGCCCTCGCGCGACGCCGCTTCCAGCGTCCAGCACTCCTCTTCCGCGTCCGCCACCGCCCGCGGCCCTCGCGACTTCACGGTCACGCTCCACGCATCTTCGCCGATCCGCAGTTCTCCGTCCTCGACGCGCGCCGAGAACGTGGAGACGCTCATCTCGAGACCGGGTTTCCACGGGCCGTACCGGCGCAGGAGCGCCGCCGGCACGAGACCCGAAGGCCAGCACGCGCGCTCCCGCGTCCACGCCTGGACGCGCTCGACCGCCGGCGCGACCGCGCGGCGCACCAGGTGCCGCCCGTCGAACGCCGCCGCGATCTCGATCTCCTTCGCGCCGTCGCGCTCGCGCGAATGTCCGCGAATCGGCGACAGGTCCGCATCCAGCGTCCACTCCTCGCGCCAGCCGCGCGAGGCCCCAGGGCTTTCGATGGACCCTTCTTCCCGGAAGCGCAGAACCGCTTTCCCGTCCTCGACCGAGCTTTCGATCGTCACGTGGGCAAACCCCGCCCAGGCGCCGTCCTTTGCCGCCGCGCGGAACCACAGGTCGGCCGAGAGGTCCGTGCGCGCCTGCGCGGCCGCGACGCCCGGAAGAAACAGGCAGAGCATGAGGAAGCGCTTCATCTCCCGTCCTCCCGGACCCGCCACGCGGTCATCCGAAGCGAAAGCGTCGCGCCGACCGTCTCCGGACGGGGCTCCGCCTCGACAATTCCGTCCGGTCTCAGTTCGAACTGTTCCACCGTCACCGCGCGAGGGATCGATTCCACGGCTTCCAGGAATCGGCCGAGGGAGGCGAAGTCGCCACGCGCCTCGATGGCCACGGTGATTTCCTCGACGGCCGCAGGCGCCGGAGCGGCCGGGGCCGGACGCAGCGCCGTGACGAGGACTCCCGCCTTCGCCGCGGCGTCCGTGAGGGCCCTTCGGAGCGCGTCCAGGTCCGCGCCATCCGCCGGCAGCATCGCTTCGAATTCCGCACGCCGGGCCTCAAGCCCCGCTTTTTCCGCTTCCAGCGGGCCGCGCCGTGCCGCCGCCGCGCGCTCGCGCTCGAGGGCTCCGCGCAGCACCTCCACCCGATCGCGCGCCGGCCCGATCCGGGAAACCTGCAGGTGAACCGACAGCGCGGCGAGAGCCGCGGAAGCGACGATGGCGGCGCCGAGGACGGCGCCCGTGCGGCCGCGAAGAGTCATCGCGAGGCCTCCATCGCCGGCCGGTCGCGGAAGAGCCGCACGGTAAACGCCTGTGACCATCCTTCAACCGTGCCGTCGCGCGGCGTCGCCTTCTCAGCATACCGGTCGTCGTACCGCGTGAAATCCCCGTCCGGCCCCAGGAACACCCGCTTCAGCGCATCCACGAAGTCCCCCGAGACCCGTCCCATCGGCGCCGGTTTCGTCGCGTCCGGCGCTGCCTCGCACGCCAGCTCCAGCGTCGCCTCCGGCGAGCCTGCCGGGCCGCCCGTCCGTCGCGTGCCACGCGCCGAGGAGAGCCAAACCTGCGGCGAACCGTAGTCCAGAATCTCCGCGACGCGGTCGAGCCTCCGCGCCCACGTCACACGCCGCGCGCGCCCGACCCGCTCCACGATTTCCGCCTTCTGCCGAAGCGGCGCCAGCTCCGCTTCGAGCCTGGAAGTCTCAGCCGCCGAGGCCCGCGCCTTCTCGATGTCGCGGTCAAACGCCGCGACCTCCTTGCCGAGGCGGTCGGCGACCCGCGCGCTCCAGAGCGCGGCCGCCGCCGTGATCGCAAGGAGCGCCGCCGCCGCAATGAGCCCTGTCATCCGCGGCCACGGCGCCGCTTCGCGCTTGCGCCTGTCCGCCGGCAGGAGGTTGATCCGGATCATCGGTTACTCGTCCTTCACCCGGCTCGCCAGCCCGATCGCGATCGCCGCCTGCGCCGCGGCTCCCTTGATGTCGGCGGAATTGACCTCGCCGCCGAGCGGAAGTCCTTCCGTCGGATCCCATTTCGAAGGCGCCTTCCCGAATCCCGCCTGCAGCGCGTCCGCCAGCCCGGGTGTTGCCGAAGCGCCGCCGGAGAGCCAGATCTCCTCCACGGGGCGCTCGTACTGCTCCTCGAAATGGTCGAATGACAGCCTGACTTCGTGCCAGAGAGCCTCCAGAAGCGTGGCAATCGCCGCCTTCATCTCGTCGACCCTGTCCACCTGCAGCCGCTTCGCCTGCTCCGCCGACTCTGCATCGGTGCCCAGGGCGCGTCCGATTTCGCCGGTGAAGTCATTCCCTGCGACGTAAATCTCACGGGTGAAGTAATAGCTTGAGAACGGCTTCATGATCGCGACGCTCGTCTTGAGCGCGCCGATGTCGAGAAGAGCCGATGTCTTTTCCGCCATGGAAGGGCTCGCCATCGCGCGCAACTCAAACGCGTTGCAGAGGGCAAACGAATCCACGTCGACGATCGCGGGCTTCAGCCCGATCTTCTCGAGAAGCGCCACGTGGTCGTCCACGGCATCACGCCGTGCGGCTGCCAGCAGCACACGCATCTCCGTGGACTGACCGGGCCCGCCCGGCGCCTCCGCGATCGCGCCGCCGGGTTCCTCGAGCCGCTCCCAGTCGACGTATCCGAGCTCCGGCTCGAACGGCAGATACTTCGCCACTTCGTACTTCATGCTGGCGGCGAGCTCCGCGTCCGGCACCCGCCGGTGCGTGATGTAGCGCACGATCACGTTCCGGCCCGACACCGACGTCGCGACACGCTTTCCTTTCCACCCCGCCCTCGTCACGATGTCGCGCAGCATGTCCGCGAGGCCCTCGGGCTGGGTGACTTCCGCCCGCACCCACCCCGTCAGCGCCAGCCCTCCCTTGGACTCCGTCAGTTCCGCCGCCTTGACGTAGCGCGAGCCGATGTCGAGGCCGAGGAGCGTTCGCGAGGACATGGTTGGTCAGCGCTTCTCGAAAAGCTCGTTGGCTTTGTCGTACGAATCGATGTCGCCGATGTCGAACCAGAGCCCGTCGATGACGAAGCCGTAGGTGGGGACCTGCCTGACGAGCCACTGGATGTACCAGCCCGGCTGGTCCTTGTTGTGCCCGGCGGCGAGGTACTTGTCGACGAGGGGAAGAGTCGCCTTCGGGAAGTAATAGAGGCAGATCGAGATCAGGGTCGTCTTCGGCCGCGCCGGCTTTTCTTCGAAATCGGTGATCCGCTTGTTCGCATCCAGAGTCACGACGCTGTACTGGCTGATCAGCGGGCCCAGATGCTGCATGTCCTTCAGGCACACCACCGGCCCGCCTTTTTCCCTTCCGAACGCCACCATCTTTGCGACGTCGAACTCAAAGAGGTTGTCGCCCGCGACCACCAGCAGGTCGTCGTCGATTTTCCCCTCGCGGATCGTGAACTGGATGTCGCCGACGGCTCCGAGGCGGTCGTCGTTCGAAGAAGTTCCGTCGTTATACACCGCGACCGGAACGGGACACTTGTAGCCCTTGCGCCAGTCCTCGAAATTGTCGGCGAAGCGGGAATTCGTGACGAGGGCGACCCCATCGAGCCCCGGAACGGGGAGCAGCCGGTCCAGGATCCACTCCACCATCGGCTTCCGGCCGATGCTCAGGAGCGGTTTCGGCCGGTTCTTCGTCAGCGGGTAAAGGCGCGTCCCGTACCCCGCGCCGAGGAGGAGGACCTTCAAGGGAGGCTCCGTGGATGAGTCGCGCCGGGGCGCCCGGCGGTTGACGCAATTCTAGGCGGTGGTGGGGGATCGGTCAAACGGCGATTGGACGGCGCGACGCCGCAGGCAAAAAAAAACGGCCGGCGCGCAGGCGCCGGCCGCTTCGCAACTCCGTTTTCTAGAACTTGATCCCCGCCGTCAATTCACCTTGCACGCGGGCCGAGTTGTCGTTCAGGCCGCGCCCAATGGCAGCTTCGACAATCACCGGTCCTACACGCCCGCGCACTCCGAGCGATGCGAGCCCGGTCACGTGCCGGGTGTAGGAGTCGTTCATCAAGTGGCGCCACGCGTTCGTCTGGCCCTCCACTTGCGCAATGATCATCAGGAAGTCGAAGATCTCAAACGTAACCGCAAAGCCCGCCGTCGCGAACGGCCGGATCTCCAGATGCTCCGGTGTCGTGTCGAGCGGATCTTCGATGTACCTGTAGAAGAGGTGCCGCGTGTTCTCCGTGTAGATCGCGCCGATGTTCGTGTGGAACGAGAAGCGCCCGGCCTTGATCGAGACCGCCAGGTTCGCGCCGTACTCATACCCGGTCGTATCCAGCATCTCATCGTCCTCGGCCATCGATTTCTTGCCCTTGATGTTCAGCGCGAAGCCGCTGATCCCGTCGTCGTGCTTCCAGATGTTCCACTTCAGATTGCCTTCGATCGACTTGGACCCGTACTCCCGGTCCCCCGTGCGGATGATCTGCGTCCGCGACATGTACCAGAACAGGTCGTTGCGCCCCAGCTCGGTCATTTCGCCGAACGTGTACTTTACGCCGAACTCCAGGCCGCCGGCCTTGTAACAGGGCAAGCCAATCTTCGCCCGCACGATCCCGAGGTTCAGGCGAGCCTTCCAGTGCACGTCTTCCTCATCATGAGTCTCGTCGAACTGCTGGCTGAACATCTGACCGCTCAGCTCAAAGTAGAAGTGCTTGAATCCGATCGTCGATGCCGCTTCCATCGGCCACCGCGTGTTCAAGCTCTGGAACGGGCCGCCGCCTTCCCAGGCGATCGGGCCGCTCCACATCGGGTCGCCGTCCTTGATGTGCTCGAACCAGGTCCACTCCTTCTCCGTCAGGCGCTCCTTCTTGTTCGTGCGCGCCTTGTGCTCTCCCTCCGTCGCCTTGTCGAACTCGTCCGAGTAGTCGTCCTCGTAGGCGTCCCGGTCACCGAGCGCATACGTCGAAGGATCGAGCGCATTACCGCCGCCCGCCCACACCGGCGTCGCCAGCACGCCCACCGCAACCGCGGCGAAGACAGTTCTCAGCACGCTTCCCTCCTTGGCTGAATCGCAGGACCGTTCGGCGACCCCAGGGCAGGCCCGGAGCAGCGCCACCCCCGGCGGACAGCGACGGACAGCACCCGGCACCCCGCCGGGACGTTCCCCTCTCGCGACACTCCCGCAACTCTCGGGAGGGCCGAAAATGAGGCGTGCTTTGTAGCCGCGGAAGGGGTGGGAGGTCAAACAAAAAGTCGGCGTCTTATCGGTCTCCCAGCTGCGCGTACAACCCCTTGGCCTCCCCGTGCGATGGGTCCAGCTCCAGCGCCCTCTTCAGGCACTTGCGCGCTTCACCCAGGTTCTTCAGCAGGATCATCACCTTTCCCTTTCCAACCCACCCGTCGGGAGATTTCTCGTCCGCCCGAATGGCCCGGTCGAACGCGCTCAAAGCGGTGGGGAAGAGTTGCGCGGTGGCGGCGGCGTTTCCGAGCGACAGGAGGGTCGAGGCCCGCTCGCCCTGGATTCGGAGGGCGCGTTCAAACGCCTCCGTCGCCTCCGCCGCGCGCCCCGTGCTCGCCAACGCCGTGCCATAATTCACGAGCGCCTGCGCAAACCCGGGATCCAGGTCGACCGCCAGGCGGAATTCGACGACCGCCTCTGTTTCCCGGTGAAGCCCCACCAGCGCCAGCCCCAATAGATGATGAACGTCCGCGCTCGCCGAACGAAAAGATGCGGCGCGGCGAAGGGCCGTCAAGGCGCCTTCGTAGTCCTGATTCTGAAGAAGTTCATTTCCCACCACGACCAGGTCGGCGCTGAAAAGCTCCTCCTTCCGGAGTGAATCGAGGAGCGGCTGCAGGTCGGCTTCCTTCACCGGCCGGGCGAACATCCGGCGCATCCGGCCCTCTCCATCGAAAACAAGCGTGGTCGGCAGCGTGGCATGGCCATCCCGACCGAAAAACGAGTCCAGGGAGGCCGGGTCTGCAATCATGTTGGTCCACTTCACGCCAGTGGACGCGAGCAGTTCCCGCGCTTCCTTTTCCTCCGAGGCGTTCACCAGAACCGCCGTGAACTGCACGTCGCTGCCGGATGCGACCGAGACCCGCGCCAGGTCCTGAAGTTCTTCCCGGCACGACGCGCAGGTCGGCGACCAGAAGTGAACCACGGCAGGCCGGCCAGGCTTTGCCAAGGGCGAGCGTTCTCCTCCATCCATCGGCTGCATGGCCACCGACAAGTCAAATCGCTTTGCTGCCAGCGGCCGCGAGTCCGCAGGCCAGCATGGAATCGCTTCCGCCCGCGCTTCCCGGTCGCCCTCTCGAACCCGGATCAGGCGATCCACCGGAAGACCCTCCCAGCGTCCGGTCGCTCCCGACGGCCACGCGACCTCCAGCACGTCGATGCGTTCCGCGCCGGCCAATCCGAAGTGGATGTGCCCCGGCTGCTGGGTGATGAATCCGTCGGTCAGCTTCATCCAATCCTGCTGCTTCACTCCTCCCGCGGTCACGCGCACGATCGCGCCGAGCGCCATCGCATTCCCCTTCGTCGCTTCGAGGGCCACCCGGCAGAAATGCCGGGGCGCAGAGGTGTTTTCCATGATTCGCAACCCCTGCAGGCTCTGCAGCGCGAGGTCCAGATCTCCGTCCCCGTCGACATCGACCATCGCAGCCGCGCGCCCGTCGTCGTCGAAGTCGAGGCCCTTTACGTAAGCCGCGTCAAAGAAGCGCGGATAGGGACCATCCACGTTGTGGAAGCACTTGTCGCGCTCGTATCCGCTCCAGGAACCCGAGAAGCGTCTCTCGATTTCGCCGTTGATTTTTGGCGCGACCGCGCCGGATTCCAGGGCTTTCCCGTCGGCGACGACCTGTCGCCAGAAAAACGTTCACCAGTCCGGCGCAGAGGCGTCGGCGTGTGTGGTGAAGCCGTTTGCGACGAAGAGATCCTTGTCGGAGTCATTGTCGAGGTCAGCGAAGACGCAGGCCCAGGCCCAATCCGCCCACGCCACGTCGCGCTCGACCGCGGACTCCGTCCAGGCGCCCGAGGCGCTCTGTTCGAACAGCATGTTGCCGCGGGCCATGACGAGCGCGGAGGCGCGGGTCGAGTCGGTCAATGCGCCTGCGAGTGGCAGGATCCGGTTGCCCGCGTGGCTGTACATTTCCGACGTGTACACGCTCCAGTTCCCGGTGTTGTCCCAATCGGCGATCGTGACGCCCATGGTGTAGGCGTTGGACCCTGAGAAAGGGTGTCCTTCGGCCCGTTTGAAATGCCCCCGGCCGTCCCCGAGGAACACGGGATTGGGTCCCCAGTCGTTGCACTCGTAGAAGTCGGTCTTTCCGTCGCCGTCGAAATCGAAGAATGCGCCGGCGTAGGTGTACTGCGTGCCCGTCAATCCGCGCTGGTCAGATTCTTCCGAGAACTTCAAACCCCCCTTGTTCATGAAGAGGAGGTTGTCGGCGCCGTCGAACGAGCCCAGCGAATTGAACTTCTCCTTCCCGGACTCCGAATCGGAGTACGCCCCGAACCAGAGATCGAGGAGCCCATCGCCATCGACGTCCCACGGGATGAGCGCCTGGATCATGATCTGGCGAATGCCATTCGCGGCCCGGAAACTAAGGGAGTCCGCCAACTTTCGCCACGCGCCGTCCTTCCGCGTGAAGATGGCGATCGTGCAGAGACCGTCCTCGTATCCGGAAACGTTACTATCAACGAGTTCTTCCAGCCCGTCCCCATCCAGGTCGATGAACGCGAAAACCGGGCCGGCATCCTGCGAGCCTTCGAACGGAGGCGCCTCCCTCCTGAACCCGCCGAGGCCGTCGTTCACGAACAGCACGGCGTGCTTCTCGTACTGGGTGGCGAGGATGTCCCAGAAGCCGTCGCGGTTCCAGTCGGCCACGCAAAGGCCGCTGTTTGTCCGGATGTTGCGCGCGTTGATGACGCGCTGGTGGAGATCGCGATTCTCGGTCGACTCGTTGAAGTGAAATCCGGTCGCATCGGTCACGTCATTGAACGGGGGGCGCCTCGACTCGATGCGGCACCCCTCACGCAACGCAAGCCGGCTAATTTTCCAGGAATCGCCGGCCTTGACCACCTCCACGTCGAGGACAGCCTGAACGTCGGTCCGGCCCCGATCCGCGCGCGGACCGGCGAGTTGGAAATGCAGCGCGGCACGTGCGGCGTTGCCGTCTTTGCGGAGCAGAAACTCGAAGAACCTCCAGGTCGTGCGTTCCACCGAGGTCCAGCCTTCCGCATGGCGCCGGAGGACCGCGACGAATTCATCGCGGTTGAGTCGCGGAAGCCCGTCAGCGCGGTAACTCCGCAGCCCGAGCTCCCCGTCCTTGACCTCCGTCCCCGCGCCAGGCTCCGGAAACCACCCCTGGAAATCCCCCGTCAGTCCGCTTGTCGCCAGGCCCCAATCCTGCCCCCTGAGTCCCTTCATGAACGTGCCCTTCACGCTCTTGCCCGCTTCTTCCTGGGTCGTCTCAGAGAGCTCGATATCGACGACGAAGGTCTTCGGGCGCGCGGGCCACTCCGGCCAATCGGCGGCGTCCTTGAGGGCATGGCCGGGCGAGCGACCTGTCCGCCAGATGAGCACCGCTGCGACTCCTGCAGCCACGAGGACTGCAAGAGAAACGAGGATCCTGCGCGGTTTCACGTGGATTCCCTCACCAGAATGAAACCGGCCCGAACCGTGTGAACGGGTCGGGCCGGAGTGGTCACTCAATCAGCGGAAGTCACAGTCTCCTTGCGGCGGCCACCAGCAGGAGGGCGAATGCGATGGCCGCGAGAGCTGCAGAAGCGCCCGGATGTCCCGCAGCGGTCGCGAGAGGAGCCAGGCCGACACGCGCTGCCCCCGGCGCTCGACGAGCGGCGTTCGAGCAGGCTGCGCCTGCCGTGCCGTACCAGCGGCTTGCCACCTGACCTGCCGAAGAGGCTTCAAGGCTTCCTTCCCGCCACTTCATGAGGCCTTCGACCTGCGGCGAGGGCCCTTCGAACGCAGCGGTCGAGACGTAACACCTGCGGCCGTGGTGCGTCGACCCGCCACGGACGCCGAATTCGAAACTATCGCCGATACGGAATGACTGGGCGGTGCTGAAGGCCCCCGTCAAGCCTCCCAGATCGGTGAACTGGATCCGCCAGTAATAGACGGTGTCTCGCAGAAGGTTGATGCCGATCGTCAGGTCCGGCGTGCGCTCGCCCTGGGCCAGGAAAGGCGCAATCCCAAGGGGGCCCGAGTCGAAGTCGAGGACGAGAAACGTCGGGTCGGCTGCAATCTGGAAGCGCAGGCCGATCGCGAAATCGATGGTGTTCGGATCGTTGTAAATCGCGCTGAAATTCGGCGACTCGTCGATGACGGGATCCACGAAGCCGGAGCGGCCGGTCTGTGCCCCTGCAGTGCTTTCGTTGACGAAGAGGCTGTCTGCAACCGGCGGGAAGGGCGGCTCGATCGTGAACGAGAAGACCGTCGAGTTGGCGCTGACGTTTCCGGCCGCGTCCACAGCCCTGACTCGCCAGAAGTAGACGCCGACGGGCAGGGGCGTCGTTATGACAGTCGAAACGGTGGGAGAGGCCGTGAATGAGAAGGGCGCAACCGGAGGATTTGTGATGTCGACCTCCACCACGTAGTTCGCGATCGTGCCTGCCCCGCACGATGTCGTATCCGTACTGTCCGTCCAATCCAGGGGGACAGCCCCCGCCGACACGATCGAAGCGTCCGCCGGCGTCAGGAGCGTGGGAACCGTGGGAGCAATCGCGTCCGGGCAGGTCACGCCGAGGCTGTCGACGAACCAGCCGTCGAAGGCATTCCCGACGCCGTCCACCGTATTGAAGAGGTACCGGATCCTCACCGTCGGAACCACGCCGATCGGGACGCTCAGGGTGTGCGCATGATACGTCCCCATCGCTGCACAGGTCTGGGGCACGGGCACGCCGGTTGTCTGGAAGTTGAACGTCGAGATCACGGCAAGCGTCGCTCCGTTGAGCACCTGCATCTGCCGGACGTCGAACGTGCCGGCTGTCGTCTCAGTCTGGTAGTTGCACCGGAACGTCACCACGATCGTGCCGCCGGCACCCACGGTGGAGATTTCGGGGCTCGTGACGTTGCCCGAATTGGATCCCGTCCCTGCGAAATTCGTCCCATCGTTGTAGTTCAGCGATCCAACGCTTCCGCCGAACGTCGGTCCGTCGGGTCCGGGGCCGACCAGGCCGGCCGGAGTCGCATCGACGCTCCACTGCACCGGAGGAACGGAGACGGACGTATGCGTCTCCGTCCAGCCGACCGGGAGACCTGCCCCTGCATCGAACGTTTCGGTAAACGGAAGCGGCGCCTGAGCCGAGGCGCCAACCGCCGCCACGAGGACCAGCGCTAGAGCCAGTCCCGCATACTTGACCTTTCCGCGCATTCTATGCCTCCTTGGGCGGGAGATCCCCGCCCGGCCTCTGTACCGCGGGACGCCGGAATGATTCGATGATAATGACGCTTCCGGACGGCAACCGCTCCCCTTTGGAACGCGGGATTCTACTCAAACGCCTGCCGTGCAGCGCAAGAAGAAAGTGTCCGCTGGTCGGCTTCCCGGAGCAAAGAGACGAATCAAGGTTGTAGCGTATGTTTGCACGCCGAATCTCAATCCACGTCGATGCCTTCGCAACCGCTCATCCCCCGGTTCCCGTACGGCCCGTTCCGCACCAGCACCACGGGGTCTGCCGGATCTTCCTCTACTTCCGGATACTCGTGCACCGTCCCCTTGAAGTTCCGCAGAACCAGCTTCCCGTCGGCCCATTTCTCCACGTAGTTCGGAATCATCGGAATCTTCCCACCGCCGCCGGGGGCGTCGATCACGTAGTGCGGGATCGCGATGCCGCTGATCCAGCCGCGCAGGCCCTGCATGATCTCCAGCCCCTTTTCGACCGTTGTCCGGAAGTGGTTGGTCCCCTTCGTGATGTCCGCCTGATAAAGGTAGTAGGGGCGACAGCGGGCCTGGAGGAGCCCCTTGAAAAGCTTCGCCAGCGCCTCTACGTTGTCGTTCACGCCCTTGAGCAGCACGGTCTGGTTCATCAGCGGGAAACCGGCGTCGGCCAGGCGGTTGAGGCTGGCGATCGCCTCGAACGTCAGTTCGTCGGGATGGTCGAAGTGAACCATCATCCAGATCGGGTGGAATTTCTTCAGGCGGTCGCAGAGCTCCTGGGTGACGCGTTGCGGCAGCGCGCTCGGGATGCGCGTGCCGATGCGGATCACCTCGACGTGCGGGATCGCGCGCAGGTTCGCGATGATTTCCACGAGCGCGTCGTCCTTCAGCATCATAGGGTCGCCGCCGGACAGGACCACGTCCCGGACCTCCGTATGCGCCCGGATGTATTCGTACGCCCGCCGGAGCTGCTCCTTCGAGATGCTCTCCGGGTCGCTGACCTTCCGCTTTCTAGTGCAGTAGCGGCAGTAGAACGCGCACTGGTGGGCGACGTAGAAGAGGACGCGGTCGGGGTAGCGGTGCACCAGCCCCGGGACCGGGCTCATCTTCTCCTCCGAAAGCGGGTCGTCGAACCCGAACTGGTCGTCCAGTTCGCGCTCGTCCGGCGCCACCTGCTTCATCAGGTGCTCCGGGTACCCCTTCGCCTTCATCAGGTCCATCCAGTACTTGTTCACGCGGAGCTGGAAGACGTCGTCGACCCTCTTTGCAACGAGCGGGTCCTGCTCCGGGAATTCCTCGCACCACTGCCTGGCGTTGTTGACGCCTTCGGCGAGAAGTCTTTGCCACTCTTCCACAACAAGCTCCTAAAGGGAGAAGTACTTTCCGAAGACGATCTTGTCGTCGCCGGCGATGTAGAAGTCGCGAAACCGCGCGAGCAGCTCGTAGTTGAGCGCCCGGTAGAATTCCAGCGTGCCTTCGTAGCCGGCGCGCGAGGATGTCTCGACGAGAAGAGAGCGTCCATGCGCGGCCCGGACGGCTCCTTCGCAATGTTCCACGAGCGTGCGTCCGATCCCGCGACCCCGGCTTTTCGGATCGACCGCGATCCAGTACAGGTCGTACGTGCCGTCGCTCATGCTGGCTTTGCCCCAGCACGCGTAGCCGAGGACGGCGCCGTCTTCCTCGGCGATGGCGAATTCGTAATCCGTCTGCCCAGGCCGGAGCCCGGCGTCGATCACCTCGACCGCGACGGCCATCTCCGCTTCGCTGAAATTTCCCGCGTCGCGCAGAAGCCGCTCGAGGGCGGGCCTGTCAGCGGCGCGCAGGGCGCGAAGCGTGAGCATGGACAGCACGCGGGCTCCTTCGCCAGGCCCAGAGGGCGAGGCGTTCGACCAGGTCTTCCCAGGTCCATCCGTGGGCGCGCGCGCATCGCGCGAGCCCGGCGTCGGGGGAGAGGTCGGGGTTGGGGTTGACTTCGAGGATGAAGGGTTTGCCTGCGTGGTCCATGCGGATGTCGACGCGTGCGACGTCGCGGCATCCGCAGACGCGGAAGGCGCGGAGAGCGAGGTGGCTGAGACGGGCCGCGGCGGGGCCGGCGAGCGGCGAGGGGCAGCGCGGCACGGTGGATTTGAATTCGACGGACTCGGGGACCCACTTTGCGTCGTACGAAACGAAGCGGGGCTTTCCGGCGGGCATGGTGGCGAAGTCGATTTCCGAGATCGGCAGGGCGATCGGCCGCGAGCCGGCGACGGCGACGTTGAACTCGCGCCCCTCGAGAAATTCCTCGACCAGGGCCGGCTGATGCCAGGTGTCGATCACGAAAGCGACCTGCTCGCGCAGGCTCGACTCGTCGCGCACCACGGACCGGTCGGTCAGGCCGAGCGAAGCGTCCTCGCGAAGGCACTTCACGATGAGTGGGAAGCGAAGCCCGTCTGAGCTTCGTGGCGCCCGCATCACACGGCCTGCAGGGACCGGCAGTCCCCACGAAGCGAGGACGGCCTTGGCGCGCTGCTTGTCGAGGGCGAGGGCGATGGCGCTGGGCGGGCAGCCGGTCACGGGGACTCCGGTCGCCTCGAGTGCCCTCGCGACGGACGCCTCGGCGCTCGAATCGCCCGCGATTCCCTCGACGAGGTTGAACACGACGTCAGGCGCGGCGCGCGACACAAGGCCCTTCACGACGCGCGGCGACAGCAGGGGCATCGGGATGGTTTCGTAGCCCCGGCCGCGGAGTGCGGTGCCGACCTGCTCCACGGTCCCGCGGATGTCGTCGTGGGTGGGCGCTTCGCCGGGATGCGACGCCAGAGTGGCGTCGAACGCGAGGGCGATCCGCCGCGGTCTCACGAGGGTCTCCGTTATCTCAGGGAAAAGTGTGCGGGCGGGGCGACGGCGCCGCCCCTGGCGCCGAGGCCGAGGCGGGCGCAGGCGGAGTCGAGGATGCGACGGACGGTGGCGTTGTAAGACAACCCTGCCGCCCGAGCCGCTTTCGGGAAGCACGAATTTTGTTCGGGCTGCGGGAGGATTCCCGGGAGGGGGTTGACCTCGATCACCTGGGGGCGACCTGAGGCGTCGCACCGGACGTCGATGCGGGCCCAATCCCGGAGTCGCAGCGCGTCCCACGCGCGCAGGCACACCGACTCGATATCGAGCTCGAGGTCGGCGTCCACCGTCGCGGGGCAGCGGAAGATCTCCAGCGGTTTATCGCTCGTGTCCCACACCCATTTCGCTTCGAAGGAGTAAATCGGGTGGGCGCCGGGCGGCAGGGAGTCGAAGAGGATTTCGACGATCGGGAGAACACGGAGGTCGTCTCCGTTTCCGATCAGGGCGACGGTGAACTCGCGGCCGGGGAGAAACTCCTCGACGATGGCGGGTTCGTGGTAGAGGGAGAGGACGCGGTTGATTTCTGAAGCGAGTTCGGATTCGTTGCGGACGACTGAGGAATTGACGATTCCTTTGGAAGAGCCCTCGGAGAGAGGTTTGACGATGAGGGGAAACTTGAGAACGGGTTTTCCGGGGGCGGGGAGTGCGCCGTGGCTGGCGACGATGCGGCGGAGGTCGTCGACGGACTCGGCGATGCGGAACTGCGGGGTGGGGATGCCGTGGGCGCCGAGGATTTCCTTGGTGCGGGACTTGTCCAGGCAGAGGGCGAGGGTGACGGGGTCGCTGCCTGTATAAGGAAGGCGGAGGAGTTCGAAGAGGGCGGGGAACTGGGCTTCTCGGGCGGCGCCCCAGAGGCCCTCGGCGACGTTGAAGACGACGTCGGGGCGATCGGCTCGGAGTTTTTCGATGGCCTCCTCGTCGGCTTCGACGAGCGAGACCTGGTGGAACTCGGCGAGGGCGGACTGGATCGCTTCGATGGTTTCGAGGTCGTCGCACTCGGCGTAGAAATCGGGCGGAGGTTCGCCGGAAGCGGATCCAGATGTAGAGTTCTTCTTGAGGTTATAGACTAAGGCGACCTTCATCGACGACCCCCTTGACCCCGTGTGGACGAATCCGATGAATGTTAGGGTGCTGTTCCCGAAGCACCCCGGCCACCCCCTACAGTTTGGGGAGCAGCCACCCCGAATCACATCCGCTAGTATAGCGTGCGATTCCGCACGATCAAGCAGATTGACCGCGGTCAGGGAAAAAACACGCGGTACCAGGCTGCGCTGGCCACGGGTCATTCATCGCGAGGCCCTTCGTCACCCGGGCCGACTCCGCCCGAGCCGCGTGTATTCCCCTGACCCCGGTCAGATGACGGACTCGAAATTGAGATGCAGCCCACGCCGCGGCAATAAAAACATCGAGAAACCTGGAACTGGATCAACCGGGCGCCCGCCGGACCGGATTTTGTTTTTCGCACTTCTCTTTTTGCGTTTGCCCGCTCCCGCGGTTCAAGCTCCCGCGCGCCGGCTCGCCGGGCAAAATGAAAAGCCGCGGACGCCTTCTTGCGTCCGCGGCTTCTGTGTCTTCCGGCAATTCGACTTACTTCGGCGGCGCCGGCACCTTCGGCTGCTTCGCGTACCACTCTTTCCACAGTTTCTTCGTCTCTTCCTTCTTCTTCTCCTCGTCCCAGGCACCCTTCGATTCCCCCGAAATCCGCTCCAGCGCCATGATCGCGAACTGGTCGTAGCTCCATCCGTGAAGCGTTTCCGGGGCCTGCGAATCGAGCATGATCACGATTTCCGGAAGCGCGGCCTGGCTGCGCAGCTTTCCGAGCGCTTCACAGGCCGCGGCCGGGAGCAGGCCTCCCCGGAACGTCTCCTTCGTCTCGCGGGCCTTCAGCATCTCTATCAGTTTTGCTTCCGCCTTCGCAACCCGGAGGTTCCCAAGCGCCCGGGCCGCCTCGTACTTCAGGTTCAGGTCCTTAGAGTCAAGGGCCGCGATGAGCTTGTCGGCGACGGAGGCATCGGCGAGCTTTCCAAGCGCCCTGGCAGCCGCGGCGGCCACCGGCTCGCCCGTCCTTTCCTCGACCAGGTCTTCCAGCAAGGTCGCAATGTCCGCCACCGCGGCCGGGTCGTGAATGTCCCCGAGCAACTCGCAGGCGAAAAAGCGCTTCGCCGCCTTTGGGTCCTTGAGCGCTGCACGAAGTGCCGGCACGCACGGACGGCCGACCTCGAGGATTTCGTCGCGGGCGGGAATCGCGTCGGCGGGGTTGTCGGAAATGGCCTTGTCGAGCAGGGCAGCCGTTTCCTTGTCCCACTCAACGGTCATGGCCTCCTGCGCGAAGCAGGAAATCGAGGCGGCGAAGAGAAAAGCGATGGGCATCGTGCGCATGTCTGGCCTCCAGGTCTGCTTCGAAGGGAGGAAGGGTCGAAGGGCGCGGAAGTCTAAGAGTGGGGCCTGACGCTGTCAAACCGGAACCGGCCGGGAGTGTTTCGCGTTTGACCCGCGCTCCCCCCCTTCCTTATAGTGGAGTCTCGCCCGGGGGGGCGTTTGGAGTCCCGCCATGAAGACGTTCGCCTCGGTTGTTCTCGGCCTGGTCCTTGCGCTGTCCGCTTCCGCGGACATGCTGCAGAAGAAGAGCGGCACGTTCATCGAGGGGAAGATCCTCGAAATCACCGAAAAGGGCGTCCGGATCCAGCTCACCGAAGGCGGCGAAGCGACGATTCCGTTCGACGACCTCGACCCGTTCACGGTCTACAAGATCCGCGACAAGAAATTGCGCGACTCCGGGAACGCCGACGTAGGCGCACGATTCGCCCTCGGCCGGTTCGCCATGGAGGCCGGCCTCTACGACATCGGGCGCGCCGACCTCGACGCTGCGGTGAAAAAGGATCCGAGCCTGAAGACCGAGGCGGACAAGGTAGTCGCCGACGTCGAGGACCGGGACAGCGCCCACCTTTATGAGGCGGGGACCGCAGCGATGAAAGCGCTGGATTACTCCGGCGCCCTGATGAAGTTCCAGACGCTCGTCGATTTCTTCCCGACCTCGAAGTATGTCGAGGAAGCCAAGAAGGCGCTCGCCTCCGCGACGGCCGAGATCGAGAAGGAAAACGCGAAGAAAAAGGAGTTGCTCGACGCGCTGACCAAGAAGAAGGGCGACGCGAAGGCGGCGAAGGTCGAGGAAGGCGTGAAGGGCAAGCTCGACGCCGCGATGCGTGCCTACGACGACGCACGGAAATTCAACGGCGACGCACTCGAGGCCGAAGGCAACACGAGCGTCTCGAAGGCCGACAAGAACTGGCGCGCTGCGGAAGCGGCGCTCTTCAGCGCGAAGGACCTGATCATCGACGTGGCCAGCTCAACGAAGGACGTCGACGTTCTCGGGACAGCAAAGAAGCTGGACTCCGAATGCGACAGCATGCTGGTGATCGTGTACGGCAACCTCGGCCACCTGTGGGCGGTGGAGCGCTACTACAAGGAAGCGACTAAGTGGCTGAACCGGGCGCTGGCGATGGACCCGACGAATCATTTCGCAACCGAAGTGAAGTTGCTGGTCGCCGCGCAGCAGATCCGGCGGTCGTACTCTCCTGAGAGGGACAGATAGGCCGGCGTCAGGTACGGAAGTTCCAGACAACGGCATACACAGGTGAAGGGGGCCCCCGGGCCCCCTTCAACTATTTTCGGGGAGGGTCCTCTACTTGATCAGGATTCGGAACTTCGCCGTGGCACTCCTGCTCGCGGCCGCTTCTGCCGGCGCGGGGGACGTCAAGGTGGCGATGCAGCACCAGACTTCCGCCGGCCCTTCGGTTTCGGTCACGATGATGGAGGGGACGGACTGGAAGGAGGGCCCCTGCGAGAAGATGCTGAGGCTGCCGAAGTTCAGGGGGACGCAGAAGTGGGGCGAGATCCTGCTCGATGCGGGGTCGGACAAGTCCTTCGCGGTCGTGCTCGACGACGCGGGCCCGGGCGAGGATCTCTTCTATGTGGACGCCAACAACAACGAGGATCTGACCGACGACGGCGAGCCGGCGAAGCAGTACACAAAGGAAGCGACTTCGCTGGGGAGGTACTGGAAGCTGACGGTCGAGCACGGGAAGAAGGCGAGCGAGTACCAGATGTATGTGTACACGTACGAGACGAACAAGAAGGGTTTTTCGGCGTATCGCGGGATGGACTGGTGGGAAGGGAACGCGACGCTGGCGGGGCAGGAGGTGAAGTTCGCGATCGTGGACATGAACTCGAACGGGCGGTTTGACGACCTGGAGAAACTCGCGCTCTGCATCGACTACAACGCGGACGCGAAATACGACGGGGAGCCGGACTCGAACGAGCGGTGGAACGGCAACGAGCCGTTCGCGGCGGCCGGCAAGGGGTGGGTGCTGAAGTCGGTGAGCGAAGCCGGCGACGAAGCGGTGATCGCGGAGCATACGGAGGCCGTCGCGATGCGGCCGCCGCTGGGTCCCGGGTCGCCCGCGCCGGAATTCACGGGGACGGACAAAGACGGCAACGACGTGTCGCTGGCGGCGCTCGCCGGGAAAGTCGTGCTGGTCCAGTTCTGGACGATGGGGTCGGCGGACGTGACGCTGGCGCTCGACGTGCACAAGAAGGTTTATGAGGCGTACAAGGACAAGGGATACGAGATCCTCGGCGTCAACCTGGATGCCGACAAGGCGAAGGCGCAGGACTTCGCCGCTTCACACGAGATGACCTGGCCGATCGTCTACGACGGCCAGATGCTGGAAGGGCAGATCGCGAAGCAGTTCCGGCTCTACACCTATCCGCGGCTGTACCTGGTCGATGCGGACGGCGTGATCCGGGACAACAGCATCTCGGCCGCGAACGTGGAGAAGGCCGTTGCGGAAATGCTCTCCGACGCGGACGCGGAACCTCTGACGCCCGCGAAGCCGGCGGATCTCGCGGCGTTCCTGCCGAGGGTCGAAAAGGGGGACTGGTGGCTCGTGTTCCACCAGCGGCGGTCGGAGACAGACGGGGGCGAATTCCTCCTCTATATGGTAATGGAGGAGTCGGCGGAGCGGCTCGGGATCATCGTGAGTTCGACGTCCGGCTGGTCGTTCGCGCTGGGCGTGGACCGGGCAACCTGGAACATTGCCAGCGTCAACCCGACCTTCACGGACTGGGACCAGAAGGCGGAGAAGATCCGCATCGCGCCGGAGAAGGACCGGCGCGTGGACCTTCAGGGTTCGCCCTCCCTCGTCATGCTCCGCCAGTACCCGAACTTCGACGTGCTCTTCCACGCGTTCCCCGGCGGCGTTTCCGGCGTCCTCACCTGCATGACGGAGCAGTCCGCGGCGGCCACTTTCACGGAAACCGCCCCGATGGCGTGCGAGGCGTTCGTCGACGCGAACGGCCGGCTCGTAGGGAAGTACAAGGCGACGATGGACCGGCATGTGGTGCGGGTAAAGCAGACCTGGGAGAAGGGGCTGCCCTTCCCGAGGCGCGTGACGTACTCGAATTCGATCGCAGGTTCGCGCGGGGTGCTCACCCTGTGCCGCGCCGGCAAGAAGGTCGGGCTGGCGTTTCCTGCGGTCCCGGCGGCGCACCGGATCGCGGGAATGGACAGCTCGATCGACGACGCGCCGGTTTCCCGATGTCCTTCACGCAATTTCATCGGCGAAGACGCGGTCGCCGCGGCCTGCGAAAAGCTGGCGCCCGGCAAACCGACCCAGACGCTCGACATGCGCGGCTCGGGATACTGGAACCGCGGCGACATCATGAAGGTGTACTGGCAGGTGCGGGCGATTCCGAAGGTGCTTTCGGGGCCCAGGCCCGTCCAGGCCGAGAAGACGGTGGAAATTCCCGTCAGCGGGATCTTCATCCTCGAGTGCGTCGACCTGCGGCGCGTCGGCGACGAAGACCTCGTCTTCGTGCAGGCCTACGGCGAAGACACGCGGATGTATTCCTACGACACGAACTACGCCAGCCAGCAGGGGCAGCAGGGCCGCACGATCGCCGATCTCCTCTCGGGCACCGGGCCGCTGGTGTTCTCCAACCCCGAGTACTGGACCGACGCGGACCCGAAGAAGGCGAAGTGGGACCGCGTCGCTTACCTGCGCGGACGCCGGTACTACGGTGGCTACAGCTTCAGTTCCGCCACCACCGGCAAGCAGTGCACCACCTGGATTCTCGCGCTCCGCCGCGAGGACCTGTCCCTGCGCGCGGCCTACGGATACCACCTTGACTCCAACCTCAAGGCCGGCGAGTTCGGCGTCGTCGCCGAC
Organism: Planctomycetota bacterium; assembly: GCA_038060895.1. Taxonomy (GTDB): domain Bacteria; phylum Planctomycetota; class MHYJ01; order WSZJ01; family WSZJ01; genus WSZJ01. Next base: position 32,620 of record JBBTCT010000036.1, read on the forward strand.
CAGTTCCAGCACGGCCCCGCTTTCGTCCGACAGTCCCTTCAGCTCGTCCGCCCGCAGGACTGGATGCTGATCCAGTCGTTCGCGGGACTGAAGAACGGCGCCGCCAAGGGAAACGTTCTCAACCTCTCGCCGCAGGACGGCGGTTTCTTCCGGCAGGAAATGCTGAAGAACGAAGACTCGATCACGCAGCTCGTGAAGAACGACAAGTTCTTCACGCAGTTTTCAGAGCTCCTCGCAAAGCGCGCTCCGCCGCCCGAGGTCAAGAACGGCCAGAAGAAGCGCCAGGCGAAGGTCTCGCTCACGGAGCAGGACGTGGCGAGGCTGGAAGGCGGATTTGCGAACGGGGACTACTCGGGTGTCGTCAGGCGCCTGGAGGAGGGCCCGGCGAAGCGCGACCTGGCCGTGTTCCGCACCACGAACGGGCCCGGGCTCTGGGTCTACCAGGGCTACTCGGGGACGTTCTCGTGGTGGCGCGAGACGCTCGTCCTGAACTGGAAAGAGGGGTACCTCGCACGCCTCCGCATGTATATCCCCGTCCCACCCCGGCCGGGTTCCTGAGACGGCTGCGGCGACGAGCTTCTGGTAGAAGCTCCCACACCGTCGAAGCCCCCCGCGCCCGTCCCCGGTGGTCCCAAAGGAGATGGCGGCAAGGTCACGCCGCCGGCGCCGCCGGATGACGGGGGCGCCGAGGTTCCGGTCGATTCGGGAAAGTAGGAACGCGGGATCCTGGAAGTGCCTCAAGCCGCCCTCCTGCCCGTGCCGATCTTTCAACGTCGGAGTACCCGTGTACCCGTCTCGCCAGGGGTGTTCCCGGAGGCAGGAGAAATGGGTCAAAAAAGTCCTTGACCCCCCTTCCCCGGAAGCGCTACTGTTTGCCGTACTTAAGGGTCCGCATCGTCTCATTGAGCCGTTGCGGAGGGGTGTCGTAAAAGTGGGGTTCCCGCTGTCGCCGTGGCCTTCGGCCCAACGCGCGACGCCGGAACGAGACGTTTATCCCGAGCCGACGTAGCGCGCTCTTCTCGCGCATCCGTCGGGGCGCTGCCCGTGTCGTCGCGCCGTCGGTCCCGAGCCCGCGCTGTCCGGCGGGGAAGAGTCGTTCAGAAACGATAAAAATTGGATTCATAGGCTCCCATCGACGCGCCTTGAAAGGAGGTCGACCGCAACGATCGAAGCCGAAAACTTGGTGCCTTAAAGTTCAGCAGGTTCGGATAAGTACCTGAGTCAACGACAGCATGTCGAACCGGGAAGCCGAGACTTCCCATTGTGACTTCAAACCAACTAACGAGGAGAACCACTGATGTTGACAGGAAAGCGGTTCTGGACGCTGGCGACGGTCCTCGGGCTTTGCGTTCTCGCGACGGCCGGTTGCCGCCGCAAGAAGAGCAATGACTCGACGTTCTTCGGAGACAGCATCTTTACGACAGATACGTTCCCCGGCGACACCGTGCAGAACGGCAACGTAGCCGACGACGGAAAGGGCATGAGCCCCTCACTGGGTGGGGCGAACACGGGAAGTGTTCGAGTGACGTTCAACGGTGACCGCTGCACGGCGATGGTCACGTACTTCCTCGGCGGTAGCGGTTTCTTTGGCTCCGGCAACAGCGGCCTGTACGCCCATTATTACGATGGCACGACGTGGACACCGCCGGTGCTGCTCCAGACAATCGACTCGAACCAGGGGAACGGACTCGACGTGGGTTCGGTCGTGCACGTCGCCCTGAACACGGACCAGCACACCAGCAGTTTCGCGCAGGACCGGAACGGCGACTGGATGATCTTCTTCAAGATCAACGACGTCGACACCGACGCGGGAGGTCCTGACGACATCAACACGACGCTGCAGTACGTTTACTTCAACGTGGAACACTCGACGAGCGCAAGCCGCCACTACGGCTTCAGTGAGTTCTCCACGCGCATTGACGTGCAGGACGAAACGGGCGAGAACGTCAACACGTTCGGCATCGTCAGCGACGGTCTTTGCGGTCAGGCCGCGTGGGTGAATGGCGCGCGCAACTACACCTGGGGCGACCAGGTGACTTCGGTTGAAGTCGTCTTCAACCAGGCTGAGAACAACGACGGCGTCGCCGGTACTGAAGACTTCGCTGTGTACTCGGTCCGGTTCGATCCGGCCGAAGCCACCCTGGGGACGCAGCCGATCACTCCGACCGGCACCGTGCGCCTCAGCATCGCCGCTCTCGGCGCTTCCGACTCGGGCACGTCGAGCGAAGAGACGCTGGTGTACGGCGAGTTCATGACCTACAACAACAACCTCTTCATCCATGTCGCGGCCGAGAACGACACGATCGGCGACGACCCGGCCAACCTGAACGGCTACGGTTTCAGCGGCGAAGCGGGGCTCGACATCATCATGGAGAACATCGCTTACAACCTGTCCACGGGCACGATCGGCGCCGCCACGGAACTTCAGTCGGGCGCTCCGGCTGCCACGGACACGGTCGAGAACTTCGCCGAATGGATTCAGCCGGACGGCGGGTTCCTCAATTTCAACCAGACCCAGGGCCGCGTGATCTACGGTTCGGACGAGGGTCTCGCCGTGCTGGTGTTCTACCACTGCCAGGTTGCAGGCGACCTGGACGGAGAAGTCGACTTCGGCGACCTGACCAACGACGGTCGCATCATCCTGACCGAGCTCGTCGAGAGCACGGGCGGGTTCAACGGCCAGATCTTCCTCGACCTCGAGCAGCCCTTGATCACGGATACGGTGGGCGTGATCGTGATCGACACCAGGATGAGCCGGAACGGCGACTACATCTGGTGCGCCTGGGGAGAAGTTCTGGACTCGGGCATCACCGACGAAGTCGCGGTGTTCGCTTCACAGTACACGACCACACGGATCAACGACGACGGCACCTTCCCGGTGGCGTTGGCGTTCGGAGATTCGGTCAGCGCTCCGATTCAGGTCTCCGCGGACGTCGACGGCGAGGGCGTGACGTGGCTCGCGTTCCAGGATTGCCTGGGCTACGTTTGCGGCGCCCAGAGCGACCCGAACTCAATGAACCTCGTGTTCGAGCAGTCCAGCGGCACGTTTGACGAAATTGACCGCTGCGAGCTGATCGCCGACATCATTCCTCCGGGCTGCGTCCCGGGCTTCGTGACCACGATCTTCGAGGTCTCGAATGCGGGTGAAGACGGTGACTATGTCGATAGCAGCCTGAACACCGCCGGCAACCGGTTCAAGGCCACGGACGGTGGGCACAACGGCGACATCTATGCCGTGTACCGCGAAGACATCGATTCGACGGCCACCGACGATTTCCGCTGCGTCGCCGAGCGCGACGGCACGGTTTTCCCGGGCGCCGGCTTCATCGACACCTTCGTGACTTTCCGCCAGATCCCCGCTCAGGCATTTACGTTCATCTGCCTGCCCGCGGGCCAGAGCATCGGTCGGTTCGATGTCGTCAGCCTGACCGACGACCAGAGCCGGTTCCATCCGAATACGTTCGTGCATACCTTGTTCTTCGAGGACTCCATCAGTGAGTTCGACGTCCTCAACGATGCGCTCCGTACCCGGCAGTTTAACGCCGCGGACACGGGCGAGACCTTTACGGAAGCCTTCGTGCCGGAAGCCGGAGCCGTCTATTTCGATCCGTTCGAAATTACCCTTCCGAACGTCGGTGATCCGACCTACATCACACCTCCGTACATCATGGCGATCGGTCGTGATGGCGACGTCGCTGGCGTGATGTTCTTCAGCCAGCTCCACGTCTACTATCAGGAGTGCGCGACGAACCAGAGCAGCATCGGCTGGGCGCTTGCCGAGGGCGACAGCGGAGATCTGGCGGCCGACGTCATCACCCCGGCAGGCAATCCGTTCTTGGTGGATGACTCGGAACTCGAGTCGTACGTCAACAACAACGCGGGTAACCCCGTGGCGTTCACCAAGTCCTGCACTTGCAGCAACCTCGGGTGCATGATGGCTTTCTGGGTCGACAATCCGGCTGACAGCCAGACCCTTCGTCTGCACGTCCGGGTTCGTTTCAACCAGGGTAACTAGTCGTCGAAGTCGATCGTTCTTTGAATTCGACCAGGCCCCGGCATCCCGCCGGGGCCTGGTTTCTTTTTAAGCCTTCGCCCTTGCGCCCCTCGGCGCCCTGTGTTAGCTAGGGTGCGCGCTTTCGCATGGCGGAAGCCACCCGAGGTCCTCGTAGGATGACTTCTGCCCTTGCAGACAAAACGCATCCTGCTCGTGCTGCTCGTGCTTGCCGTGGCGGGAGGAGCGGTCGTGCTTTCCCTCCGCAAGTCCGGCGTGCCGGAGACTCCACGCGGATTCCTCCAGAGGCCCGGAGTGTTCGTTACGGAATTTGAGAAGTCGGAGGCCGTTTTTGACGTCGCCTCCGGGGCAGTGAAGAAGTCCTTCATGAAGGCCCTCAAGGCGCGGGACTGGGCATCGGCCGCGGCGAGCCTGACGCCGGATTTCAGGGGTCGTTTTCCTCGACTCGCTGATGGCGCGGAAGTGCAGGACAGAAACGTCTCCATCCGCGCCTACAAGGCGTCCGGCCTGCCCGAACTGAAGGCCGAAGCGTTTCTCGCCGCCATCCGCGAGCAGACCGAGGGTTGGACCCAGGTGGAACGGACAACCTGGCGTCCCTTCGAGTTCCTCCTCGATCCGGCCGAGAACCAGGCGTACCTGAGCATTCACTTCCAGCTTGCCGGCCCGCTTCCGGACGGGAGACGCATCGACCTCGCGGGGGAGGTGAAAGCGATCATCGTCCGCGCCGGGGAGACCTGGAAGGTGCGGGAACTGGGGTGGGAGGATGGGAGCAGACTCGAGGCGAAGTTTGTCCCCTGGGCCGACGTGACGGAGCAGACCGGGTTCACGTTCAACGACTCGCCTGAGAACGCCAGGCTCGTCCAGGAACTCATCAACGCGCGGCGGACCGTCACCGTGGGCGGGCTGATCGCCGCGGACGTCAACGGGGATGGCTTTCCCGACCTGATCTCGACGCGCGCGGAACAGGACACGAACGTCTTTCTGAACGACGGACGCGGCGGATTTACCCGCGGCCAGGCGCCCATCCTCGAAGGGAAGCTGTGTCCGAGGAGTTTTCTGCTGCTCGACCTGGACGGCGACGGCGTCGAGGAACTGGTCAGCGGGTCCATCGACGAGTACGAAGAGGAGCGCGCCTGGGCCGACATCTGGGTGAGGAACGGGGATTCCTGGAAGCGGCGCCCGCGGGCGCTTGAGTTCCGGATTGCCAGGGCGACCCGGGACATCGCGATTGAGGCCATCGTCCCCACGGATGTCGACGGAGACGGACGCCTCGACCTGTATTTCGGCGCCTACAGCACACGAGATTCCCGAACGACGAAATTCAACCGGATTGCGGCCTACGACGGCGCCGACAACCTGCTGTTCATGAACCATGGCGGGCTGAAATTCACGGAAGAGTCCGACCAGAGGGGAATCCGTGGAACGCAGTACACGTTTGTCGCCAAGACGTTCGATTTTGACGGCGACGGCGATCTCGACCTCTGGGACGGAAACGACTACGGCCCCAACGCGCTCTGGCTCAACGACGGAACCGGCAAGTTCGTGGAGGGGAAGGGTCACATCCTCCAGGAAGGCTCGAACTACACGATGGGCGTGACGATCGCGGACTGGGACAACACGGGCGCCTGGAGCATGTACATCTCCAACATGTACAGCCATGCCGGCAATCGAATCGTCCCCCTCGCGGCGGATCTGGGCGAGGACATCAAGAAGGCGGCTCTCGTGCTCGCGGTCGGAAACCAGATGTACGAGCGGGACGAAAAGACGAAGGCGTGGCGTGAGACGGGCGTATTCCGGGGAGTCAACTGGGCCGACTGGTCCTGGGCCACCCTCTTCCTGGACGGCGACAACGACGGCGACAAGGACCTGTTCGTCGCCAACGGATATACGAGCAACCAGGACGCGCAGGCCCCGGACTACTGAACGCACTTCTGGCGACAGGTGGTCGCCGATGCACGGCTCATGCAGCAGGGAAAAAATCCGGGAACGTCGTTCTACGAGGGGTCGCAGTGGTTCCGCGGATCGTGGAGCGGATACGAGCGGGACGATTACTTCCACAACCCGGACGGCGCCGACCCCCGCTTCTTCCAGTCTTCCTACATCTACGGCCTCGACTTCGACGACGACGGGCGCGCGGGCGTGCCTGTGGACATCGACGGCGACGGGGACCTGGACCTGGCCCTGCAGAGCCTCCAGGGGTTGCGCCTCATGGAGAACACTTCCCCCGCCCGCAATTTCGCCCGGGTTCGCCTGACGGCGACAAAGACCGAAAATCTCGCCCTCAACGCCGTCGTCAAGGTCATCTCCGCCGGCGTTGCCCAGCAGGACTACGTCCGCCTGACGGACGGGTACGCTTCCCAGGTCCCCCGCGAACTGCACTTCGGCCTCGCGGACGCGACGGGCATCGATGAAATCCGGGTGGAGTGGAGATCCGGCGATGTGCAGGTCCTCAAAGGCCTGCCGGTCAATCGCCTCATCGAGATCACGGAAGGGCAGGAGAAACCCGTCATTTCCGAGCTCAGGAAATGGCCCGACGAATTCCGGCCGAAGCGCAAACCTCAGTTTTCCTACGACATCGTCGCAGACCGGATCGAGGGAGGCCCGGGCTCCCTGGCTTCCAAGGGCAAGCCCGTCGTGATCAACTTCTGGGCGCCCTGGTGCGCCGGTTGCGTCGAGGAACTCCCGGAACTGGCGAGAATCGCTTCCGCGAACGCCGGTGAATTCCAGTTCGTCGGCGTCAGCGTCGAAACCGGAAAGAAGGAAGATGTCCTGAAGGCCATCGCGGATTTCGGGCTGAAATATCCCCAGTTCTACGCGAACGAAGCTCTTCTCCGGAGTTTCTTCGGGGACGCGGGAGACGCTGCCCTGCCTTCGACTTTCGTGCTGGATGCGCAGGGAAAACTCCGCCGTGTCTTCCGCAGAGCGCTGGGTTCCGGTGAACTGGACGGGGTTCTCGACTCGTTGAAGCAGGAAGGAACACGTAAGGCGCTCTATTTCCGCCTCGCGGGCGAGAAGGTCGACGCCGGCAGGCCGGATGAAGCGATTCCCTATCTCGACAAGGCCCTGGAGATTTCACCCGACGACGCGGAAGCGTGGTTCCACAAAGGCGGCTGCCTGTTCCAGACCGGCAAGGTCGAAGAGAGCGTGGTGGCTCTTCAGAAAGCGATCCAGTACGACCCCAGGCATTCGAAGGCGCTCTACAATCTCGGGGTTGCCATGGTCCGGCAGAAGCGGACGCGGGAAGGGATCGACCTTTACGAGCAGGCGCTGAAGCTTGAGGGGGAGAATGCCGGGATGCTGATCGCGCTGTCGGTGGCAGCGGCGGAGCTTGAGTTGTGGCCGAAATCGAACGATGCGGCGGACCGCGCACTGAAGTCGAATGCGGAGTACGCACCCGCGTGGCTGCAGAAGGGGAAGCTGCTGATCGTGAACAAGGACTACAAGGCTGCGCGGGAGCACCTGAACAAGGCGCTGGCTTTAGACTCCGGCCTGGCGGAGGCGCGTCAGTACCTGTTCGAACTGGACCGGATGGGCGCGAAGTAGACTACGGGTCGGCGGCGGGAGAATTCCCCCGGCGAATCCGGTTTCCCGGTCGTCTAAAGCGGATGGTCGCTTCAGTGAGGAGCAGGTATCGATGAAACCGATGTCGGCGGTCGGGCTGGCTTTGTCGGTGGTGGCTTGCGTGGCGATGGGATGGGCCTCTTCGAAGCTGTCCGCGCTGAGCGGCTCGATCCGGGCGCTGGACACGCGCGTGGCAGCACTGGAGGGCGGGGGAGGGGGGGAGGACCCGGGTCCGGCCAACGACGATTCCGGGCGATTGCGTGACGAGATGGTGAGGCTCCAGTCCGAACTGGCGGACATCCGGGAGTTCCAGAAGAAGCTGGGAGTTTCCGGGACCGGGGACGGCCCCACGCTGGCGGATCTCCGGAAAGCGCTCGAGGAGATCCTCCAGGAAAAGGAGCTGGCCGCGCGACGCTCGAGAGCGGAGAAGGATCTGGTGAAGGCCAGGGCCCACAATGCGGGGCTCCACAAGACGATCGTGGCGCAGATGAAGATGTCGGAGGCGCAGGCGGCCCATCTGAAGGACATCCTGGATGCTCAGGTGGAAGCCTACCGGTCCCTGCTCATTGAACGGGCCCAGGATTTCGAGATGAAGGCCCGGGAACTGAACAAGGCGACCTCCGGGAAGATCAAGGAGATCCTGGTCGAGGAGCAGAAGCCGTACTGGGATCCTTCCAAGGTAAAGTGGTTCATCGACACACCCGACTAAACCCGTTCGGAGATGACAGACATGGAGGACCGTGCGGGAGTCGGAGCCGTGGCGCTTGCGATCCTGGGGACGCTGGGCGCTGCGATTCTGCTGGTGCAGGCAGGCCGGGCGTCCGCCAGCGTGGATGCGCTGAATGCGCGGCTGGACAAGGTGCGCCCGGCCGGGCGCGCTGGAAAGGACGGGGCGATCCAGAAGGCCGAGGCCGCGCGTCTCGACGGCGAGCTCGCCGCCCTCAAGGCCGCTGCAGAGCAGGCTCGCCGGGCCGCTGAGGGCGGCGTGAGGATCACCGGCCCGGACGGAAAGCCGATGATTGCCGGCGCCGACCTGAAGGCCCTTGCGGCGAAGACGCATGCGGACTGGGAAGCGGAAACCCATCGCGCCTGGGCGGATCGGCAGGTGTCGAAGATGAAATCAGTCGCGGCCATGACGACCAAGAACCGTGCTGAGCAGCTCAAATTGTCCGCCGAGCAGCAGGAGAAGATGGCAGCCGCACTTAACGACATCCTGGTGCAGTGCCAGCCGATACTGCGGCTTGAATCCGTGCCGGACGACATTCCCGCCTGGATTGACGGGCAACTCGCGGGCTTTGAGCAGAAGATGCGGGAGGTCATGACACCCGAGCAGTACAAGGCCTACTCGCGCCATCCCGTGAACATCATCGGCGGGCTTCTGTACGACGCGAAGATCCCGCGCCACGACCAGGGCGAGTAAGGGCTCGCGTTCGGCGCGTCAGCGCGACAGGGTCCGCGTCATGCTGCGCCAGCTCTCCCATTCCTTGTTCGCGGTGTTGCCCCACTCCTTGGCCTTCTGCCAGTGGGCGTCCGTCACCAGCACGCTGTTGATCTGCCACATCAGGAACACGTTCGGGATCTGGCTGCTGGCCTCAACGCTGGCCTCCAGGCGGGGAAGCGCCTCCCGCTCCGTGGCAGTCACCTTTTCGTCGGCTTTCGACTTATTGATGTGCTCCTTGACAGCGGCGAGAAGCGCCGTGAATCCGACGTTGATCTGGTTCAGGGCCTCCACATTCTTCTTGTCCGTGAATTCCTTCTCGTGCTTCTTCCATTCGGCCTGCAAGTCGGAGTATGCCTTCTCAAGTTCGATGCCCTTCACCGAAAGCTTACCTTCCTTCCCCGGCTCATCACCTACGGATCCGGACATGGAGTACATGCCCACGACGGCGCCGAAGGCGAGCAGGCCAAGGCCGAGGATGACGACCAGCGCCTTGATGTTCATGGCCGGGCATTGTAAGCGCGAGTCGCGAGGACGCAAGGCGGCAGTGGCGCGATTACGAGGGGCGTTGTCCGGCCGCGCACCCACGGCTATCATGACGTCTTCTCGGGGACGGACCTTACCGGAGTGATCTCGTGGCGGACGGCGGGTCGAACGGCCGGCGCTTCCTGGCGTTCGGGGGAGGCCTGTTGATCCTGGTGCTGGGCGCGATCGCGCTCGTGGCGCTTCTCAAATCGCCGCCCGCCGGGCCCGGGGAATTCGTCCCCCGCCCGGCCTCGTTCATCTCGGACATCGTGAAGTCCGAGGACGCCTACGACATCGTCAACCCGACCATCAAGGGGACATTCGTCAAGGGGCTGAAGGGGCGCGACTGGGGGATGGTGGCCTCGTCGCTGGCGCCGGACTTCAAGGCGCGGTGGCCGAAACCCGGCGACGGCAGGGAACTGCCCGATGGGGCCATCGCGCTTCGCGAGTACCGCGAGACGCAGTGGCCCGACGCGGACGCGGCGGCGTTCGTCCAGATCCTCAAGGAGCACGTCGACGGCTGGTCAGCGGTGGAACGCACGACCTGGCGTCCCTTCGAATTCCTCATGGACATCGGCGGCCTCGCGGCCTTCGCGAGCATCCATTTCCAGGTCGCCGGCGTGCGCCCGGACGGGACGCGCGCGGACCTCGCGGGGCTCGTGCAGGCGCAATTCGTGTCGAAGGACGGGAAGGCGTGGCAGGTGAGGAGGCTGGAATGGGTGGAGGGGTGCCGCGGCGAAGCGCGGCACAAGCCATGGCGGGATGTGACGGAGGCGTGCGGGCTGACGTTCAACGAAGGCGAGGAAGTTCGCAAGCTGCGCGCGCAGCTCATCGACGACCGCGGCGTCGTGACGCTGGGTGGGCTGTCGGTCTGCGACTGGAATGGGGACGGGTTCTACGACGTGCTCGCGACGCGCGCGGGGACCGAGTCGGCGCTTTTCATGAACGACGGAAAGGGCGGTTTCGTGCGTGCGGCGTCGCCGATGAAAGAGGGGCGCGAAGCGGGATTCAGTCCGCTCCTCCTCGATCTCGACGGCGACGGGAAGGATGAACTGCTGACCGGGCAAGTGCTTTCCTACGAGAACCAGACGGCGTACATCGGCGTCTACGTGCAGGAGAACGGAGGGTGGACGCTGCGCCCGAGGGCGCTGGCGGCGCCGCTGGCGAAGGGCACGCGCGCCGTGCTGGTGCAGGGCGTCGAGCCGATGGACGCGGACGGCAATGGGCTCATAGACCTGTTCTTCTGCAACTATTCCAGCACGGATTCACTCGGCAGGGACTTCAACCGCGTCGCGGCCTACGACGGGATGGACAACTGGCTTTTCATGAATTACGGGAAGCTGGATCTTCGCGAAGAATCCGACGGGCGCGGGATCGCCGGGACGCAGTACACGTACGTCGCCAAGGCGTGGGATTTCGACGCGGACGGCGATTCCGACATCTTCGAGGGGAACGACTTCGGCCCGAACCACCTCTGGCTGAACGACGGGAAGGCGAATTTCGCGGAAGCGAAGGACCATATTTTCGGCGCCGACTCGAACTACACGATGGGCGTGTCCATGGCGGACTTCGACAACACGGGCGACTGGACGATGTACATCTCGAACATGTACTCGCACGCCGGGAACCGCATCGTGCCGCTGTCGAAGGGGATCAGCCCGGAAATGAAGCGGCTCGGGATGATCCTCGCGCAGGGGAACCAGATGTACGAGCGCAGGGGCGGCGTGTGGAGCGAGACTGCGGTCGCTCGCGGCACGAACTGGGCGGACTGGGCGTGGTCGTGCCTCTTCTTCGACGCGGACAACGACACCGACAAAGATCTCTTTGTCGCGAACGGTTTCACGACGAACACGGACCCGAAGGCCCCGGACTACTGAACGCACTTCTGGCGCCAGGTGGTCGCCGACGCGAAGGCCGTGGAGACAGGGGGGCGGACGTCGCTCACCAACGCGAACATCCAGCGCGACTTCCGCGGGTCTTGGAGCGGCTACGAACGCGACTGCCTCTTCCAGAATCCGGACGGACTGGCGCCGCGGTTCGTGAACTGCGGGTACCTTTACGGGCTGGACTTCGACGACGACGGGCGGTCGGCCTGCCCGGTGGACATCGACGGCGACGGGGACCTCGACATGGTGTGCCTGTCGCTTCAGGGCCTGCGTCTCATGGAAAACACGTCCCCGAAACGGCACTTTGCGCGCATCCGGCTTTCGGCCGGGCCGTCGCACGTTCTTCCGCTCAACGCACTCGTGAGGGTGACGGCCGGCGGAGTGACCCAGCAGGACACGCTGCGCATCACCGACGGATTCCTCTCCCAGGTCCCCGCCGACCTGCATTTCGGGCTCGGCAGCGCGGACAAGATCGACGCAGTCGAGATCACCTGGCCCGGAAGCGGTACGCCGGCGCGATTTTCGGCTCTTCCCGCAAACCGCCTGCTCGAATTCGTGCCCGGGGAAGCGGCCCCTCGCGTTTCGGAGCTTCGGGCCTGGCCGGCCGAAACGCGGCCGCGGCTGGCGCCCGAGTTTTCGTTCGCGATTGCGGCGAAGGGGCTCGATGGGAGCGAAGGGCCGCTGGCGGAGAAGGGAAAGCCGGCAGTTGTGAACTTCTGGTCGCCGACGTGCGCGCCGTGCAAGGAGGAGCTTCCGCTTCTCGCGGCTGCGGCGGACCGGCTCGCGGGACAGGTCCGGTTCGCCGGCGTGAGCACGGAGATCGCCGACGTCGCTTCGGTGACTCAAGCGGCCGCCGCGTTCAAGCTCAATTACCCGCAGTTTCTCGCGAACGACGCCCTCGTGCGCAGTTTCTTCGGCGCCGGCGGCGCGGTCATTACGCCCTCCACGTTCGTCTTCGACGCAGGCGGCCGCCTGCGGCGTGTCTTCCAGCGGACGATCGCGGCAGGCGAGCTGGAAGCCCTGCTCTCGACCTTGAGGGACGAGGGACTCTCGGCCTACGACCTCGAGCGCCGTGGGATGCGCTTCATGGACGTCGAGAACTACGAGCAGGCCGCCGCGTTCCTCAAGCAGGCCTCCGACCTGCGCGGTGACGACGCCATGCTTCTCTATAATCTCGGCGTCGCGTTACAGCGCCTGGGCCGGAAGGGGGAGTCGCACGCCGCGTTCCTGCGTTCCTTCGAGCTCGATCCCGGCTATGCGCCGGTCCATCACAATCTTGCGGAAGCCCTCCGGCTGGATTCCCGTTTCGAGGAGGCCGCGGTCCATTACCTCGAGGCGATCCGGATTCGCGGCGATGAGTACGAGACCTGCTGGGGGCTCGGCGATTGCTGGTCGCGCCTCGGTCGGTCCCAGGAGGCGCTTCTTGCCTTCGACCGAGCGATCGCGATGGATTCCCGGCAGACCCGGGCGCTGAAGTCAAAGGCGCTGGAGCTGTCCAAGCTGGGAAAGCCGGGCGAAGCGGCGGCCATCCTGAGAAAGGTGCTGAGCCTGGCGCCGGGCGACAAGGAAGCCGCCCAGTGGCTGGAGCAGCTCCGGTGAGCGCGCATCCGGCTGTGGGCAGAACAGGAATGCTGGCCGCGGGAATCGCCGCGTTTCTGGTCACGGTCGGGATCGTCATCGTGATGAAGAGCGGGCAGGGCGCGGCCGCGGCGGCCCCCCTGGCGCGGCCCTCGAAGTACATAGTGGATGTGGAGCTCTCCGAGAGGACGTACGAAGTCGCAAACGCGTCTCTGAAGGGACGATTCGTGAAGGGACTGAAGGAGATGGACTGGGAGAAGGCGCGGGCGGGTTTGGCGACGGGGTTCCGGGGCAGGTTTCCGGCGCCGCTCGAGGGACGGGAAGTTGCGGACGGCTGGGTGGGTGTGCGCGATTACGCCGCAGCAGGCCTTCCCGAACTCGACGCTGACGCCTTTCTCGGCGTGTTGCGCGACCACCTCGCCGGATGGGCTGTCGTGGAGCGCACGACCTGGCGGCCGTTCGAGTTCCTGCTCGACCCGGGACTCAAGTCCGCCTACATCAGCCTGCATTTCCAGGTCGCCGGACAGAAACCGGACGGCCTTCGTGCGGACCTGAGCGGCATCCTGAGCGGCCGGATCGCAAGCGCCGACGGGAAGGACTGGCACATCGAGCGCCTCGAGTGGGTGGAGGGAACGCGCCTCGATTCCTCCCGGCCGCCCTGGGTGGACATCACGGACGAAACCGGGCTTCACTTCAATGAGTCCGAATCCAACCTCAAGCTCCGCCGCTCGATGATCGACGACCGCGGGCTGACGACCTCGGGGTCGCTGGTCGTTTCCGACTGGAACCGCGACGGTTTTCCCGACGTGCTGGCCAGCGTTCAGACAGGCATCCTCGCCCTTTTCCTCAACGATGGCCGGGGCGGCTTCGTCCGCGGAAAGGCGCCGGAAGTTGCTCCCGACCACGTGGCCACCGCCTACGTGGCGCTGGACCTGGATGGGGACGGCACGGACGAGCTTGTGAGCGGCCTGGTCCAGGTCGATCCCGGAGGGAAGGCGCGATTCCCGGTCTACATCCGCCGCGGAGAAGGCTGGGAAACGCGCTGGATCCGCTTCGACGTCCCGGTCGGGCTGCACGCCGTGAGCGTCCAGGGAATCGTCCCGGATGACTTCGACCGTGACGGGGACCTCGATCTGTTCTTCTGCTGCTACTCGAATGGCGACTCGAAACACGTGGAATTCAACCGGGTCGTCGCCTATGACGGCGCGGACAACTACCTGTTCGTCAACCAGGGCGGATTCGCGTTCACGGAGGAGTCCGACACACGAGGCCTCACGGGGACGCAGTACACCTACGTGGCAAAGTGGTGGGACTTCGATTTCGACGGCGATCTAGACCTGTTCGAGGGGAACGACTTCGGCCCGAACCACCTGTGGCTGAACGACGGCAAGGGGCGGTTTACGGACGCGAAGACGCACATTTTCGACGCGGACACGAACTACACGATGGGCGTCACGATCGCGGACTGGGAAAACGACGGGACCTGGGGAATGTATATCTCGAACATGTACAGCCATGCCGGGAATCGCGTCTTCCTGCTCGCCGACAACATGGGGCCCGAGATGCGCCGGCTGGGGCTGCTGCTCGCGCAGGGGAACCAGTTTTACGAATGCGACCCGAAGAGCCGCGAGTGGCGGGAGACGGCGGTTTCGCGCCGCGTGAACTGGGCCGACTGGGCATGGGGCACTTTCTTCTTCGACGCCGACAACGATGGCGACCGAGACCTCTGGGTCACCAACGGCTTCACCACGAACACCGACCCGAACGCCCCCGACTACTGAACTCACTTCTGGCGGCAGGTCGCCGCCGATGCCCGCGCCCTGGAAACCCGGCGTCGTCCGGAGCAGGATGCCAGGGCCGACCAGAAATTCCGCGGCTCCTGGAGCGGCTACGAGCGGGATTTCCTCTTCTATAACACCGACGGCCCGTCCGCCACCCTCCCCAACGCCGCCTACCTCTGCGGCCTCGATTTTGACGACGACGGACGCGCCGCGGCGCCCGTCGATATCGACGGGGACGGGGACCTCGACCTCGTCGTCCTCTCGCTTCAGGGCCTGCGCGTCGTCGAAAACACCGCTCCCGGCCGGCGCTTTCTTCGGCTCCGACTCGAAGGCGCGAAAGGACAGGCCGACGCGCTCGGCGCGTTGGTAAAGGTCGTGGCGGGTGGAGTAACGCAGCAGGACTACGCGCGCCTGACCGACGGATTCGCGACGCAGGTGCCGTTCGACCTGCACTTCGGGCTGGGGGAAGCGAAGCTCGCCGACCGGGTGGTGGTGACGTGGCCCGGGGGGGAGACCCAGACGGCGCTCGACGTGCCGGCAGACCGGCTGGTCACGATCCGCCGCGGAAAGGACGGATTCGAAGCCCGCGAACTCCCGGGCTGGCCGGCCGGGTCGCGGCACGGGGTGCGGCCCGCGTTTTCGTTCGTCGAGGCCGCGACGAAGCTGGAAGGTGGTGCGGGACCGCTGGCGGCGAAGGGGCGTCCGGCGGTGTTCAATTTCTGGTCGCCTTCCTGCGCTCCCTGCAAGGAAGAGTTGCCGCGCCTGGCCGCGCTTGCCGCGCAGTACCGCGACGTCGCGCAGTTCGCAGGCGTCTGCGTCGAAACCACGGACCTCGAGGCCGTTCGCGCCGCAGCGAAGTGTTTCGAAATCCCTTACCCGCTCTTCCTCGCCGATGAAGCCCTGCTCAAGTCCTTCTTCGGTACCGGAGGCGACGTGCCTCTCCCTTCCACTTTCGTGTTCGACGGCAACGGCGACCTCCGAAGGATCTTTCGCCGCGAGGTCGGGCAGGAAGAGCTGGGCCTGCTTCTCGCCTCCTTCAGCGACGAAGGAACCGGCGCAGCCGAGCTGGACCGGCGCGGCGCCCGGGCTCACCACCTGGGGAACGATCCCGAGGCCCTCGAGTGGCTGAAGAAAGCGCTGGCCGTGGATCCCGACTCCATGCTCGCGACATACCACATGGGGCTCGTGCTTCTGGGACTGGGGCGCCCCGAAGAGGGGATCGCCCACCTGCGTCGCGCCGCCGAACTGGACCCGGAGTACTGGAACGCTTGGTACAACCTCGGCGCGGCACTTCACAACAGGCGCGACTTCAAGGGTGCCGCCGAAGCCTACCGGAACGCACACAAACTCCGCCCGACCGACATCGTCATCCTCCTGAGTTTCGGCAATTCGGCGGGAAAGTCCGGCCAGGCCGCGCTCGCCTTCGAGTGCTTCGACCGCGCCGTAGCTCTTCAGCCCGGGAACGCGACGGCGTGGGGGATGAAGGGCGAGTACCATTTCGTCGTCGGGCAGATTCCCGCGGCGAAGGCGTGTTTTGCGAAAGCGCTCGCGATTGATCCGAATGAGCCGAATTCGCGTGCGTACGGCAAAGAGATCGAGAATATTGAAAGGGGAAGAAAGTGACCGTGAAACCGCCGGTGGCGCCCGCGAAGCGCGTGCAGATTCCGATGATGATTCCCGCCTGTTTTCTTGCGCTGGCGGCGATCGTCGCGCTGATGATCTACCTGAAGAACCTACCGAAGTCGACGGGGCCCTTCCTGACGCGCCCGGAGACTTTCGTGACGGACTTCGCGAAGTCGGAAGGAGTGCACGACCTTGCCACGAGCGGCGGAACCGACAAGAAGACCGGCGCCGCCGTCAAGGGCGTGAAGGGGACGTTCCTGAAAGGGATGCGCGAGCGGGACTGGGGGATGATGGCCTCCGGAATGGCGCCGGGTTTCCGGGCCCGCTTCCCGCAAATTGCCGATGGAAAAGAAGTTCCCGACGGCCTGCTCCGGATCCGGCAATACGAGGGCTCGGAGCTCAAGCGCGAGCTGGACAAGGACGCGTTCACGTCGGTGATGAAGGAGCAGGTCGGCCCGTGGGCGGCAGTGGAGCGCGCCGTGTGGCGCTCGTTCGAGTTCCTGCTCGACCCGGGTGAAAAGAGTGCGTTCCTCAGTGCCCATTTCCAGCTTGCCGGGATTCTCCCGGACGGCGGGCGCGTCGATTTCACGGGAGTCATCCAGGCCCGGGTGATCCGCGACGGCGACGTCTGGAAAGTGAAGCAGTTCGGGCTCGTCGAGGGGTGGCGGGCGGAATCGAGCTTCATGCCGTTCAACGACATCACCGATCAGGTCGGGCTGGCGTTCAACGAGTCCGAGGAGCGCCGCAAGGTCGCGCAGGGGCTGATCAACGACCGGGGCGTCGTCACGAGCGGGGGATTGACCGTCGCGGATTTCAATGACGACGGATTTCCCGACATCCTCGCCGCCTCGATCCACAACGACGCGATCCTCTTCGTCAACGACGGACAGGGAGGCTTCATCCGCGGACCCGTCGTCACCAATCCGGAGGAATGCGGCCCCTGCTGGCTGTCCGTCGATCTCGACGGCGACGGGGTCGAAGAGCTGGTCAGCTCCCAGGTCCTCTCGTACGAGGGCAACAAGGCGAAAGGCGCGATCTATCGCCGCAAGGGCGACGCCTGGGTGCTCGTTCCGGACGCGCTGGTTTTCCCGATTGGGCAGGGGGAGCGCGACCTTTCGATCCAGGGGATCGTTCCGCACGACGTCGACGGGAACGGACTCCTCGACCTGTTCTTCTGCGTCTACAGCAACCGCAACTCGAAGGGGCCGAACTACAACCGCGTCGTCGCCTACGACGGCGCCGACAACCATCTCTTCATGAACAAGGGCCACCTCGCATTCTCCGAGGAGTCCGACGCCCGCGGCATCACGGGGACGCAGTACACCTACGTCGCAAAATTCTGGGACTTCGATTTCGACGGGGATACGGACCTCTTCGAAGGGAATGACTACGGCCCGAATCACCTGTGGCTGAACGACGGGAAGGGAAAGTTCACCGACGCGAAGAGCCACATCTTCAACGCCGATTCGAACTACACGATGGGCGTCACGATTGCCGACTGGGACAACACGGGCGCCTGGTCGATGTACATCTCCAACATGTACAGCCATGCGGGGAACCGGATCCTTCCTCTCATGACCGGAGTGAAGGACGACACGAAGCGGCTCGGGCTGGTTCTCGCCCAGGGAAACCAGATGTACGAGTACGTCCCGGCAGGACGGCAGTGGACCGAGACCGGCGTCAAGCGGGGCGTGAACTGGGCGGACTGGGCCTGGGCCTGCCTCTTCTGGGATCCCGACAACGACGGCGACCGCGACCTCTTCGTCGCGGACGGGTACACGACGAATTCCGACCCGAAGGCGCCCGATTACTGAACGTTTTTCTGGCGGCAGGTCGCCGCCGACGCGTCCGCACTGGAGAAGAAGGAGCAGGCATCCCTCGCCCGCAGCGAGGAGGACGCGCGTTTTCGCGGCTCCTGGAGCGGCTACGAGCGCGATTTTCAGTTCCACAACGCCGACGGGCCGTGCCCGGTTTTCTTCAATACGGCGTACCTGTGCGGCCTCGACTTCGACGACGACGGTCGCGCGGCCGCTCCTGTCGATATCGACGGGGACGGTGACCTCGACCTCGTCCTGCTCTCGCTGCAGGGCCTGCGCGTCATGGAAAACCGCATGCCGCGAAGGCGCTTCGCGCGCCTCCGCCTCACCGCGACCACGACTGAGCCCCTCGCCCTCGGCGCCATCGTGTCTCTCACCGCCGGCGGCGTTACGCAGCAGGACTACGTCCGCATCACCGACGGGTTCATGACACAGGTCCCGCGCGAACTTCATTTCGGCATCGGCAACGCCGATAAAATCGACCGCATCACCGTTCGCTGGCCGGGCGGGAACGCGAAGGTCTATTCGGACATCCCCGCCGACCGCCTGGTGGAAATCCGGGAGGACGAAGCGGCGCCGAAGGTGTCCGAGCTTCCGGCCTGGCCCGAGGCCACGCGCCCGAAGGCGCGCCCGTCATTCTCGTTCGAGACGGCCCTCGATCGGCTGGCGGGCGGAAAGGCGCCGCTCGCCACGACAGGAAAGCCCGCGGTCGTGAACTTCTGGTCCCCGACGTGCGCACCGTGCAAGGAGGAACTGCCGCGCCTGGCCGCGCTGGCGAGAGAATTCGGCGACCGCGTGCAGTTCGCGGGGGTCTCCGCCGAGTCGAAGGATCTTGAATCCGTTAGGAAGTCGGTCGCCGACTTCGGCGTCCCCTACCCGCAATTCCTGGCTAACGAGGCCTTCCTCAAGAGCTTCTTCGGCACCGGGGACGCCATTCTCCCCTCGACCTTTGTTTTCGACGGCGCCGGCCGCCTGCGGCAGTCCTTCCACCGCGCGATCTCACAGCCCGAGCTTGCTGCGCTCCTGGAATCCTTCCGCGAGGAATCCGTCGCCGCCGCCGATCTCGTCGCGCGAGGCTCCGCCCTCATCCAGAGCGGGGACTTCGAAGCGGCCGCCCGCTTCCTGCATGACGCCGTCAAGGCCGACCCGGAGTCTTCCGCGGCACTTAATCAACTGGGCACGGCGCTGAGCGGGGTTGCGGGGTCCATTGAATCGGGAAAAACGCCCGCGGCCGACGCCGCCGAAGCAGAACGTCGCCGGCAGCAGGCCATTCCGAAGTGGGAGGAAGCCATTGTCTGGCTTCAGCGGGCCGTCGCTCTCGACGCCGACTTCTCCGAGGCGCAGTACAACCTCGGCGTGGCTCTCCAGCGCACAGGCCGCTACGAGGCCGCGATCAAGGCACTGGAGGAGGCGCTTCGCGTCGTCCCGAATTCCTACGACTCCCTCTATTCTCTCGGGATGTCGGCGGGGGCGGCCAGGCAGAACGCCCTCGCGGGGGACGCCTTCGAGCGGGCGATCGTGCTCGCGCCCCGCCGCCCCGAGGCGTGGGTTGGAAAAGGGCTGTGGCTGCGCCAGATAGGGAAGATGGAGGAGGCGAAGAGCGCGCTTCAGAAGGCGGTTGAGCTCGACCCCTCGAATGAGGAGGCCCGTGGCATCCTCCAGGGGATGCCATAGTGGTTCGACACGCTTGATTCCGGGGGTCGCACCCTTCAGGTGCGACTCCCCGAATCAAAGCTGACTCACCATCCGGGGGTTTGCCATTGACTCAACCCAAGGCGCATTCGTACCGTTACAGGCTCGAATGAGTCCAATCCCACCCGCGAGAGGCGCCTTGAGAGCGCGGATTTCCCCCGCTTTCGCGGCCGCCCTGGCCGCAGCGTTGCTTCTGCCCGTCCTTGCCGGGTGCAAGCGCGGAGGGGGATCGTCCGGCTCCGGGTCTGGCAGTTACGCCCTGACGTCGTTCCCCGGCGCACCTGTCTCCGACGGTGACGTGGCATCGGACGGCAAGGGGCTGAGCCCGCCCGGGATGAGCGTGATTGCGGGCTCCGTGCGCTGTACGCCAAATGGCGACCGGGGCACCCTGATGGTGACGTACGGAGTGCTGTCCGGGGACCCGCCGGTCACGAACCTCATAGGCCAGTACTTTGACGGGGAAGCCTGGACTCCGCCGGTGACGCTGGGCGCCATCGATGCGAGCAGCGCGCCGGGCTCGATCACGTACTCGTCCGTGGCCCACGCGTGGGTCAACACCGGCGACCACCTGGCCGAGACGGCCAGCGACCGGGACGGCGACTGCATCATTTTCTGGCGATGCAACGACGCGGACGACGACGGTATCCTCACCCCGGACGGCGCGAACGCCAACCTGTTCGCAACCTATTTCAACTCGCGCCAGAGCGGCGACATCGCCAGCCGGTACGGCTTTCAGGAATTCGCCAGCCGTCTGAGCGTGGAAGACGAGGCGGGGGAAGACGTCACTTCGTTCGGATTCGCGACCGACGGGCTGTGCGGCGAAGCGCGTTGGGACAGCGGCGAGAACTCTTACCGTTACGGCGAGCAGACGACGGGGATCGTCGTCTTCTGGAACCAGCGCGAAAACAACGACGGTTTGGCGGGGTTCGACGACCGCTCGCTCTGCGCGTGCCATATCGCGCTCGATTTCGCGCTGGACGCAGCCCTGCCGCTCGAATCCGGGGCGGGGATCGGCGGCGCCACTCGGCTCCCGATCGACGCCATGGGCGCCTCGGACGTGGGATCGTCGAGCGAGGAGACCCAGGTGGACTCGGGCTTCCTGTCCTACAACAACCTCCTCGTGTTCCGCGTCGCGGCCGACAACCTGACGGAAGCGGACGATGAGGCGGAGCACGTCTTCGACGGGGGGCCCACGTCCTACAACGGCCCGTCCGCACTCGGGGAAGACTCTTCTCTCGAGTACGTCTCGTTCGAACTCGCCCTCGGTACTTCCACGGCCGGCGCCGTTCTTCACGCGACCGTTCCCGTCTCCAGTTCCTCGGACGCGCTTCGCAACGATGCCGACTTCCTGACCCCGGCGGACGGGGCCTCCGTTTTCGGCTCAACGGCGTTCGGCACGGACGAGGGGCTCGCCTGCTTCGTGCTCTTCTCGGCGGAATCCGACAGCGACACGAACGACTCCAAGGTCGACGCCGGTGACTCAGGCGGCGTTGCGATCTCCGAGATCGACCCTGTGACCGGCGGTCTCCTCTCCCACTCGTTGCTCAGCGCGGCGGATCCGGTCATCTCCGACTTCATCAACTCGGGACAGGTCAGTGCGCGCATCAGCCGGAACGGCGACTACGTCATGCTCGCCTGGCTGCAGGCCGCCGCGGCCGGTCCAACCCCGGATGCTGCGCTCAGGGTGGCCCAGTACCTGACGACCCGTCCGGATGAAGACGGGCTCTTCGCCGTGCCCGCCATCTCCGCTTCGCTCAGCGCCCCCGTCACGGTGAGCGTGGATGTGGACGGCGTCGATGTCGCGAGCTTCGCCTGGCAGGAGGGACTGTCCTACATCTGCGGAGCCCAGTCGGACCCGGATGTCATGAACGTCGCATTCGCTCACGCGGACGGCGTGGTGGACCGTCTGTTTTCCGGAAGAGTCGTCGCGAACTTCTCGGCGCCCCCTGTACCCTCGGCGCTTTCAGTTCTCCTTGCTGCGGGCGAGGCGACAATCTGGTCTCTCGCCCCCGCGCTCAACGACGCCGGCCACCAATACCGCATCATCGACAGCGGGGAAGGCGGCAACGTCTTCGCCGTCTACAACATGGACGTGGACACGGGCGCCGGAACCGATTTCCGCGTGTTCGCCCAGCGCACCGGCCTGTCCTCCGGATTCGGCCCCATCGACAGCAACGTGGACTTCCGCGAGGCCGGACTGCAGCCCTTCACCCTGCTGGGTACCCCCGCCGGGAACGACATCGGCCTTTTCGATCCCTCCACGGGCGAAGACAGCCCGGACCGCCCGCACGGCTACACCCGCCTCCACGTCTTCTTCCGCGAGCAGAAGACCTCCACGGCGTCCGGCGCCGGGTTCGCCCTCCGGACCCGCGCGTTCGACACCTCAGACTCCGGATTGGCCTTCGGCGACTCCTTTACCCCGGGCGCCGGGTCCGCGTACGACCAGCCGTTCGACCTCGACCTGCCGTTCATCGACCCCTCCGTGTCCCTCGATGCCGAAGTCGTCGGCTTCACCTCGGACGGCGACGACGTGGGCGTCTACTTCACCGAGACCCTCCACATCTGGTACCAGGAATTCCACCCCGACGGCATGGCCCTCGGCTGGATCAATGACCTCGGCGTCTCCACACCGCTCCTGGTCGACGACGACGTCGCCGCCGAATCCGAATCGGACAAGCCCATCGAAACCTTCGAACTGTTCGTCACCCGCACCTGCACCTGCGCGACCCTCCACGGCGCCACCGTCTTCTTCACAAAGACCGCGGACGACCTCACCCTGGACAAGCGCCTTCGCGTGCGTATCCGCGAGTAGACGCGCCTCCATGAAGAAATTCTGGGTCGAAACCTTCGGTTGCCAGATGAACAAGCTCGACAGCGAGCAGTTCTCGGGCGAGCTCATGCTTCACGGATACTCGCAGGCGACAGGACAGGACGACGCCGACGTCATCCTCTTCAATACGTGCAGCGTCCGCGAACACGCCGAGCAGCGGGTTTACTCGAGGGCGGGCATCCTGAAGCGCCGCAAGGCGACCGACCCCGGCCTGGTCATCGGCATCCTGGGCTGCATGGCGCAGCAGGAGCGCGAGAAGATCCTCGACCGGCTGCCGCACGTCGACCTCGTCGCGGGCCCGGACCAGTACAAGAACCTGCCGGCGCTGATTGACGAAGCGCGGGAGTCCGGCGAAGCGATCCTGGCGACGCGCCACACGGCGTTCATTCCGAAATTCGACCGGCTCGCGGCGCCCCGCGAAAACCCGTGGCAGGCGTACATCCTTGCGATGAAGGGCTGCGACGAGATGTGCTCCTACTGCGTGGTGCCGCGCACGAGGGGGAGAGAGGTCTCGAAGCCGATTCCGGAGATCGTCGAGGAGGCGCACGTGCTCGCCGGGCAGGGGGTCGTCGAAATCACGCTGCTCGGGCAGAACATCACGGCGTACGGCGAGAAGGAAGGCAAGGAGCTGGCTGACCTGGTGGAAGCTGTGGCCGCCGTCCCGGGAATCCGGCGCGTTCGTTTCGTCACGAGCCATCCGCACCACGCGACGCGCCGGCTGTTCCGGACGATGCGCGACCTCCCCAACGTGATGCCGCAGATTCACATGCCCGCGCAGAGCGGGAGCGATCGGATTCTGGCGCTGATGAAGCGCACTTACACGAACGCGGAGTACCTGGACATCATTGCGATGGCGCGCGAGGAGTGCCCGGAGATCGAACTCGCGAGCGACTTCATCGTGGGATTCCCGACCGAGACGGAGGACGATTTCCAGGCGACGCTGAAACTCGCGGAACAGGTCCGCTTCGGCTACGCGTTCATCTTCCAGTACAGCCCGCGTCCGGGCACGACGGGGATGCGCGACCTCGTTGACGACGTCCCGGCGGAAGTGAAGCTGCGCCGCAACCACGAACTGCTCGCGCTTCAGGAGCGCATCCAGCTCGAGAAGAACGTCGCCCGCGTCGGCGCGACCGTCGAGGTGCTCGTCGAGGGGCGCAGCGAGCGCAACAAGGCGAAGTGGACGGGCCGCGGCCCCGACAACCGGATTGTCGTGTTCGAGGGGGACGGCGAGCTTGCGGGCAAATTCGTGGAGACAAAGATCGCCCGCGCCACGGCTCTCACGCTCTACGGCGACCCGCTGCGGCAGCCCGCGGCCGTCGGGTAGGGCGCATGCCCGTCTCCGCCGAGTTCTTCATGCGAAGGGCGCTGGAGCTGGCGCTTCAGGGGATTCCTGCCGCCTTTCCCAACCCGGTCGTCGGTTGCGTCATCGAGAAAGACGGCGAAGTCTTCGGGGAAGGAGCGCACCTCCAGTTCGGCGGCCCGCACGCCGAGGTCATCGCGCTTGCGGCGGCCGGTGACCGTGCGAAGGGCGCCACCGCCTGGGTCACGCTCGAACCCTGTTCGCACCACGGCAAGACCCCGCCATGCACCGACGCCCTCATCAAGGCCGGCGTCCGCCAGGTGGTCTACTCTGCGACGGACCCCAATCCGCGTACTTCCGGCAAAGCCCGGGCGCTCCTGGAAGCCGCAGGCATCGCCGTCGACAATGGCCTCCTCGAACTCCTCGCGAAGCGCCAGAACGCCCCGTTCTTCAAGGTCCATACCCTGGGCCTTCCCTGGGTCACCGCCAAGTGGGCCATGACCCTCGATGGCAAGATCGCTACTTCTTCCGGCCACTCCAAGTGGATTACCGGCGACTCCGCCCGTACGCGCGCCCGCCGTTTTCGCGGCGAGCACGGGTGCGTCCTCGTCGGCATCGGCACAGTCCTGGCGGACGATCCCTCGCTTGCCGGCCCCGACGGCGTCCGCCCTCCAAAGCGCGCCGTCGCCGACGCCAGCGCGCGCATCCCGATGGAGTGCCAGATCGTGAAGGGCGCCCGCGAAATCGAGACATTCATCGGCGTGTCGAAGACCGCTCCCGAGGCCAACGTCAGGCGTCTCGAAGCGGCCGGGTGCCGGGTGATCCCGCTGGACGCGACCATCGACGGCATCGACCTCACGGCGTTCCTCCGCGCCATCGCCCCGCACGCCACCTCGGTCTTCGCCGAGGGCGGATCCCACATCCTCGGCTCGCTCTTCGACGCCGGCCTCGTCGACGAGGTCTGCGCCTTTATCGCCCCTTCTGTCCTCGGCGGCGCGCTAGCGCCGGCCCCGGTCGGTGGCCTCGGGAAAAAGGGTCCCGCCCTCGCGGAACGGCTTTTCGAAGTGAGAACCGAGCCGATCGGCGACGACCTGTTGATGCGGGGCCTGGTCAGGAACGGCTACGGCGGCGTCATTGCCGGGCTGACGAGGATCGCGCCATCTTCGGCGTAGCCCCGGCCCGTCCGGGCATGCGAGATGGTGATAGACTGCCGCCACACCATGATTGAACCCGCCTCGCCAGCCGACGAAGACCGCCGCCTCGCCGCACTTCGCGCTCTTCGAATCCTCGACACGCCCTCCGAGGAACGCTTCGACCGCATCACCCGCACCGCCCGGAGGATGTTCGGCGTGCCGATCGCCCTGATCACGCTCGTTGACGGCGACCGGCAGTGGTTCAAGTCGTGCCAGGGGCTGGGCGTCAACGAGACGGCGCGGTCGATTTCGTTCTGCGGGCACGCGATCCTCAATGACGCCCCGATGGTCGTCGCCGATGCCGCCGCGGACCCCCGCTTCCACGACAATCCGCTCGTCACGGGCGACCCGAACATCCGGTTCTACGCCGGGTGCCCGCTGAAATCGCCCGACGGAGCGAAACTCGGGACCCTCTGCCTCATCGGCCGCGAGCCGCGGACCTTCTCGACGGAAGAAGTCGTCGCACTCCAGGATCTTGCCGCGTGGGCCGAAGGCGAGCTGAGCCAGGTCCGCCTCGGCGAAACGCAGCTGGCGCTGATCCAGGAGCGGGATGAGTTCAAGCGCCGCGCCATGATCGATGCGCTGACGCAGGTCTGGAACCGCGGGACCATCATCGAGATCCTGAAGGCCGAAGTGGCGCGCGCCGCCCGTCAGTCCCATGCGCTCTCCGTCGCGATGGTGGACTGCGATCGCTTCAAGGAGATCAACGACACGCAGGGCCACGCCGCAGGCGACGCCGTCCTCCGGGAGCTTGCCCAGCGATTTCGTGGCGCCATCCGGGCCTACGACGCGGTCGGGCGGTACGGTGGGGAGGAATTCCTCGTGGTTCTGCCCGATTGCACCTCGCCGCCCGCGAGGGCGCTCTCGGAGCGGCTGCGCGAAGGAGTGGCCGGCGCGGCTTTCGAAGCGGGGAAGGGGAAGCTCGCCGTGACGGTCTCGGTGGGGGTCGCGACGATGGATCGGGGCGCGGTGGCCACGGCGGAGGATCTCGTCGCAGCGGCGGATGACGCGCTCTATCGCGCGAAGGCGGCCGGACGGAACCGGGTCGAGACGGCTTAGCCCGCGCCGATGTTCCGCAGCGCCCGGCGAAGCGCAGCCGCCAGTTTCCGCCGGTCGTGCCGGATGAAGTGCGGCCACTGCCGCTTGAATTTCCCGGCGCGCGCGTACTTCTTGAGCTCCTCGGCTGTCGGCCCCTCCGTCAAGTCGCGCGCGATCCAGTGCGACGGCCACGGCCGGGGCGCGGGGATGGGCGACGACCCTTGCCGGGCGTACAGGCGCCGCAGCGACGGCGGCGGAACTCCGGTGTTGAGCAGGACCGCGTCGGGCTCGCGGCCGATCATCCGCTTCACGGCCGTGACATGTGCAGCGACGTCCATGCCGTCGGTCTGGCCGGGCTGGGTCATGAGATTGGCGATGTAGATTACCGGCGTGCGCGCCAGCGCCGCCCGCACGCCGCGGGCCGCGAGGACGCTTCCGATCCCGGTCCACAGGCTCCCCGGGCAGATGATGGCCGCGGCCGATTGACGCAGTGCGGCAATGACCTCCTTCGTGGCGGGAAGCGCCGGCTCGTGGAACACCCTCTCGATCGGCGCAAGATTGCGCCGCCCGATGATCGCCCACTCGCCCTTCACCGTCTTTCCATCCGCCAGCCGGGCACAGACTGCGGCCGAAGCATCGCTCACCGGCAGCACGCGGACCGGCACCCCTGCCGCGGCCCCGAGTTCAAGCGCGGCAACCGTCAGCGAGCCGCGAGCCGTGGCCAACGCGGCGAGCATGAGGTTCCCGGTTGATGTCCCCTCGAGCGGCCCCTGCGTGAAGCGGTGCCTCAGCAGCTCCGCCACCGGATTTCCGGCGGGGGCGATCGCCGAAAGGCAGTTCCTCAGGTCCCCCACCTGCGGGATCCCCAGCACGCGCCGCAGCATCCCCGAGTGCCCGCCGTCGTCCGTGACCCCCACGACCGCGGTCGCGCGCACGCCCCTCAGCGCGGACAGCACCGCAGCCTGCCCCGTCCCGCCACCCAGGGTGACGATCGAGCCCCGCGCGCTGTTCGCCCTTTTCACTTTCGACCCCGAGGCCGGGACTCAAGCAATCGACAGATCACCAAAGTGCGGAAGCGGGAACTCCAGCGCCTGCACGTCCCCGCACGCCCCGCACTTCACGTCCAGCTTGTCCACGTGCTCCCCCCCCGGCCCCGTCACCAGCGACTGCATCTTCACTTCGTATTTCGGCTGCCCGCATTTGCAGTGGAGCCGCGCCACCACCCAGTACTCACGCCGCAGGTCTCCGAAATGCCGCGCGATCGGCGTCGAGCGCGTCGAAACGTAGCCGTCGATCAGGATCGCCACCCGCTTGAGCAGCTCGTTCTCGTAAGGCTGCCGCGCCTCGTCCTCGTCGAGCCCCAGCCGCGTCAGCACGTTGTCGAATCCCTCGAACATCTTCCGCGCCGCGAACAGCACCATGTACCCCACCGGGTGCTTCTCCAGCACCGGCAGCTTCTCGAACTCCTCCGCCAGCGCCGCTTCCGCC
Organism: Planctomycetota bacterium; assembly: GCA_038060895.1. GTDB lineage: Bacteria > Planctomycetota > MHYJ01 > WSZJ01 > WSZJ01 > WSZJ01. Next base: position 60,382 of record JBBTCT010000036.1, read on the forward strand.
GCGTCGTCCACGTCCGCCGCCGGCCGCCGCTTGAGCACCTCCTGCGCCGCGCGCAGAAGCGCTTCGTCCAGGTGGTCCATGGCGACGATCCCGTCGAAGCCGAAGACGGAGAAGTGCTCGCCGATCAGCGCGAAGTACCGCTGGCGCTGCGACAGGGAAGCGAGAAGCGCGCCGATGGCCTCGCGGGAGGCCGTGAAAGCGGGGGGAAGCGCGGCGACGCCGCGGGCGATTGCCGCGGACTCGCGTTCGACGAGTTTCGCAACTTCGGGGTTGTCGCCGGCGCGCATGAAGTGAGTGTAGCGCGAGGGGTGATGGATGGGGAGAGACGAGGACTAGCGGTTCGACACGTTTGATTCCACCGGTTGCGTCCTTCGGACCACACCGCTAAGCACTTCCACGTCGATTCTGTTCCATTCAGCCGCCGTGAATTGCGGCGGCCCGCACGGAGGTGACCGGAACTGGAGCGGAGCGGATGGATGGCACAGAATCAACCTGGCGTTACTCAGGGTTCGACCATTTTCAGAAACTCCTCCTCATCGATGATCTTGACCCCGAGGGTCTTCGCCTTGTCGAGTTTCGACCCGGCGTTGGGCCCGGCGACGACGTAGTCGGTGTTCTTCGACACGCTCGAGGCGGCCTTACCGCCCATTTCGGCGACCTTTGCCTCGGCTTCCCGCCGCGCAATCTTCACAAGCTCGCCCGTGAACACGAACTTCAATCCCTGGAACCTGCCGCCCTCCGTTTTCTTCGGCTTCGGCCACTTCAGGCCGGCGTCGACGAGCCGTTCCACGAGCCGGCGATTGCCCTTGGCATCGAAGTGCTCGCGGATGACTTTCGCGACGCGCTCGCCGACCTCGGGGACTTCCTGCAGCTGTTCGACGGTCGCGTCCATGAGCGGGGCGATGTCGCCGAAGTGATTCGCGAGGTCGCGGGCGGTGGATTCGCCGACGAGGCGGATGGCAAGGGCGCCGATGAATTTCTCGAGCGTCGTGTTTTTGGAGGTCTCCAACTCGTCGAGGAGGTTTTGTGCGGACTTCTCGCCCATGCGCTCCAATTCGGCGAGAGTCTTCAGGTCGAGGTGGTAGAGGTCGGCCGCGTCCTTCACGAGGCCCTTGTCGACGAGTTGTTCGACGATCTTGTCACCGAAGCCGTCCATGCCGAGGAAATGGGTGAAGTGAAACAGCGTTCCCTTGACCTGGGCGGGGCAGACCGAGTTCGGACAGCGGGGGATCGCCTCGCCTTCGGGCCACGACACGGGCGTCGAGCAGACTGGACATTTCTTCGGCATTTCGAGGTCGCGTTCGCTGCCCGTGCGCCTCGAGACGATGGCGCCCACGATTTCGGGGATGACGTCGCCGGCGCGGCGAATCGTGACCCAGTCGCCGATTTTCACCCCCTTTTTCACGACGAGGCCGGGGTTGTTGAGCGTCGCGCGGCTGACCATGACGCCGCCAAGAAGTACCGGCTTGAGCTCGGCGACCGGCGTCAGTGCTCCCGTGCGCCCGACCGATACCGTCATGTCGAGAATCTGCGTGACCTCCTCGCGCGGCGGGAATTTCCAGGCGATCGCCCAGCGCGGGCTGCGCGTGCGGAAGCCCATCTCCTCGCGCAGGCGGAAGTCATCCACCTTGACGACCGCGCCGTCGACCTCGAATTCCAGCTTGTCGCGCCGCTTCAGCCAGCCGGCGTGGATCGCCGCCAGCTCCTCGGCGGTCCGGCCGCGCTGGAGGTGGCGCGCGCAGGTCGGCAGCCCCATCTTCTCGAGCGCTTTCAGCGTCGCTTCGTGCGCGCTGAACTTCACGCCCTTTGCCTCGCCGAAGCCGTGGATCATGATCCGGAGCGGCCTGGCCGCGGTCATCTTCGGGTCGAGCTGCCGAAGCGATCCCGCCGCGGTGTTGCGAGGGTTCATGAACGTCTTTTCGCCCTTCGCAGCAAGCTCGCGGTTCATCTTCTCGAAGTCTTTCACCGGGAAGTACACCTCGCCGCGCAGTTCGAGGCGTTCGGGCGCGTCCCCGTTGAGCCGAAGCGGCAGCCCGCGGATCGTCTTGAGGTTGTCCGTGATGTCCTCGCCGACCTCGCCGTCGCCACGCGTGGACCCCGAAACAAAGAGCCCCTTCTCGTAGACCGCCTCCACCGCCGTTCCGTCGACCTTCGGCTCCACCACGAACTCCGGCGCCGTCCCTCCCGCCGCTTCGACCGCACGCTTGTACCAGTCCGCGAATTCCTCGGCGGTCATCGCGTTTTCAAGCGAAAGCATCGGCACGGTGTGCTTCACCTGTCTGAACACGTCGCGCGCCGGCGCCCCGACCTTCTGCGTGGGGGAATCCGGCGTCGCAAGTTCCGGGTGCGCGGCCTCGATCTCCTGCAGCTCCCGGAACAGCCGGTCGTATTCCGCATCCGACATCACCGGGTCATCGAGCACGTAGTAGCCGTGCGAGGCCTCGGTGAGCCGGGTTCGGAGGGCCGCCGCGCGCTGGCCGGGGGTCATGGCTGGGCAGCCTCCGCGGAATCGGGTCGAATGTCGAAGGTTACGACCAGCTCCGGCGTTCTGGCGGCCTTGACCTTTGACCCTGGACGTTCAACCCGTCTTCAAAGTTTCTCGATCTCTTTCAGATAAACCTTCGTCGTGATCTCGATCTTCTCCAGCACCGAGTTGTCCAGCAGGATCTTCAACTGCACCTTGCTCGACTTGGCGATCGATTGGAACTCCACTCCCACGTGGTGCGCGTCGTGCTCCGTGGATTTCTGGCACCAGACGACTCTTCCGCCCGCATTGATTTTGTCCCCGATCTGAGGCGCCTCGATCTGGACGGCGATCGACATTCCCTCGGGCAGTGGAAGCCTGCTGATGAAGTGGCAGCCGGTTTCCGAGAGATTCAGGGCGATCAGGCGCTCGCCGTAGAGCCCCAGGAATGACAGCAGGCCGCCCCGCTTGTGCCGAAGAGTGCATCCGCGCACGCCGAACCTCTTGCGCTTGCGCCGTTCCTGTCCATCCCAGGTGCTCATGAGCCGATTTCAGCACGCTCGCAGAGAGCGGTCAAGGCCGCCTCCAGGCCGGCGAGTCGAACCGTTTTCCTTCAAAGGTCCTGCCTCCCGGAGTAGACTCGAAAGGTCCTGCCAAGTGACCGGAGAAACCGCATGACCGTGCCGGCATCCATACATCAGCCCGCAGCCACGACCGAAGCGATTTCCGCCCTTCCGGCGGAAGCGCGCGAGGTGTTGCTGCGTGAGCTCGGCGCGCTCTACACGGAACTGGACGCCGTCATCGCCGCCGCCAACCCCCTCTGCCGGACGAGTGGCGACTGCTGCCAGTTTGCGAAGTACGGACACCGCCTCTACGCCACAAAGGCCGAGGCGCTCTACTTCGCGCTCCGTCGGGGATGGCCGCAGGAGGTGTTCGAAAAGGACGCCTGCCCGTACCTCCACGACAACCGGTGCACGGCCAGGAATGCGCGTCCGCTCGGCTGCCGGGTCTTCTTCTGCGACCCCGCCTGGCGCGGGAAGGGCGAAGACCTGACCGAGCGGTTTCTGAAGCGCATCGGGGCTCTCTCGGAGCGGCTCGGGATCGAACGCGATTACCGGCCCTTCCTCGAGCACCTGGACACCTTCCGCACGTCGCAAGTTCCGGCAGGGGACAACGGGGAGGCGTCTTGGCCAAGCTAGTCATCAAGGAAGGCGACTACACGCACGAACATCCTCTCGACGAGGTGGAAACGCTGATCGGGCGGTCGCAGAAGTGCCTCGTCAGGCTCACGGAGCCGGCGGCGTCGCGCAACCACTGCACGATCCTGAAGACGCCGGAGGGGTGGCTGCTGATGGATCTTCAGAGCAGCAACGGGACGATCCTGAACGGTGTGAGGATCACGGAGAGCCCGCTGAAGACGGGAGACGTGATCCGGATCGGCAACGCCGAGATGGCGTTCAAGGGCGACCAGGACGATTCGAAGCACGTGGTGGACGTGCGCGAGAAATTCCGCGAGTTGTCGGACGAGAAGCAGGTCGTGCACTACGAGGTGGTGAAGAGCGAGGACGGGACGGAGGAATTGAAGGCGGAGTGGTCAGACCGGGCGGCGAAGCTCAAGAAGCAGGCAAAGGACCCGCACGAGCCTGAGACCAAGGACCCGATCAAGCCGGACGAAACGCACCACGCGTAGCTACCGTTCGGTCTTGCCGCGCGCGCCGACTTCCCTCGCCCAGGCGCGCAATTCTTCCAGTTTCACGGGGTCGACCGGCGGTCCTTCGGGGACCTGGATCACCACCACTTCGTTCCCCGCCACGAAAGAATTCGGTCCCGTCATGTACTTTGTGCGAAGGGACTGGGGCACGCCCTCCAGGACATTGATCGCCACCACGCCGCTCTCCGCGCCGGTGACGTAGACGATCCGGCGGGCGCGCGTCACCTCGCTGATTTTCGAGAGGCCTGAAGTCTTCCAGAACGCCTTCATCCGTTCTTCGCCCGTGAAAATGCTGGGTTCCGGGGATTCGCCCCAGCCCGGGATGATCGGCGGCGAGGAACGCATCAGGAGCGGCTGCTCCTTGGGCGAAGTGACGGAAGCCGGCCCGTTGAGGCGCTTGTCGATCGACGACTTTGGTTCCGCCACCTGTGCGAGCAGGAACGAGATCCCGAAGACGCCGAGCCAGAGGAGGTCCATGGCGTAGGTCATGACTGCCAGGCCGAAGCCGTGGCGGCGGTCGCTGTTGAAGAGGATGTCGAAGAGACCGATGGTGTTGCAGAGGAAGCCGAAGGAGCCGAGGACGGCGCCGAGGCCGAAGGTGCTGACGAGGGCGGCCAGGGGCGCGTGGCCGGCGTTGTAGTTCCCGCTGGAGACCAGGAGGCCGACGAAGGCGAGGACGACGGAGGCGATGGTGAGACCGAAGCCGGTGCCGACCCATCCGCTGAGTTTCGACGGATTGACAGGCGTGTTGGGGCGGACGGTGGCGAATCCCGCGGGCGCGGTCCACCCCGCGTTGGCGGAGGCGGGCGACGGGGCGCTGACGGTCCCGGGGGGCGCGACGGGGCTCGAGAAGGAGCCGGAGACCGCGATGCCGGTCGCTGCGGCCGTCACGAGCCGCGCGACGGGAATGAACTCCTGCACGCGGCTGACCTCGATCTTCATTTCGCTCGCGTGCTGGTACCGCTTGTCAGGCTCGCGCTCGAGCGCGCGCAGCACGACCTGGTCGAGGCGCGCGTCGACGCCGTTGCGCTGGGACGGAAGCTGCCACCGGCCGATCGGAAGCTCGCCGGTGAGAAGCTCGTAGAAAACCACGCCCATCGAGTAGATGTCCGCACGGTGGTCCACCGTCTTGGGCGTGTCCACCTGCTCCGGCGCCATGTAGTGCGGCGTGCCCATGACCAGGCCCGTCACCGTGTGCTCGTGCCCGCCCGGCTCCACCATCTTCGCGAGCCCGAAGTCCGTGATCTTCACGCGCCCCTTCTTGTCGATCAGGATGTTCTCCGGCTTGATGTCGCGGTGCACCACGCCTTCCGAATGCGCGTACTCCAGCGCGTCGCACAGCTGCGGCACGATCTTCAGCCCTTCCTCCGGCCGCAGCTTCTTCTCGCGCAGGATCTGGCGCAGGTTCAGGCCGTCCATGTACTCCATTACGATGAAGCACCGGCCGTTGTCGATCCCGTAGTTGTAGACCGCCACGATGTTCGCGTGCGATAGCGACGCCATCGCGCGGGCTTCTTTCTCGAAGCGCCTGACGAAGTCGGGGTCGCCCGCGAGCCGGTCGCTCATCACCTTGAGGGCCACCGCACGGTCGAGCCCGATCTGCCGCGCCTTGTACACCACGCCCATCCCGCCCTGCCCGAGCACCGTTTCGATGACCACGCCCTGGAACTTCGTCCCGGGCTTGAGATACATCGTCGTCTTCTCGTAGTCCGGCGGCGGCGAGATCGGCCCCGGCGGCTCCAGCGGGCTCTGCGACACATCTTCAAACGCGAACGCCGCGACGCACGAGGGGCACATTCCCTGGAAGTCGTTGTTGACTACGCCGGCGGAATAGGACTTTCCGCACTTCTTGCACTGAACCGCAGTCTGCATGTCCCGTTCCCCCATGAAGTCACCCTCGTGTGAGAGAAGAGGTAGGGGGAAGAGCTGGCCTTTGGTCAAAAGCGGGTGTCTCGGTCAATCGCACATCCACGACAACTCCAAATCCCAACTCCAACCCCAAGCCGATGAAGGACTTGGGGTTGGGGTTGGAGTTGGGATTTGGAGTTGTCCCTGGCATCGGGGACACGCCTGAGTTCGTCAAGATCTGGGGAATCGCAGGCCCTCGTGAAAAGCCGGCCGTTCGGCGCGAGCCGGCGAGTACGCAAGCCTGTGTTGGGAAAGAGGTTCGGATGCTATTCCTCCGGCGACAGGACGATTTCCATCGGGTTCTCCAGCGCGACTCGGATCCGCTTCCAGCCCGATTCCACAAGGCCCGTCTTTACCCAGACCAGCCGCCCCGGCCGCTCTTCCCAGTGACCTTCAGTTGTCTTGAAGCCTCCACCCGGGCCCACCGTCACGCGCGGCTGTCCTTTCACCCACTCCCGCCCGCTGGCCTCGAACACGAGCCGCGCTCCTTTGACCCGGAACGCGTGACCGTCCAGCACCAGGGCCCACTCGCTTGTTTCGAGCTTGCCCGCAGGAAGAGTCACCGTCTTGCGCAGCACCTGGCACATCTGCGGCGGCAACTCGAAGGTGACGCACGAATCCAGCGGGTCCACGACCGCGTTGCGGAAGTCCCCGCCGCGAAAGACGGGATCGTCCGAGAGGAGGATGACGCCCGCCGAATTGAACAGGTGCCACTTCGTCCCGGGCGGGCCTTTCACCCGGTCCAGGGCGTCCGGGTTCGGGCGGCCCCCGTGCAAGGCCATGATTTCCGGCCTGGGAAATGCCTCGAGCTTCCCCTCGAACGACCGGCCGGGAAATGTCCCGAACCAGCGGATCCTTTCGCACGCTTCCCGGTCCAGCCCGTCGCCGGACGAGAAGCGGAGCAAAGAGGCGCCCGCGCGGTCGAGGACGTTGATCTCGATCCCCTTGATCCCGGACGCGGCCAGCCGCTTCTGCATGACCTTCGCCGCCGCCGCCGCTCCCTCGCAGGCAGTGCCCGGCGGCGGACGCATCAGGATTTCCTTCACGGCGACGTCCGTCGGTGACGAGGGAATCCAGGTTCCCGGCGCTTCCTCCGCGGGAGAAATCCTCGGGGGACCGGGCCGCTTCGCGACAGCTCCTCCCACCACGCCCGCGGCCGCCGTCACTTTCCGGATCTCCGCGATGCGGGGCCTCAGCTTCGCGCAGCCGGCGTGCTCACTCGTGTAGGTGCCCAGGAGTTTCTCGATCCTCGCCTCGCACCAGTCCAGCCGTGCGTCCACGAGCTTCACGTGGTCCGCGACATTCGCCATCCCCGGCTCGATCCCCTCCGACAGCCTCCGTGCTTCTTCGATTTCAATGTCCAGCTCCCGCAACATCACTTCCGCCGATGGCAGGCGTTCGACCACCGCGCTCTTGGGCACCAGGACGCCTTCCGGCTCCTGCGCCGTCTTGACCCGGTAGTAGTCGCCTTCCTCCGTGACCTCCCCGACAACGCAATCGCCCGCCCGGGTCCAGAGCGCATCGGGAAGCGCCGTGGAAGCGGAGGCGAGGAGGAGCAGGAACGCGATAAGGGGGTCTGGGCGCATGGCTGGGTTGCCCGCCATTCTATCGCCGGCGAGGACACTATTTGCACCCTTCGACTCGCTCAAGGTGAGCCGGGCCGAATGAAGTGATGACGTGGAAAAGCGGTGTTGCGGCCCGGCTCAGAAACTCTCGAAGAACTCCTTCAACTCCTCCTGCAGTTCTTCCTCCGTCTCCACCGTTTCGCGGATCTCCGCGATGATCTTTTCGCGCAGCCCTTTGCGCGCCCGGTGGAGCAGGTTCGTGACGTCGGTGACGCTGATCTTGAGCTCCGCGGCGGTGTCCTGGTAACTCGGACGGTCGCCGGGGACGAGGTGTTTGCGCACGCCGTTCCACTTCGCGCCGAGTTCCTTGCCGAGCCCGTCCATCGCGCGCTGCAGGATCGCCATGCACCAGGCGCGGCGGAAATGGCGCTCGGGAGATTCTTCGGTCCGCATCTCGTCCTCGAGCAGCTCGACGTCGAGCGAGACCGGCGGCTTGCCGCGCTTGAGCGCGTGGGCCTTGCGATATTCGTTCGCGAGAAAGTGTTCGAGCGTCGCGAGGAGGTAGTTCTTGAAGCGCCCCCGCCCCTTCTGCACCCGGTCGAGCAGGTCGCTCTCGAAGAAATGAATGAAAAACCCCTGAGTCAGGTCCTTCGCGTCCTCCACGTTCTTGCCCTTGCGGCGGACGTAGAAGTAGATCGGCTTCCAGTAAATCGAAAAAAGCTGGTTCAGCGCTTCCTCGCGCTTGTCCTTCGCCTTGAGCACGAGGGACCACATCGTGCTCTGGAAGTCGTAGCCGCCGGTGCCGCCGAGGCTGGTGTCGCTCACTTCGAACCCTCAGTCTTCCGGAACATTTTGAAGGTGACGAGCCACTCGGTGTACGTCTCGCGGTCGGGGTTGAAGGCGTTCCGGATCGCCTCCCCGTAGGGGGCCATCGTACGGGAGAAGAAGGCGGCGTAGCCCTCCTTTTCCATGGCGTCGAGGGAGTTGCCGTAGGAGGCGAGGACCTTGTCCATGAAGAGCCCGCCGGCGGCGTTGGTGACGGCGAGCGACGCGCCGGCCGCGCGGGCGGCGTTGACGGTCATGAGGCCGGCGACGGCCTCGAGCGAGAGGTGTTCCTTGATGGCGATCGAGGTCATGCGCTTCCAGAGCGAGTCGAAGCTCGGGATGAGGTTGGTGGACTTCGAAAACATCGTCGCGTAGGAAGAGGTCAGTTCCTGGCGGTACTTCTTGAAGTCGGCCTGCGACAGCGGCGGGAGGTCGAGGACTTTCGCGGACTGCGAGGTCGCCTGCTCGACGGCGCCGAGGACGTCGCCGAAATCGGACGTCTGCGCGTTGGGGTCGATCACGCCTTCCTTCTTAAGCTCGACCGTGAGCCGGTCCATGTACGCCTTGCTTCCCGAAACGACGTCCGCGCCGACGGCGAAGAGCCAGATCGGCGAGAAGTGGAACGACATGAGGCCCAGCGCTTCGACGGCGTTTCCGGCGAGCTTGCGCTGCACCATGTCCTGCGGAAGCTGCTCGCCGGTTTTCGAGTAGACGTTTTCAACGGCGCCGACGCGCTCGATGACGAGGCGCTGCATGTTGCCGACGAGAACCTTGTAGGTCGTGGTGCCGCGAAGGGAATCCGGCAGGACGAGGTCGGTCAGGATTTTCGACACACCGCCGACGCCTGCAGCGAGCGCCTGCACGGTCCGCTCGGGGAGCGAGACGGTGTACTTGAGGAAGTTGCCGACGCCTTCGAGCCATCCGAGCATGGTTGTCCCCTTCGGGGAAACTTCAACTTCAACATTTCAACTCTCAAGCAACCGGCAACTTCAAAAGGAGAACCTTAACTCCGTGGCGCCAAGGATTGCTGTTTGAAGTTGCCGGTTGCTTGAGAGTTGAAATGTTGAAGTTGAAGTTTCTCCCTCTATGCCTTCAGGAAAACCCTCAATGCCTCCGCCATCACCGTGCGAAGCGGTACGCGCGCCTTCTCCGCTGCACGGCGGCAGTCCTCGAATTCCGGGGAAGCGGCGAGTGTTTTCCCGCCGCGCGAGCCGGTTTTGACGCGGATCGCCCCGTATTTCGTTTTGACCGCGACGGAGTCTCTCGCAAGTTTCGTGCGCGAAGCGAGATGGCGGCGGACGCCGAGCGTGCCGGTTTCGCGGAAGAGGGCATCTTCGACGGCGGCAAGCGCGGCCGGGGGGACCAGCGCGGTCACGAGCGTCGCGGGGCGGCCTTTCTTCATCTGGATGGACGACGCGAACGCGTCGACGGCGCCCGCTTCGAAACACTTTTCGAGCGCGTACCCGACGACTTCCGGCGTGACGTTGTCGAGATTCGTTTCGACGACGAAGACTTCGTCCGAATCACCGTCCGGTGTCGCTTCACCGATCACGAGCCGCAGCACGTTAGGGCGCTCGTGGAAGTCGCGGTCGCCCGCGCCGTATCCGATGGCGGTGACGCGCATCGAGGGCTGGGGCCCGTAGGACGAAGCGAGCGTGCGGATCAGCGCCGCGCCGGTGGGCGTCAGCGTTTCGCCGTCCACGTCCAGCGGCGCGGTCGGCGCGCCCTTGATGATCTCGAGCGTCGCGGGTCCGGGGACCGGGAGTACGCCGTGCGCGCAGTGAATATGTCCGTGTGAAATCGGGAACGGCGTGGCCGTGACGCGGGTGACGCCCAACATTTCGAGCGCGAGAATCCCGCCCGTCATGTCGACGATCGAGTCGATCGCGCCGACCTCGTGAAAGTGGACGGATTTCAGCGTCTTCCGGTGGACCCGCGCTTCCGCCTTCCCGAGCGTCACGAATGCCTCGCTCGCCCGTTCGCGCACCGTCGCTGGAAGCTTCGCGCGTTTCAGGAGCGCCAGGATCGACGGAAGCGACATTCCGGGCCCGTGGTGGTGCGGATGTTCATGCCCGTGGTCGTGGCCGTGATCATGGCCGTGCTCGAACTCCGTGGTCGCCTGCTTTCCCTTTCCGATCACCACGTCCACTTTCGTCGCGCCGATCGGACCTTTCATCACGGCCCGCGATGTCAGCCTCCATCCGGGCAGCCGTAGCCCCTTCAACTCCCTCTCCAGCGCCTTCACGTCGAGCCCCGCATCGACACACCCGCCCAGCAGCATGTCCCCCGCCGCGCCGCAGAACGCGTCGATATACGCGATCGTCATTTCGGATTCCGAACAAAGACCGTCGCATCTTTGCCGGCCCGCAGCTTCCGCGCGGCCGAACCGTTGCGGCACGCGATCTCGAGGAATCCCGAGGAGCCGGGAAGAACGACAAGACAGTCGTCCTCGACGTCGGCGTAAGTGCGGCGGATCGGGCCGAGACGCGTGCTGTCGAGCGTGACGGTGGATCCCTCGGGAATCCCGGCCGACGCGATGTTCGTCTGGAGATTGCCGAAGCGGTCGACCGCGAGCACGACGCCCTTCACGCCGTCCGGCGCCGCCTTCGGCTGCTCCCACTCCACCTCGACCATGTCCTTCACGGCCGGACCGAGCTTCGAAGGCGCAAGTCCCCTGGCGAGATGGGCCGCCGCGGGCGCGAAGATGTCACGGCCGTGGAACACGGCGGACGGATTGGGAAGCGCGTACTCGGGATTCTCGATCGCGTGGACCGTGGCGCGCTTCTCCTTCGCGATGCACGAGAGCAGCCCGTTGTCCGGCCCGACCGCGATGACGCCGCCCGCGTCGACGCAGAGCGCGCGGCGCTTCGTGCCGACGCCGGGATCGACAACCGCGAGCAGGATGGAGCCGTCGGGCAGGTACGGCAGCGCCGCCTGGAGCTGCCAGACGCCGAGCCCGATATCCTGCGCCGGGATGTCGTGGGTTAGGTCGATGACCGCCGTTTCCGGCGAGATGCCGGCGATGACGGCCTTGAGGACGCCGGCGTAGACGCCTGGGCCGAAGTCGGTCGCGAGGAAGATCGGGGATCTTTTCATGGGGCGCGGATTATAGCCTCTGGGCGCGAGAGAAGAGCCGGCGGGTCAGACTGCGCAATCTTCACCGCAGGCAACCTGTGCTGCATACTCAGGCGCATGCCCCACGCCGACCTCGCCGTTCTCATGCAGGAATTCGCGACTCTCGACACGATTCTAGGCGCGAACGTCTTCCAGGTGCGGGCCTACGAGCGCGCTTCGCAGACGCTGGAGACCACACCTGAGGACGTTGAGAAGCTCGCGAAGGAAGGCCGCATCCGGGAGTTGCCCGGGATCGGGGACGGGATAGCGAAGAAGATCGAAGAGTTCATCAAGACGGGGCGCATCGCGGCGCTCGAGGAGCTGAGGAAGAAGGTCGATCCGGCGATCCTGGCGCTCATCCGGATTCCGGGACTGGGGCCGAAGAAGGCGAAGATGCTCGTCGAGGAACTCGGGATCAAGTCGGTGGATGACCTCGAGAAGGCGTGCCGCGAGGAGAAGGTCCGGCCGCTCAAGGGCATGGGCGCCAAGAGCGAAGAGAAGATCCTCGCCGGCATCGCGAGCATGAAGGTCACGCGCGAGCGCGTGCCGCTCTGGGAGGCGCGCGAGATCGCGGCGAAGGTCGTCGAGCACTTACGGCTCTCGGGCGGGGCCACCATGGCTGTCGCGACCGGCTCCGTTCGACGCTGGAAGGAATCGGTGCGCGACCTGGACGTGGCGACTGTCGCGCCGGACCACGCGAAGCTCATGAAATCCGCGGCGACGATGCCGGGCGTCGTCGAGGTCATCGCCCACGGTGAGACGAAAACGAGCGTTTACTACGGACAGGACCGCTTCCAGGTCGACGTTCGCGTCGTCCCCGAGGAGTCGTACGGCGCGGCGCTTCAGTATTTCACGGGCTCCAAGGAGCACTCGGTCCGCCTGCGCGAAAAGGCCGTGAAGATGGGCCTGACCGTGAACGAGTACGGCGTTCACAAATTGAAGAAGAACGGTGAGAAGGGCGAGCGGATTGCGGGCGCTTCGGAGGAGGAGGTCTACGAGGCGCTCGGCTTCCAGTGGATCCCGCCGGAGCTGCGCGAGGACAAGGGGGAGCTGGACGCGTTCGCGAAGGGGAAGAAGGCGCCGCGGCTGATCGAGCGCGCCGACATCAAGGGCGATCTTCACTGCCACACGACCTGGAGCGACGGCACCGCGAGCGTCGAGGAAATGGCGAAAGCGGCCGAGCGCCGGCACTACGAGTACGTCGCCATCACCGACCACTCGCCGAGCGCCGGGTACGCCGGCGGACTCAACGCCGACAAACTCAAGCGCCAGTGGGACGAGATCGCAGCCGTGCAGGAGAAGTTCCACATCAAAATCCTGCGCGGCTCCGAGGTCGACATCCTCGCCGAAGGCAAACTCGACTGGCCCGACAAGATCCTCGAGCAGATGGACTTCGTCGTCGCCAGCATCCACCAGCGCGGCAAGGATGACCGCGAGGCCAACACCAAACGCCTCGTCCGCGCCCTCGAACACCCCTGCGTCAAGGTCATCGGCCACCCCAGCACCCGCCGCCTCGGCCTCCGCCCGCCGCTCGACATCGACTGGGAAGCGGTCTACGAAACGGCGATCAAGCACGGCAAAGCGCTCGAGCTCAACTCAAGCCCGGAGCGGCTGGATCTGGATGAGATCAAGGTGGCGCGCGCTTCCTCGCTCGGAATCCCCATCTTCATCGACACCGACGCCCACTCCACCGGTATGTTCGACAACATCGAGTTTGGCGTCATGCAGGCGCGCAGGGCGTGGCTCAAGCCGGAGCAGGTGGTGAACACGAAGACTTGGAAGGAAATGGAGAAGTGGCTGATGGCAGGCCGGAAATAACTCGGAGACAGTCTCGCGGACTCTGACGGCCGCAAAAACGTCTACTGTGCTCCTTGCGCGGCGCGAGCACGTTCCTCAAGGATCGAGAAAACCCTGCGTAACTCTCTCGTTCTTCGACCAATTTCCTGCAATCGCAGCAGCTCAGCATCGGACTCGATTTCGTCAGCAGGCACCCAGACAACTCTCCCGTCCCTCCATTCAGCGACCGGATGACCTGCGCGCTTGTGAGCTTGCCGGGCCTTGGAAATGCCGATTTGCATGGCTCTGTCAATGGCATCGCCGTCGGCGAAGACCTCTGCGATGTCAGGTTTCCAGGATGAATCCGGCGTTGTCAGCAACGGACCTCTTCCGGATTCAGGCAATTGCTTCTGGTGCGGCTCTTGCGACTTCATCGCTCGCTCCGGTTGTGGGAATCTGCACCGATCCTATCTTAGATCCCGGCAATAAGGAGTGCCGCATTCCGTTGGTCCCTCGGCGCTTCACCGATTTCCGAATCGCGGGAAGGCCGCGGGATGTAGTAGTCTTCAGACCTCTCAGGAGCCCGCCCATGAAAGCGCTTCTCGTCACCTCCTTCGCCCTCGCCCTCGCCGCCGCTGCCGCCTACGCTGACCCGCAGACGCCCGCCGAAATGGAAAAGCAGGCGTTGTCGCTTCGCGTCGACGACGTCGCGTGGCGCGGGATTGCCTGGAAGTCGTGCCTGCTCGAAGGCCTGGCCGAGGCGAAGAAGTCGGGGAAGCCCGCGATCCTCTGGGTATTCATCGACCGCCCCGTGAACGACGAGCGATGCTGAGTCTTCGCCGGCGCCGCCCGTGAGGCGGTGTTCAGCGACGCGAAGGTGGTGGAGCGGGTGAAGAAAGAGTTCGTGCCGGTCGCGCTGAAAGCGGTGCTCGTGAACGGCCCGCCGAAAGGCGCCGAAGGGCGGCTCTACGCGGAAGTCGGGCGCTCCAAGGTGGCGCCGCAGGGGATCTGCGCGGTCAATGCGGATGGCCGCGTGCTGGCCTGGACGATGATGTTCGAAGGAAAGGACGCGCTTCAGAAATTCCTCGACCATGTCCTCGCCCTGAACGAAAAGCATCCCGCGGGAAGCGAAGCGTTCCCAGCGGAGCGGTACATGAAGTTCCCCGGCGACCGGCTGGACGACGTCGAGGGAGAAGAAACCGGCATTCCCCCGAAGGCGCACAAGGACGGTGAGCGTTGCCCCGCGGCGCTGGGAGTCGAGAAAGGAACGCTGGTCGGGACGATGTACGGCCGGACGTTCCAGGACTGCAAGCCGACGGGCGATCCTGCGCGGCAGGAACGCTACCTTGAGTCCCGCGTCGAGATCCGGCCGGACGCGCAGCGAGCGCTGGCGGACGCGGCCGATGCGGCAGGCGGGGAGCAGTTTGACGTCCCGGCCTCCGCGGCTGCCGCACTCTGCGGACAGGCGTTTCTCGGCCAGCTGGACGTGAATCCCACCCTTAGCCCGGGCGCGGAGACCTCGTGGAAGCTGCGCGGGCAGGTCGAGGTGCTGGAAAAGGAAAGCTGGGTCCGCATCCAGGGAACGACTTCCGCCAAGTCCGACGAGTCGCGGAAATCCGACAGGGCGGTCTGGTCGAACGATGTGCGGCTGACGTGGAACGGTCTCGCCCGGCTGGAAGGGCGTTCGGTGACGAAGCTGATCTTGACGGCGGAAGGACGCCAGAAGCTGACGTGGAACCACGGCGACCGAGACCTCGACCCGGGTTCCGCGCTCGAGAATCTCCCGGGCGGCCGCCAGATCCGCCTCGACTCCGACGTGAAGTTCGGCGTCGTTGCGGAAGTTGCGAAGTCGGACGAAGTCGGACCGGGAATCTCGCCGCGCGGGTTCGGTCTGCCGAAGAGCCTGGTCGAGAAGATGGAGCGGCTCAAGGCGGCGATGGACGACGAACGGACGCCGACGATCAAGCGCCAGAGAGTGGCGCGGATGATGGAAGCGTTCGAGTCGTTGGCGAAGAACGAGGAGTTCGAGGCGGCGGAGGCGGTGATTGATGTCGCGCTGAAGGCGGTGAAGTAGAAGGGATCGTGGGATCCGGGTCCGGTGGGCAAGGGAAAGACTACAGCATGTCGTACGCATCCATGTCCCACGTCCAGCCGCACTTCTTCCACTTCTCTTTCAATTTCCCGCACGCGTTCACGACTTTCCAGAGCGTGTCCCAGCTCTTCGCGCGGAGTGCGGCGTGGGCTCTGTGCTGGCTGCGCAAGAACGCGATCGGCGCTGGCTCGGGACCCAGCAGCAGCTCCGCCTCCTTGCCCAGGATCGGCCGCGCGATCGCCACGGCCGCGGCGCAGGCGCCGAGAGCTTCGTCGGGCGTCGGGCCGGTGACGATGAGGCGAAGCAGCCGGCAGAAGGGCGGCCAGATCCATTCGCGGCGGAAGGCCATTTCCTGCGCCGCGAAGGTCTCGAAGTCGTGCTTCGCGGCGAGAGTGATTGCCGGAACCGTCGGGTTGTACGTCTGGACGACGACTCGCCCCGCGAGGGCGCCGCGGCCGGCGCGGCCGGCGACCTGGGCGATGAGCTGGAACGTGCGCTCGCCGGAGCGGAAGTCGTTGATCGAGTAGCCGATGTCGCCGTTGATGACGCCGACGATCGTGACGTTCGGGACGTCGTGCCCTTTCGCCACCATCTGCGTGCCGATGAGAATGTCCGTCGTCCCGTCCGCGACCGCCGCGAGGATCCGCGCGTGGCTGCCGCGGGCCCTCGTCGTATCGCGGTCGAGCCGCCCGACCGCGGCGTCTCCGAACGCCGCCTTGATCTCCTCCTCGACGCGCTCCGTGCCGAGCCCGACAAACTTGATCCCCGGCACCTTGCACGCCGGGCACGTCACCGGCGGCTCGACTTCGGCGTGGCAGTGGTGGCAGATCGCGACATTCCGGCGCTTGTGAAACGTCATCGCCACGTCGCAATTCACGCACCGCAGCACGTACTTGCACGAAAGACAGAGCAGAACCGGCGAGAAGCCGCGCCGGTTCAGGAAGAGGATCGTCTGTTCGCCCTTCGCGACCGCGCCCGTCACCAGCGCCTCCAGCTTGCGCGACATCAGCGGGATCTTCCCCTTGATTCCGCGCTCCTGCGCCATGTCGACGACTTCGACCGGGGGAAGCGGCCGGTCGTTGACGCGCTGCGTCAATCGCAGGAGCTCGTACTTCTTTTCCTGCGCGTTCCGCCAGGACTCCAGCGCCGGCGTCGCGCTCCCCAGGATGATCACCGCCTTTTCCAGCTGCGCCCGCTTCACCGCCACGTCCCGCGCGTGGTACCGCGGCTCGTTCCCCGCCTTGTAGGACGTCTCGTGCTCCTCGTCGACGACGATAACCCCGAGATCCGGCAGCGGCGCGAACACCGCGGACCGGGCGCCGATCACGACGTCCGCCTCCCCCGCCTTGATTCGCTTCCACTGGTCCAGCCGCTGCGTGTCGGTCAGGCGGTGGTGCATGACGGCGATGCGCGAGAAGCGGGCGGAGAAGCGCGAAATGGTCTGTGGCGTGAGCGCGATTTCCGGGACGAGGACGAGGGCCTTTTTGCCCGCGGCCACCGCTTGCGCGATGACGCGCAGGTAGACCTCGGTTTTTCCGCTGCTGGTGACGCCGTAAAGGAGGTACGGCTTGAACCCGCCGAACCCGGCGATGATGGAAGCGATCGCAAACTCCTGCTCGGCGTTCGGCGCAGGCGGAGGCGTCGTAGAGGGCGGGTGGGCAAGAAGCGGGTCGGCCGAGTCGACCTGGCGGCGCTCGATCGACACGAGACCTTTCTTCACGAGGGTGGCGATCGGCGAGGCGCTGATCGAAAGCCGCTCCTCCAGGTCCGCGACCGCGACCGGCTGCGCCGACTCCAGCAGCACTTCCAGCACCTGCGACCATTTCGAGTTCGTCGCACGCATCTCATCGATGTTTGTCTTTGCAACAGCCGGATCGACCGCCAGCCGCGCGATGTTCTCGAACCGCCGCGCCCCCGTCCTGCGCACCGGGGCCGGAAGCGCCGCCATCAGCGCTTCGCCCCACGAAGAGAAGTACCAGTCGGCGATCCATTTCGACAGCTCGATCAGCGCCGGCCCGAACGCGGGTTCGGCGTCGAGCACGGCCTTGACCGGCTTCACGTTCCCCTTGGGCCGCTCCTGCGTGTACCCCACGCAGGCGCCCACCAGCGTCCGCGGCCCGAAGGGCACGACGACGCGGGAGCCGACCGGGACCGATACGCCGTCGGGGATGGCGTAACTGAACGGGTGGTTGAGCGGCACGGGGACGACGATCTGGGCGTAGGTGGTCAGGGGAAGTGTTGAGTGTGGAGCAGTGTGGAGGTTGGTGGAGAGGTGACGGGCGATCGGATGCTCTATCGGGGCGAGGAGGAAAGCAATGTCCATCCGAGCCGGGGCACTTGTAACCCCTTCCCCATCCCAATCCCCATCCCTATCCCCCCCCCATCCCGTCCCTCCCATCCTTTCCCCATCCCCCGCCGTCCCAACCCGGATTTCTTCCAACACCCGCCGCCACAGGTCGTTAAATAGTTCCCATGCCCCGCGCCTGCGGCCTTGAACTGACTCCCACCATCCTTCGCGCCGTCGTTGTTGACGGGACGCCGAAGGGCTGGCGTGTCACCGCGTATGCGGAGAAGGAGATTCCGCCGCCGGCCGAAGGAGTCGATCCCAGGGAGGCATACGCGAAGGAAGTCGCGGCGTTCATCGCGGAAGCGAAGCTGCCGCGGGGCGCGCTCATCCCTTCGCTGCCGGCGTCTCACGCGACCATCCGCGAGGTTGCGCTTCCGTTCGGGTCCGACGAGCAGCTGCGCAAGACGGTGAAGTTCGAGCTGGAGAGTCACTCGCACGCGATCGACATTGACCAGGTGGTCGTTGATTTCGTGAGGGTGGACCAGAAGGAAAAGCAGACTTACCTGCTGGCGTTCGCCGTGGAAAAGAAGGACGTCCGGGCGCGCATTGACCAGATGGCGCTGGCGCGGATCGATCCGCCGGCGATCGACCTGGACGTGACGGCCGCGCTGAACGCCCTTCTGAGTTCGGCCGGCGTCAACGGGACCGACGCGTTCGTTGCGCTCTATGCGACGCGCGCCGGCTGCTACCACTACTTCGTGAGCGGCGGCCTCAAGCTGCTTCGGGTGCTGCCGCTGGGATCGGCCGAAGACGGATTTGAAGGAAAGGCAGCCGCGGAAGTCGCCCGGACTCTCTTGCGCGTCTCGAGCGGGCAGGAACTGCCGGAGGTCCTGGTCTGCGGGGATGCGGACGACCTGCCGGCGCTGGCGGGTAGGATTGCGCGCGAGACGGGCGTGAAAGCGCGTGCGGTCGAACTCATGCCGGAAGGCCTGGAGTTCGAGGGATCCGAAAAGGCGCGCCGGGCCGGCGGCGCGGCGCTCGGACTCGCGCTCAAGGGGATCGGAGTGGACCGCGTCGGGATCGATCTTCGCCGTGAAGAATTCACGTACGAGCGCAAGACCGACCAGCTCAAGCGGGCCGTCGCGATGCTGCTCCTGATGGTGAACATCTTCCTCGGGCTCTGGGGCTACAAGGCTTGGAGCGACCGGGCGTTCGTGCAGGGGCGCACCAGCGAACTTATGGCGATGGAGCGCAAGATGTGGAAGGATCTCTTTCCCGAGGAGAAGGAACCCGCGAAACCCCTGGAAGCGTTCCGGAGCCGCAAGGCGGAGTGGCAGGAATCGCAGGGCGGCGGCGGGCACCCCGTGCCGGTCTCGGCGCTGAATTACTGGGCGATGCTCTTCAACAAAATCCAGGTCCAGAACAAGTTCTTCATCGGCGCTCTGACCGTGAGCGCTGCGCCCGGGCAGGCGTCCATCAAGCTGAGCGGGACCGCGGACCCGGCGCCTGAAGTCGAGCGCATCTGGACGTCGATCAAGTCCGAAAAGGCCTTCGCCAACGCGAAGGCCCCGGCGACGACCCAGGACAGGGGAATGTGGCGCTGGGACATGGACATCCCGATCGTGACGGAGGAGAGCGCGAAATGAGGATCCGCACGAATGAACTCTCGAGGCGCGCCGGCGCCGTGGACTTCATGCTGCTGGCGTGCTTCCTCCTGGTCGTCTCGGGAGCCGGCGCGGGCGGTTACGCCTGGGTCCTTCAGCAGGAAGCCGCATCCCTGGAACGGCAACTCGGCCAGGCAGAAAAGGACCTTAAGCTCGTCGTTGCCCTGCGCGACGACATCCGCGACATCAAGCTCGGCGGCGGGTCCCTGGCGGGAGCCGAGCTATCCACGATCCAGACGTTTTTCCATGAGACCGCCAAGGACCACCGTTTCACGATCACCCGCATCGCGCCGTCGAATTCCATCTGGAAGTCACTCTGGACGGATCAGTCTTACCGCCTCGAGATCAAAAACGTCACGCGGCAGCAGCTCGGGAATTTCATCGCTGATGTCGAGCTGAAGAAGCCCTTCCTGAAGTCGAAAGAAATCCGCGACGTGAAGTTCGACGAGAGCCACGCGATCCAGAACGTCGCGGTCATCTTTTCGCATTACCAGCGCATCCGTAAATGAGCGTCTTGTCCCGGTTGAAAGGGATGAAGAAGCGCTGGTGGGTGCTGCTGGGGACGCCGGTGGCGCTGGGGCTGGTGGTCGGGCTGTGGCTGCTGGTGAAGTGGGTGCAGTACCGCGCGTACCAGAACGTGGACCTGGTCGCGATCCTGCCGGACGACGCGCAGGGAGCGGTGCGGGTGAAGGGTTTTGCGGCGCGGTGGCCGGAGATCGCGAAGGCGCCGGCGATCGTGGCCCTCGCCAAGACCAGGAAACCCGGGCGTGGAGACGGGCCGCTCTCGATGACGGAGATGGCGGAGCTTTTCGGCGCGTCGATGCCGGAGGACGAAGCGCGCGTCATGGAGGCCACCGGGCGCGACTTCGCGGTCGCATTCCTTTACGGCGGCGGCTCGCAGGAATTCGTTGCCGCGACGCGTGTTCCCTTCAGTTACTTTCTCTTCCAGTCCTTCATCCGCCGCGCGGCGCCTCCCGAGATTGCGCTCGAGTTTCGCGGCGACATCCTGATTGCCGGGTCGCGGCCGGACTGGGTGGCGACGGCCGCCGAGCGCGTGGAATCCGGCGAGCGGGGAAGGGTCGCGATCGAGCTCGAGACCGCGGCGCCGGAAGGCGAGCCCGCGTTCTGGTTCGACGTCGCGGCGCTTCGGAAGGACCCGAAGTACGGCCCGCAACTCAAGGAGGCCTTCAATTCGGTCCCGGTGCGCGAATCGATGTTCATGCTGGACCTGGACGCGGCGCGTTCGATGAGCGGGAAGCTGGTGCTGGACGGCGCGCTGGCGCGGCTCGAGGGGACGATGATGCTCTCGCAGAAGCTCGACGCCCGGCTCACGCACATGTACGGGATGCCGGACGGCGACCCCGGGTTTGCGGCCATGCTGCCGTCGAATACGTGCTACGCGACGGGGGCGAAGGCGGAAGCGGAGACATCGTGGGACTTCCTGAGGGACCTGACCCGGCCGCAGAAGGGTTCGAACCGTCGAAAAACGGTGAGCGAGGCGTTCGGGGACTTCGTCTCGAACGTCTACCTGTACCTGCACGACGGAATCGAGTCGTCCGAGGAGCACGGGAGCGCGAAGGAGTTCCGCGCCATGTTTACGCGGGACGTGGCCTTCGCGCTGACGGCCGAGAAGGAAGAGCCGTTCGTGGGGCTGACGTTGTTTGCCCGCGTGAAGGATGGGAAAGCGGCGATGGAAAAGCTGTACCAGTACTTTCTCTGGCTGAACGAGGATCCCGACAAGAAGGGCAATCCGAATGCCGCACTGTTCAAGCTCCGCTCCGAGGCCTACCTTGGACTGGACGTCCGGGTGCTTGAAGGGCAGCACGACATTCTCGGAAAGGGCGCCGAGCCGGCGTTCACGGCGATCAACGACGTGCTGGTATTGACGTCGAGCCTGGCGACGCTGAAACAAATCGCCGACGTTTCCCTGGCCGGAGCCGCCGGGTTCGCCGGCGGCGCTTCCGGAAAAGAGCTTCGCGCTGCCGCGCCTTCGGACGGCCCCGCGTGGGCCTACGCGGACGTCCGCGCCCTGCGCCATTCGCTGGTCGCGATGAAAGACCTGGCCGCCAAAACGCAGGTTGAGCGGGACGTCGAGGCGACGGGTCCCGCCAAAGTGCGCCAGAAAGTGGCCGAAAAGTTCCGAATGTCCTGGGAAGCGTCGAATCCGGGACAGGCGTGGGTGGAAGCGGCGCATGTCACCGATGTGGACAAGGCCTACAACGCGCACATTGAGTCCGAGCGGGTGCGCGTGGCCGCCGACATGGCGACATTCGCCTCACGGCTGAATGGTATTGCAGGAATGGCGTTTGTCGTCAGGCAAGGGAAGGGTGACTCGCTGGAGTGGCGCGCGGTACTCGCTGCAGAGAAATAGCTCAACCTCTGTCCTGGCAATGACTTCTGAATAAAGGCGGCCGCTTCAGTCAATTTTGCACGCGAAGGGTGTGCAGGAATGTCCGAATCCTGCTAGGATCCCCGTCTCATGGCACCCCGCACTTTCGACATTCTGCTCGCCCACGACAAACCCGAGAAGCTTGAGCGCTACCGCAACATGCTTCTGGAGGCGGGTGGGGGCTGGGACGTGGAGACAGCGACCTGCGGCGAGGAGGCCATTGAAAAGGCCGCCAGCGGCACCTTTTTCGTCGTCATTCTCGACGTCCTCATGCCGAACACCCGCAAGGATGCCAAGGCGGGCCTTGCGGACCAGCAGGGGGGCATCTGGGCGCTCGAACGCATCGCCCAGAACAAGCCGTACCTCCCGGTCATCATGTTCAGCCAGCGGGAACTCGATGACGACATCATCGACAAAGCGCGGCGGCTCCGGATCTTCGACTACCTGATCCGAGAGGAGTCGCACTTCCAGTTCAAGTTCACGACCCGGGTCAAGAACGCCGAGGAAGTCTTCCACAATCGCCTGGAGACGCTCGAGCAGAAGTCGGAAATCGTCTACAAGTCCGGGCTGATGCAGGGAGTGCTGCTGGAAGCGCGGCGGGCTGCGAGGAGCGAGGCGCCGGTGCTGGTGGTCGGCGAAACGGGAACCGGCAAGTCGTTGATAGCCAAGGAGATCCACCGCTGGTCGAGCCGCAAGGACCACACGTTCCTCGTCATGAATTGCGCCGCGCTTCCCGAGACGCTCGTCGAGAGCGAGATGTTCGGGCATGTGGAAGGCGCGTTCACCGGGGCCGTCAAGCGGCGCAAGGGAAAGCTGGAAGTCGCGGACAAGGGAACGCTCTTCCTGGACGAAATCGCCGACATGACGCTCCAGACGCAGGCCAAGCTGCTGAGGGCGATCGAAGACCAGGAGTTCACGCCGGTCGGAAGCGAAGAAGCCAAGAAGGTGGATGTGCGGATCGTCTGCGCGACGAACAAGAACCTCGAGCAGATGATCAAAGAAAAGACCTTCAGGGAAGACCTCTACTACCGGATCTGCTACGAGAAGATCGAAGTCCCGCCGCTACGGGAACGGCCGGAAGACGTGGGCCCGCTGGTCCAGTTCTTCCTCGCGGCGCACTCGCAGCGCACGGGGCGCCAGTTGTCCACGGATCCGAAGGTCGTCCAGCGCCTGCAGACCCTGACCCTCCGCGGCAACGTCCGCGAACTGCAGGGGATCCTGCAGGCCGGGATCAGCCGGATGGAGAAGAGCGAATCGACGCTGACCGAGTACCACCTGGAGAGCGAGCTTTTCGAGGGTGGCCGGTCGACGTCGGCGACCCTGATCCCGGACAAGGAAACGGTGCTCAAGTCCGTGCGCGCCGGGATTGATTTCAACAAGTCGGTCGAGGAATTCCGCACCTTGCTCATCGACGCGGCGATGCAGGACGCCAATGGCGTCGGCGAGCGCGCCGCGAAGGCGCTGAAGCTGAACGCGCACACGCTGCGGCGGTACGTCAGGCACCGCGGCGAGCCGGAGGCGGGGGAGTAGCGGCCGCCGGAGGCGTCGAATTTTCTTGCTCCTCGCATCGCCCCCTCGGAAACTCCCCGCACAGGGTATTTCTGGGGAGGTTTTTCATGCGTCTCGTGGTTCTCTCGTTCTGTCTCTGCATGGTGACCGGATGTGCTTCGACCGACGACGGTGCGGGCCCCGCGCGTCTGACCGGTGACCAGAAACTGAACCGGTGTTTCGCAGAAATGAAGGTCACCACTTGCACCGTGGGCGGACTGCCCTCCTCAAAGGCAGGCGCTTCCGTCCAGGCGCGTGCCTCGACGAAAGTCGCCGCGAAGGACGGTTCGGCCGACCCGCACCACGCGAAGATCAAGGTCTTCGACCCGGCAGCCGATGGACTGAAGGACCCCGACGCCGCCGGGAACCTGCTCGTACCCGCCGGGGGCGCGCTTGTGGCGCTTCTTGGAAGCGGCGGAGCCGCGGTGTGGTTCCTGCACGACACTTCGAAGGGCGGGGGTGACGTCGAAATCGCCGGAGGTGGCGACACCCCGGTTTCCGTGCCGACCCAGCGCCCGACCGACCCGTCGAACGTGAGAATCACGGCGAACACCCCGCGGGGGACCTTCGACTGCACTCCGATTGCCAGTACAGGCGAGGCCGTCTGCGCGCTTGCGCCACTGACACCTGAGGATGCCGGAAGAGTGACCCTGACGGCGACCGAAGGAGATCAGGTGGTTGGCACAGAAGTCATCAGCGCGGTCTACAACTCGATCCAATTCGTTCCGGAATCGATCCAGCCGGGGCAAACCGGCCAGCTGGTGGGGCAGTTCAGCCCGGCCGGGCGCAACATCCGGGTCGTCATTACGCTTCAGGGCGCCCAGACCACCCCGGTGCTCCTGGTTCCGGGAAAGGTGGCGGGTGGCCCCGGGAACTACACGATCACCCTCACCGGGTTGTCGCACACGCTGTCCGTGCCGATTCTCACGGTCCAGGGCGTGGACCAGCCGATCCAGGCTGCCGCCGACGTCCAGGAGGTCAAATGAGGACGGACGCGCGATTTCTCTGGGCCATCCTGGCGCTCGGGACGGTTTCGGGGGGATGCAAGCAGTCTGAGCCGGCGGAAGAGCGTAAGGCCGGAGAAGCGCCGAAGCGGACGCCGAAATTGGCGACGATGTACGTCGAGTCCAAAGGGGAAGCGCTGAATACGGGCGGGAAGAAAGTCGAGAAGTCGGATGAGGCGGGAAGCGCAAAGGGCGGTTTTTCGCCCAAGGACCTGCTGATGCCGGGGATGTTTGTTCTGGTATCCGGCGCGACGGCGATGGGAGGACCCCTTCTGATCCGGGCCATGGACAAGAAGGATCGGCCCGGCGAGCCGGTTAAGATCGCCGGGGGCGGTGCCGACGGAACATTTGTCCCGGTAGAGACTTCGGGTGGAGCGACGGCAGTCTCGGCGTCGGGCGAGACCGGAGGTCCGGCCTTGCCGGCGGCTCCGGATCCCGGATCCGTAACTGGGGTCGCGAAAGCCGAGCCGACCCTTTCTTCGACGACGCTGGCCACAGGTCGCGGCGTGGCCAGCACGCCGACCTCCATTCTGATGTCCATGGGCTACGCAAGTGACTTCTCAGGGCCAAGTTACATCACAGGAACGATGACTTCGACCGGCAAGGAGATGTTCAAGGGGGTAGAGAACCACATCTACACCTGGAATCTCACCGTGGACAAGACGGCGGCCCCGCGCAGCGGCACTGTGGACGTTTACGCGACTTTTTCCGGGTTGAAATCGGGTGATCTCGTCACGGTCATTCTCAGCGTAACCAGCGAAGCTACATTCACTTGCGACCACGTACCAGTGGTGTCGACCCCTCCGATCAAGGGCTGGAAGGACGAATGGCTCTTCAACGTGATTCCCTATGAAGGCGCACCGCCTCTCAACATGTATTCCCTTACCTTTCGCCTCCCCAGCCCGGACGTCCCCGTACGCCTCGGTTTCCTGAAAGTCGAAGGCGAAACCGACATCGTTGGAGAATCTACGGCAGAGGTAACAATTCACTAACATTGCGTCCACTTCCGCACAAAGCACTGGCAATTCCGCAGTCTCTCCCATAGAATCCCCGCTTCATCGTTTTCGCCAGACCCCGAGGAAATCCGAAGTAATGAAGAAGAAGTCCGCCGCGAAATCGCGCGCGCCCAAGGAAACGATCGACACACGCTGGGATCATCTTGCCCAGGACATCGTCAAGACCCTTTGCCGTCGGCGCCCGATCCTCGCAACCCACCTCGGCATCCACGACCACGATGGCGAACTCCCGGATCCCTCGCGTGAAGCGGTTCGCGAGGACATTCACCTCGCCCACGAGTGGCTCAAGAAGGTCGAGGCGTTTCCCACGCGCGGCCTGTCACCCGACCGGGCGGTAGACCGCGCGATCGCGGCGCAGTGGTGCCGCCTCGAACTCTTCGAACTCGAGACATGCGAGACCTGGAAGCGCCGGCCGGACGCCGCCCAGACCGCCGCCTACTCGGTCCTCCCGCTGTTCATCAACGAATTCGCACCGCTCAACGAGCGGCTCGACAAGATCCGTTCCCGCCTTGAAAAAATCCCGCACTTCCTCGAGCGCGCCCGTTCCCGCCTCGAGGAAGGTGTCACGCTCTGGGTCCAGGTCGCCATCGAAACCTGCGCTGCGGTTCCCTCGCTCTTTGAGCAGATCCGTGCCGCCGCTGAACGCTCGCTCGACCACGAGCGGTACCAGCACTTCTATGGGGCCACCCTCCGTGCCCGCACCGCAGTGCAGGACTTCGCCGACTGGCTTCGCCGAGAGGCGCTGCCGCGGTCGAAGTCCGACTTCGCGCTCGGGCCCGCGAGGTTCAAGGAACTGGTGAAGCTTCGCGAGCTGGGAGCTTCGCCGGAAGCGATCCGGAGTTACGGACGATCGCAGCTCAAGAACCTGAAGGAACGGCTCAAGAAGCTGGCGGGCAAGGTAAAGCCCGGGGCGAAGCTGACGGAGGTCTCGAAGGAGATCCGTGAGAACAGCCCGAAGACGTTCGAGGAGGCCCTGGCGGCGGTGCGCGAGCAGGTGCTGCGGAGCAGGCAATGGGTGATCGACAACGAGTTCGCCACGGTTCCGGAAGGCGAGTCGCTGGAGGTCGTCCCCACGCCCGCATTCGCGCGGCACCTCATGCCTTTCGGCGGCTACATGTCGCCGGCGCACTTCGACAGCGTGCAGCGCGGTTTTTACTGGGTCACGCCGGGGGACGCGGAGCGTCTCAAGGAGCACAATTTCGCGAGCCTGATGAACATGTCGGTGCACGAGGGCTACCCCGGGCACCACCTCCAGTTCGTCAGCGCGCACGGAAACCCCAGCCTGATCCGCGCCGCGATGGCCGACGGGACGGAGTTCATCGAAGGATGGGCGCACTACTGCGAGGAAACGGTGAAGGCGCGCGGGCTTGACAACACACCCGCGTCCCTCTTCGTCCAGACGCAGGACATGATCTGGCGTGCCGTGAGGATCGTCATCGACGTCGAGCTGTCGAGCGGGCGGATGACGCCAGCCGATGCCGTCGAGATGCTCCGCAAGGAGACCGGGATGGACCGGCTCGCGGCGGACGCCGAGGTCAAGCGCTACACGATGTCCCCCGGCTACCAGCTGTCGTACCTGTACGGGAAAAAGATGGTCCTCGAGCTCAAGACCTGGGCTTCGCGGAAAATGGGCAAGAAATTCACGGATCGCTTCTTCCATGACGCCCTCCTGCGCGCGGGATCGCTGCCGCTGGGCCACATGCGGAAGGAGCTCGAGTGGCGGATCAAGGAGGCCCGGTCGAACCCGGTCAGTAATTAGGGAAGTCTTCGCGTGAAGGCTGCGCCCCGACGGGGCGCTCCATTCACGGCGTCCCTTGCCCTCGCCCTTCCCCGCACTTCCGGCCCCTCATCCTGTCGGGCCGAACACGACTTAACCTAGCTTCATCGAAAGGACCTGAATGTCAGACACAGGACAGAGCCTCGCCCTCTTCGTCGATTTTGAAAACCTCGCCCTCGGCTTCGCCGGGACCCGCAAGCGCTTCGAAATCGAGAAAGTTCTCGACCGGCTCGTCACCAAGGGAAAGATCCTCGTCAAGAAGGCCTACGCCGACTGGACGCGCTTCGGCGATTACCGCCGCGAACTGCACGAAAACTCGATCGAGCTGATCGAGATCCCGAAGAGGTCGCAGGTCGGGAAAAACAGCGCCGACATCCGGCTGTGCGTCGATGCGCTCGACCTCTGCTACTCGAAGGCGCACCTCGACACCTTCTGCATCCTTTCGGGCGACAGCGATTTCTCGCCCCTCGTCTCCAAGCTGCGCGAAAACGGCAAGAACGTGATCGGCTGCGGGATGAAATCCTCGACCTCGAACCTGCTCGTCGAGGGCTGCGACGAGTTCATCTATTACGAGGACATCGAGCGCAACGCCACGGCCTCCGCGGCGGCGCCCGTCGTCACCACGACCGGCTCGCTGGACAAGAAGGCAGAGGCGCTTCAACTCCTCATGGACACCGCCCAGGCGCTCAAGCGCGAGGGCAAGGACGTCCTCTGGGGAAGCCTCATCAAGGACACGATCCGGCGCCGGAAGCCGCAGTTCGACGAGTCGTACCACGGCTACAAGAGCTGGAGCGACCTGCTCGAGGATGCTCAGCGGCGCGGCCTGCTGACGCTTTCGATCGACACGCGAAGCGGCACGTACGTGATTTCGAATTTCAACCCGACGGGCGGAATTCTCGTTCCCGGGGCCGGCAGGCCGGGCGCGCCGATCCACGCCCCCGTCCGGGAATTCCCGCGTGAAAACGGAGGCCGACGCGACCACGGCCGCGACGACCGGGGCAACCGCGACGCCGCCGACCGCGCGGCCCGCGAACAAGCCACCCGCGAATCCGCCGAACGCGCTTCCCGTGAACAGGCCGAGCGCGCCAACCGCGAACGGGCCGAACGTGAGGCCGCCGAGCGCGCGGCTGCCGCAAGGGCCGCCGCCGACCAGCAGCCCGCCGACCACGCCGCGGCCGTCTTCCTGTCGCTTCCCGCGGCAGAGAGGGCCGAAGCGGAAGCCGCGGCGAGCCGGGAAGCGGCTCCGGCGCCCGAAGCGCCGTCCGAGATGGGGGCGGAAA
Source organism: Planctomycetota bacterium (assembly GCA_038060895.1). Taxonomy (GTDB): domain Bacteria; phylum Planctomycetota; class MHYJ01; order WSZJ01; family WSZJ01; genus WSZJ01. The sequence continues at coordinate 88,802 of JBBTCT010000036.1, forward strand.
CCCAGGAGGAGCCCGTCGGCACGGAAGCGACGGCTTCCGCGATCGAGGCAGGAACGGCGGAACCGAAGCCCGCTGCCGGCGGCAGTGTCGACGCAGTGAAGAAAGCGGGAGTGCGCAGGCGCGGGAGGGCCGGCGTACGAGGCCGGGCTCCGCGGGCACCGCGGACGAAGCGGCGGGAGGGCGACTAGCCTGCCGTGTCCGTGATCAGCAGGGACACAGCGAGGGCCGGGGACAATGATCCCTGGCCTTCGTTCGTTTCGCGAAGCAGGGAATGGCTGCTGCTCGGCCTCCCGCGCGAACTTTCCGGTTGGACGGGCCGAGGTTCCCGATTTGTTACAACGCGCTCCCGGTCAGCACCTGGTACGCCTGCAGATACTTCTCGCGCACCTTCGCGATGACGTCGTCCGGTAGCGCGGGCGCGGGCGGCTCCTTGTTCCAGCCCGAAGCCGTGAGCCAGTCGCGGAGGTACTGCTTGTCGTAGCTCGGCGGGTTTTTCCCCGGGACCCAGGATTCCTTCGGCCAGTAGCGTGACGAATCCGGCGTCAGCGCCTCGTCCACGATCATCGGCGCGCCGTCGTGCCAGCCCCACTCGAACTTCGTGTCGGCGAGGATGATCCCCTTCGTCAGCGCGTAGGCGTGCGCTTCGTTGTAGAGCTTGATCGACAGGTCGCGAAGGGCCTCGGCGACCTTCTTTCCCACGATCGTGATCATCCGGTCGAAGGTGATGTTCTCGTCGTGGCCCTCGTCGGCCTTCGTCGCAGGCGTGAAGATCGGCTCGGGGAGCCGGTCGGCTTCCTTCAGCCCCGCCGGCAATTGCACACCGCACACCTGCCCGCCCTCTTTGTATTCCTTCCAGCCGCTTCCCGTGATGTACCCGCGGACGACGCATTCGACGGGGAAGACGGAGACTTTGCGCACGGTGATCGCGCGCCCCGCGAATTCCTCCCGGCGGTCCTTCGGCACCTGCGGGATCTTTTCGATTTCCGTCTCGACCAGGTGGTGCCTCGCGACGCCCGCGAGTTTCCGGAACCAGAAATTCGAAAGTCGCGTGAGGACCCGGCCCTTGTCGGGGATTCCGTTGGGCATCACGACGTCGTAGGCGGAAACGCGGTCGGTGGCGACGAAGAGCAGCCGGTCGTCGAGGTCGTAGACGTCGCGGACCTTGCCTTTGCGGAAGAGCTTGAGGGGGAGGTCCGAGGTGAGCATGGCTTTCATGGAGAGTCCTCGCGGGGGGCGGAAAGACGACAACCACGAAAGGAAAAACGAAAAACGAAAAAGGAAAAACGAAAATCAGCTGCGGGAGGAGCGGCCGGCGGCGAGGACCTGCACATCCTGGAGTGTCCAGCCCTTGCGGCGGGACCGGGGACGCGCCGCGGCGGCCGGCGCCGGGCCGCGCGTGCAGTGGCAGAGCGCGAGTGCGAGGGCGTCGGAGGCGTCGGAAGGGCGCGGGGGCTCGGCGAGCCTGAAGGCGGCGGTGACCATGCGGGCAACGGCTTCCTTGGAAGCGGCGCCGTTGCCGGCGACGGCGAGTTTCACGGTCGCGGGCGGGTATTCGGCGAGTTCCATGCCGTGCTGCGCCGCGACGAGCTTCGCGATGGCGCGCCCTTCGCCGATCTTTTCCATGGCGCGGATGTCCTTGCCGAAGAACACGTCCTCGAGCGCGAGCAGGGTGGGCCGGTATTTTTCGGCCAGCACGGTGAGCTGTTCGAAGATGACCTTGAGCCGGCCCGGAAGCGGCCCGCTGGCGCGAATCACTCCGTACTCCACCGCCGTGAACGAATTCCCCGCGCGATCGACGATCGCGAACCCGACACGCAGAGTGCCGGGGTCGATCCCCAGCACCCGGCCGTCCACGAGGTTTTGTCGTCTTTGCATGGTCCTGGTCGTTTCTACCCCCTACCCACTACCCCCTGCCTACCTGGCAGGGAACTTCAGCGCCAGCGAGTTATCCAGCACCATGCCATACGACACGTTCAACTCAAACGTCACGCGGCCGCTCAGCAACGTCTTGTCCGGGCCGCGCTTCACCATGACCAGCACGTCGTAGTCCCCCGGGTACACGCCGTAGTCCTTCCCGGTCGCCGTCGGCGTGGCGAGCGGGTTCATCTTGATGAGGCGAGCACACGATCCCTTGAGAAAGATGGTCACCTCCGCGGAGCTGGCATTCCCGACAACCAGCCGCGGCAGCCCCGGGACCTTCATCGCTTCGCCTGGAATCGTCCCGAGCGACACCGGGCTATCGGTCCCGACCGCTGCGTCCGCCTGCTTCGCGATCTCCAGCGCGACGCCCTTTGTCGGCGGCTGGTACTCGATGTTGTCGAAGTCGCGGATCACCCATTCCACGTCTTCCTTTTCGCGTTTGTCCTTCCCGCGTCCGACCGTCACGTAGAACGCCCGCCACGCGTCCTTGTAAGGGACGATCTGGTCGGTCTTTTCCGGGTAAATCTTCACGGCCTCCTTGAACGCCAGGAGGGCGCTCGGGATGTCCTTGCTTTCCTCGTGCGCCTTCGCGAGCGCCACGAATGCCGCCCGGTTCTTCGCGTCCTTCTTTGTCGCGTCCGTCAGGAAGAGCACGGCCTTGGCCGCCTGGCGTGTCTTCAGGAAGCAGTCACCCAGCACCGCAATGCAGTCGCTTCCCGCCCCGTCCTGAACCGCGTCCTCGAGAAGTGGAATCGCGAGATCGAACTTGCCGTTGGCCGCGAGCGCGCGGCCGAGGGGCTCGCGGAGCTCGAGAGACCCGGGGTGGGACTTCTGTGACTTCTCGAGGGAGGAGAGGGCCTGCTGTGCCTTTCCGACTTCGACCAGGAACGACCCGAGCGTGAAGTTCGCGTCATAGGACATGGAGGAATGCCCGACCGCTTTTTCCATCGCGGTCTGCGCGGCCTTGTCGTCGCCGCGTTCGCGCGCGGCCCGCGCTTCGTCGAGTTTCTTCACCAGGTCCGCCACCGTTCCGGAGACCTTCCCCAGACGGCGCGACGTGATTTCGCGCGCGAGAAACGCCGTGTCCTGCGCGCCTTCCATCGGCACGGCAATTTTCCGGACCTCGTCGATCGTTTTCTGCGCGCCGTCGAGGTCGCCGGCGTCGATCGCGGCGGCCGCTTTGCCGTAGCTTTCGGAAGCGAGCGCCCGGTTCTGTTCCTGCGCCTCCTTCAGCCCCTTCGCGAACGGCGCGTACAGCGGGTCGCCCACAAAGACGGCCATCCACGAGAGCTTGCGGTTCCCGAGCGCGCAGGCTTCGCCCCAGGTGTAGCCCTTGAAGAGCCGCTCCAGGACCAGACCCATCGTCGGGAAGCCGACCGTGAGGGGCTCGTAAACGGTCCCGGCGGTGCAGGTCGCGCCGTGCGCCAGCAGCGGACCGACCCACTGCCGCGCATCCTGCCGGATTGAGAAGGCGCTCTGGGAATGGAGGTGGGCCGCGACGGCGCCCGGCCGGAAGGTGTGAGGCGCGGTGCCCGTGTAGTCGGCCGCGTACCATCCCCAGTAGAAAACGCAGTCCTTGAACGCGGACAGATCCTGCGCTTCCGCCGTGTCCTCGTGGTGCACCACGATCCCCGCCGCTTCGAAAACCGCCTTCGACTCCCGGATTTCCTCGTCGGTTTTGCCCAGCGGCGTCGCCTTGTCGAGCCCGCGCGTGTCCACGTAGGCTTCCCCGACGGGACCGTACGTCTCCGCGTAGATCGCCTTGTCCACGAGCGCCTTCGCGATCGCCGCCGAGGGTCCGTCGAGCCGCGAGACCAGGAAGAGCTGGTGCGCGGGCGTCACGCGCTCGTCCTTCCCGTACAGGTCGCTGTCGATCCAGCCCTCGAGCTCATGCCCCGGCCGCGGGATCAGCGCCAGCTCCGCATCAAGGCAGGCGTAGTCGCGGTTCGTGACGAATTTCGTCATCGTCCCGGGAGGCCCGTCCTTCGGCTCGTCGTTCTCGGGGCTCTCTTCGCTGATCTGCGTCGGGATGCCGTAGACCGGAACGATGTACAGCGCTTCGGGGAATTTTTCGAGGAAACGCCCCAGCGGCTTCATGATCTGGCCGCGAAACTCGTCCCAGCTGAGCGTCTCCTTGTCCGTCGTCTTCACGCGGCACAGGTTCTCCTCGGGAATCCCGCGCCGCTTCGCGTAGTGCCGTCCCACGGCCAGCGAATCGGGAACCGACTCGTTCACGAGGATGATGACCTTCTTCGCCGGTTCGGTGACAGGCTCAACGGTCCCGCCTTGCGCCAGCGCGAGGGCGGGAAGGAGCCATGCGGCCGCAATTGCAGGGAAGCGCATCGGCATAGTCTAGCGCATCGGCGAAGGGGGCGGAGTGGAACGGGACCTCGGGAAGGCGCGGCCGATTGACATCTTAATTTATAATTATAAATTAGAAATTTGTAATTATAAATTGCCGGTGCCGCTTCGCTCGCCTTCGCGCCTCCACCTCACAACACCGCGTAACTTCCCGTACCTCTCTACGTCCTGTTTGCGGCCCCCGGTCCCCCCGGCTAGAATCGCCCTTCCCCCCGGAGATACTCCCGAGCATGCCCGAGACCGCCGACCCTTCTGCCGAATCGATCCGCAGCCGCGGGTACTGCACCGAAGAGCAGGTGCAGGAGGCGCTCGAGATCCAGCAGAAGATGCGGGACATGGGGATCAACCCCAAGCCGCTGGCGGAGATCCTGCTCGACAAGGGGCACCTGTCGAAGGAGCAGTACCGGGAAGTTTCGGCGAAGCCGCTTCATGAAAAGGGCTCCCTCGAGAAGGACTCGATCCCCGGCTACGAGCTTCTGAAAAAGATCGGGCAGGGCGGGATGGGCGCGGTGTTCCAGGCGCGGCAGGTGTCGATGGACCGCATCGTCGCGCTCAAGGTCCTGCCGCCCAAGCTCGCGAAAGACGCGCAGTTCCGCGAGAGGTTCATGCGGGAAGCGCGGGCCGTGGCGAAGCTGAACCACGAGAACATCATCCAGGGGATCGACGTCGGGACCGCCAACGGCCTCTACTTCTTCGTGATGGAGTTCGTGGACGGGCAGCCGATTTCGAAACGGCTCATCGACGGGAAGCCGCTTCCCGAGAAGGAAGCGCTGGGGATCTGCGGGCAGATTGCGCGGGCGCTGGAGCATGCGTGGCGGCACAAGCTGGTGCACCGGGACGTGAAGCCGGAAAACATCATGTCCACGGCGGAAGGGGTTGCGAAGCTGTGTGACCTCGGGCTGGCGAAGCAGGAGACGGGGGACGTGGGGCTGACGCAGGCGGGGTTGAGCGTCGGGACGCCGAACTACATCTCGCCGGAGCAGGCGCGGGGCGAAGAGGACGTGGACACGCGGAGCGACCTGTATTCGCTCGGGGCGAGCCTGTACCACATGATGACGGGGCAGGTTCCGTACGAAGGGACGGTGCCGTCTGTGGTGATGACGAAGCACATCACCGAGGAGCTCGTGCCGCCGCAGAAGATCCGGCCGGAGCTGTCGGCCGAGTCGAATGCGATCGTGCTGAAGGCGATGCAGAAGCGGCGCGAGGACCGCTATCCGGACCCGGCGCAGATGGCGGCGGACCTGGAAGCGGCGGCGGCGGGGAAGCCGCTGGTCTACGTGAAGGTGGCTTCGGCGGCGAAGAAGTCGCTCTCGCCGGGGCAGGTGGCGGCCGGGGCGCCGGTGATGCCGCTGCCGGGCGGGGAGACGGCACGGAAGGCGCATCATTCGAGTCACGCGGGACCGCCGAAGACCTCGACGGTGATCGCCCCGATCGCGATCGCAACGATCGTGGCGCTGGCGATCATCGGCGGCGTCGTGATGGCGACCAAGGGCAAAAAGGCGCCGGAAAATACGCCACCCCCCGTGAACACGACCGTGGCGGAAGTCCCCGAAAAGGTGGACAACCCGGGCGGCACCGGTCCCGTCATCGACGTCTCCGCAGAACGCGAGAAGAAGATCGAAGAGGAATACAAGGCGCTGGCCGGCTTCATCGAGGGAAACCAGGCCGATCCCGCGCGCCTGAACGACATCGAGTCGCGCCTCGAGGAGTTCATCGCCACGCACCGCAAGACCGCCTGGGAAAACAAGGCGATCGCCGACCGCAAGAAGTTCCGCGACGGCCTCGACGCCACGGCACAGACGCTTCTCGCCAGAATCCGCGCCGAGGCGGAACCCGCCCGGAAGGAAGGCCGCGCGTGGGAGGCTTACACTGCGGCGCAGGTCAAGTGGGTGAAGCATTTCGACTCGACGCCGACAGCGAAGAAATTTGCCGACCTGCTCGCCGAAATCGACGCGGAGATGCAGGCCGCGTGGGCGAAGGACCGCGATGCGGCAAAGTCCCTGCAGGAGAAAAAGGACTACGCGAAGGCCCAGGCGGCGCTGGACGGCGTCAAAAAGTACGCTTCTCCGCCCGTGCTGGCGCAGGCGGACACGCTTCGGGCCGAGATCAAAAAGGCCGGAGAGGAGTACGTGGCGAAGCTCGCGGAAATCGGGAAGAAGCGACACGACACGGAGTTCTGGCCGGCGCTCGAGAAGCTGCTGACGGAACGCAAGTACAAGGAAGCGCTGACGCACTGCGACAGATTCCTGAAGGACGCCGAGATGGTGGCGGTAAAGGACCGGATCATGGCGATGATCGACGACGTCATGTCGCTGAATCTCGTCCTGGGAGATGCGGCCAGGGGCGCCGACGCGGCGATCCGTTCGAAGGAGATCGTGCTGATCAAGAAGTTCGACGTGAGGGTGACGTCGCGGGACGCGGACCGCGTTGGCTACGCGTTCCCGAAAGGCGGCTCGAGCGAGCTCCAGATATCGAGGGCGGCGGAAGAAGACATCGCCGTCCTGTGCCAGCTGGCGTTCAACACGCTGACGGCGGAGCAGAAGGCAGCCGACAAGGGGCCTTATTATTTCCGCATCGGCCTGCTGTTCTTCTTCAGCGCCGAGGAAAAGAACAAGAAGCGGGCCATCGACGAGCTGGAGCGGGCGTCGAAAGAGGGCGTCGCGCGGGCGAAGTGGTACCTCGATCGCCTCGGGGAGCGCGGGCTTGGCGACGCGGAGCTGGTCGCGAAGAAGCTTTTCGAAGAGGCGACGGACGCGTTCGACCGGAAGAAATTCCCGGAGGCGCGGCAGAAGTACCAGCGGCTCCTGTCCGAGCTGGCCGCGACGGACTGGGTAAAGGCGCGGAGGGCCGCGATCCAGCAGAAGATCGCGGAATGCGACGCGAAGGCCGGTGGAAGCGACACAACCGGGATCCAGTCCATCCTGAAAGGAACCGTGCTCAAGACCTACGCCCGCGGCGCCGTCGAGGTGATGTACGACTTCGCGACGAGCGAGCAGCTGCAGGACTGGTCAACGAATGCGGGCACCTGGACCTGGGACAAGGACACGCAGTCGCTTCGAGGCGCGGCCCCCGAGGAAGCGACACGCGGATTCAACTGGAATGTCCCGCTCGTCGGCGACATGTCGATCGACATGAAACTCACTGCGCTGGCGGACCGCGGCATCGGCATCACCGTCCACAACGACTCTGCCGGCCACTCCTACATGGCGCTCTTCGGCGGTTTCGCCCCCGCGACGGCCCAGTCGCTCGGCAACCCGGACCTCAAGTCCCTCGCTCTCACCAAGATCAACCTCAACGGAAACCCGCCCTTCGCCGTCTTCCAGAGCGCCGCCGATCCCAAGGCGCAACGCGGAACGCCGCTGCGCGTCCGGCTCACCCGCGCGGTACGCGCCCTCAGCCTCTACATCGACGACAAGAAAGTCCTGAGCGGCGAGGACGATGCCTGGACGCGGGGGCAGATTTCGCTCTTCCTCCAGGGAAGCGAGGCCCGCTTCGACGACATTCTCATCTATGGCACGCCCGACCAGGACTGGCTCAAGACGAAGTTGCCCGGGGGGAAGTAGCTTTCCAGGAGAGTTGCAGATGAAGTGGACTCTGATCTTTGCGATGGCCACGGCCGCCGCATTCGCCATCGCAGGCTGCAGCGAGCCAGGCACGGACGACGAGGGGACGACGCCGATTCCAGTCGACAGCGGCGCCAACGACGCGCCCTGCACGGAGCCGTACGAGTTCGCGTTCTTCCAGTTTGCCCGAAAGGGCGACTTCCGTCCCACCGGCGACCGCAAGCCCCGCACGATGTACACGCTCCTCTATACGGCGGGCTGGATGAAGTCGCGCACCTTCGGAGGGCCTTTCGAGGCGCAGGTGAAGCGCGAGGGGATCGAGGTTTTCTGGAAGGAGATCAAGAAGCGGGCGACGCACGACCTGTATGCCTACATGTACGAGAAAGGCTTCTTCGATCTGCCGGGAAGCGACCTGGTGGATTGGACGCGCTTCAAGGAGCCGGGGTACACGACCAAGGCGATTGCGGTGACGCGCGACGACGTCCGGCACATCGTGTTTTTCGAGGACATCACGGGGGAGCGGGGCGACGACCCGCGATGGGGGACGTTCAACGACTGCGTGAACCAGATGTTGTCCACGTACTCCTCGATTGAGGACGTGCGGGCGCACGTGCAGAAGGGTGGGTTTGATTCGGCGCTCGAGGCGTACTTAAAGGGAAGATGAACGCCGGCTGGCATTGGCTGGAGCTGGCCTGCCATCTTGACACCCCTTTCGGGGGGCGCGGCCCCTACGGGATGGCACCCGGTTTGCTTTTTGAACGGGTATGCGCCTCGACAAATTGACGACCAAGTCTCAGGAAGCTCTTCAGGCCGCTCAATCCCTGGCTGAAGCGAAGGGCCACCCCGAACTGACGCCCGAGCACGTGGGCGCCGCCCTGCTCGAGCAGGAGGGCGGCATCGTTGCGCCGATCCTCAATAAGATGGGGATCGCACCGCGCCGTTTGAGGGAGGAACTGGACCGCGAACTGGGAAAACTTCCGCAGGTCAGCGGCGGAGCCCAGGTCGGAGCGGGGTCGAGATTTCGCCTGCTCATGGAAGCGGCGCGCAAGGAAGCCGAGTCTCTGAAGGACGAGTACGTCTCGGCGGAGCACTTTCTGCTGGCGCTGGCGGCGGAGGGAAAGGCGCTGAAGGCCGCGGGAGTCACCCGCGAGGCCGTGCTGAAGGCGCTGACGGAGGTGCGCGGAAACCAGCGCGTGGATTCGCCGGACCCGGAAGGGAAGTACCAGGCGCTTGAGAAGTACTGCCGCGACCTGACGGACGCCGCGAAGAAGGGGAAACTCGACCCGGTGATCGGGCGCGACGAGGAGATCCGCCGCGTCATGCAGGTGCTGTCGCGCCGCACGAAGAACAACCCGGTGCTGATCGGCGAGCCCGGCGTCGGCAAGACGGCGATCGTCGAAGGCCTCGCGCGCCGCATCATTGAAGGCGACGTCCCGGAGGGGCTGAAGAACAAGCGCGTCCTCTCGCTCGACATGGGCGCGCTCGTCGCCGGCACGAAGTTTCGCGGCGAGTTCGAGGAGCGCATGAAGGCCCTCCTCAAGGACGTCACGGCCTCCGAGGGGGCGATCATCCTCTTCATAGACGAGCTGCACACGATCGTCCGCGCCGGCGCCGCCGAGGGCGGCTCGCAGGACGCGTCGAACCTTCTCAAGCCGGCCCTCGCCCGCGGCGAACTGCGCTGCATCGGCGCCACCACGCTCGACGAATTCCGCAAGCACATCGAGAAGGACCCCGCCCTCGAACGGCGTTTCCAGCCCGTCCTCATCGATCAGCCGACCGTCGAAGACACCATCTCCATCCTCCGCGGCCTCAAGGAACGCTACGAAGTCCACCACGGCGTCGGCATCCGCGACTCGGCACTGATCGCCGCGGCGCGGCTGTCGCACCGCTACATCGCGGACCGGTTCCTGCCGGACAAGGCGATCGACCTTGTGGACGAAGCGGCCAGCGCGATCCGGCTGCAGCTCGATTCGATGCCGCAGGAGATCGACGTGCTCGAGCGGAGGATCATGCAGCTGCAGATCGAAGCGCAGGCGATGAAGAAGGAGAAAGACGACGCATCGAAGGCGCGTCTGAAGGCGATCGACAAGGAACTGGCGGAGCTGAAGGAAACGAGCGGCCGGCTCAAGGCCGTGTGGCAGTCCGAAAAGGCGGTCGTGAAAGACCTCGCGAGCCTGTCGGAGGCGATCGAGCAGTCGAAGGTGCGGCAGGAGCAGCTTCAGCGCGAAGGCAACCTTGAAAAGGTCGCGGAACTTCGCCACGGCACGATGCCCGGGCTCGAAAAGCAGCTCGCCGCGACGCAGGCGAAGCTGAAGGAAATGCAGAAGGGCGGCACTTCCATGATGCGCCAGGAAGTCACCGAGGAGGACATCGCGAAAATCGTGTCGCGCTGGACGGGGATTCCGGTGACCAAGATGCTGGAAGGCGACATGGAGCGGTTGCTCAAGATGGAAGACCGCCTGATGAAGCGGGTGATCGGGCAGGAGGAGGCGGTGCGGGCGGTCAGCGACGCGGTGCGCCGCGCGCGGGCGGGGATGCAGGACCCGAACCGGCCGATCGGCTCGTTCATCTTCATGGGCCCGACGGGCGTCGGCAAAACCGAGCTCGCCCGGGCACTCGCCGAATTCCTCTTCGACTCCGACCAGAACATCGTGCGCATCGACATGTCCGAGTACATGGAGAAGCACAACGTCTCGCGCCTGATCGGCGCGCCGCCCGGGTACGTCGGCCACGAGGAGGGAGGCCAGCTCACCGAGGCCGTCCGCCGCCGCCCCTACAGCGTCATTCTGTTCGACGAGATCGAAAAGGCGCACGGCGACGTCTTCAACGTGCTTCTCCAGATCCTCGACGACGGCCGTCTCACCGACTCGCAGGGACGCGTCGTGAACTTCAAGAACACGGTCATCATCATGACCTCGAATCTGGGGTCGCACCTGATCCAGGAAGTCGCGGGCAAGGACGAAAAGTCCGTCGCATGGAAATCGATGGTCGACCAGGTCACCGCAGAGCTGCGCAGCAAGTTCCGCCCGGAATTTCTCAACCGAATCGACGAGACGATCATCTTCCACGCGCTGACCCAGGAGCACATCACGAAGATCGTGGACGTGCAGCTGGAACGGCTGCGCAAACTCCTGTCGGACCGCGGCCTGACGATCGATGTCAGCGCCGACGCGAAAAAGGTGCTCGCAACCGAGGGTTACGACCCCCAGTACGGCGCCCGCCCGCTCAAGAGGACGATCCAGAAGCGGCTGCAGGACCAGCTGGCGCGGGGGATTCTGGAGGGGAAGTGGAAGGACGGGGACGGGATCAAGGTGGGGGCGAAGGGCGGGGAGCTCGTGTTTGAACGGAAGTAGATAGGGGGTGGTGGGTAGTTGGTAGGAAAGGAGAACCCCCAGATTCCGGCGAGCCCCAGGTCGCCCCTAAAAAAAAGGGGCGGCGAGGTCTGAACTCGCCGCCCTGAGTTTCGCCGTTCCTACCCCCTACCCACTTACTTCTTCGGCTCCTTCAGCAACCACTCCTCAACCTCCTTGCGGTCCGCCCAGTCCTTCGGCGCAACCTCAAGAGCTTTCTTGTAGTCCGGCACCGCGTCGTCGCCCATGCCGGCGGCGTACTTCGCGTAACCGCGCAGCTTCCAGGCGTCTGCATTCTTCGGCGAGAGACGGAGCGCCTCGTCGAGATCCGCGATCGCCTCCTTGTACTTCTTGAGCTCGCAGGAGATGAGCGCGCGATTGAAGCGGGCGTTGCGGTGGTCGGGATCGGCGGCGAGCGCCGCGCTGAAATCGTCGTTGGCCTTGGTGAAATCTTTCTTGGCGTACCAGGCGAGGCCGCGGGCGTTTAGGACTCCGGCGTGGCCGGGGTTGGCCTTGAGCCCCTCGTTGGCCGTCTCGAGGGCGGAGTCGATGGCATTCTTGCGGACGCGCAGCTCGGCGAGCGCGGCCCAGGCGTGCGCGCTTTGCGCGTTGAGGCCGGTGGCCGCCTTGAAGTCACCCTCCGCGCCTTCGTAGTCCTTCTGGGCCCAGCGCACCATGCCGCGGCGGTAAACCGCGAGCTGGCTCTTCGGATCGAGCTTCACGGCTTCGTCCAGGTCCGCCCGGGCTTTCGTCAGGTCGCCCTTCTGCCGCCAGGTCCACCCGCGGTTCGTGCGCGGGCGAGCGTCGTCCGGCGCCAGCTCCACGGCCTTGTCGTAATCGGCGAGCGCCTTGTCCGCCAGCCCCAGCCGCACGTACGCATTTCCGCGGTTGTTCCGCGGCGCCATCGCGCCCGGGTCTTCCTCGATGGCCTCCGTGTACGCCTTCACGGCTCCCTCGAGGTCGTCATTCTGCAGGCAGACGTCGCCGCGCTGCTTCGCCTCGCTGCCCCCGCCGTCCTTCTCCGAACCCGAACATGCCGCCAGCACTGCCACCAGCGCCACAGGCCACAGTCGCTTCATCCGTTCCCCCTCTCATGTTTCGTTTTTCGGGACGTCCCCCAAGGCCGCGTATAATCCCACGCCCCAGCCGCTTCTCGGAGAAAAACCCATGCGCCGTCTGACCCTCCTGTTTCTGACCGGCCTCCTGGCCTTCGCCGGGGACAAAGGCCAGGGATCGAAGGACGTCGAGCTGAAGAAGGCCATTGCCGGCGGGCTGGCCGAACTGGCGGCGTGGGCGCAGCCGAAGAAGCTGAATACCGAAGCGCGGGCGCTGGCGGACGAGGCGCTGGTGCTGGACGCGGCGCATGCGAAGGCGAAGGAGATCAAGGAGAAGGCGGCGGGGGATTCGGCGGCGTCGGAGGCCGACCAGAAGGAGTGGGCAACCAGGAAGGCGGCGTTCGGGAAGAAGATCGCGCCTCTGTACATCGACCTGTCGAAGCAGAAGCACGCGGCGAAAGAGGATGCGGTGTTCGACGGGTATTTCGTGCGCGGGTTCGAGTGGGCGCCGAAGGAAGCGGGGCCGCTGCTGGACGGGGCGTGGCGCGACGCGGTGGGGAAGAAGGACTGGGGACGGGCGTACCGGCTGCTGTCGGGCGCGCAGCGGGTGGTGGACGATCCGGCGCGGGCGAAGGCGCTGAAGGATGTCGAGCTGCGGGAAGGGGAGCGGACGCCGCTTCTGCGCAAGGCGTCGGCGCACGACATGCAGTACTACCTGGTGCTGCCGAAGGATTGGACGCCGGCGAAGAAGTGGCCAATTCTGGTTTACGTCGAGGGCGCGGGGGCGAATTTCAAAGGCGCGATCGAGAATCTGGCGGGGCAGCGCGGGGACTTCAACGCGATCCTGATCACGCCGCAGACGTTTTCGAGCACGAACAACCTGGTCGAGATGAAGGCGAAGTACACGTACGACCTTGCGACGCTGGAGAAGTGGGATGCGGGCGCGCGGATGAAGTTCGACGAAGAGGGGTTCCTGAACGTGCTCGCGGACGTGAAGAAGGACTTCAACGGCGAGGACAAGATCTACATCACGGGGTTCAGCGGCGGCGGAAACCTGACGTGGCAGATGGTGTTCTGCCATCCGGAGATGCTGGTTGCGGCGGCGCCGGCCTGTCCGAACTTCTACGAGCACAATTTGAGCGTGATTTCGACCGACGCGGCCCGCGAGACGCTTCCCGTGAAGGTTTTCCAGGGGGATAAGGACGAGTACATCGACAAGCTCTTGAATCCGCAGTGGGACTCGGCGAAGAAGATTGCGGACGAGAAGGGGTGGAAGAACGTGAGCAGGGAGATGGTGCCGGGGGCGGGGCATGACACTTGCTGGAAACTGGTGCTGGCGTTTTTCAAGGGGCAGAAGAAATAAGTGAGGTGTGGCGGCGCCCTGCGGGCGCCGAAATTACAACTACAAGACGACAAGTTTCAAGCAAAGGGAGAACTACAAGAGGACAACTTCAAGATGGGCCATTGAATTTGCGTCGTTGAACTTGCTGATTCCAGCCTCACGGTCTGGGCGCCGGAGGAGGCGCGCTTCCGGCCGCCGGCGCGACCGGACCTCGCTCCAGCCTCTCCCGGCTCAGTCCCAGGTCGCGGTGCATATCGATGAGGGCGATGCACAGGTCCCCCGCCGCCAGCAGCATGATGGTCTGCGCTACCAGCCATGTCGCGTTCCCGCCGAGGGCGAACCAGTAGGCCTTGTCCACGAGTTCGGCCTTCGAAGCGACGTGGTAGGCGGTCCAGAGCCCGACGATCCCGAACGCCAGCCAGCAGGCGGCGCAGACCTTGAGGATGGGAGAAGCGAGCATGAGGAAGAGGAACGGGGAAGGGCGGCGCGGGGGTTCGGGCATTGGGGGGTCTCCTTGGGGGGAGCTGGTAGAAACGCCTGGGTGCGAATCGGGTTCGACCATTTGAACGCGGAGTGGCTGGAGTGCGAGGAAAAACGGAGAACTTCAAATTTCAATTTTCAAGTTCCAGGCAAAGGGAGAACTACAAAGGGGCAACTTCAAGGATGCGCCATCATCTCGGGAGCCTGAAATTGTCGTCTTGTAGTTCTCCCTTTGCTTGAAAATTGAAAGATGGGATGAGAAGGCCGACCTCCGTTCGCGAAGTACCCTCTCGGG
>JBBTCT010000037.1:0-33467 GCA_038060895.1 Planctomycetota bacterium
TTCTGAAGCTCGACGTGGCGTTCCTGTACGACCTGCTGGGCGCGAGCCAGGAGCACGTGATCAAGCCGAAGAAGTTTGCGCAGACGGACATCGACGAAGTGATCATCGGGCACACGAACGAGCCGGAGTACAAGAGGCTGCAGAACAACGAGTTGATGGAAGCGTTCCGGGACCGGACGCTGAAGATTGACATCAGCTATAACCTCAAGCTGGACAATGAGATACGCATTTACGAGCGCGACTACAACCTCGGCAAGGTCCGCGGCAAGCACATCGCCCCCCACACGCTCGAAGTCTGCGCCATGTGGGCGATCCTGACGCGCCTCGAGGAGCCGAAGAAAGCCAACCTCACCCTTCTCCAGAAACTCAAGCTCTACAACGGCAAAACCCTCCCCGGCTTCACGGAAGACAACATCCGCGAACTCATGGAAGAAGCCGAGCGCGAAGGCATGGAAGGCATCAGCCCCCGCTTCATCCAGGACAAGATCTCCAACGCCCTGGTCCAGGTCGAGGACGGCGGCTGCGTCAATCCCTTCATGGCCATGAACGAGCTTGAGGACGGCCTCGCGCACCATTCGCTCATCACGAGCGACGAGCAGAAAAAGAAGTTCAAGGAGCTGCTTGCGGTGGCGAAGGAGGAGTACCAGGACATCGTGAAAAACGAGGTCCAGCGCGCGATCTGCGCCGACGAGGACGCGATCAGCCGTCTCTGCGCCAATTACATCGACAACGTGAAGGCCTACACGCAGAAGGAGCGCGTGAAGAACCGGTACACCGGGCAGGACGAAGAGCCGGACGAAAGGCTGATGCGCTCGATCGAGGAGAAGATCGACATTCTCGAGAGCCGCAAGGACGACTTCCGCCGCGAGATCATGAACTACATCGGCGCGCTGGCGATTGAAGGGAAGAAGTTCGACTACCGGTCGAACGAAAGGCTGCAGAAGGCGCTCGAGCTGAAACTGTTCGAGGACCAGAAGGACACCATCAAGCTCACGAGCCTCATCTCCAACGTCATCGACAAGGAGACTCAGGAGAAGATCGACGTGGTGAGAAGCAGGCTCATCAAGAGCTACGGCTACTGTCACATCTGTGCCAGCGACGTGCTGAGCTTTGTCGCGAGCATTTTCGCGAGAGGTTCGGCAAAGGAGTAGAAAAGCCGGCGAAGGAGGTGCCTCTTGGAAAAGACGATGAAGCGCTGGTTTGGCCCGTTCGCGACCGGGGTCTTCCTCGGCCTGCTGACGTTTTTGCCCCTCTGTCCCCCCCTTCATGACTCAGGTTTTTCGCTCGTGCAATCCGTGGGAGCCATTGTCCTCAGCTCCGTAGTAGTCTCGCTCGGCGCCTGCATCGTTATCGACTGGATTGTCGCTCGGCGCGAACACGGCTCGGGCTAGACACCATGGTCAAGAAGATCGAAAAAGACTTCTCCCGTTTCCGCGCGATTGTCCGCGGCAGAATCAAGAAGGAGCTGCGGAAGTACATCACGCGCGGCGAGCTCGTCGGCAAGGTGGGGAAGAACCTCGTTTCGATCCCGATCCCGCAGATCCAGATCCCGCATTTCCGGTACGGCAAGAACGACGGCGGGGGAGTGGGGATGGGGCCGGGGGAGCCCGGGACGCCGCTGGAGCAGGGCGAGCCCGGCGAGGGCACCGGCGCCGGGGACCAGCCCGGAGACCACCTGCTCGAGGTGGACGTGCCGCTGTCGGAGCTGGCGAAGATCCTCGGCGAAGAGCTTGAGCTGCCGAACATCAAGCCGAAGGGCTCGCGCACGATTGCGGCGGACAAGGAGAAGTACACGGGCATTTCTCGTTCCGGTCCGGAGTCGCTCAGGCACTTCAAGCGCACGTACCGCGAAGCGCTGAAGCGCTCGATCGCGCTCGGCATCTACGACGAGAAGAACCCGATCGTCGTTCCGTGGCGCGAGGACAAGCGCTACCGCTCGTGGAAGGTGAGGGAGATCCCGCAGAACAACGCGGTCATCATCTACATGATGGACGTGTCGGGCTCGATGGGCGACGAGCAGAAGGAGATCGTCCGCATCGAGGCGTTCTGGATCGATACGTGGCTGCGCTCGCAGTACAAGAAGATCGAAACGCGGTACATCGTCCACGACGCCGTCGCGCGCGAGGTTGATCACCACACGTTTTTCCACGTGAAGGAATCCGGCGGCACGAAGATCTCCAGCGCGCTCCAGCTGTGCAACGACATCATCGAGCGCGACTTCAATGTCCAGGAGTGGAACATTTACCCGTTCCATTTCTCCGACGGCGACAACTGGGGCTCCGAGGACACGCGCCGCTGCATCGAGCTGCTCGAGCAGCGGCTCTTCCCGGCCTCGAACGTCTTCTGCTACGGCCAGGTGAAATCCGCGTACGGATCAGGCCAGTTCAAGAAGGACCTCGACGAGCGCTTCGGCCAGGAAGACCCCCGCATCATCACCAGCGAGATCAAGGACCGAGAGGGGATCTACGACTCGATCAAGGACTTCCTGGGGAAGGGCAAATGAGCGGGAGCACGCGCGGGATCAAGGGCGGGAATTCGCGCTCGGGCGGGCTGCGCGAGGAGATCTCGAAGTGCGCGTCGAAGATCCGCGAGTATGCGCTGGGGTACGGGCTGGACCCGTTCGACACGTCATTTGAGCTGATCGACCATGACGAGCTGAACGAAGTGGCGGCGTACGGCGGGTTCCCGACGCGGTATCCGCACTGGCGGTTCGGGATGCACTACGAGGAGCTGGAAAAGGGATATTCGTTCGGGTTGCAGAAGATCTATGAGCTTGTGATCAACAACGACCCGTGCACGGCGTACCTCATGAAGTCGAATTCGATGGTGGACCAGAAGCTCGTCATCTCGCACGTGTACGGGCACAGCGACTTTTTCAAGCACAACTACTGGTTCTCGCAGACGAACCGCAAGATGCTCGACCAGATGGCGAACCACGGGACGCGCCTGCGGCGCTACGTGGAGAAGTTCGGCGAGACGGTCGTGGAGGACTTCCTGGACGCGTGCATGTCGATCGAGAACCTGATCGACACCCACTCCGTCTATTCGCCGAAGAAGCGGAAAGTCACCGAGCACGTCGAGGACCTGGAGCGCGACGTGACCCCGCGGAAGATCCGGTCCAAGGACTACATGGACCGCTTCATGAATCCCAAGGACTTTGTGGACCGCCAGAAGAAGGCGATCGAGGACGAGATCGCAAAAAAGAGGAAGCTGCCGGAGCATCCGGAGAAGGACGTGCTGCTGTTCCTGCTCGACAATGCGCCGCTGGACAACTGGCAGCGCGACGTGCTGGCGATCGTGCGCGAGGAGGCCTACTATTTCGCGCCGCAGGGCATGACCAAGATCATGAACGAGGGGTGGGCCTCGTACTGGCACTCGAAGATCATGACGGAGAAGGTGCTCTGCGACGCCGAGGTGATCGACTATGCGGAGCACCATGCGGGGACGCTCGGATCGCGCCCCGGCGTGCTGAACCCGTACAAGGTCGGCATCGAGCTCTACCGCGAAATCGAGGAGCGCTGGGACAAGGGGCGCTTCGGCTCAGACTGGGAGCGCTGCGACAACATGCAGCAGCGGCGCGAGTGGGACCTGAAGCTGGGGCTTGGGAAGAAGAAGATCTTCGAAGTCCGGATGATCCACAACGACCTGACGTTTATCGACGAGTTCCTCACGAAGGAATTCTGCGAGAGGCACGAGCTGTTCGTGTTCCGGCACAATCCGCAGACGAACCGCATGGAAATTGCCGACCGCGAGTTCGCGAAAGTGAAGGAGCAGCTCCTGTTCCGGCTCACGAACAGCGGTTACCCGATCATCCGCGTCGAGGACGGGAATTTTCGCAACAGGGGAGAGCTCAAGCTGGCGCACCAGCACGCGGGGCTCGACCTGGACGGGAAGGAAGGGCGGGACACGCTGAGGAACCTGTTCCGGGTCTGGAAGCGGCCGGTGCATATCGAAACGACGGTGGAAGGGGAGAAGAAGCTGATGTCGTTTGATGGGGAGAAGGTGGCGGAGGAGGCGGTGGAGGAGGAGTAGGGGGGAAGGCCACGACAAGTCCCAAACCCCAACCCCAACCCCAAAACGACTAGCGCTGGTAGTGCTCTGGGCGGCGATCGCCAAATCTGTCGTTCCGGGTCGCGATTGTCTTTTTCTTCGCCCTTGCCGGGTCGATGTCCACCGTCTTCGCTTCGTCCGCGGCATCTGCCGCTCGCACCAGGATCTTCCCGTCGGGGGCCGTCACCTGGCTCCGGCCGATGAACTTCAGGCCGCGCTCTTCGCCGTGCCGGTTGCAGGTGATGGCGAAGACCGCGTTTTCGAGCGAGCGCACCGGCATCGAGTCCGGGCACCAGGGGAGCACGAGGTTGGAGGGGTGGGCGATGATTTCGGCGCCGCGCATCGCGAGCGTCCGGGCGGCCTCAGGGAAGAACCAGTCGAAGCAGACCATCACGCCGACCTTCGCGCCCGCAACGTCCCAGACCTTGAATCCGGTATCGCCGGGGAGGAAGAAGTCCTTCTCGTTCTCGAACAGGTGCGTCTTGCGATAGACGCCGATCAGGCCCTTCGAGTCCGCGAGCAGGGCGCTGTTGTAGTTTCCCTCGCGGCTCTTCTCGGAAAATCCCGCGACCACGGCCGCGCCCGTCTTGCGCGCGATCCGCATCGCCGCTTCCAGCGTCGGCCCCTCGGCCGGCTCGGCGAGTTCCGCGGCCTGTTCCTTCGACTCGAAGTTGTACCCAGCGGCGCAAAGCTCGGGCAGGACGAGCAGTTCCGCCTGCGGCGCGAGCGATTCCGCCCGTTCGAGATTCCGTTCGGGGCGGCCCAGGACCGGCGCGAACTGGACGAAGCCGACGCGCATTACTTTGACCTCTCGAAAACGAGGCGGTCAATCTTGACGCCGGGGCCGCGCGCGTGGAAAACGAGGTTTCCCGGCTCGGACACCCACGCGTCGTCCACGGCGACGACCTCCTTGTCGTTCACGCTCATGGAAATGTGCTTCCCCTTGAACGTGACGGCAATGTCAAACAGCACGTCCCCGGCGAGCGGAATTTCCGCGGCCTTGATTTCTTCGGTTTTCGGAAGCGGTTTCGACTGGGTGAGGTGCTGGATGACTGCCCGCACGCGGTCCCCGTCCTCGTCCTCGACTCCGGCGACCCATCCGACGCCGGATTCCTGGACCCGGAAGCCGAACCAGGCCTCCGACCGGAGCGCTTCTTCGATGCGCGGCTTGTTCCCGCCCGGTTTGTCCTTCACGCGCTTGGCGCGCTCGATGAAGCGCATTCGCGCCCTGAGCGTCCCGTCGAGCATGGCGACTCCGCCCTTGGGAGCGACGAATCCATTGCCCACCAGGAACCCGTTTTCCATCGGGCGCATTCCCCGGGACCAGAGGCGCGTTTCGAGGAAGTCGGCCTCTCCTTCGCGGCCGTCGAACTCGAAGGTATAGCGTTCCGCGCCGCCGGGCAGGTCGGTCAAGACGCCGGATGCGACGCGTTCGACGTGGATCCGGATCTGGTCGGCGTGCTGGAGGACATCCGCTTCGATTGACTTGTACGCGGGAGTCTCGGACAACATCCGGAGGGACTTCAAGGCGTCGGTGGCCTGCCGCCACTCGCGGGCGGCGATGGATTCGGTCAGCGTGCGATAGAGGTCCAGGACCTTCTTGTCCGTCGTCGGGGGATCGGGGGCAGGTCCCGCGCCGACCGCGGGCGTCGCTTCGGGCGGCCGGGCCGGCGCGGCCGGAACTTCCCTTCGGCTCTTGACCATCGCGACGACGATGACGGCGAAGAGGAGAACGCCGGCGATTCCGGCGCCGACGAAGAGCAGGCCGCGGGCGGAGGACTCGGGCTGCAGGATGACCTGCGAAAGTCCGCCGGGCGACGGCACGGATGGCAGGCTGCCCGACGAAACGGGCGTTCCGCCCCTTTCGAGCTCGTCGAGCGCCGCGACTACCGCGGCGCAGTCGGGGAACCGGTCCTCCGGTTTCTTCGCCATCATCTTGCTGATGACGTTTGCGACGGCTGCGGGGATCTCGGCGTTGATCTCGCGCAGCGGCCGCGGAGCCTCGCTCACGTGCTTCATGATGATCGCGAGCGGCGTGTCGGCGTGGAACGGCTTCTTTCCTGATAGCAGGAAGTAGAAGGTGGCGCCGAGCGAATAGACGTCGCTTCGCCCGTCGATCTTCTGCGCCTGCGCCTGTTCGGGCGACATGTAGTCCGGCGTCCCCATGATCTGGCCGGTCGTCGAGAGCGAGACGTTCGAGTCGAGTGTCCGTGCGAGCCCGAAGTCCGCGACCTTGGCGACGCCGTCTTTCGCGATCAGGATGTTGTCGGGCTTGATGTCCCGGTGGACGACGCCCGCGGCGTGCGCCGACACCAGCCCGCGGGCCGCATCGCGCACGAATTTCAGCGCTTCCAGCCAGGGCACCGATCGGCGGCGCGACACGAGCTTCCCGAGCGATTCCCCCTCGACGAACTGCATGACGATGAAGTTATAGCCACCCTCGTTGCCGACGTTGAGGACCTGCACGATGTTGGCGTGCTCGAGCTTCGCGGCGGCGCGCGCTTCTCGCTGGAAGCGCTCGAGGGCGGTCGCGTGCGTGGTGAATTCGGGAGGCAGGATCTTGATCGCGACCTTCTTGTCCAGGCCGATGTGGAGCCCCTCGTAGACGGCCCCCATCCCTCCGCTTCCGATTTTTCGCGAAATCCTGCATCCTCCGAGCGAGCGGCCGACAAGCGGGTCGGGCGCTTCGGGACGAAGCGTGTTGGCCGTGGCATCCGCGACGCTGATCGTCGGCGCATTGCTGGCCGGGTGCATCGCCTTCCCGCACTTCTTGCAGGCCGCGGGCATCCCGGGCTTCCAGCCCACCGCGCGGACTTCGACGCCGCATCCCTCGCAACGCAGGCGCGTCGCGGGAGCGCGAGGGGGGGCGGACGCTGAAGCGGGGTTGTTCAAGGGGGCGTTGTCAGCAGGCATGAAATCCTTTCCCTTTTAAACACCCGAAACGCCGCGAGTTGCGCTTCACAACTCTTTTAGAATTATAGAGATACGGAAATTCCCTTGCAAGCGGCCCCTGCGTCGGGAAGATACACCGCCTCCCGCCCCCGGGATTCGCCTATGCGCTTACCACTTGTCGCCATCGTCGGCCGTCCAAACGTCGGTAAATCGACGCTCCTGAACGCCCTTACCCGGCGACGGGTGTCGATTGAAGCGCCGAAGCCGGGGACGACGGTTGATCGCGTGACGGCGGTGGTCGAGCGCGGCGACATCGTTTTCGAGGCGATGGACACGGCGGGGATCGTGGACGAACCGGACAGCGAGGTCATGGCGCAGGCTCAGGCGCAGGTGGCCGTCGCGCTGGAGCACGCGGACGCGGTGCTCTTCGTCGTTGACCTGCGCGACGGACTGACGTCCGCGGACTCGAAGATCGCGGAGCGGCTGCGGCGCGGGAAAGTTCCGGTCGTGGTCGTGGCCAACAAGTGCGACTCCGAGAAGACCGTGGGGCAGGAAGCGGACTTCTTCCGGTTCGGATTCGGGCAGCCGGTGATCACGAGCGCGCTGACGCGGCGAGGGCTGGACGACCTCGCGGAAGTCGTGCAGGAGAGAATTCCGCCGGACCGGCGCGCCGGCGCTGTTCCCGATCCGGGGCTGAAGATCGCGATCATCGGGCGCCGCAACGTCGGCAAGTCCACGATGCTCAACAAGTTCGCGGGGGAGATGCGCGTGGTCGTCTCCCCGATCCCGGGAACGACGCGCGACTCCGTCGACGTGCGCATGGAGATCGACGGGAAGAAATTCACGATCATCGATACCGCAGGGCTCCGCCGGAAGCGCAACCAGGACGCGATGGACCATTTCGGCCGCGTCCGCACCGAGCGGGCGCTTCGCCGCTGCGAGGTCGTGTTCTTCCTGGTCGATGCCTCCGAATCGATTTCGATCGTGGACAAGAAGATCGCCCAGGTCATCGTGGACGCGGGCAAGCCCGTGGTGCTCGTCCTGAACAAATGGGACCTCGCCCAGAAGGCCGGCCGGGAACCCACCGAGTACCAGGAGTACTACGACGAAGTTCTCCCCGGCCTCGCGTTCGCACCGATCGTGTGCGCGAGCGGCAAGTCGGGCTTCAACCTGCGCGAGTTGCTGAAGCTCGCCGCCGATCTGCACGAGCAGTCCGGCACACGGGTCCCGACTTCGTTCCTCAACCGCCTCGTCGAGGATGCCGCGAGCTACCACCAGCCCGCGCGCCGCGGGAAGCTCCCCAAGATCTACTTCGCCAAGCAGACCAAGGTCCACCCTCCCGAGTTCGTCCTCATCGTCAACAACGTCGATGGCTTCACCGGCGAATACATGCGGTACATTGAGAACCGGCTTCGCGAGAATCTCCCGCTTGCGGAAGTCCCGATCCGGGTGCTGTTCGAGGCGAAGATGCGAAAGGCCAAATCATGAAGCGATGGCTCGGGTGCGCCGTGATGGCGCTCGTGGTGGCGGGGTGCGGCAAGGGCGCTTCGAAGGAAAAGGGCCCGCAGCCCCCGGGAGGGTTTGCCGGCGAAGTGCTCGTCTATGCACGCGGCGCCGACTCCAAGAAGCTCGATCCGCAGGCTATCGAAGACGGCGAGTCGGTCAACGTTGTCACCCAGATCTTCGACACGCTGGTCGCGTTCGAGGCGAAGGGGACGAAGGTCGAGCCGGCTCTTGCGACGTCCTGGACTTCTTCACCCGACGGAATGACCTGGACCTTCAAGCTGAGGACAGGGGTTAAATTCCACGACGGAACCGCGTTTGACGCGGCTGCCGTGAAGTCCAATTTCGACCGCTACCTGCAGCCGGCGCACCCGCTTCGCGCTGGTCTCACGGAAACGCCGTACGACTTCCTCTACAAGAACATCTCAAAGGTCGAAACTCCGTCGGGCGACACGGTCGTCTTCACCCTGACGGAAGGAAACGCGACGTTTCTGACCAACATGGCGATGTTCCCGGCCTGCATCTCGAGCCCGGCCGCCATCGCAAAGCACAAGGAGGCCTACGGGCAGAACCCCGTCGGCACCGGTCCCTTCAGGTTCGTCTCGTGGGAGCCCACCCAGAAAATCGTCCTGGAAGCGAACGTGGAGTACTGGGGGGGCTCACCGAAGACGAAGAAGGTGATCTATGCGGTCATTGCAGAGAATTCCGTCCGCGTCCAGCGCCTGCGCGCAGGCGAGGTTCATATCATCGACGGCGTGCCCCCGGGCGAGCTCGATTCGATCCGCGCCGACTCCTCGTGCCGCCTCCTGCTCGAGCCGGGGATGAACTTTTCTTACCTCGCGATCAATTGCGAGAAGGCTCCGTTCGACCGTCCCGAGGTGCGCCAGGCGATTGCGATGGCCATCGACAAGAAGGAACTCCTCAAGCTGGCCTACCGCGGCATCGGCCAGACGGGCCCGAATGCGCTTCCTCCCACCATCTGGGGCTACAACGACAAGGTCGCGGATTATCCGTTCGACCCGGTGAAGGCAAAGGCCGCCATCGCCGCGGCCGGGATCGCGGGGAAGGAAATCGACTTCTACGTCATGCCGAATCCGCGGGCGTATGTCCCGGATCCCGCGAGCGTCGGCGCGGTTGTGAAGCAGCGGCTCGAGGCCATCGGGCTGAAGCCGAGGATCGTGAGCCCGGTGTGGGAAGGCGGCGTCTACCTCGGCGAACTCAAACAGGGAAAACACGACATCGCCCTCGTCGGCTGGATCACCGACAACGGCGACCCGGATAACTTCCTCTTCACGCTGTTCCACTCCACCGCGATCCCCGAACAGAATCACGCGCACTGGAAGTCGAAGGCGTTCGACACCCTCGTCGTGCAGGCACAGAAGGAGCCGGTGCAGGCGAAGCGCGCCGAGTTCTACGGCCTGGCGCAGGAAGTCATGCGTGGGGAGACGCCGGTCGTCCCGCTCGCGTACCTGCCGAACATCGCCGCCATTCGCGCCAACGTCGAGGGATACGCGCTTCACCCGATGGGCCTCGTCCGGCTGAAAGACGCCTTCGCGAAAAAATGAGGGCGTTCCTCCTCCGCCGCTTCGCGCTTGCCGTCCCGACGCTCCTGGGCGTGTCGTTCCTCGTGTTCGCGCTGGCGCACGTCGGGGGGGATCCGGCGCGGGCGATCGCGGGCGAGAAGGCGCCGGCGGAAACGGTCGAGCGGATCCGGCATGAGTACGGGCTCGACCGGCCCGTGGTCGTCCAGTACGCGTCGTACATGGGCGGGCTGGCACGGGGAAACTTCGGAAGGTCTTCGCAGACGAAGAGACTTGTCGCCGAGGATCTGAAGCGGCACTTTCCCGCGACGGTGGAACTGGCCACCGCGGCGCTTCTGCTGGCGGCCCTGTTCGGCATGGCCGCGGGCGTGCTGGCTGCGCTCCGGCCCGGATCGTTCGTAGACCTTGCCGTGATGAGCCTGTCGCTCGTCGGCGTGTCGATCCCGGTTTTCTTCCTGGGGATGCTCGCGCTGGTCGCGTTCAAAGGAATGCTTCCCGGAGGCGGGCGGCTCGACTTCATGACGGATTTTACCGCCGACCGCACGGGGTTCGTCGTCCTGGACGCGCTTCTCTCGAGCCGCGCTGAAGTCGCCCGTGAGGCCTTGCTTCATCTCCTGCTCCCGGCCTGCGCGCTGGCCACGATTCCCATGGCCGTCATCGCGCGGCTGACGCGCGCGTCCATGCTCGAGACTCTCTCGAGCGATTACGTGCGGACCGCGCGCGCCAAGGGACTTCCCGTCATGGCCGTCGCTCTGCGTCACGCGCTTCGAAATGCGCTCATCCCGATCGTCACGGCCATCGGCCTGCAGTACGGCACGCTGCTCTCGGGCGCCGTCCTGACCGAGACGGTGTTTTCGTGGCCCGGGATCGGCCGCTACGTGGTCGAGTCGATCAAGGGCAAGGACTTCATCGCAATGCAGGGCGCCATCCTCGTCATCGCCACCGCGTTCGTGCTCGTCAACCTGCTCGTGGATGCGCTCTATGGGCGCCTCGATCCGAGGATCTCCCATGCCTGAGTTCATCGACGTTCTCCCGGCACGAGGTCCCAGTCGCGCCTGGCTCAAGGTCCGCCGCAGCCGCGCCGCCATGGCGGGCGCCCTGCTCGTCGCTCTCTATCTCGGCGCCGCCGCGTTCGCGGGATTTGCGAAGCGCCCGCCGCGCGAGATCTCGCAGGATTCGCAGCTCCAGTCTCCCGGGGCGGGGAAGTGGTTCGGCACCGATCATCTCGGGCGCGACATGCTCTCCCGCGTCCTTCACGGGGCGCGCTGGTCGCTGTTCATCGGCGTCGTCTCCGTCGGCGTCGCCCTCATCATCGGCGTCCCGCTCGGCCTGTTCGCAGGCGCGGCGGGAGGCGCCGTGGACGCGCTCGTCATGCGGGTCGTGGACATCATGCTCGCGTTTCCCGCAATCCTGCTGGCCATCGCGATCGTCGCCACGCTCGGCCCGTCCCTCTTCAACCTCATGCTCGCCGTCGGTCTCGTAAACGTCCCGGTCTACGCTCGCCAGGTCCGCGCTTCCGTCCTCCAGGTCCGTGAACTCGACTACGTCACGGCCGCGCGTGCCCTCGGCGCCGGGCGGACGCGCATCATCGTGTTCCAGATCCTCCCGAACGTGGCCGCGCCGATCGTCGTGCTGGCAACGCTGGGCGTGGGAACGGCGATTCTCGAAGCGGCGGGGCTCGGATTCGTCGGGCTGGGCGTGGAGCCCGACACGCCGGAGTGGGGAACGATGCTGGCGCAGGCGCGCGAACACTCGTTCATGCAGTACCCGTGGACCGTGGCGGGGCCTGGAATCGCCATTTCGCTGGCCATCCTGGGGTTCAATCTCCTCGGCGACGCGTTGCGCGATGCCCTGGACCCCCGGTCGTCGAAAATCTGAAGCTTATGACGTAGAAGGAGTTGAAGCGGAATCCCGGGGCACGGCATTTTCGCTGTTTTCCTTGACACCGCCGGTACGTGCAAATACCCTACCGGGCTCTTCCCCGCGCCCTCTTTCCGCCTGGACTATCCCTGGGAGGCATTAGCAACGATGGCTGACGCTGCCACCGTCTCGAAGCTCCGTGACATCATCGAGAAAGACGAGATTTCCCTCGCGCAGATCATGGAAGCCCGCCGCGAGACCTATGGATCCATCGAACGCCGCCACGAGCTGGCCCGCATCGTCGATGGCAAGGACGTCGATCTTGAGAAGAAGCTCGGCGACAACAAGGGCCTCGGCCGCAAGGCTGCCGGCCAGTGGATCCTTGGCCGCACCAAGGAAGCGCTCGAGACGTTTTCCCACGTGCGCCCCTCGAAAGAGTCGCTCTTCGTCTCCGCGCTCGCGGCGATCGAAGCAAACGACCCTGAAAAGGCGCTCGAGTCGCTCGACAAGCTGAAGAGCCTCGACCTCGCCGACGGCGACGCCGTGCTGGTCACGGGCGCTCGCTTCGAGGCGATGGAGAAGCAGGGGAAGCACGAGGAGATCCTCGCGGCGATCCCGAAGGCGATCAAGTCGCACGGCGAGCATCCCGACCTTCTGTACCACGCCGGAATGTGCTGCGACCTCACCGGCGCATACCCGGAGGCCGAGAAGCACTACGCACGCGCCCTCGAACTCGACCCGAACCACGAGCCCACGCTCTTCCGGCTCGCGTACAACCACGACCTGCGGGGTGAGGACAAGGAAGCGCTGGAGGTTTACGAGCGCCTTCGCCTGATTCGCCCGCCGCGGGTTGCGACGCTGCTCAATCTCGGCGTTCTGTACGAAGACCGGGGCGACTACATGAAGGCCTCGGACTGCTACGAGCAGGTCCTCGACGTCTACCCGAACCACCAGCGCGCCCAGCTCTACTACAAGGACGCGCGCGCTTCACTCGGCATGTACTACGACGAGGAAGCGAAGCGTAAGGAAATGAAGTGGGGCAAGCTGCTGTCGACGCCGATCGCGGAGTTCCAGCTGTCGGTGCGGAGCCGCAACTGCCTGGCACAGATCAACGTGATGACGCTGGGGGACATGGTGCGGAAGACGGAGGAGGAGCTGCTGACGGTGCGGAACTTCGGCGACACGTCGCTGAAGGAGATCCGGGAGCTGCTGCAGTCGAAGGGGCTGCGGCTGGCGAGGCCCGGCGAGGCCGGGACGGAGCCGGTGCTGCCGTCCGACGTGCCGGCGCCGATGCCGGTCGTGGCGCGCCCGAAGGAAGACGTGCTGCAGAAGCTCATCGCGGAATTCGAGTGGAGCGCGCGCGCGAAGAAGGCGCTGGAAGGCCTCGGCGTGGGCGTGCTGGCGGACCTGACGATGAAGACGGAGAAGGAGCTGCTGGCGGTGAAGAACTTCGGGACGACGTCGCTGAACGAAGTGAAGCAGAAGCTGGCGCAGTACGGGTTGTCCCTGAAGGAAGGCTAGGTTTCGAGTGGGTTACACAGAGACGGGGCTCGCCTTTGGCGAGTCCCGTTTTTTTTTGAACTTCAACCTCGTTCCATCGCGACAATAGAACTATGCCCGCAACGACCGTGATGCCCGGAGTTCCCGACTGGTTCTGGATCGCCAGCGCAGCGGCGATGGGCGGCGCGATCGGGTCGTTCCTGAACGTCTGCATCTACCGTATGCCTCGCCGGTGCATGTCGATCTCGAACCCGAGGCACTCGCACTGCCCGCGCTGCGGCCACGCCATCCGGTGGTTCGAAAACATTCCCGTGCTCTCGTGGGTCTTCCTGCTCCGCGGGAAGTGCTCCTCGTGCCGTATGCCGATTTCCCCGATGTACCCGTTCGTCGAGGCGCTGACCGCGGCGTTCTTTGCGCTGGCGGCGATGATCGCCGTTGAACCCACGCCCTCGTGGCTTGCAGGCTCAGGGGCGGATTGGCTGCGCCCATTTGCGGCGACGCCCTTCATGCGCCTCGCCTGGTTCGCCGTCGCAGCGTGGCTCATCGCCGGGCTGATCGTCTGCACGTTCATCGACTTTGAATTCCGGATCATTCCTGACCAGATTTCGATCAGCGGGATATGGCTGGCCCCGCTCCTGTCATTCGCCCTCCCGTGGCTGCACCGCCCCATCCTGCGCCTTCGACCGGGCACCTCTGTCGAAACCCTCACGGGTTTCGCGCACGTCGAGGGCCTCCTGGCCGCCCTGATCGGCGCCGCCGTCGCCGCCGGAGCGATCTGGATGGTCGGCTTCTTCGGCAAGGTCGCGTTCCGCAAGGAAGCCATGGGCTTCGGCGACGTGAAACTCATGGCCTGGATGGGGGGCCTCCTCGGCTGGAAAGCGTCAATCTTCGTGTTCCTCATCGCCTCCTGTCTCGGCGCAGGAGTCGGGGTTCCCGTCATGGCCGCGAATCGCCTTACCAACGCCTGGCGCGCCGCGCGCGGGAAACCCCCGATCCCGTTCGATTCCTACCTCGCCTTCGGCCCCTACCTCGCCGCAGCCGGCCTCGCGATGTTCCTCTGGTACTCCGCCATCGATCGCTGGGCTTTCGAGGAATACCCGAAATTCCTCGAGTCGCTCTTCACGCGCGAATAAAGACCCTCAATTTTCCGCGATCGCGCTTCAGGCGCCCCTCTCCGCACGCCGATCATCTCCCGGAGACACCACAGTCCGTCCGCCACTTCTCAGGAGAGGGATCATGCGCGCCACTGCCAGACTTCTCGCCATCGGCGCCCTCGGCCTCACTGCCGCGGGTTGTTCCACGACCGAGCTCGAAGAACAGATCCGCGACCGCGACCAGGAAGTCGCCGTCCTCCAGCAGGAAAACCAGGACCTTCGCAACCGGATCGCTTCCAAGGAGGGTTCCCTGCAGGATCTCCGCCACCAGCTCGCGGAGAAACCGAAGGAGGTCATCGTCGAGAAGACCGTAGTCGTTCCCGCGAAGCCGGCGACGGCGCTGACGGAAGCGGGCTTCAAGGTCGATGAGCGCGCCGAAGGCACGGCCATCGTCCTCGAAAGCGGCATCCTCTTCGACAGCGGCCAGGCGACGCTGACGCCTGCCGGCAAGGAGTCGATCGCGAAGCTCGTGAAGGTGCTGAAGAAGGACTACGCGGGCCGGAAGATCCGCGTCGAGGGTCACACGGACAACCAGCCGATCCGGATCATGACGACGCGCGGCTTCCGTTCGAACTGGGACCTCTCCTACGGTCGTGCGAAATCGGTCTTCGACGAGCTGAACGGCACAGGGATCACGAAGATGTGCATCGGCTGCTACGCCGACACGAGGCCCAGGGCCGACAACAAGTCTGAGCCCGGCCGCAAGGAGAACCGGCGGGTGGAAGTCCTCCTCGAGAAGTAGCCCCGGCAAATCGGTCGAAGAATCGCGCGGCAGGCCCGGTTACGGCCTGCCGCATTCTTTCTGCCCGCCCGCAAGCCCGCTCGCCCGCCCCTGGGTCATGCCAAACCGCGCGCCCCAACCGCCGCTCATGTAGACTTGGCCCTCCATGCGCTTCGGCATCATCTCGGACGTTCACGCCAACTGGGAAGCGATGCAGGCGGCTCTCGCGCGTCTCGACAAGGAGGGCGTTGACGAGATCGTCTGCCTCGGCGACGTCGTCGGCTACGGCGCCGACCCGAAGAAGTGCGTCAACGAGATCATGCGCCGGAAAATCGTGACGATTCGCGGCAACCACGAGCGCTACGTGGTCGGCGAGATCGACGAGGCGCTGAAGCCCGACACGGCGAAATCGATCGAGTGGACGCGTGGCCAGCTCAAGAACGAGGAATACACGGCCATCGAAGAGTGGCAGAACCGCCTCCGCCACCCGGGCGGATTCCTGATGTGCCACGGGTCGCCGCGCCACAAAGACGAGTACGTCCTCACGATCGACGCCGTCGTCGGCTCCCTGCGCGTCCTGCAGACGGAGTTCCCCGACACCAAGGTGGCGCTTCACGGCCACACGCACATGACCTCGCTCTTTGCCCCCGGCCAGGTCGTCAAGCCGATCCACAAGACCCAGGAGATCGCTCTCGATTTCTCAAAGGTCTACCTGCTCAATCCCGGAAGCGTCGGCCAGCCCCGCGACCGTTGCCCGCTCTCTTCGTACATGATCCTGGACATGGAGAAGGCCAAGGCGACGTACTTCCGCGAGGAGTACGACCTCAAGGGCGCGCAGGCGAGGATCCGCGAAGTCGGGATGGCTGAGAAGTTTGCGGCTCGCCTCGAGACCGGAAACTAGGGCGGGGAAGAGGAGCTGCTCGCGGTAAATCTAGATTGCCTCAGGCTGGCGATCCGGGGTTACCCGGGCGGCAGATTCGTCATCGTCACATGCACACCGGGCATCTTGACGAGCTGCTCCTTCACCTGCTTGAGATAGGCCTCGATCTTTTCGTCCATCCCGTGCGGGCTCTGCACCGCCATGATCCGCACGCCCTTCGGCTGCGCCAGGAGCGTGCTCTCCCGCGGCGTCAGGTCCCGGATGATGTCGGCGCAGTTCTGGTACCGCTTCTCCCGCTCCTTTTCCAGCGCCTTGATCATGAAGCGGTTCAGGTCTTCGGGGACCTTGGAGTTGATTTCCTTCGCGGGGGGAATCGGGTCGCGCAGGTGGCGCTTCAGGATGACGTAGGGGTCGGCGTCCTCGAAGGGGCAACGGCCGGTGGTCATCTTGTAGGCCATGATGCCGAGGGAGTAGATGTCTGCGCGGCCGTCGACGGCCTTGCCCCGGACCTGCTCGGGGGACATGAACTCGGCGGTCCCGATGACTTCTTCGTTGTCGCTCTGCTCGCCCGGCTGGTTCACGCGGGCGATGCCGAAGTCCATCAGCTTCACGTCGCCCTGGGGGTTGATGATGATGTTTCCGGGCTTGATGTCGCGGTGGACGATGCCGCGTTCGTGGGCGAACTGGAGGGCGCTGGCGGTCTGGCAGAGGATGTGGCGGCACTGGTCCCACGGGAGAGTTGCCGTTTCGACCATTTTGGCGAGCGGGGTCCCCTCGACGTATTCCATGACGATAAAGATCGTCGCGTAGGCCGTCTCGGTGTCGAAGACCTTCACGATGTGCTCGTGATTCAGCTGGGCAATGATCTGGGCTTCCAGGCGGAAGCGCTTCGAGAATTCTTCATCCAGCGAGAGTTCGTGGGAGAGCATCTTGATGGCGACGGTGCGGTTGAGGGTGGTCTGGAGGCCGGAGTAGACGATGGACATGCCGCCGCGGCCGAGTTCGCCGAGGAGGCGGTACTTGCCGACGGTCTTGGACGCCATGAGGTCGGATTCGGAGAGGCGGCGGGCGAGGATCTGGGTCAGGAACTTGGAGACGCCGGGGTGAGTCTTGGTCAGTGCGGAGAAGGTTTCCTTGTCGAGGATGATGCACTCGCTGGGGCCGTCGGAGAGCACGTCGGCGGACCGTGGGTCGCCGGTCATGAGGGCCATTTCGCCGAAGACTTCGCCGGGGCCCAGCGCAGCGACGAATTTTTCACGGCCCTGGGCGTCGAGGATCGGGATCCGGACGGCGCCGCTGTAGACGATGTACATGGCGTCGCCGGGTTCGCCGCGCTTGATGATGGCCTCGTTCGCGGCGTACTTTTTCGTGCGGACGAGGGGGCCCAGGCGGTCGAAGGAAGCGGGGCTGAGGGACGAGAAGACGTCGAGGGACTTGAGGAAGCTGAGTGCGCTCATGGGGGCGGATTGTATCCCCCTCCAAGAATTGATCGTGCGAGAAAAGACCTGCAGGTCAGGCTCCGTCGGCCCGGGCGTGGTGACTTGTGCGGCTACGCTCAATCGGGCCGACTCCGCCCGACCCGCAGGTCTTTTCTCGCACGTTCAATTCTCGGAGGGCCTTGTTACTCCTACGGCACCCGGTCCCTTGACGACTCGGCGCGGCCCTTGATCGGCAGGGCGTCCGAGTCGACCAGCGTGACGAGTCGCACGACCAGGCGCGACGGGTCGCCTCCGAGGGACTCGAAGGCGACGCGGGCGACCACGACGCGGCCGCTCGGGTTGCGCTCGATCTGGTAGGCGGAGAGCTTGAGTTCTCCTGAGGTGAAGCCGCGCCGCGAGTACTGGGGCGGCGCGAATTCCGGCGTCGGCTCGACAGAAACGACGTGGACCAGCATGCGGTCGTAGACGAGCGTGATCGTGTAGGCGCCGAGGTCCCGGTCGCCGGTGTCGATGGAGATGTCCACGGGCTGCGGCCGAGTGAAGCCCGGCTTCGGTTCAGCAGACCTGCCGGCCGGCCGATCTTCGCGAACCGGCGACGCCTCGTCGCTGGCGCTGGAAGCGCATCCGGCGAGGACCGCGGCGAAGGCGAGGATCGAGAACCTCTTCATTTGAGGTCCTCCTTCTCCGCGATGCGCTTCGCCGCGATCAGCGCGTCGGCGACGTCGGTGACTCCGTCCCCGTTGAGGTCCCGGGAGACGGGCTCGCCCTCGCCGAGAACCGTGCGCATGATGTCCATGCAGTCCGCGACCGTTACGTCGGCGAGCAGGCCCGCTGGCTCGGGAAGCCGCGGCGGAGGAGGGGTTCGATCGGGCGGCTTGGGAAGCGGCGGCAGTTCGCCGCCGGCGAGGAAGCCTCTTCCGCCGGGTGGAGCAGGCTCAGGATCGGGCGAGGGAGGCGTGGGGTCCGGCTTCGGATCCGCGGGGACGCCCACTTTAGGGTCGTCTGGAGGTTTGACGGGGGGGATCCCTGGGATTCCGGGGTCCGGGGGTTGGCGGTCGGCAGGGGCGTCCACTTGTGCTGTCGCTCGTCCCCCCGCAGGCGGAGTTTCGTGGTCCGACCTGTACTTGAGCCCGCCGATCACGGCCGCGAGCAGAACCGCTGCAGCGGCGGCCACCTGCCACCATCCGGCCGGCCGGCGGCGAGCCGCGTCGGCGGCCAGCTGCGGGATGGCCGCCCGGATGATCATGTCGTTCGCGTCCGGCACAGGCCGCTCGTCGGCGAGGGCGCGCAGCGCCCGGACCGCAAGCGTCACCGCGCGCTGCCGCTCTCGGCACTCCTCGCACCCCATCAGGTGCGAAGAGGCCTCCGCTGTAGGCGCAAGCATGAGATCGTTTGTGAGTTCGTCGCAGGTCATGTTTTTCTTGCTGGCATTGGCTTCGGTGGGAACAGCCTCCGCCAGCTTCTTGTACAGCGCTGCTACAGGGGTTCAGTTCGCAATTTTCTCTGAAAATGCCCTTTCAAAAGCTCCAATCCGTTATGAATCCGCGATTTCACCGTCCCGACCGGAACGTCCAGCACTTCACTGATCTCCTCGTAGGGCAGGTCCTCGAAGAAACGAAGCGCCAGCGCCTCCCGGTAGACTTCGGGCATCTCCGCCAGGGCTTCCCGGACCTTGGCTGCCAGCTCGGTCCCGGCCGCGTGAGACTCGGGACCTGCCCCCGGGTCCGCCGCCGTTTCTTCCGTGATCGGCGCCGCCGAACGTTTCTTTCGCCGGCGCAACTCCGTGACCGACAAGCTCGACACCACCTTGTACAGCAGCGTCGTGAACTTCGCGCGAGGCTCCCACTCGGGCGCCTTCCGGAACACGTAGAGAAACGCCTCCTGCACCACGTCTCCGGCCGCGTCCGCGTCTCCCAGCATCCCCGTCGCGTGCCGCATCGCCCGATCCCGGTTTCGCTCGTACAGCTGCCGGAACGCCTCCTCGTCGCCGCGTCGGCAGCACGCCATCAGCTCCTCGTCGGTCATTCCGCCATCGCGCGGAGTTTCGAAGCGACTTCCCGCGCGCGCGCCTCTGCCGTGCGGGCGCCGGCGGCCTGGAGGGTGGAAGCGGCTTCCGTCGCGATTTCGGCGGCTTCCCGGGCTTCGTCTCGAGTGCCGGGAGACGAGGCGAGCAGGGCGGCCCAGGAAGCGCGGACGAGGGCGAAGGGGAGTGCGAGCTCGGAGTCGCGGAGGGTCTTGACGGCGCGGGCGTAATTGCGCAGTGCGCCTTCGCGATCGCCGTTGGCGGCGCGGCAATCGGCGAGACCGGAATAGACGCGGCCGATGAGCCCCGCGTCGGGCCACTTGTGGCCGAGGTGCTCGAGCGCGGCGTGGAAATGGGCCCGCGCTTCTGCCGCGCGGCCGGCCCGGAGAGAATTCTCGGCGCGTGCCGCCGGGAGGAGACCGGCGAGTTCGGGGGTATTTGATGAAGCGGCGGCGAGGTCGAAGTACTGCGAAGCGCGCGCGGGGTCGCCGAGGGCGGAGTGAGCCTCGCCCAACG
The DNA here is from genome assembly GCA_038060895.1 of Planctomycetota bacterium. Lineage (GTDB taxonomy): Bacteria > Planctomycetota > MHYJ01 > WSZJ01 > WSZJ01 > WSZJ01. Next base: position 20,080 of record JBBTCT010000037.1, read on the forward strand.
CTATGGCGGCGCGCGCGAGACCGGACCGGGAGCCGCAGCGGTCGAAGGCGGCCTGTGCGGCGGCGGCGTGCTCCCGGGCGGCGTCGTAGTCCTCGGCGGCGAAGTCGGCGCCTGCGGCCGCGAGGGCGGCGCGCGCGGTGGTCGCGGGCGCGCCGGCGTGAGCGCAGGACTGAAGGGCAAGTGCGGATTGTTCGCGTGCCGCGGTGCCGCGGCCCGCGGCCGTTCGCGCCTGGACGAGCAGCGCGCGGAGTTCGGCCTCGAGGACGCGGTCGCCGCACCCCTCCAGTGCGCTCTCCACCCGGGCGGCGGCGGTCAGGGCGCGGCCCTGGAGGAGCTGGCAGCGTGCGAGCGTAAGAAGCGCCTCCGGTGCGCCTCCGCGCTCCAGCGCTTCCGTCGCGTCGGCTTCCGCCTGCCGAAGTTCACCTTTCGCGAACCGGAACGCGGCGAGCCCGGCGAGCGCGGGCCCGGCGAGACCCGCGGCGTCCGCGCCGTGGCGCGCCGATTCGAGGCGCATTCCCGCAGTCGCCAGGTCGTCGGCCATCATCGCCAGCTTCGCGAGCAGCAATTGGGATGAAACCTCGTCCCGCTTGTCCTTCGGCTTGTCTCCCGCCATCGCAAGCGCATCGGCCGCCTCGCGCCGCCTTCCCAGCAGCAGATAGATCCGGGCCAGGTCAAGGCGAAGCGCCGGCATGCGCTCGGCTGGCGGCGTGCTCGAGAGCACGCCCTGGAACGCGCGAAGCGCCGCATCGGGCTGCCCCGAGGCCAACAGCGCGCGCCCGAGCCTCTCGGCCTGCGCCACTGCCTGCCCTTTCGCCCGCGTCCGCTGCAGCCACGGCTCCGCCTTCTCCAGCCATGCCCGTGCTTCCGCCGGACGCCCCGTTTCCAGCGCCGCGTCCGCCGCCCGGTGCGCGCAATCCACGGCGCGTTCCGGCGTCGTCCCCTTTAGCGCGACTGCGGCCGCGCGCTCGGGATGCGATTTGTCCAGGCGCTCCAGCGCCGCCGCGCAACGATCGTGCATCGACTGCCGGTCCCCGAGCGGGATCTCGCCGTAGACGCGCGAACGGAAAACGGGCGACACAAGCAGGAAGGCTCGCTTCCCCTTCTCGTCCTGCTCCGCGACGAGTTTCTGGGCGCTGAGTTCGTGGGTGGCGTGAAAAAGATCGTTCTGGCCGATCGCCGCAAGCTCCGAGAGAACGTCGAACGGAAGCCCGTCCTCGGAAATCGAAAGCCACCGGACTAGTCCCGACGACCGCGCGTTGAGGCCGCGGAAGCGGTTCCAGAGCACTTCGCCCAGCCCCGAAACAAGGTCGTCCTCCGTCAGCGGGCCGCGCTTCTTCAGCCGCCAGAGTCCCGCGTCCTCGGCGACGAGCCCCGCCGTCGCCAGGTGCCTGCAGATCTTCTCGACCTGGTTGAGGTCTCCCTCCGTGACGCGCGCGACCTCGGTCGCGATCCGCGCTTCGGCGCGCGGCGGCTCGCCGCTTCCGTTCCATTTCAGTTCCCGGGCGAGAAGCGGGCCGAGCATTTTGCGGAGGTCGTCGTCGGGCAGGCGGGGGACGAGGAATTCGCTCGCGAGCTTGCTGGTGCGGAAGCGCGGGTAGACCCGGGCCCACGGATTGGTTTCGGCGGCGGGGGAGAGGGAAGCGGCGGCGACGAGGACGAGCGGGCGTTCGCGGGTGAGCGTTGCGACGCGCTCGAGCACGGCGAGGGTTTCGGAGTCGGCGAGTTCGACGGCGTCGAGCGAGATAAAGAGCGGCCGGAGGTCGAGAACGGCGCTGAGAAGCTCGACGACGAGGTCGCGCATGCGCGCGTCGGTGACGGTGAGGTCGAAATTCCGGTTATGGGACAAGGCGAGCTTGCGGAATGCGTCGCCGAAGCGTCCGAAGTCCGGCGCGAACTTCATGGCGAGTTTCGTGTACGCGAGGAAATCCACCGCCTCGACGGCCCGGAGCGCGGAGAGGGCAATCGTGCGCCAGGGCGCGAAGTACTCGCCGAGATCGCCGGTGCAGCGGGCCTCGATGAAGTGGAAGTTGCGATACGAATTGCGGGACGCAAATTCCTCCATGAGCCGCGACTTTCCGGCGCCGGGCTTGCCGCGCACGAGCAGAAAGGCGCCCTTTCCACGAGGGGCGTCTTCGAGTGCCTTTTCCATGACCTGAAGCGTGTTGGCGCGCCCGACGAACGCCGGGCGGGCCGGCGCCGCGGCAGGGAGTGGCGTGGCCGGGGCGGGAGCCGAGGCGACGGCGGCCGCCGCGCGCGCCGGCTCCGTCACGGTCGCGCCTCGAGCCGCCATTTCTGCCGTCAGATCCACGATCGGGAGGGAGGGTTCGGAGCTGTACTGCTTTTCGGCGGCGGGCGGTGTCCGTCCGGGCGCAGGCATTTCGTGTTCGTCGCGTCCCTCAAGCCTCTCCGCGGCTCTCCGCGCCTCGGCCGCTTCCGCCAGCCTCGCCCGGCACCGGTCGAGCCACGTTCTCGCCTCCTCGCGCGCCGGATCGAGTCGCAGGGCTTCCATGAACCGCGCCATCGCGCCTTCGAGGTCGCCGGAGGCGAAACGAACAAGCCCCGCTCGCGTCGCCTCGAGCGATTCGCCAGCGGGCCCGCGCGCGGACGCCTCGGCCATCCCTGCGACCTCCGCGCGCGCCAGCGCTTCGCCGCATCGCTCCGCGTATTGACGCGCCTCCGCGTCCGTCGGGTCGGAGGCCAGCGCCTCCAGGAAGGCCGCAGAAGCCTCGCCGTGTCGGCCGGCTTCGAAGGCCGCGATGCCGCGCGTCCGGGCCGCGGCGGCCTTCTCCCTCGCCACTTTCATGGCGACGGCTTCGGCGGCCGCGCGTTCCTGCGCTTCGTAGCGGTAGCGCTTCGCCTCCAGCCGGTCCGGATTCAGGCGCAGCACGCGCTCGAACGTTGCGGCCGCTTCTTCCCAGCGCCTCTCATTGAAGTGCGTCAGTCCGAGCCGGAGGTTGTCCTCTTCGAACTGCGTCTGTTTCGTCCGGTCGCGCGCGACTTCGCTGACTTCGAGCTGGCGGACGCGGGCGATGCGGCGGTGGCGGCGAGTTTCGAGGTGCGCGGGGTCGAGGCGGAGGGCGGCGTCGAATTTTTCGACGGCGTCGGCGTAGCGCTGGTTCGACAGGAGTGAAAACCCGGCGGAATAGAGCGCTTCGACCTGCGCGGCCTCGTCGGGGGAAGGGACCCGCGCCGAGGCGAGGGCGGCGGGGGGGCGCAGAAGCGCGAGGACGTCGGCGCCGGCGGCCCGCGGGCGACCGGAAAAATCGGCGGCGACGTACTCCAGGGCGCGGAGGAAGCGGTCGGCGTCGGGGAAGCGCTCCGCGGGGTCCTTGGCTAGCGCGCGCAGCGCAAACCCGTCAAGTTCCGCGGGAATGCCGGGAGCGATCTGGCTGGGCGGGCGCGCGGCCTGCGTGAGGTGTGCCCGGTAAATCTCCATCGCGGAATCGCCGTCGAACGGAGGCTTGCCGGTCAGCGCTTCGTACAGAATCACTCCGAGCGCGTAGATGTCCACGCCGGTCGTGACCTCGCCTTCGAACTGTTCCGGCGGCATGTACTTCGGCTTCCCGACGATCGACTTGCTGACGGCCAGCGCGGGGTCCTCGATCGCCGCCGCGATCCCGTAATCCATCACCTTCACGACGCCGTCCGGCCGCAGCAGGATGTTCTCGGGCGTCAGGTCGCGGTGGATGATCGGCGGCCGCCGCGACTGCGAGTACTGCACCGCGCGCGCCGTCTGCGCGACGATGTCAAGCGCCTGCGCGGGGTCAAGCCGCCCGCTTTCCCGCAGGCGGCGCCGAAGCGTCGGCCCGGGTACGTACTCCATCGCGTAACCGCAGAGCTGAGGCTCGTCGAAGGCGGACAGCACCCGCACGATGTTCGGGTGATCGAGCGACGCCGTGATCCGCAGCTCCGACAGAAACCGCTCGCGGAATCCCTTCTGCTCCATCACATGCGCGTGCAGCACTTTGACCGCGCGGTCAATGCCCAGCAGGGGGTCCGAAGCGCGATAGACCGTTCCGAATCCGCCGCTCGCCAGGCGTTGCCGGAGAACGTAGTTCCCGACGGAGAGGCCCGTGAGGTCCGCGGCCAAGGGTTGCTCAGTCCCTGACGCGGAATTCCAGGCCGGAGGGCGTCACCAGCTTGAACCCGCGCGCCTCCCGCTTGTACTCGAACTCGCGCCCCGTGGCGGGATCTTCAAACCCCGTCGGGATTTCTTCCGGGTACGTCCCCGAGGTCGCGCGGACTTCGCGGACTTTCATGGCGATCCGAAGCGCCGTGCGCGCGGTCATGGCGGAGAACGACCGGGCGCGCAAGTCGGTGAAATTCGAGAAGGGGCCGGGGCCGGTCCGAAGCGCGACCAGGTCCTCGCGCCGGGCGGCGTCGGGGCGGCTGCAAGCGCCGCGCACTTTGGCCGCGAAATCCTGCGCCTCGTGGACGACGTCGTACATGGCCTGCACCCCGCCTTCCAGCGACTCCACGGGTTCAGGGCCGAGAATCGGGAAACCTGCCAGCTGCAGGTCCAGCAGCGCCCGCGCTTCCTTGGCGCCGATCGTGATGGCCTCCAGCCGTGTCGCTTCGCCGGTCGCCGCGGCCTCGATTCCCGCAGGGTCAGGGCCGAGTCCTTCGATCGTCGCGCGCAGCCGCTGAAGCTGGGCCGGCGAGAGTTTCGGAAGCGTGTCCATGATCGACTTCGCCTGGGCTTCGACGATCTCGGCGGCCGCCATGCTGAAGTCGATGCGTCCCGCCCGGGCGAGGTGCCGCGCGAGTTTCAGCGCGGACACGTGGTCGTCGATGTCGCCCTTGAGCGACTTTCCGAGGCGCGCGAGGTCGCGTGCCAGCGGTGCGACGCGATTCATGTCGTCGGGGCCCAGCCCCGCTTCGAAGTTGTCGAGCTTTGCGCCGGCGCGGATCATTTCGAGCGCAGGTCCGTCGGCGAGATCGCAGGCGCGCCAGTAGCTTCCCGCGGCGTTCTGCTCGCCTTCGGGTGAAGGGGCCGTCACCCGCATCAAACGGGACAGGTCGAGGGTTCCAACGGCGGTTCGGCCGTCGGCGCTGAGCCCGATCAGCTGCCCTTTCAGGTCGAAGATCACGGCGCCGGACTGAACGCCTTCGATTTTCGCGGTCCAGACCTCGGGTCCGACTTTTTCCCACCCGCGCGCGAACACGTTGCCGACGACGCCGGCCGGGGAGAGCGCGACCAGCGGGTCCTTCTCAGGCAGCGGCCCGTAAGCCGGCCGTGCGGCCTTCACGTGGACGCCATCCACCTTCCACAGCGCGACGCCGCGCAACCGGTCGCGCGCCACCGCCCGTGCCACCCACTTTTTCCCGTCGTAGTCCACTTCCAGCCCCACGGACCCCATCGCCGCCTTGCCGCAGACCCAGATCTGTCCCTCGGCCGACGCCCAGACCCCGACGCCACCCGCGGAATTCGACCAGACCGCAGCCACGCTGGGCCCCTGGTCGCGCGCGATATCCTCCGACGTAGGCGCCTTCGGCTCCGGCGGCCTCACCGGATTCTGCGGCGGCTCCGCGAGCTTCTCCTGCTCCTTCTTCGAGAGCCACTTGCCCTCGACTTCCCGATACCCCAGCTCGATCAGCCGGCCGCGCGCGCGCGCGTGGTCCGTCTGAAGCGCCAGCGCCTCGATGTAGTGTTCGCCCGCCTTGTCAGCCAGCCCGTTCTTCACGCACCAGTCCGCGAGCTGCACCATCGAATCCGGATTCTTGCGGTCGGCCAGCATGAGCCGGCCTTCGTAGAGCTGCTCCGGCGAAGCAGCGCTCCTGTCGATCTTGTCCACCAGGTTCATCTGGAACGTCAGCGCGGCCCCGTGTTTCCCGATGTCGATCTTCACCTCGGTGCCCGTCTGGGTGATGATCTTGCCCTCGATGATTCTGCCGTCCTTCAGGTAGATCTTGTCGGCCAGGGCAGGGAGGGGAAGGACAGCGAGGACCGCGAGCACGAAAAGGAGGGGGGCTTGGCGCATCCCCGCAAGGATACCTTATCCAAGGGCAGATTTGGAGGGGGACCCGGCCGCCAGGTGCATGGCCGGTATAGCAAGGACTGACGGTCGCCCTGGTCGGAGAGATTCCGTGTCCCTCAGTTCCTCCGTGTTCTCCGTGTTCATGCCGTTTTTTCCGCCCCCCGAGAGCAACTCCCCCTAGCCACTGAAAAAAAACGACGTACACGGAAAACACGGAGGAAAGGAGGCACACAGAAGGGCGTGATTGATGAGCAGGGACAGGGTGGTCGGGATGCGTCGCAGGGAGTTTCGTTGAGGCCTGGATGCTTCCCACAGGGGACGTGGGCGGTCGTCCGGGCGGCCTTGTAATGCCGGCCATGCACCCCCGGCCCCCCCACAAGAAAATGAAAGCGGGCGTGAGGATGATCCCCACGCCCGCATAAGTGTGCCTTTCCTACCTCCTACCCACTACCAACTCCACCCTACTCAACTCTCAACACTCCCGCCTGCCTTGGCTACTTCGGGGCCTCGTCCTTCCTAGGCTCCTCCACCTTCTTCGGCATCACTTCGTAAGCCTTGCCTGAAACCACGACCACAACGTGGTCTCCAAGCGCCAGCCACTTGGCGACTTCCGGCTTCGCCGCAAGCAGCTTGAAGTACTCATCGGACAGGTACTCGACCTTCAGCGTCTCCGCCTTCCCGTCCCACTTCTGGTCGTACCACCCTTCGTCCGTCCCGTAGAACGTCTTCCCGCCAATCACCTGCACTGCGCTCTTCGTCTGGCCCGTCCGCGCGTCCTTCCGCGCGAACCCGCCCGACGGCTTGCCCGGCTCCATCGCCTGCCCCTTCTTGGCCTTCTCCGCTTCCTGGCTCGCCTCCACCGCCGACTCGCCCTTCGCGCCCAACTCCATCCCGGCTGCGTCGGCGGCCGGGGCATCGGAGGCTTTGTCTTCGGCTTCGATCCGGCGAAGCGCTTCGTCAGCGCCCCTCAGGCGGCCACCGGCGGCGCCGGCCTGCTGCTGGACTCGCGCGTTGTCTTCCAGCACCAGCCATGAAGTGTATTTCGTCATCACGCCGAACTCCTTCGCCAGCGCGACGATCTCCTTCTTGAGCTCTTCGTTCTCACCCTTCAGCCGGATCGCATCCATCAGATGGCCGATCTTGCTGATCGCCCAGAGGCGAGGAATCGAGTCGTGCGAAGCGTTTTCCTTCGGGAATCCCGCCTCGTACACGAATTCGCGGGTCTTGCCGTTCACGGAGCCCTTGAGCTTGATCGAGCGCGAGCCGTCGCCCTTGAAGCGCCCGAAAACCGCGATCTGCTGGCCTTTGAACACGTCGGAGAGCTGCTTCGGGTAGATGTCGTAGATCTCGGCCGACGCGCCGCCGAATTCGATCTTGATGTCGGACAGAACCGGAGCGCCGATCTTCTCGTAGTACCCCGCCATCTTCGTCTCGAGCGATTCCGTCGGCGTGATGTACTCGCGAAGCCCGCGGTTTTCCTCGGCGATCCGGTCGAGCAGGCCCACGTTCAGCTCGAAGCCGACGCCCAGCGTAAAGATACGGGCCATCTTGCCGTTCGCGTCCCGCGTGATCTTCACGATCTTCTCCGGATCGGTCTCGCCCAGCGTCGGCTCGCCGTCCGTCATGAAGATCACCATGTACGGCCTTGAAGCGTCGCCCTGGTTCATCGAGAGCGCCATCTGCATGGCCTCGGAGATGTTGGTGCCTCCGCGCGCCTTGATCGCATCGATGAACTTTCCGGCGTCCGCGAGGTTCTCCGCGCTCACCTCGACCAGCGCGTCCTTCCACTTCACGGCCTCCGTCGAGAATCGCACGATATTGAAGCGGTCCCCGGGGTTCAGCGTCTCCAGCCCGGCCTTGAGCGCCTTCTTCGCCTGCGGCATCCGGTCTTCCTCGGCCATCGACATCGAGTTGTCGATCACGAAGCAGACGTCGCGCTTCACCAGTTCCGCGTCCGTGGCTTCGGCCTTGGGCGAGAGCATCAGCATGAAGTACCCGTCTTCGCCGGCCTCACGCTGGGCGACCATGTTCATGCCGAAGTCGCCGTCCTGCTGCGTGAAGTAGAGGAGGAAGTCCTTGTCTGGCAGCACGTTCGCGGCTTCGTACACCACCGTGCCTTCGAGATCGTTCTTGCGGGCGACGTCCACCGAGTGCGTCGGGCTCATCAGCGACTTCAGCGGCACGTTCGACTTCACCTGGACCGCCACGCGGCACTCGTTGAGCGCCTTCGAGCTGAATTTCTCGGTGTTCAGCGGATACCGGTAAACGCACAGCCCGCTGTCAGCCTTGATCGTTTCGCTGTACTCGAGCTTCACGCGCTTTTCCTCGCCCGGCAGGATCGGAAACACGCGCAGCTTGAACATCTTCGTCCCGACGTACTCCAAAAGCGCCGGATCTTGCTGCGACCGTACGATCTCCTCGTAAGTCGCCCGCGCCTTGTCCGCATCCAGCAGCTCCGCTTCCATCTCCTTGCCGTCGATCCACATCGACAGCTTCGAGACCGAAGCCCCCGCCGGAATCGGGAACATGTACGTCGCTTCGACGTTGAACCCGTTCGGGTTCACGAAAACCTGGTCAACTTTGGTCGTCGCCACCTGGTTGTCGATCACGACATCGACTTTGTGATACTTGACCGCCATCGGGATCGCGTTGCGCGTGGGGCGGTCGATCTGCATGAAGCCGTCGGCGCGGGCCAGGGTGGCCAGGAGCGCGAGGGCGGCGAGGGAACGCATGATGCGGGACAGCATGGGGGGCCTCCGATGAAGTTGCTGGGTCTTTGCTGTCAGACGCAGCGCGGCGGTCCCGGTTCCAGAAAAAGCGGATCTTCATGCCGACTCTGGCGGAAAGGCCGTGGTGGAGCACGTGGCAGGCGGGGTCGTGGTTGCCGCAAGCACCGAAACTGCGACCCGCTAGTTGTCTTACGGGAACTTCGCATCCAGATACCGCGTGAATTCCTCGGACCGATCGCCCCCGTCACCCCAGGAGAACGCATCAAAAAAATAGTCTTGGCCACAGCGCCAAGTTTTCAGCGTTTTGTTAAGGCCGGCCACTCCTCGCGTCCCCAGCGCGCGCTTTTGTCCTCGTTTCGCTAGCGGGCTCTCCGCTCCGGTCACTGGCTCGAACATCCCAGCCGCACCAGCAAGATCTTCCGCACTTGCTCTTGCTAACGAAGGGGCGGAATGGCTCGCGATACCCCACTCTGACTGAGGGGCTGGTCCAAGAAAAAACCTCCGAAGGTCGATGAGAGTCCAGACCTCCGGGCATGGACGCCTTCCAAAGTTTCCGCTTTCTCACCTATCTCGGGTCTTCTACGGCGTAGCGCAGCCTGAGGTCGGTGCCCGGGAAGGGGACGGGCGTCTTGTTCAGCTCGGTGCAGAGTGCGGCGACGGCTTTGGTGCGGTGAGCCGAGCTCAGCGCCACGATTGTGAGGCGGAGTTCTTTGCCAGCTTCGGCGATGTCGGCTGCGGCTGCGAGTGCGGATTGTGAGCCTCCGCCATCCGGTCGCCGACCGCGTACTGCGCGATCGGGACGCCCGACACAACGATCACGCGCTTCGTGCCCACCGTCATCGACAGAAAGCATCCGTTGATGGCGACGCATCCGGCCGACTGCGGGAAAGGGTCCGACTGACTCGCTGGTCCGCTCATCGGCGAACCGTAGGCCCGTCTCAGAAAAGCGGACCGGTTTGGCTGCGCACCCCGGGAGGACTAGCTCGAGTCAGTTTCCGAGGGAAAACGGGGCGTCCATGTCAGGAAGTCTGGAATCAGGCCGATGAGATCGATTTCCAATTGCAAGAATTCCATTTCATTGACTGCCTTCTGAGGCACTGGAATTGTCACGGGAACCGAATACCGAAGTCAGAACTAGCCATCCAACTAGTACCGCGTTCAATGTCCAAAAAAAGAAGCCTTTTGATTCAAACATACCATTTGCAATTATGGCAATGCTAAGAAAGAGCGGCATCCAAGCCAATTGGAATAATTGAAGCTTCCGACCGCGAATGGCGAACCTGGCCAAGAGCGCTGCTGATAGACCAAATTCAATAATTACGATCGGCCAATTCCGCCATTCTAGCCTCGACATATTGCCAAGCGCAACCGTCGCAAAGAGAATGCCTCCGACCAAACTTGCTCGTCTGTCACCCTCGTTCATGTGCCACCCCCTAGTTGCCTGCTGCTATCCACGCTACGGACGTTGCTGCAATCTGGCCAACATCTTCCGTTTCGCGACTATTTGGTCCAGCCTGCTTAGAGCCCATCTCGGTAGCAATCAATCGAAGAGCCCTGCTCCGCCCTGAATAGAGGTCGAGCAAGAGATGAAGCATGCCACGCAGTATTGTGCCTTATTCTCCCGCCGGATCAGAATCCGGCGGAAGTGATTCATCCAACTTTGCGTTCTCCCCACGACCCACCGTTAGCTTCCCCCCTTCCTTTGGACGGGAATCGAATGGATCCTCGAGGATCGGAACTAATGGGGGACAGGATACCAAACTCCAGGAGGGAAAGTCAGAATAATGATGTCTACTCCGCTGCAGCGATCCATGGCTTCAATGGTCTTTCCGGCGATTTGAATGCCGCCAGCCAAGAGCCCTGCAGGCAGAGTAAGTGCGGGTATCAGCGCAGCCGCGCCAACAACCACGGTCAGAATGTCCATACCAAGTGCAATGTCTCTAACCTGCTCCTTCTCCAGATGCCAGGACCATCCGTACCACCTACTCTTGATTGGATTCCAGCTGGGATAAGTAGAACCGGTTCCTCCTGCGGCGTCGCCGGTACCTCCATAAGGAGGCATCGGTTCGAGGGTCACGTCCCCCCCCCAGCCGTCATTGGGGTCATACCCAGGTTGACCTGGACCCGGTCGGATGGGTTCCTCCCACCACTTCTTTGGGGGCAATGGGATCGGAGGCACGGGTCCCGGCCAATCCCAGGCGTCGTCTCCAGGCTCGGTGGGCGGTTCCCACCAAGACCGTTCGTCTGCCCAAACGGGGTCATCCGGACTTGCGGGTCCAACTAGGTTGAGCGCGTCAGCGTGTTGTGCTGCCGAATTGGCGATCCCGATCAGCGTCTGAAGCGGAACGAGGTCCTCGACCGCTATCCGAACTGCTAGCGCCGTGTCATTCTCAAGGTTCAATAGTCCATTCTTGAACCGTAGCACGGAGTTAACGCGATCCAGCAAAATCGGCAGGAGAAAGGCCAAATGAAAATTCACTTCTCCGAGCGCATTCAGGCGGCGCATCTCTGCAGGGAGGTCGGAGAGGATTGGAGGAAGGGGGGGAATCGAAGGAGAGAAACTGTCTAAGTGAGCTTTACGTTGAGCCGGACGATGATTCTTCATCGGTTCGTCGCGGAGGATTCTTGCCGCTTGCAATTGGTTCCAAGTTACCTCCATGGCCGATCTATGACGGACGTTTTGGGATGATGCTCGTGAATCGTTTGTCATTGGTAGCGCGTGCGGTGAACCAATTGAGTGGGGCGCTTGAATTCTGCTCTCACGGGCGGGAGTGATCCCACTTCTGCCGGTGCCGTGCGAGGACAGGACTTGATTTAGCGACGCCTGCGGGTCGAGTGGTGTTTGCATGAGGTGCCTCTTGGTTGGCGGTTGAATTTGAACTTACTTCCGTGCTCTCATCCTCACTTGCCAATCCAAAACAGTGTTCCAGAGGGTGTGAAACCGCGAGACTTGGACCTCCGGGCTTCTCACACCTTCGTCCATCGGGACGTTTCCATCCACCTGAGGCCCGCCTGGACCCACGGCCGCGACAAAGTCACAGACCGCTCGGTAATGATCCAGTTTGTTCGCTGCCCGCCACTCGCGGCTGAGGTACAGAAACGCTTCGCTCGGCAGGAACCTTCTGTGAGTCGGATCCTGAAATGCCCGGTTCGACCGCAGCGCTGGCACGATGACGGTCATGAGCCCGCCCGGCTTGAGGATGCGCCAGCACTCGTCGAAGAATGCGAAGAAGAGGTCGCGGTCGCCGGTTGAGGCGGGGACGTTGCGGTACTCGCCCTCGGGGGAAACGTAGACCATCGGGATGTGTTCGACGAAGTGCGAGCAGTGCAGCTCATCGACGGAGCTGTCGGCCCAGAGCCAAGGGAACTTCATCAAGTTCACGCGGTGCTTCGCGTCCGAGAACATGTCTACGCCCTCGAAGCCCTCGCGGCAGGACTGGCCGCAGGCGAGGTCGAGGCGTAGTTCGGGGGGAGGAGGGAAAACAACTTCGGGAGCAGCAGCTCCTGAGCCATTCGCTTCGCCAGCGGGCTGGCAGGCGGGATGGCGGGCAGGCGGGCCGGCTACATTGGACGCTCGGCTGGAGGGTGTGACTTGGCAATCTTGCATCGATGGCTCCTTATCCGCACCAGACGCGGGAGACAACAGTGAAGTTCGTCTTGTTTCCTGCTTGCTCGACCGCGACAAGGCGAATGTGCGCTGCCGCGTTGCCCGTGATCGGACCCATGACGACGTAACCGACGGCCGTGGACTGCCCTGCAGAGCCCAGGTTGAAGAAGTTCACGCCGTCGTCACTGACCTGCGCCTGGAAGGCAGTCTGGATCGCCCCCGCGGCCGCAATGGTCAGAATGATGAAGTCGAACGCGTTTCCGCCACGGGCCGAGAAGGGGCGGGATACCTGCGTACCGTTCGCGTCGAGCGCGAGCGTTTCCCAGACGACTTCCGTGAATCGCGCGCCGCTGCCGCACGGCGTCGCGGCGGAGGCGGATTCAGCCACGGGGACTGGCGAGCCTTCGCAAGAGCAACCGTTTCCGCTCATGACTGGCCTTCCTTTCTCTCGCTAGAGGAATCGCCGGCGGGGTTCGCGGCTTCGATCAGGAGCAGTTCGGCGATGACGAGACGCGCCTTCTCCAGCCAGAGGCGGGCACGCAGCAAGGGATACCGCGTCGCGACTTCGCCGGACGAGGAATATCCGGGGCAGGTGCCCTGCCACGACGCGATCTCGGACCAGTCCGAGCCCTCGCCGGAGCCTTGGAGTGCCACATGGAGCGTCCCGCGGACGGGGTTCAGGAGGATCATCTCCACGCGCACGGGGCCATCGCCCTTGCGGCGGATCGGCTTGGAGAAGCAGTCTCCGTCCTTGAACTCGAATCTGTGACGCTTCATCAGTACACGATTCCTGTTCCCGGGTCGATGTGCCCGACGTTCACGCGGAAATCGACCGCGAGGCGCTTTCCCGCCTCGCGGGCCTCCTCGCAAAAGTAGACGCCGATAGCTGCGGGGTGACGCATCGTCAGACGCTCAGCCTCAGGAATTCGCGCTCTTCGGCGACGGTGCTCTTGCCGGCGCGGATCTTGGCGCGCAGCTCTTCAGTGCGCGAATTCTCCGGTGCCGTCGCGGGTTCCGGAGCCGAGAGCTTGCGGCCGTCCTTCGACATCCGGCACCCGAAGCCGCCGTCTTTCC
>JBBTCT010000038.1:0-9900 GCA_038060895.1 Planctomycetota bacterium
GGATCCGCTGGAGGACGACTGGGCGAACTGGAGCTGCATGTTTCCCGCGTTGCTCCCATTGAGGACCCAGAGCAGGACGTGCACCAGGCCGGGGACGTCTGACACAAAATTCGTGTCCCAGTCGAGCGCGCCGCCGCTGGACGTCGTGCGCCGGACGTTCGTAAAAAGCCCGGACGAGCGGGTCTCTGCCATCGCCAGGAGATTCATCGTCGCGCCGCTGGGGACCGTGACCGCGATTTTGATTCCCGTGCTCTTGAGCGCCGCCCCGATGTCGAGATCGAACATCCAGAGCCACTCCTCGTTCGCCGCGATCGACTTCACCATGTCCGTCACGTTCGTCAGCGTCGTGCTCGAAGTGATGCTCTGGTCCGCCGTCATTCGCACGGGGACCGGCGCGGACCCTGCCGTCCCGCCGACGATGCTGCTGCCGCTCCGCTTCAGGAACTCGCCGTCCGCGACCGCCCCCATCGCCAGCGTCGTCGGACCGCCCGTCTCCCGAAGACGCTTCACGATCGCTTCGAGGATGTCCGTCGAGAGAAAGGCGTCCGAGCCGCCGGAGACGTGGGTGCTCTCGTGGGGGAGGACGCCCTGAGATTGGTCTCGAAGCGTCGGCATTAGCCTTCCTCCAGGACGTCGAGGCCGCCGATGGTCCACGTCGGCGCGGTGGTCGTGGCCCAGGTGTAGATGAGGATCGAGCCGGTCTGTCCGATGGCGACGCCGTCGTGAAGGTCGGGATTCAGGACGAGGCCGGAGTAGACGGGCTGCTTCCACTGGTAGAGGTAGCGGACCGTCGAAGGCGAGCTCGCCGTCGGGTTGGTCCGGAAACTGAAACCCGCGGCGTAGTCGCTGTCGGCCATGGTCGCCTGCGGCGTGATCGCCGTGCCGCCCGAGGAGTAGCGGTTTGCGGGGTCGATCGCGAGGAGGATGTTGATGACGCCGCCCGCGGGTGTCCCGTCCTGGCAGAGCGTGAAGTTCGAGAGGATCACGCGGCGGCCGTTGGAGTTCGCCTGGTTGATGAGGAAGGTGGGAGTCGTCGCGACGAAGGACGTCTGACCCGTGATCGTCGTCCCCGGCGTCTGGTGCGCGATCGCGAACCTGCGCCCGCCGAGGCAGGAGGAATAGGCCTTCGCGCGATCCTCGTACCGGACCGGGTCGAACAGGTAGGTCAGCGGAAGCTCGGCCATGGATACCTCGATGTTTTGTTTTCGAATGCGTCGGCGCTCTCCCCGTCGCCGAAATAAAAATATCGGCAGCCGGGAGAGGGCCGCCTCTTGCGGCTCTCTCGAAATCTCCGGCGCGGCGCGCGCGGGCGACCGCCAACGGGCGGCCGTGCCGGATTGCTTCCCGGGCTTCGAGACCCCCTCGGCGGTCGCCGGCGAGGGACGCGAGCCCGGCACGAGCGTTGCTACTGGTGCGAAATATTGATGCCGTAGGCGATGATGATCGTCCCCGATCCTGCCGAGACCGAGACCCGCATGCGCACCATCGCGAATCCGATGCCGGTCGACTTGGTCGGCGTGCTGAGGCCCAGTACGAGGCCCGCGTTCGTCGTGATGACGCTGAAATTTGCGCCGTCATTGCTTCCTTGTAATTCAAGGGTATAGGAAGTGCTCCCGCCAAGGTTGAAGCAGACCGAGTCGATCTGAACGGCGTTGCCGTTCATCTGTACAGGGCTCGAAAAATTGTCTGTGCCGTTGGTGCATGCCAATCTTTGCGCGAGGACGTGGTAGCCCATGAGACTCTCCGAATGAGGGGTTAGTTGCGCCAGTGATGAAGCGAGGCCGCGAGAACGCCCTCGCCCCCCGCTGTGTTGCTTGCTTCGTAGAAGAGCCGCACGAACCGGAATCCGATCCCGCGGACTTTCGTCGTCGCGTAGCCGATCGTCGTTTTTCGGAATTGCGCTGCGTCGGACCAGCAGACGGCGTCGTTGGAGACCTGCACGCGAAAGGAAACCGAGGCCAGCGTCAGGTTCACGACGAGGATGTCGACGCGCACGGCGTTGCTTCCCTCAACGCTCACGGCCTTCGATGCCGTGACTTCCTGCGACGCGAGGCCCAGCTTCTCCGCGACGTTCACCGTGCCCGGGACGAAATCCGGAATTGGAGCCTCGAGATCCGCGGCGATCGTGCGCAGGCTGATCGCATCGCCGGACTCGTCGATCGGGCTCGCCAGTTCTGAGGGAGCGGCGCACTCTTGCCCATGTGCACAGGAATCGCAGCAGCCTGGCAAGGGGGAATCCCTCCTCTTCATCGACTCCTGGACCGGAAGCGCCAACGACGGGCGCGCGGGCGCTGTTCGAAGAGCATTGCAACCCCTGGGCCGTTCACGACGCCGGGGGAAACTCCTGGCAGACTTGCTGAAGAATTCTCATTTCCGGAAATTCCGAACCGGGCCTGCAGGGCCGTCGTAGCGCAAGCAACGAACAGTTCGTGCCTTGCGTGGTCGCCGGGCGAATCTCACTTGTGAGAAACAATCTCTCACAAGCGAGAACGGCTGCGAGTTGTTCATGCCCCGGAGGTCCTCAGACCGATGCCGAACCGCTTGCACTTCGCGTAAAAGGTGGTCAGCGCAAGGCCCCCGCGCTTCGCCGCATGCTCCACGCAGTAACCGCACGCGTTAAGGTGCTCGATGAGGATTCCGCGCTCGATGTCCGCAAGGCGTTTTCTGTGGGAGACCGGGGTGGTCGAGGTGATTCGGGGCTCCGGGCCAAGGGCTGCGTTGAGAAAATTCTCGTCGATGGGGCCGGTACAGAGTGCGACGGCGGACTCGAGCAGGTGCTCCAATTCGCGTACGTTCCCCGGCCAGTCGTGCGCCTCCAGGCGCGCGACCGCGCGGGGCGTGATCAACGGCACGGCCGCTTCCGCCGGGATCCAGCGACCGGGCGCGATCCGCAGGAAATGTGCAACGAGGAGGGCGATGTCCTCCCGGCGCTGCCGAAGAGGAACGAGGCGGATCGTGACCACTTTCAGGCGATGGTAGAAATCCGGGCGCAGTTTCCTCTCGCGGATCAGTTCTTCCGGCTCCCGGTTCGTAGCGGCGAGGAGGCGAATGTCCACGGCACGGTCTATGGTGCAGCCGAGGCGGCGGATCTTGCGCTCCTCGAGGGCGCGGAGAAACTTTACCTGGTGTCCCAGCGCCGTCTCGCCGACTTCGTCGAGGAAAAACGTGCCGAGCTGGGCGAGTTCGAGCAGTCCTGTCTTGTCGCGGTCGGCGCCTGTAAACGCGCCTTTCTTGTGGCCGAAGACCTCGCTTGCGAACAGTTGTTCGTCGAGGGCTCCTGCATTCACGGGCACGAACGCGGCCGCTGCGCGGGGTGAGCAGGAATGAATGGCTCTGGCGACGAGTTCCTTGCCCGTCCCGGTTTCCCCGAGAATGAGCACGCTGCAGTTCGAAGGCGCGACTTGCCGGATGAGGGAGCTCAATGCGTACATCGCGGGGCTTCGGCCGACGATCGCGCTGAGAGCCGCAGGAGGCTCGTGCTGCGCAAGGTCGGGGATTACCGGGACTGGGAACTTCAAGTTGCCCTGTCGGAGCGCCGATTCGAGAAGCACGCCGGCCGAGTACGCACGCAACAGGTTTTCGACGAACGATCGGGTGTATTGAAGGGCGATGTCCATGGGGGTCATGGGGAGCCTCCTCCTGTAGGGTCGAGAGAGCAGGGCGACGGAATCGCGGATTTCACACCTGGCGGCATTCGCGAGAGTCGGGAAGCAATGCGCGCGGGCGATTTGCCGCGCATCGCGACGCGGGGTACGACCCTACTGGCGGCGCGCGCGCATCACGGTGGCCGGAGCCGGTGGTCGCGTGGTCGCGTGGTCGCGTGCTCGAGTGCTCGAGTGCTCGAGTGCTCGAGTGCTCGAGTGCTCGAGTGCATGGAACTCAGGCTTCATCGAGACACATTGAAGCGTTTATTCCAAAGAACTCGAATTTCAAACAGGAAGACTGTACGAGAACTCGAGTTCACGGATCGAGCCAATTTCTGTAGTTTCGCCGGTAACAGTCATTGCATAAGCCTCAGGTGTAGCAACGGCCGGGCTCATCGCCCGGCCGTTGTTTTCGTCACACCTCGTCAGGCGTTACTTCTTTTCCGGCGCCTTCACCGTCACTTCGTAAACCTTCTCCTCGAACACCACCACCACCGTTTCGCCGGCCGCGAAGAACTTCGCCAGTTCGGGCTTCTCCTGGGCCAGCTTGAAGTACTCGTCGGACAGGTACTCGACCGTGACCGTCTCCATCCCTTCCTTCCAGTCCGCGTCGCGCCAGGCGCCGGTGCCGAAGTAGAAGGTCTTGTCGCCGATGCGTTTGGCGGCCTTCGAGTCGCCGCCGCGACCGCCTTTCATTTCGTCCGCCTCGCGGCTGGCGCGCACGCCGCCGGAGCCGCCGCCGACGCCCATGGCTTCGTTCTTGCCCTGGCCGACTTTGCGCCGCCCTGCGGCTCCATTTCCCATGCCGGAGAGGAAGTCGTCGCTGTCGCCCTTCACTTTCCCGTGGTCCGCGTCCGCAGACTCGTTGTGGTCGGACTCCCCGGCGTCGGGAAAGAAGATGGCGGGATCTTCGCCAGGCGCCGCCTGGCCTGCGTTCGGCACGCCCTTTCGATCGAACACGTCGCGGGGACGCTCGCCGCCGCCTCCGCCGTTGCCCACGACCACGCGGGCGCTGTCTTCGAGGACCAGGTAGCTCGTGTACGGCGTCACGATTCCGAATTCTTTCGCGAGTGCGATGACTTCTTTTTTCAGCTCCTCCTGCTCGCCGTTCAACCGCATCGCGTCCATCAGGTGGCCGACCTTCGAGACGGCCCACAGCCTGGGGATCGAGTCGTGCGCGGCGCTGGCGGCGGGGAAGTCGGCGCTCCAGGCGAATTCCCTGCGCTCTCCTTCGACGGTCCCGGTGAGGCGGACCTTGCGTACACCGCCCTCCTTGAAGCGCCCGTACACCGCGATCTGCTGCCCTTTGAAGACGTCGGAGAGTTTCTTCGGGTAGATGTCGTAGATCTCGACGCCGGCGCCGTCGATTTTCAGGTCGGCGTCGGACAGGACCGGCGAACTGAACTTCTCGTAGTACGCGGCCATGCGCGTCTCGAGGTCTTCCGTCGGCGTCACATACTGGCGCAACCCGTGATGCTCATCGGCCAGGCGGTCGAGGAGGCGCACATCAAGGTCGAAACCGACGCCGAGCGTGAAGATGCGCGCCTTCGCCGCATTGCTCTTCCTCGCGATCTCCACGATCTTGTCCGGCTCCGTCTCGCCCAGCGTCGGCGCGCCGTCGGTCATGAACAGCACCATGTACGGGCGGTTCGACTCCGCCGGCGCCATCCCGAGCGCGACTTCCAGCGCCTCCGAGATGTTCGTGCCGCCGCGCGCCTTGAGCCCATCGACGAACTTGGCCGCCTCGATCACGGAAGGTTCCGTCGTCTCAACCAGCGCTTCCTTCCACTTCGTGACCTCGGTTGAAAACCGCACGATGTTGAAGCGGTCGCCCGGATTCAGGGTCTGCAGGCCCGCTTTCAGCGCCTTCTTCGCCTGCGACATCCGGTCCTCATCCGACATGGACATGGAAGTATCGACCACGAAGCAGACGTCGCGGCGGATCGCCTCGGCCTTCGTCACCACGCGCGGGGCGAGGAGCATCATGAAGTACCCGTCCTCGCCCGCGGCGCGGTGCGCGACGAGGTTCATGCCGAAATCGCCTTCCTGCGCCGCGAGGTAGAGTTGGAAATCGCGATCCGGCGCGATGCGGGTGGCCTCCCACGAAACCGTCGCGTGATGGTCGTCGGGCCGCGCGATATCGACCGAATGCGAAGGGGAGAGGACCGACTTCAGCGCGACGTTCGAGGTCACCTTGACCGTCACGCGCGCCTCCGACAGCGGAACGCGCGAAAACTTCGCGGTCGAAAGGCCGTACTTGTATTCCACCACCCCCGAGTCGCCCTTCAGCGCCTCGCTGTAAGTCAGCTTCACCCGCTTCTCCTCGCCGGGATTGATCGGGAAAACGCGCAGCCGGAACGTCTTCGCGCCGGCGAACTCGAGCAGCGCCGGGTCCTTGCGCGACCGCACGATCGCTTCATAGATTCCGCGCGCCTTTCCGGCCTCGAGCAGCTCCGCTTCCTGTTCCTTGCCGTCGATCCACATGGAGAGTTTTTCCATGGAAGCGCCGGCGGGGACGGGGAAGAGGTAGGTAGCTTCGATCTGGAACCCATTAGGGTTAGTGAAGACCTGGTCCACGGTCGTGGTGGCCACCTGGTTGTCGAGGGAGACGTCAACGAGGTGCGTCTTGAGCGTCATCTGCGACGCGTTGGCGTCCGAGACCTGCATGAAGCCCTGGGCGTGGGCAACGGTCGCGGCGAGGGTGAACGCAAGGACGGCGAGGGTGCGGCGCATGGGGGACCTCCGTTGGATGTGGAGGTGCATACGGATTGCAAGGCGGGCAGGTTCGTTATTTCGCTATTCCGCCAGCGCCTGAATCTTCAAATCGGCAAACGTCACTGTTCCGCCCTTCACCGCGACTTCGATTCCGCCGCGTTCCAGCGGCTCCAGGTGCCCGAACCACGTCGTGGTTCCCACCTGTACAGCCGCCAGATTTCCGTGCACCTGGATATCGACCTGGACCCACTGGTCGCGGGGAAGCTTCAGTCCTGAGCCCGACAGGAGAAACTTGCCGTCCTCCGAAAAGCCGTTGGCCGATTCGTCCGCGAGGAGGATCTCACGGCGCGATTCGCCGGCGCGAAGGGAAATGAGCATGTCCGCCCCCTCGCCGGCATAGACTTTGAATTTCAGGTGGTAGTTGTCGCCGGCGTTCCACGCGGGCGGCTTGATCCTCTTCCACTCCTGCCCCGCCGTCACCACCGCCTTGTTCTTGTCTTTTCCGCCCTCCACCCAGTCCATCCAGTTCGCCGCGATGTCCTTGCGCGGCCCTCGCATCGCACGGGTCAGGGGCGCGAATTCCTCGTCCATGTCCGGCTCCCGGAACTCGGCGATACCCCGGATCTCAAAGCGGCGGAACTGGAACGCGTCCACGAACCAGAGGGCCGCTTCGCCGGTCCAGGACCGCGGAACTTCGCAATCAAACGGCTCGCCGCCGACGACGCACTTGAACTGGCCGTCCGCGAGCGCCATGGACACGCGGATCCAGCCGTCCTTGTTCTGCGAGGCCTGAAAGTCCCTGGAGGGGATCGGCGGGCGGGCGACGAGCTTCCCGTCGCCGCCCGGCATGAGCCCGATGCTGAAGTTCTCAAAGCGATTCCTCCAGCCCGCCATGAGGGCGAACGCGTTGCCGGGGCGGATTTCGGCGTCGATCGAGATCTCGGTCCAGTGCAGGCCGCGGAGAACGAGGCATCCCGTCTCGGAAGCGGCGCGGAGTCCCTGGTCTTCGCCCGGCAGGACATGGGCGCGCTGAACCGGCGTGAAGTCGGCGAGCAGGGCGTCGGCGCTGTCGTAGCGCAGGCAGATCCCCTGTTCCGTCATCGAGACATCCGCCGCGAGATAGAGTTTCGCATCGGCCTCGGTGACCGGCCCGCCTGCGACACGGACCGCCTCACGCGCGTCCTCGGCCATGCGGGAATTCAGGGGCGCCGCGTCAAACAGCCGAAGCCATTCGCGGGAAAGCGGCCTCGCGGCGGCGGGGTCCTTCCTCGCCTTCTCGACCCGCATCAGCAACGCGCCGGCCGCGTCGCGCTTCTCCTGCGGGATCTGCTCCCGCAGCATTTTTTCGCGGTCCGGCTCGAGCGCGAGGCCGCGACGGCGGGCTTGAAGCGCCAGCGGCCACGCTTCCTCCGGCTTGCCGGCGAGCAGCGTGGAGTCGATCGCCGCAAGGAGGAGTTCGTCGGGAGGGCACCCGTCGAGCGCGCGCACCACGAATTCCGCGATGGCCACATCGCGTACGCCCAGGGAGACCTGCCCGGTCGGCGTGGAGATCTGGACTGCGCTCTCGACCACTCCGCGGACGCTTCCCGCCAGCGTCGTCCCGTCGTTGCGCCGGATGACGACCTCCTGCCCTGCGTGGCTCTTGAACCACACGCCCGCGGCTTCGAGCAGCAGGTGAAAGCGGCCGGCCGCCCGCCTGGCGCCGAGAAGGGCTTCCCGCTCGTCTGGTCGCGAAGGGACTTCGATTCGTTCGAGCGCGTCTTTCATCGCGCGGATGTCTCGCGATGCGAACAGCCCGCGGAGGGCGGCGAACCCGTCGCGGGGCTGCCAGTCGCGATCGGCGGCCGCAGCGAGATCCAGGAGCGCCTTCGACATCTCTTCGGGCATCATCGCGGCCAGCTCGCGGAGCTGGCGAGCTCCTGCCGTCCCGTGCGGGGGCGTCGCCATTTCCTTCGCGACGCGCAGCTGAGCCCGCCGCATCAGCTCCTTCTTTTCCCGCGACACCGTCGCCGTGGCGCGCGCGTCCGGCGGCTGCAGGGAAACGATGAGCTCGAGGGCGCGTCGGAATTCTCCTTTCGCCTCGAAATCGGCCGCATGCGCGAGCGCCGAGGCGAGCGTCGCTTCCCAGGCCCCTCCGTCGGAAGGAACGACCGGCACGGGCACCGGGGAAGCGATGTTCACGATGGGCGAGGGAGCAGCGGGGGGACGATTCCGGCCGCGGACAGCAAGGAAGACGCTTCCTCCAGCCAGCAACGCGACGGCGACGCCGCCGGCTACCCACGCTGCCGGCGAAATGCGCCGCCGCATCGCGATGACACCGGCCGTAGGCGTGGCTTCCGTCGGTAACAGACCTCCCGGGACCGTCGCGGCGCCGAGCGGCGAGCTGATCAGTGGAATCGAAGGGGCGGCCGCCGCGCCGCGCGACGGAACCGGAGGCGGCTCCGTAGTCTCCACGGCGGCAACCGCTGGGAGCAACTCGCCGGGCGCTTCTTCCACGATCGCCAGCGCTTCCGCGAACTCCGCCGCCGAGATCCAGCGCTTCGCCGGATTCTTCGCGAGCGACTTCATCAGAACCGACATCACGCCGGGCGGCGCTTCCGGAATCGGCGGCACGGGCTTCTGGATGTGGAGCATGAGAAGAGCGATCGCGGTTTCGGCGTCGAAGGGAAGTCGAAGCGCGAGCATCGCGTACAGAACGATGCCGAGCGCGTAGACGTCGGCGCGGGCGTCGGCCTTCTTTCCCGCGCAGACTTCGGGCGCCATGTAATGCGGCGTCCCCATCACCATGCCCGTTTGCGACAGGTTGACGTCCGACAGCTCTTCGCGAGCGAGGCCGAAATCCACGAGCTTCGCTTCGCCCTCCTTCGTGAAGAGGACGTTCGCGGGCTTCACGTCGCGGTGGAGGACACCGACCTTGTGGGCCGCCGCCAGCGCTTCGGCCACCTGCCGGGCGATCCGCACCACGCGAGCGACGGGGAGCCGGACTTTCTTTTCCAGCAGCCGTTGGAGCGATCCGCCGTCGACGTACTCCATGACGAGGTAGGGGAATCCGCCTTCTTCGCCGGCGGACATGATGCGCACGACGTTCGGGTGGTCGATGCTCGCCGCGGTGCGGCCTTCGCGCAGGAAGCGCTGCTTGAGAGTTTCGTCCGCGAGGTACTTCGCAGGGAGGACTTTGATGGCGACGGTGCGGCCGAGGCGGTCGTCATGCGCGCGATAGACGACGCCCATGCCGCCGGAGCCGATCTGGCTCTGGATGACGTAGCCGCCGAGGATGCGGCCGATGATGGAGTTTGGGGCCGGCACGATTGGGGGGTATTGCCTGTTTGGGAGGTTGGTGAGGGAAACAGCAACTTCAACCGGCGAACTTCAACTTCAATTTTCAAGTTTCAAGCAACGGGCAACTTCAAACGGACAACTTCAAATGCCACGCAGCGAGAACCGCGGAATTGAAGTTGTCCTTTTGAAGTTGCCGTTTGATTGAAACTTGAAAGATGGGATGAGAAGGCCGACCTCCGTTCGCGAAGTACCCTCTCGGGTC
>JBBTCT010000039.1:0-30714 GCA_038060895.1 Planctomycetota bacterium
ACGTCCTTCTGCGTGTACCCGCCGTGCACGCCCAGCGTGTGCAGCTCGAGCAGCTCGCGGCCGTAGTTCTCGTTCGGCTTGTCGGTCGCGCTGGCCTTGCGGTTCTCGCGCCCGTCGAGGTAGACGAGCATCGCCGGCGACGTCGCCGACGCCTTCACCATGTCGCGGAATTTTCCGAGCGCGTTTTTGCGGATCGTCTCGCGGTCGTCGGGCGACTTCAGCCAGGCGCAGTCGGCCTTGCCGATGTGAATATTGAAGTGGTCCGTCCAGAACTCGACCATGACCTCGAAGAGCTGGCGCTTCGAGTAGACGGCCTTGAGCAAGGTGAAGCGCGTGAGCTCGTTTTCGACGACCGGCTTCTTGAACTCGTACATTTCGCCGGCGGGAAGGTGAGTCGTCTCGAATCCGCGGGTCCGCAGGGAGCAGGCGAGGTCGTCGATCGATTCCGGCTTCAGCTGTTCGTCGATCCAGCCTTCGATCCCGAGCTTGTCAACGCGTTCCAGATCACCGGGCCAGGGGCCGAACGCCGCGCGATGGAGCAGGTGCATGCGGTCGTCGGTGGCGGCCGCGGCAGCGAGAGCGAAATGATTGGGAACGCCGGCGTCGAGGAACCAGTCGCCGAATTTCGCGCGGAGCTTTTCGCACCCCGTGGAAAGAAGGGTGGAAGCGGCGATTCCGGTCTTCACGAAATCGCGGCGGTTCAGTCCCCGGTATGGTGTGCGCATCATCGGTGTTACCGGTGCATCACTTCTTCGGGGCCCACCGCCGCGAAGGCGGACTGCGGAGCAGGCGCCGACGGCGCCGCAAACGACGCGAGCGGGGCGGAAGCGGCGGCCGCGGCGATCCGTGCGGCGACGTCCTGGACCGGAAGCGGAGCGGCCTGTTGCGGCGCGAACGACGGAAGCAGCGCGAGCGCCGAAGCGCCCATGCCCATGACGAGCGCGATCGGGTAGATGAGCAGCCATCCGACGACCGGGAAGAGGCAAGCCATCTCGAGGATGACCGAGCCGCGCACGATCGCGCGCCACGGCCGGTCCTTGTCCACGGGGCTCGCCGTCGCATGCCCGATCCGCGCTGCGATTCCGGACATGCCGGACAGCGCTGCCCAGGCGCCGCCCATCGCGACGATGGCCGACAGGAATTTCAGCGCGGCATTTCCCTGCCCCAGCAGGGCCGCGAATCCCATTACTACCCCCATCACGATCAGACCGACAAAAAAGGTCGCGATCGGGTTCCGCGAAACGCGCATTTCCGCCTTCCGGGCGAACCCGGGGAAGAAGACTCCGTATATAAGCGCGATGCACGGCATCGCAAGAAGCGCCGCCAGGACGGTGGCAACGATGGAGGCAACGTCGGACATGATCATGGCTGGGTCTCCTTTAGCTGCGTTCGTTAGACAGTCCTACACCCGGTTCTAAGCCGGGGTTTCGAGTTTCCTGAAATTTACGACGATTACCGATGGGGCAGCCCCTGAAGACCACCGCGTCCATTTGCCAGCCCAGTCCCAGGGCCACGAACACGCTGTTGGTCCAGCGTTCCCTTGCATTCCTGCTCATCGCGGGAATGGTCACTCTTCGGGCTGCGCAAATGGCATGGCACCGGTCGTTTCAGCAACACCAGAGAGCGCAGATTGAAGGCAACGAGCCCCCACGTCTCTCCGCAGAGGAAATCCCGGTTGGCGTGATCAGAACGGCGGCCCTGCAACCGAATCCGCTTGAGGAATTACCCTTTCAACTGGCCCTGCGCTCCGACCACGACATTGACGATTCACCTGGGAGCCGCATCTGCCAACGCCGAGCCGACGCCATTCGCCTTGCTGAGGCCGCTGTTCAACTCGTCAAGCGAGGGCAGTCGGCGCGCGCTCTTCAAGGATCCAACCTCTTCACGGGAATCGGGGGACGATTCGCGCTCGCGTGCATCCACGAGGCAACCGCCAACATCGAACGCATGCGGGATGCGCTCGACTCGGCCATCCTGCTCGACCCCGGCTTTCCTGAGCCGCGACGCATGCGCGCAGCTCTTCGCCGCAGAGAAGAAGATTTCCCTGGCGCAGTGGAGGACTACAGTGTGTTTCTGCGAGCGTGCCCGGACGATCTCGATGCCCGGGAAGCGTGCTTCGAACCGCGCTCGCGCAATCGGCACCAGTCAGCGATGGGCGCCTCCGACTGCAACGGACGCTGCTTCGGTTGCAGGTAAGATAGGTCCGCTGCAGCCGTCCGGTCATCCCTCCAACCCGCCTGCCTCGAGGTCCCCATGAACAAGGCTCTGCTCCTGGCCGCATCCTGCACTGCACTCGCGTTCGGGTCTGGCACCGCCGCGACATTTCTATTCCGTGCGAAACCTGCGGAGGGCGCGAAGCCACTTGAATTACCGAAGTCGTTCAGGGGCGAACGGTTCGAAGTCGCCGACGCCGCCGGAAAGGTGCGGGCCTGGATGGGATCCGCGGCGGACGGCTCGCCGCAGGTCGGGGTCGCCGATGCCGAAGGGCGGCCGCGCGCAATGCTGACGGTTGATGCGAAGGGCGCTCCGGTCGTGGAACTCCGGGACGCCGCAGGAGCGGCGCTGGCCACCGTCGCCGTGGACGACACGGGAGCATCCGTGACTCTTCGCACTCCGTCCGGCAAGCAGGCGATGGCGATGCACGCTTCGAAAGACGGCGCAGCTTCGCTTTCGCTCGGTTCCGGAAAGTCGCCGTCCGCTGCGCTTGCCGCCGATTCCGCCGGCGACGCTTCACTCACTTTCTCCGGCGCAGACGGTGCCCCGAGAGCGTCGTTGGCACCCGGCGCCGGCGGTTACGCCCTCGAGTTGCGGGACGACGCGGGCGTGCGGCGCACGGAAGTCGGCGCGAAGGGCGTGACCGCCCCGCAGGTCGTCGTGCGCGACGCAGAGGGGCAGGCCCGTGCGCGGCTTTCGATCGACAAGGAGCGCGGGGCGGCGCTCACTCTCTCGGACGAAACGGGAAAGACGCGCGCCGGTCTCGAGGCGACGGTCGAGCGCGGCGGAGCCTTGAAGATCTCCGATGCGGCGGGCACGACTCGCGCATCGCTGACCGCTCGACCGGACGGCGTCCCGGTTCTCGAGCTGACAGAGGCCGGCGGCGTGCCCGTGGTCTCGATGTCCGTGCGCGACGACGGAACCGGCAGCTTCGCCCTCATGGACGCAAAGACCCGCCTGATCCGCGCGTGGCTCGATACCAGCACCACGGGCGAAACCGCGCTCGCCTTCTATGACACCACCGGCAAGCTGCGCCAGGTGACCGGAATCGACAATGTGTCCATCCCCTACCTGAAGCTCCTGACGGCCGAAGAGAAAATCCGCGTCTGTCTCTACGCCGAGGAAGGCAAGACCGCGGCGCTTGACTTCCGTAACGCCGAGAACCAGACGCTCCTGTCCCTTCTGACGGGCGGCGACCACAGGCCCGTCCTGGCCATGCGCGACTCAAAACTGAACGACCGCGTCTGGCTCGGAGTGAGCTCGGAGGACTGGACACTCTTCAATCTCGCCGACAACGAGGGACACTCGCGCGTCCTGCAGGGAATCCGCCCGGACTCCAGCCCCTACATCGGTTTCTCCGACGCGGCCGGCAAGTCCCGCTTCTTCCTGGACACCGATTCAGCGGGGCGGCCCTCGATGGCGATGTACGACTCGGCGGGAACCACGCGCATCACCATGTATCTCTCCACCGACAGCGAATCCAGCCAGCTCCGCTTCAATGATCCTTCCGGCAACGAACGCATCTGGCTTGGCTATGACAACCTCGGCGGAATCGCCATGAACTTCTTCGATCCGTCGAAACGCACGCGCATGAGCCTCGGGACGTCCAAGGAGGGATCTCCGTTCCAGGGCTTCCACGACACGGTGCGCGCACGCCTCAGTTTCGCGCTGACGCCGGAAGGGCTTCCGGTCGCGCACGCCACGGATTCGAACGGGAAGGACCGGCTGCAGTTCGGGCTCACGGAAGCGGGGGTGGGGAAGGTCAACGTGCTGGACGGGAACGACCAGGTCATCTGGAGCAGTGGGCCCTGAGTAGCGCCACGTTGATTCTGTGCCATCCAGCCGCGGCGAATTTCGGCGGCCTGCAAGGAGGAGAGCAGAACGGAGCTCCCGTGAGGATCGACGACGACGCGGGACGTCGAAAGGCGAGGGACGAATGGCGCAGAATCAACGTGGAGTTACCTGGGTTCTGCGCGAGGCCCTGGCAAGAATGACGCCCTGTGCACCGATGGCAGCAAGCACGAGCCCCGCGGCGAACAGGTAGCCCGCCGGGGCGAATCCCGTGCGGTGCTGGAGGAATCCCGCCGCCATCGGGATCGCGAAGTTCGAGGCCCCGATGACCGCTTCGTGGATCCCCGCCCTTTCGCCGCGCTTCTCGTCGGAATGGACGGAGTAGTAGATGGAAGCGGAGTAAGCGACGCCGAGGCTCATGCCGGCGGCGGCGGCGGCGGCGAGGGCGACGGGGAGAGGGGCGCCCCAGCCGATGACGGCGAGGGCGGCGGCGCCTGCGGTCTGCCAGGCGAGGAAGACGCCGGGGCGGTAGCGCCAGCCGGAGAAGCGGCCGAAGTACCAGAAGGCGAAGGTCTGGGATAGGAACAGGGCGGCGAGGACGTTGTTGTAGTGGGACGTGGGGCGGCCGAGGCTGACGACGCGTTCTTCGTAGAGGAAGTTGAGCGTGGCGCCGAGGCCGTACGCGGCGAAATTTGCGAGCCAGGCGGCCTTGAGGTAGGCGGCGCGAACGGCGGCCGGCGGGCCGTCGTGGGCGACGAGTGGAGCGGCGACGGCGCGGTGGCGGGCTGGGCGTCCGGGGACGATGAAAGCGAGGGCGAACGAGAGGATGCCGCATGCCGCGAGCGCGTGAAGACCAAGGTGGTGCCAGGCGTAGCCGCCGACGAAGAACCCGAGCGTTTTCCCGATGCTCCATGACAGGGAGAACGTGCCGAGGTTTTTCTCGAGGTCCTCGGGCGCCGATTCATCGCCGACGAGGGCCTGGAGCCCGGGCCAGATGAGCGCGTTCGAGAATCCGCCGATCGGGGAGACGATGTAGATCCAGGACAGCGTTTTCGCGCGCCAGGCGAGCAGGCAGAAGACCGCGAATCCCACGAGTCCGATGCGGGCAAGTGTCGTGCGTGAAACCCGGTCGGAGAGCCTTCCTGCCGCCCAGCTCGTCACCACGTACGCAAGTCCACCGACCACGGGGAGAAACCCCAGCTCGGCCGGGGTCGCCTGGGCCTTGACCATCGCCCAGACGGGAATCACGCTCCACGCGACGAACAGGGAGAGATCCTGCCCGAGGGCGACGGCGAGCGTGCGCGGCGACAGTCGGCTCATGTACGAGAATCCCGGGTTTCGCCAAAACGAATACGGCGGCCGCGGGCAATTCCGCCCCGGGGCCGCCGTAAATTTCGAGTCACTCCCGCACGAACAACGGTCGTTCCTACCCCCTGCCGACTACCTCCTGCGAACTACACTTTCATCTTCACCGCCTGAATCCCGTCGTCCGTCAGGTAGATCTCGATCTTCTGCTCCTCGACCAGCCGGTCGATGATCCGCCTCCGGAGATCCGGAATCTCGGCGAGCTTTTCGCTGCGCCAGCGCGTCACAAAGAAGTGCACGCCGACATACCCGCCAGGCATCGCGGCCTGCGCGCGCTTGATCTCTTCGATGCACGCCTGCATGTGCACTTCGGGATCGTTCGAGAGCGGCGCAATCGGCACCGCCGCCGACGGCGGAAGCCCGAACGGCGCCAGCCCGTCCCCCGCACCGCGCGCGAAGTCCTGGAGGCCTTCCGACAGATTCAGGTGGTCAAACGCCGCGCGCCGGATCCGCGCCGAGAGGCCGGATGATCCCCAGCTCCCGACGTAGACCTGCTTCCCCAGCGCCCGCACGCCTTCGACCGCCGGCACGAGGTCCGCGTCGCCCGAAATCAGCACCGCGATGTCGAACGCCCCGACCGCCGCGAGCCGAAGCATGTCCGCCACCATCGTCGTGTCCACCTCCTTCTCCTGCGAGAACTTCGACTGCGTCCCGCAGCTCGGACACGTGGTCGTCCGGATTTTCTGTGCGAAGCGCTGCACGAAGAACCCGGGCTGCATCGTGAGCATGTCCAGGAAGTTGTCGAGCTTCTCCTGGCCGGGGGACCGCGGAAGCGTGTCGTCCACTCCCGTGTAGTAATACGCCCCCCACAGGTGCGACCCGCCGACCGCCCTCACGATCCACTGTGAAAGCTTCCGGAAGTCAATATCCCTGCCGGCGGTCTGGTCCTTCCAGCCGGCATAAAAGTTCTTACCGTCGAAGAAGAGAACAACGCGCATGAGTCTGTCCCCGATATTTTGACCAGTAGAGTCCCCCGGCCCCTGCCGGGAGGAGGGCGAGTATTGCAGGGAGCCGGAAAACTTCAAGCCACGATTTTTCTGATTATTAAGGTGAGCTCGCGGTGAGCCCCAGGCGCGTCCGGGTGGAGTAGAATCCCCCCACATCCTCCGGAGAACAGGTATGACAAGGCTCCCCCGCCACATCGCCTGGCCCGCCGCCGCCGCCCTCGTCGCCGCCGCGGCATTCGCATGGAAACCGCTCGCCAACGCCGCGGAACGCCGCGAGCGCCCCGCACCGATGCTGGTTGCGGATACCGGAAGCGTCACCGGCAAAGCAACGTTCAGCGCGGCACGCCCGAAGCAGCCGATCATTGTGTGGCTCGAGCGCGAAGGAGGCGAGGTCAAGGGCACGATCCCGGAGCCACTTCACATCGGACAGAAAGGCGCCCAGTTCAACCCGTCGTTCGAAGTCGTCGTGGTCGGGCAGAAAGTCATCTTTAACAACGACGAGGACAAGGAAATCGACCACAACGTTTACACCCTCGGCGCGGAAAAGACGGACCTCAATATTTTCTCGAAGGGCGTCAGCGTGACGCACGAGTTCAAGAACATTGGCGAAGTTTCCCTCTACTGCAGCGTGCACAAGCTCATGGACGGCAAGCTCTTCGTCGCCCCCAGCACCGCGTACGCGTACCTCGCCGACGACGGCAGTTTTTCCATCCCGGGCGTGTCGCCGGGAAACTACACGCTCAAGACCTACCAGAAGGCGAAGCGCTTCCGCGACGTCGAGGTGAAGATCACCGTGAATGCCGGAGAGGCAACGAAGGTTGCCGTGGAGCTGAAGCGATGACGATGCGAACAGCTGTGCTGGCTCTCGCAGTTCTCATCGCGGGCTGCGGCGGGCCCGAGTACCCGCAGCCGAAGCCGGACCGGGCGCAGCTTATCGTGAAGCTGGCCGCCCGGGCCAAGGAGGGGGTGAAGGGGCCGAGGGGCGACACGGGCGACCCGTATTCGAGCTCGGGGATGAGCCCCGAGCGGTCGAAGAACTACCAGCGCGTGGACTACGACGACCTGGCGGACATTGCCGTGATCCTGAAAGGCTCCTCGCTCGGCGACGGCGGCCCGGCCCCGACCGCCGCCCGGCTGACGATCGGCCCCGACGGGCCGGACCACAGGCTGGTGCTGCTGGGCCCGAAGAAGCACACGCAGTTGACGCTTCGCAACGAATTGAAGCGCTCAATGACCCTCGGCTGCATGGGCCAGAGCGGCGACGGTTTCGTAGCGACGGTCGCACCGGGCAAGGAGGGCGTCGTGACGCTTTCGGACCCGGGCGTTTACGAGCTGAACTGCGACGAAGACGAGTGCCTTCTGGTCACGATCGTCGTCGCGCCGACGACGTGGGCGGCGCTCGGGAAATCGGGCGACGAAATCTTTTTCGATGGCGTTGCGCCAGGCGAACTCGACGTTGTGATCCAGGCGCCGCGCCTTCCCGACATCGTCCGGCGCGTGTCGGCGACGGCGGGCGCCCGCGCGACCGTGGACGCCGAGATCTCGGTGAACCAGATGGAGCGTACGAAGTGAGTCTGTTCTTCGCGAAGGCGCTTCCGTGAGCCTCCGCTACAAGGCGCTGGCGGCCGTTCTGCTTCTTGTGACCGCGGTCACGGGAAGCGTGCTCTGGTTCGTGAAACAGCGCGTAGAGTCGAACACCGCCGAGGACATCCGGAACGACCTCGCGGTGGACGGATTGCGCCTCAAGGAAAAGCTGCATTCCGAGGCCGACACGGCGCGGGCGGCGATCGGACCGACCATCCAGGAAATGCATCTGGAGAAGTACAAGGGAATGGACGGCGGCATCAAGCAGAACCTGGACGCCGACGTGCTTGGCTGGGTCAAGCAGTCCCACGCCGACTTCGCCGTCGCTGCCCTGGACCGGATCTTTGCGGAGGACGGCAAGGCCAAGGCACTCCACAAAGAGAAGGACTGGTGGATCGTGGCGTGCGGCACCGGCAAGCCGGAACCGGACCCTGTCCTCGAGGCGCGAATCGCGTCAACGCCGTCGGTCAACGACCTGGTGGGCCGCACCATCGCCCGCATCCGCACGGTGACCGAGGTCATCGTCGTCGGCGACGAGTTGTGCCTGGCCGTCGCGGTGCCGCTTTTCGGAGAGTCCACGACAAGCCAGAAGTTCTTCGCCGCCGAGGAAAACCTGGAGCGCCGTCCCGGACCGAAGGCCGCGGAAGAAATGAAGGATTTCCAGGAAAACTGGCCTGTCTACGGATGCGCCATGACCCTGACAGTTCTCAGCGACAGCTGGACCCTGCGGAATCGCCTCCGCAAGCCGGAATCCGCGACCGTCGAGAGAACGAAGGCGGAGGAGGCTCGCCTCAGCAATGTGATTTACCAGGTGCTCTACACCGGCACGCGGGCAACGTCAACTTCGCTGCCTCAGTCGGGCGTCGCGCTGGAAGCGTTGAATGCGGCCCGCGCGGGAGGAGCTGAACGATTCAGCGTGCCGCTCGAGATTTCCGGGCGGCGTGAGACCTACATCGGGCTCGCGCTGAGTTTCGACGACCGCGCGTTCTCCTGGGACCGGCCCGGGTTCCTCGCCATGAAAGCGATCGACCCGGAGCTCGGACCACTTCACGACCTCCTGGTGGCCATGACCTCGTTCGGCGCCATCTTCGCCATCCTTGGCGCCGCGCTGGCTTACGGGGCCGCCTGGCTCGTCATCCGCCGCCTCCGGACGCTTCAGGTGGCCACCGAAAAAGTCCGCGCGGGAGACTTCCAGGTCACCGTCCCGGTGGACAGCCGCGACGAGGTCGGCACGCTGGCCGTGGCGTTCAACAACATGATCAAGGGGCTTCAGGCGCTCGGGCTGTACACGGACAGCGTGCTGGCGCGAAGCGTCCTGGACAACCCGGAGCTGCTGGGGAACAAGGCGGCGCGGCACGAGGGGACGGTAATGTTCACCGACATCCGGAATTTCACGGGGATCACGGAGTCGATGGACGCGAGCGCGCTGACGGCGCAGCTGAACGAGTACTTCAGCGCAATCGGCGAGCACGTAAAAAAGGAAGGCGGCTACCTCGACAAGTTCATCGGCGACGCAGTCATGGCCTTCTGGGGCGCGCCGTTCCTCTCGACACAGGACCACGCCGCCCGCGCCTGCCGCGCCGCCATGCACTGCATGCGCGCGGCGTCCGAATTGCGGCGCCAGTGGGAAAAAGAAGGCAAGCCGCTTTTCTTCCAGAGGATCGGGGTCGCGACGGGCGAAGTCGTCGTGGGGAACATCGGAAGCGCGACCAAGAAGAACTTCACGGTCATCGGCGACAGTGTGAACCTGGCGAATCGCCTCGAGGGCGCCAGCAAGGTGTACGGGACGGAAATCCTGCTCGACGAACGGACCGTCGAGCTGGCCGGAAACGCGATCCTGGTGCGCGAAATAGACGAAATCGTGGTGCGCGGGAAACAGCAGCCAGTGCGCGTGTTCGAGCTGGTCGGTCTGGCCGCCGAGACGTCCACACGGGCGAAGCGCCTCATGGACGGCTATGGTGCGGCATTGAAACGGTACCGGGCCGGGGACTTCGAAAGTGCGAAGGCCACCCTGGTCGAATTGCGCAAGTCGGACCCGGAGGACGGCCCTTCGAAGTGGCTGCTGGGCCGGTGCGAAGAAGTGCTGTCCGGCAAGTCCGTCCCGACGCCGCTTCAGATCACCAAGTCGTACGGTCCCCTGAAGCCGTAGAATTCGCGCCCATGCCCACACATATCCTTGGCGTCTGCGGCTCGATCTCGTCGGACTCCCGTACACGCAAGCTGCTCGGCATCGCGCTCGACGCCTCGATTGCGGCGGGGGCGGAGACACGGTTGCTTGATCTGCGGGATACGGTTCTTCCGATCATGGACCCGGAGAGCAAGGAGCAGGCCTCGCTCCCTGCCGTGAAGCTCGTGAAGGAAAGCGCGGCGTGGGCCGACGGGTTCGTGCTCGCGACGCCGGAATATCACGGGAACCAATCGGGCGCGCTGAAAAACTGGTTCGACTTCCTCTACCACGAGCTCTCCGGGAAAGTCGGTGCCGTAATGGCGCAGACGGGCGGCGGGACGGGTGACATGTCGATCGTCAGCGCGAAGAATGCTTTCAACTGGTGCCACGGCTTCACGCTTCCCTTCCATGCCGCGGCCAACAACTCGCAGTGGAAGGGCGATGAGCTCGACCCCAAGGTGCAGGACCGCGTCGTCCGGCTGGGACGGGACGTCGTGCGTTACGCGGAAGCAATCGGCAAGGCCTGGCGTGAGGCGAAGGCGCTGGGCAAAGTGCCGGAAGCGGGATTCGCAGGCTTCCACACGTAACCGCCGCTTCAAGAAAAACGGGCCGCCGCTCTTCGCGAAAGCCCGTGTCCATTCCTGCCCGCTCGCCCGCCTGCCCGCTCGCCCGCCGCTTCTTACGGTAGCCTCTTCCCCACCGCATCCCAGTCCACGACGCTCCACCACGCGGTCACGTAATCGGCGCGCTTGTTCTGGTACTTGAGGTAGTAGGCGTGCTCCCAGACGTCGAGTCCGAGGATCGGCGTGGCGCCGGCCGCGAGCGGCGAATCCTGGTTGGGGAGCGACGTGATCTCGAGTTTCCCGTCCTTCGCGATCAGCCAGGCCCAGCCGCTTCCGAAGTGCTTCGTCGCCTTTTCGCTGAAGGAGGTCTTGAAGGCGTCGAATGAGGTGAAGGCGCCTTTGATGGCGTCTCCCAGCTTGCCGCCGGGCTCGCCGCCGCCGCCCTTCTTCATGGAGGTCCAGAAGATCGAGTGGTTGTGGTGTCCTCCGCCGTGGTTGCGGACGGCGGTCTGGATGTCCGCTGGGAGGGTGGACTGAGCCTTGAGGAGGTCTTCGAGCGACTTCTTCGCGTGCTCGGTCCCGGCGACGGCCTTGTTGAGATTGGTCACGTAGGCCATGTGGTGCTTGTCGTGGTGGATCGCCATGGTTTCCTTGTCAATCGCCGGCTCGAGCGCGTCGTTGGCGTAGGGCAGCGCGGGGAGCGTGAAGGCGTCGGCGGGCTTGTCCTCGCCGAACGACAGGGACGGGCGGATGAGACCGGCGACGGCGACGGCCCCGGCGGCGGTCAGGAAGCCACGGCGGGTGAAGATCGGACTGTCGTTCATGCAGCGTCTCCTGGAAGAAGAGGAATCGGGACCCGGTCGAGGCCGGGGCGGGATTGTAACAGCCATTCGACTCGCTTCGCTCGCTCAGGCCGGAGGCCGATCCGCCCGAATTCCACCCGCCGGAATGGCAGCCGGACCGTCCGGGAAGGCGGTCAGGTGTCCTCCTCCGGGGCCAGCCGCCGCGGGCGTTGCCCCGGGAATTCGGCAAATGCGCGGAATACGCTTTGCGTAGTCACTGTTACCATTCTTGCGAGGCTTGGGAGGCACGTGTGAATCGGGCAGACAAGATTGCCTTCGAGAAAATTGCGTTCGAACACCTCGACCGGCTTCACGGGACAGCGCTCAAGCTGACCCGGAATTCCGCCGAGGCGGATGACCTCGTCCAGGAGACCTACACCCGCGCCTTTCAGCACTTCGAACAGTTCGAACAAGGCACGAACTTCAAGGCCTGGATCTTCCGGATCCTCGTCAACACGTACATCAACGGTTACCGGCGCAAGGGACGCGCTCCGGCGCTCGTCGATTTCTCCGAGATGGAGCCGGTCTACGAGGAAGCGGTTCAGGACACGTCGTTCCTGAACCAGCCCGTGGACAGGCTGTACGAGCGGCTGGATGACGAGGTAAAGCACGCGCTGGAAAAGCTCCCGGAGGAGTACCGGGTGGTCCTGCTGCTGGCGTCGGTCGAAGGGTTCTCGTACGAGGAGATCGCAAAGATGGTGAGCATTCCGATCGGAACGGTCATGAGCCGCCTGTTCCGTGCGAGGGCGCTGATGAGGCGCAATCTCGTGGATTACGCGAAAGAACACGGGCTGGAGGAGAAGTCGAAATGAATTGCCCCGAAGTCCGCAAGATCGTGTACCTGTTCGTGGACGGCGCGCTGGATCCGCGGGCCAACGTCGATGTGCTGGCGCACCTGAACATGTGCCCGCCTTGCAACGAGCGCTTCTCAGACGCGAAGAAGTTCGAGGATTTCCTGAAGGAGAGGCTGCGCCCGCAACCGGCGCCGCCGGCCGTCCGGGCGCGGATCGACGCACGGCTCTCGGAAATGACGGCGCCGTGGCCGCTTCGACTCGCTGGCGGACTCAGACGGCGGCCGCTGATTTCGATGACGGGCGTGGCAGCGCTCCTGGTCTTCTCGTTCCTGGGCCTGCGCGGCTTCGGGAGCCTCACGACCTGTCCGTACGTCCGGGACACCGTGAAGTTCACCAAGGACATTCAGGCGAACAGGGTCGAACATCTCCCGCCCGACGGACCCGGTCGCG
The DNA here is from genome assembly GCA_038060895.1 of Planctomycetota bacterium. Classification (GTDB taxonomy): domain Bacteria; phylum Planctomycetota; class MHYJ01; order WSZJ01; family WSZJ01; genus WSZJ01. The sequence goes on from JBBTCT010000039.1 coordinate 12,718, forward strand.
AGGAGGAAAGAAAGTACCCGACGCCCTTCGTCGACGGATTTGCCTCCGTGAAGAACGGCGATTACCTCACACAGGTCGGGCCGGCGTTCCAGACCGCGGTTGCCAGGGCCTACCGGATGGACCATTGCGCCGAAGACAAGACCTGCGTGGTCCTGTACTTCATCAGCGCCCCCAGCCTCCCCTTCGGCGAGCACAACTGCGTCGTCATCCGCGGGAAAAAGTACTGCGTCTGGGAGCACGACGGGTGCCGGATTGTGACCTGGAAGAACGAGAAACTCGGTCTCTACTGCATGGCCGTCTGCCAGGTGACAGAGATGGATCACGATGCTCTCGTGAATTTCGCAAACATCGCCTCGACCCAGTGAATCTTCAGCGGGGACACCATGACACGAATCGGAAAGGCATTGTTCTTCCTGGGCAGTCTCTTTCCGCTCGCGGCATGTGAGAACGGCGCCGGCGGCGCCGGGCACGTGGCGAAGTCCGGCTGGCTGAGCGATCTGGAGGAGGCGAAGAAGGAAGCGAAAGCCTCGAACAAGCCGATCCTGATCGATTTTGGCGCGGAGTGGTGAGGCGGCTGCAGGGTCCTCGACGGCCAGTTGGCCGATGCGACGCTGGCGGAGACGCTGAAGGGATTCGTGCTGCTGCACGTGGACCTGACGAAGCCTGCCGAGGGCTCGCCTGCCGCGAACGCGGCGGACAAGTACGGAGTGAAGTACCTGCCGGACCTGCGCATCCTGTCTGCGGACGGGACGGTGAAGGCGACCGTCGAGTCGCGTGATGCGAAGGACCTGCTCAAGGAGCTGGGCGAGGCCCTGAAGAAGTAGAATTGCGCCGATGATCCGTGTCGCCGCGCTTTGCCTGCTCGCCTTGGCCGCCTCGCAAGGGCGCGCGGAGATTACGGCCGCCGCGTCCTCCATCGACATCTCCCCCGACCCCGCCAGGTCCGCCGTCTGGCTCGCGGGGTTCAGCATGAATCGCCGGGCTACAGGTGTGCACGACCCGATCCGGTCGCGGGCGATCCTCGTCTCCGACGGTAAGACGCGCGTCGCGATTGTCGTGCTGGATCTCGTCGGGTTCATGCGGCCCCACGTCGAGAAGGTGCGGGCGAAAATCGGCGATGTGGCGGACTACGTGCTCGTAGCGAGCACGCATAACCATGAAGGCCCCGACGCGATGGGAATCTGGGGACGGACGCCCTTCGAGAGCGGAATCGACCCGGCCTGGATGGCCACGACCATCGATGCGATCGCGGCGCAGGTTGGCGCGCTCGCCTCCGCGTTGCGGCCCGTCACCCTCCGCGCGGCGCAGGTCGAAGGCCCGGTTAAGGAGTTCGTCCGGGACTCACGCGACCCGGCCATCATCGACAACACGCTGTCCGCTCTTCAGCTCGTAGGCGCGGACGGCACGACGGTGGCGACCCTCGCGAACTGGGCCTGCCACCCCGAGATCCTCTGGAGCGGAAACACACTTCTTACCGCGGACTACCCGGGTTACCTCTGCTCCCGGCTCGAAGAACGGCTCGGGGGGACCGCCCTGTTCGTCAGCGGCGCGATCGGCGGCATGATGACGCCGGACCCGCGTCGAGATGAAAAAGGCGAGAAGCTGCGGACGTTCGCCGAAGCCGAGCGGGTCGGTCGCGGCATCGCCGATCGCGCGGTGGACGCCCTCGCGAAAGTGGAACTGTCCAGGGACCCCGCCCTCTCCATCCGCACCCGGGAACTGCTGCTCCCCTGCACCAACCCGCGCTTCCACGTCGCGATGGCGCTCAAACTCCTGTCGCGCGAGATCTTTGATGCGGAAGGAAAGCCCTTCGAGGGGCGGATCAGCCCGAAGAAAACTCCGTGGGTGCGGACCGAAATCGGCGTCCTCACGCTCGGCCCGGTTCAGGCCGCGCTTGTCCCCGGCGAGCTCTTCCCCGAACTCGCCGTCGGCGGGTTCGACGGGACGAAGGCGTTCGGCGCGGAGATCGTGAAGAAAGACAACCCAAACCCGCCACGGATCGCCGAAGCGCCGAAAGGTCCGTTCCTTCGGGATCTTCTCGACGCGCCCGTCGAGATGATCGTCGGCCTGGCCAACGACGAGCTCGGGTACATTCTCCCGGAGTACGACTTCCAGGTGAACGAGAAGAGCGCGACGCTGGAGCCGCACCCGCCCGGGGATCACTACGAGGAGACCAATTCGCTGGGGAAGGAAACGGCGAAGCGGGTCATGGACGCGTTCACCGAACTCCTGAAGAAGTAGAGAAGCAGCAGATTCCTTAACATACGCCCATGAAACTCCTCCTCCCCTCCCTGCTCCTTTCCATCGCCGCGTTCGCGGAAGAACCGGCCGCCGACATCGCTCCGATCCTGGAGAAGATCCGCAAAGGTTCTCCGGCCGAATGCGTGGAAGCGATCGGGAAGCTCACGCCGGGCAAGGAAGAACGCGCGGCGAAACCGATGGCGGTCCGGCTGATCACCGAGGCCGACGCCCAGGCGCGTGCCGTGATTCGCGAAGCGTTGGGCGCCTACAAGGGCATGGTGCTCGTGCAGGCGATGAAGACAGGCCTCGAGACCAAGGGCGTGACCGACGACTACCGCCAGATTGCGATCGAGCTGCTGGCCCCGGAGAAGAGCGAGGCGGCGGTGGCGCTCGTGGTGAAGATCGCGTTCGCAAGCGAGATGAAAGCGATGCGCGAGTCGGGACAGAAGGCGCTGGTCGCCTACGAGGACCTGTCCATCAAGCCGACGCTGCCCTACCTCAAGGCGGGCGACCAGAAGATCGCGAGCGAAGCGGTGGCGACGATGAAGTCGATCGGGACGGAGGCGGTCGGGAAGGCGCTCATCCTTTTCATCCCCGACGGCGGCGAGAAGGAAATCCTGCGCATCGTGGGCATCACGAACAAGACACGCGACCAGGTCGCCAAGGCGCTGATCGACATGGGCGACAAGGCGGTCCCGGGACTGCTGACCGGCCTCGACAGCCCGCTCTACGTCCGTTGGTCCGGCTGGTGCCTCCAGCAGATGACCGGCGAGACCTACGCGACGACGGACCGCGCCGCGTGGGCCGCGTGGTGGAAGCGACGCCAGGCCGAGAACTCGGGCCGCTGAGCGCGCGAAACGGCTACATCTTCCCTTCGGCGGCGCTCGCCCTGTTCTGCACCTCGTTGTCGGAAGAAAACTTCGTCTTGATCGGCCCAATCGCGGGCTTGAGTTTCGGTTCCTTGAAGCCGGGAAGCGCGTCCAGAATGATCAGCGCGGCCTTCTTGCGCGTGAGCTCCGGGTCATAGCCGCTGCTGAACTTCGGCAGGTCGGTCGCGAGGAGGATCTTCTTGATCGCGATCGTTTCCACAAGTCCCGCGACGCGGGGTTCGGCAAGCGCGGCCATGGCGGCGACATACGAAGCGTTGGCAGCCTGGTAATCCTCCCACGGCTGGATGTCGAGTTTCTTCAGGTCCTTATCGAACTCTTTGCCGAGAGTTTCCAGGGCCGCGGCGATCGACAAGGCATCCTTCTTTTCGCCCGCCGTCGCGAGCGCGTCGGCCGCGGCCTTGCGGACCTGCAGGGACTTGTCGGAAAGCGCGCGCGCGAGGCTGCCGGCCGCCGAGGCCTCCTTGAACGCGCCCAGCACGCGCGCCGACTGGATGCGGGCATCCTCGTTCGACGACGGGGTGAGGAGCGTCTTCGATAGCGTCTGGATGACCGACTTGTCCTTCATCTCGATCAGCTTGTTGGCCGCCTTCACGCCGCGCGTCCCGCCGAGATCGATCGCCGCGCAGAGCGACGCCACGTCGTTCCCGCCCTTCCCCGCCGGCTCGTTCGGGAAATACAGCAGCTCGTCGGGCCAGAGCGGCTCCGCGAAACTCGATCGTGTCCCGTGAACCGGCTCGGGCCCCTTCGCTCCCTTTTTCATCAGGTGATGCCGCTTGAAGTACGCGAGCGTGTCGTCGATGACTTCGCGGGGCCAGCCGTGCTTGGCGTCCCGGTACTCCGTGTAGATGAAATCGGCCTTCTGCTTCTGCAGCACCTGCGCCGCGCCCCGGTCGTCGCCGTGGCCGACCTGCGGATCGTCCTCGGAGTGGTAGATGTACATCCCGCAGCCGTTCTGGTGCGCCTTCAGCGCGTTCCCTCCGCCGCTTCCCGCCGCAGGCGCGAACGCCGCCCACCGATCGGAGTACGCCGGCCCGAAGTACCACGTTCCCATGCCGCCGCGCGAGTGGCCGATGACGTAGATGCGGTTCATGTCCACGTTGTAGAAGAGCTGCGCCTCCGCGATGAACGAGAGCACGTAGTCGTCGGGGTGACCCGTCCAGGGAAGCGGCTCGGCCGTCGGGCACAGGACGATGCAGCCCCATTTCGGGGAATCGACCGTGAAGTGCTTGATGAAGTCCTTGCCGTTGCCGACGCCGCCGAGGCCGTTCACGGAGCCGTGGAGGCCTATGAGCAGCGGGTAGGCGCGGTGCGGGTCGTAGTCGTCGGGGACCCAGATGGAGTACTTGCCGCTCGATTTCTTCGTGTTGTAGGAGAGGCGGACGTCTTCCTGCAGACCCTTGGACTGCTGAAGCGACCGTGCGACGCGGTCGAAGTAGTGCTTCGGCAGCGTCACGCCGTACGTCGTCTTCCATCCTTCATAGGTCGTCTTGCGCATCGCGTCGTCGAGCGCGGCATAGTCCGCGATCTTCGGCCTCAGCTCGCTGTTCGAAATCGGGCTGGCCTTGAGCAGCTTGTCCACTTCAGCGCCGAGCAGCCCGCGCGCTTCCGCGTCGGACGGGTTTTTGGCGAGCACCTGAAGCGCTTCTTCCCTTGCCTCGACGTCAAGCTTGTTGGCGACGCAGAATTTCAACAGCGTCGCGTGGTCCGGCCGGGCCGTGTTCGCCTTTTCCCAGTATTCGCGCAGCGGGTCGGGAGGCGTGAGGACGACCTGCTGGACCTGGGACTTGTCGAACTTCTTCACGCCGAAGGTCATCGCGGGGAGCGAAGAATTGAACGTGTTGATCACGACCTCAGTGTCCGTGTTCGTGATGACCTTTCCCTCGATGACGGTGCGGTCGCGGAGGGTGACGGTGTCTGCGACGGCGGCGAGGGAGAAAGAGGCAAAGAGAGAGGCGAGGCAGAAGCGGCGCATGGGTCGGGCCTCAAGAGGAAGGGGAAGGACATGGTGGGAGAAAAGGGCCGAATTATCAATTCTCAACGGGGTGAAATGGACGGGGCCGGAGGGAGTGGAGGCCCCCCGGCCCGGGTTACTGCACGGGGGCCGTCCGAGCCCCCGCTACGTCCATTTCCGTCCCTAAGCCATCCCCAGAATTTTCAGAGCGGCCAGCACGATGAACGCGGCGCCGAAGAGCTTTGCGGCGAATCCGACGAGCGCGGTCATGAGGGCCTGCAGGACGTCGATGTCGTAGACCTTCATGAGGGCGAAGAGCTGGAGGCCGAGGCCGTAGAAGAGCAGGCCGACCTGGAGCCACATCTGGAGCTTGAGCGGCGTCAGCAGGGAGAGGAACTGCAGGAAGTTGCTGAAGCCGGTGAGGTAGGCCATGGTCACGAGCATCAGCGTGAATCCGCCGCCGCCCCCGAGGAGGCGAGCCGCGAACGTGAAGATGGCGGCGGAAATCAGGAGGCCGATGACGTTTCCGGCGATGGCGGCGACGGTCCCCGCGGTGCCGAGCGCTGCGCTGACGAGGCCGTGTTTCGGGGAATTGTCCGCCACGGGCAGCCCGTGCGCCCTGGCCGCTTCGGCAATGGCCGTCGTGCGGTCGTCGACGACGAGTTGCCCCCAGCCCGGAAGGTGCGACCAGGTGATGTGGACGTTGCAACGCGAGCAGTTCAGGTCCCCGGCCTGGGTCCCGGGGCGGCAGGTGATCGAGAAGGCAAACGAGGAACCGCCCTGCCGTGTCGCCGGCAGCTGCACGACGTACTCCCCTTCCTTCGTCCCGGTCTTCATATCGTGCCACTCATTTCCGGGAGGATTGCCGTGCGACGACGTCCTGCCGAGCTTCGCCTTGCCGATCGCGGGCCTCGAACGGTCGGGCTCCATCACCAACATGCGGACCATGAAGGGCTTCCCGGCCTCAACCGGCCCGACCGGCTCGATCACCTTGAGCGAAAGCGGTTCGCCCCATTCCGTGAGCCCCTGGGCTCCGAGCTTCACGTCCATCCACTCCTGGGGAACGTGATGCTCCACGTTCTGCAGCCGCTCGATCTGCTCGATCTGGTTCTGGACTTCCGCGTTGCGGTCCGGGCGCGCCGCGAACGCCGCGGCGAGACCGACGGCCACGAATGAAGCGGCGTAGAAGATGACTCCCTTGGCGAGCATGTCCTGGCGGGAGAAAATCGCGCCGAAAAGTTCCAGGGTCTGAAGCGGTTTCAGGAGAACTCCGAGCGTCATCTTCCAGAATCCCATCGACTCCGCTTCTTCGGAATCGTTGCGGACGATGGCTCGCCTGGGACGGAACGGTTCATCGGGCGAGCCCATGCCAAGCGGCTGGCCCGTGACGAGATTGAAGCCGCAGGCGATGCAAACGACGACGTCGGGCTCGTACTGCGTACCGCATTTCGGGCACGGGGGGACCGATTTCGTGTGGGAACGCTCCGCGGATTCGCCTTCCACTTCAAGGGGTGCGGGCTCGGAAGAGAATTTTTCGAAGAGGCCCGCGAACGCATCGCCGTTTCCGTTTGCGGAAGCGAGGGCGGTGGACGGGACGCGGACGGTGGCGGCGCAGCGGGGGCATTTTCCGGTGGCGCCGGCCTTGGAGTCGGGAACGCGGAGGGTGTGGCCGCAGGAACACGAGAACGCGATGGGCATGGGGGAGTCTCTCCACTGGGACGATTTTTTGTACTACGGACATAAGTAAGTGTATGACATTAAAGCGAAGTGTCAATGGGAGGCGCCGAATTTATGTGATCGGATAAATCACTCGTAAAGCATTCGGCACAATGGTTTTATGGCAGCACCACGAACGCGATCGAAGCTGTATGACGAAAATTCTACCGCACGCGCCCGTCCGCCACCGCGATGCGCTTCGCAACGGCGACCCCCGACTGAAGCGCCCCCTCCATGTACCCCACGAACCCGGGACACGCATGCTCCCCCGCAAACTGGACTCTCCCCACCCCGTCCCTCAGCCGCGGACTGACCGTCGTCACTTCTCCCGGCGCAGGAAACGCGTAGCCCGCTCCCGTCCAGACATCGGCCGGCCAGTCCATGAACAGGTATTTTTTGAAGTGCTTCTCGAACTCCGGCCAGAGCGCGCCCAGTTCTTTCGCGTACTTCTCGCCGCGACCCGCAGCGCCAAACGCCCGACACAGTTCTGCGGCGGGTCCACCTGAGTAGGCCGCCAGACAGGCGCCCTCGCCCTTCTCCTGCCCGTCCGTGGCATTCCACGTTTCGCTGATCGCGCCGTCCGTGAGCGCGTCGGGCGACTGTCCCGCGGCACGCCAGAACGCCGCGTCGAGCACCGCGAGATACTTCACGTTGACGCCCATCTGCGGATTCAGCGCGGAAGGCAGAGCCGGCTCGAAAGCGATCTTCTTCCACACGCTCGGCGCGACCGCCACGACCACCCAGTCGGCCTCAATCCTCGTCAAGTCCTCGAGTTTCACGACCACGCCACCCTCAGTCGATTCCACGCGCACCGCCGGCACGCCGAAGCGCACCCGGCCGGAGCCGATCGCATCCGCGAGCTTCTGCGCCAGCTGCTGGTTTCCCCCGCTGCAGCGGAAGACCTCGCTGTCGGTCCAGTACTTCTCCAGCCCGCCGCCCTTGATCATGGCCAGGTTTCCGAGCCAGCTCTGCTTCTCGACCGCCACGCCGTTGTCCCCTGCGAGCTGCCTCCGCAATTCGCGCTTCGCCGCGGCTCCAGCCGCCAGCGCATCGATTGCCTCGCCGGTGGTGCGCGCGTCTAGCTCCGCCGCCCCCGGCGTCAGCCACGGCGACTCCGCGTCCACCGGCCGGGCCTGCTCGTCAATGGCCGGAAGCGCTTCCTCGAACTCCGCCCACAGCGCCTCCTGTTCCTCAGCGGTGAGGAGTTTTCCCTCGAAGCGCACGGGCGCGAGTCCTTCTTCCTCCGTGACGTCGAGCATCTCGAGCCCGAACTTCTTCGCGTACGACATCCAGACCACGTGGTTCGACCCGATGAGTTCGCCGCCTGCTTCGATGTTCTTTCCCTGCACCAGGTCGCGCCGGCTCAGCACCCGCCCTCCAGCACGTTCCTTTGCCTCGACCACGGTCACGTCGTACCCCGCGGCTGCCAGCTCGTAAGCGCACGACAGTCCCGCGAACCCGGCGCCGATCACGCAGATGCGGGGCGCCCCGCTACCGTCCGCGCGGCCGGGACCGTCCGAGCACGCCGACAGCAGGAGCCCGGCGGCCGAGGCCATCGAGGCCTTGAGCGCTTCGCGACGCGTGAAGTGCGCCTGGGGATGCAGGCGGTCGTGCAGGCGGGCGACGAGGCTGCGTGACATGGGATTACTCCACTGTGAACCACTGGGCTTCCACCCTGCGGTTCTTCTCCGCTTCCGGCCCGGCGGGTTCGTCCCAGCCGCGGCCGACCGTTTCGAGCCTGGCAGCGTCGCAGGCCATCGTTTCGACCAGGGCGCGCTTGATTTCCGCCGCCCGGTTTTTCGACAGCTCCATCGCCTTGAGCGCCATCTGCCGGACGAACGTTTCCCCGCCCTGCTTGCGGAACTCCTCGATCATGGCGTTGTCGACGTGCCCACGCAGGAGGATCGTCGAGCCGGGGCTGACGCGAAGGAGATCGCGAAGGGACTCGAGGTGATTGGTGTTTTCGATTTTCGACATGTCGAGCTTCGCGGAGTTCGGCTCGAAATAGAAGCGGACGTCCTTGCTGAGAAGAGGGTCGCCTTCGACGGAGGAAGGCGCGGTGGAGCGGATGGGCGCGATCGCGATCTTCTGGTCCTTGAAAAGTCCTTCGGACTGGAAGGCCTTGAGCGCGGTGAGGTCGAGGAAGCGGTCGCCGTCGACGGGGCTGCGGATGAGGGCGGGGCCGTACGCGTAGATGGAGGAGGAATAGATGCCGCCGAAGCTGCCGGCGGCGTCGATCTGGCCCGAAAAGAAGGCGAGATTTTCCGGAAGGTTTGAAAAGTGGATCTTCGCCATCTCGGCGGTCGCCTTTTCGCGCGTCCACTTGAACGCGCCAGCGACCACGTCGAGCGCCGAGTTCGGCGTATCGCGCACGATCCGGTTTCCCTCGAGAAGTCCGAGCGCGAGCCCCCGGAGCATCTCGGGATGCTGCTGCGCAAACCCCCGGTTGACGACGAGCACGTCCGCAATGATGAGCAGGTTGCGGTTCGTGGCCATCACGTGCGCCTTGCCGCCGCTCTGCTGCGCGACTTCGGTCGTCTTCGGCGCCCAGGTGACGCACCCCGCGAGGCGCGAGCGGCCGGCCTTGAGTTCCGACAGGAACACATCGCCGGCGGCGAAGGCATCCTCGCAATAAACCAGGTTCAGGGAGTCGGAGTCCGGCGCTTCCTGCAGACTGCCCAGCATCTTCACCGGCATCCCGGCTTCTTGCGCGAGGTAACGGATGAAGAAGTCCGCCTCCGTGAACTGCGCCGTCGCCAGGGTCCGGCCGCGGAGTTGGTTGACCCGCTTGATCTCGCTTCGCACCACCACGCCGTCGGCGCCGCGCGAGTACCCGATCTGCGCCGGAACCGTGACCTCGAATTGCCGCCCGTAAACCGCCAGAACGTCGGCGGTCGTGGCGGAAGCGGCGAGCCGCCCGGAGTTGAGCGCGTTCCAGGATTCCGCTTCGCTGAGCGTGATCTTCAGGCGGAACCCGTGCTTTTTCGCGAAGACCGAGTCCGCGGAGGGTGCGAGCCCGCCGTTGGCGGCAATGAGGCCTGCGTAACCGGCGTATTCGCTGAGTTCGATTTCGACGATGCCGTCCTTAGGCTGGTAGGCCGCGGCCGGGGCGAGTTTCGGAATGACGGTCTGCGTTTCCGCCATGCAGTCGGGGACGGGGGCGTCGAGGCCCACGGGTTCGGGAGGAGACCACGAGACCCGCCCGTGGGATCCAGGGACGGGACCCTGGCCAGCCTCCGGGTTGGAAGCGTTCCGCTTCGACAGCCAGAACGCGGAACCTCCGAGGGCACAGAAGACGGCGGCGACGACGAGAATTTTACCGAGGGGCGTGAGGTGCTGCGAAGACTGGTCCATCAAAGGGGTCCCGTGAAGGGGCGACTCACCGCCCTGTGTCGTGGGAGATAATACGAAATTCTGGCACAGGAAAAAGTGCGACCGATGTTTTTATTTCAAATGAAGTGCGCCGAAACCCTGATTGACCCGATGGGGTCGCCGTCTCCGTTTCCATCCCTTTCATCCGCGACCCCGAACGTCCCGTGTCGCGAATGAAAACGGATACTGCGGGATTTCACCGGGCTGGAAGCGCAAACCATTGCGCAGAAAGAAGTTGCGGTCAGAGGAATAATCCGCGTTTCCCTGAAACTCCCGGCCCTCCAAAGGGTTCATAATCCCACGACAAAGCTCTTCACATTGCCCCCAGAGAGGCTGCCCATGAACCGAACAACGCTCTTCGCCCTCTCCAGCGCGACCGCCCTTGCCGCTTTCATCGCGCTCTCCTGGCCCCAGACCACCACTGCGGAGCCGAAGAAACCCGCCACCAACGCCCCGAAGGCGAAGAAGGGCTCCCAGGAAACGGAGGTCGCTTCCCAGCTCGACGCCCTCATCTCGGCCGAGTGGGCGAAGCAGAAGCTCGAGGCCTCCGATCTCTCCGAGGATTCGGAGTTCCTTCGCCGCGCGACGCTCGACATCACCGGTCAGATTCCCACGGCCGACGACGCGCGCGCATTCCTGATGAACAACGATCCCGACAAGCGCCGCAAGAAGATCGACGAGCTGCTCGAGTCACCTCTGTACGCGGAGCACTGGTCGTTCACGTGGTCGCAGCGTCTCCTGGCCGGCTCGAAGCTCCTCCAGGTCGCCGGCGATCGCGGGGGTGCCTACAAGCAGTGGTTCCGCGAGTCCTTTGCCTCGAACATGCCGTACAACAAGTTCGTCCATTCCATCGTCTCCGCCGAGGGCGACTCCGACAGCAACGGCGCCACGGCGTGGCTCGTCTCCCTCCAGGACGCCGGCGAAGCCGGCATGGCCGCCAGCGCTTCCCGTAACTTCCTCGGCGTCCAGATCCAGTGCGCGCAGTGCCACGACTCGAAAGTGAGCGACTGGAAGATGCCCGACTTCTGGGGCATGGCCGCGTTCTTCGCGCGGACGAGGGTCCGCCGCATCATCGACCCGGAGACGAAGATGCCGAAGGGCGCCTTCGAGATCATCGACATGCCACGCGGCGAAGTCGCGATCCCGGAGACGAGTCCCCCGCAGGTCGTCGACCCGCGCTTCCTCGAAGGAAAGCCGATCCCGCGCGTCGGGGGCACGCCGAAGAGCAAGGAGTTCAAGAACCCGAAGAATCCCGAGCGCACTTTCATCGGCGGCCCGGCGGACGGTGTCGAGCGGCGCAAGGATTTCGCCACGTGGCTGACTGCCGACGACAACAAGTGGTTCGGCAAGGCCGCCACGAACTGGTACTGGGGACACTTCCTCGGCGCCGGTTTCGTCGAGCCCCTGGACGACTTCGACATCACGAATCCGCCGTCGAACCCGGCCGCGCTGGACTACCTCACTGCGGACTTCAAGGCGAACGGGTACGACCTGAAGCGCATGATCCGGGTGATCTGCAACACGAAGGCCTATCAGCTGTCGAGCAAGCCGTCCGCGACGAATGCGAAGGATGACCGCTACTACTCGCACGGGAAGCTCGAGCACCTGACGCCCGACCAGATGTTCTACTCGCTCATGGGCGTCACGGGCATCGAGAACTCCCTCGCCCGCGGCATGGACCGCGACCGCGTCGAGATGCTCAAGCAGCGCTTCCTCGCCGGCTTTGTCTTCCTATTCGGCAACGACGAAGGCGAGTCCGGGGACGCGTTCAACGGCACGATCCCGCAGGCACTGCTGTTCATGAACAACCCGCAGATCCAGGCAGGCCTGAAGGTCGGCCCTTCCACCACGCTCGGGAAGATTCTGCAGAAGTACGAGGCCGTGGATGCGCGCCTGGACGAGATGTATCTGTCGGCGCTCGGGCGCTTCCCGACGGACACGGAGAAGAAATACTTCACGAGCGTGATCAACAAGTACCAGAACTCGAAGCTGATCTACGAAGACGTGTACTGGGCACTCGTCAACAGCTCGGAGTTCCAATTCAATCATTGATTCGCCGCAGCGCCGCAGGCGCGAAGGCGAATCAATGACCCGCCGAAGCCCCGAAGGGGCGAAGGAGGGCCACCTGTAATCAACCGTACGTAACCCAGGAGCAAGGAGTACCGGATCATGGACCCCCGCAACTGCGACTGTGACGACCAGAAACCCGAGATCGTCACAGGCCCGATTCACCGCCGCGACTTCTTCAAGCTCGGCGTCGGAGGCGCGCTCTCTCTGGCGCTCGCCAGCCGCATGACCTCGAGCCTCTTCGCCGACGACAAGAAGCCGGTGAAGGGGAATGAGAAGTACGACAAGCCGCCGACGCAGGTTTCGCCGAAGGCCAAGAGCGTGATCCTGCTGTGGATGGACGGCGGGCCGAGCCAGATGGACACATGGGACCCGAAGGCGGGAGTGAACGGCGGGTCGCTGAAGCGGATCAAGACGAAGATCGACGGGTGCGAGTTCACGGAGCCGATGGCGCCGCTTGCGGAGGTCAGCGACAAGCTGGCGATCATCCGGTCGATGACGTCGCGCGAGGGGAACCACCAGCGGGCGCGGTACTACCTGCACACGGGGTACCCTCCCACGGGGACGCTGAAGCACCCGAGCATGGGCGCCGTCGCGGCGCTGAAGAAGCAGAATGCGGAGCTCGACCTCCCGCATTTCGTGTCGGTCAACAACCCGTCCTTCGGTGCGGGCTTCCTCGGAGTCTCATACGGGCCGTTCGTGGTGCAGGATCCGTCACGGCCGCCGGACAATGTCGCGTACGCCGCGGGGATCGACGCGGAGCGTTTCGACCGGCGCATGAAGCTGCTCGAAAAGGTCGACGGGGCCTTCGCGGCGTCGCGCGGCGGCGTCATGACCGAGGGCAAGGACGCGATCTACGAAAAGAGCGTCAAGATGATGAGGTCGCCGCTACTCAAGGCGTTCGACATCAGCGAGGAAGGCGAGAGCGTGAGGAAGGCGTACGGGATCGACGACGGCCAGGGCATCGGCAGCAAGAACGGCGGCGCGGCGAAGCAGGGGCAGCGCGGCGACAAGTTCGGCGCGGGCGCGCTGATGGCGCGGCGGCTCGTTGAGGTGGGCGTGCCGTTCGTCGAGTGCACGCTGGGCGGATGGGACACGCACCAGGACAACTTCAACCGCGTCGCGGGCCTCGCGGGCTCGCTCGCTCCGGCGTACGCGGCGCTCATCAAGGACCTTGAGGACCGGCACCTTCTCGACTCGACCCTCGTCCTCTGCATGGGCGAGTTCGGCCGCACGCCCCGCATCAACGGCAACGACGGGCGCGACCATTTCCCCGGTTGCTTCTCCGTGGCAATGGCGGGCGGCGGCGTGAAGGGCGGCCAGGTGATCGGCGCGACGGCAGACGACGGGATGACGGTTGCGAACAATCCGTGGACCGTGCCGGACCTCATCGCGACGGTCTGCACGGCGATGGGGATCGACCACACGGAGTGGTTCCAGACGCCGGTCGGGCGGCCGATCCAGATTTCGAATAAAGGCAAGCTCATCGAAGGGTTGCTGGCGTAGCCAGTTGGTAGTTGGTAGCAGGTAGGAAATGCGAAACGACACCAGCCGCGGGAAACCGCGGCTGTTTTTGTCGCTCAGCCCGGGAAGCTCAGATCTGCAGCTCTATGACGCGGGTAGGATCAGGCGACTACTTGATTAGCCGGAGGAAAGCTAATGGGCTCACCCTTCTAGAAGGAGATCCCTGCGCTATCTGTACGAAGCCGCCTTCCATCGACCAGGTCATTCTCAGTTTCCTTGCATCAGACTCGATCCACCATTCTCACACTGCCCGTTTACGTGGCGCCCCTATCGGACATTCTGCGCTCCCAGGGACTTGCAGGAAGACCGAAGGACCGGCTTTTCCTCGCGACATGCAAGGACGCGCTGGACCAGCTCCTGGGGCAGGACGTCTCAAAGAAGAAGCGCGCACGGAAGAAGAAGTAGGACGCGCCTATAATCCCTTCGTGCGCCGCACCCACCTCGCAATCTTTGGAAGCGTCCTCGCCGCTGCGGCCGGGCTTGCGTTTCTTGCGGCGCGGTCGCTCGGCGCGCAGCGGGTGATGATCGAGCAGGCCTCGGCGGAAAACGCGCGACGCGCGGCGGTCGTGGCGGCCGGCGAATGGCGCGTTCGGCTCGATGAGGTCACTGTTCCCTTTCTAAACACCATTCCGAAGTCGGGTTCCTCCTTGCAGCTTGCCATCGAGCTATCGGCCCTCGAGGAACGCCCCGAAGCCGCAGCGGCGTTTGCGCTCGACCGGAACGGCCGGATGACATGGCCGCCACCGCCGGCCGCGGCGCGCGCGTTCATCGAAGTGCTTCCCGGCGACCAGGCGGCGAGGGATGCGCTGGCACGCGGGTTTCGCGCGGAGTTCACTTCAAAGGACGGGCACCAGGCGCTCCGCGAATACGCCGAGGCCGGCGCGGCCGGGTTCGGGCAGACGGTGCGCGTGGAGGCGAAGCTGCAGGAAGCGGCGCTGGCTGCGAAGGTGGAGCTGCCGGCGCGCGCCATCTCGGCGTACACCGAGGCGCTCGCGATGGGGCGCTTCACGGAACCTGAGCGCGTCGTCTCCTCGTGGCTCGAGCGGGCGCGGCTGCGCCTTGCGGCCGATCCCGACGGAGCGGAGACCGACGTGCTTCAACTCGCCGAATCCGTCTTCGGCGACGATTCGGGCCGCTACGGCACGGCGCTCCCCGCCGCGAGAACGAAAGTCGCCGCGGCGCTGGCGAGCTGGCCCTTCACGGCTCCGGGGCGGCAACGGTGGGGAACGCTGGAGGTTCGCGCTGCGCGGGAGAAGGCGGCGGCGGAAACGCGGGAACGTGCGGCCGGGCTCGTGGCTGCACTCGTGCGCCAGAGGAATCCGCCGGCGTACGCGGCCCTCGACGGCGGGTTCCTGGCGGCGTGGCAGATGCGGCCCGGCGGGGCGTGCGCGGGTGTGGTACTGCGCGCGGCGAAGCTCTCCTTGCCCAACCACTCCGGCGCGCTTATGGCCTCGGACGGCGCCTGGACCCTGGGCGTGGAGCCCGGAGGAGCGTCCGCAGCCATTCCCGGCGCCGAAGGACTCGCCGTCGCGCTTCCCCCGTCGAACGAGGGCTCGGCTTCCGTCCAGCGGCAGCGCCTCCTTTACATCGCCGGTCTGGCCGTACTCATGGCCGCGCTGGCGGCGGGATTGTGGATGTCGTTCCGGGCCGTGCGCCGCGAAGCCGCGCTGGCGCGATTGAAGAGCGATTTCGTCTCGCAGGTGTCGCACGAATTGAAGACGCCCCTGGCCCTGGTGAGAATGTACGCGGAGACGCTGGACGCCGGGAAGATCACCGACGACGCGCAGAAGAAGGAGTACATGCAGGTGATCCTGCGCGAGTCCGAGCGGCTGTCGGCCATGATCGAGAAGATCCTGGATTTCGCGAAGCTGGAGCGCGGGGAAAAGACGTTCGACCGGCGTTCAGGCGACCTTGTTGCGGCGGCGCAGGAAGCGGCGGGAGCGTTCGCGAAGCAGGCTGGGGTCGCCGTAAAGGTAGAAGCGGGGCGGCCGGTCCGGGCCGAGTTCGACAAGGACGGGCTCGGGCTGGCGCTTCGCAACCTGCTTGAGAACGCCGTGAAGTACAGCGAAGGGGCGCCGGACATCACGGTGAAGGTCGCGGAGCGGAACGGGACCGCGCTGGTGATGGTGGAGGACCGCGGGATCGGAGTCCCGGCGGACGACCGCGAGCGGGTGTTCGAGAGGTTTTACCGGGCCGCGGATTCCCGCGCGACCAAGGTCAAAGGGACAGGCCTCGGCCTCGCTCTCGTCGCCCGCGTCATGGAAGGCCACGGCGGCGCCGCGCGCTGCGAACCCCGACAGGGCGGCGGCAGCCGCTTCGTCCTCGAATTCCCCCGGAGAACCGATGCCACAAACCATCCTGGTCGTTGAGGACGAGCCGGACATCCTGCGCGGGCTCCGCGACAATCTCTCGTACGAGGGGTGGCGGGTGCTGACGGCGGCGGACGGGGAGAAGGGGCTCGCGCTGGCGCTGAAGGAAAAGCCGGACCTGGTGATTCTCGACTGGATGTTGCCGGGGATGGACGGGCTGGCGGTGTGCCGGGAGCTGCGGGCGCGGGGGGCGATGGTGCCGGTCGTGTTTCTGACGGCGCGCGGACAGGAAGTCGATCGCGTGCTGGGGCTGGAGATGGGCGCGGACGATTACGTGACGAAGCCGTTCAGCGTGCGGGAGCTGATGGCGCGGGTGAAGGCGATTCTGCGAAGAGCGGCCGGGATGGCCGCGAGGCCGGCGAAGTTCGCGCTTGGAGATCTGGAGGTGGACGCGGATGCGTTCACGGCGAAGCGGGGGAAAAAGGCGATCGAGCTCGGGCGGTACGAGGCGGAGATTCTGAGGTTGCTGTGGCAGCGGAAGGGGCAGGTGGTGGCGAGGAACGACATCCTGAATGAAGTCTGGGGGGTGGACGCGTACCCGACGGACCGGACGGTGGATAACTACATTGTGAAGTTGAGGCAGAAGATCGAGAAGGACCCGAAGAATCCGAAGTTGCTTATAACCGTGCACGGGGCGGGGTACAAAGTGGTGGAGCCGGGGTAGGAAGACGAAGACAACTCCAAATCCCAAAACTACTCGAACGAGGGTCGTTTTGGAATTTGGAGTTGGGGTTGGAGTTGGGATTTGCCTTTGTCCGTCCGCAATCATCTGCGATGACAACTCTCTACATCTCCTGACCTCCCCGTGACACCCCCTTCCCCGGCATGTCGTATGTTTCTGCGCGTCGGGGGGAACACCCACACGCACTCAACCAAGGAGGTCCGATGAAACCGCTCGCACTCGCCGCAGCTCTTCTCGCCGCTCTTTTCTCCCTCCCCGCCCGCGCCGAGGACGGCGCCGCGGAGGATTACCAGAAGGCGCTCGACAAGGAGAACACCGACCGCGACCTGAACGGCGCGATGGAGATCTACAAGTCCATTCTGAAAAAGCACAAGGACGAGGAGGAGATCGCGGCGAAGGCTCAGTTCCGCCTTGCCGAGTGCTGGGAGAAGCTGGCCGTGCCGCGGGAAGCGAAGGAAGCGTACGAAGCCGTCGTCCGCGACTACCCCGGGCAGGTCGCGCTGGTGGACAAGGCGAAAGAAAAGCTCGCGGCGATGGCGGGAACGCCGGTCCAGAAGAACCCGGAGGACATCGTCGCGCGGAAGCTCGAGACCACGAAGATCGACCTCGATTTCACGGACTCGACGCTGTACGACATCCTCGACTTCCTTCAGGAATTCGCGCGGGTGAACATCCTCGTCGATCCCGCCGCCGCGGAACTCGCGGAAAAGAAGTTCACGTTCGCGGTCAAGGACCTCGCGCTGAACAAGGTGCTCGCGCTCCTCGCCGATTCCACTCACCTCTCCTTCGTCAACCGGAAGGGCATTCTGCTCTGGAGCACGCCGGAGAGGATCGCCGCCCTTCAGCAGAATCCGGCCATCCAGGCCGGTGAAGACGCAGCGGAAGACGACAAGAAGGTCTCCCGGTCCCTCGAATCGATCAAGATCAGCCTGAATTTCACACAGACACCCGTGGACGAGACGATGTCGTTCATCCGCGAAGTCACCCAGCTCAATGTCATCGTCGACGACAGCTGCAAACAGAAGACGGTCACGCTGAAACTGGACGAAACGACCCTCCGGGATGCTCTCGAGTTGATCGCGTTCGGATCGGGTCTCGACATCAAGATTTCGAACGGGGCCCTGGTGGTGAAGGCGAAGTAGCGGAGTCGATCCGGCACGACAGACGCGGGCGGGGGGCGGGGGG
>JBBTCT010000040.1:0-43530 GCA_038060895.1 Planctomycetota bacterium
CGCCCCCCCCGCGCGACCCCCACCCGCCCTCCCCCAGCCCCTGCCGTTTTCCCGCGTTCAACCCTTCGCTTTCCCCCGCACCTGAGCGATGATTCCCTCATGAGCACCATGACCCAGCGCCCTGTCGTCGACTGCACCACCCTCGCCAAACAGACCTCCGCCAACCGCGTCTCGAAGATGGCCTCGGGGCTGGTCGGCTCCGAGATCCTGAAGATCGCGGGGGAAATCCGCGCGATGATCAAGGGCGGGAAGAAGATCTGCAACCTGACGGTGGGGGATTTCGACCCGAAGCAGTTCCCGATTCCGGTGAAGCTGAAGAACGAGATCGGGAAGGCGCTGGAAAAGGGCGAGACGAACTACCCCCCGAGCGATGGCGTGATGGATCTGCGGCAGGCGGTGCAGCGGTACTACGAGCGCGAGCTGGGACTCAAGTATCCGGTGGAATCATTCCTGATCTGCGGCGGCGCGCGGCCGGCGATCTACGGGACTTACCGCACGCTGGTCGATCCCGGTGACAAAGTCGTCTACCCGCTTCCGTCGTGGAACAACAACCACTACATCCACCAGCTCGGCGCGGTGGGTGTCAAAGTGCCGTGCACGCCGGAAAACAAGTTCCTGCCGACGCTGGCGGACCTGCAGCCGGCGTTTGCGGGGGCGCGGCTCGTGTGCCTGAATTCGCCGCTCAACCCGACGGGGACCGCGATCGAGCCCGCGGCGCTGCGGGCGATCTGCGAAGGCATCGTTGCGGAGAACCGCCGCCGCGAGGAAAAGGGCGAACGTCCGCTCTTCCTGATGTACGACCACGTCTACTGGCCGCTCTGCGTCGGCGAGACGAAGCACGTGACGCCGCCCGAGCTCGTTCCCGAGATGGCGCGGTGGACGGTGTTCGTGGACGGGATCTCCAAGGCATTCGCGGCCACGGGCGTCCGCGTCGGCTGGGCGGTCGGGCCCGTGGACGTCATCGAGCGCATGTCCGCCATCCTCGGCCACGTCGGCGCCTGGGCGCCGCGCGCCGAGCAGGTCGCGACCGTCGCGCTTCTCGACGACCCCGCGGCGTGCTCCGAGTTCTCGAAGACCTTCATGGCCGGCGTCACCCGCCGCCTCGATGCCCTTCACGCCGGCTTCCAGAAAATGAAATCCCGTGGTCTCCCCGTCGACAGCATCGCCCCGATGGGCGGCATCTACCTCACCGTCCGCATTCACCCGTTCGGCAAGAAAGCTGCGTCAGGAAGCGCTCTCAAGACCAACGAGGACATCCGCCGGTACGTGCTCGACGCCGCGGCCATCGGAATCGTCGCATTTCAGGCATTCGGTGCGCCGGACGAGTCGGGGTGGTTCCGGCTGTCGGTCGGCGCGGTGAGCGAAGCGGACATTGCCGAGGCTTTGCCGAGGCTCGAAGCGGCGCTCGCGGCGCTCTCGTAGGCCGCACCTCCGCGCGATGCCGGGGAGGCTCGCATGAACTTCGCGGAAACCGCTTATCTGTTCCGCCACGCTCTCCTGCGCGATGCTGCGTACCAGCTTCAGCTCCCCGGCGACCGCGCGCGGCTTCACGTGCTGGCGTTCAGGGTTCTCGAACAAGCGTCCGGGGGGCGGGCGCCTGAGCCGGCGCACCTGGCCGGTGAGGGAGCTGCGGCCTTTCAGCCGCACCAGGCGGATTCGGCGGCGCTGGAGCTTGCCGGGCATGCGCGGCTCGCACTCGGTGCGCCGGACGTCCTTCCAAGCGCCGAGCTGCCCGACCTTCGCGCCGCGCTGCGGCTCTATCTGCGCCGCGCGGCCGAGCATGCGGAAAGGCAGTTCCGGTTCGAGCTGTCCTGCACCTGCTGGCGCGGGCTTGCGGAAGTCTTCACGGGAAGCGAGAAAGGTGAATCCCTTCGCCGCGCAGCCGTGGCGACCTGGAGCGGAGGTCGATTGCGGAGTGCCGAGCCGCTTCTGGGCGAAGCGCTCGCCGTCTTGCGCGAGGCCGGCGACCGGCGACTGGAGGGCGTCGCCCTGGCGAGCATGGCCAACCTGTATCGGGAGACCGGACGCGCGGCGCTTGCCGAGCGCCTGTATGGGGAGGCGCTCGTGATTCACCGCGAAGTCGGCGACCCGGGTTCCGAGGGAACTACGCTGAGAAATCTGGGAATCCTGTACTGGGAATCCGGGAATGTCGTGGAGGCCGAGCGCATTCACGGGCAGGCGCTCGCCGTGTACCGCGAAGCCGGCGACCGGCGTGCGGAGGGAGTCGCCGTGGGGAACATAGCCCTCCTGTACCAGGGAACCGGGCGGGTGGAGGAGGCCGAGCGTTCCTACGAACTCGCACTCGCCATTCGCCGCGAAATCGGCGACAGGCGGCTGGAGGGAAGCGCGCTCTCAAACCTCGCGGGGCTGTACCAGGAAACCGGGCGGCACGACCGCGCCGAGCACCTGTTCGAGCAGGCGATTGCCATCGCCCGGGAAGTCAGCGACCGGCGCCTCGAGGGTGTCGTCCTGGGAAATCTCGCCCACCTGTACCAGGAGACCGGCCGTTCCCGGCAGGGCGAGGTCACTTGCCTGCAGGCTCTTGCCATCCACCGGGAAGTCGGCAACCGCCGTTCCGAAGGCATCACGCTCGGAAACCTCGCCAGCCTTTTCCAGGACAGCGGGCGCGCCGGGGAGGCCGAGCAGCTTTTCGAGCAGGCGCTCTCCATCAATCGTGAGGTCGGCAACCGCGGCTCCGAGGGAGTCGTCCTGGGAAATCTCGCCGGCCTCCTCAAGGTGACCGGTCGGCAGGAGCAGGCCGAGCGCCTGTACACGCAGGCCCTCGCCCTCCATCGCGCCGTAGGCGACCGGCTCATGGAGGGCTCTCACCTCTGCGGGTATTCCCGCCTCCTGCTCGAGCGGGGACGATGGGTCGAAGCGCGCCAGGCCTGGCTGGACGGCGAGGCCATCCTGCGGGAGATCCGCGACACGACGGAGCTGGCGCGCCAGGCCGCCGCCATGCGCGAGGCTTACGCGAAGGCGGGCGTGCCGTTCCCCTAGTGGTGAGTCAGCTTTAATTCCGGCGTGGAGGCCGGCATCGGTCAGCGCTTCAGGACGTCGATCGAGGACGCCCCGATAAACGCTCCCAGGCGCTCGAGCGCCGTGCGGAGGCGCCCCTCGTGCCTGCGAGACTTCTCCCACCAGACGCCGCGGATCTCGAGCGTGCCGGTGTCGCGGCGGAATTTCGGCTCGACGCGCGCGACAAGCTCCTCGCCGTCGAGCACCGGCATCACATAGTAGCCATGCTTGCGCTTCGGCGCCGGTACGAAGGCCTCGAAGTGATAGTCGAACCCGAACAGCCGCAGCGCACGTGCGCGGTCGCGAAGGATCGGGTCGAACGGACTGAGCAGGCGCGTTCGATCGGGCGGCGAGGGGAGCCTCTTCAGGCGCGCACGCCAGCCGGCGACCGCGATCGCCTTGCGCGGCGCCGAGCCGTCGACGGATTCGACCACCACGTTTTCCGCTTCCCCGCGCCCGACGGCTTCACGGCACCACCGGCGCGCGTCGGACGGCGTGACCGCCCGCCAGAACTGGAAGATCTCGCTGGGGGAAGCGACGCCGAGCCGCTCGAGCGCTGAGCGGCAGGCCCAGTCGGCATGCTCGCGCGGCTCCGGCGCCGGGAGTCCGTGCACTTCCGGCAGCACGCGTTCGGTCAGGTCGTAAACTTTCTGGAAGGCTTCGCGCCTCACGATCGCGAGCTCGCCGGAGCGCCAGAGCACCTCGAGAGCCGCTTTCTGCGGTTTCCAGCCCCACCAGCCGCCGGGCTCGCCCTTGCGGTCGTGCTCGAAGTCGCGCGAGAGCACCGGCCCGTCGCGGCGGATCCGCTCGCGGATTTCGTCCATGATTCTCCGGTAGCCGGGCCCCAGACGTTCGCGAAGCCAGCCGTCGCCGCGAATGCGTTTCAGGAAGCGAGAGAAGCGATGGCGCCAGTGCGGGAAGAATGAGGTGGGGATGGCGGAAGCGTCGTGGGTCCAGTGCTCGAAGAGGGAGCGGCGTTTCTCAAGGAGGCCCGACAGCAGCGCGGGGCGGTAGGCGTCGAGGCGGGAGGCGAGCGTGAGGTGGTGGGCGCGCTCAACGACGTTGATCGAGTCGACCTGTACGAAGCCCATGCGCTCCACGAGCGACTGGACGGATGCTGCCGTCGCGGGGCGCGCGGGGTCGTCGAGGAGGCCCTGCGCGCCGAGGAGCAGGCGGCGCGCCTCGGCGGCGCGCACGACGGGCATTATCTTCGCCGGCATCCCGAGAACTTACTCCGCGCCCGCCGAACCCGCCTCAATCATTCAACAGGAGGCGCACGGCCTGTTCGGCCGAGCGCAGGCATCTCGGTTTCGCCGCGGCGATGCCGTAGTGCGCGTCGTACACCGCGACGCAGAGTGCCTGGAAAAGCGCGCGGCCGGCGAGGCCGGCGTCAACCGGGCCGTCGTAGTGAGCGAGGACTTCGCGCAGGAATGCTCCCCCGCCCCAGTTCGCAACGCCCGCGAAATCCGTCGCGGGGTCGCCGATGCGCGCATCGGACCAGTCGATGACGCCGGAGAGGCGGTCGCCGTCGAGAAGCGCGTGCTCGGGGCCGAAGTCGTTGTGGACGAGAAGGGCGGGCCCTTCATAGGGCGCCGGCGCGGTCTTGAGACGCTCGCGCGCGGCGGCGCCGGGCTCGCCGAAAGAATCCAGCGCGGCAATCCACCCGTTCGCGCGCGCCTGCATGTTGAGGAGATTTCGCGGGCCGCTGGGAACCGTGAGGGAGGAAGTGGGGATTGCGTGGAGCGCGGAGAAGAACTGGCCGAGTTGCGGCGCGAGCGTGCGGGCCAGCGCGGGGTCCCAGTCACGGCCGGCCAGCGGCTCGCCGCGCAGGAATCCGTACCCGAACCAGGTCCCCGCGTCGAAAGCGACTTCCGGGATCGGGACCGGGAGCTTTCCCGCGATCGCCTTGAGCAATGGAATCTCCACCCGGGCATCCTCGTCGCCGTCGGCGTGCTTCGAAAGCCGGAAGACCCACTTCCCCTCCACGAGAAACGCCCGGCTGTCCCATCCTTCTCCGAGGTACTCGACTCGGGCGCCGGCGAGTTCAGGGAAGCGTTCCGCGATGCGACGCGCGGTCCCCGGGATGTCGAGGGGTCGATCGGTTTCCCAGGGTTGCGGCATGAGGTGTCAATCGCGTCCCGGGCAGAAAGGTTCTCATTCCTTTCCATAACCGTCCGCTTCCCTGCATCTCGACGCTTCACCCACAAACGCGGCACGAGCGTTGCGATTTGAGTCCCTTCGACATCCGAAGTCATGCGAAACAGTCGAAACAGGGGGTTTGAAGCGCTTGGCGCCGTGCGGCGCCGACGCCGATCGTCTGTTTTTATTACGCATCGTTATAAAACAAGTCACCGGTAAAAGGAGTCCCTTCGTGAAGCCGATCCTCGCGCTCGTCGCTTCCCTGCCCTTGCTCTCAGGCTGTGCGATCCTTTTCCGCGACCCCACCCACGTCGATTTCCGCGCCGCGGTCGGCGCCGATGACTGGCCCCGGGTCGCCCTCGAACCCCTGCAGGTCCCTTCACTCGAATTGCCCCGCAGGCCGTCGACCGCCGATGAGATCCGCGTTTGTTGCGGCCGACTCGGCGACGACGATCCGGACGTGCGCGACCAGGTCACCGAAGCCCTCGCCGAAGCCGGCGAAGCCGCGCTCCCCGCGCTTCGCGCCATCCGCGAACGCGGCGAATCCGAGGCCGCGGCCCGCGCCGGACAGCTCATCGAGCGCATCCTCTTCGGCGACGTCGATGCGCTCCGAACCCGCCTGCGACAGAACTCCGCCCCCGACGCGCCTTTCGTAGTCACCCTGGAGCCCCCGCTCGACCTCCGGATGGACTCGCGTCACGACGCCCTCGAAATCCTCTCGACGCTTCAGATGGCCAACCGGGGCGGCGCAGTCGAGGACCCCGATGCCCGCCAGGCGCGGATCGCCTTCAACCTGATGGGCCTCCTCGTCGGAAGCAGCGCCTTCGACCGCGCCGGCCGCCGCCGCGCCGCCGGCTACGACGATCCCCGCGACCCGGTCGCCATGACTGCCTTCGCGCGCATCGTCCGCTACGGCCTCCGCTCCCCCGACCGCGCGATTCAGCGCGCAGCGCTGGGGACCGCGTCGTTGATGGGAGGAATCTGGGAGGCGGCGCTCTTCCCGGACATGATCGCGATCGGGCGCGACGCGAACGACGCGCTGGCCGAGGAAGCGCTGCTGGCCGTTGCCGCAGCGGCCCGTGCAGGCGCCGAGGACATCGGCCCGGCGCTCGTCCGTGACTTCGGCGGCACACCCCCGGGCCCCACGAACGTCTCGCAGACCCTGCGTCCCTGGGCCGATCTGCTGGTCTCCATCGCCGAGGACACCCACCGCCCCATGACCGCGCGCGCCGCCGCTCTTGAAGCCGCGTGCTACTCGGGCGAAGCGCGCCTGTCGCTGCGGATCCAGGCGCTCTGCGAAGTCCCGGGACTGAAGTTCCGTGCGTTCCAGGCGATCGTCGCGCTCGGCGGGCCGGAAGCCGACGAAGCGATCCTGCGGGCGCTCGGGGACTCGTTCGGTGAAGTCGGGGCCGAGGAAGCGGTGTCGGCCGCCGTGCGGCGCGGGACGCGCGCGGCGATCCCTCTTCTGGCAAAGGCGTGGATCGACAGCGGACTGGGCTGCGCCGCCATCGGGGCGATCGCAACGGCCGACGATCTCGGCGAGATCCTCTTCCTGCTCGAAAGCCGCATCACCGTTGAGGAAGTGCGGCCCCTCTTCGGCGCGCTCGTCCGGTTTTCCCCGCTTCCCGAACCCTACGACGCCCGTGCCCGGCGACTCCTCCGCGACCACCTCCGTGCGTCCGTCCCGAACGTCCGCTTCCTCGCCGCCTGTGCGCTCTCCGCGATGGATGTGCGCGCCGGCATTGCGGCCTGGGGCAGCCGGCTGGAAGACGAAGGCGTGGTGACCGTGACGTGGCCCGGCTTCGAGACGGGGCTGCCGATGTGGGCGTACGCGTGTGGCGGGCTTTCGCAGCTCAGCGAGAACTACTTTCAGGGCGAGCACGACGATCAGCGGGAGCAATGGAAGGAATGGTGGGAGGAGCATGCGGCGGAATTCGAGACGGGAGACGCGCGCTGATTACATTCCGGCGCATGCGAAACGCGCTGAGCGCAGACACGCGCTGATACGGCCAACGACCAGAAATTTCAGCTCCGGAGCGTGCTCGGCCCCACATTAACTTCTCCCATTCCTTGCACCTCCTCGAATCGCCAGTAAAATGAGGCGCTCTAAGGACTTGCCGTCATTTTGCCTCCCCGATTCCAGACCCGCGCTTGACCCCCGAATCCGACCCCAAAACTGAGCTCATCCGCGACCTCCTCATCGAAGAGGAGATGAAGGATTCTTACCTCAACTACGCGATGAGCGTGATCGTGTCGCGCGCGCTTCCGGACGTGCGCGACGGGATGAAGCCTTCGCAGCGGCGCATCATCGTGGCGATGAACGACCTCGGCCTCGGGCCGCGCTCGAAGTTCAAGAAGTGCGCGAAGATCGTCGGCGAGACGATGGGAAAGTATCACCCGCACGGCGACCAGGCGATTTACCCGACGATGGTGCGCCTCGCGCAGGATTTCGCCAGCCGGTACATGCTGATCAACGGCCAGGGCAATTTCGGGTCGATCGACGAGGATCCGCCGGCGGCGATGAGGTACACGGAAGCGCGGATGTCGCAGTTCGCGGCGCTGATGCTGGAGGATCTCGACAAAGGGACTGTCAAATACGTCCCGAACTACGACGAGACGGAGACGGAGCCGTCGGTGCTGCCGTCGAAGTTCCCGAACCTGATCTGCAACGGGAGTTCGGGGATCGCGGTCGGCATGGCGACGTCGATCCCGCCGCACAACCTCTCGGAAGTCTGCGACGCGATCGTGCGCGTCATCGAGGAGCCCGAGGTCACGATCGCGGACCTGATGCAGATCGTGAAAGGCCCCGACTTCCCGACGGGCGGGATCATCTGCGGGCTCAAAGGCGTCCGCGACGCATACGAGACCGGCCGCGGGAGCTGCGTGGTGCGCGCGAAGATCGCGCTGGAAGAAGACAAGAAGGGCCGGCGCGCGCTCGTCGTGACGGAGATCCCGTACAACGTCTCGAAGAAGCGGATCATCGAGCGCGTCGCGGAGCTGCACCGCGAGGGGCGCATCCAGGGAATCGCGGACCTGCGTGACGAGTCGGACAAGGACGGGATGCGGCTCGTCATCGACCTGAAGAAAGACGCCGACGACCTCGTCGTCCTGAACCAGCTCTACCGCAGCACGCCGCTCCAGGACACGTTCTCGATCATCATGATCGCGCTCGTGAAGGAGCGGCCGCAGACGCTCAGCCTCAAGGACTTCCTCGTCGCGTACAAGGACCACCGCATCGAGGTGATCCGCCGCCGTACGAAGTTCCTGCTCGACCGTGCCGAGGCGGAAGCGCACATCCTCGAGGGGCTGCTCAAGGCGATCGACGTCATCGACGAGGTCATCGCGATCATCCGCTCCTCCTCCGACGTCCCGACGGCGGAGAAGCGGCTGATCGACAAGTACAAGTTCACGGTCATCCAGGCGCAGGCCATCCTGCGCATGACCCTCGCGAAGCTGACCGGTCTCGAGCGCGAGAAGCTGCAGAAGGAACTCGCGGCGCTTCACGAGAAGATCGCAGAGTACCGCGCGATCCTCGCCGACGAGCGCCTCGTGCTCGATATCATCCGCGAGGACCTGATCGAACTGAAGGCGTCGCTCGGCGACAAGCGGCGCACGGAGATCGCCGGCGAAGTCGGGGAGTTCGTGCAGGAGGACCTGATTCCCGACGACGCGATGGTGGTGTCGATCAGCCGCGAGGGGTATGTGAAGCGCGTGCCGGTGGCGACCTACAAGCGCCAGGGGCGCGGCGGCAAGGGCGTCATCGGCGCCGACATGAAAGAGGGCGATTTCATCGAGCGCCTCTTCGTCGCCACGAACCACGAGACGATCCTGTTCTTCACGGATCAGGGCCGCGTCCACTGGCTCAAGGTTTACGAACTGCCGCAGCTGTCGCGCACGTCCAAGGGCCGCGCGATGGTGAATCTTCTGGCGCTCCAGCAGGGCGAAGCGATCCAGGCCGCGATCCCGATCCGCGATTTCACGAGCGGCTACATCGTGATGGCGACGCGCAAGGGCACCGTCAAGAAAACCGCCCTCGACGAGTTCTCGAACGTCCGCAAGGGCGGCATCATCGCCATCAAGCTCGACGACGGCGACCGCCTCATCGGCGTCCAGAGCACCACCGGCGACGAGCACGTCATCCTCGGCACCCGCCTGGGCCGCTCGATCCGCTTCCCCGAAGCGCATGCCCGCCCGATGGGCCGGGCGACTTACGGATCGCGCGGCATCCGTCTCCGGGACAAGGATTTCGTCATCGACATGGTGATCGTCCCCGCCGACCTCGTGCCCCCGGGCGCCAATGAGGTTGAGGAGCCCGTGGAAGCGGAGGCTCCCGCGCCGAACGAGTCGGACGCGCCCGCGGTGAATGACACGCAGATCGAGGTCGCCGACGACGCCGATGCCGGCCCCGAGGAGCGCGTCGCCCTCCTCACCGTCTGCGAGAACGGATTCGGCAAGCGCACTCCGTTCCGCGAATACCGCACCCAGGCCCGCGGCGGCATGGGAATCATCAATATCCGCGCTTCCGACCGGAACGGCCCCGTGGTCTCGCTCAAGGCGGTCTCGCTGGGCGACGACATCGTCATGATCACGCAGCAGGGCATGGTCGTGCGCACCAACGCCGGCAAGATCAAGCAGACGCGCCGCGCGGCGCAGGGCGTTCGCGTCATCGGCCTGAACGGCGACGACAAGCTGGTCTCGATCGCGGTGATCCGCGAAGAAGAACAGGGAGCGCCCGTGGAGGCCGCGGCGGCAGCGCCCGCTTCGCCGACGGGCGCCGGGCCTGACCAGAAGAAGGCGCTGGATGAGCTCGTGAAGCGCGCCGAGGAACCTGAGGACGACGGCGGCGGCGGCGGGGAGGAGTAGTCGGCCTTCGGCCGGAAACGACAACTTCAAGACCGCGAACTTTCAAGCAAACTGAGAACTACAAAGGACAACGCTCCTGATCGCTGCGGTTCCTCGCGCTGAAGTTCTCCTTTTGTAGTTGCTGTTTGCTTGGAAGTTGAAACGTTGAAGTTGCTTTTTTCCGCCCTCCGCCGCGGCATACCATGGGCCGATGCTTCGCGTCGCCCCCCTTTTCTTGCTGGTCCTCGCCCTCGGCGCGTCCGCCGGAGACGATGAAGCCCTCATCTCCCGCCTCGGCGCCGACTCCTGGCGTGAGCGGGAAGAAGCGATGCTTGCGTGCCTCGGCCGGCCGCAGCTCAGGCCGCTTCTCGTGGCGGCCGCCGACGGCGCGGACGCGGAAGTCGCGTGGCGCGCGCGGTGGGCGCTCGGTTGCATCGACTGGGACATCGACGCGACGCTGGCGAAGCGCGCCGGGAACCCGTTTGAGAATTTCGCGACGCTGACCGAAGACGAGATGCAGCTGGGCCTGCAGTCCCTCATGAACGACGAGCGTCCCGAAAGGCTGGCCGTTCTGCTGCAGGCTTCGCGCCGCTTCCCGGAGGGTCCGGCGCGGCAGGCCGCGCTCGCCAACCTGCGCTCGCCCGTTTCCGGCGACGCCGCATGGGCCGCGGCGCGGCTCGTCTCGGAGGACCCGGCCACGCGGACCGGCGCGGCGCTGGTCCTCGCCTGGCGCGGCGACAAGCGCGGGGCTGAAGCGCTGAAAAAGGACCTCGCTTCCGCGAATCCCGCGTTCGGGCGGCAGACGGCCATCGACGCGCTGATCGCCATCGGTGACCCGGCCGGCCTCGAGAGCCTGCTCGGATCGGTCCTGGACGCCGTGAATCGCAAGACGCCGCCTGACCCGGAGGACCTCCACAAGATCGCCCAGGCACCGATCGGCACGGCCGCGGTCGAGGAGGCGCTTCTCCTGGCCCTCGAGGCCGAATACGGTGCCGCGCCGGGCGCGGAACAGGCGCGCACTGCGGCTCTCGACGGCCTGGCCCACTGCGGCGGGCCGAAGACGGCCGGCCGGCTCGCGGCCTGGTGGGAGCAGAACCCGGAAATGCGGGGCGAAGCGCTCACGGTCGCGGCGGCGCTGGCAGACGCGGCGGCGCTGAAGGACCTCGCCGCGAAAGCCGCGGCTAAGCTCGGCGGCGAAAAGGCCACGCCCGACCAGCTCTTCCTCGTCGCTGCGCTCCAGCGTCTCGCAGGCGACAAGGAGGCCCACCGCGCCACGATCGACCGGATGGCCGCCCTCGATCCTCCCGCCGCTTCCGAGCGCGCCGCCGAGGTCGCGCTCGGCTACATGGACGACGGCAAGCCCGGGGATGCGCTCGAGTACCTCCACAAGGCGATCAAGAAGGGGTCCGATCCCGACGGCGTGCTCTCCCTTCTGGCCTTTGAGGCCGCAACGGCCGCGAAGACCGACGAGAAGAGGTTTCAGGTCCAGGACAATTACAACGACGACGCGTGGGAACTTGTCACGCACCCCGAGAGACTCGCTCCGCCCGGGCTCGCGGTGCGGCTGGCAGAGCAGACCGTCAAGCTGGACCCCGACCTCGCCCACCGCGGAACGCTGGGAGCTTCGTATTTCCGCGCCGGGCGCTACGAGGATTCCATCAGGACGCTGGAGCAGAATCTGGAGCCGTACTATTTCGGCAAGGAGGAGGATTTTGCGTTCATGGTGATGTCGTACAAGAGGCTCGGGAAAGATGAAGACGCGCACAGGATCGAGGCGAAGTGCCGCGAGTGGGAAAGCAAGTCGGCGAAGCTGAACCCGATGCGCGGAGAAATGGAACGGGTGCTGCGCGAGCCATAATCCCTCCCGCCGGGGATCGCTTACAATGCCCCATCACCCTTCCCGGTGGTGTAATCGGTAACACTAGGGATTTTGGTTCCCTCATTGGAGGTTCGAATCCTCCCCGGGAAATCGAGGAAGCGGGATTCGGCGAACGGGCGCGAGGGCGCCCGATCCGGGTGAAGCGGTCGGTTCAACGCCGGGGAGCCCGCGCGCCCGTTCGCGCGAATCAGGCTTGAGACTCCCGGATGGCGATTCCCCAGGTTTTGAGGCGCTCGACGTGCGGCCTGGCCGGGACGGCGGTCTCGAGGGGGATCGCGCCCCGCATCGTTTCGCCGGCGGCCATCATGTGCGCGACGAGCGCCGCGGGGAATGCGGTGGTGCGCTCCATCGCCGTGAAACCGGTGATGTCGTCGCCGTAGTCGAGGACGTCGTACTGCACGCGTCTGGCCACCCCTGCCTTCCTGCCGTCCGCCCAGACGCGCAGGATCACCAGGTCCTTGTCGCCGCGGAAGGTGAGGCGCGGGATGAGGCATGCCGCCGTGAGGTCGCGCGGGCGGACTGAATTCGGGCCGATCGTGACCGGTGCGTTGTCGAGGAAGCCGAGGTCGAGAAGCGTCTTCACGCGGTCCCAGTGCCCCGGGTAGCGGATCGTCTTGTAGTCGTAGTCCCGCACGCGGCCGAGAAACGACTTTGGCGCGGTGGAAGTTCCGCCGCTGGTGACGGCGCACTGAAGCGTCCCGAGCGGAGGGCCCATCTCGATCGGCTCGAATTCCGAGATCGTCGGCACGCGCACAATTTTGCCGCCGCGCAGGTACTCCGCTTCGCCCGTGTACTCGTTGATCAGCCCGTGGATCGAGAAGACCAGCATGTAGCTGAGCGGCGGCTTCGGGTTGACCGGAAGTCCGCCGCAGCGCACGTGCACCGAAATCTCCTGGTCGAATTGCTCCACCGCCAGCGCCGCCAGCGTGTTGCCGAGCCCGGGCGCGAGGCCGCAGTCCGGGATGAGCGACAGGCCGCGCTTCGAAGCTTCAGGATGAAGAGCTAGCTCGTTCTCAACGACCTCCGTGTTGCCGCCGAGGTCGCAGAAGTGAACGCGGGCATCGACGGCAGCGCGCGCGACCTCCTCGTTGAGGAAATAAGGGACGCACGACAGCGCGGCGTGGTGACCCTTGAGCAGCGTCCTCGTCGTGACGGGATCCGACGCGTCGAGCCGCCCGGGCCGCACCACTTCGCGATTGAGCAGGCCGTTGACTCGCTTCGCCGCCGCCGCCGCGATGGACTCGTCCACGTCGGCGAGCGTGACGGACTCGGCGTCGCCGTACTTCGCGAGGCCCCAGGCGGCGCAGGCGCCCTGACGGCCGGCGCCCAGGATCGCGTAGCGGAAGGAAGACATGCCAGGCATTCAAACATGGGGGGCTGAAACGGCAACTTCAAGTCAGCGAACATTGTTCTCGAATGAGAGTTGTGAGGTCCACGGGGAGCAAGCGATGTGCCTCACGCGACGCCCCGGGCCGGGTCGAGGAGCCGGTAGGAAGTTCCACCGACGGTATTTCTGGCCGGGGATCTGTCCGAATCTCATGCGCAGCGGGTTTCCCCGTGCGAGGGGGCCGGTGGTATGGGCTTTGCTTCCTGAACGACTGTTCTTTCGCCCCGCACGCCAGCGATCGCGGGCCACCCTTACAAAATCGGGAGAAACCCATGAAAACCCGCTTGCTCTTCGTCCTCGTCCTGGCCGTCCTCGCGTTCGGCGGTTGCCGCAGAACGGAGGTCGTTTCCGAGCCCGAGAGAACCGTCGTGGTCCGCGAGCGCGACTCGGTCTGGGATGGTCACGTCTGGATTACCGTGAGGGGCCACGTTCACGGAGCGCATTGCGGGCACTACTGGCACCACGGCTGCTGGCACCTGTACCCGGAAGACTACGTCTACTACGAAGCGGGCTACGGCCACTTCGGCATCTACGTCGAATACCGCGACTCGGACCCGTATGTGTGGGACGGCGGCACGTGGATCGTGGTTCGCGGCCACACGCATGGACCGCATTGCGGGCACTACTACCACCACCGGCGCTGGCACGCCCACCCCGAGTCCCACGTCTACGAACGTCGGGACCAGGGCCACTGGGGAACGCGCGTCGAGCCTCAGCGCCGTCCGCCGCAGGTGGAATCGCCGGACCGCCGGCGGCCTGAGCCGCCCCGGCAACCCGAGCCGCGCAAGCCGGAGCCGCCCAGGAAGCCTGAGCCCCCGCGGAAGCCCGAACCTCCGAAGAAGCCCGAGCCGCCGCGTCAGCCCGAAAAGCCGAAGTAGCGAAGCCTGACGACCGGGTTCCCCGCGCCCAGCCGCGAAGGCCGCACCGCTTCCCGGCGCTTCGCCGCGGCCGCAGCGATCGACTCGTCCATGCCGGCCAGCGTCACGGATTCGGCGTCACCGCCCCCCGGATCCCGCATGTTTCTTCGCCTTCTCTTCCTGCTCCTTGCGCCACTCTTCGTAGGAGATGGCCTGTTCGCCCGTCAGAAGCGGCGATATCTCGCCATCGACCTTCGCCCACAGTTCGTCCGACTTCGCGGTCCGCTCCTCCGGAGTTCCATCGGGGTTGTGCCACACCTTGTTCATTTCCGGCAGGTAGGTCTTCAGGACCGCCGACACACGCTCTTCCTGGACCGGCGTCAACTGGAGCTTCTCGCGCATCGACTTGGTGAATCGCGCCTGGATCCCGGTAGCCCAGCCCCAGATCTCTTCCTGTCGCAGTTCCTTCTGCGCCTCTTTGACCAGCTCGAGGACCGCGCGGCGGTCGTCCGGGGCGAGCGCCGCCCACGCCTGGCGGCCGCGAGGCGACGTGCCCGGCGCCGTGGATGGCGAAGCGGGATCCGGCGAAGCGGCCGCCGCGACCGGCGGTTCCGCGTTTCCATGCGCGCGCGATTTCTCGTCCATGCGTCGCTCGAGGTCACCCGTGCGGGAATCGATCACGCCGGAAGCGACCGGCGACCCGCCGGAGACAGCTGCCGCACTCTCCAGCTTCGCCAGCCGTTCGGTGAGATCTTCGAGCCTCCGTTCGGCTTCCCGCGTCCGCTCGCGCGCGCTTCGCGAGTGCACCAGCGCGAATGCGGCCGTCACCGAGGCCACCACGACCAGCAGTCCGCCTGCGATCATCCGGCCGTTCATGCGAGCCTCCCTGGGAATCCGTTCCGGGTCATTTCACCGTCACGACAAAGTCCGCGTCGCCGTCCATGTCGCCGCCTCCGTCGCCGGCGTCTACCCGCACGATGACGGCCTTTCCCCCCGTGCGCGCCGCAGCCCGTCCGGGGATCCCGAAACGGTACCCCGCGTGTCCCGAACCCGCGACGACGACCATGCGGTGGAGACGCCGCTCCTGCTGGAATCGGGCCGTTGAAGCGGCCATCACGCTGTCCCAGGTCGCCATCACCTGGTAGGTGCGCTCCAGTTGTTCCGCGGACGGCTTCTTGTCGCCGTGCATCGCGCCGATGCGCTCGAGCCAGTGGGCGCGGTGCTCCTGCGAGGCGAGGTCCACCGCTCCCAGCGAAGTTCTGTCCTCGTCGGAAAGAGACTCCCAGCCTCCCTTGCCGATCTTGCGCGTCAGCGCTTTCGGCGCATTCAACGCCGCCAGTCCGATTCCGTTCCGGCGGCAGAACTCGACGATCGGCCGGTAGAGGCTCCATTCGAACCCCCAGCTGTTCGCCCAGTCCGTCTCCTTGAGGAACTCCTCCTCGGTCATCGAGCCCGCGATGTAGCGGTCGAGGATCTGCTGAAGCGGTGTCTGGAACATCTCCATGCCGACGCCGAGACTTTCATCGCTGGCGAACAGCGCCTTGATGACGCGCAGCTGCACCTCGTGGTGCGCTTCGCTGTCGTGCGTTTCACCGACGCAGATGATGTCGGCCGCGAGCAGCCGGTCGGTGAATTCGCCCCACGTGATCGTGCGCCCGTCCTTCACCGAGAGGACGCTGAGCTCCGGGCTCTCGCCGCGCGCCTGCCCCAGGAGGCGCGAGAACTCGAGGTCGTCGGGGCGATCGACGAGGTACGCGCGGTCCCCGCGCGTCGCGATCGCAAGCAGCGCGCCTCCGGCGCCGCGCCACTCCCGCAACCCCTTCTCTTCGTGGACGGTGACTAACCCGGGCTCCTTCGCGCACTTCAACCGCGCCAGCGCTTCCGCAAACTCTTCCGCGTCCGCCGCCGTCTCGAACGCGACCTCCCACAAGCGAGCCGCGCCTGAGACCGTCTCGCCGTCACCCTTCCATCCTGCCGCCGCCTTGACCGCATCGGCTGAGGAAGCGGGATCGGCCGCCAGCAAGCGGATGATCCCCAGCTCGCCGACGGACTTGCCGTTCCGGACGCGCACGGGATTGACATGCCCCAGCGGGTGCAGGATCGCCGCCGTCGTGCGCGGCGGGTTCCGGTAGAGCGCATTGACCGCTTCCCAACCGCCTTTCTCCTTGAGCGCGCGCACGAAGCGTGCGCCCTGCGCGTAGAGGAAGGCCGACTGGAGATTGCGAGATTTCTCCAGGGGCGACTCGAGCATGGCGCCCGCTTTCGGCTGCTCCGTTTTCAGGACCTCGATCATGGTGAAAGTCGCATCACCCTCGATCAGGGCTGCCAGGGCCAGCTCGCTTTCGCCCTCGAACGTCGCCTGGTGGAGTTTCGCGAGGCCGAAATGCTGATCCTGAAGCGCGTGGGCCATCTCGTGGATCAGGACGCCTTTTTCATAGGCGCCCGAGATATCCGAATAGAGGTAGAGCGTCTTGTCGTCGGTGCTGTAGTAGCCCTGGATGTGTTTCGTCGCGTCCGCCGGCCGATCGATCGTCTTCGCGCGGACCGGTTCTTTGAAGTCGAGGCCGCGTGCGGCGGCGATGTCCTTTTCGAGGGCGCGCAGGCGGTCTTCCTGGGCGGAAGCGGCGAGAGCCATGACCAGAAGCGCGGCGGCGGTGCGCAAGGCGTTCATGAGGATCTCCGGGTTCAGCGTTTTTCGGGGTCGCCGGCGAGGCGTGTGAAGAGCTTCTCGCGCTGGGCGGGGGTGAGCAGGGGGCGGACGGCGATCAGGTGGTCGACGACGTGACTCTGGATCCGGGCACGCGTTTCCGTGATGTCGGCCGCGAGCCTGTCAACGGCCGCGCGATCGCACGGCTCTTTCTGCAGTTCGGCGTAGAGCGCGCGCCGCTTTTCGCCGAGCGTCCGGCACTCAGGGCCGACGGCGGCGCTCAATTTCTTCATTTCCGGCTCGACCACCTGCGTCAGGCCGAGTTCGGCATAGACCGCGTCGATGCCGTGTCTTTTCGTGCCTTGATCCGTGGGCACCGCGAACGCCGCGAGGCCGGCGCCGGCGAGGAAGACGCAGGCGTGCAGCATCCAGTTCTTCATCGTTCATCTCCCGTAACGAAGTCGGCCAGGTCCCCGCCCCCGCCCAGCGCAGCCGGATCCACCGGGCGCGCGACCTGCGCGGGGCCCGGGCCAAGCGCCCGGACGGCTCCCAGACCCGTCAGCGACCCGAGCACGAAAATGAGGAATTCGGCCGCCACGAGCGCCCACCGGGACTTCCGGCGAGTGGACGGAAGCGCGGCGAAGACCTTTGCTTCGAAGGATCCGGAAAGCGGAGGCGCGGGCCACGCGGCCAGCCGGGCCGGAAGCGCCGCGAGGCCGGCGGCCCACGCGCGGCACTCGGAGCAAGCCTCAAGGTGCCCGGCGGCTTCGGGTGGCGTTCCCGCTTCGGCGGCGGACAGCGCTTCTCGTGCCTCGTTGCAGTTCATGCCCCGTTGAACCGGCTCCCCGGCCGCTACTTGCGAAAATTCCGGAGAATCTAGGGTGGAGGCAGCAGATCGATCAGTTTCCTGCGCGCCCGGAACAGCAGCGCCTGCGCGGCGCTGAGCGACAGATCCAGTGCCTCGGCAACTTCGCGGTCCGTCCGTTCACCGAAGTACTTGAGCGCCACGGCCATACGCTGATCGTCCGGAAGCGACAGGACCGCCTGCCGCACTCCCTGGGCTTCGTCCTCCCCGATGCGGCCGTCCTCGGCCGCCGCGACATCCTGCTCCGGAAGCGTCCGCCGCCGCGCGAGCCTGGGGCGTTCGTTGAGGCACAGTCGCGAGGCGATCGTCGCGAGCCAGGTCGTGACCCGCGCCTTCGGCTGCCAGCGCTTCCGCGCCATCCACGCGCGCAGGTAGACCTCCTGGGCGAGGTCTTCCGTTTCGCGGGCATGCCCGAGAAACCGGTAGACGATGCCCGCGACGAGGGTCCGTGTTCCGGCAATCAGCTCCGCGAACGCGGCCGAATCGCCGTCCGCGACGCGGCGCATCAGGGGTGCAAACGGGTCGTCGGAGAATGAGGTCATCGCAAAGGATACGGAGAACTTGCGTCGATGGAGGGATTACTTGAAGCGCCGCCCTGCGAAGCAGCGGGCCCGTGCTCCTCTGTCGCGCGGCGTGGTTCCACCGCTGGCTCGGCTGGAGGTAGATCCGCGCCCCGCCTTGCCCCCCCCGGAGCGCGCCAGTAGACTCCCGCCTCCCATGGCGATCCCCAACCGGCTTGTCGAATGCGTCCCGAACTTCTCCGAGGGCCGACGGCCCGAGGTCGTGGAGAAGATCGTCGCTGCGATCGCGAGCGTTCCCGGCATCAAGGTGCTCGACGAGTCGATGGACATGGACCACAACCGGAGCGTGGTGACGTTCGTGGGGGAGCCGGAAGCGACGGTCGATGCGATGTTCCGGGGGATGCAGACCGCCGCGGACCTGATCGACATGGCGCAGCACCACGGGGCGCACCCGAGGATCGGTGCGACGGACGTCGTGCCGTTCGTGCCGCTGATCGGCGTGACGATGGAAGAGTGTGTCATCCTCGCGCGTCGGCTGGGCGAAATGGCCGGGCGGCTGCTCGGCATCCCGATCTACCTGTACGCGGACGCCGCTTCGAAGCCCGAGCGCCGCATCCTGTCGGACGTACGCAAAGGCGAGTACGAAGGACTGAAGGAAGACCTCGGAAAGAAGCCGGAGCGCACGCCGGATTTCGGCCCGGACGCGTTCAACGCCAAGTCGGGGGCGACGGCGGTCGGGGCGCGCAAGCCGCTCATTGCGTACAACATCTACCTGAAGACGACGGACGTGAAGGTCGCCAAGGGGATTGCCAAGGCTGTGCGCGAGAAGGACGGCGGCCTGCCGAAGGTGCAGGCGCTGGGCCTGTGGATCCCCGAGCGCAGCATGGCACAAGTCTCCATGAACCTGCTCGACTACCGGACGACCGGTTTCAAGACCGTGTTCAACGAAGTGACCCATCGCGCCGAAATGGCCGGCGTCAAGGTCGCGGAGAGCGAACTGATCGGCCTTGTGCCGCGCGACGCCTTCGCGGAGGTCTCACCCGAACAGCTCCTCCTCGCCGGATTCACCAAGAACCAGATCATCGAGAATCGCTTAGAGGACTGATCGCTCCATGGGGGTCGAGACTTTGACGGAACAGGAGTCCGCCGTCGCTCCCGAAGCGTCCCCCGGGACGATGTCCCCGCTCGGGGCGTTCTGCCGGCGGCACGATGTGCTGTTCTCGGAGGCGGTCTGGTTCTCGGCGCACGTCCTGTTCGACCTGCTGATCGTGATCGCGTGGGTGGCCACGGGAATGCCGCAGGCGCCGAAGTTCCTTGCGATCAATTTCGGCACCCTGGCGGGCGTGCTTGCGCTGCGGCCGTTCCTTCGCCGCGCCGACCGCGGGCTGCTCTGGATCCTGCGGCACTGGTACCCGGTCACGTTCTACGGGGTCTTCTTTTTCGAATGCGGCGCGCTCGTTCCGGCCCTCAATCCTCGCGTCTGGGACGCGGAACTGGCCCGTCTCGACCTCGCCATGTGGGGCGGCAACCCCGTTGACTTCTTCGCACGCCTTCACTTCCCCGCCCTCTCCGAGTTCCTGCAGTTCTGCTACGCGACCTATTACTTCCTTCCGCTCGTCGCCGGCGGCCAGATCATGGCCCGCCTCGGCACGAAGAAACTCTCGGACGCGATCG
Organism: Planctomycetota bacterium; assembly: GCA_038060895.1. Lineage (GTDB taxonomy): Bacteria > Planctomycetota > MHYJ01 > WSZJ01 > WSZJ01 > WSZJ01. The sequence continues at coordinate 19,830 of JBBTCT010000040.1, forward strand.
GGATCACCTCCGTGGCGTTCTACGGCTCCTACATCGGCTACTTCCTGATGCCCGCCGTCGGCCCACGCTTCTTCCCGCCCTTCCACGAAGGGCTCTACGGTCTGTTCACGTTCGACGCCATCCGGAGCTTCCTCGCCGAGTCCGAGGGCAAGATGCACGACTGCATGCCCAGCGGCCACACGGCGGTCACGCTCATCACCCTGTATTTCGCCTGGCGCGTCCACCGGCCCAGTTTCTGGCTGATCCTCCCGTTCGCCGCTGGCCTCGTGCTCTCAACCATGTACCTCCGCTACCACTACGTCATCGACGTCGTGGTCGCCATCCCCTTCACGCTCCTCTCCGTCTACCTGGGGCGTGTCTTGATTCGCGCCTGGGACCGCTTTACCGGCAACCCCGGAGCTTCGGAGCTGCTAGGCCCGAACGAGGGGCGGGCAGGCGGGCAGGCGGGCGAGAGGGCGAAAAACGACCCCCGCTAGTTCGGTTTGCTGGTCGTCCTGCCCGCCCGCCCGCCTGCCCGCGCGCGCGAAGCGCGCCGCCCGCCTTGACGCGGGTGCCGGACAATCGCTCTAATAGCGGGTCTGGCGCCTGCGAGAGGGACGCTTTGGCCAAGCTGATCGTCACGACAGGGCCCCTGGCCCCGCGCGAAATCGAGATCGGGAAAGACGTGTTCTCGATGGGACGCATGCCCGAGAACGACATCGAGCTCCGGGACTCCCTTGTCTCGCGGAAGCACTCCGAGCTCATTCGCCGGGCGAACAGGTTTACCCTCTACGACCTGGGGTCGTCGAACGGGACCTACGTGAACAAAAAGCGCGTCGATGTCAAGGTGCTGGACGACGGCGACGAGGTCTCGGTCGGCGAGACGACGTTCACGTTCAAGGACGAGAATTCGCCCGCGCGGCCGGCGGAATCCGCACCGGAGCCCGCCGAAAGCGAACTGATCGCAAGCCTTTACGGCAATCCGAACGAAATCGTGAAGAAAGTCGCCGACTTGCCCGAGGAGTACCGCATCGACGTCAAGGAGTCGATCGCCCGCGGGTATTCGTTCAAGGACCTCAAGTCCGTTGCAGGCCAGCAGGCGCCCGCGGCAGCCGCGCCCGTAGCCGTGGCCCAGCCGGCCAAAAAAGACGACAAGAAGGGCGTTTCCGCCTCCAGCGTCTCACCCGACCAGGACGACCGGTTCAAGTTCCTGTATCACCTCGGGCGCGACCTGTCTTCCAAGGCGACCCTGAAAGAAGTTCTCCAGAGCGCTCTCGACACGATTTTCGCCGTCATCAACGCCGAGCGCGGCGTCATCCTCACGATCGACAAGGCCACCAACGAACTCGTCCCCCAGGTCGCCCGGCATCGCGCCCACGGCTCCATCTCGGTCCACGAGGTCGTCCCCAGCCGCACCATCACGTCGCGCGTCATCCAGGACAAGAACTTCATCATCACGAGCGACGCCAAGAACGACCAGCGCTTCCAGATGGGAATGTCCATCATCCAGTACAACATCCGAAGCGCCATGTGCGTGCCGCTCTGGGAAAAGGAAGAGGTCTTCGGCGTCATCTACCTCGACAACCAGATGAAGACCTACCCGTTCGAGGTCGCCGACCTGCACATCCTGGGCGCCATCGCCAACCAGGTGGCCATCCGTATCAAGCAGGAAGAGCTCTTCAACCGCCTCAAGCAGGAAGAAATCACCCGGTCGAACATGGAGCGCTTCTTCAGCCCCGACATCGCCGAGATTCTGATCAAGCGGGGGCAGGCGGGGCTTCAGCCCGAGGAAAAGGAAGCGACGATCGTCTTCTGCGACATTTCGGAGTTCACGAACATCTCCGAGAAGATGAAGCCGCCGCAGATCGCGGATCTCCTGAACGGCTATTTCGAGATGGCGAGCCGGATCATCCTGGACCACAAGGGGTCGGTGAACAAGTACATCGGCGACTCGATCATGAGCGTTTTCGGCGCGCCGGTGCACTACGAGGACCACGCGATGAGGGCCGTCAAGGCGTCGCTGGCGATCCAGAGAGAGATTCACCGGCTGAACGAGAAGACGGATACCCGGCTGCGCTACCACGTGCACATCGGCGTAAATACGGGCGATGTCGTCGCCGGCAACATCGGGTCCCAGAAGCGCATCGAGTACACGGTTCTGGGGGACGCGGTGAACGTCGCGGCGCGCCTCGAAAAGCGGGCGGGGGCCGGCCAGATCGTAATTGGAGATCGCACGCACAATCTGGTCCGGGAACGGATAAACTGCCGTCCCCTTGGAGCCGAGCGCTTGAAGGGAAAGCAGAACGAGATACATCTGTTCGAAGTCACGGGTGAGAAGTAGATCTCAGACCGCGGAGAGCCGACCCGGGGGCGGAGCGAGGGAGATCCCGGGTCCAAGACAACGGGGGATTGCAACATGATGGTTGCGCTGGTCGCGCTGGCCGCCTTTGCGGGCGGGATCGTGTACTGCAGTTTCTTTGAGTGGACGCTCCATAAATACCTCATGCACAAGCCTCTCCTGGGTTTCAAGTACGCATTCAAGGCCCACGCACAGACTCATCACCGGATTTTCGAGTATGACGAGACGTACTCGCTCCAGAGGGACGAGGACAAGACGCTCGTGGCCATGGCGTGGTGGAACGCGCCGGTCATCATCGCCGCCAACAGCCCCGTGTGGTTCGGGGCGGGGATGATCGCGGGGCTGGGACATTTCACGGCAAATTTCTGGGTCGGCGCCGTCGGGGCCGCCTGCTCGATGGTCGTCTACTACGCCGTCTACGAGTCGCTTCACTGGTGCATGCACGTCCCAGGTCACCGCTGGTTCTCGAATTCGCGGTGGTTCAAGTTCCTGGACGACCATCACCGGATGCACCACAAGCGCCCGATGTCGAACCTGAACGTCGTTTTCCCGCTCGCCGACTTCATCCTCCGCTCCAAGGCCCCGGGCCTTCCGCCGGTGTCGCGCATGGCCTCGGAAGCGCGTGAAGCGGCTGGCGTGAGGTAGCGCCTTCCGAACCGAAGCTCCCGGCCGCGCGGCGGATTGCCGCCGGCCGGGGAGTTCGGGGTTGGTACGCTCATCCACGGTGGTCACCGACTCCGATCTGCTTTTCGTCGTCCTGGCCGCTCGCCTCGGCTTCACGCCCCCCGTGCCGGCCGAACAGGCCGCCGACCTGGAAGACCGGTTGGCGCCGGCGGCACGGATGGCCGTCCGCGCCGCGCTCGCCGCGCACCTCGCGATGCATGGAGGCAGTGCCGCGCGCGCGCTGGACTCGCTCCGGCCGACGGGGACCGCCGCCCGCGTGCCCTCGGGCGTCCGCCTCGCACCCATGGGCGCGGGACCGGCCGCGGGGATCGCTCGCCTCCTGGAAGCCTGGGACGCCCGTCTCGACCCGGATGAAGCCCCACGACTTCTCCTTAACGACCTCCCCCAGGAACTGGCGCTTCGCTTCATCCCTCGTCCCGGCGAAGCGGGAGTCGCGCCCTTCCTGAAGCGGTTCAAGGGCCGGGACCTGGGCTCCCTGCTCGGGGACATCGCGCGGGGAGACAAGGCGCTCGCGAAGCGATGGACGCTGGAGAAGCTGTTGCGGGTGTTTGAGACCCTTTGTCTCGGGCTTGCGTATGCCCATGCGAAGGGCGTCGTCCACCGCGATCTCAAACCCGCGCACATTCTCGTCGGTGACGACGGAGAGGTCCTTATTGCCGACTGGGGCGCGGCGCGGTCGTCGGGCGGCCCGGGTGAGGCAGAGGCCGGCGCGGACATGGATGCCCTCGGCGCCATTCTTCACAGCATTCTCACCCTGCGCTCACCGGCGGACGGTCCGCCCATCCCCGCGAACATCCAGGCCATTGCGGTCAAGGCGCTCGCCCCGCGCCGCGAACTCCGCTATGCCTCCGCGGAGGCGCTTCACCAGGAGCTCTGCGCCTGCCTGAACGAGATGCCGTCGCGCGGACGGAAGAAGCCCGGATCCACGGCGTAACTTCGATCGGGAGAGAGCGATGCCCGGTGATTCCGCGCTGAGATTCGGACTGATGGCTCTTCAGATGAGATTCATTTCAAGGAAACAGTTCCTGGGCGCTGCGGAGGTGCTGCTCCGGGAACGGGAACAGGCAGGCGCCCCCGGTCAATCGGCGCGTTCACCCGCGGAGGTCCACCTTGCGCTGGGTTTCCTCGGGGCGGAGCAGGCAGACACCATCACGGAAGCGCTTGAAGCCGACGCAAAGGGGCCGGCGGGAATCGATTCGGAACTCAAGCAGGCTCTTCTGGAACTCCGCCCGCAACCCGCAGAAGTTGCCTGGCTCCACCGCCTCGGCGAGCGCCAGGCCGCCTTCCGACTCGTGCCCCGCGACGAACGTTTCCAGATTCTCGGCGAGATTGCGCGCGGCGGACTCGGGCAGGTCCTGGAGGCGACGGACCGGCAGCTGCGTCGCGAAGTGGCCGTGAAGGTGGTCCTGGACGGAATGACGCCGGACGTCTCAGAGCGGTTTGTGCGCGAGGCGCAGATCACGGCGCGCCTGGACCACCCGAACATCGTCCCGGTCTATGACTTTGACGAGCTTCCTGCGGCCGATGCCGGGAGAAAGCTGGTCCTGCTCATGAAACGAATCCGCGGGCGGGACCTCGGGACGCTTCTCGGCGCTCTTCAGCGAGGCCAGGAAAGCGCGGCCCAGTGGACGCGGGCCCGCCTGCTGTCCGTTTTCCAGGGAATCTGCCTGGGAGTGGCGTACGCACATTCCAAAGGGGTGATTCACCGCGATCTCAAGCCGGCGAATGTGATGATCGGCGATTTCGGCGAGGTCCTGATCGTGGACTGGGGACTCGCCAAGGAGCAGGGTGAAGTTTCGGGCGAGGCGAAAGTGGAAGCGCCGCCTGCAGCGCAACATGGGCTTGCTGCCGACCTGACTTTCGCGGGCGACGTCGTCGGGACTCCCGCCTACATGTCCCCGGAACAGGCCGCGGGAAGAATCAGCGAAGTGGATTCGCGCAGCGACATTTACGCGCTCGGCGGGATTCTGTTCGCGATCCTTGCGCACCGATCTCCGTACGCGGGGAAGACCAAGGACGAGGTGATCCGAAGCGTCCTTTCGGGGCACGTGCCGTCGCCGTCGCGGGTCGTGGCCGCGGCGCACTCCTTCGAGGTCACGGCGCACGTCCGTTTGCCGGAACTCGTGCCGCCCGAGCTTGAATCCATCTGTCTCAAGGCGCTCGCCCCGCGCCGCGAAGACCGGTATGGGTCCGCGCGCGAACTGCACGACGAAATTCAGCTTTTCCTCGAGGGCGTCAAGGAGCGGGAGCGCAATCACAGGCTGGCGGAAGAAGCCGCTGCAAAGGCGAAGGCTGCGATGGAGCGGCAGAGGAGGCTGAAGGAAGAGGCGAGAGTCGCGGCCGAGGAAGCGAAGAAGGCGGAAAAGGGAGTGCATCCGTGGGACGCGGACAAGAGCCGGCTGTGGGCGGTGCAGGACCGCACGAAGGCCCTGGAACGGGAGGGGGTGGAAGCGTTCGCGGAGGCGAACGCGAAGCTGACCCAGGCGCTCGGGTACGAGAGTGACCACGCAGAAGCGCGGCGGCTGAAGGCAGAGCTCTTCTGGAGGAAGTACCTGGAGGCGGAAGAACACGGGGACGAGGCGGAGATGCTGCTCCATCGCAGCGTGGTGGAACAGCACAACGACGGGCCGCTGGACGCGCTTCTGAAGGGAGACGGCACGCTGACGGTTCGGACGCGGGAGTACCGCTGCCGATGCCTGGTGGAGGGCCGGATCGTGAAGCCCGGCGAGCCGGCCTGGATCGGCTATCACCCGTTCTCTGGCCGGGCGCTCGACGGCCACCGGGGTGCGGAGGGGCTGCCGGAACTGGAGCCTGCGGAGCCCGTGCGGTTGAGGGTTCATGGACCGGGCTGCGCGCCTTCGGGCGTGGAGGGGGCAGGTGTCTGGTTGTTCCGCTACGAAGAGGCAGGCCGGCGGCTGATGCCCGTGACGCCCGACCTGGACGAAGCGAAGGCCGACAATCCGGCCGCGCCTCCACTGGACGGGCTGTTCGCGCCGGACTCGCCGTACCGTCCTCAGGGGCCAGGAGTGTGGCTGGGCCGGACACCGATCGAAAAGCGTGCGCTGCCGATGGGCTCCTGGCTGCTTGTCGTGGAACGTGAGGGTCGCGTGCCCATGAGAGTGCCGGTCAGCATTCCGCGATGCGGGCACGCGGAACAGGAGGTGACTCTCTTCCACCCGGACGAGCTTCCGGCGGGTTTCGTTCCGATCCCTGCGGGGCCGTTCGGCTTCCAGGGCGACCCGGAAAACCCGTTCGCCGGACCCGCGGAGACGAAAGTCATCGACGACATTTTCATCGCGCGCCATCCCGTGACCTGCCGCGAGTACTGCGAGTTCCTGAACGACCTGGCGAAGACGGACTCGAAGCAGGCGGCCCGGCGCGTCCCGCGGCAGGCAGAGGAGTCGGGTTTCTACTGGCCGGGCCCTCCGTTCGCCGTGCCCACCAGCGCCTGGCTCGCAGCAGCGCCGTCCGGGCTCCGCGCGAAAGCGAAGAAGCTTCATCACGGCCTGGTGGACTGGGAAGAAGACTGGCCTGTGTTCGGCATTTCGTGGGAGGACGGCATGGCCTACGCGGCATGGATGCGCGGGCGGGAAGCGCGCGCGACGATCCTGACGCACGAATTGGAGTGGGAAAAGGCCGCCCGAGGCACGGATCGACGCGCGTTTCCCTGGGGACGCCACTGGGATGACCGCTGGGCAAACGGAAACAAGTCGAAACCAGGAGACCCGCGTCCCGTCTCCGTTCGCGCATTCCCCGACGACGAGTCGCCCTACGGAGTCCGGGGACTGGGGGGGAACAGCCGCGATACCTGCCTGAACGATCCGGGTCCGGAGCACCCCGGGTGGCGACTCTTCCGCGGCGGCTCCTGGTCGGACATGGGAATCCTGTGCCGAGCCGTCCACCGCACGGGCCACTCCACTCGCGGCGTGTTTTACTACGGCGGGTTCCGGCTGAGCTGCGTTGTCCGTTTTGCCCGGACTCCTTGACACTCCCACCCTCGGCGCTACTCTGCTCGCCGCACAGATCTAGGGAACGCGGTGTGAATCCGCGGCGGTCCCGCCGCTGTAACCGGGGACGAAACCCGAATGCCACTGCTCCAATGCTCGGCTGATGGCCGGAGAGCCGCGCGGGGTGGGAAGGCCGGGAAGTAGTGTGATCCGGGAGCCAGAAGACCTGTCTGTGCGACATCGTCCTTGAGCCTGGACCCCAGAAGAGGTCCCGGGTCATGGGCGAGGCGTCGCTTCCGGAAAAGAGGCGCGCGCCGCTCGGAGAGTGAAAGACGGGCAAACATCTCCGTATCCCTTCGAAAGAGGGGATGCGGAGATTTTTTTTACTCCGGCCGTGAAGTGAGGAGACGTAGATGCGCATCGTGATGGCGTGGCTGGTGATGGCGGCGGTGGGATGGGCGCAGGCGGCGGAGCCGGAGAAGAAGGAAGAGGTGAAGACGGACGGCAAGGAGGACGTGAAGAAGGAGGAGGAGACGCCGAAGCCGCGGAAGGGCGAGGGCGTGGTGGTGACGGCGGAGAGGATGGAAGTCGAACAGCGACTCGCGCCCGAGACGTACACGATCGTCAAGGGGCGCGAGATCGAGGTCCGGCAGCAGGAGGACGTGCACGAAGCGCTCCGGTTTTCGCCGGGCGTCCACATCGCCGAGACCGCGGGCAAGGGCGGCCTCACCTCCCTGTTCATCCGCGGCGGCGAATCCGACCACGCGCTGGTCCTCGTTGACGGCGTCGAGGTGAACTCCGACGGCGGCGGGATCGACATGGCCTTCCTCACGACCGACGGGATCGACACCGTGGAAATCGTCCGCGGCGCCGGGTCGTCCGTCTGGGGGGCCGACGCGATGAGCGGCGTCGTCCACGTGATCACCCGGCGTGGCGAAGGGCCGCCGCGGGCGCGCTTCTCGCAGGAGTGGGGCCGCTACGGCACCTGGCGCGAGAAGCTGAGCTTCGGGACGGGCAACGACGACTATGGATTCACGTTCGCGCTGTCGCGCTACGACCGCAGCAACGGCCGCTTCTCGCATAGTTCCTACGACAACACGACAGCGGTCGGGCGGTTCGACTACGCGCTCGGCAAGTACACGAAGATCAAGGCAACGGTGCGATTCGCCAACGAGCAGGCCGACATGTTCGCGGTTGATCCCGGCCCGCGCTTCGCCTGGGAGGACCGCAACGGCCAGAAGCGCGCGACGCACTTCGTGCTCGGGCTGGAGCTGGTGCAGAGGATCATGGAAGGCTGGACGGTGACGCTTCGCGGCGGGCGCTTCGACCAGGATGTGCGCTTCGACAACCTCGGCTCGTTCGACTACGACAGCACGAGCAAGTTCGAGCGGTCGCGGCTGGGGGCGCAGACGGACGCGGCGGTCCTCGACCAGGAGAACCTGAAGCTGGTGCTGAGCGCCGGCGGGGAGTGGGCGCTGGAAGAGCTGGCGACGTCGGATTCGTTTTCCGCCGGGCTCGGGGTGAACGAGCGGCGGCGGTCGCGCGGCGGGTTCGGGCAGGCAAAGCTGGAGGCCTGGGACCGGTTGGGCGTGATCCTGTCGGGGCGCGTGGACCAGAGCACCGGCTACCGGACGGGATACACGGGGAAGTTCGGCGTGACGTACGACATCAAGGAGACCGGCACGCGGCCGCACGCGTCGATCGCCAACGGCATCAAGACGCCGACGATGGTGGAAGTGTTCTCGACGAATCCGTTCTTCCTCGGGAACCGCGACCTGCGGCCCGAGATGTCCCGCACCTGGGACATCGGCATCGAGCAGCGCATCCTGGGCGACTTCCTGCTCGCGGACGTCACGTTCTTCGAGAACCGCATGCGCCGCCTCGTGCAGTTCACGGGCGGCACGCCGGCGTTCGAGAACGCCGGCAACGCGCTCGCCCGCGGCATCGAGGTCGCCATCGCCGTGAAGCCAGTCGAGTGGCTGAGATTCGACGCGGGGTACACGTACCAGCGCACGCGCGTCACGCATTCGAGCGTGACGAGCGTGACGTTCGAAGAGCGCCAGCCGCTGATCCGGCGACCGGATCACGCGGGGTTCGTGGGGGCGGCACTGCAGCTGAACTACGAGGACGGCATCCCCAAGGCCGAGCGCAAGGACCACCCGCGCGTCTCTGCTTCAATCCGCACCCGCTATGTCGGCCGCCGCGACGACGTGATCTTCTACGACTTCCCGGCGCCGGCCGACCGCGTAAAAAACCCCCGCTACCTCAAGCTCGACCTCGCCGCGGAGTGGTGGATCCTCGACCGCAACCTCCGCGTCTTCGGCGGGATCAATAACCTCTTCAGCAGGGACTACGAAGACGTCATCGGCTACCCGAACGACCGCCTGACGTTCATCATCGGGGTGGAGGCGGCGTTTGAGCTGGGGCAGGTGTTTGGCGTGAAGTAAGAGATCGATTTCCACGCGGCCGGCGGGGGGCATCCCTGCCGGCCGCTGTTTTTTCGATGAAGCGCTCTCCCTCCATCGCCTGACCCGGAACCGCAAGTTCGAGGGCATCGTCCTGGGCGACCGCGGCTACACGCACCGCGAGCTTGGAAACAGCGCTGCGGCGGAACCCTTGTTGCGCGAAGCCATCCAGATCCACGTCGCCGTCCGCAACCGCCGCTTCGAGGGCGTGCACCGCTGCGCGCACGCGCTGGCGCTTCTGTCGCTCGGGCGCGCGGCGGAAGCGGCGCCGCAGTGGAGCCGCGGGCTGGCGATCCTGAAGGAGATCGGGGATGCGGACAGCGTCGAGCGAATGACGGGGGAGATGCGCGTGACGTGCCGGGAAGCCGGGGTGCGGGACCTGGTCCCGCAAGCGCCGGAGTCCACTTAGTCCCGGAAGGGCGCGACACCAGCGGCGCGGCAGGCGACCTGCATGTAGTCCAGGGCGCTCTCCAGGTCCCTCAATTCCCCCGCCGCGCGCAGGATCTCTGCCCCCTCGTTCCACCGCGCGCGCGCCTCGTCGGCCCGGCCGAGCGCGAGCAGCGTCAGCGCACTGCTGCAGAGGTGATTGCCCTCGAAGCGCTTGTTGCCGAATTCCCGGTGGATCGCGATCGCCACTTCGTACCCGGACATCGCTTCGGCAAGCCGGCCCGATTCCTCATGAAGCCCCGCCAGGTTCCCGAGGGCGACGCCCTCGGTCCGCCGGTCGCCGAGTTCGCGGCTGATCCCGAGCGCCTGCCGCGCAAGCCGGAAGGCCGGCTCGAGCTGGCCCGCTTCGCGATGCAGGTTCGCCTGGCTGAGAAGCGCCATCCCTTCGGTCCGCCGCTGGCCGGTCTCGCGGATCAGCGCGATCGCCTGCTCGCGCGTGCGCTGCGCCAGCTCCGTGCGTCCCGTCTCCTGGAACAGGTTGGCAAGGTTCGAGAGGAGGGAGCCTTCGTGGCGCCGGTCCTTGAGCTCCCGCGCCAGCGCCAGCGCTTCCGCGAAGCCGCGCTCCGCGTCTTCGGCCCGGCCGATCCGCTTGTGGAAGCTCGCCCGGTTGCCGAGCACGGTGGATTCCGAAGACCGGTTGCCGCACTCCCGGTGAATCGCGAGCGCCTCGTCGAAAAGCGCCGCCGCCCGCGCCGCGTCCCCGCTCTCCTGCCAGAGCATCGCCACGTTCCCCAGGATCTTCCCCTCGCCGCGCCGGTCGCCCTTCGCCCGCAGCAGCGCCAGCGTCCGATCGTAGTCCCGCTCTGCTTCCGCCGCCCGCCCCGAACGCTGGTGCATCCCCGCGAGATTCCCCAGCGCCACCGCTTCCAGCGCCGCATTTCCGCCGGCCCTGTGAAGCGCCACCGCCCGCTCGTACAGGAGCGCCGCCGCGCCCAGCCGCCCGATGTGCTGCGCCGCATTCGCCGCCCGGCAGAGCGCCGCCCCCCGCGAATCCCCCTCGAGCAGCCCGGCCAGCTCTTCCCAGAGCCGCCCCGCCGTTTCCCCCCGGAAATTCCGGTCCGCCCACGCCGCCCCGCGCCGGAGATACAGCTTCTGCGCCGCCACGAGCCGCGCCGCGTCCTCGCCCGGCGCCGCAAGCGCAAGCCGCGCGTGCCCGGCCAGCTCCGCGGCGACGGCGTCGCACGGAAGTGGCCGACTGGCTTCATCCGGCGAGACCTCGAGCGGCGGCATCTCCTCCGGCCGCCCGCCGAAGGCGTCCTCGAGCACCGCCAGCGCCAGCGCGTGCAGGCGCGCGCGGCTGCTCGGGAGGTGCAGGTGATAGGCCGCGTCGCGGAGGAGGGCGTGGCGGAACAGGTACGCGGTTTCGGCGGAATTCACGCCCGGAATGATACGAGTCCGAGCTCAGCTGCGACTCGATCCTACGACTGGCGGACATAGAGCTTGGACCCCTTGGTCCAGGCGGCTCGGGGAAGCGTGTCGAGCTCGAACTTCTCTTCCTCAAACACGCTCCGCGTGCACGGAACCACATCCACAGGCACATTCAGTCCGCGCAGCAGCCCCCAGGCCGCAACCGGATCCAGGAGCCCGGGGTCCACGCCGTCCGGCACCACGACCAGCAGATCCCAGTCGCTCCCCTCATGCGCCCGGCCTTCCGCGCGGCTCCCGAAGAGCCAAATTTCTTCCGGGCGCATTTTCTCCACGAGCGCCTCCAGGACGGAACGAAGCGCGCACCTTGCCTGCTCCACGGTGCTGGGAGCGAGGATGGTCCTGAGGCCGCTCATTGGATCTTCCCCAGGACGAACTTCGCCTTTTCGCGCCTCAGCATCTGAAACGGTGTCATGCACTTCACGCCGACACCCAGGCAAGCGTCAGGAATCTTGACCACTTTTCTTGCCAGAGGCTCCGGCCTTTCCATGGTGACGACCGTGTAGCCGCGCGCATGGGCGTGGGAGACCAGGTAATAGTCAGCGACCTGGAGAAAGGTGTTCACCGCCGCCGGGTCGAATTTCTGGCCTGCGGCCCAGGCGCTGACGGCGCCAAAGGATGCTCGAAGCGCCGGGTCGGGCTTCAAGAACAGCTTTGCTCCCCGGTTCTTCGCCCACTCGGAGAGGTCATCGCCGCCGGATTCCAGTTCGTCGGCGACCTTTTCGATGCTGAACACTTTGCCGGCCGCGTTCTCGTGCACCAGCCAGTCCCAGAAGGCAGGGCAGAAGTCGAGCCCGTAGTGAAGCTTGGAGCCCTGGATGAACACGTTCGTATCGAGCAGATAGGGCATCAGACGACTCCGAGGCTGCTTCCGAGCTTTTCGAAAGTGGCTAGCTTCGAAAACCCGAGGAGCCGGAAAGCTTCGGTGTAGAGGGTCAGGCCTTCGAGGGTCTGGGAGACGAGGGCGCGGGCGAAGCGCTTTCCGACGCGCGCCGCCTGGGTCAGGTAGAAATCACCTCCGCTCGACTTCGGCTTCGCCAGGAGGCGGGCGAGTTCGCTCTTGTAGGCCTTCCACATCTCGGCCTCCGTCAGTCCGCCCGCATCGTGGATCCGTCGGAGGATGACCAAGCTGCTCACCTTGAAGACGCCGGCCAGCCGCGCCACTTCCGTCCAGAGGTCCGCCTTCGGGTGGTACTCCTTCTTGACCGCCGCCAGCGGAACGAGGAATTCCGCGGCGACCCGATTGCACCACCCCTCGGCGCGATTCTGGGGAGTCGAGACGGGACGGGCATTGGACAGGGCCGTTTCTCCCAGCCAGACGTGCGCCAATTCGTGCGCCAGGGAGAACATCTGTCCCGCTTTGGTGTCGGCGCCGTTCAGGAAGACCAGGGGGGCCAGCGCATCGGCGAGGGCGAATCCCCGGAACTCCTCAGGGTCGAGTTTACGCGCGTTGTTGCTTCCCACAACGCCGCTGACCATGACGAGGACACCGGCGTCGTCGGCGAGCTCAATGAACCGTCTCAACGCCTCGGTCCAGGTCGGCATTCTCCGACGCTCCTCAAGGTCGAAGCGAAGGACCTTCCTCATCCCGGCCGCCGTGCTTTCGACGCTGCTCGTCACCTTCGAAGAGCCCACAAAGGGTCGCGCTTCCGCCCCGATCGAGCTGCAGAACGCGCGATACCACTCCTGGCGCTGCTGGCAGATGTAGATCGTCTCGAGCAGGTCGGGCGAGGGGCGTCCGATGGGCACGTTTTCCATCGTCCGGAAATCGGGAATGGGCACCGATTCCTCAGGCGGCGTCTCCAGGAACAGGAACCCCACCGGCGTGCGCGTCGCCTTTGCGAATTCCTCAAGCTGGCGAAGCGTCGGCAGCGAGACCCCGGTCTCCCAGTCGCCCAGGTGCGGGACCCGATGCAACAGCTCCTCAGAATCCAGCCCGGACCGCTCGCGCGCCCATTGCAGGAGCTCGGGTTTGACTTCCACGCGCAGAACGGAGTTTCCCATTTCCTTCCTCATCGACTAACCGAGGGACATTCTGAAGCGGCAGACTGCAAAGTGCAATCCGTCGGAGGGCTTCAAGGGAGCCTCTCACTCCTGCAGCGTCCTTAGGCCTTCAAGAGCGACCGGAAGTACGCCCCCGTCTCCCCATCCGTGTAATAAACCGCGCAGCTCTTCATCCCCCGCGTCAGCAGCGTCCGGTACGTGTTCTTGATGATAGGCTCAACCAGCTTCTGCGCCGCGACCGGGTCTTCCGCGAACTTCCCTTTGAACCCGAAGATCGACGTATCCGTGGAAGCCCGCGCCCGGCCGTCGGTGACGACGACCCCCTCCCGGACAACAAGGTCCGGCCCCACGATCACCCCGACGTGGTCCAGCTCCAGCCCCTGGCAGGTGTGGATGCACCCGACCTCCTTCACCGACTCGGGCGCCATGATCCAGAGGCTGCCGTCCTTCTCGAGGTTCCACCGGGCCCTGAACCCGCACCCCGGGAACTCGATGTCCATCGCCGCGCGGTCCTTCTTCTTCGACACCCAGTTCCAGCAGTACCCCGCCACCATCCGCGCCTTGTTCGCCCCCTTGTTCAGGTCGTAGATCCGGTCCCGCAGCTCCGACGCCGTGTCCATCACCCGGAAGTCAAACTCCCCCGCCCCCAGGAACGCGTTCGCGGTCTCGCGGATCTGAAGCGCGTTGTCCAACCACGGCAGGTACCCGTCCGCCCCGTTGCACCGGAACTGCGACGCCAGCGTCCCCCGGTGGATCTCCGCCCCGAGCTTCCGCGCCCACTTCTCGATCTCCCCGCGCGTCCCGATGTCCTTCAGCGTCACCCGCTGGTCCTCGTCGAGGAAGAACACCGTCACCCTCGCCCCGCGGATCAGCTCCATCACCTGGTTCTCGCCCGCGATGTACTGCGACCGCACGTTCAGCCGGTGCGCCTCGTCCGCGATCAGCATCTCGAACGCGTCCGGCTTCGTCTTCGTGAACGACGCCGAGCCCTTGAAGAGGTTCCCGATCTCCGACTTCCGGAGCGACCCCGCGAGTTTCTGTTCGTAGATCACCCGCGGCGCCTGGTTCTTCGTCACGTACATCGCCAGCCGCCGCTCGCCGGTCATCCGCGCGAGCAGGTTCACCGCCACCACCGACTTCCCCGTCACCGGCCCGCCCTCGACGATGAAGACCTGCTTCGCCCCGCCCTCCGCCTTCTTCACCAGGCTCATGCCCGTCGTCGCCCGTCCGGATGTGCTGCTTGATGAACTCCCTTAGCCGAAGCGCATCCGCCTTCAGGAACAGCGGCGCCCGGTCCACGTGCACCTAGTAGAAGAGGCGGGTCAGCGGCTGGAACGAGGAAGAACTCAGGGTGGCGAAGCAAAGTTACATAAGTTAATATTTGCACGCATGTTAAGAAAAGTTGCAGACGGTCGATCTTGACTAGTTTCACATTTTAGTTCACCCTATTTTTCACATCTGGCTACACAAGTTGGAAAGTATGAGGTATGATCGTTTCATGCCCAAAGACTACGATCCGATTGCCGCCGAGCCTCCACGGGAGGTTCCGCTTCCGAAGGCCCCGCTGATTCGGGTGATCGCTCAGATGAAGTTCCCGCTTATCGCAATGATCGAGCGAAGCGATTTTGTAGCACCCTTTCAAGAAGCGATTCGGGCCAAATACCCAGTCCTTCGACATGAGCCTGCCCCCAAGATCTTTGTCGGAGCTGGATCGCCGCCGGTTCAGGGACCCAGCGCTTGGAGGTTCTCGGACATCCAAGGATCTTGGCGAGCCTCTCTCGCCGGCGACTTCCTCGCCCTTGAAACGACTCAGTACAAGAGTCGGACCGATTTCTTCGCTCGGTTCGGCGAGCTTGTCAAAGCGCTTGACCAACACGTGGGGCCTAAGCTCGTGGACCGGTTGGGAGTTCGTTACATCGACAAGATCTCCGGGCTGGCCATGCAGGGCATCGACAAGTTGGTTCGACCAGAAGTGCTTGGCATCACAGGGTCGCCCTCCTCGATTCACGCGGAGCACACACTCGCCGAGACAAAATTCACAGCGGACAAAGCCTTCATGACAGCGAGATGGGGGTGCCTGCCCGCTGGCGCAACTCCGGATCCGTCCGCGATTGAGCCCATGAGCGACCGCAGCTGGATTCTCGATCTCGACATGTTCAGCGCGGCTCCCTCAGAGTTCTCGGTGGACACCGTGGTTGCGACTGCCACGCGGTTCGCAGAGCGGATCTATACGGTCTTCCGCTGGGCTGTTACGGATGAGTTTCTTCGCCATTTCGGAGGCAAGCCATGAATGGGATCGGCGAGGCTCGTGTCGCGGAATCGACTTCGTCAGGCGGCTCCTTCGCGCCTGTCCGTCGCATGATCGTCGTTGGCTCGTTGCTTGCGGCGCTCGGGACTTCCTCAGGGGCCGAGCCCTTGGGCAGCGAGGAGCTGACTCCTGTGCCGGCCGAAATCCAAACGAACTCTGGCATCAGCTCTGCCGCTCCGATGCGTCCTGGACTGGCAATCGGGAAGCTCCGTCGGCTGAGCGGGCTGACTTGGGACGAACTCGCTCGCCTCTTTGGAGTCAGTCGCCGATCGCTGCACTTCTGGGCTAGCGGCAGGGGAATGTCATCCTCCAACGACGAGCACCTGCAGAGGTCTCTCGGAATCATGCTGAGAATTGACCGTGGCACCGCACGCGCGAACCGCTCCGCGCTCATGTCCGTACAGGGGGACGGCGTCATTCCGTTCGACGTGCTGATGAGAGGAGAGTATGAATCGGTGGTCGCGCGCATCGGGGAGGCTGCAAACCGCGGTCGCGCGACTCTTTCTCCCCTCTCCGAGGAGGAAAAGGCCGCGCGTACTCCACGCCCCCCTGCTGACTACATTTCGGATCGCAAGGATTCTGGTTATCGCGACGCAGGACGATCTCGAATTGCGAAGAGTGTGAGGAGCCAGGGTGCCCCCTGATCTTCCTCACGATCCGAAGGCCGACGCGGTTAACCAGGCACTTCGTGACTGGCGTCAGGGAGACTGTGTCCTCGGAGAGACGGATTTCGTGCACCTGTTCAAATCCGATTATCCGCTTTCTGAAGGGGAATTTGCGGGTGCCGAAGATCCATATCAGATCTTACGGACAGAAGTTCACGGCTTAGTTGTGGTCACCCAGACGTGCGATATCCAGCGGCCCTGCAGGGAACGCCCCTTTGTTGAGGTCTGTCCCCTTGTAGAAAAGGACCCTGACGAGATCAAGGCCATCGAGAAGGCGCGTCATCCCAGATTCGGATTCGTTCCGGGCGTCGCGGACAGACTCTTGGTTGCGCACCTTGACCGGGTAATGACGGTCGAGAAGCCTCTGGTGGCTTCGTGGACGAGGACCGCAGGTTGCACTACGGACCGAGAAATGCGCTCTTTTTCGGACTGCCTCTCAAGGAAGCGCTCGCGATTCGCTTTCCCGGATGACTTCGACGAATTCGCCAAGAGACTCCGGAACCGTCTGCAGCAGAAGCATGGAAATCAAACACCTGAGGGGGAGGCGCTACGGGCGCTTCGCGAGATTCGTGTTCGCGCAGCTCCTTCCTGGAAGGCCGAGTCCGTATCGATCACGCTGTTTTTCGTGCCTATGGAAGAAGCCGACGATTTTCAGGGGAAGAGCTGGGCGAGCTTCGTCGACGGCTGGATGAAGCTCGTTCCCCCAAGCGGGCGGTTCACCAACGTTGCCGGCCTTGTTCAGTACATGGAAGACCTGTCCGCTCTGGACTACGTGGAGAGTGACCGTCTAGACCTCGACCACTTGTCATCCGTGGACGAGGAGTGATCCTGCAGAAGGGCATGCAGTGATTGCTCAGGGGGCTTCCGCTGGGTAGCGGCAAATCTGTAGCATCACCCCTGTGGAGCGAATCAACCCTCGAAGTCTCGCGGATTCGACCTCCCCCCCGCACTCTGCGGTCCGAGCGCGCCATGGGTCCGAAGGTCATCGCGCCCGCTTGCGGGACCGCCTCGACCGCGCCGGCCTCGACGCCCTAGCCGACTACGAGATCCTCGAGTTCCTCCTGGGCCTCGCCATCCGCGGCCGCGACGTCAAGCCTCTCGCCCGCGCCCTCCTCAAGGCCTTCGGCGGCAGCCTCGGCCGCCTCCTCGACGCCCCGCGCGCCGACATCCTCGCCGTCCCCGGCGCCGGCCCCGCCGTCGCCGACGCCCTTCTCGCCGCCCGCACCGCCTCCGTCGCCGCCCTCCGCGACCGCGCCGCCCGCACTGACGCCCTCTCCAACCCCCGCCTCGTCGCCGACTACTGCCGCACCCGCTTCGCCGGCGAACCCCAGGAAGTCGTCGCCGCCCTCCTCCTCGATTCCCGCAATCGAGTCATGGAGACTCGAGTCTTGAGTCGTGGGACGGTGGATCGGGCGGCGCTGTTTTCGAGAGAAGTGGCCAAAGCTGCCCTGGAGAAGGCGGCGGCGGCAGTGATGGTTGTGCACAATCATCCGAGCGGCGAAACGGAACCTTCCGCGGAAGATCGGCGCGTAACTCTAGAAGTGTCCCGGGCCCTGGCCACGGTGGGTGTGCGTTTTGTTGATCATCTGGTTGTCGGTCGCGAGGGCGTTTTCAGTTTCCGCGAGGAAGGGCAGCTCTAGTCAATCAAGAGTTGACCGTGCCGAGAATCGTCGCGAGCCAAGGCACCGAAAGGCCGCGCATCATCTTGAACTCGTCCGATTCCAGATCCAGACACACTACGCTGAGAAGAGGCTGAGAGTCGCCCACGCGCGGCAACTCGAAAGCAGTTTCCTTGGATCCCCTTAGGCCTGGATGCCATGGATAGATCAAAGCCAGGTGCTTGCACTTGAGGGCCGCACCGTAGGCGTGCAGTTGATAAACGTCTGCTGTGTTCGGCACAATGTGCCCCGAGCCCCGTATCTCCAGGCGCTTCCACTTCGTATCAGCGACAAGAACAATCTCGTCGTTTCGCCGCAGGATCAGATCGGGTCTCAAGTCGAATTCCCTCCTGCCACCGCCCCTAACCAACGTGGCTAGGTGAGCTGTTGTCTCTTGGGAATGAACCTGCACGTCAGAGTGCCGGCTGGCCTCACGACGACAGTGCTCCGCAACCGCGGATTGAAACAGCAGGTTTATGTCGAATAGAAGTGCCGGTGAAGTGTCCTTACCGGCGCGCAGCTTCGGGGAGAGTAGAGCGAGAATCCAGCGAACCCAGTCCACGACCGTCCGGTATCGGACGGCGTGCCTGTCGAAGACCAGGCCGTCCAGATCGCGCGCTCCGACCTGGGAGTCGTCAACTTCCTCGAACACCGCGGCAAGCTCTACCCACCGACGGCTGAGCTCAGCGCGCCGAATCCATGGCCTCACAGCGTGCAACGCCGCCTTGACCAGGCGGTTCCACACGTTGTCAGGTGTCAGCTCGTCGAATCGGCAGGCGATTCGGTCAGGCCGATTGGAGTGGATTGCGAACTGCCGGGCCGAGAGGATCCTGCCTCGGATGACCGCGAGATCCTCCTCGTGCTCCCGATACTGACGCAGGAGTCCACCCCGTACGACCTGCGTGGTGGCGTCGAAAAATGCCGAGATGAACACCTCAATCAGGGGAGCGTGTCGAAGCTGTTGTCCAACCGGAAGGTGCCGGAAGATCGGGAACTCAGAGGTCTTGCGAAGTAGGCGAAGCAGCAAGCCACGGCAGCTGTCAGGAGTCGACAAAGAGTCGATTTTCGGCAGGATCTCGAGAACTCGGTGTCCGGTAGTCACGAGCCCGCAGTAATGAGCCAGCTTGACGGAGCGGTGGCTTCGTTCGCAAAACCCGGGACGCATTCCGGCGAGGCGCTCGAGATTCTCCGCCTCCGCAAACGAAAGTGCCTCCGCGGATTCGAGTTCCTGAACCGGGATTGGCTGGTGCTCGACGGCGGTGAGGTAACGCGGTGGCAGGGGCGTTGCTCCTCTCAACCTCGAACTTCACTGTCGGCGTCCGAGGTCGCTGGAGAGTAGATGGCACGGAAATCACCCTCCGTCCATGTCTCGGCCTTGGTTATCACAAATCGATCGCGAGATTCCGGCACTCCCTCTGAGCTTGGCCCGGCAAACAGATCCCGATGAAGAACTCGCTGACGGGAGACAAACGCCGATGCGGTTGCGGAAGTCGAAAGCACTGTCGCAACTCGAGCGAAATCGTCGAAGAAGTACTCCTGGAGCAAGGGAATGATCTGTACTCGGAACACCCGTTGCAGGTCTTCGAGCGAGCCCAAATTCATCAGGTACGCGTGGCCGATGCGATGATCTCGGTCGAGCAAGAACTCAAGCCGGTCGTTGATCTGTCTGAGAAGACTACCGAGGTCGATCTTGCCGACAGATCCAAGGAGCGTCTCGTTGGGCTCCATCTCCATGAACTCGAATCGCCTCCGCAACGCGACATCGAGAAGCGCAATGGAGCGGTCTGCAGTGTTCATCGTGCCGAAAATGTCCAGATTTGGAGGGACTCCAAATCTGGGCTCCGCAACCTCTGCATCCTCTCCGCCCGGTAGCTGGACCGCCATCCCGTGAGTCAGGCGGCCGGCCTCGTCGAAGACCGCGCGCTTGTCCGGCTCAATCAGAGTGATCAACTCGCCGAAGACCTTGGCGATGTTTGCCCGGTTAATTTCATCAATGAAGAGTGCGTAACGTTTGCCCGGATTTCTCCGAGCCTCGTCACAGATCTGCTTGAACGCTCCATCGACGACCCGGAATTGAGTTGCCCCATCCTCGCCGACCGCTACGGGCCGGATGCCTCGCACGAAATCCTCGTAGCCGAAGGAGGGGTGAAAGGTGACGGTCCGATACCTCCGAATGGCTTCACTTGTGCTCGTAGACTTTGTGCCAAGCAGGCGCAAGAGGTCGACCGATTCCGGGTCAGCGTCCTTCCAGTCGGGCATCAATTCCCACTCGCTGTTCTCAGATTTCGAGAAGATCGCGGGCGGCCGTCGGTTCGCGGCCTTTACGGTGGTGCTTGATTCGGGCGTGTGATCCATCAACCGTCCCCAGATTGTTGACGTGACGGAACCGGCCAGGCGACCCCTCTCCCGCGTCTTTGCGCTCACCCACCGATGCGCCCGGATTTCCGGCACGCGCGCCGGACGCCCGAGGTCGGCGAGTGAGGCAGCGATCACTGATCGCCACCCAAAGGCGGCCAATGTCTCCTGAATTCGAGTGTCCTCATCGACTTCCTCGGGCGCATCTGTGTAGTCTGCGAACTTCGCTCGCAGCCAATGGGTCTTTCCGGTGCCCGGAGGTCCGTACAGGATCAGGTTCTTGCACGGCGTCTTCTCTGTGCGAACCGGCTGGGGGACGGGCCGAGTCGACTTCCGACTCCGCAGCGCCTCGATCGTTGCGAACATTTTCTGAAACTTGTCGTCGGAGACTAGAAAGACATTGTTCTGCCCGGCAGCTTGAATGATCTCGCAAATCCGCGGGTGATCCTTGGACAGGAATTCCTGGAAGGACACCAAAGGGTCCGGCGACGCGTAAGTGCGCTGGTACTTATGGCGCTTGGAGACTTCGCGGAAGCCACCGAGAGTGGAGACAATCTCTTCATGCACCTTCGCCAGACCCTTCGGCCGGGCCCCTCCGAATACGATTTCCAGGTAGCACTTTGAAGGGTCGCCTGCCTCGTTGAACAAGACCACGAAACCTACTGTCTTTGTCTTGTTGTTCTGGTCGTTCGGCCGGAAGGGGGCAAAGAACAGGTAGTCATCGTTTCCGGTGAACCAGTAACCCTTCGCGAGGCGGCCTTCGTCGTTGTCTCGGGTTCGAAAACAGAATCTGAATTCTGGGTGATTGGCTCGCCATGCGAGCGCTGCCCCGAGTAGCTGTTCGTGCCAGGCGGCGATCTTCTGCCACGCGTCCATTTAATTGTTCTCCCGCGAGATGCTGAGTAACACGCATGAGCCGGGAGCGTCCTCACGAGAACCACCCGGTTATGTTAAGTGTTCGATTCAGTCCGACGTGGCCCACCCGCCGCTCAAGACCTCCGCCTGCTCCAGCACCGTTTGCGTTGCCTTCTCCTGCTTGTCGGGGGGGTATCCGTGCTTGCGAAGGATGCGCTTGACGATGACGCGGAGCTGGGCGCGGACATTTTCCCGGACGGTCCAGTCGATGGTGACGTTCGCGCGCACCGACGCAACGAGTTCCCTTGCGATTCCCTGAAGCGTGTCCTCGCCCAGCACCTTGACTGCGCTGTCGTTGACTTCGAGCGCGTCGTAGAACGCGAGCTCGTCTTCGTTCAGGTGGAGCTTCTCGCCGCGCTTATCGGCCTCGCGCATCTGCTTGGCCAGCCCGATCAGCTCCTCGATGACCTCGGCGGCCTCAATAGCCCGGTTCTGGTACCGCCGCAACGACTGCTCCAGCAGTTCTGCGAACGAACGCGCCTGGACGACGTTCTTGCGGCCGCGCCGGCGCATCTCACCTGCAAGCAGCTTGCGCAGCAGTTCCGCCGCGAGGTTGCGCTGCGGCATCCCGCGGACCTCGGCCAGAAAGTCGTCCGAGAGGATCGAGATGTCCGGCTTCGGCAGGCCCGCGGCAGCGAAGATGTCCATGACGCCGTCCGGCGTGACCGCCCGGGAGATGATCTGCCGCACGGCGTGATCGATCTCCTCCTCCGGTCGGGCCTCGCCCGGCGCACGCTTGGCCAGGACGGCCTGAACCGCTTGGAAGAACGCGACCTCGTCGCGGATCCGCATCGACTCCGCGTGCGGAACCGCCAGGGCGAAGGCCTGGGACAGTTCCCTCACCGCTTTGATGAACCGGTCCTTCCCGTTCTGCTGCGCGAGCACATGCTCCTGCGCCACGGGGAGCAGTCCGAGGCGCTCCGCGGGCTTGCCCGTGACCCACTTGGACCGCTCGAAGCCGTGGAACAGACCGCAGCAGACCTCGTACTTCTCCAGCATCACGGCGACGGCCTCCTCCTGGTCGAGCGCAGTGCGCCCCGTCCCGCCGTTCTCGGTGTAAGTCGCGAGCGCCGCTTTGAGCTCGTGGGCCAGCCCGAGGTAGTCCACGACCAGGCCGCCGGGCTTGTCCTTGAACACGCGGTTCACGCGCGCGATCGCCTGCATCAGCCCGTGGCCTCGCATCGGCTTGTCGATGTACATCGTGTGTAGGCTCGGCGCGTCGAACCCGGTGAGCCACATGTCCCGCACCAGAACGATCCTCAGGGGATCGGTGGCGTCGCGGAAGCGATTCGCCAGAGCCTCGCGCCGGGGCTTGTTGCGGATGTGGCCCTGCCATTCCACCGGGTCCGAAGCGGATCCCGTCATCACGACCTTGATCGCGCCCCGCTCGTCCTCCTTGTCCTGCCACTGAGGCCTCAGTTTCACGATTTGCGCGTACAGCTCGACGCAGATGCGGCGACTCATGCAGACGATCATCGCCTTGCCTTCATCGCGCGTGTAATCCCACATCACCTCGGCACGCTTCTCGAAGTGCTCCACGATGTCTTTCGCGACGAGTTCCAGACGCCGCCCGGCCCCGACGATGGCCTCGAGCTGCGCCCACTTGGTCTTGAGCTTCTCCTTGCGCTCGATCTCCTCGCCCTCGGTCGCCTCCTCGAACCCCGGATCGATCTTCGGCCGCTCGATCTCGCTGAGCACTAGCTTGGCCAGCCGGCTCTCGTAGTAGATCGGCACCGTCGCGCCGTCGGCGACCGCGCGCTGGATGTCATAGACGCTGATGTAGTCGCCGAACACCGCCCGCGTGTTGGCGTCGGTCTTTTCGACGGGCGTCCCCGTGAAGCCGATGAACGACGCGTGCGGCAGGGCGTCGCGCATGTTCCTCGCGAAGCCGTCGATGAAGTCGTACTGGCTGCGGTGCGCCTCGTCGGCGATCACCACGATGTTGCGCCGGTCGGAAAGCACAGGGTGCCGGTCGCCTTTCTCCTCGGGGAAGAACTTCTGAATGGTGGTGAACACCACGCCCCCGGCCGCCACGGCAAGCTTCGCCCGAAGGTCGGCGCGGCTTTCGGCCTGCACCGGCGGCTGGCGCAGGAGATCTTGGCAGCGCGAGAAGGTGCCGAAGAGCTGGTCGTCGAGGTCGTTGCGATCCGTGAGCACGACCAGCGTCGGGTTTTCCATCGCCGGCTCGCGCACGATCCGCCCCGCATAGAACGCCATCGTCAGGCTCTTGCCCGACCCCTGCGTGTGCCAGACCACGCCCACGCGCCGGTCGCCGGGCTTTCCGCCGGACTTCTGCCCCGCCTCGTACCGCCCGGGTTCCTCGGCGACATGGTCCGCCGCGCGGCGCAGCTCCGCTGCGCGCAGCGTCTCGCGCACCGCCACCTGCACCGCGTGGAACTGGTGGTATCCCGCCATCTTCTTCACGAGCTTCCCGCCGCCCGCATCCTCGAAGACCACGAAGTCGCGCACGAGGTCGAGGAACCGCCGCGG
>JBBTCT010000041.1:0-46363 GCA_038060895.1 Planctomycetota bacterium
GGCGAGCGGGCGAGCGGGCGAGCGGGCGAGCGGGCGAAAAAACAACAGCCGCCGAACTTGGAGAGTCACTTTGTCGTTCGCCCGCCCGCCCGCCCGCCCGCCTGCCCGCCTGCTCGCCTGCCCGCCTGCCCGCCCGCCCACAGGCCTAGAACCCGAAGTCGAATCCAATATGAATGGCCTGCCGCTCGTCCCCATCCTGCTTCCTCAGCGGAATTCCCCAGTCGATCGTCAGCGGAATGACCTGCGGCCCCAGCGGGATCTGGAGCCGCACCCCGATCCCGACCGACCAGCGGAAGTAGCCAAAGTCACGCGTGTGCGCGACGACCGTTCCCCAGTCCGTGAAAACCGCACCCCGCAGGACGTCGACGTCTCTTCCCCCGATCTCCGGCCGGATGATCGGCCAGGTGATTTCCGCAGAAGCGAGTGCCTTGATGTTCCCGCCGATCGGATGGCGTCCTTCTTTCGGGCTGATGGTTCGCGGTTCGAAGCCGCGCAGACTGGTGCCACCGGCGTAGTACCGCTCGAAGATCGGGAGCGAGAGGCTGTAATAGTGTTCCTGGGCAAATCCCCCCGCCAGTTCCGTCTCGAAGATGACCTTGCCGCCGGCGAGCGGGCCGGCGGGGAATGTCCAGAGCGTGGAAAACGCCTGGTGGCGGTAGTTGAACTTCCAGAAATCGAAATCGCCGCCGATCGGGTACCCGGCGTACTCATAGCTCATCGAAGACACGAACCCCTGGGTCGGGAAAACCGTGCTGTTCCGGCGGTCGAGCGAGACATGAACGGTGACGCTGGAAAGATAGTTGAGCCCTTCGACTTCCCGCAGGTCGGTCGGCCCGTCGTCATCCACGTCGAGGATGTTGATCCGCGCCAGCCGGTATCCCACGCCCACCGCGTAGTTTCGCTTCCAGAAGTCGTCCACGCTGTACCCGCGCACGACATGGTCGTCGAACACGTGGTACACGGGGATGTGGATCGCCGCATACGAGATTCCCTGCAGGATGCCGCCCAGAAACGTGCCGGTCAGGTCGTCATCCAGCTTCCCGGGCGGCGGCGCCACGAAGTCGTTCCAGCGGTGGCCGAAGTCGATCTCACCGCCGAGCCGGCGCTCCCGATAGAAGCGCTGGTCGATGTCGAAGAAGGAGCCTGCTACCGTCATGGAGACCGGGTAGTCGAACAGCCAGGGCTCCGTGAACGATACCGAGTAGCTGCTCCGCTGAAACCCCGGCTGGAGGTCGATCGAGGCAATCTGGCCTCCCCCGGCGAATCCATCGCCGTCGAAGAGCTCCGAGAGACTCTTCGGCAGATCGAACAGGTCGAAGTTGTTCTGCGTCACGGCGAGCTTGCCGCTGAACCCGCCTTCATCGCTGTACGTGCCGCCGAACTGGAGATTTCCCGTTCGCCCCTCCTGCACGTGGATCAGCAGGTCCCGCTCGTCCTTTTCGCGCCCGGGCGTCACTTCCACCACGATGACCGGGTCGCGCACCGGGCCCCAGGCGCGGGCGAAGAGCTGCTGGTTCGTCGGTTCGAAGTAGCGCAGTCCCTTCAGCCGTTCCATTCCCGCGTCGAGGTAGAGCTTGTTGAATTCTTCACCGGGCAGGAGGAGCATTTCGCGGCGGAGGACTTTCTCGCGTGTGCGGTGGTGTCCGACGAAATCGACGCGCCCCACGTAGACCTTCGTGCCCTCGCGGATTTTCCACGTGATCTTCACGTGGCCCCTTTCGACGAGGTACTGCGGCACGGCGACGGCCTCGGCGTCGATGTAGGCCTTCTCCCGGTACTTGTCGACCATCCAGAGTTCGTCCCGGTCCACCGCGTGAAGCGCGTACGGCTCGCCCGGGCGCACCTTGAGCCCCTGGTAGAGCTCGTTCACGCCGAAGAGGCTCGCGCCCTCGATCTCGATGGAATCCACGACGTACCGGAGGCCTTCCTCGATCTGGATATGGACGTCAACCCAGTGCCGGTCCGCGTCCCAGACGAGTTCGCGGATGTAGACTTTTGCATCCTGGTAACCCTCGTTTCGGACGTACCGGAGGAGGGCCTTCACGTCGGCTTCGAGTACCGATGCGATGTAGTTCGGAGGCGACACGAGATTCCACAGGTCCCACTCGTCCGTCTGCATCGTCTTCGCCAGCTTCCCCGCGTCCAGCCCCGATACCCCGTGAAAGACAATGTCGCTGACGCTGACTCGCGGCCCTTCCCTCACCGTCATCGTCACGATCGCCCCCTTGCCCGTCGAGGCCTCCGCGGGGGTCACCTTCACAAACGCATATCCTTCGGCGAGGTACTTGTCACGGATGCGATCCGCGTCGAGCCGGACCTTCCACGGCGCGAAATACTCCGCCGGCTTCAGGATCGCGCCCGTCGCGAGATCCTCGTTGTTGAACTTCCTGTTGCCGACGTAGCGGACCTCACGCAGGACGTCGTTTTCGAGGACCTCGAGCACGATGACCACCGCCTCCGGGCCGGCCTCGATGCATCGCGCCGAGCGCTTCACGTCCGCAAACCAGCCGGTCCCGAAGAGCCTCCGGATGTCCTGGTCGAGCGCCTCGCTCGAGTACGGACGGCCGACGTGCGTGGACATCTTCTGCCGGACCTCGTCCGGCGTGTGGATCCGCAGCCCCTCGATCTCGACACGCTTCACCACCGGCGCGTCCTGCGCCCGTGCGATGGCCGCCGCCAGGAAAAACAGGGCGGCAAAGAAGCGCTGGACCTGCATGAGGGGCGGAGGATACGGGGGAGGCGGGGCGGAGGCAAGGAGGCGAATTCCCTTCTCGGCCCGCCGATTCCTGCGATAACGGGCGCCCCATGAAAATCAAGCTCCTGCCCGAGGACTTCGTCGTCGAGGAGCTGGCGGACATTCCGGCCGGAAGCGGCTCGATCGCGATCTACACGCTCGAGAAGTCCGGGATCACGACGCTCGACGCTCTCGCCGCGGTCGCGCGGGCGTTCGACCTCCCCCGCAAGGTCGTCCGCCACGCCGGGCTCAAGGACCGCCACGCGGTGACGACACAGCACCTCTGGATCGAGGGCGGCCCCGCGAAGTCGATCGAGGAAAAAGGGCTCGCACTTCGCTTCCTGAAAAAAGCCGGCGGTCCGCCCGTATCACGCGGCAACCGCTTCCGCATCGTGCTGCGGGACCTGGATCCCGTGGAAGCGCCGCGGCTGGCGGGGGCGGCGGACTCCGTTGCGGCCGACGGCGTCCCGAACTACTTCGACTCGCAGCGCTTCGGCTCGTCGCGCCACGGCGAGGGCTTCGTAGGCAAGAAAGTCCTGCTGCGGAACTGGGAAGAGGCGCTGAAGCTCGCGCTCGCGAAGCCGTCGCGGTTCGACACGGAATCCCGGCAGAAGAGGATGCAGTCGTTCAAGAGGCACTGGGGCCAGTGGGAGATGTGCCTCGAGCGGTCGGGGACGCGGACGGAGGCGCACATCTTCGGGTACCTGATGCGCCGCCGCGGGGACTTTTCGGGGGCGCTGAAGCTGATCGAGCGGCCGATGCTTGCGATGTACATGCACGCGTACCAGTCGTGGCTCTGGAACGAAGCGGTGTCGCGCTTCCTGAAGCACGCGCTGCCGTCGGACGTCCTGATGGCGGCGCGCTATCTTGGCGGGTACCTCTGGTTCCACCGGTTCGTGCCGGCCGATCTCTCGTCGAAATGGCGCCGCATGACCGTGCCGCTTCTCGCGTACCGCACGCGATTCGAGGACGGCGGTGTTTCGCTCGCGTACGAGGAGATCCTCCGGGCGGAAAAACTCGAGCAGGGGGACTTCAAGCCGGCGGGCCACAATCTTCCCTACATGAAGGGGGAAGAGCGGTCTCTTCTGCTGATCCCGGCGAAGATGAAGGCAGGCGCCATCGAGGATGACGACAAGTACGCGGGACGGAAGAAATCGGTGATCGAGTTCGAGCTGGGAAGAGGCGGCTACGCCACGCTGATCGTGAAGAAGTTGAGGCTGATGATTTCAGAAGGGAAGGACGGTGTGGATGAGGTGGAGGCAGCGGAGGAGGAGTGAGTGGGGAGGCGAGAGTATTGAGTAGGGAGGAGTGGGGAGTGGGTCGGGAGCAGGAACGGCCTCTTAGCCCACGAAGAAACTGGTGCCCCACGTCGAAACCCGGCAGACCAGGAACACGCACGCAAGACCTCGGTGCATCGGTCTCCCCGTTCCCCTGCGCGCCAGCTTTGTGCCCGTCACCGTCATTGCCGTGTACAGCAGAAGCGCCGAAAGTGCGAACGCGATGTGCACCATGAGAATGGTCGTCGGCTCCGCGGCCGCTTTCTGCACCGCGTTCCGCTGCACCTGCAGGTAGACCACGCTCCCAAGGTCCAGCGCGAACGCGCCCAACATGATCGGGATATGGATCCGGCGCCTGCGCCGGAAGGCCAGCCCCGCCGCGATGAGCGCGAGCACCACCGTCGAATAGAGCTGGACCGGCGTCACGCGGTCGTCGCCCCGGGTGGCGCCTCCGCCACGGTCGGCGCCTTCGAGTCGCCCTGGACGCGCGCGCAGTTGCGCCCGGCGGCCTTGGCGGCATAGAGCGCGGTGTCCGCCGCCTTCACGAGCAGCTCCGGCGTGTCGCCGTGCTCGGGGAACGCCGACACTCCGATCGACACCGTCACCTGCCCGAATTCCAGCCCCTTGATCGGCAGCACGATCCGGCGCGTCGCCTCCAGGATGCGCTCCGCCGCGATCCGCGCCTGGTTCAGGCCCGTCTCCGCGAGCAGCACCGCAAATTCCTCCCCGCCGTACCGCACCATGACGTCGCTTCCGCGCGCGGTGGCCTGAAGCGATTTCGCGAACTCGCGCAGGACGACGTCGCCGGCGTCGTGGCCGTACGTGTCGTTGAATTTCTTGAAGTGGTCTATGTCGATCATGAGAACGCCGAGCAGGTGGTGGAAGCGCTTGGCCTGGGCGACCATGGCGCGCGCGGTCGTGTCGAAGTGGCGGCGGTTGTACAGGCTCGTGAGCGGGTCGCGGACCGCGGCCTGGGAAACGAGAGCGAGGTAGCGCTTCGCCTGCACCGACGCGGAAGCGGAACGGATGAGCTCGAGCGCAAGTTCCACGCGGGCCGGATCCGGGTTCGGGGACTGGAACTCGAGGTGGATCGTTCCTTCGACCTTGCCGCCGACCGAAATCGGCGCGCACAGGAAGCCGCCGGGGGAAATTCGCCCGAGGCACGGCTGCACGCGCTCGTCGCAGGTCCGCGGGTCCACCGGTTCGCCCGTCTCCAGCACCGGGCAGATCCCGGGATTCGCAATCACGGGCGCTTCGAACCCTGGCTCCGGCCGCAGCCCCGTCGTCCGCTCCGCCCGCAGCCGGTCGCTCCCGGGCCTCTTCAGGAAAATGTTGATGCTCTGCGGCTGCAGGACCGCCTCCAGGTGGTAGTTCAGCCGCCGCAGGACCTCATCGTCGTCCTTGGCCTCCTGCATCTCCGCGGCCAGCTTGTTCTTCACCGTCAGCGCAAAATCGCGCGCCCGCATCGTGTCTTCCCACTCGCGCTGCTTCGACATGTCGCGGTGAACCGCGACGGCGCCGATCACGTTTTTGTCCTGGTCGAAGAGCGGCGCCGCGGTGATCGAGAGGGGAATGAAGAGGTTCTCGCGCTGGGCGCAGAGGTCGTCGGAAGAGACTTTCGTCTTCTTCGATATCGCCTGCGCCACGGGCAGGTTCGCGGGATCGACGTCATGCCCGTCCGGCTTGACGAGTTTCGGCTCGGAGCCCAGGAGCAATTCCCCGGCGGCGTTGACCATCAGCGTCTCGCCCTCCGCCCCCGCAAGCACAACGCTTTCGTCGAGGCTGTCGAGAATCGTGAACAGCTTTCCGCGCTCGCGCCGTTCCACGCCGGCCAGCGCTTCGACCTCCTTCGCCATCCGGTCGACCTCGAGGGCCCTGGCTTCCAGACGTGCGCGGTCAACCACTCCGCGCCGGCGCGCGACGACGTAGCCGCCGAGCAGAAGGGCCGAAAGGACGACGATGGACGCGACGAGGGCCTGCGACTTGGAAAGCTCCTGCGAGTCCTCGCGAACGTGCAGAGTCCAGGTGAGGCCCGGCAACGAGAGTTTGACCCTCAGCTTCGCCTCGCCCGCGGGCTCCCGGGACACGGGCTTCCGTCCCCGCGAATCCGTGAGCACGAACGGTGAGTCTTCGCCCGCGGAAGCGTTGACGGCGTCTCCGACGAGCCGGTCGAGCCGGAAGACGCCCGCGACCGCGCCGCCGTTCGCCGGCGCCCAGATCACGACGACGGTTTCCTGGTTCGGGGCCGAGGCAGGATCGTCGACCGCCGTGGTGCCCGCGAGCGCCGCGCGGCACGCGGGCGTCGTGGAGACCAGACGCGTCGCACCCGAGTCAAATCCGCGGACGTCCGCCGAAAACTCCGCCTTCCCGTCCGCGCCGAACCGCGCCACCCCGGCCAGCGCAGGGAAGACCTGCCCGATGGATTCCGCCCGCTCCCGCTCGGCGTCCGGCCCGCCTTTGACCGGGCTCCCCAGGTGCCGCACCGCTTCCACATGGCGCAGGATCGACCCCGTCACCAGCCCGCGCACCCGCTCCGCCTCCGTCGAACGCCGCGAGGCCGCCAGCTCCTCGAAATACCACACCATCGCCGCGTCGCCCGCGGCGAGCACGAGCGCGAAGATCAGAGAAGCGCCGAGGATCGACTTCTTCAGAGCAACCCCTTTCGATTCACCGCGTCGTCACGATACCTCTCTTCCTTCCATGGGTCGCCACGCATGTGATACCCGCGTTCCTCCCAGAATCCCGCTTTGTCCTCCGCCAGAAACTCGACCCCCGTCGCCCACTTCGAGCTCTTCCAGAGGTACAGGTGCGGAATCAGGTCCCGCAGCGGCCCGCCGTGCGGCACCGGCAGAGGCGCGCCTTCGTGCTCGTACGTGAACATCGTGTCGGGGCGCGCGAAGTCGGCCATCGGGACGTTCGTCGAGTACCCGGGTTCGCCGAGAATGAGCGCAAAGCGCGCCTCAGGCCTCGGCTTGCAGCGCTTCAGGATCTCCGTGTGCAGCACTCCGCGAAACGTCTGGTCGAGTCGTGACCAGGTCGTGACGCAGTGGAGGTCGCACTTCATGGAGACCGACGGAAGCGCGACGAACTGATCCCACGAATAATCGAGCGGGTTTTCGACCAGGCCGCCGACGGTGAAGAAGAACTGTTTTTTCGTGATGAAGGGCGTCTGTCCGGCGGTGAGGACGGGCCAGCCGCTGACGAGTTTCTGTCCGGGCGGGACGCGATCGGACTTGCGCAGCGTGTCGGGGTGGATGATGGCGGCTGCGGCGGCGGGCATGACTTGGAGTGTAGGCCGATGGGAAGGGAGCGCGAAGAAGGAGTTACCGGGTCCTCCGCAGCGGGACAAGCCGATAATCCCGTGCTAGCATTATTGGAGATTCCAACAGGAGATCCGGCATGCCCACGATCATCTACGGCAAGGAAGGCTGACCCTATACCAACGCCGCCCGTGAGGATTTCGGCAAAAAAGGAAAGGTCAGCTATTTCGACGTGAAGAAGGACGCAGCACAGCTCGACGCCATGCTCAAGGCTTCCGCCGGAGCGCGCCGCGTGCCCGTCATTGTCGAGGACGGCGGCAAGGTGACGGTCGGCTACAACGGGTCCTGAGGGGTCTGAAGCGCCGCCGGCCGTGAGCCGGCTCCACGAAAGCGCCCCGACGAAAAAGGGCCGGCGGTTTCCCGCCGGCCCTCGACTTTCGACCTTTGACCTTCGACGGCTGTTAGCTGCACCCGCTCGTCCCGCCGCAGTTATCGCACCGGTAGCAGGCCGCGTAGCGCGTCATGATCGTGCCGCACTCAGGGCAGGGCGGCGCGTCAGCCTGGTTGATGAAGACCTGCTTCTCCCGCCTTTCGATCGAGCTAATCCGCTCCACCGAAAGAACCTGCACCGGCGCCGGCTTCGGCGCGGCAACCGCCGCCGCCGCGGCTTTCTCGATGATCGACGTGTCCGAATCCTTGCCGATCGCGGCCTGGAACTCGGGCTTGAGGAACTTCAGCGAGAGCCAGCGGAAGATGTAGTCCGTGATCGACTTCGCAAACCGGATCGCCGGGTTGCTCGTGATCCCTTGTGGTTCATAGCGGCTGTGACTGAACTTCGTCACCAGCACTTCGAGCGGCACCTGGTACTGAAGCGCGATCGAGATCGACGTCGCGAACGAGTCCATCAGGCCGGAGATCGTCGATCCTTCCTTCGCCATCGTGACGAAGATCTCGCCCGGGCTGCCGTCCTCGAACAGGCCGACCGTGACGTACCCGTCGTGCCCCGCGATCGAGAACTTGTGCGTGATCGCCTGGCGCTCGTCCTGCAGGCGGCGGCGAAGCGGCTTGGCGGGCTCGGCGGCCGCTTTCTTCTTTTCCGCGTGCTCGGACTTGGACGTCCCGAGAGGCTGGATGCGCTTTGAGTTCTCGCGATACACCGCTACGGCCTTGATCCCGAGCTTCCACGACTCCATGTAGGCCGTCTGGATCTCGTCGATCGTCGCGTGTTCGGGGAGGTTCACCGTCTTGGAGATGGCGCCCGACACGAACGGCTGGACGGCGGCCATCATGCGGATGTGGCCCATGTAGTGAATGAAGCGGCTTCCGTTGGCGGCCTTGAACGCGCAGTCGAAAACGGACAGGTGTTCGGGGCGAAGGTGCGGCGCGCCCTCGATCGTCTCCTTCTCGTCGATGAACTTGACGATCTCGGAGATCTGGGCCCGGGCGTAACCGAGTCTCTCCAGCGCTTCCGGCACCGTCTGGTTCACGATCTTGAGCATTCCGCCGCCGACCAGCTTCTTGTACTTCACGAGCGCGAGATCCGGCTCCACGCCGGTCGTGTCGCAGTCCATCATGAAGCCGATCGTGCCGGTGGGCGCGATGACGGTGACCTGGGCGTTCCGGTAACCGTGCTCACGACCGAGCTCGAGCGCCTGGTTCCAGGCGCGCCGGGCCGCTTCAAGCAGCGCGCTCGGCACGTTTTTCGGGTCGATGTTGGCGATATTGGCGCGGTGCTTCTCAATCACGCGCAGCATCGGCTGGCGGTTCTTCATGTACTCCTCGAACGGACCGAGCTTCTCGGCGATGACGGCGGACATCTTGTAGGCGACGCCGCACATCAGGGCCGTGATGCCCGCCGCGTAGTCGCGGCCTTCCTGGCTGTCGTACGCGAGGCCGCGCGCCATCAGGACGGCGCCGAGGTTCGCGAAGCCCAGGCCGAGCGTCCGGAACTTGTGCGACATCGTCGCAATCCGGTCCGTCGGGTACTTCGACCCGCCGACGATGATCTCCTTCGCCAGCGTCATCATCGAGCACGCATGGCTGAGCGCCTTGATGTCGAGCTCGCCGTCCGGCTGGCGGTACTTCATCAGATTCAGGCTCGACAGGTTGCACGCCGTGTTGTCGAGGAACATGTACTCGGAGCACGGGTTCGAAGCGTGGATCTTGTCCGTGTTCGAGCAGGTGTGCCAGTCGTTGATCGTCGTGTCGAACTGCATCCCGGGGTCGCCGCAGAACCAGGTCTCCTCGGCGATGGCGCGGAACACGTCCCGCGCGCGGTACTTCGCGATCACCCGGCCGTCCACCCTGGCCTTGGTTCCCCACTCCTTGTCGTCCAGCACCGCGCGCATGAACTCATCGGACACGCGCACGGAGTTGTTCGAGTTCTGGAAGAACACCGAGCTGTACGCCTCGCCGTTCACGCTTCCGTCATACCCCGCGTCGATCAGCGCGTGCGCCTTTCGCTCTTCGGAGCCCTTGCAGTGGATGAATTCGAGGATGTCGGGGTGATCGACGTCGAGGATCACCATCTTGGCCGCGCGGCGGGTCTTCCCGCCTGACTTGATGACGTTGGCGAAGGCGTCGAAGCCGCGCATGAACGAAACCGGGCCGCTGGGCTTGCCGCCGCTGGAAAGGCGCTCCTTGGCGCTGCGAAGCGGCGACAGGTTGGTGCCGGTGCCGGAGCCGTACTTGAAGAGCATCCCCTCGGTGCGCGCGAGCGTGAGGATCGAGTCCATTGAGTCTTCGATCTGGTTGATGAAGCACGCCGAGCACTGGGGGTGCTTCTCGATGCCGACGTTGAACCAGACCGGGCTGTTGAACGCGGCTTTCTGGTTGACGAGGAGGTGCGAAAGTTCCGCGTAGAACGCCTGCGCGTCCTCCGGGCTCGCGAAGTATCCGCCCAGCTCACCCCAGTTGGTGATCGTCCGCGCGACGCGCTCGACGAGTTGCTTGACCGAGTGTTCCCGGTCCGGGCCGTCTACGGCGCCGCGGAAGTACTTGGAGACGACGACGCTGGTCGCAAGCGCGGACCAGAACTTGGGGACCTCGACGTTCTTCTGCTCGAAGATGACGTCGCCCTTGTCGTTGGTGATCGAGGCTGTCCGGAGATCCCATTCGAGTTCGTCGAAGGGGTGGACCTCCGTTTTTGAGAAGAGGCGTTCAATGTGGAGACCGCCGTAGCGTTTGGTTTGGGGCTGTGTCGAGGCAGGCACTTGTGCCGTAGCCTGGCTGGCCTGAATCATCTTCTGGACCTCCGAGCGTTCGATTTTATAAAGCATGAAATGTAAAGGAGCCGTAAGGCGACCGGGCAGTCATTGCGTGAAAAGGGCTGAGGAGACCGCCGGCCCGGCGTGGGCCGGACGAAGTGGAACACCCCTAAGCGCGACCCGTAGACGAAACCCCCCGTTGCTCCACTACTGGTTGTGGAGCGAGCCTCAACCACCCCAATATCGGCGGCGCACGCCGCCCCCTTATCACAAAAGAGTAATCCACAAGGATTTGTATGTCAATCGGAAATTGACCCCATATTTGGTAGTGCCTAACATTGTTAGGTAAAGCCTTGAAACCATTGGACTTGCGGGTTTAGATCCCCAACTTCTCCACAACTTGTCCACCGGACCCCAAAAATATTTCCCGAATTTCTGGCCGAAATCGCCCTCCTGACAAGCTGTTCAAGGCCGAAATCCAACCCCATAATCCCGCCCATGCCCCCTTCCGCCCTTATCTTCGACTTCAACGGCGTCCTCGTCGACGACGAACCCGTCCATTGCGAACTCTTTCAGGCCGTTCTCTCCCAACACGGCATCACCCTCACACGCGACGACTACTTCCAGCGGTACTTCGTGTTCGACGACGCCGGCGTCTTTCGCCAGGTCTTCGCCGACGCCGGCCGCCCCATCTCCGATCCCGATGTCCGCTCGCTCTGCGATACCAAGGCCGCCCGCTACGCCGCACTCCCCGCTTCCCGCTTCACCTACTACGAAGGTTCGGAAGCGCTCGCCCGCGATGCTTCCCGGACCGTCCCCGTGGGGATCGCCAGCGGGGCGCGCGGCGCAGAAATCCACCGGCACCTGGAGCTCCGCGGCCTCAAGGATGTTTTCAGCGCGGTGGTCTCGATCGACGACGTCTCGAAGGGGAAACCGGACCCCGAGCCGTTTCTCAAGGCCGCGCGGCAGCTCGGCGTCCCGCCGGCCGGTTGCGTGGCCATCGAGGATTCTCCCGGAGGCGTCACTTCCGCGAAATCGGCAGGCATGCGCGTCGTTGCCGTCACGCACAGCGTGACGCGCGACCGCCTCTCCGCCCACCTTGTTTTCGACACGCTGGCCGGCACCACCTGGGCAGGACTCCTTGCCGAACTCAATCGTCCACGGTGACGACAAGATTTATTTTCGCCGGTCCGGAATTCCGGGGCCGCCGAAACGGAAAAACGGTGCGAATCCCGATATCATCCGCGCCGTGAACACGCGAATCCTGACTCAGGCCACCTTCGCCACCCTCGGGCACCTCCCGGACGACCAGCTCGACCTCGTCCTCGCCAACGTCCTCATCGCCCAGGAAGACAACCCGGCCCTCCGCCTCTCCGACGTCGCCGCCCGTTTCGCCGACCTCGCCGCCCGCGCCCCCCGCCTCGAAGCGGCGTCCAACCGGAACCGCGCCGAAGCGCTCTCCGTCTACCTGTTCCAGGAAGAAGGTTTCCGCGCGAACCAAAAGGCCTACTACGACCCGCGAAATTCCTTCGTCAGCCACGTCCTCGAGCGCAAGGTCGGCATCCCGATCTCGCTCACGCTCATCCTCCTCGAAGTCGCCCGCCGCTGCGGCATCCCCCTCGCCGGCGTCGGTTTCCCGGGCCGCTTCCTCGCCGGCCTCCCCGGCGACGGCGATTTCTTCATCGATTCCTTCGGCGGCGGCCGCGTGCTGAACGCGAAGGACTGCGAAGCCATGTTCCGCGAACAGACGGCCGGCAAAGGGAAGTGGTCCCCGGATTTCCTCGCGACGGTTTCGCGAAAGCAGACTCTTCAGCGCATGCTCCGCAACCTGAAGGAAATCTACCTCTATCGCGAGGACGTCCCGCGCTGCCTGCGCGCCGCGGAGAAACTCTCGGCGCTGTCTCCGGACGACCTCGAGGAGATCCGCGATCGGGGCGTACTGTCACTCCACGGAGGCGCGTTCGTGCGGGCGCTGTCAGACCTGGAAACATACCTCGCCGGACGCCCGGAGGCCGACGACGCGGAGCTGATTCGGACGCATGTCAAAGTCCTGAAGCAGCACCTGGGGGCGGGAGTCCGTTGAAACCTCGGAAGTTGCTTCAGCGGTTGGCCGGCGGCTCGGTCAAGGCCCTGAAGCTGATTGAGAGCTACAATCTGGAACTGCCGCGAAACCCATGAAAACGCCCAGCTACCACATCAACATCTTCTTCAGCGCCGAGGACCGGGGCTTCGTCGCCGACATCCCGGACCTCGTCCACTGCTCCGCGTTCGGCGCGACTCCGCAAGCGGCGCTGGAGGAAGTGGTTCGAGCTCGCGATGCATGGTTGTTGGCCGCGAAACGCGCTGGCAAGTCGACTCCGAAGGCCAGATATCGGCCGGCGATCTACCAGGTCGCGAAGTAGTTCCCGCGCAATGGCCTGGAGCGCGGTCGCACCACGGCGGAGCGTTCGTGAGGTAGCGCCCCGGCATCCGAGGGAAGGCCGATGAGCCTGCGATTCGGATCTACACGCTTGAACTGGTACGGCATTGTGCTTCTGTGCATCGCTGCGGCCGTTGTCTACGGCATCGTTCACGACCAGGTCACGGCGCGCGTCTGCATCGAGTACTTCACGATAGCTCACCCGCCGATGGTGAAATCCCAATCGCCCACGGTCCTCGGGTTCGCGTGGGGCGCGGCGGCGACCTGGTGGGTGGGGGCGCTCCTCGGCGTGGTGCTTGCGACGTGCTGCGACGCGGGATCGTGGCCGAAGATCTCGCCGCGCGAACTCGTGACGCCGATTCTGATCATGCTCGTGCTGATGGCCGTCCTGGCCACAACCGCCGGCTTCATCGGCTACTACGTCGGCATCGGCGAGGAACAGACGGAGTGGTGGATCCTCGAAGGGATTCCCGAAAAGAAAATGGCCCGATTCTCCGCCGACGCGTGGGCGCACCTCGCTTCGTACTCGTTCGGCGCACTGGGTGGCATCGTCCTCTGGACCTGGGCGATTCTGCATCGTCGCAAGCTGGCGCATGACTTGCCTGCCCGCCCGCCCGCAAGCCCGCCCGCCCGCTAGCCCTTCTTCAGCCAATACCTCTGCCACTCATCCATATGCGTCAGCGTCGTCAGCTCCTTCATACGGTCGAAATACAGCACGCCGTCCAAGTGATCCACCTCGTGCTGAATGACCCGCGCGAAAAACTCCGTCGCCTCGAACTCGATCGGCCTCCCCTTCCGGTCCAGCGCTTTCACTCCGATGTGCCGGAACCGCGGCACCTGCCCGCGCAGGTTGCCGATCGACAGGCACCCCTCCCAGTCGTCCGCCCTCTGCTGCGAGAGCGGCTCGATCACCGGGTTCACCAGCGGCGTCGCTTCCTTCCACGGCGCGCCTTTCACCGCCTCGATGATGCAGACCCGCTGCGACGCATGCACCTGCGGTCCCGCCAGCCCGATTCCCTGGTACTCCTTCATCGTCTCGATCATGTCGTCGAGAAGCCGCTGTACGTCCGCCGCGGCCGGCTCCTTGACTGACACGGCCTTCTTCCGCAACACGGGATTCCCCAGCATCGCCACCTTCAAGATCGCCATGGTGTCCCTCTTTAGGCCAGCCGCTCCAGAAAGCGCTTCGACATCGCCCCGAACGTGTCCGCTTCTGCTCCGAGTTTTTCCAGCAGCTCCGCGAGGCCGTATTGTCTCCCGAGGTTCCACGCCGCCACGAGGAATTTTCCGGTCTCGACGTTGCGGTGCCAGGTTTCGAAGCGCGACTCGAGGAGGTTGGCGAGAGAAGCGGCGGCGGCGGCGGCGCGGAGGCGGTGTGCGGTCGCGAACCAGGCCGAGGCCGTCTCGAGGAGGAGGCCGGGCTGGAAGCGGGCCAGGGTGGCGCTGGTGAGCAATTCGGCAGCCTCGCTCGTCGTGGATCCGGTGGCCAGGTCGATTTCCGCTTCCAGCAACCCCGCGAGGTGGCGGGTCGCGGCGAGGTGTAGGGTCTGGATCTCGCGGGCGGCGTCCTTGGACTTGGCGAAGTCGAGGACGCGGGAGATCCAGTCGCGCTCGAGGGGCGCCAGCGCGAGGAGCGCGGCCCACGCCAGCGGCACGGAAGGGTCACCCAGGACGCGATGCTCCATGGGCAGCGTTGCCGGCGTCCACGCCGCGGCCAGGGCCCGCCCCCACTCGCCGAGCGCCTCGGCCCATGCCGGCACGCCGTCCTCGAGATGCAGCAGGAAGTGAACTTCTCCCGGGACTTTCCGCCGGGCGACCACGCAGGGCGGCGCCGCGGCCGCGCCGCGATGCAGTTTCCCGTGAGCGGTCGCGTCCAGACCCATCCATTTCAGGGCGCCCTCGAGGATTTTCGACATCCGGTCGCGCGGGGCGGGCAGCGTTCGGCGGAATTCGTGGCGCGCCCAGTCGATGTCGTGGGCCTCCGCGGATTCGAGGCTGGCGTCATGCCGCTTGAGCAACCAATCGAGATTCTCGCGGTACGCGTCGCGCGTCGCCTCGAGAAACCGGCGCGCGTCGGCGGCGACCTTCGAGAGTTCGATTCCCTCGAAACGCTCGAAAACTCCCCGCACGTCCTTCGCGCCGCGCCGCTGCGCTTCCTCGTGCCTGCGCCGCGCCATTTCCACCCGGCCGTCCGCGACCGCGGCGGCCGCTTCGGCCATCGCACGCTCGCCCGCCGCCCTCGCCGCCCGCACCGGCGCACGATCGCGCATCTGGCAGAGCGCCGACCACCCGGCCGAAGCGCCGTCGGGGAGCTTCGCGGCGCTTCGCCCCAGCCGGTCCTCCGCCTCCGCGAGGCCTTCCCGTTCCTCGAAGCGGAAGCGTGCCCAGACAATCCCCGCCCGGAGCGCCCTGTGCCGCTGCAGAAGTCCCGGGTTGCCCCTTGCCTCCGCCGCCGTCACCGCGTCCTCGGCGGCCTGCTCGCTGTCGGCGGACAGCGCTTTCGGGAAGCGTGCCGCGAGGGCGACAGGATCGGTGTTTCGCACGGCCGCGAATTCCGTTTCCCCAAGCCAGCCTTCGAGCTGTCGGCGGATGTCTTCGAGCATGCGCCGCACTCTAGCGGATCCCGGGCTTTCATGGGGCGTTCACCCGGCATCCCAAAACTCCCGTCACTATCCCCTCGCCTTCTGGAGCGACCTCGCTATAGTGCTGCCAATGCACCCGCGGATCACCATCGCTGGAGTAGGGACTGTTGCGCCCCAGGGAGTAGGAAATAAGCGGTATCTCGACGCTCTTCTATCGGGAGAAAGCGGTGTCCGGGCGATTTCGCACTTCGACACCACCGGGCTCTCGGTCCGTATCGCGGGGTTCGCGAAGGACTTCGACCCGACGAAATACGTCGACGAGCACACGCTCAAGCACGTCGGCCGCGTCGTGCCGATGTCGATCGCCGCTTCGATGGAGGCGTTTGCTGAAGCGGGGATCGACCATACGAAACTGACCCTGGACGAGCGGCGGCGGTTTGCGGTGGTGATCGGGTCGGGCGGCGGGGCGATGGAGTTCGTCGAGAGGCAGTACGACCTCTGGTACAAGGGGACGATCAAGAAGGCGTCGGTGTACGTCGTGCCGTCCGGAACGATGGGGAACATGGCGAGCGAAGTCTCGATGGCGTTCGGGCTGCGCGGGCCGAGCCACGTGATCACGACCGGGTGCACTTCGTCGTCCGACGCGCTGGGCTACGCGATGATGCTCCTGCGCGACAATCGCGCGGACCGGGTGCTGGTCGGAGGGGCGGACTGCACGGTGACGCGGGGGATGATGGAAGGGCTCTGCCTGATGGGGATTCTCGCATCGAAGTATCAGAGCGAGCCCGCGCGGGCGTGCCGTCCGTTCGACGGACACCGTGACGGGTTCGTGCTGTCCGAGGGTGCGTGGATGATGGTGATGGAGCGGGAAGGGAAGAAGGCGGTCGCGGAGATGGGTGGCCACGGCGGGACGTGCGACGCGCACCACCGCGTGCGGATGGCGGAAGACGGCATTGAACCCGCTCGGTCCATGCAGCTGGCTTGCGAGGACGCGGGCGTGAAGCCTGACGAGATCGACGCCGTCTGGCTGCACGGCACGGGCACGCAGTTGAACGACCGCATCGAATCGCGGGCCGTGAAGATGTTCCTGGGCGAGCGTGCGAAGAAAGTGCCGATGACGGCCGTGAAATCCATGATCGGGCATCCGCAGGGCGCGTGCGGTTCCGCGGCGGCGGTCGGCGCGATCCTCGCCATGCACGCCGGAGCGATTCCGCCTACGATCAACCTGGAGAACCCTGACCCCGAGTGCGACCTCGATTACACGCCGTTGCGGGCGAAGGATTGCCACGCGCGCACGGTCATGATTTCGACCCTCGGTTTCGGAAGCAAGAACGCGGCCATCGTCATCCGGAAGGCCTGAACGGCCCCGGCCAGCCTGCCAGCGCAAAGCCTTGCGCATGCACGCCTTGGAAGCGCAAACCTCCGCCGGATTACGCCACAACGCTCCTTCTAATTCGTTGACAGCCCCCAAGCCATCCGATATGACTTCCACCTCGACATCGGTTCCGGAACGAGTTCCACATTCTCAGGTTTCTAAGGAGGGGAAATGAAGAAGCTCAGCCTCGCAGCCCTGCTCGCCCTGCCGCTCTTCGTCGGTTGCTCCGGCGGCTTCCCGATGCCTGCCGACGGCCTGCTGTTCAGCTCGGTCCGCGCGCCCGGTTGGTATCCCGGCGTGACGAACGAAGTTGGCGGCGCGAAGACGGGTCACTCGGAAGCGGTCGGCTTCGTCGGCCTCATCGCGGTTGGCGATGCGTCCGTGGAGAAGGCAGCCGAAGAGAACGGGATCAAGAAGATCCACAGCATCAGCCACAAGTGGACCAAGATCCTCGGCGGGCTGTACTGGAAGTTTGAAACTGACATCACGGGCGAGTAGATTTAACAGCTGGACTGAATGAGCGGGGAGGCGACAAGCCTTCCCGCTTTTTTTTGTTGTTTGTGGATCGTCCGGGGTGAGTCCCGTCGGCGGGGAAGGACAAATCCCAACCCCAACTCCAAATCCCAAAACGACCCTCGAACGAAGGCTGTTTTGGGACTTGGAGTTGGGGTTGGAGTTGGGACTTGTCCTTGAACCCGCTCTCCGGCTACTTCCCCCGCGCCAGCGCCCGGATGGCGCGCACTTCCGCCGCCGTCAGCATCCTGCACTTCCCGACCTCCAGCCCCCCCAGCTCCACGGGCCCTACCCTCGTCCGCGTCAGCCTGACGACCTTGTGCCCGATCGCCCGCCCCATTCTTCTCACCTGCCGGTTCTTGCCCTCGCGGATCGTCAGCTCGATCCAGGTCGTGCCCTCTTTCGACGGCATCGTCCGGCACTGGGCCGGGCGCGTGAGCGTGCCGTCCTCGAGACGGACGCCCTTCTGAAGCGCCTCCACGTCCGCCTGTGTCAGCTCACCCTTCAGCTTCACCTCATAAGTTTTCGGGACCCCGACATCCGGGTCCGTGAGCGCCTGTCCGGCGACCGAGTCGTTCGTGAAGAGCAGGAGTCCTGAAGTCGGCCCGTCGAGACGGCCGACGGGGAAGATCCACGAAGGGATGCCGCGCGGAAGGAGGCCGTAGACGGTCGGGCGTCCTTCCGGGTCGTGCGCCGTCGTCAGAACCCCGGCGGGTTTGTGCATCGCGAGGTAGACCGGCGCGGCGCCCGTCACAGGCCGTCCGTCGAGCTCGATCTGGTCGCTCCCCTGATCAATCGCCGCTCCAGGATCGCGGGTGACGCGGCCGTTCACCGAAACGCGCCCGGAGGCGACCAGCTCCGTGGCCTCGGTCCGGGAAGCCACTCCCATCTTCGAGAGAACGCGCGCCAGGCCGCGCATCAGCGTCCCGTGGCCCGCGCGTAGTCTTCCGGCGTGTCGAGGTCGAGGACCGTTTCCTCGCCCGCCGGGACCTCCTCGACCTCCGCCGCATGGCGCTCGACGACCGCGCGCGGCACTTCATCCGGTTTCAGCGCCAGCAGTTCCGCCGCGTACGCCCGGTCGAACAGCACCGGGTGCCCGCGCCGCGACGCCTTCGGGATCACAATCGGCTGGCGACGGTTCTGCCGGAGAATCCAGAAGCGCATGCCGAGCTCGCTCACGGCTTCCGCCGCGACGAGCGGCAGGTCCACCGGCCAGACCAAAAACCCTTCGGAGTCCCCGGGAAGCGCCCTCAGCCCGGCCTGCAGACTCGACGTCATTCCCCGGGACCAGTCGGGGTTTCGCACAACCGTCGCGCGCCCGAGGGCGCACCCTTTCTCGATTTCATCGGCGCCGCTTCCCAGCACGACCACGGGCCTGCCGAATCCGGCGCAGGTGTCGAGCACACGGTCGAGGGCGGTCCTGCTGCCGAATTGAAGAAGAGCCTTGGGGGAGCCCATGCGCGAAGAAGCGCCCGCGGCGAGAACGATGGGCGTGAGGAGGTGGTTCAAGAGCGGGATTGTAGCCAGCGTGGACACCCGCGTCAGCCCGGCGGTTAGCCCCGGTCCATGGCCTCGAGCGCCCGGCGGACTCCCTCTTCGAACTGCGCCGCCATTTTCGGAGAGTCGGCGCCGTGGTAGCGCGACTCCCGTTCTTCACGAAGTTCGGCCTCAAGCTCCAGTCGCGCCGCGAGTTTCGTCACGCGCTTCAGCGTCTCGGTAGTCCACGTCTGGAACACGTCCTCGCTTCCTCCGGGCGAGTGAGTCGTCCATACGAAGTAACAGCCGCACGAGATGCAATGGAAGAGCCTCGTCTTCGACCCGGGGCTGCGCACGAGGAGCTCGTTGACCGGCCGCAGGTGCCGCGCGGCTGCGGGGCGCGACTTCTCCTTCGCGGGATCACGCAAATCCTGGACTTCGCAATCGTCGCCGAGAGGACCGCAGTCGGGGCACGGCCCGGGGGCTGCTTCGCTCATTCGCAGTCGAACTCCATTTCCCACGCGAACGTCCGAAGCCGGTCCTTTCGCCGCGCCGACGACTCGAGCATCGTCTTGACGGACCTCGCGGGAACGCCCTTCCAGGCCGGCTTTCCATTGATCTTGATCAGGACTTCCTGGTCCATGTCTACCATTCCGTCGGCGAGGCCCACGCGGATCTGTTTCACGGACTTCTCGTGGATCGAGATTTCCTGTCCCTTGATTTCCGCCTGTACGTGGAACGGGAAGGCGGGGATGTGCCGCGTGACCCACCGGGTCGAGGATTCGATCTTCAGCTCTTTCGTCTCGATCCCGTCCTTGAGAACCTCGATCCAGTAGTGCGACCGCCCGAGGTCCGCGCCGCCGTAGTACACGAGCTTCGCCGGGTAGCGCGCGCGCCTGAGCTCGCTGGACCACGCGAGAAGCCCTTCCGCCAGGTCGTCGAACGACTCGTGCCCGCGCTTCTCCAGCACGTCGAGCTGCGCAGGAATCTCGAAGCGCTTCGCAACTCCCTGTCCTTTCTTCGCCATCGCGGTGATCTCGTCGTCGTCGGCGCCGACGGTCGCCCGGAAAGGGAGATCGTGCGTGTTTTTCAGGTAGACCTCGCTCATGGCGATGAGGATGCGCCCCGGCGAGCCGGACACCGGCATCATCGCTGCCCACGCGTCGCTGCGCATCGCCCCCGCGATCCACGTCGCATGCCCGCCGACCGACACCCCCGTGCAGTAGAGACGGTCAAAGTCGATGTTCACGCGGCGCGACAACTCCCAGAGCTGTTCCCACACGACGTCCGACGTCCGCGGGTCCTGCCATGCTTCGACTTTCCACGGGTAGAGCGTGATGTAGCCCCGAAGCGCCGCCGCGGTTTCCCACCCCTCGCTGAGCCCGTTCAGGCCGACGAGTACGGGCGTGGGGCGGTCGGGGTCGTACTTCGCGGGGATCTGGAGATTCCCGACGATGGATTCTCCGGGTTTCGCGTACCTCCGCCCGCGCCGGACGACGGCTTCCACGGCGTGAAAGGGGAGCTTGGTGTCCTCGACGGCCTTGAGATGGTCGCGCCGTTT
This sequence comes from Planctomycetota bacterium, assembly GCA_038060895.1. Classification (GTDB taxonomy): domain Bacteria; phylum Planctomycetota; class MHYJ01; order WSZJ01; family WSZJ01; genus WSZJ01. The sequence goes on from JBBTCT010000041.1 coordinate 20,404, forward strand.
CTCGGAAAGCTCCGCGTCGAAGAACGCGTTGACGCTGTCTTCCAGCGCGGCGATCGCTTTGGTGTCGGCGAGGTCTTCCTCATCGAGCTCGGGGTAGCGGCGCTGAAGCGCGTCGTCGGCGACTGCGGCCGAGGCGATTGCGAGGGAAAGGAGAAGCACGCGCATGCCGGCATTGTAGGGCAGGCGGTGACGCCGAAGCGGCTTTGGGGTGATCTAAGCGCTCGCCTGCACCACCATCTTCGCTGCTGCCTTCCCCTTCGCGTAGTACGTCTCCGCGTCTCCGCGCTTCACGTCGCTAAACCCCGCTTCGCGCAGAAGCTCCTCCAGTCGTCCGAACCAAAACCCGTTCTTGTGCGTGTCGCTCCGCCGCTGGTCGCCGTAGTCTTCCTGGTTGCCGAAGACGCTCTTCAGCCAGCGCGACGGCGTGATGCGGGCCTTGCCGCCGCACCTTTTGCATTTCGGGTCGGCTTCCCAGGCGTCGACGCAATCGCACTGGAGGGGGAACCAGGAGGCGAGGACTTCCATGTCGGGGCAGCCGGAGAGCCAGGCGCCGCCTTTCCTGAGGACGCGACGGCATTCGTGGAGGAGGTGCGGGAGGTCGGGGTGGGGGATGTGCTCGATGAATTCGAGGGAGAAGACTTCGTCGAAGGCGCCGTCCTTGAACGGAAACGGACGCTCGAGGTTTGCGAGGAGGGTGACGCCGGGGGCGGCGCGCAGGTCGGCGACCACGACGGACTTGCGGCAGGCGCGGACGATCTCCGCGTTGTCGCCTGCGCCGCCAAGAAGCAGGGTGCGCGCGGCGCCGGGGTCGGGGTAGTTCACAGGCTCTTTGAGTTCGCGGCCGGTCAGCTTTTTCCAGAGGCTCATTTTTCAACCGCCGGCTCGACCGCGGCGACCGCTTCCATCGCGAACGTCTCCCGCACGCGGGCGGGGAGGGCGCTCATCGCAACGCGCGCCCAGCCTGCCGGCCAGCCCCAGCGGGAGTAGCGGACCCACTCCTTGGCGATGCGGAAGCCGCCGTCGGCGAGCGCCTTGCGGAAGGTCTTCAGCGAGAAGGTCGCCTTGTGCGTCGGGTCGCCGGTGTAGTCCATACCTTCGACTCCGTGGTCCGATGCCCGGCGTGACTTGCGCCGCCGCCCGCTCCAAGACTCCGCGATCGGAACGTGCAGCACGAGGCGCCCGCCGGGGGCGAGCCAGCGGCGCGCGGTCCTGAGGAACTTCTGCTGCTCGCCGCGGCCAAAATGCTCGAAGACGGAGAGCGCGAGGGCGAGATCGAATTTGCCGGCGGGGCGGAACGCGAGCGCGTCCGCCGATTCAAACGTGATGTTCTTCGCGGCCGTCGCGGCGCGCGCTTCCTCAATCGCATGATTCGACAAGTCGATCGCCGTGACGTGCGCGACTTCTCCCGCCAGCGCGCGGCTCAGCCCTCCGAGCCCACAGCCGACCTCCAGCACGCGCATCGCCGGCCCGAGCTTCACGACGCGCTTCAGTTTCGCCATCGTCCGCGGCACGTGCTCCTCGTTCGCCGCGGACATCCGGCGCGCGGCGAAGTACTCCGGGCCGTATTTCGATGCCATGAGCTACCGGGCGTCGTCCATCAGCGCTTTCTCGAGCATCCCGTAGTCCCGCGCCTGCTTGATGAACTTCCCCTCGGGGTCGAAGAGAAACACCGTCGGCTCGCCGGCGACTCCCCAGGTCTTCACGGTCCCGTCGACCTCGGCGTCCAGCAGGAGCGGGAACGGCACGTCATGCGGTTTCCAGTGGAGCTCTCCGTGCGTGGCAAGCTTCTCCTCCATCTCCTGGAACGTCTTCGCCGTCGCGTCGTGGTACGCGAGGATCTGGTAGTTCTTGTAGAGGCCCTTCAGCCGCTCGTTGAACTCGATCAGGGTCGGGATCCATTGCGTCGAGCTCGTGTTGCACCAGGAGCCCCAGAAGAGCACCAGCACCCACTTGCCCTTGTAGTCGGCGATCTGCAGGTCGGGCTTGCCGCCGCGGACGAAGCCGGCCTTGAAGGGCGGCATGGTCTTGCCGAGGCCGACGGCGACCGGCGTGGGCTGCAGTTTCAGCACGCCGAGGTCGAGCTCTGCGCGCGGTCCCGCTTCGATTTCCATGTCAACGGGGCGGAACAGCTCGTTCGCCCACTTGAGCTTGTACTTCCCGGGCGGCAGGCGAAACGCGAGGCCCTTGTCGCCTCCCTTGACGCGCAGGATGTCCACGTTTCCCTCGATGGTCGCGACGGTCATCGTCACGTCCGCCGGAAGCGGCACGAGCGGGTCGCCCGTGGCGAGCTTAGCCTTGATCTTCACCAGCGGTCCGAGGCGCACGGTGAGAGGCTTTTTCGAGGCCTCGTCGTTGACGGCCAGCAGGCAGCCCTTTTCGCGCCTTTCGTCGTACGCCACCACCAGCAGCCCGCCTGGCCATTTCTTGAAGAGGTGCTGGAATTGTCCCTTCGCGTCGGCCTTGATTCCGCCGACGGATTTTGCGATCCCGTTTTCCCAGCTCCACTGAAGGGCGAGCTCGGCGCCCGGCTGGAGGACGTTCGAGGCGTCGGCGACGACGCCCTCGATCTTCCTCGACGGCGGGGGCTTGTCCTCCGCGAGCGCGGCGACGGCGGCGAGCATGATGGCGATGGTGGCGAACTTCTTCATGAGGCCCTCGCTTTGCCTGGAAGTGAGGCGGGAGTGTACCGAAATCCTGATTGGGATGGGCTTGGGTCAAAGCCCGGAATTGCTTTGCCGCATTGGCTGTATCTGCGCCTTTCCGCGTCAATCGTGTTTTATCAGCGCGAGAGACTTTTACGAGTCGGAGTGCGCTCGAGGACGGTGGGAGCACGAGACGGTCGAGGCGGGGCTCTCGATGACCAGGAAATGCGTCGCGCAGATAAAAGGTGATCGACGCAGATTCGCGCAGATCTCACCCGCTGCCAGGCCAACTGCTGAGTTCGGCTGGCGCCGATGGGATTTCTCTGTGGCCATGCCGTTGTCGCCGTCTACAACCGTCCCGTTCACTCTCGGGTGTCTTGCACCCTACACACCCCCTCATCACAATGCCCGCCCGCATGCGCGACCTCTTCCCCGACCCCAACGCCGCTTCCGACACGCTCGAAGGCATTCTCGAGCGCTTCACGTTTGTGAACGAAGAAAACGGCTGGTCGGTCGTGCGCCTTATCGTCGAGGGGGAAACCGACCTCGTCACCGCGGTCGGTTCCCTCGTCGGGGTGCGCATCGGCGAATCCGTGCGCATGACGGGCGCGTGGGTCGAGGACCGGCGCTACGGGCGGCAATTCAAGGTCGCGACGTACACGCCGGTGCTGCCGTCGACGGAAGCGGGGATCGCGAAGTACCTGGGGAGCGGCGTGATCCCGGGCGTCGGGCCGAAGACGGCGGAGAAGATCGTCGCGGCGTTCGGCGCGAAGACGCTCGACGTTCTCACCGATGAACCCGATCGGCTGCGCGCGATCCCCGGGATGGGCCGCAAGGCGAAGGCGATCGCCGATGGATGGGCGGAGCAGCGCGCGATTCACGAGACGATGACGTTCCTGCACTCGCTGGGCCTAGGGACCGCGCTGGCCGTGCGGGTCTGGAAGAAGTACCTGGGACGGACGACCGACGTGGTGAAGAGCGACCCGTACCGTCTTGCGGCGGAGGTGACGGGGATCGGGTTTCTCACGGCCGACCGGATTGCAGCGGGCCTCGGCATTCCGCCGTCGGCCCCCGAGCGCGCGGAAGCCGGTGCGATGCACGTCTTGCGCGAATCGCAGTCGGAAGGGCACTGCTACCTGCCGCGCGAGGAACTCGCCGACAAGGCCGGCGAGCTGCTCGGGCCGGAAGGGGCGTCCGCGCCGGAAGCCATCGACCGTCTGGCGGAGAAGAGTCTCGTCGTCATCGAAAACGGCGGCGTCTACGCGCTCGACCTTCACCAGGCCGAGGTCGACGCCGCCGAACGCCTGAGGGCGCTTCTCGACGCGCCCCCCGTGGACGTCCCGATCGACGCCACCCGCGCGCTCGCGTGGTTCGAGGGGCAGGCGAAGATCACGCTCGCCGAAGGTCAGCGGCAGGCGATCCTCTCCGGAATCCGGAACAAGGCGACCGTGATCACAGGCGGCCCCGGGACCGGAAAAACGACGCTCGTGCGTGGCCTGACCGAGATCTTCGACGTGAAAGATCTCCGGCTTGCCCTCTGCGCCCCGACCGGGCGCGCCTCGCGGCGCCTCGAGGCCGCTTCCGGACAGCAGGCGAAAACGATCCACCGCATGCTGGAGTGGAACCCGAAGGTCGGCGCCCCGCAGCGCAACCTGGCGCACCCGCTCGAGGCCGACGTCGTCATCGTCGACGAAGCGTCGATGCTCGACATCGCGCTCTTCCGGATGCTTCTCGACGCCATTCCTCCCTCTGCGAGGCTGATCCTCGTCGGCGACGCCGACCAGCTTCCCTCCGTCGGCCCGGGCAGCGTCCTGCGCGACATCATCGCTTCCAGGTCCGTCGAAGTCGTCCGCCTCACCGAGATTTTCCGTCAGGATGCGCGCTCGCTCATCGTGACCAACGCGTACGCCGTGTTGCAGGGCGAGATGCCGGAGCTCGCAGGGGCGGATTTCCAGTTCGTGGAGAAGGAAGTTCCGGAGGAAGCGCTGGCGTCGATCGTCGAGCTGGCGTCCCGCGAACTCCCGCGGCGGCTCGGCCTGACGCCCGCCGACGTGCAGGTCCTTGTCCCTATGCACAAGGGAACGCTCGGCGCGATCTCGCTCAACAACTCCCTGCAGGAGCGGCTCAACCCGAACGGCGCCCGTGCCGTCCCGCTGCGCAATCTCAAAATCGGCGACAAGGTCATGCAGGTCAAAAACGACTACGAGCTCGACGTCTTCAACGGCGACCTCGGCCAGGTCACCGAAGTCGATGCGGCCGACGGCACCGTCACCGTCGTCTTCGATGGAAAGAAATGCGCCTTCAACGCCGACAACCTCGACACCCTCGAACTCGCCTACGCCTGCACGATTCACAAGTCACAGGGCAGCGAGTACCCCGCCGTGGTCATCGCGCTTCACACGCAGCACTTCCCGATGCTCCAGCGCAACCTGCTCTATACCGCGATCACGCGCGGGAAACGGTTTGTGGCGATCGTCGGGTCGAAGCGCGCGCTGCGGACGGCCATCGCGAACGACAAGGAGCGGCTGCGGTGGACGCGGCTGGCGGAGAGGTTGAGGTAGTCAGGGGGGACGAACGACAAGGAATACGCGGATGAAGGCGGATGCCGCGGAAACGGCCGCGGATACGGACCGGATCAGCGGACCTCCGCCCCTTCCTTCGGTCGGCCCGCCGGCTTGTCGCACGGCAGGAAGTCTGAGTGGCCTCCGCCGATCTTCGCGAGGTTCTGGAGGATCACCTTCTTTGTCGCGGCGTGCGTGTGGTAGAGGCAGTTGATGACGATGTTCTCGTCGTCGTGGATGAAGCGCCCGCGGAAGTAGAGGTCCTTTTCGTCGTTGGGGTAGGTGTCGGTGATGAGGACCATGCGTTTCCGCGGCACGCGCGACCAGTCGAGCATGAGAGAAACCTGGAGGGCCTTCTCGGCAGCCGAGCCCTCGCCCGCGTTGCCCCCGGAGAAACCGAGGTGCATCATGTAGTCGCGCACCTTTTCGATGTCGCGCGTGAAGAAGAGGACATCGGTGAGGTACTGCTGGCCGTAGTCGCGGAAGGCGATGAAGGAGAAGCGGAAATCGCTGGCGAGGTCGCGGTACATGAAGCGTTCCTCAACGAGCTTCTTGATGCACTCCTTCGCGTCGGTCATGGTCAGCGTGGTGTCGCAGATGTAGGCGAGATCCTCGCCGGCTTCGTCGCGTTCGTACGGCGGCGGCGCCTTGCGCTCCTCCTCGACCGGCTCCTGCGTCTCCGCCGGGCGATCCGGCTCCTGCACGGTGGTATCGCTCCCGCCCGGGCCGGCGGCCGGCTTCTTGCCCGGCTGGGGTTTCGGCGGGGCGGGGGGCGCCGGCGGCGCCGCGTTGCGCTGCGCGATCGACTGCGCGAGCGCGCGCTTTGCGATCCGGACGAAAATCTCGTTGCGCCAGTACGTGATCTCGAGGTGCGTGTCGCGCGGGTCCGCTTCGCGCTTCGACGCCTTCTGCAGGCACGCCGTCGCTTCCGCCCCGCCGATCCGGCCGAGGGCGAGCATCGATTCGCACTGCACGTCGAGGTCCTTGTCGTCGACGGCCTTGAGGAGGTGCGGGACGCCCGCGCCGTCCCCGGCCTGGCCAAGCGCCTCCGCGGCCGCGGTGCGCAGCTCCCATTCCGGGTAGTGGAGGGCCTCGATGAGCGCGTCGACGGCCTCCTGGGTCGCGACCCGGCCGAGGGCGCGGATGCACAGCGCGCGGACGAGGATCTTCGACCACGTCTGCGCGCCCGCGTCGGCGCCGACCCGGTGCTCCGGCTCGAATCCCGCGATTCCCTTGCGCATTCCCTCGATCAGGTTCGCGACGGCGTCCTTGCTCTTCGACTTCCAGACCAGGTGCGCGCCGGCGTTGAGGTACTTTTTGGGAGCGCTCGAAGTGCACAGCCGGGCCGCGAACAGGGGAGCCTTGGGGTGTTCGCGGCTGAAGAGGCCGTTGATGGCGGTGAGGCGGACGTTGGGGTGGGAGTCGTCGTGAGCGACCATCTGAAGATAGAGGTCGGCGGACTTGTCGAGGACCTCCACGAACAGCTTCACGGCGGCGCAGCGCTGGACGTCGTCCTCGGTGTCGTAGAGTTTCCGGGCGGCATTGATCGCCGGGCCGACGCCTTCCGGAAGGTTGGGTTCCGGCGGAGGAAGCGGGACCGGCCGGTTACCGCCGGCGAATGCAGGAATGGCCAGAACGAGGGCAAGGAGAGCCGAGAGGTGGAGGCGCATGGGGGACTGCATTGCATCGCCCGTGCCACCGCCGCACTGTTAACGTAAAACGTTGTCCCACAATAAGTTGAGACGATTCATAGAATTTGACTCGCCGTTAAAATCAAGGGCGCATTGACACTTCAAGCAAACGCCTTTGACACCCATTGAACCAACCTACTCCCTACCTCCTACTCAATCCTCAATCCTCAACACTCCGTACTCAGCACCCCCGCCCCTCAAGCAACGGTCATCCCCCCAACCTCCCACCTCTTCGCATACGGCGGCTCCTTCGGCAGCGAATCCAGCCCACGTTGCTCGCCCATCAGTTGCTCAAACTGACGCCGCTTCCACCACGCTCCCACAGCGATCGTGGCGCCCATAAACGCGAACGCGAGCCCGAGGAGAATCGCCTCCCAGAGCGGCTCTTCCGCCACGATGAACGACTCCGCGGGATTCGCCGGGTTGTAGTGCACCCGGCAGGCGCCGGTGCGAAGCGACCGCAGCGCGTTCTCGCGCAGCGAGTACGTGAATCCCATTGTGGGGATCGCGATCGACTGCTCCGCGGTCACGGGCTTTTCGTCGAGCAGGAACACGTACGTCGCGACGCGCGAGCTGGCAGCGCTTCCGGCGACGACCCGGTCGGCGCGGTTTTCGACCTCGAGCACGACACCGTCCGCGACCGGCCAGTCCTCGCGTTCGAGCGTGCGTTGAACGTCCCGCACGCCGAGTCCCGCGATCCAGAGACCGGTCAATGCCCCGATCGAGCCGGCCACGATGGCGAAGGTCCAGACTTCGAAGCGGCGTACGGCGAGCCAGCGGTTCAGGCGCATGGGTGTCTCCTGGGGGGCCAGCTTAGCAGGGGGTAGGGGGTAGGAGGTAGTGGGTAGGCAGGGCAGAGTCAGGGCTGGGAGTGAGATGCCCCAAAGTTGCGGCCGTCACGCGGATTGCGGGTGCCGCCTGCGAGAGATGTGTAGTCCTTCCATGAGCCAGAGGCCTGCCAGGGTCAACCCGACGGTGGCCACCAGGGCGAAGGTCCAGGTTGCTCCCGCCACCGTTGTCTCCAAAGCGCAGTCGGAGGGGTCGGCCGGATTGAAGCGGACTTGGGCGCGCCTCCCGGCGGGATAGCGAAGCGCTGCTTCACGGGCGCCCTGGCGCGCCGCCGGACCAGACTCGACGCCGAAGCGCAGGCGTGAGCCCTCGAAGCGTTGCCCGTCCCGCTCGAAAGTGTAAGTGAGTGCAAGGACCTCGCACGGGTGCTGCGCGCTTCGGCCTTTCGTCTGGACGAGATGCGAGGAGGTCACGACGCCCGGGCTCGTCGGCCAATGGCGGGATTGCGTCGCATGAAAGAAGACGGGAAAAGCCTGGGTGGCGCCGAAGAACCCGATGGCCGCGAAGAGGAGCGCAGCTGCAAAGTGGCCGAACGCGCCGAGCCGGGAGGAAGGGGCGTTGGAGTCGAACGGGCAGAGGAGAGCTGCGGCGACGTCGATTGGGAGCGCGACGGAGCGGCGGGTTTCTGGAGGGAGGATAGGAAGCATGGGAGGAGACAGACACAAATCAGGGGCCGGGGGGTGGAGGAGCGACTTCGACGCAAGTCTATTGACAACAACATCTTGTGACTACTGACGCGGGCCGGCTTCCGTTCAGACCAGCACCCTCGCGTTCAGTTACGCGCTTCCAGGCGCTCCCCGCTGCCACCAGTTCGCAAAACCCAGCCCCAGCGCAAGCGCCAGCATGAGCGCCCCAATCCCCGAGAAGACCCATTGCAGGACACCCATCTCCGGCCGCAGGCATGACTCGACCGGGTCCTCCGGGTTGTAGTACACGTCGCACGCCGCGCCCGGCGAGTACCGCTTCAGGTCCTCGTACGGCCCGCTCCCCGAGGTGTACACCACGATCGGTTCGAGCTTGTCTCCCGTGAAGCGCTTCCCGCCCGTTTCGAATTCGTACTTCACGATGCAGGCGCGCGTGCTGTTGCCCTTCTTCGAGCTCGATGTCTGGATGGAGCTTTCGAGGATCTTCCCCGGCGTAGTCGGCCAGCGCGAGGCGCGGATGCAGGGAACACTCATGCCGACGCCGACGCCGCCGAAGACGAGGGCGAAGAGGCCGAAGAGGAGGGCGACGCCCCAGGGGGTTTTCAGCCGGCCGCCGGGGACCGTGCCTGTTTTTATTTCGAACATGAAGCGCTCCCTCGGACCGTCAGAGGCGGCCCAGCCCCATAAACACCCGCGCGAAGCTGAAACCGCACGCGAGCACCATGACCATGCCGACTAGGACGAAGATCCAGCCGACCGTCGTCGTGCCCATCTCGAGGCAGTTCACGGCCGGGTCGGCCGGGTCGTAGTGAACCGTGCACGGGCCGCCGCGCGGGTACTCGAGAAGATGGTCGTGGGCCGCGGAGCTCGATTCGTTCTGGTTGCCGGTCGGATCCAGCTTGTCCCCGGCGAAGTGGGTTCCGTTGACGCTGAAGTGGTACTTCACTTCGCACCGATACGACGTCTTGCCGCGCCGGCCCCGGCTGGTGACGATCTTCGCGTCGTCGACCACGCCCTGGACGACAGGCCACTTCTCCGCAGCCGAGACGCGGTGGTGATGCCAGATCCCGAAGCAGATCGCGCCGATCCCGAGAACAAGCCCGAGGCCGCTTCCGACCAGCTTTCCGAAGACCTGACCGCGGTTTCGGCGGGTGAGAAGACGCACCGGCAATCTCCTGAGTTTCGAGGAGCGGGATTGTAAGGCGGCCGGGGGGGATCAGAGGTCCCGGTACTGAGGCCCGCCGCCGCCTTCGGGCGTGACCCAGGTGATGATCCCGTAAGGGTCGGCAATGTCGCAGGTCTTGCAATGGACGCAGTTCGAGAAATTGATGTGGAGCTTCGTCCTGCCCTTGTCGCCGTCGCGCTGCATCTCGTAGACCTGCGCGGGGCAGAAGTACATGCACGGGTTGCCGTACTCCTCTTTGCACTTCGTCGCGCAGATGTTCGTGTCGGAGACTTTCAGGTGGCAGGGCTGGTTTTCCTCGTGCTTCGTGCCGGAGAGGTAGACGTCGGAGAGCTTGTCCACGCTGAGCTCGCCCTCGGGCTTTTTCTTCGGGCGGTCGTCGAGCGTCATCGGGATTTCGCCCGCGAGGTTCGACTGCACGGCGGGCTTCATCCCGTGGTGGCTCTCGCGGACCGGGTAGATGCGGTGCAGGCCGCGGCCGCCGGTGAGCATCTGAAGCGTGTAGTGGAACCCGCCCGCGAAGAACCCGCCCTCGAACCCCTGCCGAAAATTGCGGATCGAGTACAGCTCCTTCGCCGCCCACGAGTCGTCCCAGCGCTTGCGGTATTCCCAGAGCGTCGCCGTGCTCGAGTCGCCTTTCTTCAGCGCCTCGACCGCCGTCTCCGCCGCCAGCATGCCGCTCTTGATCGCGAGGTGAATCCCCTTCAGCCTCTGCGTGTTCACCATCCCCGCCGAGTCGCCGACGATCATCCCGCCGTCAAACGCCAGCCGCGGCACCGACCAGTAGCCGCCCTCCGGGATCGTCTTCCCGCCATACCTCATCAGCTCGCCGCCCTTCAGCGCCTCGGCGAAAACCGGGTGCGTCTTCAACTCCTGAAGCAGCCACTGCGGGTCCGTCAGCGGGTTCGCGTAGTCGAGCGACACCACGAACCCCAGCGACAACAGGCCGTCCTTCATCCCGTACCCGAACGACCCGCCGAAGTTGTCCATGCCCAGCGGCCAGCCCATCGTGTGCACGACTTTGCCCGCGGGAAACTTCGACGGATCCTTCAGCTTCCAGACTTCCTTCACGCCGGTCGAATAGATCTGCGGGTTTTCCCCATGAAGCGCCAGCTTGTTCACGATCACTTTCGTCAGCGACCCGCGCGGCCCCTCGGCCAGCACCGTGATCTTCGCCTTGATGTCCACGCCCGCTTCGAAGTTCGAGCGCTTCTGGCCTTCCTTGTCGATCCCCTTGTCCCCGGTCCGCACTCCGACAAGCCGCCCGCCTTCCCACAACGGCTCCGCGCCCGGGAATCCCGTGAAGAGGTCGATGCCCTTCTCCTCAACCTTCTTCCCGAGCCAACGCACCATCCGATTCAGCGACATCACGTAGTTGCCCGTGTTGTGCATCGCCGGCGGCACGTACGGCAGCCGGAACTTCCGCTTCTCCGTCAGGAAGTAAACGTCGTCCGCCGTCACCGGCCCGTCATGCGGCGCCTCGTCGCGCCAGTTCGGGATCAGCTCGTCGAGCCCCTTCGGGTCCATCACCGCCCCCGACAGAATGTGCGCCCCGACCTCCGGCGCTTTCTCGATCACCATCATCGACGGCTCGGAGAGCTTCCCGGCCGTCCTGGCCTCGGCGAACAGCTTGTGCAGGTGAAGGGCGCACGCGAGCCCGGCCGGGCCGGCGCCGACGATGAGGACATCCGTTTCGAGGGATTCGCGTTCAGCCATGGTGGGAGCTCAATGTGGCGAAGAGTTCACGTTAACCGATCCGTTCGGGTTGGGAAGTGTTGGACCCGGCGGCTGAGGAGCACCTCACCAGGGCGCTGGACCTGGCCGGGACAGGAAACGATTCTGCGGAGCCGACCTGCCGTACGCGGCTGACCCTCCCCGATCCCTGTTACGCCACCGAACGCTTCCCGGAAGCCGATTCCTTCGCGGGCCGAGCAGTCCGGCCTGGAGTTCGAAGCGCGCAAGTAGTCTTGCGTGATGTCTTCGAATGGCGGCGGCAGTTTCCGGCTCAAATTCCGTGCGACTTCGGCACAATTCTCCCCCGTGCCTGAACTACCCCACAATCCTTCCGGTGTCGGATTCCCGGAGACCCTCTGGTCCAAGGTCGCCTCCGCGGGCCAGGGCTCCGACGCAGCCCTCAGCCTGCTTTCCCGCTGGTACCGGCCCGTCATCCTCAAGCTCGTGACCTGGTACCTCGACTCCCACGACCGCCGGAGGCACGATCCTGAGGACCTCACGCAGGAGTTTTTCCTGCACCTGCTCGAGCATCGCCTCGATGTCTTCGGCGCCGCCAACCCGGAAAAGGGTCGCTTCCGCGCCTGGTTGCGCACCTGCCTGAAGTACTGGCTTCACAACTGGAGCGACCGCGAGCGGGCGCAGAAGCGGGGAGGCGACCTCGTAGTCGCCTCGCTCGACGAGAGCGAAGTCTCCGTCGCGGCGCCCGGGAGCCTGGAGAGTGAGTTCAACCGGCGGTGGGCCGAGGGCGTCATGGCCCGCGCCGACGGCAAGCTCCGGGAGGATGCCTCTGCCCGGCGGCTGGAGAAGCACGACCTGGACGTCTGGGATCTGAAGCTGGGGCCCGAGGCGCCCTCCGACCGCGAGATCGCAGAGCGCCTGGACCTCAAGGAGAACGAGGTCGTGGTTTCGCTCCGGCGCTCGCGGCGGCGCTTCGAGGATCACCTCCGGAAAGAAGTCTCCTCCACGGTGTCCTCGGCAGGAGAGATTGACGAAGAGATCACTGAGCTGATGCGCTGCCTGGGAAAGTGAGGACCCGGACAGGTCCGGCTCACCGCGCCGCGTGGCGCAGGACTGAAAAAAGACCGGACCCGCCGTGAGACGGCGGGTCCGATCGGTCGCTCCTGTTCGCTACTTTTTCTTTTCGTCGTCGTCGATCCCGTCGTCGTCGACCACCGGGTCAGCCCCGTGCGCTCCCCCGCCGTTGCCGGGATTGTCCTCGTCGTCGTGATCTTCGTTGTTGCCGTGGCCCTTGTTGTCCTTTCCGTCTTCCGCGAGGGGCTCCTCGGCCGGCTGCTCCTCGACGACCGGGGGCTCCTCAGCGGGCTGGTCCTCGACCACCGGCGCCGGGGGGGGCGTTTTCTTCTTGGGCGCCTCGCTCTTTCCCGACTTCTTTTCGACCACGGGCGGCTTGGTCACTTCGGACTTCGCTTTCTTCACAGGCGCCACTTTCGGGCAGGCCGGCGCCTTGGCAGCCGGGATCTTGTCGGTGTCGAAGCCAGGGGCCGAGGTCCCGCCCGCTTCGCACATGACCGTGGAGACGACAAGGAAGAGGGCAGCGACGATCAGCGTGAGTGTCTTCATGATGGGCCTCCTGGGGGGTGAGCGTTCGTCTGACTTGTCTTCGGCAAACACCCCTAAAGCGAATCCCCGGGTTTCTGACGAACTATCCCGGAATTCTCTTGCCCGCGGCCGTTCAACCGACAGGAACCTCAAAACTGCCTTGCGCGCCGCCGGCTGCGGGGATCTCGGAGAAGGGAGCGGGGGCACAAAAAAAGACCGGGGCAGGTGCCCCGGTCTTTGTGGATCACGTTCCGTTACTTTTCGCCGAGAAGCGTCAGCAGCCGCTCCGCCTGGAGCCGCACCGCCATCGCCTCGACCTTCGGGTCGTCTGAGCCGAGCTTCATGCGAAGCTCCTGTGTCGACCAGAACTTCTTCGACGGCGCGCCGTCCTCGCCGAGCTTCTTCAGCACGTCCTGCGGGATCGAGCCGTCGAGAAACGTCTCCGGCTTCGCGAACGCCGCGGCGCCGTACGCCCGGAACACCAGGTCCGCGGCCCCGCCGAAGCCCTCACGCACGCCGTCCCCGCTCATCGCGTCGCTCTCCTTCATGTCCGCAAGCGCCCTCGAGAGTAGCTGAAGCGACGCCTTGATCCGGTCGCCCGCCTCGCGGTCGAGCACGGCCTGCTGCTCCTTGTCCAGCCTGTGGCGCACCCGCGCCGGCTCAGATCCCTCCCCGACGAACTCGAGCAGGCGGTCGCAACCGACCTCGAGCAGGTCCGACCGCATCTCGTTCTCGGGCGCACCCACCGACGACGCGGCTTCCTTCCAGAGCTGGGCGCGCAATTGCGCCGCAGCGATTGCCGTCTTCACCTGCCGCTGGTCCACCGCGCGCCACTCGTCGATCGCCGTCCAGGTCGCCGAGCGCGCTTCGTCGACATCCGCCGTCGGGTCGCCCGGCGCGACCGGCGAGAAAATCGCATGCAGCTTGCGGAGCTCCGCTTCCAGCTCGCCCCGGCGCTGCGCGAGATCGCGAAGCTGCGAGGCACGCTCCTGGAAGCGCCAGAAGAGGACTTCAAGACGCGTTCCGGACGGCTCTTCGCCGAGCTCCGGAATCTCCGTCGAGAACCTCGCGTCGCTGGCCTTCAGGCCGTCGAACATCGGCCTGAAGCGGGCCGTGCCCAGCGCCTCGCGGTTCGCGGCGCGGCGGTCGTCGTACTTCTTCGCGAGCTCGTTGCGCTCCTCGTCCGTCACTAACCGAGCCTGGATGTCGAGATGAAGGAGCGCGCGGGCCTTGTCGAAGACGATCATCCCGTCCAGCTCCATGCCCTTGCGCAGCGACGCGACCCGCCTCGCAAACTCCGCCTTCTCCAGCCGCAGGGCAGCGATCTGCCCGGGGCGAAGCGGCGTCCCGGACTTCATGGCCGCTTCGAGCGCCGCGATCGGGACCACGATCGCAAGCTCGCGGGTCTTGACGACGTCCTTCGATTTCCAGATCGCGACCAGTTCCGTCGCGGCGTCGATCGCGGTCGTCGGGAACGATTCCGCGAGGTGGTCGCGCTTCCAGGCCGCGCGAAGAACCTCGAGTGCCGCTTCCGGCGTCGCGAACATCTCGTCCAGCGACTTCCTCTCCGCGGCCAGCGTGTCGCGCATGTCGCGAAGCTCGGCTTTGGACTCGGAAGCGGTCATGACGAACGGCGACGGGCGGGGGAGGGTGGTTTTCTCTTCGGCCGTCGCGCGGTTGGTGATGATGGCGGACGCGGCGAGGCCAAGAATGAGGGTGAGGGCGATGTTTCGGATGCTCAACATGGGAGGAGTCTCCTAAGAGTTGAGCGTATGAGAAGCAACTGAAAGGCCCGTCAGGGTTGTGGGTGCGAGAACGATGTAAACTGCTGTATATATTGGAGTTGCGCCTGTGAATCAGGTCGGATACAGCGTTCCAATTCAAGTGTCTTGCGTACGATAAACATTCAGGTCCTCGACGCGACCCATCCGAACGCGCCGACGCAAGCACGTTCAGGAAATCCCGTGGCCGCACGATCCGCACGCCCCGGGAATCCTTGAGATCCAGCAGGTGGCGGTCGCCGCTGACGAGGAAGGACGCCTGGCCGTGGAGCGCAGCCGCGACGTCCTTGTCATCGTCGGAATCCGCCTCGACGATCCGCTCGCCGGCCTCGCCTTCCGCCAGCACGCCGAGGTGGGCGACACGCGCCCGTCAGGACGTTGGGCGGCCTTGACGCGCCGCGTCAGTTCGAGCCGGGCCTGGTCCCCCGTGCGGCTTACTTCCCCTTCTTCGTCAGCGCCTCGTCCACCGACCCTTCCAGCGCCCCGCCACGGCACGCCTGCCCGACGGCGAGAATCTCGCCGGTGTCGCCGTCAATGAGGTAGCAGGCCGGGATGGAATGGATGCCATAGATCTGCGCGATCTCGGCCTTCCAGCCTCCGCCGTCGTAGACGTGGGGCCAGGTCATCTTCTTCTCCGCGCAGACCTCCTTAATCTTCTTCTCCGCGTTCGGCTGGTCGAGCGAGACGCCCAGGACCTCGAAGCCGCGGCCCTTGTACTTCTCGTACGCCGCGACGAGCCCCGGGACCTCCTTCATGCACGGCCCGCACCACGTCGCCCAGAAGTCGAGGAGGACGACCTTGCCCTTGTAGTCGGAAGGGAACTTCACGATCCGGCCGTCGAGCAATTTCGCCTCGAACGGCGTGATCGGCTGGCCGGCGGAATGATCCGGGGGCGTCGAGCCCTCGGGGACTTCCTCGGTGGATTTCGCCATCGCGAAGCTGCCGCCGTCCTTCGTCATGCCCGAGATCTCCCAGGCGGTGCCGGCCACGTTAAAGGGCTTGCGGATGTCGAAGCGCTCCGTGGCCGCGTCGAACTTCCCGTTTGCGTTGATGTCGACGAGGAAGAGCACGCCGCAGCGGCCCCCATCGGTTGCGGGCTGGACGCCGCGGAAGTCGCCGCAGCAGATGACGTCGGCGAGCGCGACGTGGTAGGCCTTGTCGCCGAGCTTGAGCTCACCCTCGCGGGCGTAGTCGGCGGCGTAGAAGAGGCCATCCTTCGCGGCCGGGTCCTTCTTGTCGGACGCGAAGAGCGCGACGGTCACGCTCACAGCGGCCTCCTTCGTCCCGATGTTCAGCTTCGCAGAGCCGGCCATACCCGGGAACTTCGTCTTCTCCTTCGACGGCTTCCAGTCCGCCGCCGGGTCGTCCGTCAGGTCACCGTTCCCGTTCGCGTCCACCCAGAGCTTCGACGTCTTGCCCGCGGGCTCGTCCAGGAGGACGTGGAACGTCGCCCCCTCCGGCCCCGCCAGCCGCAGCACGCCGAACCGCGGCGCGGCCAACCCTGCCGGCACCTTCGTCACCGTCGCTGGCTGGTCCGCCGACAGCTTCGCGTCCTGCGGCGTCCAAACGCCGATCCGGGCGCGCTCGCCGTTGGGGAGGAGCTTCAGCTTGATGTCGTCAGCCGCGGCGGTCGAGGCGGCGAGGAGGGCGGCGGCGAGCACGGAGGCGCGGGGGATCATGGAGCATCCTTCCTATGGGAGTGATCGGGAATCACTGTGCAGGAGTATACGCACAAGGGGCCCGGAGTGTTCCCGCGTGGACATTCCCGGGAGCTTTTTCATGTCCACGAACCGTGCCCGTCCAGGCCACGCCTGCGGCGGGATGTTTCTTGCGCATCACTCGGCGCGAGGGCGCGCCCCTGAACGCCCCCAACGCAATACACCCCCCGCCCGTTTTTTGCCTTGGGTATCATCCGTCGGATGAGATTCCTCCCAGCGCTCCTTCTCTTTCTGGCCTCAGGATCGGTCGTAGCGGATCAGCCTGCCTGGGAACCCGACGCGAAAGCGCTTCTTGAAGGCGTGAAAGAAATCGCCGGCCCTGGCGCGCCCGGCACCGTCGCCACGTGGGGGCCGAAGGCGTTCCCCGTCGTCCTCGCCGGCGACGCCTGGGAAAAGGTGCCCGTCGTCGCGGCGGCGCAGTTCGGGCGGGGGCGGGTCGTGGCGTTCGCTCACGACGGGTACGGCTCGGCGGACGCGATGGAAAAGGCCGACACGGGAACGCTCATGCTCAACGCCGTCCGATGGGCGGCGGGAACGGCGCGGAAGCTGAAGGTCGGGGTTGTGGGAAGCGACCTCGCCGCGTTCCTGAATGCGAAATCGATCGAAGCTGTGAAGATCGAGCCGGCGAAGGCGGCGCTTTCCCTGGGCGGTCTCGACGTCGTCTGCGTGTTTCATTCCGACCTCGGTCCTGCGGCGATCGAAGCACTGGATCGCTTCATTGCCGACGGCAACGGCCTGGTCGCCGGGGTGACGGGGTGGGGGTGGTCGCAGGTGCACGGCGGCGCCGACGTCCGCACGAACCCACTGAACCGGCTCATCGCGCCCGCTGGGCTGGCGTGGACGGCGGATTTTGCGAAGAAGACGAGCGGCGACGGGTTCGCGGCCGGCGAGGTCCCCGACGGGTTGTCGCACGCCGGCATCGCGATCGACACGCTGGAGTGGTTCGTGGAGAAGTCTGAGGGCGGGTTCCCCGCCGGGCAGCTGGCCCAGGCCGAAGCTGCCGCCCTCGCCGCGGTGCGCGTGCTTCCCGCCGAAGCATCCGACCTGCGTGCGCGGCTCTCACGACTTTCCCGCGACCGCGCCACGCATCTTGTTCCGACCGAGAAGACGCCGCTCACCGTCCTCGACGGCCTCGATCGCTTTCTCCTGACGGCGCAGGTCGAAGACGCCCGCCTCCAGCCACCGGAAAAAGTCCCCGCCCTTGCCGCCGCCGCCGCGTTTCCCGGCGCCGTGCCGAAGGACGCCCGCCCCGTCGAGCGCGACCTGGCAATGGATGCCGCCGTTCCCGACTGGCACTCCACCGGTCTTTACGTGCCCCCCGGGCAGCCCGTGACCGTCACCGTCCCCGACGCCGCGGCCGCCGCGAAACTCGTGCTTCGCATTGGAGCTCATTCGGACACTATCTTCCACGTCAAGCAGTGGACGCGCGCTCCCGACGTCACCGCCGAATTCCCTATCGCCGCCGTCCGGACCACGGTCGCCTCTCCCTTCGGCGGCCTCCTCTACCTCGTCGTCCCCGACGGCTGCGCGCTCGGAAAATTCTCGATCCACGTGTCCGGCGCGGTCGAAGCGCCCTTCTACATCCTGGGCAAGACGACGCTGGATTCCTGGAAGCGGCTCCGGTCGGCGCCCGGGCCGTGGGCGGAACTGGGATCGGAGAAGGTCATCCTGACGGTGCCCTCCTCGTGCATCCGCGACCTCGACGACCCGAAGTCGCTCATGGAATTCTGGGACCGCGTCCTCGACGCGGCCGCGGACCTCGCGAGGATCCCGAAAGAGCGCAAGCGCCCGGAGCGCTACGTCGCCGACATCGAGATTAGCGCCGGGTACATGCACGCCGGCTATCCAATCATGACGCACCTCGACGCGGCGCCGCGAATGGTGAGCCTCGCGAAGATGCAAAAGGGCGACTGGGGGCTCTTCCACGAACTCGGTCACAACCACCAGGTCAGCGACTGGACCTTCGAGGGCACGGGCGAAGTCACCTGCAACCTCTGGTCGCTCTACCTTTCCGAAACGCTCTGCAACCTCAAGCCGGAGGAGGCGCACGAAGCGCTGAAGGACCGCGAAAAGCGCGCGCGCGAGCACTGCCGCAACGGCGCCGATTTCGCGAAATGGAAAGACGACCCGTTTCTCGCGCTCATGATGTACGTGCAGCTCAGGGAGCAGTTCGGGTGGGAGCCTTTCAAGGAGGCCTTCGCGGCCTACCGGGCGCTCCCCGCGGCGGAGCGCCCGCTGACCGACCAGGAAAAGCGCGACCAGTGGTTGGTCCGGTTCAGCCGTGCGGCGAAGAAAGACCTTGGGCCGTACTTTGATGTGTGGGGAGTCCCGACGTCTGCCGAGGCCCGTGAATCGCTGAAGAAATTGCCGCGATGGATGCCGGCGGATTTTCCCGGGCGTAAGTAGAGGCTGGCAGAGGCTGCGGAGGCTGGCAGAGGCTGCGGAGGCTGCGGAGGCTAAGCGGCTTGCGAGGGAGTTGGTCTGGACCAGGCGCGCAGTTCAGATGAGGTCGTTAGCCTCCTCCAGCCTAGCTCCGTCTAGCGGGCTCCATGGGCTTGCTGCGCTTCCCATCAATCGACAGCAGCTTCGCTTTGTCCCAGATGAATTCCTGCCGCGTCGTGCCGACCGGGAAGTACTCCTCGACGAGCTCGATCGCTTCGCAGGGACAGGCTTCCTCGCAGAAGCCGCAGTTGATGCAGCGCAGGAAGTTCAGCTCGAAGGTGGCGGGGCGCTTGTCGCGGTCTTTCCACTCGCCCGGCGCGGGCTCGGCGACGATGCGGATGCACTCGGCGGGACAGGCGGTCGCACAGAGGAAGCAGGCGACGCACTTCTCTCGATTCTGCGAATCCTTCGTCAGTCGAATGATCCCCCGGTAGCCCGCCTTCAGGCCCTTCTTCTCCTCCGGGTACTGGATCGTGAACGACTTCCCGAAGAGCGAATTCACCATGTGCTTCATGGTGTGCCCCAGCCCGCGCGCGATCTCCGGCAGGTAGAGCTTCTCCCAGAAGGACTCGCCGGGGGCGGTGACGGGTTCGTGCGCGGGGGCGTGACTCATGGGAAAAGAAGGCTAGCAGCGGGGTGGGGAAGAGGCAACAAGCGGGGCATCAAAGGGTGCATGGCCGGTCTTGCAAGGTCTGACGATCGCCCGGGTCGGAGAGATTCCGTGTCCCTCCGTTCTCCGTGTTCATGCCGCTCTTTCCGCCCCCTGAGAGCACCCCCCCGTAGTCATTGCAATAGCAACGTACACGGAAAACACGGAGGAACGGAGGCACCACCCGGCATCAAGTCATGGGCCAGAGCGTCGGTGAATCGCGCCGCTCGAGTTCGAGGAGTTTTTTCTTCCGCGGCAGCCCGCCTCCGAATCCCGTCAGCGAACCGTCGGCGCCGATGACGCGGTGGCAGGGGACGACGATCGCGATCGGGTTCGCGCCGTTGGCGAGGCCGACGGCGCGAAAACCTTTCGGGCTGCCGACGTACTGCGCGATGTCCGCGTAGGAGCGGGTTTCGCCGTAGGGGATCTCGCGAAGCGCTTCCCAGACCTTGAGCTGGAAGGGCGTGCCTTGCGGGGCGAGGGGGAGGTCGAAACGAGTGCGGGCGCCGATGAAATACTCCTCGAGCTGCTTTTTCGCCTTTCGAAGGACCGGCGCGCGGTCGTCGCGCTTCCAGTCCCGGGAGATCGTGGCCGGGGCCATGTGGAGTCCGGTCAGCGCGCTTCCGTCGGTCGTGAGAGTGAGGTCGCCGATCGGGGATTTCATGGTCGTGTAGCTCGTCATGGTTTCTCCAGTCCTTGCCAGAGCGCGATCGCGGCGTAGGCGCGCCAGGGGCGCCATTTTTCCGCGATCGCGAGGATTTTCACAGGGTTGTCGGTGCGCAGTGCGCGACGGATGCCGAGGTCGGTGTGGGGGAAGGCGTCGGGCCAGGCGAGGGTGCGCATCGCGATGTACTCCGCGGTCCAGGGGCCGATTCCGGGAATGGAGCAGAGGCGCGCCCTCGTTTCCTCGACGTCGCTCCCGGGTGCGAGGCGGATCCGGCCGCCCCGAATCGCGCGGGCGAGGGCGACGATGCAGCGCGCGCGTTGCGACACGATCCCGAGCGACGCGATGCGCGACGGACGGAGGGCGGCGACGCGGGCGGCGGTGGGCCACGCATGAGTGAGCGCTGCGTGCGGCGTCTCGACGGGCTCGCCGAACGCCCGCACGAATCTCCCCGCGAGCGTCGTGGCCGCGCTCACCGTGACCTGCTGGCCGAGCACCGCACGCACTGCGACTTCGAACCCCTCGAACGCTCCCGGGACCCGCAGACCGGGAAGCGCGAGTCTTCCGAGCTGCGAAGCGATGCGCCGCGGCTCCGCGCCGAGATCGAAAAGCCGCTTCACCCCGCCGAGGATGGCCGGAAGCGCCGGCGTCAGCGACGCTGCCATCTCGACCCGCAGCGTGCGCCGCCGCGCGTCGTGGCCAACTGCGATCCAGCCGGCACCGACGGTGCGCAGGAACCGCCCGTCCTGCACGGCTTCCGCACCCGCTGCCGTGCGGCGCCCGAGGAACCGGAGCAGCCCGTCCCAATCGAGCGGCGGGCGGTAGGCGAGGTCGCAAGTCAGGGCCGCGGACGGCGCGATTCTGTGCCGGCGAATGTCACGAGGCTTCAGTCGATACCGGGACTTGAAAAGTGCATTGAAGCGCCGCAGGCTCCCGAAGCCGCTCGAGAAGGCCACCTTCGTCATCGACAGGGAAGAGTCGGTCAGCAGCCGCTTCGCCAGCAGAAGCCGCTGCGTCTGGGCCAGCTCGACCGGCGACACGCCGAATTCCGCTTCGACGACGCGGCGAAGGTGGCGCCCGGTGATCCCGAACTCGCGGGCCAACCGTTCGACGCTCTGCCCCGACAACGCCCCTTCTTCAATCCGCCCCGCCGCTGCCACCGCGATCCGGCTGGCGGCATCGACCGGCGCATTTCCTGGCGCGAGTTCGGGCCGGCAGCGCAGGCACGGCCGGTACCCCTCGCGCTCCGCTGCCGCAGCGGCCGGGAAGAACTCGCAGTTGCGCCTCAGCGGCGTGCGCGCCGGGCAGACCGTGCGGCAGTAAACGCCGGTCGACTTTACGCCGACGAAGAAGACGCCGTCGAAGCGCGGGTCGTGCGCCGTGAGCGCGCGGTAGCAGTGTTCGGGGGCGAGGTCCACGCGCCAGTTGTAGCGGAGCGGGGACGGCGCGTCTCGCCGTTTTCGGACATCACAAACGGAAAGGCTGTTTCACGGGGACGACGAAATTCCCGTCGCAGTTCATTTCTCGAGCGCCGCCGCGCGGGTTGCGATCTCGTTCGGCGTGAGATTCTCGATGTGCGTGTGGATGTACCACTGGTTGCCGCAGGGGTCCTTCACCGCGCCGCTGCGGTCGCCGTAGAACTGGTCTGCAGGTTTGCGCACGACCTTTCCGCCGGCCTTCACCGCGCTCCGGAACACCGCATCACAGTCCCGGACGTAGAGGCAGAGCGTCGAAGGACGGCCTTTGGGATCCTCGCCCATCATCACCATCGAGTCGCCGATCTTCACCTCGGCATGCATCACCGTCCCGCGTGGGCCGTCCACCACGTCGATCGGCCTCGCGCCAAACGCCTTCTGCACGTACGCAAGGAGCTTGCGCGAGCCCTTCACGGCGAGATAGGGCGTTACGGTGTGATATCCCTTCGGAATCGGGCGCACGGCCATGGGAGGGTCCTCACGAGTAACGGGAGGCCGGGTATTCTAGTCTTACTTTCCCCGCGTCGCCGCTTCCACGAACTCCGCAATCGCCGCCCGGAGCGGCTTCCCGCCCGATTCCCCAATGTCGTTGTGACGGCAATTCAACTCGTAGAACTTTTTCGGCTCCGGCGCCGCCTCGAAGACCGCCCGGCCGTGCGCGAAGGGAATCACTTCGTCGCGGTTGCCGTGCACGACGAAAAGCGGGCACCTCAGCCGCGCCACGTTGCCGGCCGTGTCTATTTTCCCCTTCACGAGAATCGACGTCGGTAGCCACGGGTAGTGAAAATCAGCGATCGCCTTGAGATTCCTGAAGGGCGCTTCGAGCACGAGGCACGCGGGCGGCTCGGCTGCGGCGAGCTCGCTGGCGAACCCGCAGCCGAGCGACTCGCCGTGATAGACGAGCTTCTTGCCCTCTACGTCGGGGCGCTTGCGGAGCCATTCGAGCGCGGCGCGCGCGTCGAGGTAGATGCCCTGCTCGTCGGGCGAGCCCGCGCTGTCGCCGTAACCGCGGTAGCCGAGCAGGAGGAGGCCCCAACCCTGGTCGGAGCAGTCATGGAGACGGTCGCTGCGGTCGGCGATGTTCCCCGCGTTGCCCTGGAAATAGAGCACCGTCGGCCGCCCCGGCTTTGGCGGGAGCCACCAGCTCACGAGCCTCACGCCGTCGCTCGCGCTGAACTCGACCCGCTCGACGGACGGGATCTGCACCTTCGGCGGCGGCGGGAGGCCGCGGTCGGGGTAGAAGAGCAGCTTGTTCTGGAGGAAGTAAAACAAGAGGAGGATGGTGACCAGCGACACCGCGAGAGTGACCGCGGCCGTTCTCAGGATGCGCATCAGGAGTCGCGGTTTCTTCACAGGCGCGTCGGGCACGGCTTTCATTGTACCCCTCTTGGCATGCGTGCCGGCTTCCCGGCTAAGATGTCGCCGCTTCCAGATCACTCACGGGATTCCACACCATGGCAAAACCCAGCCCCGTCCGCGCCATCGCCGTCGCCATCGGCCTCCTTCTCGCCCTGCTCCTGCCTCTGTTTGCCCTCCGGTGCAATTCCGCCGTGCGGCGGCCGGACGGCGACGACGACATCACGCTCAAGGCGAAGGAACTCGGGTTCGATGTGGGGAAGTGCATCGCGTTCGTGGACGACGAGGTGAAATACGAGTCCTACCCGGGATTCCTGCGCGGTCCCACCGGTACGCTGTGGGCCGCCTCCGGAAGCGACGCCGACCGAGCCGCGCTGCTCAAGGCGCTTCTGGAGCGGTGCGGAGCCGAAGCGGAATTCACGGGCGGACCGTCGTGGGGGGTGCTCGCCAAAGTGAAAGGCAAGAAACTCCTCATTCCGTGCGGCGAGCGGGGCGCACAAACGGGCGCGGCGAAGGAGCCCGACGCTTCGGAGTTCCCTCTCATCAAGTTCAGGCTCGGAAGCGGGACAACCTGGATCGAGAAGGAGTGGCGTGTCGCCGACCTTGCGACGGGACAGGTGCTCGTGGTTTTCGACGAGAAAGGGGAGTCGGCCGGGATCTCCGTCGTCGGGGCCGACGGCGAGCGCGGGAATGCCGGAAGCGGGCGGCTGCCGGTGGCCGGGCTCAAGCGGCTCGACCTCGTGATCGAGTGCCGTTCCGTGACGGGAACGGTGACGACGCGGACGCGCGAGATTTTCACGCGCGAGTTCGAGGGAACGCCGGCGCGCGTCCACGCCGACAACGTGTACTCCATTTTCGTCACGGCCGGCTGGATCCCCGATTACGCCCGGGAGCGCGACAACACGCGCACGAAGAAATGGAAGGACCGCGTTGCCGCCTTCCATCGCCGCACCGCCTTCAGCTTCCTCGCCCGCTCGGACGCTTTCGCCCGCCAGGCCGCCGCGGGCCTCAAGGTAACGGCCCGTTTCGAAGCGCCCCGGGTCACGATCGTCTCCAGCGAGCGCGACGAGGACCGAGTCGTGGTTTCCATCGACCTCCGCAAGAACGACATCCGCTGCGACGGCCCCGCGGAAGCTCGCATCGCGTTCAACTCGGTGAGGAGCCTTCACGACGGCTCGCTCGAGTCGCAAGTCATCCAGGAAGCCACCGGTGCGGCCGCGACGTCGGCGAACGACCTGCTTGCCAACGCGTTCACCGGAACGGGAGCAACGCTTTCCGAGCGCCAGGGCAGGATCGAGGCGGCGATTCAGCGAATGTTGACGGAAGCGCCGGCCGGAAGCGTGCTGCGGGTTACTTGCGGGACGGTGCAACTCGCCATCCGAAAAAACGCGACCGGGGTCGCCATCTGGCTTTCGACTCCAGGCTCTCCCGAAAAAGTGATCGCCGATGCACCAGGCCTCGAAGAAATTGCCTCCGCCGTCGTCGCCGAGCTCGCCTCGGGCAACCGGCCGGATGCGCCCCTTCACCTCGACTACTCCGAGCGCGAAGTTGACCGCTGGTACAAGAACTGCCGCCTCTTCTACCTCTGGGGCGCAGAAAGCCGGCTTGAGTTCGAGAAGCAGTTCACTGCTTTCGAGCCGGCGCTCGAAATCGTCTCGATCGATTACTACGACCAGATGAGCGAGAAGTGGCTCGACTCGCCCTGGCGCGGGACCTGCTACGTCGCGAAGGAGGATCTGGAGAAGGCCGACACCTTCACGATCTGGCACATGAACCTGTCGCCGCAGCCGGTCGGGTACACGATCGACATGTTGAGCCGCAGCGCCTTTCGCGAACTGAAGGAAAAGGGAAGCGTCGTGCTGAAAGTCATCGGCGCCAACGAGGAGAAGCTCGAGCCGATCCGGTTTTTCCTCATGTCGAAACAGCAGCTTTCGATTCCGGTGAACAGCGAGCCTCGGTCCTTCGACGTCCTGTGGATCGAGGGCGAGTACGAGTCGAAGAACCCGAAGATGCCGAAGGACGGGAAGACTTTCCCCGGGGTCAAGGACTCGAAGGGGTTCCTGGTCAGCAACCACTACGTTCTGGACGACCCGGATTACCCGTTCTTCATTCCGTGGACCGGGTTCATCCAGACCTCGGTGCAAGGGAGGGTCGTCGATGCGGCGACAGGGCACGGGTTGGAGGGCGCGCGGGTCTTCCTTAAGGGGCCGGACGTCACCGGCGTCTCGTGGCCGGGGGGCACCTTCACGTTTCCGACGTTCCGGACGCCTTTCGCCGAATTCGAGGTGCGCGCGGAGGCCGACGGGTACGAGCCGTTCGTGACCCGGATCGATTTCCGCGATTCGAACGTCTTCCCGCTGCGGCTCGAGCTCATGCCGCTTCGGCAGGGAGAGCCGTTCGCGTTCGTGACGAAGGACACGCTGGCCTCCCTCGCGGACCTCGCGATCGAGGAGCACTCGAAGTCTCTCATCCGTGCCGCGATCAGCGAGCGGCCGCAGGTCGTCGCGATCGTTCCGCGCTTCGCCGTCGCCGGCGACGCCGGCCCCGTGGATGCCTGGATGGAGCTCGACGCTTCGACGGGCGAGATTTACGGGCGTATGCAGGACGGCCTGTACGGCGCGTCCTCAGGCGCCGGCTGGAACATCAGCAACGTCCAGAAGCCGTTCAGGATGCAGCGCAAGGTCCTCAACTACTACTTCGGCCGCATCGCCGCGTGGTACCTGTTCGCGGCCGGCGCGCTCGACTCGGTGGAGAAGGCGATGGACAATCCCGCGATGACGCTGAAGCAGATGCACAGGAATGCGGCGAAGGTCGCGCGTGATCTCGCGAAGATGTACGACTCGTGGGTGCTGAATGTTCCCGGCAACCCGATCACCGATCCTTCGTTCCTGAAAGGCCTGAAAGACGGATTGGACTGGGCGGAAAAGTTCTACGGGGAAGCCTGGAAGGACTGAACGGCGAGCGGGCGAGCGGGCGAGCGGGCGAGCGGGCGAGCGGGCGAGCGGGCGAGC
>JBBTCT010000042.1:0-63902 GCA_038060895.1 Planctomycetota bacterium
CGCTTGCCCGCTCGCCCGCTTGCTCGCTCGCCCGCTTGCCCGCTCGCCCGCTTGCCCGCTTGCCCGCTCGCCCGCTCGCCCGCTTGCCCGCTTGCCCGCTTGCCCGCTCGCCCGCTCGCCCGCTTGCCCGCTTGCCCGCTTGCCCGCTCGCCCGCTCGCCCGCTTGCCCGCTCGCCCGCTCGCCCGCTCGCCCGCTCGCCCGCTCGCCGGCTCGCCGGCTACCTCTTGAACTTTCCCATCATCTTCGCCATCTTTCCGCCGCTGAACCCCTTCATCATCTTCCTCAGGTCCTTGAACTGCTTCAGCAGGTTGTTGATCTCAGGAAGAGTCCGCCCGCTGCCGCGCGCGATGCGCTTCCGGCGTGAGCCGTCGATGATCTCGGGGTGGCGGCGCTCGTCCACCGTCATGGACTGGATGATGGCCTTCATACGGCTGAATTCGGACTGCATGTCCTCTTCCTTGTCGCCCATCATCTGCCCCATTCCGGGGATCATGCCGACGATCTGGGACAGAGGGCCCATCTTCTCCATCTGGCCGATCTGCTCGAGAAAGTCCTGCAGATCGATCTCGTTCTTCTGCATCTTCGTGGCGAAGCGCCGGGCCGTTTCGTGATCGACGTTTTCCTGCGCCTTTTCGACCAGCGAAATGACGTCGCCCATGCCGAGGATGCGCTGGGCCATGCGGTCGGGATAGAACTCGGAAAGGTCCTCGATTTTCTCGCCGACGCCGACGAACTTGATCGGTTTCCCCGTGATGAACTTGATCGAAAGCGCGGCGCCGCCGCGAGTGTCGCCGTCGAGCTTCGTGAGGACGACGCCCGTGAGCGGCAGCTTCTCGTTGAACTGCTTCGCGGAATTCACCGCGTCCTGGCCGGTCATCGAGTCGACGACGAGCAGGATCTGTTGCGGCTTCGTCACGTCCGCGACTTCCTTCACCTCCGCCATCAGCGCTTCGTCGATGTGCAGGCGTCCCGCGGTGTCCAGGATCACCAGGTCGCAGCCGAGCTTCACCGCTTCTTCGATGCCGCGTTTGCAGATCATCGGCGGCCGGCCGCCGGTTTCGGCGTGGACGGGGACCTGAAGAGCGGCTCCGAGTGTCTTGAGTTGTTCGATGGCGGCGGGGCGCTGGGTGTCGGCGGCGACAAGAAGCGGCTTGGCGCCCTTCTTGATGAAAAGCCGCGCGAGCTTGGCGCAGGTCGTCGTCTTTCCCGAGCCCTGGAGGCCGCACATCATGACGACCGTCGGGCCGTTGGAGTTCTTCGGGATGGAGGCGTCGGCCGGGCCCATGAGTTCGACCAGTTCGTCGTAGATGACCTTGACGATCTGCTGGGACGGCATGACCGACTTGATGACGTCCTCGCCGATTGCTTTCTCGGAGACCTTCCGGAGGAATTCCTTCACGACGATGAGGTTCACGTCCGCTTCCAGGAGCGCGACACGGACCTCGCGGAGTCCTTCCTGGATATTGGCCTCGCTGAGCCGTCCTTTGCCCGCGAGGCGGCGGAAAACGCCCGTCAATTTGTCGGTGAGGCTTTCAAACATGGGCGGGCATTGTGCGACAGGCGTTCCGGGCGGGGAAGTGTAATGCGGGCTGGCCTGACTCGACCGGAACGCCCGATCGGGTATCAGGCCGGCGTCCGACAGGTCCTACCTGACCATGACGACGATGTCAGGCCGCTCGTTCGCCGCGATCCAGAGCTTGCGGGCGATCGGGCAGTCCTCGAGGTAATCGAAAATCTCCTTGTCGGCCTGGATGCTCGTGCAGGTCAATCCCTCAAATTCGATGTCCACCTGGTTCTGGTATTTCCGCTCAAGCGCGAGCGCCAGCACGAACATGTCCTGGTCGTTCGCCCTGGTCGTCTGCACCTCGCGGACGATTTCCCGCAGGACTTCCTTCGAAACCACGGCCTGGGTCGGCTCGACGGGCGTGACGCTCCGCCGTTCCACGTCCCGGCCGATCGAGATTCCTCCTGCGAACGCCAGTGCCACCGCCGCGGCTCCGGCCACAACCTGCCAGCGGAAGCCCCGCCTCGCGCCCGTCGGAAACGCTGCTTCCAGGACTCGATCCCGAAGCCCTGACGGCGGCTGCGGCGCGCTCGAGCGAAGCGCTCGCAGGTGCGCAAACTCGTCCTGGCAATGGGCGCACGACGCCGCGTGCTTCCACGCATCGCCGTCCAGTTGGGTGCCCGATTCGACCTTTTCCCGCAGCTCGTCACACTTCATGGCCAGCCCTCGCAAATTGCTCCTTCAGCAGCTTCCGGCCGCGCGCCACCCGCGACCCCACGGTGCCCGTCTCGCAACCCATCACTTCGGATGCTTCCTGGTACGTCAGCCCCATCGCGTCGCACAGCCACACCGCTTCGCGAAATTCGTCGGGAATGCCGCGAAGCGCCGATTCGACCATCTCGCGCGCGTCCGTGTCAGGCCCCGAGTGCGCCGGGTGTGAAAGCAGCTCGTCCTCCGCCCCTACTTCCCGCCTCGTCTTCCTTCTGCGCAGCAGGTCAATTGCCGCGTTTCTGGCGATCGCAAGAAGCCAGGACGTAAAGGGCCGTCCCGAGTCATACCGGCGCCCTGCCAGCAGCCCAACGAACGTCTCCTGCACCACGTCCTCCGCCGACGACCTCTCCCGAACGATTCTCAGGGCGTACCCGAAGACCCCCGCGGCGTGGCGGTCGTACAACTCCGTGAAGGCTTCACGGTCGCCCTTCAACGCTCGCGAAAGCAGGAAGGCGTCTTCCATCGACCCGCCGAAAAGGGGGAAGCGCCTGCGGTCAGGCAGGCGCGTTCCATCTTACGATTCTTCGGTCCGGCAACCCGCCTCTACTTCGTAGAAGTCTTTTCGAGCTCGGCCAGCCTGACGATCGCGGCTTTGGTCATGATGTTGACGCACTCGGGACAGAGCTTTCCGGTCAGGAACGTGCACTTGATCTCCGACTCCTTGCCGTTGGCGTCCTTCACGGTGTGCTTCACCGTCTTGCTCATCTCGGCGAAGCGGGCGTTGACGCGCTCCTTGACGACGGGGCCGAAGACCTTTTCGTTGAGCTTCGCGCAGTCCTTGCAGTCCTCGGCCTTGCACGAGCCGGCGACGCAGGAGCTGGCGTCCTTCTTCGACTTCGCCTTGACGTCGGCGGCGACGTTGGCGTGGACGGCGGCGAGACCCTCGCCGCCCTTGTCACAGATTGTGCGGCACTGCCCTTCGCAAGACCCTGCGAAGGGGCACATGATCTTCTCGAGCGGACACTTGTGTTCCTTCTTCTTGCTGTCGTCCGCGCTCACGAGCACGCCGGCCGCAAGGGCGGCGGCCATCACGAAGGCCATCGTCAGACGCATCGGGGTCTCCTGTCTGGATAGAAGGGTCGGCGGTGTTGCCGGCTCAGGAGACGATACGGGGGGCGGCGGCGGAAACTTCCCGGGATTACTAAATGTCGGCGATTGCTATTTCACTCTCTTGATGCCGGCCCCAAGCCCGTTCAATTTCTCTTCGATCCGCTCGTACCCGCGATCGACGTGATGGATTTCATGGACCTCGGTGTCTCCCCAGGCGGCGCAGCCTGCGAGGATGAGCGCGGCGCTGGCGCGGAGGTCACTGGCGCGGACCGGGGCGCCTACGAGGTGGGGAACGCCGTGCACGACGACGGTGGAGCCTGTTTTGCGCAGCTCGGCGCCCATGCGGAGGAGCTCGGGGACGTGCATGAAGCGGTCGGGGTAGATCTTCTCCGTGACGACGGAGATGCCGTCGGCGACGCAGAACGCGGCCATGAACTGCGCCTGCAAATCGGTGGCGAAACCCGGGTAAACGAGGGTGGTCAGGTCCACGGGCTTGAGCGGTGCGTCCGGGTGTTTCGCCCGGATCACGTCCTTGCCGATTTCGAGGATCATTCCCATTTCGCGAAGCGTGTGCGTCGCCGCGCGCAGGTGGTCCGGACGGCACCCTGTCACCGTGACGTCGCCGCGCGTGATGGCGGCGCCCGCGAGGAACGTCCCCGCCTCAATGCGATCGGGGATGATCGTGTGCTCGACGCCCTTCAGCGTCTTCACGCCCTGGATCGTCAACCGCGGCGAGCCGATCCCCTCGATCTTCGCGCCCATCCGCACCAGCATGTCCGCCAGATCCACGACTTCCGGCTCGCAGGCCGCGCTTTCGATGACGGTCGTTCCGTTCGCGTAGACCGCTGCCGCGAGGACGTTCGTGGTCCCCGTGACGCTCGACCCGAATGCGCCGCCCAGGAACACGTCCGTCCCGGTCAGTCCGCCCGGCGGCACCTCTGCGACGAGATACCCGTGGTCCAGCGACATCCGCGCGCCCAGCGCCGATAGCCCCTTCTCGTGCAGGTCGATCGGCCGCACCCCGATCACGCAGCCGCCCGGCATCGAGACCCGCGCCGTCTTGCGGCGCCCGATCAGCGGCCCGAGCACGCAGACGCTCGCGCGCATCTTCGAGACCAGCTCGTACGAGGCCGTCGAGTTCGACTCGTCTTTCACCTCGATCTCGACCGCGCCGTCCGCGCGCCGTTCGACCCGGCAGCCCAGCTCGCGAAGGATCGCCAGGAGAATTTCGACGTCCGAGAGTCGCGGCACATTCTTGATCACGCTGCTCCCCTCGGCGAGGAGACACGCCGCCAGGATCGGCAACGCCGCGTTTTTCGATCCGCTCGCGGAAACCCGGCCGTGAAGCCGCTTCCCGCCTTCGATTACGAGTTTTTCCACCGGTGCGCCACCACGATGCGGTCGAGGCCCTGGAAATCCTTGAGGACGCGGATGCTATCAAAGGCGCGGACCCGGTCCAGCGAATCGGCGAATCCCTTCGCCTGTGCCGGGGCAAGCTCCACCGCAAGCAACCCCCCGGGCCACAGGAGACGCGCCGCTTCCCCAGGGATCCGGTCCAGCACGTCCAGCCCCTCCGCCCCCGCCACGAGCGCCCCGCGCGGTTCCCAGTCCCGGACTTCCGCCTGAAGAGTCGCGAATTCGGGCTCTGCTACGTAAGGCGGATTGACGGTGATCACGCGGAACGGCTTGAGAAAGGGACGGAAGAGATCCGCCTGCAGGAACTGGACCTCCAGCTTCAATTTTCGGGCGTTCTGGGCCGCCAGCTGAAGCGCTTCCCGGCTGATGTCGGAAGCGTAGACCGAGAGTTCCTCCCAGCCGTGCTTGACTGCGAGCGCGATGGCGCCGCTTCCGGTGCACACGTCCAGCATGCGGGCGGGCTGGTCGTTGCGGAAGCGCATGACTTCCTCGACCAGCGCCTCGGATTCTGGGCGGGGGATGAGGGCGCGGCGGTCGATGGCGAGGCGGAGTCCGCAGAAGGCGACGGAGCCTGTGACGTACTGGAGTGGTTCGCGTTTTTCGCGGCGCGCGACCATCTCGTCGAATTTGCGTTTGCGGTAGGGAGGGAAGTCCTCCGCGTTTCTCCCGATGAGGTCGAGGGCCGACCACTCGAGGGCCCTGGCGGCCAGGCTCTGGGCGTCCCGGCCGGCGTCAGGAACGCCGGCGGTCTCGAGGCGCGCGGCGGCTTTATCGATGGCAACCTGGACTTTCAGGGAGCGGCTCCGATGTTTTTATTTCGAAGTCGCAAGCGACTTGACCTTCGCCTCGCGGTCCGCGTCGAGAAGAGCCTGTATCAGCTCTTCAATCGTCCCGTTCGCCATGACGGCGGGGAGATTGTGCACGGAAAAGCCGATCCGGTGGTCCGTGATCCGGCTTTGCGGGTAGTTGTAGGTCCGGATCTTCTCGCTCCGGTCCCCCGTGCCGATCTGCGACTTCCGCAGGTCGTCGCGCGCCGATTTCTGCGCGTGCGCCTTCATTTCGTACAGGCGCGCCCGGAGCAGGCGCATCGCCAGCGCACGATTCTGGTGCTGGGACCGTTCCACCTGGCAGCGGATCTGGATCCCGGACGGCTTGTGCACCAGGATGATGCAGCTCGACGTCTTGTTAACGGCCTGCCCGCCGGGGCCGCCCGAGCGCGTGGCCTGGATGTCCAGGTCCGCCTCGTTGATCTGCACGTCCACTTCTTCTGCTTCCGGCAGCACCGCGACCGTCGCAGTGGACGTGTGGACGCGCCCCTGGGACTCGGTCTCCGGCACGCGCTGCACCCGGTGAGTCCCGCTTTCGTAGCGAAGATGCTTGAACGCGCCGGTCCCCTCCACGCGGAACGAGATGTGCTTGAGCCCCCCCATCTCCGCGTCCCCCATGTCCAGCACTTCGATTTTCCAGCCGCGCTTCTCCGCATACTTCGTGTACATCTTGGTCAGGTCCGCGACAAACAGCGCCGCCTCCTCGCCTCCCGGCCCGGGACGGATCTCGACGATCGCATTCCGGTGCGAGTCCTCGTCCTCCGTGAGGAAGTCGTTCTCCAGCTGTTTCATCAGCCCGTTCATCTCGGCGTTCGCTGAGTCCACTTCCTTCTGCGCCTCCGCGCGCATCTCGGCATCGGGGTCCTTCAGAAGGGACTTGGCGTCCTCGAGGGACTTCTGGAGAGCTTCCAGTCGGCGGGCGCGTCCGTGGTCGCGGAGGAGGGTGCCGCGCTCCTTCATGAGGGCGGAGTATTTCGCCCCGTTCGAGATGATGGTCGGATCGCTGATGAGGCGTTCGATCTCGTCGAAGCGGTCGGCGCTGGTCTTCAGGCGTGCGAGGATGGGGTCCATGAGATTACAACGCTTTCGTGTGGGTGAGGGGAGTCACGAATCCTGGAAAGGACCTGGGCGTCGAGGCGGGACCTCCGGGATGCCGCGCGCCCCGAAATTCGCCAGTATTCCCTAAGTCCTTGCCGCTTGAGTATTTGTGTCAATCGATCCGAATGGGGCGAAAAAAAAGCCGGTCCCCGCACGGGGACCGGCTCGTCGATTCTCTCACTACGCCTTCGGGGCTTCGCCTTCCGGGGCCGCAGCCGGCGTCACCGCCGCAGCGTCCGTCCTCGATGCCTCGGCCACCGCAGCCTGCTCCGCCTCCGCCTGCTTCTTCGCCGCAACCTCCTGCTGCCGCTGAACCCAGGCGTCGCGCTCCACCGACTTCTTCTTCCGGTCCTCGTCCTTGCGCTTCCGCTCGTCGTCGATCTTCTTCGCCTGCTCTGCGATCTTCGCCTTGCGGACGTCATCTTCCTGCTTCTTCTTCGCCGCGACCGCTCCCTCCGTCTTTTCGTACTTCTTCTTGAAGCGATCGACCATGCCCGCCGCGTCGAGCAGCTTCTCCTTGCCCGTGTAGAAGGGATGGCAGGCGGAGCAGATTTCCACGGCGATGCGTTCCTTCGTCGAACGCGATTTGAACGTGTTTCCGCACCCGCACACGATGGTGCAGTCGACGTACTTCGGATGGATGTTGGCCTTCATGACTCGTCTCCGGGGGTCTTGTTGGGCCGGGAAGTGTAGTGAGAGGCCGCGAGATTGTCAATCCACCCCCGTACGAGACACGAATCCAGCGTGGCAGGCTGCGTCGGCCTGGTGCCGACTCTTGGGGGGGCCAGATTTGACGGGCCGACTCCGCCCGCCCCGCTGGATTCGTGTCTCGTACGGGGTAATGACCTTAAGCCGCGCCGGTGCCCGGGCTGCGCCCCAGCAGGGCCAGGGCCAGACCTGCGAAGATGAGCAGGAATCCCCCGATGTCCGTCCACCGCGGAGTTTCCTTCAGATACCAGAGGGAAAATCCTACGAACACGGCCACCGAAATCGCCTCCTGGATGATCTTGAGCTGCGGCGCCGTGTACATCCCGTGCCCGATGCGGTTCGCCGGGACCTGAAGCGCGTATTCGGGAAGCGCGATGCACCACGAAACAAGGACGACGAGCCACAGCGCGGCTCCCTTGTACTTCAAGTGCCCGTACCAGGCGGCCGTCATGAAGAGGTTCGAACCGCACAGCAGCAGGATCGGGATGGCTTTCATCGGACCTCCGGAGGCGGCGCGCGGATTTCCGGCGCGCGGGACATGGGGAGCAGGATTCTATTCGCCCGCACTTCTTCCCTGCGAATTCTCTTCCCCTCGCCCCGCCCGTCGCGGGTAGTCTTCCCAGCCGGGTCATTCCATCTCGAAACGCTTCTACGCCACGGAGGCTTCATGGTTACAACGCGCCACATCAAGGCCAGGGCCGGCGACGTCCTCGTGCTTCTCGGGACCAGCAAGGGAGCCTTCGCGCTCCGCTCCGACGCTTCCCGGAAGAAATGGGATCTCGGCGGACCCTACTTTCCCGGTCACCAGATCTACGCCCTCGCCTTCGACAGCCGCGCCGGCCGCAACCGCCTCTGGGCCGGCGCCCAGAGCGGCCACTTCGGCGCCATGCTCTCCTCCTCCGACGATTTCGGCCGCACCTGGACGAAGCCCGAGAAGCCGAATGTTCGCTTCCCCGAAGGGTCGGGCGGCGCACTGAAGCAGATCTGGCAGATTCATCCCGGGCCGGTGGGGGAGCCGGAAGTGCTGTACTGCGGCGTCGAGCCGAGCGCCCTGTTCGTATCCCGCGATGCCGGCGAGACCTGGGAGCTGAACCAGGGATTGTGGGACCATCCGCACCGGGCGAAATGGGAGCCGGGTGGGGGCGGGCTCTGCCTTCACACGGTCGTTTCCGGCGAGGGCGGGGGACTGAACATTGCGTGCTCCACCGGTGGCCACTACCGAAGCGACGACGGCGGCCGGTCCTGGAATGCGCGCAACAAGGACATCCACGCTCCCTTCATTCCAGGCAACCCCGCCCCCGAATTCGGGCAGTGAGTGCATAAGGTCGTGCGGGCGCCGGGTGCGCCTGCCCGCCTCTACCTCCAGCATCACTGGGGGGTGTATCGCAGCGATGACAACGGCGACAACTGGAAGACGATCGAGAAGGGGCTCCCGACCACCTTCGGCTTTGCGCTTGCGGCGCATCCGCACGACGCCGACACGGCGTACGTCCTGCCGATCGAGTCGGACGGTTTCCGGTGTACGCCGGAAGGGAAGCTTCGGGTTTATCGAACGACGGACGGTGGGAAGATGTGGAGGCCGCTGACGAAGGGGCTCCCGCAGGCGAATGCGCTGGAGACGGTTCTGCGCGATGCGATGGACACCGACGCGTGCGCGAAGGCGGGCGTCTATTTCGGCACGAAGAGCGGCAAGGTCTACGCTTCAGCAGACGCCGGGGACAGTTGGAAGTGCGTCGCCGACGGTCTGCCGACGGTTTACTGCGTGAAGGCGGGGATCGTGGGCGGAAGGGTTGCTGTGAAGAAGGCGGTCGCCAGGAAACGTGGCAGGAAATAGGACGAATCGGCCCCCGGGCGCGATCCGGCGCCCGGGGCCGACTCTTCTCCATGATCGTCTTCCTGATTCCCGGCTACCTCCGGCCATTCACGGGTCACCGCCGATCCGTCGAAATCCCGGCAGGCCCGTGCACCGTGGGCGAGGCGCTCGACGCCGTTGGCGCGCAATTCCCGGGCGTCCGGGAGCGCGTCCTGCTGGAGACGGGCGAAGTTCGCCAGCACGTGAACATCTTCGTGGGTGCGGAGAGCATCCGGTACACCGGCGGGCTGGGGACGCCGGTCCCGGACGGCGCGGAGATCTCGATTCTCCCGGCGGTTTCGGGCGGGTAGGGAGCCGGCGACGAAACGGGTTGCACCGGCATCGAACTCCGCATATACTTCGTTAGTTGACGAAGTAACGGAGCGACAAATGAAGGCATTCCTCGCCGTCACCAAAGCCCTCTCGGACGAAACCCGCGTCCGCGCCCTTCTGTCTCTTCGAGAAGGCGAGCTCTGCCTTTGCCAGATCATCGAATTCCTCAAGCTTGCACCGTCCACGGTCTCGAAGCACATGGACCTCCTTCTCAAGGCCGGCCTCGTCGAGCGGCGAAAGGCAGGGCGCTGGCATTACTTCCGCCTTGCAGGGCGGGGAATCGGCGCGGAATCGCAGCGGACGCTTCGGTGGGTGCTCGATTCCCTGAAAGGCGAGCGCAGCGTGAAGGACGACGCCCGCGCGCTCTGCTGCGTCCGCAGAAAGGACCTCGAGGAGGTGAGCGCATGCTACCGGGCCGACTGAAGGTCCTCTTCCTGTGCACCGGCAATTCCTGCCGCAGTCAGATGGCGGAAGGGTGGGCGCGCCGGCTCAAGGCGGATTCCATCGAGGCGTACTCGGCGGGGATCAAGGCGAGCGGCCTCAACGCGGAGGCGGTCCGCGTGATGGCGGAAGCGGGGGTGGACATTTCCGGGCAGAAGTCGAAAACGGCCGAGGCTCTCCGCGACGTGGCGTTCGACTACGTCGTGACGGTGTGCGGGAACGCGCACGAGACCTGCCCCGTGTGGCTCGGGAAGAAGGCGAAGGTCGTTCACGCGGGATTCGACGATCCGCCCGCGCTGGCGCGGCGGGCAAAGAGCGAAGGGGAAGCGCTGGAGATTTACCGGAGGGTCCGAGACGAGATTGCGACATTTGTCCGGAGCCTGCCTGGCGCATTGACGGAACGCCCGTAACAAAAGGAGGCAGATCATGGGTTGCTGCGACGAACCGAAGCCGGACTACAGGAAGGTCGGGAAGGACATTCACGAGCAGGTACGCGACGGGTACGCGAAGATCGCTTCGACCGGGGTCCTTTCCACCGCGACGACGCCGCACGGCGGCGGGTGCTGCGGCGGCGTCAGCGCCGAGGACCTGGCCACGCAGATCGGTTACTCGGCAGACGAGATCCGCGCCCTGCCCGAGGGCGCGAACATGGGTTTGTCGTGCGGCAATCCGACCGCGATCGCCAATCTTAAGCCCGGACAGGTCGTCCTCGACCTCGGCTCCGGCGGCGGTTTCGACGTCTTCCTTGCGGGCCCCAAGGTCGGCGCGACAGGACGCGTCATCGGCGTCGACATGACGGCCGAGATGCTGTCGAAGGCGCGGCGCAACGTCGCCGCCTACCGCAACCGGACCGGACTCGACAACGTCGAATTCCGCCTCGGGGAAATCGAGCACCTGCCGGTCGCCGACGCGAGCGTTGACGTCGTGATCTCCAATTGCGTCATCAACCTCTCGCCCGACAAGCCCGCCGTCTGGCGCGAGATCGCCCGCGTCCTCAGGCCCGGCGGCCACGTCGCCGCTTCCGATATGGCCCTCCTGCGACCGCTGCCCGCGTCGGTCGTGCAGATGGTCGAAGCGCTGGTTGGCTGCGTCGCGGGCGCGGTGCCGGTCGAGGAGTACTGGTCCATGATCGAAGCGGCGGGGTTGGCGGACATTTCGCTGCGGCCGAAGCCGGAATACGTCAAGTCGCTCTCCGATGTCCAGGACCCGCTCTACAAGGAAATCCTGAAAGCCCTCCCCGCGGGAACTTCCGCAGCGGATTTCATCACCAGCATCGACGTGACGGCACACAGGCCGCGCTGAATGTCCTTCACGACCGCGATGCCCGAAAGCCCCGCGACTCCTCTCTCCCGCGCCGCCGCGGCCGAAGGAATCGGCACGGCGTTCCTGCTCGTGGCGATCGTCGGGTCGGGCATCATGGGCGAACGGCTATCGGGCGGAAGTGTCGGCCTGGCGCTGCTCGCGAATTCGCTCGCGACCGGCGCAGCCCTGATGGCGCTCGTGGCCGCCTTCGGGCACGCCTCGGGCGCGCACTTCAACCCCGCGGTCACCCTGGTCGAGGCCTGGCGCGGCGCGCTGAAGTGGCCCGCGGCCGCGGCGTACGTCTCGGCGCAGTTTGCGGGAGCCATGGCCGGTGTGGCTGCCGCCCACGGAATGTTCGGGGGCGCCGTCTTTCGCGTCTCGCTGACCGCGAGGACGGGCGCAGGCCAGTGGTTCGCGGAATTTGTCGCCACAGTGGGATTGCTGGGGATCATTCGCGGGGTAAGCGCCTCCAGGTCGCTGCTGGCGCCCGTGGCCATCGGCGCCTGGATTGCGGGGGCCCTCTGGTTCACGGCCTCGACGTCGTTCGCGAACCCGGCCGTCACGCTGGCGCGCTGCTGGACGGACACGTTCGCGGGAATCCGGCCGCTGGATGCTCCGGCGTTCATCGTCGCTCAACTCGCCGGCGCCGTCGCCTCGGCGTTGCTTTGGCCCAGGGTCTTCGGTGAGAAGCAGGTCGCGGCCTAGCGCTTCTTCCAGTCCCCGCCCGCGATCCGCTTCGCTCCCGCCGTCGCTTCCGAGGGCATCAGGTAGGCTTCCACCACCCGCCCGTCCTCGAGAGGGATTCGCTTCCGCTGGAAAAGCGTCGGGACCTCCTCCAGTTCGTCGAGCCGCGCCAGCGTCGCGCCGTCGATTTCCCAGACCTCGCCCTCCACGGCGACCCGGCCCCCCGCGACGAGCGTCGGGTACGGGCCCAGGTCCGCGAGTTCGAACGCGGGAATCGTCCGGCCTTCGCCCGCGAACGTCGCGCCGGCGAGAAGCGCGTGGTTGCGCTCGCCGCGGAGCAGGGTGCCGTAGACGAACACGAGGGGCACCGCTACTTCTTCACCAGGCCGCCGAGCGTTTCCTCGAACAGCGACAGCGCACGGAAATCGGGAAGCACGACCACGACTCGCGCCGGCGCGCCGTCTTCCTTGAGGCGCTTCACGATGGCCCCGAGAAGCGCCTTCGCACACAGATCCATCGGGACGCCGAAGACGCCGGTGGACAAGGCGGGAATCGCGATGCTCTGGATACCGTTTTTCGAAGCCAGGTTGAGGGCCGCTTCGGTCGCCGAGGCGATCTTCTCGTCCTCCTCGCCTTCGCCCATTTTCGGGCCGACGGCGTGAATCACGTACTTGCAGGCCAGCTCACCGGCGCCCGTGATTGCGGCGTTTCCGACGGAGCAGCCGCCGATCGCGTCGCATTCCCGCTGGATCATGGGGCCGCCCTTGCGCGCGATCGCGCCGGCGACGCCCGCGCCGAGCTTCAGCAGGTGGTTGGCGGGGTTCACGATCGCCTCGACGTCGCATTCGGTCAGGTCGCCCTGAGCGAGTTCGAGCTCGGATTCGTAGATGCGCACTTGCACGGGTCAGTGTCCTTTCGTGAAGCGGGAGATTTCGAGGCCTTTGCCGATGGGGAGGGTGAGGGATTCGACGCCGGGCAGGGCGCGAACGTGGGCGACGTAGTCCTTGAGGTCGTGAGACAGGATGTTGTCGGCGGCGACGAGGGCGCCGGCGGAGAGCCTGAGCATGCCGAGAAACCGGACATAGTCGTCCTTTTCACAGTCGATGAGGACGAAGTCGCTTTCACCGCACCGCGGGATGAGCACGGCGGCGTCGCCGAGGAGGAAGTCCACGCGATCGGCGAGGCCGACTTCCTGAATCGTCCGCTTCGCCTCATCCTGTCTCTTCGGCTCCAGCTCGATCGACGCGAGGCGTCCCCCGCTCCGGCGCGCGGCTTCGGCAAGCGCGATCGTGGAGAGGCCAGAGGACCCGCCGATTTCGAGTATCCGTTTCGCGCCGACTCCCGAGGCCATGGCGCACAGGACCAGCGCGCTGTCGGGTTCCAGGTTGCGGTGGCGCTCTCCCTGGGGAAGTTTCTTCCCGTCCTGGTCGAGCTTTCGCTTCCAGAGCCGGTCGATCGCCGCCTGCTGCGCGGTGGAAAACATGGGCGCATGATAGGACCCGGGCGGCGCAGGCCCAAAAGGAAGCGGTCGCTACTTCTTGAGGCGGAAGAACACCTCGCAGGCCTCGAGCCACAATCCGACGTCGCCGTCGGCTTTCATGCGGCCGATTTCGTTCCCGTTCACCGAGAGAACTGCGTCGGCTCCGTCGATGCGGTACGACGCAACCGGGCACGCGATCGCCTTGTCGATTTCCGCGGCCGCCAGCGTCTTCCAGATTCCCTTGTCCCAGCGCACGATCGCTGCGCGTCCGGCGGAAACCTGCAGGGTGACGTAGTCGTCCTTGGACCTGAAGTTGAACATGAATCCTGCCTTCAGGCTGCCCAGCTTCAGTTCGATCTCGGCTTCGAGGGAGGCGGGCGCGGTCCGGAACAACGCGCCGCACCCTGTTTTCGACTTGCCCTCGATCGCGTTTCCCCGCTCCTGCCAGCTCTGCCAGAAGATTCGAAGCGGCTGCTGGTGCGAGGCGAGCCAATCCTTGAAGGACTTGACGAACTCGGGGCCCGTTTTCCCGAAGGACTTCTCCCACGCTTTCGCCGGGGATTTTCGGGCGTCGAGTTGCGCGGCCAGATTTTTCCAGCGTGCTTCGTGGTTGTTGACCAGGAAGTGCACCAGCGCCCAGCCGACCGGGCGTTCGCACGCGACCGTCCCTTTCGCGATGCCTTCGAGATCCTCCTTGAGATCTCCGAACTGCTTGAGCGCCTGCGCGGGGTAGTCCTCGAGCGACGCCGCCGGTATGACCCCCGTCCGGAGTTCCTTCCCGTTCCAGTTGTGCATTCCAAAATACTCGGCCATCCCTTCCGTGTACCACGCGGCCGGCGGCGCGCTGTTGCCGGCCGCGGTCAGCAGGTGGAACTGGTGCGTCCCCTCGTGCAGGATCAGCTGCCGCGTCCAGTACTCGCTCGGCTGAACGTACAGGTACCCCTTCTTCGTCTCCGGCGCATAAAACCCGCCCGCCTCAACCGTCGCTACCTTGTCCCGCTTCAGCGCCTCCTGGAAGCCCTCGAAGGTCGAGTAGACCTCGATGCGCAGGCGCTCTCTGGGCGCGCGGCCAAAGTACTTCGACAGGTGGGCGTGAAGCGCCTCCAGCATCGCGCCGGCGTCCTGCGCGTCGATCGATTCCGCGTAGAGGTCATAGTGCGCGGTCTTGAGCTCGGCGCCCGGTGGAGGACATGCCAGGAAGGTCAGGGCGATCAGGGGCAGGATCATGATGAAGTTGTATCCGATGGACCCGCTCAGCGCTTCACACGGAAACGCGCGCAGCAGCCTTCGACGTTCAGGCCGACGTCTCCGTCGAGAGCGGCCCGGTAGATTTCCTGCCCGTTCGCCGACAGAACCGCTTCGTCGCCTTCGTGTCGAAATGACACTAATGGCTTCTCGAGCACTGAAATTTCCGCCGAGGCGAGCCGTTTCCACTCCCCGTTCTCGCGCTTCACGACGCGGGCGGTGGCGCCGAGGACCTGGAAGAGGCAGTAGGTGTCGTTGCCGCGGTGGTTGAAGGCGATCCCGGCCTTGAGGTCGCCGGAAACAAGTTCGATTTCGCAGTCGAATGATGCCGGCGCTTCCTTGAAGAATGCCGCCGACACGACCGCGCCTTTTCCCTCAAGGAGTTCGCCGCGTTCCTGCCAAGCGATCCAGGCGACGCGCATTGGCTGCTGGTGGGCGTCGATCCATCCGCGGAGTTCGCGGCCGAGATCCGGGCCGGCTTCGCCGCAGGCATTGGCCCAGGCGGTGGACGGGAGTTCTCCGTCATCGAGCCGGCCGGAGAGCGCGCTCCACCAGGCGGGGCGCGCGTTGACGAGGTAGTGGACCAGCGCCCACGCGAGCGGGCGGTCGCAGCGCGACAGCCCCAGCGCGACGGCCGCGGCGTCGTCGTCAAGCTCGGCGAGTTGCCCTGAAGCCTTTGCGGGGTAATCCTCGAGCGACAGGGCCGGGACGACGCCGGTCCGAAGGGTTGTCCCGTCCCAGTTGTGCATTCCGAAGTACTCGGCGAGTCCCTCCGTGTACCACTCGGCGGCTGGACCGGTGTTTCCGGTCGCGGAGAGGAAGTGAAACTGGTGAGTCGCCTCGTGGATGAGAAGTTGCCGCGTGAAATACTCGCTCGGCTGCACGAACAGGTAGGCCTTCTTCGTCCCCGGCGCGTAGTAGCCGCCGGCATCCACCTGCCACTGGTTGTCCCGGCCGAGAGCCGCCTTCATCGCGGCCTTCGTTGCAAAGATCTCGACGCGCAGGCGGCCGCCGGGCGACGAGCCGAAATAGGCGGCGAGCTGGTCCCAGAGCGCGTCGAGAACGGCGGCCGATTCTGCCGCTCCGGGCGATTCGGAGTAGACGTCGTAGTGCGCGGACTTCACCTCGACGCCAGGCGCGACCTGCGCCATTGCGGGCAGGGCGGCGAGCGCCAACGCCGCGGCCGGGAGGCATCGGAGCATCAGGCGAGCGCTTCGCCTAGCAGCCGGTGGAACTGGTGCACTCCGGCTTCCCAGCGGGGCGAGTATCGGCCGCGCGAGTAGAAACGCGAGCGGACGCCGCGCTGGACCGCTTCAACGATCGCCTCATCCTCGCGTTCGACGCGGTCGAGCCCGGCGCCGGCGCCGGTATTCAGGCGCGCGCGATCCCAGACCCACGTCGAGTAGGAAACGCGCGTGCGATCTGGGGCGAGCGGGACGACGACGTTGGCGGAAAGTCCCCACGGGTAGAAATTCAGCATGGTGTTGGGGAAGAGCCACCAGTAGTAGGCCGCGACGGAACGGCCGTGGTCGGGGGAGGCGGCGGGGAGGCGGAAGGCGTCGCCGGGGGAAGCGGCGATGCCGAGCTGGAGGTTGCCCCAGCGGAAGAGCTCGGTGGCGTAGTCGTCGGGGTTGAGGACGGCGTTGAGGGACGCGTGCACGAAGGGGACGTGGAAGCCCTCGAGGTAGTTCTCGACGTAGAGCGCCCAGTTGGCGGCGACGAGGTAATCGCGGGAGAGCGCGGGGTCGTGCACGAACTGGTCGAGCGGGAGCCAGGAGAGGCGCTTGAGCATCGGTCCCGCCCATTCCTCAAATGAGCAGGCCGGGGAAGCCGATGCAAATAAAAACTGCGACCAGGCGCCGCAGGGAACGCGCGGCAGGTCGTCCGCGGCGGAAGGGAAGTCCTTCGCGCCTTCGAATCCGGGCGTCGAAAGGAATTTGCCGTCGAGCGAAAACTTGCGCCCGTGGTAGCGACACTTCATCTGCGCGCCGTGCATATCCCCTTCACAAAGCAGGTTGCCGCGGTGCGTGCAGACGTTGGACAGGAGCTGAACGTGGTCTCCGGTGTCGCGCGTGAGGAGCAACGGCTCATCGAGGCAACCCTGGAGGAGCGTGACCGGCGATGCCGTCCCCGGCGTCTTGACCCGGTCGGAGTCGCCGATGAACTGCCACGACCGAGGAAAGACCTTCTCTCGTGCCGCGTCAAACCACCGGGAATCGCGGTAGAAATCCGCGTGCATCGTCTTCGCGCAGGAAATGTCGCCGGAGGAAGGGAAAGGCGTCTCGCTCATGCGCAGGAGTCTAGGGGATTCGCGAGGGGCGCGGCTGCAGAATCGTCGCCGGGGTCTGGTCTAATGGGAGGGAGATGAACGCTTCGCCCCCTCTGACGATCCTCCATGTGGACATGGACGCCTTCTACGCGGCGGTCGAGGTGCTCGATCATCCGGAACTGCGCGGGAAGCCCGTGATCGTGGGCGGGCCGTCGAAATCAAGGGGAGTGGTGTCGAGCGCGACGTACGAAGCGCGGAAGTTCGGCGTACGGTCGGCGATGCCTTCGTCCCAGGCGGCAAGGCTGTGCCCGCAGGGGGTGTTCATGCCGGTGCGGATGGAGCGGTACTCGGAAATCTCGCTCGAAGTCATGCGGATCTTCCGGTCGTTCACACCGCTGGTCGAGCCCCTGTCGCTGGACGAGGCCTTCCTTGACGTAGCGGGGGCGGAGAGGCTGTTCGGGGACGGTCCGGCGATCGGGAGGAAGATCAAGGAGCGCATTCGCGCGGACCTCGGGCTCGTCGCGTCGGTCGGAGTTTCCTACGTGAAGTACCTGGCGAAGCTCGCGAGCGACCTCGAAAAGCCGGACGGTTTCGTGATCATCCGTCCGGAAGACGTGGATCGCCGCCTCCCGCCTCTTCCGATCACCCGCCTCTGGGGCGTCGGGCCGAAGACGGCGACGCGGCTGGAGGCCCTGGGCCTGCGAACGATCGGCCACGTCCGCGCGGCGGGGGAGGAGCGCCTCGCGCGCGAGCTGGGCGACTTCGGCGTCCACATCTCGCGACTTTCCCGCGGCGAGGACGACCGGCGCGTCGAGCCGGCATGGGACGCGCGGTCGATCGGCGCGGAGCGCACGTTCGAGCGAGACCTCTCCGCGATCCCGGCAATGGAACGCGAGCTCCTCGAAATCGCCGAGGAGGTCGGTTCCCGCCTCCGCGCCGACGCCGTCGCCGCCCGGACCGTCCAGATCAAGGTGCGCTTCCACGACTTCCGCACCATCACCCGCTCGAAGACCCTGGAGCGCCCGACGGACATCACGCGCGAAATCTTCGACGTCGCCCGCGGGTTGATGAAGGAGAAGGCGGGAGTGAAGGGCGCCCGTGTGCGGCTCCTCGGGATCCAGGGACAGAACCTCGCACCGGCCGGGGCGGGGCAGGGGACGCTCTTCGGCGAACGGGAACGCGCGAAGGAGCGGAGGCTCGACAAGGTAATTG
This sequence comes from Planctomycetota bacterium, assembly GCA_038060895.1. Taxonomy (GTDB): domain Bacteria; phylum Planctomycetota; class MHYJ01; order WSZJ01; family WSZJ01; genus WSZJ01. The sequence goes on from JBBTCT010000042.1 coordinate 18,194, forward strand.
ACGCGCTGCGTCAAAAGATGGGTGACGACGCCGTCGTCCGGGCCCGCACGCGCGAGAACCCATCATGATCTCCCGTGACTGGAAGAAATGGTACGCCGACGAACGCCGCGCCCTGGGCGCGGCCGGACTGTCCGCGCTTCTGAAAAGCGCGCCGGACGTCGAACTTCCCCGGAAGGGCGCCCTGGTTTTTCCGCACGCAAAACTGCAGGCCTGCGGCGCCCAGGTCGCCGCGGTCGCAAAGGCCGTCCTCCAATCCGGCGCCACGGAGGTCGTCGCCCTCGGCGTCCTTCACGGCGGGAGGGCCGCCGACGCCGATCTCGTGAAGGCCGCCAAAGCCGGAGACCCGGCGGCCCGCGCCCGGATGCGTCGGGTGCACGGCCCAGGCGCCCCCGGGGACGAAGGATTCTGGGCGGAGGAATTCTCGCTCGACAACTTCAAGGCGCTTCTCGATTTCGCCGCCGAACGCACAGGCCGCAGCGCGCCGCGCGTCATCGAACGCTACCCGTTCCTCGCCGGCACCAGCCCGGGCAGCCTCCAGGGCCTCGACGACCTGCGGCCGCTTCTCGAAGCCGGCGCCGCCCTCGTCGTCACCACCGACCCCGCGCATCACGGACACGGTTACGGCACGCCGCCGCAGCAGATCCTGGACGACAGGGTTGCTGCGACGCGGACCACCGTCCTTGAAGCGGTTTCGCGCGTGTTCGACAAGCTGGCGCGCCGCGAATACCTCGATTTTCTTCGCGAGTGCGACGAACAGCGGAGCGACTTCCGCGACACGGGTCCGGCGATGGCGGCGCTTCTCGAGGGCCCGATCCTCTCGCGGATCGTGGAGCTTTGCCTGGTGGACTACTCGGATGTCCTCTCGTCGCCTCGCCCGACGTGGGTCGCCGCGGCGCTGGGCGTCTTCGAGGGCGGTGCTTAGCCGGGAACCTTTCGCCGCGGCGGGCGTCACAAGGGCAGCCCCCTGGTCCCGGAGGATTGCATGCGCCCGTTTGCCTTCGCGTTCGCCCTTCTCGCCGCGCTTCCCGCCGCCGCCATCGAAACTTCGCCGACCCCCTGGTGGGTGCTCCGCACCGTCCCGCTCCATGCCGAAAAGGAAGGCCCGGCCGTCGTGTTCCGCTCGGCCCGGGAAGCGGATTCAGTGATGCGCTGGATCGAGCGCGACAAGATGACGAGAGCCGCAGTGGTGGACAGGGTTGATTTCGAGAAGTGGATGCTGGTGCTTGTCCGCTGCGAGGGGAATTGCGGTGCGAAGTGGGATGTCAAGGGCGCTTCCTGGGATTGCAAGGCGCCGACCCTTTTAGTCGTTCGCGAAATGAACCCGGATGGCAACGAAATGGCCGCGATCTCCTCGCTGCTCGTCCTGGTCCCGCGGACGGAGAAGGACGTGGTGGTGACCTGGAGTGACGGCGATGTCGCGAAGATGCAGAAGGACCGCGATTGCGGCTGCAAGGGCGGTGCTCCGCCCGTCCGGACCGCCGGCGACAAGGACGCGATGGTCCTGTGCGGCCTGTGCAAGAAGGTGTCCGTCTGCGGCGGCCCGACGTGGTGCGACGAGTGCGCGAACGCGCGCCAGGCCTGCGCCACCTGCCACGGTCGTATTGCCGGAGACCCCGAGTTCAAGAAGGCAGAGGAGAAAAAATGAAGCGCTTCAATCAGTCGATGATCGTCGCCGTCTTCGCGTTGCTGGTCGCCGCGCGCCCCGCCCTGGCCGAGCAGCCCGCCGAAGATCCGGCGGCCACGCCGATCGCGAAGGGGCTCGTAGCGCTGGGCAAGCTGCAGGCGGCGGACGGGCACTGGGGGGACAAGTTCCACGTCGCGGTGACGTCGATCTCGGCGCTGGCGATTCTGGCGGCCGAGGAGAAGCCGTTCGACAACGAGCGCCTGTGGAAGGCGTACGACTGGCTCCTGACCCAGCAGACGGACGGCGACTTCAAGGCCGAGGGGCACACGTGGCTGCACAGCCAGGGGTTCGCGACGCTGTTCTTCGCGGAGCTGTACGGCAAGTGCCTGTTCGAGAAGGAACCGCCGAAGAAAATCGACATGGAGAAGTTGAAGACGATGGTGACGCAGGCGGCGGACCTGATCGCGCGCGCGCAGAGCACCGAGGGTGGGTGGTATTACCAGAAGGACCCGGGCGGCCAGCACGAGGGTTCGACGACGGTCTGCGCCGTGCAGGCGCTTCGGGCCGCGAAGGACTTCGGGATCAAGGTGCCGAAGCAGGTGCTCGACAAGGGGTTCGCGTACCTGAAGGAGACGCAACTCGCCGACGGCGGGTTCGAGTACCAGAAGGGGATGGGGAGCTCGATGGTTGCGGGGACGAGCGGCGCGCTGGCGACGCTGGTGCTCATGCAGCGGCTCGACGAGAAGGTCCTGATCAACGCCATGGGGTTCCTCGGGAACCAGAAGGTCGAGGGGCTCGCGAAGGACCGTTTTCCCGACTATGCGCTCTTCTACGCCATGATGGCCATGCAGGTCATCGACGAGGAATACGGCGAGCACAAGCCGGAGGCGAAGGCCTGGATCCCGCTGATCCGCGATTTCGTGGTGAAGTCGCAGGGCGAGGACGGCATCTGGAAGAACATCGGTTGGATGGGAAGCGAAGAGTCGAGCGCGGCGTACGCGACGGGGTATTACGTCCTGACGCTGTCGGTGCCGAAAGGAAAGCTGAGCATTTTTCATCGGGATCCGCCGGAGCTGCCGGAAGGCAAGTAGTGAGTAGTTGGTAGTGGGTAGTGGGTAGGGACGGTGAGTTGGGTTGAAGGCGTGTAGAATCCGCGCCTTGAAGACGACTCCGCTGACGACGGCCGACCGTGAACTGGTGCGCGCTGCCCGCGGCGCGCTGCGTGCCGACATGAACCCGCGCCGCCACGGCGTCGGATGCGCGATCCGCGGCGAGTCCGGCCGCATTTACGTCGGCGTCAACGTCGAAGCCTGCGGCTATGGGCCCTGCGCCGAACCGATCGCCCTTGGCTCCGCCATCGCCGCCGGCGAACGACGCTTTGAGACCGCCGTCGCCGTCGTCCCGCGCGGCAAGGGAGCCGAAGTCCTCTCCCCCTGCGGCAATTGCCGGCAACTCTTCCTCGATTACGCGCCCGATGCCTGGATCATCGTGCGGGACGGAAAGCGCGAGTTCAAGGCGCGGGCGAAAGATCTCCTGCCGGCAGCCTACAGAAGTGGATTTGCGGTGAGGGAAGGGAAACGCGCAGGGCGAAACGGGAGGTAGGGACAGCATGGCAGACCCCGCCGCGGAGTTCATCGCGCAACTCGACCGTGCGCCGGCCGACCAGCGCCCCCCGAACTGGACGCACGTGAAGGCCCTGATGGCGCGCCGTGCGCCGGCGCTCGGAGAAGCGGCGCCTGACTTTGAGCTCGCGACGCCGGAAGGGAAAACGCGAATCCGCCGCTCCGGGTTCCAGGCCGGCCGACCGCTCGTGCTGAACTTCGGCAGCTTCACCTGACCGCCCTTCCGCCGCCATGCCGACACCATGGAGCGGCTCTACCGGGAGTGGAGCGATCGGGTCGGGTTCCTGATGGTGTACATCCGGGAGGCGCGTCCTTCGGACGAATGGCAGATGCCGTCGAACGTCGAGCAGAGCGTGGTGTTCGAGCAGCCGCGCACGGAAGCGGCGCGCGCGGAGGCGGCGGGAGCGTGCTGCTCGCGGCTGAAGGTCTCGATGCCGTGCGTCGTGGACTCGCTCGACAACGCGGTGGACGCGGCGTACGCGGCGTGGCCGGAGCGGCTGTTCGTCGTGGACGGAAAGGGGAGAATCGCGTTTGTCACGGAGCAGGGGCCGTGGGGATACCAGCCCGAGTTGCTGGAGCAATGGCTGAAGGCGCATGTCTGATCGCGACGACCTCATCGGCCGACTCGCAGTCCGTCTCCGGCTGATCGCCCCGGAGCGCTGGCAGCGCGCGCTCGAATCCTGGCGCGCGGGGCCGCCGTCGGAGCTCGGCACTTTCCTTGTCGCGCGCGGCGACCTGACCGAACGTGCGGCCTCGGCGCTTCGCGCGCTCGCATCCGAAGTCCCCGAGCACGAGTCTTCCGTGCCGCACACGGTCGTCTCTCCCTCCGCCGGCACGCGACTCCTCCCCGGGCCGCTTCCCCCGGACTCCGGGAAATTCGCGATCGGCGAAGAGCTCGGCCGCGGCGGGATCGGGCGCGTCGTGGAGGCCAGGGACGCCGACTTCGGCCGGCCGGTCGCGCTGAAGCTCCTGCTCGAGACCGCGGACGCAAATGCGCTGGAGCGTTTTCGCCGCGAAGCGCGCCTGACGGGGTACCTGGAGCATCCCAACATCGTTCCGGTGCATGAGATGGGGGTGCTTCCGGGGACGACGCAGTGGTACTACAGCATGAAGCGGATCGCGGGGCGGGACATGTCGCGCGTCATCCGGCAGGCGCGCGCCGCTTCGGCGGACCCCGCGGCGACGAAATCGCTCCGGTGGTCGCAGCGGCGGCTCGTCGAGGCGTTCCGTGACGCGTGCCGGGCGGTGGCGTATGCGCACTCGAAAGGCGTGATCCATCGCGACATCAAGCCAGCGAACATCATGCTGGGGGAGTTCGGGGAAGTGCTGGTCGTGGACTGGGGTCTGGCGCGGGAACTGGGAGAGCGCGAGCCGATCACGGGTGTTTTCTCTTCGGACGGCAAGGCGCCGAATCCCATTTTCCGTGAGACCTCCTCACCCGACGTCACGACCGCCGGCGAGATCATCGGGACTCCGGCGTACATGTCGCCCGAACAGGCCCTGGGGAAGCACCTCGAGGTCGGCGCGCGCAGCGATGTCTGGTCCCTGGGCGCCACCCTCTACGAAATCCTCACCGGCCGGCCGCCCTTCCAGGCTCCCACGGCGCGCGAGCTGGCGCGAAAAATCGTGAAGGAGTCACCGGCGCCGCCTCGTTCCGTTGACGCCGCGATTCCGCCTGACCTCGAAGCGATCTGTCTTAAGGCCCTCGCTCGCGAACCCTCCGCCCGCTACGGCGACGCCGGCGAAATGGCCGGCGATGTCGAGGAGTGGCTCGATGGCGCGCGCGAGCAGGAAAGGCGCGATGCGATCGCCGCCGACCTGCTCGTCCGGGCCCGTGACGCTGCGGCGAATTTCTTCCGGCTGCGAAACGAAGCGGCCACCGCGAGGAAAGAGGAAGAGCGGAAGCGCCTCGGAACGGAGATGTGGGCGCCGCTCGAAGAACTGCGTCTCGTGTGGGACCTCGACGACCGCGCCTCGGCGCTGGAGCGGGGAAGCGCTGAAGCGTTCGCGGAGGCGGAGCAGACGCTTGCGTCGGCGCTTTCGAACGCGCCCGACAACACCGAGGCGCGCCAGCTTCGGGCGAAGCTGCACTGGGAGCGCTTCCTCGAGGCGGAAGCGGACAAGAATTCGGCCGCGATGGTGCTTCACCGCCGGATGGTGGAGTCGCACCACGACCGGTCGCTCGCTGCGGAATTGCGCGGGGAGGGCGAAGTTTCCATCGGCACGCGCGCTTACCGCTGTCGCTGTCTCCTGGACGGGCGCGAAGTGGCCGCCAGCGAGCTGGCCGTTCGCGGGCTCCATCCGTGGTCGGGGCGCGACCTGCACGGGCCGCGGCCGGCGCCGTGGCCGGGCGGCGAATCCGTGGGACGGATGCGACTGCGGGTTCACGCGGCGTCGTGCGAGCCGGAGCCCCTCGAAGGCGCGGGTGTCTGGGCGTTCCGTTTCGTCCCGATCGACCGCGTCCTGATTCCCGTGACGCCCGGGGGTGCGCCGCGGATGGGCGACGCGGTTCCCGCTGCCGCGCTGGACGCGCTCTTTCCAAATCCGGTCTGGCGCCCTCGCGGTCCCGGGCTCTACCTGGGCCGCACGCCGATCAGCGACTGTCGCCTCCCGATGGGTTCGTGGCTCCTCGTCATCGCCGCCGAGGGCCGGGCTCCGGCGCGCGTCCCGCTCTTCGTCGGCCGGCAGGAATGCGTTCGCGCCGACGTCACTCTCTTCGAGCCTGCGGAAATCCCGGAAGGATTCGTCCAGATCGCAGGCGGCCCCTTCGTCATGCAGGGCGACACCCACAACTGGGTCGGCGGCGCCGCAACCCGACGCGACGTCGACGACGTCTTCGTCGCCCGCTTCCCGGTCACCTGCCGCGATTGGGCCGGCTACGTCAACGCGGCCGGCGAAGACCCGCCCCGCCTCCCACGCCACATCAGCACTTCAAGGCCCTACTGGCCCGCGCTTCCCGGCGGCCGCACCTGCGTTCCCACCGACGAATGGCGCGCCGCCCACCCGGCCGATCTTGCCGCCCTCCAGCGAATGGAAAATGACCCCGGCGCCTGGCAGGAAGATTGGCCTGTCCTCGCCGTCTCCTGGACCGACGGCCAGGCTTACGCCCGCTTCCGCGCCGCCCGCGAAGGCCGCCTCTTTTACCTCCCACACGAGGACGAATGGGAAAAGGCCGCGCGCGGCGTGGATCGCCGGCCGTTCCCGTGGGGCGAGACGTTTGAAGCGCTCTTCGCCAATGTCCAGGGCTCCTTCAGCGGCCTGCAGCGACCGACGCCAGTAGATTCCTTCCCGTTCGACGAATCCCCGTACGGCGTCCGGGGCCTCGGCGGCAATGCGGCCGACCGATGCCTGAGCGAGCCCGGCCAGGACCGCTGGCCGGATTGGCGCGTCATCAAGGGAGGGAGTTGGCAGAAGGTCGCGATGTACGCGCGGTCCAGCTACCGCGCCGGCGCGCCGGTCGAGACGACCAACCTCGGAAACGGACACCGGCTCGCGTGCGCCGTGCGGCTTTCGAAGCCGGAAGCGACCGTCGAGGATTTCCGCGGGCAGCTGGTGGTGAGTCAGCATTGAATCCGGCAGTGGCGTCCGAAGGACGCAACCGGTGGATTGAAGCGAGTCGAACCAGTGGTCACGCGATAAACCCGCCTCCCGTCTCTCATTGCTGCTACGCTCGATCCTCCGGACCGGGGGCCATTCGAGAATTGATGCCATGAATTTTTCAAATGCGATCGTCGATGCGAAGAAGCAGCAGTCGGCCGGCAACATGCGCTACACGCAGTTCGCCGCCCTTCTCTGGCAGGCCGGCGTCGAGTCCTACACCGTGAACGTCGCAACTCACGCGACGACCTACGCCGGGCGCAAGGGCGAGAGCCACAACGAGGCCGGTGGAACTCCGCGCACCGTGGCCGCAGCGTACGACTCCAACATCCTCGACGCCGCCGTCCGCGCGAGCCGGAGAGGCGAACTGGACGACGCCGCCTTCATGGACAAGGTGGCCGCTTCCGGAATCGCGACGGTAGAAGCGCGCATCGGCGACAAGGTGATCATCTACGCGGGACACGGCAGCTCGTACGCCGAAGCGATCACCCGGTAGGCGACTCGCCTAACCTTCGTCGGAAGCGACCCCCGCCGTCGCGGCGATGTCCTCCTGCTTGACGTTGTCCACCTTGAAGCGGTCCGCGCGCTTCTGGATGTCGTCGAGAGCGTCGTCGAAAGGAGGCATGACCTTCATGAACCGCAGCGGGTTGATGCGCGCGACCACGAAGGCGCGCAGGTAGGGGCTCTTGAAGCCCTTGGCCTGAAGCGCCTTGACGACTTCCGTGACGCGCGCGTCGAGTTTCTCGATTTTCGCCGCGCGTTTTTCGCGCATCGGGAGCGCCTTCTTGAGCGGCACTTCGAACCATCCGTCAACCCGCCGGAGAATGGAGTTGTACGCGCCGCCGCTGAAGCGGCCGTTCTTCTCGTAGCAGATCCCCAGCGTCGCGAACGCGGGCTCTTCGAATTCGAAGTCGTGAGCGCTTTCGTCGCCCTCCATGCTGTCGGCCATCGCGCGGTACATGCGGATGACCTCGAGGGACTTCTCGCGCAGGTTGTGCGCCTTTTCGACGTTGAGCGCGAGGATCTTGTACTGGATCTCCGGGTCGGGGAGGACGAGCGCGATGATCGTCTTCGCGCCGAGGCGCGTCATCGCCTCGAGCCGGTGCCTGCCGTTCGGGGTCCAGAAGACGTCGCCGGCCGGGACCGTGACGATCGGGTCGAAGTACCGCGCGATCTTGCCGATCGTGGCCGTGAGCCGCTTCGCGTGCGCGTCGGACAGGTCGCGCTGGAACGGCGTCGGGGCGACCTTGTCGATGGGAAGAGCCGCCAGGACGACGTGCGTGCTGCCAAGAGGTTCCCGGTAGCCCGCGAGGACGGCGCCGCCGGCGGCCGTGATCTTTTCCGCAAGGGAAGCGTCCGCCGCGACCACGCATTCCGCGGGCGTAAGGCCCTTCGACTTTGCTTCTGCGCGTCCCTTTTTCTTCCGCGGCTTCCGAGGAATTGAGGCCTTTTTCACAGGCATTGGAACCCTTCCCTCACATGAGGAGCGTTGCAGTCCGGGCGAGTATCGCCGACATGTCGCTGGCAGGCATCCGCTCGATGAAACGGGCCTCACGAGACTTCCAGTCCAGAGAGTGAACATGGTCTGCCAGGACGACTCCGGAACTCTTGAGTCCCTCCGGCAGCCGCACTTCGAATGGATAGCCTTTGATCCTGGAGGTGACGGGGCAAACGAGGGCGAGTCCAATCTTTCCGTTGTAGTCCTGTTGCGAAAGCACAACCGCAGGTCGGTGACCAGCCTGCTCATGTCCTTCGGCCGGATCGAATCGGAGCCACACGATGTCTCCTCGATCCGGAATGTAGCGACTCATCAGATGATTTCCTTGCCGCGCCGGGGTCCGGCAAAAGTCTCTCCATGGATGTTCTTTTTCGTCACTTTCGAGAGGAGCTCGCGAAGCGTGAATCTCTCCTGTCCGATGGCGGAAATGACCAGCCTGCCGCCAATGACCTTCAGTTCAACCGGACTTCCGGAATGTAGCTTGGCATCCTCCGCCAGGCCCTTCGGAATCCGCAGCCCCAGGCTGTTGCCCCACTTCTGGACTTTGCCCTGCATGGCGATCTCCCTCCGTTCGACTGACCAACACTTGTTTCGAGTAACGCGAAGAAACTCAGGGATTTCCCCGACGATGCGGTGATTGTGCCTTGGGCCACCTAAGCAAGTCGAAGGGGCCTGTGGATACATTGAGTATACATCTCCGGCCGTCACGGCGCTGCGGCGTTCTTTGCTGGCATGACCGTCCTCCCTTGATCGGCGCAATTGTACTCGGGTTCCGGTTCACTGCCTTGAGTCGAACGAAGTAGGCTGGGGCTCATCTCATGAGCTCAACCGCCGAGGATTTCCTGGCTTTGCAGCCGCCGTTGAAGCGCAAGGTGCACCTTGCGCTCTGTGAACTTGCGCTGGACAGGTGGACGCACTTTTTGGCCGAGGTCCGCGTGCTGACCTACGTCGAGAGCGTCTGCGGCACAGTTCAGCAGGTGGACTTCAAGCTGCCTTCTGACGCGCTGGAGGCTGCGAAAAGCGGGCGGGATGATTCTGGCGTCGGGCAGCGATATGAAGAGCCAATCGCCGCGATGCAGGATGACGACCTGGAATTCCCGCCGGATGTGGAGTTCGCCTACTACGCCATTTACAACCTGTTCCAGAAGTACGCCGCAGGAGACGTCGTCGATGACTGGATCATTGTGAACCAGGCACTCTCGGCCGGGCCCGATCGGGGCAAGTGCACCGAAATCCTCGACGCGGCCATTAGCTTCGCGAGGCGAGCGCCTCCTATCTGACCTTGCTCTTCTCCTTCGATTTCTCCTTCGGCTTTTCTTCCGTCTTTCCCGCCGCCGCGTATTCCTCCGGCGATCCGCAGGCACAGACGAGGTTCCGGTCGCCGAACAACCCGTCGACGCGGCGCACGGTTGGCCAGTACTTGAACTCCTTCGAAGCGGCCGTCGGAAACGCGGCCTTTTCACGCGAGTACTTGTGAGTCCACTCGGTGGCGGTGACGCAGGCGGCGGTGTGCGGCGCGTTGTGCAGGACGTTGTCCTCGGCGTCGTACTTGCCCGACTCGACTTCCTTCGCTTCGGCGTTGATCAGCAGCATCGCTTCGATGTAGCGGTCGAGCTCGGCCTTCGGCTCGGACTCCGTCGGCTCGACCATCAAGGTGCCGGCGACAGGGAAGGAGAGCGTGGGCGCATGGAAGCCGTAATCCATCAGCCGCTTCGCGATGTCCTCGCCGCTGACGTGGGCGGTCTTGAGAAGCGGCCGCGGGTCGAGGATGCACTCATGGGCGACGAAGCCATGAGTTCCCTGGAAGAGCGTCTTGTACGCCTTCGAGAGGCGCTTCGCGACGTAGTTGGCTGCGAGGATCGCGACCTTGGTGGCGAGGGTGAGGCCGTCGCCGCCCATCATGGCGATGTAGGCCCATGAGATCGTGAGAATCGAAGCGCTTCCCCAGGGCGCGGCGCTGATCGGGCCGATGGCCTTCTCGCCGCCGCATTTCACGACGGGATGCCCCGGGAGGAACGGCGCGAGGTGTTTCCTCACGCAGATCGGGCCCATGCCGGGGCCGCCGCCGCCGTGCGGGATGCAGAACGTCTTGTGCAGGTTGATGTGGCAGACGTCGGCGCCGATGAGCGCGGGCTGCGTGAGGCCGACCTGCGCGTTCATGTTGGCGCCGTCCATGTAGACCTGCCCGCCGTGGTCGTGGACGCACCGCGCGATCTCGCTGATGTCCTCTTCGAACACGCCGTGCGTCGATGGGTACGTCGCCATCAAGCACGAAAGGTCCGCCTTGTGCTCTTCGCACTTCGCCAGCAGATCCTTCACGTCGATGTTGCCTGCCTCGTCGCACTCGACAACGACGACCTTGAGGCCGGCCATGACGGCGGAAGCGGGATTCGTACCGTGAGCCGAATGCGGGATGAGGCAGACGTTGCGGTGCCCCTGCTTGATCGAGGCCTGGTACGCGCGGATGACCAGCAGTCCCGCGTATTCGCCCTGCGAACCGGCGTTGGGTTGAAGGGATGTCGCGTCGAAGCCCGTGATCGCGGCAAGCCAGTTTTCGAGGTCGCGGAAAAGCCGCTGGTAGCCCTTCGCCTGCTCGACCGGCGCGAACGGGTGCAGCCTTCCGAAACCCGCCATCGTCACGGGGACCATCTCGGACGTCGCGTTCAATTTCATCGTGCACGAGCCGAGCGGGATCATCCCGGCGTTGAGCGTGTAGTCGCGCGCTTCCAGCTTGTGCAGGTAGCGCAGCATGTCGTGCTCGGAGTGGTAGAGATTGAAAACGGGATGTGTCAGGAAGGCGGAGGTCCGCACAAACGGTTTTGCGAGGGTCCCTTCGGAGGCCTTGAGCCCTGGCTTCGCGCCAAATACCTCAAGCAAGTCGGCGATGTCCTTGTCCCCCGCGGTTTCGTCGAGAGCGACGCAGAGGGTCTGGGAGTCGAAGCGGCGCAGGTTGATTTTCTTCGCGGCGGCGCGCTTCACGATCTCTTCGGTCTTCGCGCCGGATTTCACCGCGAACGTGTCGAACACTGGCGCGCTGCCCACGTCGAGCCCCGCGCGCTGCAATCCCTCTCGCAACGTGGCCGTCATGGAGAGGACCCGGCGCGCGATCCGCTTCAGCCCCTCGGGCCCGTGATACACGGCGTACCCCGCGGCGCAGACGGCGAGGAGCACCTGTGCCGTGCAGATGTTCGACGTGGCCTTCTCGCGGCGGATGTGCTGCTCGCGCGTGGCGAGCGCCATGCGGAGCGCGGTGTTGCCGTCCTTGTCCCTGGACACGCCGATGAGGCGGCCGGGCATCGAGCGGACGAACGCTTCCTTCGTCGCCATGAACGCGGCGTGCGGGCCGCCGTAGCCCATGGGGACGCCGAAGCGCTGCGAGTTGCCGACGGCGATGTCGGCGCCGAATTCGGCGGGGGGCGTGAGGAGAGTGAGGGCGAGAAGATCGGTCGCGACCGTCACGAAGGCCTCGACCTTGTGGGCGGCGTCGCAAGTGGCGCGGTAGTCTTGGATCGACCCGTCGGTCGCCGGGTACTGCACCAGCGCGCCGAAGACGTCGCCGGCGAACGAAAATTTCCGGTGATCGCCGACCACGACCTTGATCCCCAGTGCCGCGCCGCGCGACTTCACGATCTCGATCGTCTGCGGATGGCACAGCTCGCTCACGAGGTACGTCATCCGCTCGTCGTTGCGCCCGATCCGGTGCGACATCGTCATCGCTTCCGCCGCTGCCGTCCCTTCGTCGAGCAGTGAAGCGTTCGAAATCTCCATCCCCGTCAGATCTTTCACGAGCGTCTGGTAGTTGAGCAGCATCTCCAGCCGCCCCTGGGAGATTTCAGCCTGGTAGGGGGTGTACGCCGTGTACCAGCCCGGGTTCTCGATGATGTTGCGCAGCACGACGCCCGGCGTGACGCAGTCGTGGTACCCCATCCCGATGTATGACCGCCAGACTTCGTTCTCGCCGGCCATCGAAGCGAGGTCCGCGAGCGCTTCGCGTTCCGAGCGCGCCGCAGGCAGGTTGAGCGGTTTCTTCAGCCGGATCGAGGGGGGGACGACCTTGTCGATGAGGTCATCCAGCGACTTCGCACCGCACGCGGCGGCCATGTCCACGATGTCCTTCGGGGTTGGGCCGATGTGGCGCCGGGCGAAGTCGTCAGTCTGCGGGAAAAGCGGCATGGGGAATTCAGCTCCGAGTGTGACGGGGAGTGGCGGAACCGGGGCGCGACGAAGGGGCGGACGAAGGATGCGGGGCGCTCACGGTTCGGTTTCCACGAAGGACCTGGGAAATGAAGCGGTCATTCTAGGGGGAAGACGGAGAGGGTCAATCAATGCCGAGCTTGCCCGCCGCAGGAGACTCGATGCACTTTTTCAGTTCCCGGGTGCTACTTATGGAATAATGGCGCCCGCTCGCGTCGTTGCAGGTCCAAAGGCGTAGCCTATTCACAGGGCATTACTTCATAGGAGGGGCCAATGCGTGCATTCTGTCTGGCGCTCTGCGTCGTTGCATTCGCGCTCAGCGCGGTCGCGGACGGCAAGAAGGGCGGCAAGGCACCGCCTGCGGGGTATGCCTGGGAAGCGAACTATGATCAGGCGAAGCTGAAAGCCGCGGCGGAAGGAAAGCTGCTCTACATCGAGTTCTGGAAGGAAGGCTGACCGCCTTGCGCCAAGATGGATACGGTTACGTATCCCTCGGACATGGTGAAGAAGTTCCTGGAGCCCCTCGTGGTGATGTACGTCAACCCGACCGCGGGCAAGGAAAACCAGAAGCTGGGCGCGCAGTTCAACGTCGATTCCTATCCGCGCATGGTTGTCGTGACGCCGAAGGGCGAGACCCTGATCGAGATCAAGGGCGGCCTGACGAGCCCGGAGGATTTCGTCGGCGGCCTCGTCAACGACTGGTGGAACAATTACGTCAACGCTCAGAACGCCAAGCCGCAGGACGTTCCGGTCATCGCGAAGAACATCTGGCTGCTGATGACGTGGTTCCCGCACTCCGATGCGGCGTCGAAGGCTGCCGAGACGAAAAAGCAGTTCGACAGCAACGAGGAATTCAAGGCGACCTGGGAACCGCTTCAGAAGGCGCATGAGCGCGAGATGCTCGATGCGAAGGCGGACGCGCAGCTGAAGCTGGGCAAGAAGAAGGAAGCGATCGAAACCTGGAAGGCTCTTCTCACAGGTTACGAAGGTTCGAAGGAAGCCGAGAACGCGGCGAAGATGCTGAAGAAACTGGGAGTGAAGCTGGACCCGCCGCCCGCGGAAAAGAAGTAGTCGGCCTGAACAACGGCCCCGGCGGTCCAACCGCCGGGGTTTTTTTGTCGGTTCAGGTTCCGGTTGGCGCAAGGTTGGCGATACGATTCCGGCATGAAATGCGTCCTGGGAATCCTGCTCCTGCTGGCGGCGCCCGCGTTCGCACAAACGGACGAACCCGCGCGGCCGAAATCGCCCGACGTGGAATGGGTGAAGGGCCTTCCTTCGATCGTCGAGCTCAAGGCGGCCGACGTCCTGCTGAAGCTCGTGCCAGCGCAGCCGCTTCCCATGGGCGCCGAAGGGCGGTTCCTGTTCGGGCTGACGCCGGGGTTCGACGTGAAAGCCGGAGGCGGCGGCCTGATGCTCCAGCCGCGTGCCTGGGATGACTCGCATCCTGACCCGATCCTGGCGAAGGCCGGTCGCAGAAAGTTCGCGTTCGTCTATGGCGGTGGAGGCGCGATCGATGTGCCGGTGGAGTATTCGGCGGGCGGGAAGCCGAACTACCGAATTCCCGCCCTGCTCGAGGTCGTAGCGGGCGACGTCACGCTCTGCTTCATCGACGCCAACGGCAACGGCTGGTTCGACGACCTGGACGTGGACAAGGTTGCCGTCGGCCCTTCAAGCGATCCCGCGAAGCTTTCTTTCGAAAAATTCACGGGAGAGATTTCTGCGGGCGGGAAGCGCTGGCTGGTCTCCGCAAATCCGCGCGCCGCGGGGTTGTGGCCGCTCTCGGCAGGCGTGTCGAAGGACTACGTGCGCCACGTTTCGGAAGTCAACGCCGTGCGGCGCTTCGGCGGGATCGAGCCGGTCGGATTCGCCGAAGAGCTGATCGCGCTCTGCGAAGCGCACTCGAAGTATTGCGCGAAGAACGGGCTCACTCACTACGAGGACAAAAACAGCGCGCTCTTCACGCCCGGCGGCGAGTACGCCGGCCGCCACTCGAACGTCGGAGGCGCGGCGGATGCGAAGTCCTTCGCGCGCGAGCTGCTGTGCACGCTCTGGCACAGAAACTTCTACTACGACGGAAACCTCACGCGCATCTCGGTCGGACTTGCCGACGGCTATGCCAGCAGCGACGTCCGCTCGTACGGAGACTGGGATCGCACTCCGGCGCTCGCGCCGTTCCGCGGTGCGCTCGACGTGCCGCTCGGAAGCGAAAACGAGAGTCCGGACCCGTACCCCGACCAGCATCTTCCGGGGCCGTTTGTGAGCGTTCTCTTCCCGAAGGACACCAAGGCGGTCCTGAAAGTCGGGACGATTGCGCCCCGCGGCGGCCAGCCGCTGAAGTGCGACTGGACCGATCCTGCGAATCCGCCGGCGAAAGCGAAGAGTCGCTTCCCCGACAACGACGGCTGCATCGTCCTGATTCCGCATCTGGCGCTGAAACCGGACACGATTCACGACGTGAAGATCACGGCCACGATTTCCGGGAAGGATGAAGTCTTCAGCTGGTCCTTTCGAACAAAGGGTGTGAAATGAGCGAGCGCAAACCCATCCAGCAGGGCTGGAACTCGTGGATTGACGAGCAGGTCGCGAAGGCGCAGCGCGAGGGCGCCTTCGACAATCTGCCGGGGACGGGGAAGCCGCTGAAAGATCTCGACCGGCCCTACGAAGAAGACTGGTGGCTGCGGGAGTTCCTTGAACGAGAGCAATTGTCGGTGACGCCTGAGCCGATCGACCTCCGTGCGCGCATTTCGCAGCTGCGCGACGAGGCCGCGACGCTGACCGATGAGCGTGAAGTGCGCCGGCGCTTCGTCGCGATGAATGTCCTGATTTCGCGGCTGAACTCGATCCCCCAGCCCGACGCCATGGCGCCCGTTGCGCCGGCGGACGTGGAGGAAGAACTGAGGACATTCCGGCGGCGGCGAGCGGCGGCAAGGCAGGACTGAGCTGATTCGTCGAACCGTTGCGTGTCTCTCGCGTTCCCACCGGCATGAAACGGCGTCTCGGATTCCTGGGAACGGCGGCGCTTCTGGGAGCGATCGGGGCCGGGTCGATTCGCGGCCTCCGCTGGCAAGAAGGCGTTCCGGATCCCGGTGGCAGCGCATCCCGTGGCGAACCGAACCCGGAACTCAAAGCGTGCACCGCGGCTGGCGATGGCGAGATTGACGCAACCGGCCCCAGAGGACGGGTTGGCGGACGGAAGAACCTGGTCGCAAAGAGATCCCCAGTCACCGAATCGCGACTCTCACCGGCCCACGCCGCGCTTCATTGGCTCGGGTCCCGCCAGAACGTCGATGGATCCTGGGGATCGGGGTACGAGGAAGTGAGCGGAGAAATGTGGACCACAGCGGGAGCCACTTCGCTGTCAGTGCTGGCGTTTTTCTCGATGGGCTGGACCTCGGCCTCGCGGGATCGGTGGAAAGAGTCAGCGCCGGGAGAGGTTGTGGGCAAAGCAGAGGGTTGGCTTCGGGGGTACCTGCCGGGAACGGATCGAGAGGAAGCGCTGGTTGCTCTGGCGCTGTGCGAGTCGGCGGGGTATTCCGAGGCAGAAGAGGCGAAGGAGGCGGCGCGAAGGGCGATGGGCCGGTTGCTGGCCCGGCAAAGGGAAGACGGGTCCTGGGATGATCCGCACGACACGGTCTGGGCCGCGATCGCGCTGAAGTCGGCGCAGGTCTCGGGGCTGGAGCTTCCCGAAGGAAGCTCGGACAGGGTCGCGAACTGGCTGGGGCAGCGTCTGAAGAGCGGCGGCGGCGACGCTGAGGCGTTCGCTTCGCTGCTGTGGCGTCACTCGCCGCACGATCCGGCGCTACGGCGCATCGTGTATGACTCGGCCCGGAACCTCCCCGATGTCTCGAAGCCCGACTTCGTGCGGTGTTACTTCGGATCCCTGGCGGCCTTCCAGTACGACGCCGGCGGATTCCGGAGCGGCCCCGATCGGCATTGGGTCAACGGGCTCCGTCGCGCGCTGGCGATGACGGCGGAAGTCGGCGGTGGATGGAGCGGCGACATCGCGACGACCGGAGCCGTGGTCCGCAACGCGCTCGGCTCGATGTCGCTCATGCGGTTTACTCGAAGTTCCAGTTCGATTGACGGGCCGCCCGTTGAACTGCCGCCGCTCGAGGACGAAGCAGTCGCTGAAGTCGGGACCGGTATGGGAGACGACGCACCGCTCGACGGCGTGCAAGACTCCGGCTCGGACCTCCTCATGGGCGACTCGGCGCCGGTCCAGGAGGCGTCGGAGACTGAGTGAGCGGGATTCACTGAACCCGGCGGTTCGAAATCCGTTGATGGAAGCATGCGCCGCTTCGCCCTCCTCGCCATCTTCGTGTCACTGGCCGGTCTTCTGGTCTGGAGATGGCGTGCGGCACAGGTCGCCGGTGAAAGGACTGAGGCGCCGGCTGCCGAGATTCCGAAGCCGGAGGCCGCGAAGCCAGACACCGAGCCAACGCCTCCGGCCGTTGCGGAAGCTCCGGCGCCGCCGCGAAAAATGCCGGATGGCGACTCGCCCCGGCAGTCCGCGAAGCTCGCCGGCCCGATTGCGTGGCTTCTTTGCTCGCAAAATGCCGACGGTTCGTGGGGCGGCGCAGACGAACTGTTTGAGGGCGCCACCTACAGCAAGCACGCGGCCACCTGCCTCGCGCTTCTGGCGCTTCTCGGCGAAGGCTTCACGCACCTGGACAAGGAACAGTACGAGCAAGGTTGCGTCGGCGAGGCCATGAAGCAGGCGTATCTCTGGCTGGCGGCGAAAGGGCCCGAAACCCCCTTCGATGTCGCCCTCGCGTCGCTCGCATGGGGTGAAGCCTACGGAATGACAAATAGCCAGATCTTCAAGGAGCAGGCGGACAGCGGCCTCAAGGCCCTTCTCGATTTTCAGTCCGAGGACGGCTCGTGGGGAGGCGACGCGCGGACAAGTTCGTGGGCCGCGATGGCGCTGAAGTCCGCCGGGATCTCCGGTCTTTCTGTCCCGGAAACCGCGGCCTCAGGCGCGTCCGCCTGGTTTGCGGCGCGACTCGCGACAGACCCGAAACCCGAGGACGCCGTCGCGTGGCTCTTCATGACCAAGGCTGCCGGCGATTCGTCGGCGGACACCGCCAAGGCCCTGCTCGGCGCCCGTCCGCCCAGCTGGACCCAGCAGGATTTCGGCTACTGGTACCACGGCTCCCTCGCCATGTTTCAGCTCGACGGGCCGGGCGGACCTCTCTTCACCAAATGGGGGGAAGGCCTGAAGGCCACGCTGGGCGAGTTCCAGGAAGAGAACGGCGCGTGGACGGGAAGCAGCCGCGGGACCGCGGCCGTCGTGAAGAACTCCATGGGGCAGATGACGATGGAAATCTGGTACCGATACGCGAAAGTCATGGACCGGAAGAAGTAGGTCGTCCGGTGATAGTGGAAATTTCCGCTCGCCCGAGTTTCACTTCCGGCCACCCTCTCTCCACGGGCAACATTCTCCACCGTGACCGGCATTCAGCGCAGGCTGCTAGCTCTCGCCCTCGGCGTCCGCCGCGGCTTCCTGCCGCACGCGCAGGCGACTTCGGCCATGGAACTGCTGACGGTTCCTTCGCCCGCGGCTTCGACGGTCTTTCGCGGACCCCAGGGAGAGTTGCTGAAGCCTGAGCTCGTGCCCGGCGCCAGCGACCTGGTCGCGCCGCTCTCGACGCTCCTTCCCAGCGTCTGGGAGCGCCTCACGCCCGTCGAACGAAATTTGTTCGAGGGCGAATTCGACGATCTCGAACGCGACGCACCGCGCGCGATTCTCCTGATGGAAAAATCTGGACTGAAGTCGTCGATCTGGAAGCCGCTCTGGGGGATTTCGGCGCCGCCCAGGCCTGCCTCCACCGTCGCGATCATGGCCAGCGCTTCAGCCTCCGTCGGGCGCAAGACCGAAGTGCCGCCGCCGATCGTGGTGAAGGGAAACCTGCCGTCGGAGGGAGAGGGCGCGGGGAAGGACTCGCGATATGAGCTGAAGCGCGAGCTGGCGCGCGGCGGGATGGGGCGCGTCTTCATTGCGATCGACAAGACGATCGGCCGCGAGGTTGCGATCAAGGAAATGCTGACGCCGGTGACGCGCGCCGTGCGCTCGACGACCGCCCCCGGCACTTCGGTGCACGGCGAGCTCGAGCGGTTCCTGCGGGAAGCCCGTGTCACGGGCCAGCTGGAGCATCCGAACATCGTGCCGGTCTACGAGATCGCCGAGAAGGAAGACGGATCGGTTTTCTACTCGATGAAGCTGGTACGCGGCCAGTCGATGGCGGACCGCCTGCGCGACATCCAGCGCCGGCTCGAGCTGTCGGCGGGGGAGAAGCTGGCCGAGCGGCTGAAGATGCTCGACGCGTTCGTCGACTCGTGCAACGCGATTGCGTACGCCCACAGCCGCGGCGTGATCAACCGCGACCTCAAGCCGTCCAACATCATGCTCGGCGACTTCGGCGAGACCCTCGTTCTCGACTGGGGCCTGGCGCGCGTGCTGGGGCAGGACGACAAGGCGCGCAAGGACCTCATCAACGCGACGGCGATGATGTCGAAGAGCCCCGAAGCGCCGTCGAAGCCCGACTCGACGAAACTCACGATCGACGGCTCCGTGCTCGGCACGCCGAGCTACATGCCCCCCGAGCAGGCGCGAGGCGAGCTCGACGACATCGACGAGCGAAGCGACGTCTACTCCCTCGGCGCTATCCTCTACGAACTCGTCACGGGGATTGCCCCGTTCGAAGGTCCGTCTGCAGAGATGGTCCTCCGTTCCGTCATTCACCTCGAGCCCGTCTGGCCCACGGCGCTCGACAAGCACGCCCCGCGCGAGCTGGAGGCCGTGATCCAGCACGCGATGGCGAAAAACAAGTCCCAGCGCCTGGACTCCGCGAAGCGGCTCGCTGAAGAAGTGCAGGCCTTCCGGGACGGCCGAAGCGTCAGCCTCTACCAGTACACGGCGTTCGAGCAAGTCGCCCGTTTCATCCGGCGCAATCGAGCGCTCACCGTTCTGTTCGCGGGCCTGGTCGTCGCCATGGTTGCCGGGACGATCGCGTCGCTGACCTACGCCCGAATTGCGCGCGACCAGAGTGCCGAGGCTCGTGCCGCGGAGTCCGACTCGCGAAAGGCGGAGTCGGCGGCCAAGAAAGCGAGGGACGCGGCGGAAGCGGCCGCGCTGCGCGCCGAAGGACTCCGGCTCGCGGCGATCGCCAAGCCGCTCGCGGCGCAGAACTCCGGCGCCGCCCTGCTTCTCTCCATCGAAGCGGCGAAGTGTGCTCCCGGCCAGGCTTCCAACGAGGCGCTGTTCGCCGCCCTGTTCCGCCTCAACGAACGTCGCAAGCTCATCGGGCACGAACTCGGCCTGACTCACGGCCGCTTCAGCCCCGACGGGCGCCTGGTGGCCACCGGCGGTCAGGACTGGACGGTTCACGTGTGGGACGCCATCAAGGGGCTTGACCTGAAGCGCTTCGACGACGCCCGCTCCGGCGTGATCCAGGTCGAATGGAGCGTGGATGGAAAGCGGCTGGCGGCACGGGAGCTGAACGGACCGGTGCGCGTGTACGAGATGGAGCGCGGGTTGATCGCGGTTCTCGAGGGGCACGAGGGGCGCGTTCACGGCATGGCGTGGTGGCCGGGCGGCCCGACGAAGCTGGCCACCTGGGGCGCGGACGGCACGGTGCGCGTGTGGGTGACCGCGACGGGGGAGAGCGTCACGCTGTGTCCGACGGGCAAGCCGATTTCGTTCGCCGGGTTCAGCCCGGACGGGAAGCGGATTGCGACCATCACGGACGACGGCGAATTGCGGACGTGGGAGCTTGCGACGTCGCAGGAGAGGCCGCGGCTGGAGCCGGCGGCCAAGCGCACGCTCCACGCGCAGTGGAGTCCCGACAGCAGGCGGCTTCTGGCCGCGGAAGCCGAGGCCGGCGCGCGGGTGTGGGATGTGGAAACCAGCACGCCCGTTGCTTCTGCACCCGGGGCCGACGGGCGCCCCGCCGTCGAGGTCGCGTACTCGCCGGATGGCAAGCGCGTCGCGATCCGCGCGGACGACGGGCGGGTCCAGTCCTGGGACGCCGAGCTCAAGTCTCCGGACGGCGAATTCAAGGCCTGGTCTCTCCGGCCCGAGCACATCACGCCCGATTGGAAACAGGCGCTTCGCCTGGCCGACCTGGTCGTGGAGGTCCGGGACACGAAGACCGACGCGATCGTGTCGCGGCTGGGCGCCCACGAATACCACATCGACGACGCGGCGTTCAGCGCGGACCACACGGCCATCGTCACGTGCTCTGCCGACCGCATGGGATACCTGTGGAGCGTTCTTCCCGGGCAGCAGTTCCCCCGCGTCCCGGTCGCGCCTCCCGGGACCACGATGTGGTACCCCGACATGAAGTACGTCGCGGCCGCCGGTGAAAATGGAGTCCTCCGGCTCGTGGAAGCGGCGACCGGGACCGTGCTTCGAGACCTGGAATTTGACCCGCGCGAATACTCGACGCTTTCGATTTCGCCGAACCTGAAACTCATCTTTGCGCTGTCGAAGGGAAGCGACCGGATCGTGTTTCTCGACGCCACGACGGGGAAGCGGGCCGGGGAAGTCCGTGCCGGCGCCCCCGTTCACGGCGCCTTCTGGAGCGTGACCGGTGGAGCCGTGGCTGCGCTGCTTCCGGACCAACGAGTGCGCGTCTGGCACTGCCCGTCGCTGGACGAAGTAGGCGCCTTCACCCGGAACGCCCACGACCAGGTCATCCGGCAGTCCGTCACCGATGACGGCCGGTGGTTCGCTACCTCGAATTCGGGCGACGGCGACCTCACGCTCTACGACGTCGCCCGCGGCGCCGAAACCCGTCGCTTCAAAGGCCACACCGGGATGGTCCTGGGAGTCAGCTTTCTCCCCGACAACCGCCGGCTCGTCTCGAGCGCCGCCGATGCCTCGGTCCGCCTCTGGTCTGTCGACCGGGACAAGCCGATCGGGCAGTACCGCTGTCCGGCGATCGAAGAGACCTGGCCCGTGGTGAGCCCCGACGGGCGATTCTTTGCGATCTTCGCCGGCGGTTCTCCTCGAATCGTGAAGATCGGCGAGGGCCAGATGTTCGACTACGCGGTTTTCCCGACCGACCTGGGCCTCAGGAGCGTCACTTTTCAGCCGGACGGAGCGTCGTTCCGAATCGGAGATCCCTGGGGCGAGCGATTTGTTCCCCTCGATCCCCTCGCCGCAGCCCTGGCCATCAAGCCCCGCGAGCTGGACCCGGCCGAGCGCACCCGCTGGGAAGTCGGCTCGCTGGCGGAAAGGGAAGCCTACCTCGCCGCCTTCACGGCGCAGCACCCTTCCATGTACCGGCTTTACGTGCAGGGTCAGGCCGCGATTCGCGACGGCGAGGCGCAGAAGGCCCTCGCGTTGTTCCGGCGCTCGGCAGCGCGGCTTCCGAATTACCCGCTGCCCTGGATCGGCGTGGCGGAAGGCTGCGCCGCGATCCTCGCCGACCTCGCGCCTTCCGACCCGGCCAGGGGTGCGCTTCTCGACGAGGCGTTCGACGCACTCGCGAAGGTCGTTGACCTGGGCGAACCGGTGGCGGACGTCCGCCGCATGAAATCGCTCGAGCCTCTCATGGCCGACCCGCGATTTGAAAAGACCGTGAAGAACCGTTAGCCCGCGCGGCGCCGGATACACAGCAAGTCTTTTTTTCGGCCCGGACCCACCTTAGAATCTCCCCAGTCTCGGGGAGGAATTCATGATCTGTTCGTGTCCTGTCTGCAACCGGCGCATCGCCGCGTCCCTGCCGCTCTTCGGGACCGTGCAGAAGTGCCTCGGTTGTGGCGCGAAGATCCGGATTCCTGGAGAAGACGGCGGATTGGCGGAACTGGTCGAGAAGTGGCTGGAAGGAGAGCGAAGGCCTGAAGAAGAAGTGAAGCCGCCGCCTCCCGACGCGGGGCCGTCCGCCTGGTCACCGATGGTCGCTGCGACCGGCGCCGGGCCGGTCATGGCGCTACCGAATGTCCCGACTTCTGCCGTCACGTCCCCGCCTCCGGTGCCCGCGGAGTATCGTCGGCCTTCCCCGGTCGATCCGCTTCCGCCCGCGGCACCGGCGAGGACCGCGCCCCCGGAGCCGTCCAAGGCTCAGGCGCCACGGCCGCCGGTGACGACCATTTCGTCGACGACGGCGGAACTGCCGGCTCGAAACGAAACCGAGGCTATCACGCGTCCGGTCCTGGGCCTGCATCCGCTGAAGCGGAACCTGGCGGCGCTGGCCGGGGGGGTGGTTCTGGTGGGGGTCGTGATTTCGATTGTCCTGGTTCGGACCGCCCTTTCGAAGCGCTCCGGGCCCGACCCGGCCCAGGCGGCCGCGCTGAAATTCAATGACGCGCTCGCGCAGGCCGATTCCGGCGCCCACGGCTCGTGTGCAGCGTTTGTACGGTCCGTGGAGCGCTGGCTCGACGGGCAGGCGCTCGAGCCGGCGGCTATCCGGAAGTCATTGGAGAGCGCGATCCGGGACGCCGAAGAATATTCGGCGAAGGTTGGCGCGATGCAGGCGCCCGATTCCGTCGAGGCTCGCACGTTCCACCGAAAGGCGCTCGACCTCGCAGAAACTTACAAGGATCTCACGGGCGTGGCGTTCGCGGAAGTCGTCCGGCGCGTCGGCGAAGGCGGCAGCCCCGGCCCCGCCGACTTCGATCGAGTCGAACTTCTGATTGCGAAAGGAGACTCGAAAATTCAGGCGGGGCAACGCGCGCTGATGGAGGCGCAGAAAGCCTTTGCGAGGAGGTATGCGATCCTCCTGGCGCCTGAGAATCAGGGGAATCCCCGGTGATCGCTTCCTGCCCATTCTGCCAGAGGCGGCTTGCTATCTCCGAGCGACTCCTCGGCACGGTCAGTACCTGTCGCGGATGCGGCGGGAAGATCCTGCTTCCGGGGATTGAAGGAGGAGAAGCGAAGCCGGTCCAGATGCCGCCGCTTCCGAAGACGCCGGCGGCCCCGGGTGCGGCCGCGGCCGCTTCTCCGTCATCGACCGCGCTCGAGTTGCCGGATCCTGCGACTCCTGCGCCGGGGGTCCCGGCGGCCGCAAGCGCGCCGCCGGCCGGGCCCGAGCCGGACAACCTCTCGTCGAGGGCGCTCGCCGTTCCGCCGCCGCCGCCCGCGGTTCCGGACGAGCAGACGCCGTCACCGGCTTCCGGGATCAACGTGGGCGCAGCGCCCCCCTGGCGCCCGCTTCACCACGACGCCCTCGCGCCCCCGCTGCCGGGATCGACCCGCAAGGGCGTCCGCCCGACGCCATTTGTCGCAGCGGCGCCTGCAGGCTCCGCATTCCTTCCCTCGCCCGCCGCCCCCGGTGCGCCCGCCTCTGCGCGCTTTCCGGCCTGGGCGCTCAAGGGAGTCGTCTTCGCGGTCGTAGGCGTCATCGGTCTTCTCGTCGCCCGGCACTACATCTCCGTCGCCGCCTCCGATGCACTGCGGAAGGACACCGTGGTTTTCAACGACGCAATTGTCCGGATGGACGCGGAACTGGTGCAGGAAGCAAAGGGATTCGGGAGAGTCCTGGCCTCCTGCGTCGAGGGAAAGGCGTCGATCGACGACCTGGGACCCCGGCTTGCCAATCTGCAGCGGATCATAGGGAAAGCCGAGTCCGACCATCGCACCCTGAAGCAACCAGCGGGGGGACGCGATCTCATGGAAGCCTCGCGGGCGCTTCTCGCCGTCGAGCGGCGAATCTGGTTCGACGACGTCCCGAAACTCATCAATGCGCTTCAGATGGCCGACCCGGCATCGCGCGAAAAGCTCCTCGCCGACGCCGTGGAGAGCCTGTCGAGGGCGGAAGCGGAGGCGATGGCGAAGAGGGAAGCGGTGAAGGCGGCGCAGAAAGCGTTTGCCGAGAAGAACGGTTTTGATCTGAAACCGGGCGGATCGTGAACTTGCGGCTGTCCCGGAACAGCTCTGTTTTTATTTCGCCGTCGGCCTCCCCTTGTACTTCTCGTACAACCGCGTGTGCCGGCTCTCGAGCGATCGCTCGATCCCGCCGATCCACATCCGCTTGACGTTGGAGCGGATGTCGAGGATGTCGCCGTCCACGGCGATCAGGCTCGCTTCCTTTCCCTTCTCGATCGAGCCCAGCCGGTCCGCGATTCCGAGCATCTTCGCAGGAGTCAGCGTGATCGCTTTCAACGCTTCTTCCCGCGGCAACCCGAACGCCGCGGCCTGGGCCGCGTGGTAAGGGAGGTTGCGTGCGCCCCAGGTTCCCCATGAGCCGGCGCCGACGGAAAAGGCGACCGGAACGCCGGCGTCGAAGAGCCTTTTGGGGGCCGTGAAGTGCACGTCGTAGGATTCGGTATCGCGCGCGGGCTGGTCGAACACGTTTTCGAAGATCACCGGGATCTTCGCCTTCGCGAGCTCGGCCGCGCACCGGTCGGCGTCGCGCGCGCCGGCGAGCACCACGTTTTTCAGCCCCTGCCGTTCGACCCACTCGATCGCCGCGCGGATCTGCCGCTCTTCGTTCGCATGGATGAAAATCGCGATCTCGCCCTTCAGCGCCGGTCGCATCGCTTCCCACGCCGGCACGATCCGGCCGTCCGGGATGCCGCCGGAAGCGCGTCCCTTGTCGTAGGCTTTCGCTTCTTCGAAAAAATCGTCGAGTTCCTTCAACCGCGCGCGGCGTTCCTCAGCCTGTTTCTCCGGACCCTTTTCCTCGTCCGGATTGTCAGGGGCGCGCCGCCGCCGCCGGCGGCGTCCTGAGTCAAGATTGAGGTCCATGCCGGGCCAGTTCACGTGAAGCGCTGCGGGGCCGCGAACGGTCATGTCTTCCCAGGTCCACCCGTCGAGGGCGATCACGCCGGAGCGTCCCGCGATCGTGCCGCCCGTCGGGAGCGTCAGGGCGTGCGTGATGCCGTTGGCCCGAGCGACCGGAATCAGTTCGGAATCGGGATTCACGGCGATCCACGCATCGACATCGGGCGTCCATCCCCCGACTTCGGCATCGTCATTCGTGGCCCGGACAGCGCCGATCTCGGTCAGCCCGAGCGACGAGGTCGCGGCGATGAGTCCCGGGTAGAGGTGAAGCCCCTTCAGATCGACAACCGTCGCCCCGCCCGCATCGACCGAAACTCCGACCGCGACGATCTTCCCGTCCCGTACCAGGACATCGCCGGTAGCCAGCGTCTCGCCCGACACCGTATGTACGGTGGCGCCCCTGAGGACCAGGTCCTCAGCTCTCGAGACACCCGCCAGGAGTATGAGCACCGACAGGATCACCGCAGTTTTCATGGTCGCCACCCAAAGGGGATCTCTTTCCTACCCACTACCCACTACCTACTACCTACTTTCTTTCCGCCCCCTCGCAATGCACTTCCCAGCCGTAGTCGTGCTGGTGCTCGAGGCACTCTTCAAAGAACCGGTCGTCGCCGCCCTTGCCGCCACGTCCTCCGCCTCCGCCGGACGAAGCGAGCTTCTTCGCCTTGTCGCGCAGCTCGCTCCATTCCTTGCGCCTCGCCTCGGAGCGCTCCAGCGCCTTCGCACGCTCGAAGTACCGCTTCCCCTCGATCCACGTCTGCTGGCAGACCGTCCGCGTGTCGAGAGGCGAGTGCGACCAGATCGCGAAGTCGGCATGCTTGCCCGCTTCCAGCGATCCAATCCACTTGTCCACGCGCAGCTGGATCGCCGGATTCAGCGTCACGAACTTCAGCGCTTCGACCTCGTCAACGGCTCCGTATTTCGTGGCCTTCGCCGCTTCGAGATACATGCGCCGGGCGAGCTCCGCGCTGTCCGAGTTGAAGGAAACGCACACGCCGCGCTGGTGCATCAGCGCGCCGGCGTGCGGGATCGCGTCGTAGACCTCGAACTTGTACGCCCACCAGTCGCTGAAGCATGACCCGCCGGCGCCGTGCTTCGCGATCTCGTCGGCGACCTTGTACCCCTCGAGAACGTGCTGAAACGTGCCGATCTTGATGCCGAAGCGATCCATTTCGCGGACGAGCATGAGGATCTCGTCGCCCCGGTAGGAGTGGCAGTGGATGACGCGCGTCCCCGTCAGCAGTTCACCCAGCGTCTGCAGCTCCAGGTCGCGCCTCACCGGCGCCGGATCCCGCCCTTCGGCCTTCCCCTTGTCGAACGCCGCAAGGGCTTCGAGGTATTGCTTCGCGGCCGTGAAGCGGTTTTCGTAGAAGGTTTTGACTCCCATGCGCGTCTGGGGGAAGCGCGTGACGAATTTCTCGCCCCAGTTGGACTGTTTCACGTTTTCGCCGAGGGCGAATTTGATCCCGGGGATCGCCTCCTTGAAGCGCAGGCCGTCCGGCGATTCGCCGTCCCGGAGCTTGATGACGCAGTTCTGTCCCCCCATCGGGTTGGCGGAGCCATGGAGGAGGTTCGAGCAGGTGAGGCCGCCGGCGAGTTCCTGCGCGAGGTTGTCGGTCTCCGAGTTGACGACGTCCTGGATCCGGACCATCGCGGAAGACGGAATGGTGCCCTCGTTCACGTCGCCCACGATCGCGCAGTGGGAGTGGCAGTCGATGAGCCCCGGCGTGACGTGCAGCCCCTTGCCGTCTATCACCGTCGCGCCGGCAGGCGGAACGATGTCCTTCGCGATCGCGACGATTTTCCCGTTCTCGCACTGCAGGTCCGCGCCCTCGATCCGCCCGAGCGGCCCGCAGGTCCAGATTGTCGCGCCCTTCACAACCACGACGGCGGGCGTTGCGTCCGGCCCGCGCTCCTCGAGCGGGGCGCGCGCCACGCGTTTGGCCGCGAGATCGCGCTGTTCCTGCTTCTTCTTCTCCGCTTCGGCCTCTTTCTTCTTTTCCTCCTCGGTCTTCGCCTTGCCGTCCTTCGGCTCTTCCCTGGGCTTCTCCCCGGGCTTGACCGGGTAAACGCGCCCATCCACCCAGACCGAGACGATCTTCGCTTCCGGGTCGAAATACGAACCTGCCACCACGGTCAGGTTGGCGAGCTTTCCGTTTTCGATCGTCCCTGCGCGTTCCTCGATCCCGCACAGTTTCGACGGCACGACCGTGAGCGCCGCGAGCGCCTCCTCCTCGGTCAGGCCGCGGTCAATGGCAAGCCTCAGGTTCTTCCGGAAGCTCCCCTTGTCGGGCAGCCCGTCGCACGTCAGCGCGATCTGGACCTTCCGCTTCACCAGGACCGCCGGATTCTCCGCGGCCCAGTCCCACGCCCGCAGCTGGTCGAGCGAAACCTGGACCCAGTCCGATTCCTCAGGAAGCGTCGGCGCCTCCGGGAAGTTCACGGGAACGATCATCGGCGCTCCCGCCGCTTCGGCGAGGTCGGGGCGGCGCCACTCCTGCCCGCTGGCGCGAATGAGGAACTTCAGGCCCAGTTCCTTCGCAAGGCGCGCTTCGAAGTCGGTCACCAGGGCGGAGTCGGATTCGAAAGCGACGAAGCGGTCGCTGACGAGGAAGGGGACGAGAGCGTCGAGGGCGGGGTTTTCGGCGGGGCGTTGGCGGCCGGCGGGGTTGCGTGTGAAGTGTTCCTTGTCGCGGGCGTGCCAGTCGGCGTCCAGGAAAGCCTGGCGGATGGCGGCGATGGCGGCCATGTGCGAGGAGGGGTACGCGTCCAGTTCCTCGGGGACGCCGGTCATGGCGCTGACGAGTGCGGCGACGGACCATACTTCGGGCTTCAGCACCAGGGTGTTCGGATCTCCGTCACCGAGGACGAGGAGCGCGCTTTTTCCGCGCAGAATGCCTTTCGACGGGACGACGTTCAGCGCGGTAAACCCGATCTCACGCCATCCCTCGACAACCTTCGGGTCCGGCGACAGGCCGTCCACGACGCGATTCTCCGGCGTCATTTTTGCGAGCGCGGACGACGGCCCCGGCGTTCCCGGGTCGCGCTGCGTTCCCGGCGAGCCGGCGAACCCGCTGTCGGCGGCCATCGGCCCGCCCTGGGGGCGCTGCGGCGCCAGCCCGCCGTCCTCGAGTTTCGCCCAGGCGTCGATCAGCCCCGCGTAAATCGTCCAGCCCTTCGCATCCCAGACCCGGGCATCGGCCGGCGGCTTGACGTCCGCGCCCACGGCCTCGATCCGGCCGTCGCGGATCACCACGGTCCCGGGGTCGATCACCTTTCCCGGGGCGACGACAACCTTGCCACCCACCAGTGCGTGGCAACCCGGCGGGTCAGGGCGGTGCCCCGGGGGGCGGATTTCCTGGGATTCGGCGGGAAGCGCGATCAGCGCGAGCGCGAAAACGATCGAGGCAATGCGAACCATCGTGGCGGCTCCTGAAGGGACCGCGAAGCGTACGACTCAGCCTGAAGTGCAGGTAGCGAAAACAAGTCCTGGGATACGATGGCGATATGCGATTACCCCTCTATCAGGTCGATGCGTTCGCTTCACGAGTCTTCGCCGGCAACCCGGCCGCGGTCGTCCTGACCGAGCGTTCGCTCGACGACGCGACGATGCAATCCGTCGCCGCCGAGAACAACCTCTCGGAGACCGCGTTTCTCCGATGGACTCACGACGGCTGGGAGATCCGCTGGTTCACGCCCGCCTGCGAAATCGATCTCTGCGGACACGCGACGCTTGCCGCTGCCTGGGTCGTCTTCAACCACCTGAATACGGAACTCACGGCGGTCGAGTTCGGCTCGAAGAGCGGCGCCCTTCGAGTTTCAAAACTCGCCGACGGCGCGCTGGAGCTCGACTTTCCCGCCCGTCCCCCCGCGACCTGCCCGCCGCACCCCGAACTGGCAGCGGGACTGGGCGGAACTCCGCGCGAGTTCTTCAGGGCGCGCGACTACATGGCGGTCTACGCAACGGAAACGGAAATCCGCGCGCTTCGCCCCGACTTCCCCCGTCTCGGCCGCATCGACGCCACCGGCATCATCGCGACGGCGCCAGGCGACTCTTGCGATTTTGTCTCACGCTTCTTTGCCCCCGCTTCCGGCATTGACGAGGACCCCGTGACCGGCTCCTCCCACTGCACGCTGATCCCCTGGTGGTCGGCGCGCCTGGGCAAGAGGAAGCTCCGGGCTCTTCAGGTCTCGAAGCGTGGCGGCGAGCTGACGTGTGAACTCCGCGGCGACCGGGTCGGGATCGCGGGGAAGTGCGCGCCATTTCTCGAAGGGTCGATCACCCTTTAGCCGCTTCGGCGTCGGGCTTTCCGGATGGCGGCGGATTGAAAATCCATCGCAGTGCGAAATGCCCGGGGGCGTACATGATGGCCACCGTTGCCATCCACGTCAGGAACATGTGAAGCGGGATCGAGTTGCGGACCCTGTGATGCCAGATCGGGTCTTCGAACGCGAAGTTGACGTTTTTCGTCGTGAAGTGCGGAGCGACGACGATTGTCATCGTCATCACGACCAGGGCGATGAGGGACTGGAAGGCGAGCGCGCGGCGGTCGTAACCGGTTTTGCGCAGCGACAGGAGCAGGAAAGGCACCCAGAACACGTGAAAGAGGGATAGCAGGCGGACGAAGAGCGAGTAGTCGGACATCCACATATAGGCCGTGAGCTCGCCCGCGCCGATCAGGAAGTGTCCCGTGACCACCCTGGCCCCGGCGTCGAGACACCAGAGCACGTGAATGACAAAACAGGCCAGCAACTGGCTTGAGAGCAGCAGGGAATTCCGCGTCCACCAGCCCAGCACGGTCAGGAACAGAGCGATGTCACAGAGCTGCATGAAATTCGGCCCGCCCCACACCACCCAGTAGCAGGGCACGAGCACCGCAAGAAACACGAGGCCGAACCACTTCAGGATCGGGAAGTCGACTCTCGGGTCGGCGGGCATGGAGGAATCATACCGCGGTGGTCCGCTACTTCTTCTCGACGGCGCTCTCCTCGGCTCCTGCCCCGCACTCCGCCGGCGCCACTTCCTCGTCCTTCTGCAGCCGGCCTTTCACGCGCTCCCGGAGCAGCTTCTGGTACTCGGCCGACAGCCCCAGCTTCCCGATCTCCTTCTCGAACAGCGATGCCTTGCCGTCCCCAGCGAGGTATCCATTGAGGCGCGCGGCCGCCGTGGAATTCTCGAGATCGCGTTCGCTGCTGTAGTAGCGCTTCAACTCGTTCATGAACGCCTTGTTCGCGCGAAGCGTGTACTTCTGGTGGTAGTCCTCGGCCCAGGTGAACTGGGTGAGAGGGACGATGGCAGTCGCCACGGCGACCTTTTCCTTCTCGAGCTTCTCCTTCGACGACTGCGCGAGACGCTTCTGGTCATCGTTCATCGTGAACACGGCGCTGCGGTACTGGACAGACCAGGACTTCGACGAAGGGTCGTGGGACTTCCAGAAGATCTCGAGGAGTTTTTCGTAGGAAATCACGGTCGGATCGAAATCGACCTGGAAGGACTCGGTGTGATCGCCGAGGTCGTGGTAGGTCGGATTTCTGGAAGTGCCGCCGGCGTATCCGACGCGGGTGCGGATGACACCAGGGAGCGCCCCGAACTGGGCGTCCGGGCCCCAGAATCAGCCGAGCGCGAACGTGGCGGTCTCGAATTTTGCGGGGGCGGCGGCGTCGATCGGGGGGAGGGCGGGCACGGGTTTTTCCTCTCTGGGGGCCGGATCGCTCCCGGAAGGGCGCACTGGAGCGGGATCGGGCTCGCCGCGGGCGCGGAGGCCCAGGGCGAGAGCCAGGACGATCGAAAACCGGGCGATTCGAAGTGTGTTCTGCATCGGGTTCTCCTGCTGATCCTACGCTGTCGGACGCCTGCCGGATGCACAAGTTCACAGAAACTCCGAACCATTTCCGGCCGGTCGGCGTCCATAATGTGCGACAGCCCCTGAGGTGACCCCATGCATCGATGGATACGACTTCCGATTTTCGCGCTGCTCTCGCTTGCGGCGCTGGCCGGCCCTCCTTCCGCCGAGGATCTCGCCTCCGCCGTCGCGGACCTGGCCAGCGAGGTGCCCGCGGTTCGCGCGGAAGCAAAGGCGACCATCCTCAAGTGGGGCGAGGCCGATCCGGAAGGGCTGCAGAAGACGCTTCCGGCAACGTCGGAAGACGCGGAAGCTCGCGCGCTTCTGAACGAACTTCACGAATCTCTGCGGGAGAAAATCTCGATTCTCCACCGCAAGGAGCGGGTCCTGGAGGCGGCTGGAGAGGATGAAGCCCTTCGGACGGCGACGGAGGGCCTGCTGGCCAGCCTCGCCGACCCCGCCTTCCTTGAGCCGGCCGCCGACAGCCCGGTCCGACTGCCGGAAACCGACGGCGTTCTGACGCCCTACGTTATGGCCGCCTATGAAAGCGGCAAGCCGGGAGTCGCGCGGGTGATGGAAGCGCTTCTCGGCGACGGCTCGCTCGCGGTGCGCCGGATCGCCGCGCGGATCCTGTACTACCACGGGAGCGCGGCGAACGAGAAGGCGTTGATCGCGGCGATGAAGGACAAGGATCCGTACATTCGCGGGTGCGGGGCGCTGACGCTGTCCCACTACGGCGTGAAGTCCGCCGTCCCCGCCATCAAGGAATTGCAGAAGGACGCAGACCCGCAAGTGCAGCAGCACGCGGTGATGGCGCTCGAGGAGCTCGGCGCGGCGATCGAGCCTGAAGAGCTGCGAAGGATGCTGAAGTCGGGTAACGCGGGCGTTCGCCGCAGGGCCGTGGAGATGCTGCTCGCGCACAATGACCCCGCCGTTCTCGAAGATCTCGCGCCGCTTCTGGACGACGCCGAACTCGGCATCCGCCACCTGGTCATGGACGGCATGGCTCGTCTGGGCGGATTCCGGTGGGATGCCGAAGAAGCGCGGCAGAAGGCGGCGAAAGAGTGGTGGGAGGCGCGTAAGAAGGAGAAGCCGGATTCAAAGTGAATCGCAAACTCCTACTTCAAGGGACAGCTCTCAACTTCAATCTTGAAATTGGCCTCTTGAAGTTCTCCGTTTGCTTGAGAGTTGTGAATTGAAGTTGTCGGTTCCACCAGCAGCGTGGTCACTTCCGCTGCCGCACCTGTCGGTAAGGCTGCTCCAGCATCAGGATCGCCAGCGCCGTCGTGAACACCCGCCCTCCGACGTCGATCTCATACGTCCCTTCGTTGTTCCACGACCCCTTCGCGCACCCATCTTTGTCGCTTTTGCGCTGGTGCGCGAGCAGCTCTCGTTTCACCGCGCCGAAATAGCTCGTCCAGTGCGACCCGCCGGCGTGGAAGGTCGCGATCGTGCCGTAGTACCAGCGGTACAGGTCGAGGTTTCCGACCTGGAATTTCTCTTTGTATCCCGGGATCGTCTGCCATTCGATCTTCCAGACGGGGAGGTCGTTCCCGACGCATGCGAGATGGAGTTTGTGGCGATCGCTCCCCGTGCTGACCGCGAGCAATTCGCGGATCGCCGCCCCGCTGTGCCCGTTCGCCTTCGTCGGCGTGTAACCGTACTGTCGGCCGTTCTTCAGGTACGCCAGCTTTCCGCCTTTCGCCTCCTCCAGCGAAAGCAGGAACGCGTCCGTCTTTGTTGCGACATCCGCCGGTAGCTCGAAGCCCGCGTCGCGCGCCGCCACCAGCGCCTGGACGCAGAAAGCCGTGTAGGGCGTGTCCGACCCGCCGCGAAAGTTCCCCGCGTACGCCCAGCAGCCGTCCTCCATCCTCATGTCCAGGAGGCGCTTCGCAATCCGGTGCGCCGAATCCTTCCAGCGCCCTTTCCGCTCCAGCGCCTCCGCGGTCGAAAGCGCTTCGCACGCCACCGCCAGGCCCCACGCCGAATGCGGCGACTCGAGCTTCTTCAGCGAGTCGAAGACGAGTTTTTCCTGCTCCGTCCCCTCCTCGTTCGGCAGCACGCCGTGCCCGAGAAACGCCAGCGTGCAGAATCCCGTCTGTGCGTCGTTGTAGGAATGCGGCACCTTCTCGCCATGATGCCCGCCGCCAATTCCCTCGCACTTCTTCCCGCCCTCGGCGCAGTTCGTGTTGTAGGTGTCCGCCTTCCACCCGCCCCCCGCCTCCGCGTGGCGCGCCAGCCACGCCAGCCCCAGCTCCACCGCCGCCTCCGTTTCCTTCGTCCCCCCATACTTCTTCAGCGCCGCTTCCTTGTCCTTGGCTTCCGTGATGGGGCCGATGAGTTTCGGCTTGGGAAGCGACTCCGCAGCGTCCTCCGCGGCGAGGCGTGAAGCGGCGAAGAAGAGTGCGAGGGTCAGCAAGCGAACGGCGGGGCGCATCGACCGGCTCCGGAATGGAGGAAACCTCTGCACAAGAGCGTAGCACCGTGCGCGGCGGCGTATCAAGGCGGGGACAAAGTCACTACGCCGTTGCCTGTCGGAGTCTTCCCGCTGTGGCAGAATGGAGGCGCTTCCATGAGCACATCACCTCCGCCAGAACCGCTCGCTGCGGCCCCGTCCGCGGCCCCGAAGAAGGCAAGAACCTGCCTCCTCCAGCTCCTGTTCATCGCCGGAGTCATCACGATCGGAGTCAAGTGCTCGACCGCTGCCCGCGACCGGGAGCGCCGCTTCCTGGCCGAAGTTCGGGCCGAGCACGGCGGCCGGATCGCGTGGATTGCGGAGGACAAGGAAGAGGTCCGTTGGGTCGAGCTGGCGGAGTCCTCGAGCAGCAGCGCCGTGAAACGTCACGTTCCCGGAGGCAAGCCTGTTCGCGTCGCCTGGTCTTCGTCGGGCGAGAAGCTCTTCGTGGTCGTCCAGACCGGCACTCTCGACCACATCCACCGGATCGACGTCGTCGATCGTGCCACCGGCGTGGCGCGAACGATCCTGGATCTCGGGACGCAGAATCTCGAAGAGAACAATCTCGACGTCGATGAGTTCTGGGTCGCGCCGTTCGGCGACGCGGAGGCCGAGGTCGACCGGGTCTACTTCCAGCTGGAGGAAGGAGTCTGGTACAGCGTGGAAGCGAACCGGCCGCGGGTGCGGCCCGAGGCAGGCGCTCCCGCGCGGCAGTGGGACCAGTCGGCCTGTCCGGACGGCAGGCACAAGGTGAAACGAAAGAGCGACGACGACGACTCGTGGCTCGAGATCACGGACGGAGACCGGCACGTGAAATTCACGACGGACGACGTTCGCGGCCAGGGGGCCTGGTGGTGCCCGCCCAAATGAGCGCCGTCCGGCTCGCTCGCGTAAGATCTTCCGCATCTCGCCCTCGTCGGAGTCATTCCATGCGTCTTCTTGCCAACCTCGCCGTTTTCGTCTCCTTGACTCTCCACGGTGCCGCCGAGGACGCGGCGCCGGTCGCCCGAGATTTTTCGCTGCCTTCGGCGCGCGACAACCGGCTCCTTCGTCTCTCCGACCATCCGGGAAAGGTCGTCCTCATCCACTGGTGGCGCTCGTCCTGCTCCTTCTGCCGCAAGGGCGACCCGAAGCTCGTCGCGCTCGAGAAGGAACTCCGCGACAAGGGGCTCGTCGTCTTCGGCATCTCGGACGACACCGCCGACACGGTTGCGGCCATCCCCGATTACCTGAAGAATCTCGAGATCACCTGGCCCGTCGCACTCAACGACCAGGGCGAATTCATTCGCGATGTCTTGCCGAAGGGAAAGGGCGAAACGCCGGGCAACTACCTCGTGTCCCGGACCGGGGAACTGACCTGGCTCGGGCTCGACCGCACTCCCGAGGACTGGCAGAAACTCGTCGAGGCCGTCAAGCGCGCCCTTGCCGAACCCGCCCCCGCAGCCGCCGCCATCGTGCCGCGTGTCCCGGAAGCTGCACCCGCACTCTCCCTTCCGACCCTCGACGGAAAAACTCTTACGCTCAAGGACTTTGCCGGCAAGCCCCTCGTCATCAACTTCTTCAATGCCGACAGCTCCGACTGGGCCGGCGCGGTCATCGCGACCCTCCACAAGGACTATTCGGAGAAGGGCCTGCAGGTCGTCGGCATCAACCTCTTCGACAGCGACGACGACGCCCGCAAGTGCGCCGAAAAGCACGGTGCGAAATACCCGATCCTGCGCGGCGACGAGGCCACCCAGACTGCCTGGATCGGCGAAGCGAAAGGCTGGGCTACGTTCTTCGTGGACGCCGAGGGACGGATCGTCAAGAAGATCACGAATTCGATCGAGAACGGCCTGGAAGCCGTCGTCTTCCGCCGGTACGCAGAGATCCTGCTGGCGAAATAGACTTCAGCCCCCGCACTTCACCGGCCGGTCCGGCTTCTCACCAATGTAAGTCCCGACTGCGCCGCTGACCGAAGATGCGAGCCCGTCCAACTCGCCTCTAAACACCGCCTTGGCCCCGTCGGGCGCCGATGATTTCGTGAAATCGATCCAGCGGTGCTTGATGGCGTGGAAGCCGGGCATTCCGCGCTACAGCTTCTTCTTCACGATCGCCGCCAGCGCTTCCACGTACCCCCGGAATGCCGCTCGCCCCTTCTTTGTCACCACCGCTTCCGTCCGCGGCCGGCGGTCCACGAAACTCTTCGAGACCTCGACGTACCCCGCCTGCTCCAGCGCCTTGAGGTGCACCGAAAGATTCCCGTCGGTCATGCCGAGGTGGTCCTTCATCTCGACGAACGACATCGATCCCGCCGGGACGAGAAGCGACATCATTCCGAGCCGCGCGCGCTCGTGGATGACGGGGTCGAGCTTATCGATCTTCAACGGGGTCGAAGTGGACGTGGTCGTCATCGGGTTTCCGGGACTGGAGCAGGAGGAGGGTGCCGAGAAGGGCGTGGAGGCCGCCGAAGGAAGCGGCCATCATGGCGTTGGGGTGGTGTTTAAGTCCCGTGAAGAGTGACAGTGCGCCGGCGACGAGGAAGAGGAGGCCGGAGACGGTGGCGGGGAAGCCGGCGAACCAGCCGAGGGAGCAGACGCCCGTTCCGTAGCAGAGCATCCAGGTTGCGGGAAGGACGGCGTAGGGGACGACGGGGGTGAGAAAGGTGCCGACGAAGAGAGAAGGGGCGATCGACAGGAGGGCGGCCCAGGTCTGGCGCGAGAGCGGGCGTTCGCCGCGGCGGGCGGCGCCGGCCGCCGTGGCGGTAACGAAGCCGATGAAGCAGGCGACTGCGAGGGTCGTCCAGTAGGGGACCGCGGAGACCATGTACGGCGTGGACCGGAACGGCGCCGCCGGGTCCGGGACCATGTCAGCGCGGAAGGCGAGCCCGCGTTTTTCGCACCACCACGCCGTCAGCACGGCGCACCCCGCCGCGGCGAAACACGCGCCCGCGGACAGCCCGGGCCACCGCTCGCCGCGCTGCATCAGCGAGCGGATCATCTCCAGCCGGGCATCGGCTTCGCGGGCTCTCACTGCTTTGATTCTACGCCGTCGATTCCCGGCCTGAGCGCTTCGATGCACAGCGACCGGGTCCCGGTCACGAACGGGCCTTCGCTGAGGAAGGGCCTGAAGTTCCACGCCATCTGGGTGCCGACCGTGCTGACGAGGAGGAGCCAGAGGGTGAGGAAGGTGCGAGGGACCGAAGTGCCGCCGGTGGCGGTCTGGAGCAGGTCGCGGATGGCGGCGAGAAGGCGTTCGGCGTAGAGGAGGGCAATGGCGAAGACGGCGAAGTGCAGGACGATGAGGAAGCCTTCGGTGCCTGCGGAGACGGTGAAGAACCAGGCGATGGGGGCGAAGGCGGCGAGGATGGTGGCGACGGCGGCGGTCATGAGGAAAACGAGGGAAACGGTCTGGCGGAAGTTCAGCGTCGAGCCGAGGATTGAGTTGAAGACGTAGAAGGTGGGGATGCAGAGCATCGCGGTGCCCAGGACGACGATGGGGAGCTTGAGTCCGGCATAGAGGATCTGGATCCCGGGCTCGTACATGCCGAGCACCGCGCCGTAGCCGGCTGTGAACAGGAGCGTGGCGAGGAAGAGCGAGCAGAAGTAGTCACCCAGGTTGCGCTCCCGGGCGATGTCGCTTCCGATGGTTGCCCTGAAGCGGAGGAGGGCGCCGACGACGGTGAGGCGGGAGAGAAGCCCGCCGCGCAGGACGTCGGAATCGAACGTCTGCGGGGCGGGGGCGGCGAACGGTGTGGCGATTTCGGCCATGGCGCGTTCCTTGACTGGGCGACGGTCGGGCTACGAGAGGAGGCTTCGGAGCACTCCGAAGATCGACTCGTAGAAATTCCCGTGGAGGTTTTCGTGGAGGGGGAGGAAGCGGTCGGCTTTGAACGTGTAGCTGACCCAGGGCTTGAGGAGCCACGCCATCTGGGCGCCGGTGAACTGGTAGATGACGACCCAGGCCACGGTGAGCCCCGGCGACGCGATGCGGGCGTGCAGCCGGGCGACGCCGGCGAGGCCGCCGATCGCGACCGAGGCGGTGAGGACGAGGATCAGGAAGGTGTACGAGGCCTGGTCCGGGCGGCGGCAGGAGAGCGACACGAAGGCGACGACCGGGGCGAGGCCGCCCAGCGCGGCGGCCGTGAGCGCGACGGCTTCGCTGGCCGCCTTGAGTGTCTCGCCCGCGGGGAGGCGGGAAGCGGCTAGGACGTGGAGGGCGGCGAAGGAAATCCCCAGGGTGGAAAGGAAGTACAGCGGCATTTTGACGGCGGCGTAGAGGATCTGCATGCCGCCCGTGTAGGAGCCAACCGCGGCGCCAAAAGCTGCCGCGCAGCCGGCAGCGAGCAGGAGAAGCGCGGGGGCCGGGAGGGCCGCGGCGCGCCCCCGGAGGAGGGCGAAGAGGGCGGCGTGAGGGTCCTTGATGGCGACTTCACTTTGCATCACAAAGTACTTTATGACATTTCTGGAAGGAGTCAAGGGCGCTTCCGGGAATTTCTTCGACCCGCGTGCCTGCCGGTCTTGAATCCAGGACCGGATTGAGATGCCGCGCATGGCCCTGAGTCACGACGGATTCGTCATTGCTGCTGTCGAAGGTGCTTTCGCGCGGATGTAGGATGTCGTCCGTGAAACGACCTCATCCCGCTCGCCAAGCGCCCGGCCTCCCCAGCCTTGCCCTGGCGCTCTTCATGGCCATCGGGGCAGCCTCCGAGGAGCCGGCCGCGGCCCGGAAGATCGAGCCTGAGTCGCCACTGAACCGAAACAAAAAACTGGTCTTCGTGTGCTTCAAGGACCAGCTCTTCGCAGACAGGTCCGGATACCCGGCTTTTTGCGCGAAGCACGAAGCGACGCCGCGCGCCGAAGTTCGAAAACTGGCCGTCGGTGAGTTGAAGAAGAAAGCTGCCGATTCGATGGCGGCGTGGCTCAAGAATCCCGTGGCAGGCCTCGAGGTCAAGCGCCCCTGCTGGCTGGTGAACGGGTTCATCGGCGAGGCCGCGGAAGCGGCGGCGCTGGAAGAGGCTGCGAAGCGTGCCGACGTGCTCTTCGTGTACCGGGTCGGCGGCGGGGACGGAATGGGCGCCGCGCCGGGGGCCGTCCCGGCGGAGGTGTACGGCGAACTGAACGAGGACGGGACGCTCAAGGTCGTCCCCGAGCCGCCCTTCACGGCGAAAGGGCAGAAAGTCGGCAAGAGCCTGGACCTCATCCAGGCGCCCGCGGCGTGGCAGGCGGGCGTGTCGGGGCAGGGCGTGGTCGTGGCGGTGTTCGACTCCGGCGTCTTCCCGGCCAGCGGGGATCTCCGGGAGGCGATGTGGGTAAACGCGGCCGAGATCGTGGGGAACGGCAAGGACGACGACGGCAACGGGTTGGTGGACGACGTCTTCGGCGCCAACATGCCGGCCGCCAACGGCGACATCGTCGCGCGGGACATGCCGGCGATGTCCGCCAAGCTCGGCGCGAAGACGTCGCACGGTCACATGTGCGCCGGGATGATCGCGGGCCGCGGCAAAAACGGGATCCTGACGGGCGTCGCGCCGCGGGCGCGCATCATGCCGGTTATCGGGTCTACGGACCTGTGGTGCGAAGCGCTCGAATACGTGCTCGATCACGGTGGTGACGTGGTCAGCATGAGCTTCATGGGTCCCCAGACCGAGGAGTACCGCGGGCTCTGGAGGCGCATGGCCGAGCACGCGACCGCCGCCGGCCTCCTCCTCTGCGGCGGCGCGGGGAATAACGGCCAATCGAAAAACCCGGTCCAGATCTTCATTCCCAAGGACATCCCCTGCGTCTTGGCCGGCGCCGGCGTCGATCTCGACCGGGCCCGCGCGCCCTTCAGCAGCAAAGGCCCCGTCTCCTGGGACAAAGTCCCGTTCTACGAGGACTATCCGCTGAAGGGCGGCGGCTTTCTCAGAAAACCGGACGTCTGCGCCTGCGCGACCGGCTTCGAAGGAATCCTCTTCGAGGGCGCCGCGAAATCAGGCGCCCAAGGCAATTCCTTCTCCGGTCCCCAGATCGCCGGCTGCGCGGCGCTTCTCCTGGAAGCGAATCCCGAGATCAAGCCCTGGCAGATCCAGCGGGTCATTAATGAAACCGCGGTGGACCTTGGCCCCAGGGGCTGGGACCCGGAATTCGGCTGGGGCCTGATGAACTGCCGTGCCGCCGTGGAAGCGGCGCGGAAACTTAAGGGTGCGGGCAAGTAGGCTGGCGGAGGCTGCGGAGGCTGCGGAGGCTGGCGGAGGCTGAGTGACTCGGGGGGCGGGAGATCGTGGAGCGTCAGGGTTGATTGTGGAGGTTCGCTTTTCCGGGAGGTGCCTCGTGCCTCGTGTCTCGTGCCTGGTGTCTCGCGTGAAAAGTCGCACAAGGCACTAGGCACAAGGCACTAGGCACGCCTTCATGACCTCCTGAACCGGCTAAACGTTCCATTATTGATTGAGGTCAACAATTCAATTGCAGGAGGTCGTTAGCCTCCGCCAGCCTCTCACTTCCTCGGACTCGGCCCGTTCGCGACTTCGTCCAGGAACACGAGGCACACCAATGTGATCAGCTTCATCTTGGCCACGTTCGCCTTGTCCGGCGTGTCCTTCGCCGTGTGGTAGTCGCCGTGGTTGCCGCCGAAGAAGAAGACGCCAGGGACCCCCTTCTCCATCAGGGACCACTGGTCGCTTCGCTGGATGTACTGGTCCATCCCGTCGGTGTCCATCGTGAGCGCGTAGCGCTGGCTGATGGTCTTGAGGACCTCGTCGATGCGCGCGTTCCGGCCGATGCCGCCGACGAAGATGCTCGACGGCTTGTTGCGGCTGATCATGTCCATGTTGAGGATCGCGACGATCTTGTCCATGGGGACGGTCGGGTTGTTGGCGAAGGCCTTGGAGCCGAGCAGGCCGGCTTCTTCGCCGTCGAAGTTGATGAGCAAGAGGCTGCGTTTGGTCTTGAGGGGTTGAAGAGCGAACGCCAGTTCCATCAGGCCTGAAGTGCCGCTTCCGTTGTCGTCGGAGCCGGGGTGGATCTTGCCGGGGCCGTCGAGGGCGTCCTGGGCGGTGCCCATGCCGATGTGGTCGTAGTGGGCGGAGAGGATGACGTATTCGTTCTTGAGCTCGGGGTCCTCGCCTTCCTTCATGGCGATGATGTTTTTCTGGCCGCCGAGGACGGGAGGGTGGACGGAGAGGCGCATCTCGCCGGGGCAGTTGAGGGCGATGCTGCTGGGTTTTCCGGTCTCGTCGATCTTCTTCTGGAAGCCCGTGAATTCCTTGCGGCCACACGCCGCCGCGAGCAGGGCGACGGATTCGTCGGAGAGATAGGCGACGGGAAGGCCGGCCTTTTCGCCGTCGGGCGGCCACGCGAGCTCGTCGTCCTTCGGCGGGCCGGTCTCGCCGGGGTGGTTGGCCGTGTCGCGCATCACAAGCAGCCCGGCTGCGCCGTGCTCATTCGCGATGCGCGCCTTCGTCGCGATATCGGAGTACTTCGTCGGCTTGGCGCCATCGAAAGGGCTCGCGTCGTTCGTTTCCTGCGGCTCGTGGTCGAAGACCAGGACGATCTTGCCTTCGACCTTGAGGCCGGCGTAGTCGTCGTACTTCAGGTCCTTCGCGGTGATCCCGAACCCCGCGAACACAATGTCGCCGGTCACGAGGCCCGCCTCCGCGCACTTCGCGGGCCAGAAGCCCTCCTGGTACCCGAACGTCGCGAGCTTCTTGTCCTTTCCGACCTTCACGTGGCAGGCGTCCTTGAGCGTCCCCGTCTTCCCGATGGTGCCCCACGGGTAGAAGTACCCCTGCGTGCCCTTGGGGACCATCCCGCACTTCTCGTAGTGCGCGACGATGTACTGCGCCGCGGCGTCCGCGCCGGGTGAATCGGTGTCGCGCCCTCCGCGCGCCGGGTCCGCGAGCCAGAAGACGTGCTCGCGAAGCGTTTTTTCATCGACGCGCTTGATGGCCGCGATGAGGTCGGGGCGGCGGCGGGGGTCTTCGGGTTCGGAAGAGACGCGGCCGAGGAAGAGAACGGCGGCCAGGCAAAGGTAAGTGAGTTTTTTCGCAGTCGCGACTCGCGAGTTTGTCGGCGCCCTTCGACTCGCCCTTCGGGCTCGCTCAGGGTAAGCCGTGCGGAAAGGGCGCACGGTTTCCGAACGCGATTCATCCGCACGGCTTGAAAGCGATCGGGACATCGCGGGCTCCGGCGTTGGAGGTGATGGAAGGATAGCTTGAGCATGGGGGTGGGGCGAGGAGGAATGATGGGGAATCATGCGCGGCATTGTGTGGGATTCCACCGGGGGAAACAGGCCCGGGAGTCCCGGGGCGGCGCGGGATTCGCGTACCATCCGCCGATGGCCGAACCCAAGTCGGGGAGCCCTGATCTCAAGAAGCCCCTTTTCACCAAGGAGTCCTGGATCGCCATCGGGGCGGTCGTGGGGATCGCGGTCCACCTGGCTCTGCGATTCGGGTTCGATCGTCCGGAGGACGTGACGCGCTGGCCGCTCTTTGTGGTGTGCGCGATATCGGCCCCGCTGGTCATCGAACTCCTCTTCAAGATGTTCAAGGGCGACTTCGGGTCCGACCTGCTGGCGGGCATCTCGATCGTGGCCTCGGTTTTCCTCCACGAGCACCTCGCCGGCGCGTTCGTCGTCCTCATGCTCTCGGGCGGCGCGGCGCTCGAGCGGTACGCCGTTGCGCGGGCGTCGTCGGTGCTGCGGGCTCTGGCGGGGCGAATGCCGTCCGTGGCGCACAAGCGGACGGACGGAAAAGTTGCGGACGTGCCGGCGGAGAGCATCGAGCCCGGCGACGTCGTCGTGATTCACCCGCACGAGGCCTGCCCCGTGGACGGCGTCGTCCTTGAAGGGCGCAGCACGATGGACGAGTCCTACCTCACGGGCGAGCCCTTCCTGATCCGCAAGGCGCCGGGCGCGGAGACGCTGTCGGGCGCCGTGAACGGGGAAGCGTCGCTCGCGGTCCGCGCGGTCCGGAAGGCGGTGGACTCGCGGTTCGCGCGGATCACGCGCGTCATGCGCGAGACGGAGCAGCGCCGGCCGAAGCTGCGCCGGCTCGGCGACAAGCTCGGCGCCGTCTACACCCCCGTCGCCCTCGTCATCGCCGCCGCCGCCGCAATCCTCTCCCACGACCCGTCGCGCTTCCTCGCCGTGCTCGTCGTCGCCACGCCATGCCCGCTCCTCATCGCGATTCCTGTCGCGATCCTCGGCGGCATTTCGCTCGCCGCGCGGCGCGGCATCGTCGTGCGCGACCCGGCGGTCATGGAACGGGTCGATTCCGTGAAGACGCTGATCTTCGACAAGACCGGGACGCTGACGTACGGCGCTCCGAAACTGACGGA
Organism: Planctomycetota bacterium; assembly: GCA_038060895.1. Lineage (GTDB taxonomy): Bacteria > Planctomycetota > MHYJ01 > WSZJ01 > WSZJ01 > WSZJ01. The sequence goes on from JBBTCT010000042.1 coordinate 61,047, forward strand.
ACAGGTCGTCGCGCCCGGAATCGACGGGGGAGAAGTCCTCAAGGGCGTCGCTGCCCTCGAACGCGCTTCACGCCACCCGCTGGCTTCGGCGATCCTCGACGCGGCGAGGGAAGCGGGGATCGTGGTGCCCGACGCGGACGAAATCTCCGAGAAGCCGGGGGAGGGGCTGCGCGGCCGCATCGCGGACCACGAATTCCAGGTCACCGGCCGCGGGCCGTTGACGAAAGCGGACCCCGCAGCGGCGGCGCAGATTCCGCCCGCCACGCACGGGCTCGAGTGCGTCGTGATGATGGATGGTCGGTTCGCCGCGCTGTACCGCTTCCATGACGCGCCCCGGGATGACTCGAAGCCGTTTGTGAGGCACCTGGGGAAGCGCCACGGGGTGACGCGGACGCTGCTGGTGTCGGGGGACCGTGAGGAGGAAGTTGCGTGGCTCGCGAAGCAGGTCGGGATCACCGAGGTGTACGCGGGAAAGTCGCCGGAGGAGAAAGTCGCGATCGTGAAGGCGGAGACGGCGAAGGCTCCGACGATGTTCCTGGGTGACGGGATCAACGACGCGCCGGCGCTGCTGGCTGCGACGGTCGGCGTGGCCTTCGGGCAGCGGAGCGACGTGACGGCGGAAGCGGCCGGCGCGGTGATCATGGACGCGTCGCTGGCGAAGGTGGACGAGTTCCTGCACCTGTGCGGGCGGATGAGGCGGATTGCGCTGCAGAGCGCGGTGGGGGGGATGCTGCTTTCGGTCGGCGGGATGGGGTTTGCGGCGTTCGGGATGCTGACGCCGGTGGCGGGGGCGATTGCGCAGGAGATCATTGATCTGCTGGCGGTGCTCAATGCGCTGAGGGCGGCGGCGAAGCCGAAGGAACTCACGGATTTCTAGCCGGGGGGTCTTATCCGCGGCCCTTTCCGCGAAATCCGGCCGTTATCCGCGAATTCCTTTCTTCTTTTTTTCCTGAAAAGGACAACAAAGGAATTCGCGGATAAAGGAGGATTTCGCGGAAACAGCCGCGGATACGACCCACGCCCCTCCTGTTACCATCCTCTCCCCATGAAAAAACTCACCCCGCTCTTCCTGCTCCTCGCCCTCCCCGCCTCCGCCGAACCCTCCGTCAAAGTCAAAGACGGCTACGCTTCCGGCGTCTTCTACGGCTGGTCCGTTGTCAGCGACATGTGGGGGAACGCGCGCAAAGCCGTCTGGACCCTGCGCTCGGACGGCGTGCTCATGTGGGGCTCGCCGGACGGCCCGCACGAAGAATTCGACGGCCGCGCGCTCACCGCCGCCGAGAAGGAGAACGGCACGGCGACCTACGTGATCGAGGGCGCCGAATTCAGATTCAAGTACCGCGACGGCACCGACGGCAAAGGCAAGATCACCTACGCCGAGGACGGCGGCATCAAGCTCATCGAGGCCGCCGCGCTTCGCTTCAATCCCGTCATGCCCCTCAAATTCGCGCTCGCCGGGAATTTCGAATGCACCACGACGGTCAACAACGCCGCCTACGGAATTTCGACGACCGCCTGGAAGAGCTTCTCCTTTTACCCCAACGGCACTTTCGTCATGGAATCCGGCGCTGGGTCAACGTGCACGCAGATCGAGACGTTCGATTCGATCGAGCGCGAGGTCACGAAGGTTTACGGGGGCGAGGCCAAGAACCGGATGGGGCGGTTCGAGGTCAAGGGCACCGGGCTCACGCTCAAGTTCGTCGATGGCCACACGGAGAACCGCTACATCGGCCAGATGTGGGACGTGGACAAAGACGGCAGGGTGTTCCTCCTGATCGGCCGGAACCAGTTCGACGGGACTGTCGGAAAGTTCCCGGGGCAGCCCGCCGCGCCCGTCAAGGTCGCTCCTCCGGAAATCCAGACGTGCAAGGCGGACCAGTTCGAAGTGCGCCTGCCCGCCGGCTGGACCGATTCGAAGCAGGAACTGAAGGGGCTCGAGGTCCACACGCTCGTTCCGGGGGACGCCTCCGCCGGTCTCGCGATCCTCGCGATCGGAATGGACGTGGACTCCGCCACGAGCGTGAAGGCGGACGGCGCGGAGAAGCAACTCCGGGACGCGGTCGCGACCTTCGTGGGCCAGAAGCTGGATCCGGCGGGGGAGATCGACGAATTCGAGATCGACGGGGCACCCGCGGTGCGGATTCCGAGCACGTTCGTCCGCGACGGCACCAAGCTGCGCGCCGACGCCCTGTACGCCGTCAGGAGCGGCCGCGCTCTCTTCCTCGTCGCCCTGGGAACGATGGAAGGCGCGGCGAAGTTCGCGCCCGACCTCGGGGCCATCCTCACGGCCGCGCGGTTCGCGGTCGACGAGACGAAGGACGCTTCCACGGACGACTTCAAGGTGAAGGTGCCGAAATCCTGGAAGGCAACGCCGGGGAAGGACGTCGGCTCGACGACGCTCGCGCTCGCGCCGAAGGGCGTGGATTCCGCGGAGTTCTTCGCGGCCATTGTCGCGCAGGCCACGGAGTTCAAGTCCGCGCGCGAAAAGAAGGCGTTGACCTGGCTGCGGAAGCAGGTGACCGATGCGGTCCCCGGCGTTGAAAAGCACGGGGTGGTTGAGAAACTCAACGTTGACGGCGAGCCTGCCGTCGGCCTGACGTATGCCGGGACGAAAGAGGACGGGACCGTGGCCGTGATGCACCTTTACGCAGTGATCAAGAATGGGAAGGTCGTGCTGTTGTTCATGGGAGGAAAGCAGGCGAGCGTCGAGAAGTACTCGGGGGCAGCGCGGCGCGCGTTCGAGTCGCTCAGGGTCGAGTAGGCGCCCACTTCGCGGAAACTGACAACTTCAACTTTCAAGTTTCAACTTCCATGAGAAGGCCCTCCCGATCAAGGGCGAATTAGAGAGTGCGTGGA
>JBBTCT010000043.1:0-30312 GCA_038060895.1 Planctomycetota bacterium
CCCGCTCGCCCGCTCGCCCGCTCGCCCGCTCGCCCGCTCGCCCGCTCGCCCGCTCCTCGTGGCGAAACCCTCGCGATTGACTCCTCGCCTTCACCATCGCTACCGTACCGCCCCCCGACATGGCCGACCCCAAACACGACATCGAATTGATGCACCGCGTCAAAACCGGCGACCGCGCCGCGTTCGGGGAGCTCTACGAAATCCACAAGGGGCCGCTCTTCTCGTTCCTGTTCCGCCTCTCCTGGGACAAGGTCGTCGCAGAGGACTGCATGCAGGAAGTCTTCATCGCCGTCTGGAAGGCCGCGCCCAACTGGCAGCCGACCGCCCAGGTCAACACATGGCTCTTCCGCATCGCCCGCAACATCTGGATCAACGAAGGCCGCAAGGCGCGCCGGCGGCCGACGCTGTTTTCGTTTCTCGGCCCGACGGACGAGGACACGCCGCAGCCGGACTTCCCCGATGACGAGGCGGGGCCGGAGGAATCCGCGCTGTCGCAGGAAGCGCGCGGGGCGGTGCGCCGGGCGATCGACCAGCTGCCGGAGCACGAGCGGATGGTCGTGCTGCTCTCGGAGTTCGAGGGCATGAAGTACGCCGAGATCTCCGAGGTGCTGGACATCCCGATCGGAACCGTGAAGAGCCGGATGTCCAGCGCGAGCGAGCGGCTGCGCGGGCTGCTGAGAAAGTACCAGCAGTAGTCCCGCGCTACTTCTTGCGGCCGGCCTTTGCCGCTTCCCTGGGCGCGTCCACCGGCAGCCCGTAAGCCTTGAGCGCCGCCTTCAGCTTCTCCTCGTTGGCCGGATCAAGGTCGCAAAGCGGGAGGCGCAGCTCCCGCGTGCACTTGCCCTGCATCGCGAGGGCGATCTTGACCGGGATCGGGCTGGTCTCGATGAAGCAGGCCTTGATGAGCGGGAAGAGCTTGTTGTGAATCTGGCGGGCTTTCGCGAAGTCGCCTTTCAGCCCGGCCTGGGTGAGCGCCTTCACGTCCGCGGGGACGATGTTCGAAACGACCGACACAACGCCGCGCGCGCCGCACGCCATGAACGGGAGCGTGAGCGAGTCGTCGCCGGAGAGGACCGTAAGGCCGCAGCTCGTCGCAATCTGAGTGACCGCGTCGCAGGATCCCGAGGCTTCCTTCACGGCCGCGATGTTCTTGTGGGACGCCAGCCGGATGATCGTCTCCGGCGCCATGTTCACGCCGCTTCGGCCCGGGATGTTGTAGAGCATGATCGGCAGGTTCACGGCATCGGCCACGGCGCGGAAATGCGCGGTCATGCCGGCCTGCGTCGGCTTGCTGTAGTACGGCACGACCAGGAGCAGCCCGCCTACCTTGGATTCCTTCGCCGCCTTCGACAGCTCGATCGTGTGGTGCGTGTCGTAGGTGCCCGTGCCGGCAAGCACCTGCACGCGCTTCTTCGCACGCTCCACCACGAACTTGAAGATCGCGACCTTTTCGTCATCCTGAAGCGTCGGCGCTTCCCCTGTCGTCCCGCACGCGACGATCGCGTCGGTGCCGCCGGCGATCTGGTCCTCGATCAGCCCCTCGAACGCCGTCCAGTCGATCGTGCCGCCGCGGAACGGCGTGACGATCGCGGTGCTGCTGCCCTCGAACACGGTCTACCTCCTCATCCTGTTTTTCATTTCGCGCACCGCCCCGGGAAACCCGACGGCAAGCGCGCGCGCCACGATCGAGTGGCCGATGTTCAGCTCCCCGATTTCGGGGATGCGGACAATAGCCGCTACGTTCCCGAGGTTCAAGCCGTGACCGGCCGCAACCTCCAGTCCCATCCCCGCGGCCAGCCGCGCGCACCGCGCGATCCGCTTCGCTTCCGCAACCCGCCGCGCCATCGTCAGCGCTTCCGCATACCCTCCCGTGTGGAATTCCACCGCGGAAGCGCCGAGTCTTGCCGATGCGAGGACCTGGCGCTCGTCCGCACCGATGAACATGGAGACGAGGATGCCGGCGTCGTGGAAGAGGCCGACCGCGCGCTTGAGGCGCGCGCCGCCTCCGGAGACGTCGAGGCCGCCCTCGGTGGTCAGTTCCCGGCGGCGCTCGGGGACGAGCGTGACGCGTTCCGGTTTCACGGCGAGCGCGACCGCCAGCACGGACGGCGAAATCGCCATCTCCATGTTCAGGCGCTTCACCGCCGCCTTGAGCCGCCGGATGTCGTCGTCCTGGATATGGCGGCGGTCTTCGCGCAGGTGCGCGACGATCGAATCCGCGCCCGACTTCTCAGCCTGGAGCGCCGCTTCGACCGGGTCCGGGTAGTTCTCATGCCGCTGCTGCCGCAGGGTAGCGACGTGGTCGATGTTGACGCCGAGTCTCATTCAGAGATTGGATATTGGATATTAGATATTGGATATTGAAAATTCTTCCGTCCTACCCGAGCGCCTCCCGAATGACCCCTTCCAGCTCGCTCGCCATCTTCTCGATCTTCCCCTGGTCGTCCCCTTCGATCATCACCCGGGCGACAGGCTCCGTACCGCTGTAGCGCAGCACCAGACGCCCCTTCGCCCCGAGCTTCTTCTCGACCTTCTTGCGCGCTTCGACGATCGCGGGGACGGACTCGAAGGCGGGCTTCGAGACGACGCGCACGCTCTTCAGGACCTGCGGCAACCGCGTCAGGCACTTGCACAGGTCGCTCCAGGATTTGCCGAAGTGCTGCATGGCGCGGAGGACCTGGAGCGCCGAGAGGAGGCCGTCACCGGTCGTCGAATCTTCGAAGAAGAGGATATGCCCGGACTGTTCGCCGCCGACGAGGAGCCCCTGGGACTGCATCGCCTGTGAAACGTAGCGGTCGCCGACCTTCGCGCGGACGAGGCGGATTCCCTCGGCCTTGAGCGAAAGCTCGAGCCCGAGGTTCGACATCTCGGTCCCCACTACGACCGCCGGCTCGAGCTTTCCCTGCGCCTTCAGCATCCGTGCGAAGACAGCGAGGACGTAGTCGCCGTCCCGCACGTGCCCCTTGTCGTCCACGACGATCAGCCGGTCGCCGTCCCCGTCGAAACAGAGCCCGAGATCGGCCTTCTCGTCCTTGACGCGCTGCGTCAACGCTTCCGGGTGAAGCGCCCCGCAGCCGTCGTTGATCCTGGCCCCGTCCGGGTCGACGCCGGTCGCGATGACTTTCGCCCCCAGCGCTTCCAGCGCCCACGGCGCCGCTGCCCGCGTCGCGCCGTTCGCGCAGTCGAGCACCAGCTTCATCCCTTTGAGCGACAGTTTCCACTCCTTCGCCCGGTCGACGAGGTCCTGGCAGTACTTCGCCGCGGCCGAGGACAGCTTCGACTCGGCATCCACGCCGGTCTCGAGCGCCAGGTCCCCGACTTCGGGCCCCGTCAGCGCATCCGGCACCCCTGCCCTCATCAGCGCCTCGATCCGCTCTTCCGCCGCATCCGGGATCTTGAACCCCTGCGGCGAGATCAGCTTGATGCCGTTGTCGGGGGCGGGGTTGTGGGAAGCGCTGACGACGACGCCGAGGGCTGCGCCCGATTCGCGGACGACGTGGGCGATCGCGGGGGTCGGAAGGACGCCGCCTTCGAAGACGTTGACTCCCTGCGACAGGAGGCCGGAGGCGAGAGAGGCGCTGATCATCGGGCCGCTGATGCGGGTGTCGCGTCCGATGACCACTCGATCGCGCAGGTTGGGGCGGGTGAGGCTGTGGGCGGATCCATAGGGCGCACGGGGCACCCCGCGCGATCCTTCGGACTTGAAAATCCCGCGCTCGTTCCGGAGCAGCCACCCGATCGCCTGCCCGAGCCGCGCCAGGGGTACCGGCGTCAGCACTTTCGTGTTGGCCGTGTCGCGGATCCCGTCCGTGCCGAAGAGTTTCTCCATTACTTCGGCGGCGGCCTGCGCAGGAACGTCACCACCGACTGCGCCTTTTCAGGTTTCCGGATCGTCACTTCCACGTCGTCGCTTCCCGCAAACCGGCTTCGGAAGCGCCACTCGACGGGGAGGGTGGCGTTGAGCGGTTTGTCATCGACGGGCTGGCATTCCTCGGGGCGCATCGCCGCGATATCGACGAAGACCATGATCAGTTCGGGGCGGGCCTTGAGCTCGGTGATGGCGGACGCTGGGCCGCGGACGCGGACCTCGGCATCCTTGAGGTCGGGCTCGGCCAGGAAGTCGCGCGCGTAGTCGTGGCCCTGGAGCAGCGTGATGGGCGCCGTGAAGACGGCCTCCTGGGGTTCCTCGCCGATATCGACCTGCACCGTGATGGGCGCCAGGGTTGAGATGGGCTGGCCGTCGAGGGTGCTGACGATTTCCGCGGTGAGGTTATGGATGCCCGCGGAAAGTCGATCGATTTTGACGGGAAGCAGTTTCACCTTGCCATGGAGGTCCAGGACGGATCGCGGCCCGAAAATGTAGGTGGATCGCGGTGAAATCGTGGCCGAACGCAGGGTGACGCCTTCCGCCGGCTTGCCCTCGACGAACTCTGCGCCCGCGGGTTCACCGGGAAGCGCTTCCCGTCCCGCCTCGAGTTCCTTGTACTGGCGTTCCCGGGCGTCGACCTGGACCCGGAAACGCGCGGGTTTTGCGCCGGCGAGGCGGAATTTCGGCGGGAGCAGGAGATTCTTCTCGGTGACCTCGATGGTCACGGTTGATTGTTTCCCCTGGGCGGGCTTTTCGATATCGGCGGTCAGGCGGAGGTCGCGGAGGCGGACGGACTCTCCGCGGGGACCGTTGAGAGTGACTTCCACAAAGGAGCAGGGGGCGCCGGACTCGTCCTGCACGGAGAGGATCGCGACGTCGGGTCCGTGGGTCAGCTCGAGTCCAGCCGTGGCCTTCACCTGCTCGGTCGATTCGCGGTAGACCGACGCCCACGTGACCATCGCGAGGGCGAGCGCCAGGAGGCGGTTCTTGAAGTCGGAAAGAAACAGGGATGTGAGGAAGTTCACAGGAGGGCCGCTGCTGTTGAGGCCGGACTGGAGCTCTTTTCACCGCCGCGGAAGAGCTGTCGGAGGCGGTTCTCGAGTTCGTCCTTGTCGAGGTCCTGGGAGAGGACGCCGCGGGCGCCGAGGGAGACTTTGCCGGTTTCCTCGGAGACGATGAGCGTGACGGCGTCCGTTTCCTCCGTGATGCCGATGCCGGCGCGGTGGCGTGTTCCGAGGCTCCGGGCGACGTCGGGGTTGTCGGTCAGGGGGAACAGGCAACCCGCGGCGGCGACGCGGTCGCCGACGACGATGATGGCGCCGTCGTGGAGGGCCGCGCCCGGGTAGAAGATCGTCTCGAGCAGCTCGGCGGTGACTTCCGCGTCCATCTTCACTCCGCCTTCGACGTACTGCGCGAGACTGGAGTCGCGCTGGATCGCGATGAGCGCGCCGATGCGGTTTTTCGAGAGGCGGGCACACGCCTTGACGATTTCCTCGACGGGGACGGATTCGGTCTTGAGCAGCGGGAAGAGGAAGCGACCCTGCCCGAGGCGGACGAGGGCGCGGCGGAGTTCGGGCTGGAAGATCACGGCGAGGATGATGACGAGGGCGGGAACGACTCCCTGGAGCATGGCGCGGATGCGGTCGAGCTCGAGGCGGATAGTGACTTCCATGAGCACGATGAAAGCAACCACGAAGACGACGAGAATGCCTCGGACGAGCCCTGCGCCGCGCGAGCCCTGGAAGGAACGGAGAATCCAGTAGAAGAAGATGAAGAGCAGGATGATCTCGACGGCCGCGCGGACCGCGTCGACGCCTGAGAGAAGGTTCTGGATCATCCGGGGTCCCGATGGGAGAAAGGGGTGCGGGCCGCGCGGGAAATTGTACTCGGAGGAGGCGGTCGAGGGAATGCGGGAGTTTGAAGAGTCGGACCAATTTTCAATTTATAACTTTGAATTATAAATTCTAAATGACGAGCAATTCAGGAGCGCGCGATCGCGTCGATGACCTTTCGCACGGTCTCCGTCTCCTGGACGTCATGGACCCGCAGGATGTCGGCGCCTTGCGCGATGCACCAGGCGGCCGCGCCGGAACTCGGGAGAGAACGATCCGGGGCCTCGAGTCCCGTGAGCTTCCCCAGGAACGATTTTCGCGAAACACCGACGAGGAGCGGTCTCCCCATCGTCCGGAATTCCCGCAGCCTCGCCAGGATTTCAAGATTGTGCTCCATCGCTTTCCCGAACCCTATTCCCGGGTCCACGATCAGCCGCTCTTCGGGAATCCCCGCCCTCGCCGCGGCCGCGAGCGATTCACGGAGCCACGCGCAGATTTCCGCCACCGGGTCCCGGTACTGCGGCGCCTGCTGCATCGTCCGCGGCGTCCCTTTCATGTGCATCACCGCGGCGGGCACCCCGCGCTCCGCCACCAGCGCTGCCATCGCCGCATCTCCCCGCAACCCGCTGATGTCGTTCACCATAGCCGCACCCGCATCCAGCGCCGCACGCGCCACCCCGGCCTTCGTCGTGTCGATCGACACCGGGACCCGCACCCGCTTCGCCAGCGCCGCGACCACCGGCAGCACGCGCCGCTTCTCTTCCTCGGCTCCGACCGGCTCGGCCCCGGGACGCGTGGACTCGCCGCCGATGTCGAGGACGGAAGCGCCGGCCTGCACGAGCCGCTCGCCTTGCGCGATCGCCGCTTCCGCCGACGCGAATTTCCCTCCGTCACTGAACGAGTCCGGCGTGACGTTCACGATACCCATGAGGTGGGTCCGCCGGCCGAAGTCGAGCCCGCCGACCGCTGCCGGGGTCGAATGGAAGAGCCGGACGGCGTTGGCGAGGACCGCCTCAAGCCCCGTTCGCGACTTCTCGAACTGCTCCCGTGTTCCCGTCACCACCGCAGGCACGGCCGCCGTCGAGAAAGGGTCCCCGGCGATCAGTACTTCCCCGCCGCCCGCAGCCCACCGCGCCCGCAGCTCAAAGGCCTCGGCCGGAACGAGGTTTTCGATCGCCACCGCAATCCTCGCCAGTCGCGCCGGCGCGAGGTCCCGCACATCGCCGGGAAACCCGAGCCGCGACAACTCGGCCTTCAGGGATGCGGTCGAAGCGGCGGCCACCACGCGGGGATTCAGCCGGATTTCGTCAGGAGTCACAGGGCCGGAATCCTAGCCCCGAACCGACTCCTTTGCGACAGCAACGAACCCTGGCTGCTGCAGCGCCGTCGCTACGCCGGGGCCGCCCCGAGCGACGGGCCACTCAGCCCCGTGGCGGGCCGCGGCTCCACGATCTTCACGTCCGCAACCTTGACCTCCGGCGTCGGAGCCGGCGGTCCTTTGCGGCCGTCATGCAGCGATTCGATCGCCGCGCCGTCCATCAGTCGCTTCACGTCGCTCGCGTCGAGGACCTCGTACTTGAGAAGCGCCTTGGCGATCCGCTCGACCTTCTCGCGGTTTTCCTTGAGGACCCGCTTCGCGTCGTCATAGCACTCGGTAATGATCTTCTTGACCTCGGCGTCGATGGCAACGGCCGTGGCCTCGGAAAAGCTGCGCGGGCGCGACTGGGGGCCAAGGAAGCCGGCGTCCTCGGATTCGCTGTAGTTGATGGGGCCCAGGTCGCTCATCCCCCACTCGCAGACCATGCGCCGTGCCCACTCGGTCGCCTGCTTGAAATCGTTCTGGGCGCCCGCCGAAATGTCGCCGCAGAACTCTTCTTCGGCGAGTCGGCCGGCGAAGGCGACTTTCAGCTGGGCCAGGAGATATCTCTTCTGGAAGTGCATCCGGTCTTTCTCGGGGAGGAACATGGTCGCGCCGCCCATGACGCCGCGCGGAATGATCGTGACCTTGTGAACGGGCTCCGCCTCTGGAAGCATCGCCGCGACCGCCGCGTGCCCGGCCTCGTGGTACGCCGTGATCTTCTTGTCGTCGAGATCCATGACCTTCGATTTCTTCTGCCGGCCCCAGCGCACCTTGTCGCGCGCTTCTTCCAGGTCCTCGCCCTCGACGGATTCCTTCTTCTTCATGACCGCCACGAGCGCCGATTCGTTGATCAGCGCTTCGAGGTCAGCGCCGCTGAATCCCGGCGTTGTCTTCGCGACGACGGAAAGATCGACCTCGGGCGCAAGCCGGACTTTCTTCGAGTGCACCCGGAGGATTTCCTCGCGGCCCTTCACGTCCGGCAGGTCGAGCATGATTTCGCGGTCGAACCGGCCGGGGCGGAGGAGGGCGGGATCGAGGACGTCGGGGCGGTTCGTGGCGGCGACGACGATCACGCTGTCGTCCGTGTCGAAGCCGTCCATCTCGACCAGGATCGCGTTGAGAGTCTGTTCGCGTTCCTCGTCGCCGCGGCCGAAGCCCGCGACGCCCCGGCGACGGCCGACGGCGTCGATTTCGTCGAGGAAGATGATCGCGGGGGCATTTTCCTTGGCCTGGCGGAACAGATCGCGGACGCGCGAAGCGCCGACGCCGACGAACATCTCGACGAAATCGGAGCCGCCGATCGCGTAGAACGGCACGTCCGCTTCGCCGGCGACGGCCTTGGCCATGAGCGTCTTGCCCGTGCCGGGCGCGCCGACCAGGAGGATCCCGCGCGGCATGCGGCCGCCGAGTTTCTGGAAGCGTGTCGGATCCTTGAGGAACTCGACGACTTCCTTTACTTCTTCTTTCGCTTCGTCGCAACCGGCCACGTCGTCAAAGGTCACTTTGTCCCGGCCGCCCTTGGTCATCTTGGCCCGGCTCCGGCCGAACGCGAGGATCGATCCGGGCCCGGAGGAGCGCATCTGGCGGAAGAGAAGGAACCAGGCGACGACGAGGAGGATGATCCAGGGGCCGATGGTGACGAGGAACTGCGTCAGCGGGCTCGGAGCGACGACTTCGAATTTCCGGTCCTTCGGGTCGCTGGGGGCCTTGGCGAGGTAGAGCGCCTTGAGCTGGTCGAGGTGCTGGTCGGTGGAGAAGTAGCCTTCGGGGTAGGTGACCTTGAAGGACTTCGACTTGTTTCCCTCGGCCGCGAATTCGCCGACGACGTCCCGACCGTCGATCCGGATGTTCTTGATCTGCCCCTGCTTGAGCTTCTCCTCGAACTGGGCCGGGTCGAGCTTCTCGTCCCCGCCGCCGAGCGCGCCGCCGGAACTCGAAATGTGCAGGACGATCAGGACGCCCGCGAAGAACAGCAGGAGAATGAGAAACCCCTTGGGTGGACGGAAACCCTGTTCTTGCGGCCGCTGCTTGGGCTTTTCCTGGTTTTCCATGTCCATGAAGGGAACGCGGGGGGGCGCGGTGCTATTCCGTGGAAGCGCGGCGCGGGGGGTCGATTCTAACGGGGTTCGGCGCGATCGGCAACCGGCGGATGCGGATGGCCCCCGCGGCCTACCAACCCCCTTCAAGCCGGCTCACCACCCAGCGCGCAACCTTTTCAAACGCCTCCGCGCGCGCGGTTCCTTCATCCTCATCCCGCCCCGGCACGAGATACCCAACTTCTCTCCGGTCCCCCTCGTACACAACGCTTCCGTCGCGGCGCCTGATTTTCAACCGGACTTTGATCGTCACATCGCTGACCAGCGGCCGGTCCGACTCGTCCGCCACGAGAAACGGCGTCTCGTAATCGACGATCTCGACGGTCGCCGTAAGATCCGCGTCCCCCTCCGGCAACAGGTCGTACTCCGTGCGCGCCAGCAGCATGTCGCGGATCTGCTGGGCCAGGTCGATCTCGTGCCCCCCGTAGCCGAATTCATTGCCGCGGCGAAGCGTCAGGTTTGCGGGAATCGAAAGGGCGACCGAGTGGGCGCCGTCGATCGTGGGCTCGCCGAGCCGGTAGTTGCAGCCGGCAATGGCGAGCAGGATCGTCACGGAGGCGATGGGTCTCACTTTGCGTCCATTTCCCGCTCCTGCGGCTTGAGCTTCTTCACTTTCTCTTCCATCGACGGGATTTCCTCCCGCGCCTTTTCGGCCCAGCTGGTCCGGGGAAAGCGGCCGGCGATTTCCTTCAGGTAGTACAGAGACGATCTCCAGCGCCGCAGGTGCGCGTAGTGCTTGTAGGTCAGCCAGTCCTTCTCGGCCTGCAACTCGTCGAGGTCTCCCAGGCGCGCCTTTGCTTCTTCCGTCTTGTCGCCCTCCGGGTAGTCATCCAGGTACCGCCGGAACTCGCGCCGCGAATCGGCCAGGGGCTGCGGGTCGTACGGCATCCCCCCGAATTGCGAAAGATGGGCCTCGCCCTTGCGGAAGCGGGCCGTCGGGGTCCACGGCGAGTCCGGGAAATCCGTCAGGAGAAACTCGTACTCGATCACGGACTCCTCGTACTTGTCGGCCTCGAGCAGCGCCGCCGCAAAACGCAGACGCGCGCTCGCAGACCAGTCTTCGTAAGGGTACGCCGTCAGCAGTTCGCGGCCTCTTTTCGCCGCCCACTGCGAACCTCGCACGAGCCCGAAGAAGTCGAATCCGATCCCCTTGCGCACGCCCATGATGCAGGCTTCGACCTGGAAGCGGATCGCGCGCAGGCGCTCGGCGTGGGTCTCGGCGAGCGCGATGAACTTGTCGTAGGCCTCGATGGCGGGCAGCCAGTCCTTGATGAGCACCAGCGCGTCGCCGCACCGCAGCCACGCCAGTCGCCGCACCGCCGTGTCGTCGGCGGCCGCCTCCGCCAGCATCCGGTATCTCGCCGCTGCGCGGCTGAACTCCCCCGCCGCGGCGAGCTCGTCCGCGGTCTGCGGTGACTCGGGCGCGGTGACCGCCTGATCCTCCACGAACCCCTCATCGGCATCCCACTTCCAGCCGGCGGAAGCGGGGAGCGCCAGGGAAAGGGCGAGGGCGGCATAGGCGAGACGCTTCATCCCGGGCAGTCTAGGGCACGCCCGGGAGAAGGCAAAGGAGTGGAATGGCCAGGGCGGCTTCAATCCAGTCTTCGGAAACGCAGCTCCGCTTCCCCGTCGCGGAGGATCAGGGCCGGTCCGTCCCATGCGATCGTCCAGACCCGCTCGCGGCCGTCGCTCAGCTTCACGGAGACACGGCCTTCCGCGAGCGACCACGTCCCGTCGAGGGACTCGAAGCGCTTCTTGCCATCGACGTCGAGAAGCATGGAACCGCACCACGCGCCGTTCGCGCTGAACTCCATGTCAACGCGGCGGACCGGGGCGGAGCCTGGGCCCGAGGCAGAAGTCGAGGTCCAGGAACCGGGGAGTTCCTGGCGTGGGGGGACTGCGGGGGCGACGGGCTCGGGATCAGGAGGTTTCGCAACCACGGGGTCCGGCGGCGCGGGCGAAGGAACCGCGGGCTCTTCTTTCGCCTCCGTCGGGCCCGGGTCCGCGGCCTCCTCGGGCGGAGCTTCAGGAGCTTCGGGGGGAGGCTTCTTTTCAAAGGAAGCGCAGCCCGCGAGGAGGAAGGCGACGGCCACGAGTCTGGCGCAGAGTGCAGCGCGTAAGCGGATCACTTGCGCCCTCCCTTCGCCGGCTCCGCCCACACCTCGAACCAGATGCGAATCTCGTCCTCGACGTTGATCATCCCCATTTTCGACGGCGGCTTGATGCCGAAGTCCGTCATCCTCGCCTTGATTTCGCCCTTCACGTAGACGAACCCGTCGCGGCGCACTTTGAGCGTGCAGGCGATCTCGATCTCTTTCTTCACGCCGTGAATCTCGATCGAGCCCTTCATGTCCATCGCTTCCTCGCCGGTCATCTTCAGCGAGGCGAGTTCGAACTTCATGTCCGGGAATTTCGCGGACTCGAGGTGCAGCTCGTGCATTTCCTTGTCGCGATCGGCGTCGCCGGTGTCGAGCTTGCGGGCGTCGATCGTGCAGGCGGCCTTCGCGGTCTCGGCGAGACGGCCTTTCTCGTACTCGATCGAGCCCGTGACGGATCTCGTCCAGCCGGAGAAGTCATGAAGCGTCGATTTCCCGTCGAAGCCGGCGACGCAGCGGTCTTTCATGAACGTCAGCTTCGCCATCGTTGGATGTGGCGCCGGCTTCGGTTCGGGCCTGGGAGCGGGGGCCGGCTCCGGTTTCGGCTCGGGCCTTGGTTCCGGCGCACGTTCGGCGGAGCCGGTGTGGAAGCCGAAGAATTCGGGGCCGCGGTCCGGGGGCTTCGCGGGCGCAGCGTCGGGCGGCTTCACTTCAACCGCCGGTTTCACTTCTTCCGGCACCGTGGCCGGCGCCGGTTCGATTCCCTCTGGCGGCTCTTCGGGTGGCGCAAGCGATCCGCCTCCCGGCGGACCCGATACGTCGGGGCGAGGCCGCGGCGGCGGATTCATTTTCTTCCATGCAGCGATCCCGCCGCCGGCTCCGGCCAGCGTTCCCAACCCGACGAGGGCCAGCGACCGGACCACCGTGAGGAGCTTTGGCGACATCACGTTCTCCCTTCAGCACTCCATTCTACGCCGCCCCGACCCGCCCCGGTGAATTTCCAAAACCGCGCTTCAGGAGAAATTCTCCGCTATCCTGCGCGGCCCTACTTCCATCGGGAATCATCCATGCCCACCGCCGTCCGCATCGACGACCTCTACCGCATCGCCCAGCCCTCGTCCTGCCGGCTCTCCCCGGACGGATCCCGGGCCGTCGCCGCCGTCTCGCAACCCGATCGCGAACAGCTGAAAAACGTCTCGCACCTCTGGATGTGCGACGTCGCCGGCAAGAGGAAGCCTTTCCAGTTCACGCACGGAAAGGCGAGCGAGTCGTCGCCCAAGTGGTCCCCCGACGGACGCGCGATCGCGTTCCTTTCGGCGCGAAGCGGGAAGTCCGAGATCTGGCTGATTCCCGCCGACGGGGGCGAAGCGCGCCAGCTGACGAAGCTCGGCGGATCGATCTCCGAATTCGAGTGGTCGCCGAACGGGAAGAAACTGGCGGTGATCTTCACGGCGCAGGACGAGGAGGCGAAGAAGCGCGAGGAGATGAAGAAGCGGGGCGAGCCGGGGCAGGAGACCCCGAAGGTCCGCGAGATCTCGCGGCTCTTTTACAAACTCGACGGCGCGGGATTCCTCCCCGAAGCCCGGTCCCACCTCTGGGTCGTGGAAGTTGCGAGCGGGAAGGGGAAGCAGCTCGTCCGGGACGGGAAGTACTCGGAAGGCGACCCCTGCTGGGCGCCGGACAGCCGCTCCCTCTATTTCACCTCCAACCGTTCCGCCGATCCCGAGCGCGACCTCGACCGCAACGACATCTGGCGGATCTCCGCGGGAGGCGGCCGCTTCGTGAAGATCCGGAAATTCGCCGGCGGCGCTTCGAACATCAGCGTCAGTCCGGACGGGAAGTGGATCGCGTTCCTCGGGCAGCCGGACCCTGACGCGCGCTGGAATTCGGTGCATACGAAATTGTGGCTGATCCCGTCGACGGGCGGGAAGCCCTCGCTGCTGACGAGCGGGCTCGACCTGTCGATTTCGAACAGCGCGATCAGCGACACGTTCGGGATTCCGCCGACGCCGCGGCCGTCGTGGAGCCCTGACTCGAGAGAACTCGCGTTCGTTCTCGTGAACGAGGGAACGGCGGAGATCTGGCGAGTGGACATTGCGAAACGAAAGCCGGAACCCCTCTTCCAGCCCACCGGCGTCCCCATCGACTGGGACGTCGACTGGCGCCACCGCCGCATCGTTTCCGCCTTCTCGAACTTTGAGACCCCGGGCGAAATCGGCGTGGTCGGGTTCCCGGGAAGCGGCGAGCCGCGGCGCGTGCTCACGTCGCTGAACACGAAGCTCATGTCCTCGCGGCAGGTGGCGCTTCCGCGCGAAGTCTGGTCGCGGACGCGCAAGGGCCACGAAACGCAGGGCTGGATCCTGCTGCCGCCAGGGCTCCGCAAGGGGCAGAAGTGTCCCGCGGTTCTCTACATACACGGCGGCCCCGCCACGCAGTACTCGAAGGTGTACTTCAACGAGTTCCAGGTGCTCGCGGCGAAGGGCTTCGCGGTGATCTATTGCAACCCGCGCTGCTCGACGGGCTACTCCGAGAAACACCTGAGCGCCTGCGCCGGCAACTGGGGAACGCTCGACTACGACGACCTCATGGCGTTCACCGACGAGTGCCTCCGCCTCGAGCCGCGCCTCGACCGCCGCCGCCTCGGCTGCGCGGGCGGCTCCTACGGCGGCTTCATGGTGAACTGGATCGTCGGCCACACCGATCGCTTCAAGGCCGGCGTCTCCTCGCGCGGCATTTCAAATTTCCTCTCGTTCGTCGGCTCGAGCGACTTTGGCTTTGCGTGGCCGAAGGGCTGCTACGGCGAGGACAATGCGTGGGCGAATCCAAAGAAGTACCTGGCGATGAGCCCGCTCACGTACCTGAAGAACATGAAGACGCCGGTCCTGATCGAGCACCAGGAAGAGGACCATCGATGCCCGATGGAGCAGGCGGAGCAGATGTGGGCGTCGCTGAAGTGGAAGGGGGTGCCGTGCGAGTTCGTGAGGTACCCGCAGGAGCCGCATGGCATGTCGAGAAGTGGCCGCCCTGACCGGCGAGTGGACCGCCTTGAACGGATTGTGGCGTGGTTCGAGCGCTGGCTTACTCAGAAGTTCGGCGCACGACGAGCACGGTAATGTCATCACTGGCCGGCGCGTCGCCTCGATAATAAAGCACGCTGTCGACGATGCCCTGTGCGAGCTCGGCGGCACTGGCCGCCCCATTCGCCTTCACCGCCTTGTGCAGCCGCTTGTCCCCATACTCCTCGTTCTTGATGTCCATCGCTTCGTTCACGCCGTCCGTGAAGAACACCAGCTGCTCCCCGGGAGCGAGCGTCAGCTGGATGTCCCGAAGCGTCCGCACGAAAATCGGTCCCTTCACGAGGCCGATCGCGCCGCCCGCCACGTCGAGAGTGGAGACGAAAGGATTTCCGTCCACGACGGACCAATGAAGCGGGGGCAGGTGCCCCGCGTTGACGACGGAAACCGTTCCGGTCTCGGGGTCGAGCAGCCCGCACGCCAGCGAAATGAAGATGCCGCCCGGCAGGTCGCGCGAGATCCGCTCCGCCGCCTGGATCACCAGCTGCCGCGCGTCCGTCGCGCCGGGGGCCACGGAGTGGAACACCGTCCGCGCCATCACCATCACCATCGCCGCGCTGATTCCTTTTCCCGATACGTCCGCGACCAGCATGGCAATGCGCCCGTCGGGAAGCGTAATGACGTCGTAGTAATCGCCGCCGACGTCTTCTGCGGGCAGATACTGCGCGGCAATCTCGAACCCCTCAGGCTGCGGAATGGTCTCGGGCAGCAGCCGGCTCTGGATTTCCCGCGCGCGATCCATTTCATGCGCCATCTTCGCCTTGTGCCGCTTCGACCCCGTCTCCTCCGCCTCCTCGCGATCGGCCTCGGCCTTGGCCGCGGCGGCGTGGGGCAGGAGCGAACTGTTCTCGCGCGACTCCTTCTTTGTAATCCCCTCCGGCCGGTGCGCGATCATGATCCCTGTGGACGGCCGCGGGGGCGCGACGGGCGGCGGCGCGGGAAGTGCGCAGATCGCGTCGCCCAGGTCCTTGGCCTGAAGCGGCGCCGGGGCGAACGCGAGTCCCGGGTAGGCTATCGCCGACTTCGATTTCCCCACCGTGGCGTCCCATGCCGTCAGGATCATCGGGACGGGAAAACCCTCGCGACGAAGCCGGTCGAGAAAGACCGTCGCCTCCGGCCCGCGAAACCCGAGGTCCACGACAATCGCGCGCCAGTGAAGCCGGGCGAGCAGCGCTTCGAAAAGCGCTTCAATCGATTCCAGCGGATGGGGGATGTACCCGGCCTTGCGAATCACGGACACCCACGCCATGCGCACGGCAACGTCCTCCTGCACGATGAGGACGTCCGTCGCGTCGGTGAGAGCGAAAAGGGTGTCGATGTCTGACATGGGCTTTGGGAGCACGGGTGGGGCGGGATTCTACCGGAAGGGGGGCCGGGGTGTGCAAGTCCCTGGAGGGGCGGCGACGGCCGGGACCCTGTCCGTTCAGTTCTTCGACCAAACAGCGCGCTAACTTGCACCGGCGGGCCGGAGAGCAATTAGCGGAACCGCCGCTCCCCCGGGTGGTTCATAATCGCGACCGGTTCCCCATGCGCGTCCCCAACCTCGCCTCAATCGTCTTCTCTGCGGTCGCGCTTTCTGCGCTGGCCGAAGAAGCGCCTTCGCCGAAGCCGGTGCTTGAGATTGCCGAGCCTGCGGCGATGACCCTCGAGAGGGTCCCGTTCAAGACGGAGTCCGAGTTGACCGGAGTGGCCTGGTCCCCCGACGGCAGGTCGATTGCTTCGTGCGAAGAGGGAACGACCCTCACGATCTGGTCCGCTTCGTCGGGTCACCGGGTCAAGTCCTGGAGCACCGAGCGCCTGATCGCGCGCGCGATCGCCTGGTCGCCGGTGGGCGACCTGGTCGTCGTCGGGTTCGCGGACGAAGTGGCGGCGTGGGACGCAAAGACGGGGCAACTCAAGCGCCGTATCCCGCATCGGGAAATCGTCGTCGCACTCGCGTTTCTTCCGGGCACGGCAAGGCTCGTCAGCGCGGGGGAATTCGGAGAGTTGAAGCTGACGGATCTCTCCGGGACCGGCGAGCCGATTGTCCTCCCGTCGCCTTGCAAGTCGATTCGCTCGATTGCCATTTCCGAGGACGGCAATCGTCTCGCGATCGGGGGGAACAATCCTCCCGCCGCCGTTGTGGATTTGTCCAAGGGCGAAGTCGTCCAGCGCTATGGCACCGATCTCGCCGCGACGGTGACCTGGGTCGAGTGGAGCGTCCAGAAGCACGGGCTCCTGGCACGCTTCGAATCGGGACCGGTTTGCGAATTCGACTCGGCTACAGGAGAGAAATTTCGAATCCATGACGGCTTCCGGACCAGTGGTCTTGTCGCGCTCGGCAGGATTCCGGAGAGCGACGACCTTTTGGCTTCGTACCAGTCGGGGTACTCGTTTCGCAAGAATGCACGGCGAGACACAGCCGACTGGACCCATGACCGCACACAGGTCGGGAGCGTGCGATCCGAGCGCCCAATCGTGGCCGTGTCCCCGAAGGGCGCTTCCGTAGCTTTGCGCTGGTCGAAAGACGAATTCGCCGTCCTCGATGCCACGTCCGGCAACGTGCGTATCGGTGGCGAGACGAAGAACAAACCGAAGTTCCTCGCCTGGTCCCCGGACGGAAAGTCGCTCTTCACCAGCCGCGGCGGGTCGGAAGTTCAGGCCTTCGATTCCACGACGGGTCAGCGGCTGCGCGGGTACGTGGCAGCCGGGAACCAGCTGCTCGGACTCGCCGCGCGAGAGGACGGAGCGCTCCTCGCCGCCTCTTTCGGCGCTGCCTGGCTCCGCGTCACCGATCTCACGAACGGCCATGACCTCGTGCGGGAGGTGGTGCGAGAGGTTCCCGCCTATGCCGCCCTTTCCCAGGACGGAAGAATCTTCGCATGGTGGCAGGATGATGTCCTGCGCGTTCGCGATCTCACAGGGATGCAGGAGCTTCCGTCGATACGAGCGCTTGCAGAGCCAAAATCCGGCTACGCCACGCTCAGCCCGCGAGGCGACATCCTCATCCAGTTCGGCACCGAACGCCGACGCGTCGTCTACTCGGACACAGAGACGGGGGCGGTCCTTCGCGAAATGGCGTATGGAGATTCGATGCAACCCACGGCGGGTGTCCTGTCGCAAGATGGTTCTTTGACCGCGCTCTGCGGGAAGTGGGGTCAGCTGCAGATTTGCTTCTCAGGCCAGAGGTTTCCAGTCGAACTCAATTTCAGGGGTAATGGCATCGAAGGAATCCGATTCGCGCCGGAAGGACGCCGGCTCGCGGTCCTCGACCAACGATTGCACGTCTTTGACCTGAGAGAGGCGGACGCGATGGGTCAATGGTGGTCCCTCTCGCCCGCGCAATGCCTGGCCTGGTCCCCGGATGGACGCCTCGTCGCGACTCTGCACAAGGACGGAGCGACTCGCGTCTGGGACATTCCCATGCCAGCGCCGCAGGAACGATCGTCTCTTCGCGATCCCATCCTCGACTGGGGAGAGCTCGCCTGCCAGCGCGCCGACCGGGCGTTCGAAGCGGCGGGACGGCTCGAAAGAGGCGGCACGGCAGCGGCGGCGCTTCTCCGCGAAAAACTGGCTGAGAAGGAAAACCAGCCGCACATCCGCGACCTGATCGTGCAGCTGGCCGACGAATCGTTTGTGCGGCGGCAATCGGCGCGCGAAGAGCTTCACTGGCTGGGCGTGCAGGCCGAGCCGGAGCTCCTGCGCGCGATCGCCGGCCAGCCTCCCGGGGCGTGGCGCAGCGAACTGGAATCCCTGATTCGACTGGCCGAGAGCCGCGTAGGGCCGTCGTCGCAGAATTTGAGGCGGCAGCGCGCCATGCAGGTCCTCGAGGGGATCGGGAGCACGGAGGCCACCGATGTCCTGCGCCACCTTTCAAGCGAGTCGCCGTCCCCGCGGGAGAGATCCGACGCGCAGGACGCCCTGCGGCGAATCGAGATGCGCTCCGCAAAATAGTTCTTCCTCGCCGCTTCAAACGACAACGCCAAACACCGCCTTCAAGTACCGCCCCTCCGGATAAAGCGTGCTCACAGGATGATCCGGCGCGGCGCCCGCGATGCGGAAGATGCGGTACTCGCGATCCGCCGAACGCGCCGCCTCGCGCACGATGTCCAGGAACTCCTCTTCCGGCACCAGCCCGCTGCACGAGCAGGTGACGAGAACGCCGCCTTTGGCGACCACGCCGAACGCGAGGCGGTTCATGTCGTAGTAGGCGCGGCGGGCCTTGCCGAGCTCGAGCTTGTTGCGGGCGAGCTTGGCGGGGTCGAGGATGACGAGGTCGAACTCCGAAGGGCGAGGCATGGTGCGCAGGACGTCGAAGATGTCGCCGTGCTTCCATTCGATCGCGAGCTTGTTCAGCTTCGCGTTGCGTTTGGCGGTCTCGAGCGCGTCTTCGTCGAGGTCCACTCCGAGGACTTTTTTCGCGCCGGCCTTGGCCGCGTGCACGGCGAAGCCGCCCGTATAGCAGCACAAGTCGAGCACGCTCTTCCCCGAAGCGATCGCCGCCACCGCGCGCCGGTTGTCGCGCTGGTCGCAGAAGAATCCCGTCTTGTGCCCCGTCGCGAAATTCACGCGGAACTGCGCGCCGTGCTCCGCGATCACGATCGGCGCGGGCGGTTGCTCGTCGGGCATCGCGAAACCCTCGTTCTCCATCGCGCGCTCGTCGGCGACGAAATAGACCGACCCATTCGGGAAGATCTTCTTCAGCGACGCCCGCAACGCTTCCCTCCTCACGAACCACCCGCGCGACCAGAGCTGGGCGACGACGACGGGGCCGAAGAGATCCAGGATCAGGCCCGTGAGCCCGTCGCCTTCGGCGTGGGCGGCGCGGTAGGCCTCGGTGACTTCCGGCAGCTTCAGCGTGTCGCGGCGGAACGCGACCGCGGAGCGCAGCCGCTCGTCGATAAAGTCGTCGCTTTCCTCCCGGCGCGTCGAGAGCAGCCGGATCGTGATCTCGGAGTCCGGGTTGTAGAACCCCGTCCCCACGAACGCGCCCGTCCGGTCCGCGACATCAACGAGCGACCCCGGCTCGACGCTCCGGTCGGCGTACTCGACCATTTTCCGGAAGAAGAACAGATGGCCCCGCGTGCCGGGGACGCGGAGGTTGACGACGGGACGGGCGGGCATCGCGGGATTATCGAGGCAAGGCCGTCTCCGCGCTTCCCTTTTCACCCATTCTTAACCCCCAGCGAATCAACCTCCCCCGCCCCACCCCAACCAAGTAACCTTCCCCCCGATGATCCTCACCCGCTACGTCTTCGCCGAAACCCTCCGCTCCTTTCTTCTCGCCTTCGGCGGCCTCTCCTCCGTCATCTTCATCGCCGCCACCCTCGCGCAGGTCCACCAGGTCCAGGGCGTCTCCCTCACGCTCCTCCTGCAGCTCTTCCCCTCCCTCATCCCCGAAGTCCTCCTCCTCACCATCCCCGCTTCGCTCCTTCTCTCCGTCACGTTCACTATCGGCCGGCTCGCCGGCGACAACGAGCTCAACGCCATGCGCGCCAATGGCCTCCACCTCGGCCGCGTCCTCGCTCCCGGCCTCCTCCTCGGCGCACTCCTCTCCCTCGCCTGCGCCTGGCTCCACCAGGTCGGCGTCCCCAACGCCGTCTACGCCCGCAGAAATCTCCTCGGCCGCGCCCTCGAGGGCCTCACCGGCTCCTCCGGCTCCGCGCTCCGCCAGGTCCGCCTCGGAAAACAGTTCATCCGCTTCAAGGACTTCCGTAACGGCGCGATGATCGAAGCGGATATTTTCCTCGTAGATCCGAAGGGCGGCAAGGAGAGCATCCGGGCCCGGGAGGCGCGCCTCGTGCTTGATGAGGAAAACGCGCGCCTCATTCTCGACCTGAAGGACGCCATGGTCACCTATCACACGCCGGGAAGGGGCCGGGACGTGCAGAGCGACCTCATGTTCGACCAGCTGACGCGCGACATCGACGTCTCGGACCGCTTCACGAAGGGACGCCGTCTTCCCGACATGCTGCCGGCGGACCTGTGGAGTGCGATGCACGGCCGCGTGAAGTCGCGTTACGGGGACAACCAGCTGTGGACTGAATTTCATCGCCGGATCGCGTGGGCCGGCGCACCGCTCTTCTTCGCCGTGGCCGCCGGGCCCCTGTCCATGCTTCTCCGGCGCGGAGGCCGCGTCGCCGCGCTGGCGGCCGTGGTGCTCCCGGTCTTCGGCGCCTACTTTCCTCTCGCGATCGGCGGACAACGTCTCGCGGAGCAGGGGCTCGTCCCGGCATTCGTCGGCGCGTGGGCGGCCGACGCCGTCCTCGCCGCGGCCGGGGCGCTGACATTCCGGAGGTTCGTGCGGCTGTGAAAACACTCGACCGCTACGTCCTCAAAGCCTGGCTGGGCGCATTCCTCGCCTCGGCGTTCGCCCTCGTCGGTCTCTTTCTCATCTCCGACCTCCTCGGACGCCTCGACAATTTCTTCGACGCAAAGGAAGTCAATCGCCTTTCGCTGGTCCTGCGCTTCTACGGCGTTCGACTCCCCCTCTTCTTCGTGTGGGTCGCGCCCATGATCTCGCTGTGCGCCATGATGCTCACCCTCACTCGCTTTGCCCGCGCGAATGAAATCGTCCCGGTGCTGGTGAGCGGCCGAAGCGCCCGACGCTTTCTTGCGCCGGCGTTTGTCGGGTCGGCGCTCGTGTCGGGGATGATGTTCGCGGTGGACGAAAAAGTCGCGCCGGCAATGGCGGAGACGTTTCGAGAGACGGAGCAGGCAGTGAAAGGCGGCCGGGACTCGGAGCAGGTGGTCGCGAGCGACCGGTTGGGGCAGGACTGGATCGCGGAGAAGTACCGGGCCGGAAGCGGCGCGATGGAACGAGTGCTCGTGGTGCGGCTGGACGGCGAGTTTCGACGAGTCGCCGATCTGCAGGCGGAAACTGCGGAATGGAAGC
Source organism: Planctomycetota bacterium (assembly GCA_038060895.1). GTDB lineage: Bacteria > Planctomycetota > MHYJ01 > WSZJ01 > WSZJ01 > WSZJ01. The sequence goes on from JBBTCT010000043.1 coordinate 21,201, forward strand.
GGCGGCAGGGAGGATGGCTGCTGAAGAACGGTGTTGAGACGACGTACGACCCGGTCCGCCAACGGAGGCTGGAGCGAAAGTCGATTCCTCCGGAAGGATTGCTGCTGAAGTCGGACTTGCGGCCGCAGGACATCGAGGAGTCGCACCAGGTCTTCCGGATGGCGACACTGTCGCAGCTCGACCGGAACATGCGCGAGTTTCCGTTTCAACCGTTCTGGCGCGTGCAGTGGCACGCCAAGTGGACGATGCCGCTGTCGAATCTCGTGCTGCTGCTGATCGGGATTCCGCTTCTGATGCGAAGCGGCACCCGGAATGTTTTTGCGGGCGTTGCGATCACGCTGGGCCTGGGGATCGTTTTCTTCGCGACGATCCTGGCGTTCCTGGACGCGGGGAACGCGGGACGGCTGGATCCGGTGACGGCGGCGTGGTTTCCTATCGTGTTTTTCGGCGCAGTGGGGGTTGCCATGGTGGATTCGATGGCTACGTGAGGGGTGGGAGTGGGGAGTCGTGAGGAGTGAGTAGGGGGTAGTAGGTAGGGGGTAGGGAGCAGGAGTCGGATTTCGGATGGCGGGGACACGATGGGGTTCAGCGAAGAGCAGATTCACCGGTATGCGCGTCACCTGGTGCTCCGCGAGGTGGGCGGGGTGGGGCAGCGCCGGCTCCTCGATGCCCGCGTGCTTGTGGTCGGCGCCGGCGGGCTCGGATGTCCTGCGGCCCTCTACCTTGCCGCGGCGGGAGTCGGGCAGATCGCCATCGCGGACCCGGACGCCGTCGCCCTTGAAAACCTTCAGCGCCAGATTCTGTACGGAAACGCGGATGTCGGGCTGGGGAAGGCTGAAGCGGCTGCGTCGGCCCTTCGCAGGCTGAACCCCGATGTCTCCGTCGAACCCCTTGCGGTCCGGGTCACCGCCGCGAACGCGCGGGTTCTGGTGAAGGGACGCTCGCTCGTTGTTGAGGGCACGGACGACCCGGAAACGAAATTCGCGATGAACGACGCGTGCGTGGCCGAGGGTGTTCCGCTGGTCATCGGCGGCGTCGTCCGCTGGAGCGGTCAGCTCATGGCGGTCCTGCCACGGAAGACGGCGTGTTACCGCTGCGTTTTCGAGAATCCGCCGGAAGCCCCCGCCGAAACCTGCGAGGCCGCTGGCGTCCTGGGTCCCGCCGCGGGCGCCGTCGGAACGCTTATGGCCGTCGAGGCCTGCAAGCTTCTCCTCGGCAAGGGAGATCCCCTCGCGGGGAGGATGCGCGTCATCGATTTCCTGGCGGGCACATCCAGGGACGTGTCGTGGTCCATCCGAAAGGACTGCGCCACCTGCAAGCGCTGAACGAATCGTTCAGCGATCGAACAGTTCGCGCACCTCCGCTTCCTTCCCCGTCTCCTTCGCCAGCGCCTTCATCGCTTCGTCGATGCAGATCGCGCGTCCGCGCTGGCCTTCCCGGCGGGCGCCGTCCCTGCGCGCGGCGAGGATGGCCCGCCCGAACGCGGCGTCGCCATAGCGGCGCGAGCATTCGACCGCGATGCGCAGCAGCCCTCCCACGACGTTTCGCGCCGGGGGAATGATCTTCACTTCCGCCTCGAGCGCGGCGGGAGTCTCCTTTGTCTGAAGCGACGCCTCAGCCATGGCCCCGGCCGCGATCCAGCGGCGCCACTGGCCGGCGTCGTCGAACCACGAAGCGCAGGCATCGGCGAGCGCCAGCGCGAGCTGCTGCGGGTCGGCGGGCCGGTCTTCGTCCCCCTCCCCCACGAACCACACGATCTCCGGGTAGGCCCACGAGCCGGGGTGAAGCAGGAATCCGGTCTCGTCGTGCGGCAGGCGGAGAATGCGCGGCTTGCCGGGCCCCGCCGGGACAATGCCGAACCGCTTTTCCATCGCGTCGACCAGCGTGTCCGCCAGCTCCGCCACCGCCTTGAGTTTCTTCTCGTCGTCGCCGCAGGCGATGCAGCGCCGGCCCGGCACAAAAAGCGTCTGCTGAAGCATCGCCCGGTCGTCCTCGGGAAGTTGCGCCGCCAGTTTCGCCCACGCCTCGATGTCGCCGTCCTCGGCCCGCGCCCGCGCCGCTTCCGCGATCAGCTTGTTCTTCGCCGCGGGGTTCTCGCACTCGTTCACCGCTTCCTCGATCGCCGCCAGCGACGCAGTGCGGGATTCGAGAAGCGCCTTCACGGCCTCGTCGCCGGACGCGACGCCGCGCAGGAGGCCCTTTCCCCACGCGACGTCGCGCAGGTCGAACTCGTCGGAAGAGTAGATCTGCCAGACGTCTGCGGATTTGACGAGTCGGAGCGCGACGAGTTCCGCTCCCGTGTGGCGTCCCGGCGCGTCGAGCTGGAAGACCGCCGGTCCCGGAAAGATCTGCGCGTTGGCGGGCATCGCCTTGCGATATTCCTCGGGCGGGTCCCAGAGAAGCGGTCCCTTGATCGCGGCGTACAGGATCGTCGCGCGGTCCTCGCCGACATCCCGGGCGAGTTCTTTCGTGAAGCGGCGGTGGACGCGGCCTTCGAGGAATCCGCCGGAGTCCTCGGAGCGGATCCAGTCGAAGCCCGGGGCGTTGGGCGCGAGGACGCCCAGGAGGCGGGCCCGATCGACCCGCTCCCACGCCTTGAAGAACTTCTTCCCGACTTCGCCGACGAGGGCGGCGTCCTCGGCCGCGGGCGGCTTGCGCTCGAGATCCTTCCCCTCGGGCCCCTGCGAGAAGTGCGCCCGCATCATCCACGCCTCGCCGGGCGGAAATTTGCGGAAGACGCTTCCGGGAAGCGCCTCTGAACATTCGGCCTTTTCATTGCGGCAGACGCCGACGGAGATCCAGTCGGCGGAGGATGAGCGGAAGTTGAAGACGACCCAGAAGCGCGCGGGGACCTGGACCGTGCCTGGGAACGGGATGGAATACCACTTCTCGTCGTCGCCGATCCATCCGCTGGGAAGCGTGAGGGTGGCGATCGGCCGGAGGTCTTCGTCGCAGACGGTGGCCTCGAACGGGCGCGTCATGCGGCCGGTGCGCGCACCGTAGATTTCGACGCCGGCGAGGACGGTCCCGGCGGGGCGGTTGAAACTGACGGCCTGCCCGGCGTCGCACTTGCGCAACCCGAGCTCTTCGCCGCCGTCGGTGCGGACGACCGCGCCGGGCGGAATCGCCGGCGCCCGGAACGACATCGGCTTTGCGGGGGCCCGGTGCGTGTCCGTGATGCGAATCATCCAGTTCGAGCCTTCGAACGGGTGATGCTGGCCGCCGTAGAAGAAAGTCGAGTGGCTTTCATCAGATTTGTCCCACGACATGGCGCCCGCTTCGCCCTCGTTGAACGTCACGACCAGCAGCACGCCCTCCTCGGCCTGGGCCTTGAACTCGAGCTCGACCCACCCGGCCTTTTCAGGAAGAAGAGCGCCATCGAACGCCGCCTGTGCGATAGGCGTCCCGTCGCGATCGAAGCCTCCAAGGTCGAACGACTTGCAGGCGCCGCGCGCGGCGTGAATCCGCACGGCCGTGATTTCCGAAGCGTCCTCAAACCAGATGCCGCAGCCGACGTCGCCGAACGACTTCGCGCCGTCGGGCTTGTTATCGTCGTACTTGCGTTCCTCGGCGGCGGAGACGGCCGCGAGGGCGAGCGTCAGAAGAAGAGGGCGCATGGGGTCGCTTTAAAGGGGGGCTGCTGGTTAGACGACGGATGGGTGGGAAGGGTTCATCGGGGAATCTCAAAATGCCTTTTGGCTGTATTCGTGTTCATTCTCCTTCATTCGCGACCAGTCTTTGTAACCGTGGTCCTGACACGAAGCACCGGCAGATACAAAAGCTGCTCCCGAATAAGAGAGAATACGGCTGCAGTTTCGGAATTATCGGCCCAGGGAACAGCTGGAACTTCCAACGCTCATAGATCGGAGTCCCCGACCTCTTGCCTACCTGCACTTCCCTCTCACGCCGGCCCACTCCGGCAGGCCCCTCGCCTTTTCAAATGCGGAATCGCCATCCAGCCTGGCCCCTTCGTCAAACCCCAGCGCCTGCGCCTCCTCGATCGCCGCCAGCGCCCCCGTCAGATCCCCGGACCTGGCCCGCACCTGCGCCACGCGGTACAGCATCGCCCCATTCCGCGAAATCTTGAGGTACCGGTCCGCCGCGAGCCCGGACTCCTTCCACATCTCAAGATCCGCATAGAACTGTTGCAGGACTCGCAGCAGCCCGCGCATCCCTTCCCGGATCGCCCCCTGCGTCGCTTTGTCCTGCGTCTGCATCCCGGCCAGCGTCAGCAGCCCCACGATCTCCTCCACGACCTTCGCGGCGTCCTTGGGCTCCTTCGCCGTATCCAGCTTGCCGCGCAGCACCCCGAAGGATTTCTTCGCCTGCTCCTTCTGCGCCTTCGCCAGCGGAGTCGCCAGCACGCTCTCCTCCAGCGTGTCGATGGCACCCGCGTAGTCGCGCAGCAGGAACTTCGCCGCAGCCAGATTGCTCAGGTTCGCGTTCAGCGTCGGCAGCTCGACCTTCACGGCCTCGAAGTCCACGACCGCCTTCTGAAGCTCCCCGCGGTCCATCGCGACCAGTCCCCGCAACATCCGGTACGCCTTCGACATGCCGTAGTCCTCGGCCTGCTTTGCGAGCAGCTCGGCGCGCGCGAGGTTCCCGGCACTCTGCTCGAAGTACGTCGCAAACGGCGTCATCGCCTGGTACGCGCCCGTTCCTGTCTTGACGGCCCGAAGCGACGAAAGCGTCGCGGGCACATCGCCCCGCGCGAGATGCACCTCGGCCATGTACGCCGACTCCCAGTCGGGGTCGAGCACTCCCCTGTACTTCGCGATTTCCTCTTCCGCCGACTTCTCGTCACCGATCGACATCCTTGCGTCCACGATCATGCGCGCCGCCTCGCCGCGATTGACCGTGGCGTCGCCTGAAGCGAGAACGTCTTCCGCGAGCTTCGCCGCGAGCTTTTCGTCGCCGCACTGAAGCGCGACCTGGGAGGCGCGAAGAGCGATCGCGGGATTGCCCTCGACGCGCTCCGCCGCCTTCCGAGCCAGCACCAGCGCTTCCTTCCGTTTCCCGGTCGCCCGCAGCGACAGCGCGTATTCGAGCGCGAACCGAGGGTTGGATGGCTGCTGGTCGCACAGCTTTTTGCGCTCCGCCAGCCCCGCCGTGATGTCCTGCTTCCACCATTCGAGAATCTCTGCGCGCGCTTCGATCGCATCGACGAAGTACGGATTGATTGCGAGCGACGCGTCGATCTTCTCCAGCGCCTGTTCGTGCTTGCTGTCATAGAAGAGGAGCATTCCCTCGCCGTACGCGGCGCAGAACGGCACGGCGCCCGTCTCGACGACCTTCCGGAAATCCGCGATCGCCGTTGACCTGAGTCGCGTCTCGTCCTCCGGCGTGCCCGTCCCGCCGATCCACGCGATCACATTCCCGCGAAACCCGCTCACGACGAACCCGACTTCGTTCTGCACGGCGTTCATTGCCAGCCTCATCAGCGTCCCGCGCGAGCGGCTCAGCCGCTCCTGGCAGATCGACCCGTGCTCGAACCACGCCCGCGGGTCCTTCGCGTTGATCGCCACGGCCTGCTCGAGAACCTTCAGCGCTTCTTCTTCGCGGCCGGCCCTTCGAAGTGCCCGCCCGAGCTCGAAGCAGACGTCCTCGCTTTCCGGCAGGGCCGCGCGGGCTTTCTGCAGCGTCTCGACGGCGCGCCGCGCGTATTCCGCCCGGTCCTTCCATCCGCCGCTGCGCCCCGCGTCGTCCGCGCGGTCCACGAGCGACTTGCCCTCGAGCAGTAGCGGCGTCGTTTCCTTCTCGCGGCGCTCGAGGTCCGCCTTCTGGTTTTCCGCCTGCCGCTCTTTCGACTTCAGCCGCCACGTGGCGCCCACGGCGATTCCACCCGCCAGCAGGAATCCCGCCGTCGCGACCCCAACGACCGCGCGGTGGCGCTTCAGCTTGATCACGAGCTTCTCGAGACGTCCCGCCGGCCGCGCGTGGATCGGCTCGCCATTGAGGAAGCGCCGGAGATCAGCCTCCAGCTCGGCCGCGGAGGCGTAGCGTTTCGGCGGCTCTTTCCGGAGGGCCTTGAGGCAGATGATCTCGAGGTCGCGGTGGATGCCTTCCTTGAGCGAGCGAAGCGACGGCGGGTCGTGTTCGAGGACCTGCCGGATGATGTCCATGCCGGTTTCGCCGATAAAGGGCGCCCGGCCCGTCAGCAGTTCGAAGAGGGTTGCCCCGAGCGAGTAGACGTCCGAGAGCGGCGTCGCGTGCGACGCGTGGCCGCCGGCCTGTTCCGGCGGCATGTACGCCGGGGTGCCGAAGGCCGAGCCGCTCTCCGTGAGCCCGGCGTTGGCCGTGAGGTCTTTGGCGAGGCCGAAGTCGCCCAGGAAAGCCTTCCCTTCACGGTCCAGCAGCACGTTGTGCGGCTTCACGTCGCGGTGCAGGACCCCCGCCTTGTGCGCGAACGCAAGCGCCCCGGCGATCTCCGCGCCGATCCGGGCCGCTTCGCGCGGCGGGAACGCGCCATCCTGCTCGACGCGCTGCTTCGCCGAAATTCCCTCGACGAAATCCATCGTGAAGTACAACCGGTCGCCGTCGCGCCCGATGTCGTGGATCTGCACGAGGTGCGGGTGGCGCCCCATTTTCGCGACAACGGCCGCTTCGCGCCGGAACCGCTCGACGTCCGCCTCCGCCGCCTGCGCGCCGGCGATCATGACCTTGAGCGCGACCTCACGCCGCAGCTCCGGGTCGAGCGCGCGATAAACCACGCCCATCCCGCCGCGGCCAAGCTCGCGCAGCACCCGGTAAGGCCCGATCTGGTCCGGCGGCTTCCGCACCCCCGACGGCGCCTTCACCGTCACTCCCGGATCGCTCGCCGCAATCGTCTTGTCCGACGCCGACGACGGCGCCCGCGACGGCGGCCGCGTCCCCGCCCGCGACCGGCTCGACTTCCCCTCGATCGCATCCGACAGCGTCTGCAGCTGCACCGGCGTGATGATCCCGGAAGCGACCAGCACGCTCCCCAGGTCCGGCGCGCCCTCAGAGCGCGAAGCCTCCGCCACCGCCTTTTCGATGGAAGCGTCGTTCGCCCAGCCGCGGACGCGGACGAGTTCGGCGAGCGCGCGGTCGCGTTTGGAGAGGGATTGAGAGCTGCCGCTCATGGGGGGCGAAGTGTACCGTCTGCACTTTCTCGTAACCCTACTTCGAAGCGCCGCCGGCCACCTTTTCCCGCAATACCTGGAATCCCCCGTCGCTACGAACTGAGTCGAACCCCGCTTCCCCATCAAGCCACTCTTCCTCGTCAAAGCCGTTCTCCACCGCCTCCGCCAGCGCCTTCAACGCACCCTCCCGATCCCCCGCCTTCGCCCGCGCGCGCGCGTCACGAAAGAGCCAGAGCCCCGCGCGGTGGAGGTCGAGGAGCCGCTTCCCCGCTTCGATCGACTTCGCCGTCTCGCCGATGCGGTAAGTCCACTCCTGCTCGACGGCGTACATGCGCTCGAGGGCGGCCCAGTTTCCCTGGAGGAGGTCGCGGCGAAGGGTGGGGTCGGCGCCGAGGGTGAGGGCGTTGTAGAACTGGATTTTCGACAGGACGCCCGCGGCGGTGGCGTCGGACGCATCGGTTTCGAGAGGAAGGGCGAGTTTCTCAATGACCTTCACGAAGACGGCGTCCTCGTCGCCCGCCGCGGAGGCCTGCACGGCATCCTGGGTCGCGATGCACGAGTCGCGGTACCGGCCCGCCAGCCAGTAGACCTCGGCGCGGGTCATGTAGAGGTCCATGCCGAGGGCGCGCTCATCGGTCGCGAGAAGCGGGATCGCCTCCGCCGTGCGTCCCTGGGCCGCGAGGATGACGGCGAGAAGCGTGGAGTTCCACCAGCGGGGCGGGTCCGCGATACGGCGCGCGCAGGCCTCGGCGGCCCGGAGGTTTCCGCACGCGAGTTCCGCTGCGCCGCCGTCGTTCAGGCGCGTGTGCCACAGCTCCGTCCCCTCCGCCAGCAGCCGCCACTCGAGCACCGCCTCGGCCTCGCGGCGGCAGCGCAGGAGGAGGGAGATGCGAAGCGCGCGCCGGTCCTCGCCGGTGATGACGCCGGGGCGCGCGTCGAGGAGCTGCAGGGCCTCGTCGGGTTTCGTGACGGCGAGAAGCGCGATGACGGCGACGGCCGCGTCGCGGCGTTCCGCGGGCGTTCGGGCAAGCCGCTCGGCTTCCCGGGCGTGCGGCAAGGCCGCGGCGATTTCATCGAGTCCGGCGAGCACGGTGGCGGCGAAGAGCAGGAGGCGGGCGTCGCGGTCCTCGCCGGAGAGCGCGTCCTCCACCAGCTTGCGGGCCCGCGCCTTCATTTCGGCGGATTCGCGAAACAGATCGCGCTGCAGCAGCGTTCGACCCGTCGTCAGCGCGATGGCCGCTTCCAGTTTGGCCGCGGGACTCGCGGGCCGGACGCCCAGCAGCCTGTTTCTCCATTCGATGGCGTCCGCCAGCCGCCCGCGGTAGGTCTCGATCTCGGCGGCGGCTCGAAGCATTTCCGCGTCGTACTTGTTGCGCTCGAGGGCTTCGAGAAGGGATTTCATCGCGCCGTCGGGGTCGTCGTCGAGGAGCTTGAGCATGGCCCGGCCGTAGGCGGCCTTTTCGGGGGCGGCTTCGGAGGCGAGGACGCGGTCGAAGTCCTTTGCAGCGACGTCGGCGAGTTCGGCGGCGCCGAGCCCGAGGCCGCCGTCGTCCAGCGCCATGGGGAGTTTGACTCGATCGTAGAGGCCGGCCTCGGAGATGCGGTGCATGGCGCGCAGCTGCCCGCTGTTGCGGAGGCGACCGAGGGCGTTGAGCGCAATGCGTCCGTGCTCGAACCAGGCGAGGGCGTGGGCGGGATTGCGATCGGTCGCGCGACGGAATTCGAGCAGGGCTTCACGATTCCTCCCCGACAGCGCGAGGAGGCGGCCGAGCTGGTAGTAGCTTTCGCCATCGCCGGGCACAAGTTCGATCGCCTTGCGGAGCAGCTTCCCGGCATCCTCGAGCCGGCCGTCGCGACGCGCCAGCCGCCCGTGATCGTCGTCCTCGACGGCGAGATCCACGAGCGCCCGCCCTTTGTCCGACAGGTCCTTCGCCGCCGCACGGCGTTCGCCCTCGGCCTTCGCCGCCGCGACCTGTCTCATCTGCCCGCGCACTCCCCATCCCACTCCC
>JBBTCT010000044.1:0-2778 GCA_038060895.1 Planctomycetota bacterium
ACGCCGAGGTCAATGGCAAGCTGAAGGCCAAGCAGGTCCCGCCCGGCAGCGTGATCGTGGCGGGCAAGAACTTCGGCTGCGGCTCCTCGCGCGAGCAGGCCTGCTCCTGCCTCAAGGGCTACGAGCTAACGATCGTGGCCAGGGGCTTCGCGCGGATCTTCCTCCAGAACTCGATCAACCTCGGCCTCAACCTGGTCACGGCGCCCGACATCGAGGCGAACGAAGGCGACGAGCTGGAGGTGACGGCCGACCAGGTCGTCAACAAGACGACGGGGAAGACGTTCGCGGTGGTGCCGCTGCCCAAAGCCCGCCAGGCGAGGCCAGCAGAATCTGCGTAATGGAACTCGTGGCTGGGTGGGCTGGACAAAGCCGTCGCTTTTTGGTATGGTCGGTTCCCGAGGTGCGGATTCACGGCCGGGACCACGTGGGGGCCGACGATTTGCTGCTCGTGCCATCGCAGGAGGAGTGCGCGTTCTGTCCGTCAGCCCTGGAGATCTGCGAGACCCGGGAGCGTTGGGTTCAACGGCTGACCGGTCTCATCCATGTCGTGGGCAAGGGGAAGAGGTGTAGCTGGGACCAGTGCGAGCACCGGCGCCTGCGGTACCGTTCGGCGGAGGTTGGGCGCCTGGTCCTGAAGGGTCACGAGTTCGGCCGGGACGTGGTGATCTGGGCTGGCGATCAGTTCATCCGCGAGAAGCTCTCGATGCCGAGGATCCACAAGCGTCTGGTCGGGGAGTTCGCCATTTCCATCAGCGAGCGCAGCGTGGGCAATCTGGTCGAGGACTTCCTGGCGCTGAGTCAGTGCGTGGCAGGCGATTCGGGCCGACTGCGTGAAAGACTGAGGCGGCAGGGGGCGATGGTGCTTGCCGTGGACGGAGTCCATTTCGACGAGGGGTCGCCGGTGTTGTATGTGATGCGGGAGGTGATGTCGGGGGAGGTGCTGTACTCTCAGCGGCGACTGGCGCGCCGCAAGGAGGACCTGGTTCCCCTGTTGCGCCTCGGCGCGGACTTGGCCGCCGAGATCGGGGTGCCCATCCTGGGCATCGTCTCGGACAAGGAGAAGAGCCTGGTGCCGGCTATCGCGGAGGCCTATCCGGGGGTCCCGCATCAGTTCTGCCAGCTGCACTTCTTGAAGAACGTCAGCGAGCCCCTCAAGGCGGACGACCAGGAACTGGCGCAAGCCGCGAGAGAGGCCGTGGTGGCGTTGCGGAAGGTACAGCGGACACTCGAGCGTCGCTTCCCGGAAGTCGCGCTCAGTAGTGAGGCGGTGGGTGTACGGCTCGGCGCAGAGGCCCAGGCACCGGAGATTACTGGCCGCGACGAGCGTCGGTCGGCAGAGGCCAAGTGGGGTATGAGGCCGGGCGGCACCGAGACCGAGGCCCCTGGGCCGGCTGGCCGTGACCAGCCCCGGGACGAATCTCTGTCGGCGGAAGCGAAGATGGCTGCGGTGCTGGTGCGCGCGGGGACGGCCGCCGGGGTGGTCTCCGGCCGAGCGGTGACCGATCCCCCGGGGCTCAAACGCTTTGAGCGACTGCAAGCGGTTGGGGCGGTCGCCGACGAGGCCGCCCGAAAGAGGGGGGCTCCCAGAGAGGGTTGGCCACTGATCAACGCGGTCCGTGACGCCCTCCGACCCCTCGACTCCGTGGGTGCAGTAGCCAAGCGCCTGGCACGTCACGTCGTCATCGTACGCAAGGTCGCCAGAATCCTCGACCACGACGACCGCCGGGCCGCCCAGGTAAAGGGAACCCTACGCCGTCACCTGAACCGGCTGGAGGCTGAAGCTCCGCGCCGCGGCCGGGGCGCCGCCACCGGCCACTTCGTAGACCACCTACGCAAGGTCGCCGACAGCTACTGGCCAGGCTTGTTCCACGCCTACGGACATCCGGGCATACCGCGCACCACCAACGACATCGAAGGCTTCTTCGGATCCAGCAAGCAGGCCGTCCGCGCCACCACCGGCCGTTCCAGCACGGCCGGGGGGAAGATGCAGACCTGCGGCGAGTTCACCATCGCGGCTCAGGCTCTGATACGGGTCCTGCCCAAGCCCGAGCTCGAGCAGCGCCTCAACAACGTGACCGACCTCGACTTCGCAGCCAGCCAGCGCCAGCTTCGCCGCATCCGGGAACCGGCCCGCGAGCGGCGCAGCTTACAGCGGCGCCCACAGCAGCTCCTCGATCGTGCGCTGGCCGAATGGCGAGCGCCCCCGGTGCCCACGACAGGGTAGCACCCGAGCACATCGTTAACCCCACACCCAGAGCACCTCTCGCAGGCCTTCCCTCTCCGTTTGGCCTGCCTGACCGCCCTGATGAACGCCCGGATGCCGCCGCACCGCGCAAGGTCAGGCCATTGCCCCGCGGAACAGTCCTCGCGCACGGGTCGGTCTCGCTGAGCGCCACGCTCATCCTGGCATCCCGGGCAGCGTCACCTTGATTGCCTTGATTCTGCTGGCCTCGGGTAGGACCGACGTTCCCAGGCGGCGACAAGCTGACCTAACGTCCGGCGGAGCCCGCTCACGTCGGCGCTTTGGATGCGGCCCAGTTCCTCAGTACAGTTCCCGGCGGCAGTAATGCAGTTTGTACTTCAACAGGTAACACAACTACATATTTACCGGCAGCAGCTGCAGGCGTAGCTTATAACAAATGGAAGCAAGTAACTTTAGATCTAACATCCTTCATTGGTTCTTCTATCCGTATTGAAGTTCTTGCAATGGATTGTCCTTACTCAGGTCACTTTGGTTATGTTTATTTTGATGCGCAATGTTCTCCGATGACACTTTGT
>JBBTCT010000045.1:0-18662 GCA_038060895.1 Planctomycetota bacterium
GGTCGCCGCCGCCGTCGCGTCGCCGGCGGCAGCCCGGGCGAGGAAGCGGTCCTGGATTGCGAAGAAGTTGTCGAGTTCCAGGTCGAGGCGATCGAACGAAGACGCGGCGGAGGGGCCGGCGGCGGTCCAGCGACGGACCTGGGAATTGAAATGGCGAGCGTGGCGATCCTCCAGGGCGCGCCAGGGCGCTTCGCCGCGGGATTCGCGGAAGTGCCGTTCGCCGAAATCGCGGATGGCCCGGAAGAAGGAGAAGCGGGTGCCGAACGGTGTGTCGTGCGTGCGAAGGAGGCTGCGGTCGCGCAGCGCCTGCACGGCGTCGATGGCGAGCGGCGCGTCCGGTTCCGCGGAGAGATCGATGACGTCCTCCGCGGACTCCAGGAAAAAACCGCCTCGAAAGGCGCAAACCTGGTGGAAGGCGCTCTTCTGCCACTCCGAAAGGAGTCCGTATGACCACTCGAGCGCGCCCGCGAGGGACTGGCGGCGACGGGGCCCACCAGTGGGGGAGGTGTCGCGCAGGTGGAACTGGCTCTCCAGCTCGCGGAGCATTTCCTCCGGGGGGAGTTCGGCGAGCCGCGCTGCGGCGAGCTCGATCGCCAGCGGGATTCCCTCGAGGTCGGCGCAGATCCGCCCCACCGCCGACGCATTGCCGTCCGATAGCCTGAATCCGGGACGGGCGAGGGTGGCCCGGTCGAGGAACAATTGCGCGGCTTCGAATGCTTCAAGTCCCTGTGCGGTCGCCGCAGATTTCAGCGAGCCGGGGCTTGAGAGCGGGCCCAGGGCGACTTCGCGTTCGCCGGAGAGGCCGAGGAGCGAGATCGAAGTGACGAGGAAACGCACCTGGCGCGCGTGTCTCGTCCAGAGTCCGATCGTCGCCGCGGCGTGGTCCACGAGCGCTTCGAAGCCGTCGATGACGAGGAGGAGAGGCTTGCGATACTCAAGGGCGTCCGCCACGGCGGCCGCCGGGTCTTCGCCGGCAGGAAGCGGAACGCCGAGGGCATGGGCGACCGCACGAGAGACGTCGGCCGAGGTTCGCGCTTCCATGAGGTCCGCCAGCCAGCAGCCGCCCTCGAACTGTGGGAGCAGGGCAAGTGCGATTTCGCGGGCGAGCCGCGATTTGCCGATGCCTCCCGGACCTGTCAGCGTCACGAGGCGCCCCGCCTGGGTCGGGAGCAGGGCGGAGATCTCCTGGAATTCCTGCGTGCGGCCGACAAACCGGTCGGGTTCGGACGAGATATTGGTGGGGCGGCTCGACAGCGTGCGCGCCGGCGGAAACAGGCGGGCCGGGAGCGAAGAGGAGAGGAGCTGGAAAATCCGTTCCGGCCGGTCGTGCGCGGCGAGGCGGTGCTCGCCCAGGTCCGTGAGGACGCCGAGTGCCAGCGCGTTTCCCGCCAGGCCGCGAGCCTGCGCCGTCAGGAGAATCTGTCCGCCGTGCGCCGCAGCCGCGATCAGACGGGCGCGTGGCGCGACCTCCGCGGCGGCGTTTGCGTCCCCCTGGACATCCCCCGCGTGAACGCCGATCCGCACCAGGAGTTCGCCGGCCAGGGCAGGCCAGGGATAGTCATGAAGTGCCCGCTGGGCCGTGAGGGCGAACGCGACGGCCTCGTCCGCCGAAGGAAACTCGAACGTGAACGAGTCTCCCTCCGTCGCAATTTCCCGCCCTGCTTTCGCGGATTCCCGCAGGATGCGGTTGTGCTCCGAGAGCAGCGGCGCGAATCCAGGTCCGAGCCGCTCCCAGAGCCGGGTGGACCCCTGGATGTCGGTATGCGCGATCGCGGAAAACGTGGTCACCAGGACGGGCACCGTCGCGCGGCGGCGGCGCGAGGTCAAGCAGAAGGAATGTTCGTTGCCGTCGCCATTTCCCGCCCCCGTCGATTACCCTTCCCCCATGCCCACCACCCTGAGCGACAAACTTCGCACCCTGGCATCCAACCTCTTCTGGACCTGGCACCCCGAGATCATCGGGGTGTTCCGCGACCTCGACCCCGAACTTTGGAAGCAGGTCAATTACTCCCCGGTCGCCTTCCTCCGCGCGCTTCCCTCCGACGAAGTCGACCGGCGGTCCCTCGTCCTCAATCTCGAAAGCCGGATCAACTTTGCCTATCACCGTCTCGTGGAGTACCTCCGCGCCGAGCATACCTGGGCGCGCTTTCATGCCGGCCCGCTCAACGTGCGTCCCGTAGCTTACTTCTCCGCGGAGTTCGGGATTCACGAGTCGCTCCCGATCTACTCGGGCGGCCTCGGGGTGCTTTCGGGAGACCACCTCAAGAGCGCGAGCGACCTGGGCGTGCCGCTGGTCGGCGTCGGACTCCTCTATCACCAGGGCTACTTCCGCCAGACGCTCAGCGCCGACGGCTGGCAGCAGGAAGAGTACGGCTTCATGCCGATCGACGACCTCCCCCTTCAGCCCGCGCTCGACGCGCAAGGGCGCGTGGTGGAAGTCTCCATCGACCTCCCCTCGGGGCGACTGGCTGCGAGGGTGTGGCGCGCCGAAATCGGCCGGGCGACGCTTCTGCTTCTGGACTCGGACGTCGCGAGCAATTCAGCGGCGGACCGCGAGCTCACCGCGCGCCTGTACGGCGGCGACCGGCGCATCCGCATCCGCCAGGAACTGATCCTCGGATTCGGCGGGCTCCGCGCCCTGCGCGCCTGCGGCTTCGATCCCGGCTGCTACCACCTGAACGAGGGACACTCCGCCTTCGTCACGCTCGAGCGCGTCCGCGAGCGCGTCGAGAACGACGGCTACTCGTTCGAGGATGCCTGCCGCGACGTCGCCCTCCATACCGTCTTCACCACGCACACCCCCGTCGAAGCCGGCCACGACCGCTTCACCCCCGAACTGTTCGACGAACACCTCAGCTGGCTGCGCGACCGCCTCGGCGTCTCGCGCGAACAACTCCTCGGCCTCGGCCGCGTTCACCCGGGCGACCAGGGCGAACCCTTCTGCATGACCGTCGCCGCGCTCCGGCTTTCTCGAAGCGCCAACGCCGTCTCGGCGCTTCATGGCCACGTCTCCCGTCGGATGTGGAACCGTCTCTGGCCTCAGCGCGACGAGCGCCTCGTGCCGATCGGCCACGTCACCAACGGCGTCCACATCGCGAGCTGGCTGTCGCCGTCGATGGCGAAAGTCTACGAACGCAACGTCGGCGAACGCTGGATCCACCGCCTCTGCCATCGCGACGCGTGGGAGGGCGTGGCCAAGACCCGCGACCTGGAGTTGTGGGAAGCGCATCTTTACGAGAAACACAAGCTCGTCGAGTTCGTGCGTCACCGGCTCGCGGAGCAGGAGGCGCGCCGCGCGCCGCACGACGCCAGCGCGCCGGCGAAAGCGGCGAGGCTGCTCTCGCGCAACGCGCTCACCATCGGATTCGCCCGCCGTTACGCCACGTACAAACGCGCGACGCTTCTTTTCCGCGACCTCGACCGCCTCGCCCGCCTCCTCGGCGACAAGGCGCGCCCCGTCCAGATCATCTACGCCGGCAAAGCCCACCCGCAGGACGACGGCGGGAAGCGCCTCATCCAGAACATCGTGCAGCTCACGCGCGACCCGCGCTTCCATGGGAAGGTCGTCTTCGTGGAGGACTACGATCTCGGCGTCGCACGGCACATGGTGCAGGGGGTGGACGTGTGGCTGAACAATCCGGTGAAGCCTCTCGAGGCGTGCGGGACCAGCGGCATGAAGGTGACGCTGAACGGCGGGTTGAACCTCTCGATACTCGACGGCTGGTGGGCCGAGGCCTACGACGGGAGCAACGGCTTCGCGATCGGTTCCGGCGACGTGCACGCGAATTCGGACGTGCAGGAAGGGCGCGATGCCGACTCGCTGTACGAGGTGCTGGAGAAGACGATCGTCCCGCTGTACTTCAAGCGAAACGTCGAGGATGTCGCCGTGGACTGGGTCGCCCGGATGAAGAACGCGATCACTTCCATGGCGTGGCGCTTCAACAGCGACCGCATGGTCATGGACTACATGCTGCAGTGCTACCTCCCTGCGTGCGGGGGGCTGTCGACGCAGATGAAGTAGGACTCCGCGGGGAGGTGTTTTCCGGACGCCCCCGCCGCATCTCTCGCCTACAATGAAGGGACAAACCGCGCCCCGGGGGCGGCGCGATTGAGCACCATGGCCGACCCACTCAACCTCGTAGGCAAGGCGTTCGCGGGCTACGCCGTCGAAAAAAAGATCGGCGCAGGCGGCATGGGCGTGGTGTTCCGCGCATTCGACGAGCGGCTGCGGCGGGTGGTCGCGCTGAAGATCCTGCCGCCGGCGATGGCGAGGGAAGAGGAGACGCGGCAGCGGTTTCTCCGCGAGGGACGGACCGCAGCGAAGATCGACCACGGAAATGCGGTGAGGCTGCTGGCGGCGGGGGAGGAGGGGGGGCTCGCGTACCTCGTGATGGAGTTCGTCGAGGGCGGGTCGCTTCAGCAGCGGATTGACAGGTACAAGCGGCTTCCGCCCGCCGAGGTCATCTCGATCGCGCGGCAAGTGGCGCTCGCGCTCGGCGCAGGACACCGGCTCGGAATCATGCACCGCGACGTGAAGCCTGCCAACGTGCTCTTCACGCGGGACGGCGAAGCGAAACTGGCCGACTACGGGCTGGCGAAGGAAGACCGCGGGGAGCAGAGCCTGTCGATGACGGGGATGGTGATGGGGACGCCGCACTACATGGCGCCGGAAGTGTGCGAGGGAAAGAAGGCGGACGCACGGAGCGACCTCTACGCGCTGGGCGTGATGATGTACTACATGGCGTCGGGGAAGTACCCGTTCGACGCCGACGCGGTGATGCAACTGCTCATGGCTCACGTGCAGGACATCGCGCCGCCGATCGAGAACGCGCCCCCGGCGATGTCGGACGTGATCGATCGGCTGATGGCAAAGGACCCGGCCGCGCGATTCCAGAACGCCGACCAGCTGATCGCGGCGCTCGATACTGCCGCGCGCGATCCGGGGGCCGCACTGGGAGGACCGGCGGCCTCCAAGGCGAGCGGCGTGAAACCGCCGTCGGGAAGCGGCGCAGGATCCGCGGCGGCTTCTCGGAGCGGCGCTCCGCCGCCCGCGCAGGCGAGCGGAGTTCGCTCTCCTTCCGGCATGGCGGCCACCGGATCCTCTTCGATGCCCGGCAACACGGCCCCCCTTTCGATGGCCGCGCCGCTCCCCGTTCCGCGCTGGCATTTCGCCGCGTACGCCGTCGCCGGCATGGCCTTCCTCGTTTCGGGGGCACTTCTCGTCTGGGTCTTCACGCGCGACAAGGGTGAAAGCCCGAAGCCCGGACCGGGTCCCGTCGGCGGCAACGGTGGAGCGAAGGTCGAGCAAAATGTCGATCCGGCGGCGCTTGCGCGGGGAGAGTTGACGCGGAAGTGGGCGGCCTTCCAGGCCAGGGTGCGCAAGGACGGGGTCGACCTGGAGGCGTGCCTGGCGGAGGCCGGTGACTACGTCTCCGTTGACGCGGCCGGAGTTGAGAAGATCCGGGGTGACTTGCTGGGCAGGCTCAAGGACCTTTATCTCGGGAGAGTTAGCGCCCGCGGCGACCAGCTTGTCGCCGACGCCGGCAAGGGCACGGAGTCGGCGCTTGCGGCGGCGCACGAGCGGGAGAAGTGGCCGGAGCTCCCGTTCCTGACCGAGCTGCGCGACGCCGAGGACGCCGTCGAGGTCCGAGTCTGGAATTCCTACCTGGACAGATTGACGCGGGAAGTCCAGGCAACGGTTTCAAAGGACGAGTTCCGCCTGGCGATGGACCGCTGGGACCTGGTCGAGCCACCCAAGATTGTCGGGCGCAAGAGGATCGAAGAAGAGCAGAAGGCGGTCTGGCGAAAGGCGAAGGACGTCGCGGATCGCGCCATTGATTCCTCTCACGGCACCACCGGCGTCAAGGCGCTTCGAGACCTCGCGAAGAAAATGCCCAAGGATCTCAAGAACTTCCTCGAGCAGCGCGCCTTTGACATCGAGCAGGCGGAAGACTCCGGGAACCCGCTGGACCAGCTGGGTGGAATGCTCTCCGCGCGGGATTTCGCGGGAGTGTTGCGACAGCTCCAGGTGCTCGAGGAGTCGGGGAAGTACAAGGACAAGCCGCAGGTCTTCGAGAATCCGCGCAGGATGGCCAGGGCGTCGGTGAAGACGGTGAAGCGGGCGATGGACGCGTGGCGCGGGATGCTGGGCAAGGAGGTTTCCATCCAGCGAGTGGACGGGACGTTCGCGAAGGGCACCGTGTATGAAGTGGCGGACGCCGAAGACCAGGTGACGCTGGAAGCTGGAGGCGGCCAGAGCACGATCCGCCTTCCGGAAATCTCGGCGAAGGCGCTCGCCGAGGCCGCGATCGGGCCTGCACCCGGGAATCCGGACATCCAGGACGCCCTCGACTTCGCCCTGGCCCTGCGCGACCGCCCCGCCGCGCTGGACCTGCTTCGCAGGCTGATTCGCCGCGGCGTCGAGATCGACGCGTGGCAACAGAAAGCCATCGCGGACATGCTGCCCCGCGAACAACTCGCGGAGGCGGAGTCCCGGCTCGCAGCGATCAAGTCGGCGACTCCGGGCCCCCCGGCGGCGGACCTGGCGCGCATTTTCCTCGAGAAATTCCGGGACTGGCCCATCAAGGGCGAGGACCGCTCGGCAGTGGAACGAATGCTCGCCGCTTCCGCAGCGAAGTGGACGCCTTCCGACCTCGAGCTCGTCTGCGGTGGAACGGTCGAGCATCTGGCGGACGGCGCGGCGCGCGTCTCTTACACCGACGATCGCCTGTTCGAGGACGCCCTCGGGATGGGCGGAGTCCAGCTGACGGGGGGAGAAGGGCTGACGATCGTGCCGAACGACGACGGCGCGCTGCTCGCGTTTCCGCTGATCAAGTGGAAAGATCCGAAGATCCGCATGGAAGTCAAATGCACGGACAAGTACTTCGCGCTGATTCCCGCGTGGCGCAGCTGGTCAGAAGGGCTGCCTACGATCCTGGCGCTCCAGGACGGCCTCAGCCAGTCGCTCATTCACCTCCCGATGGGCGAGTCGTTCTCCTCCGTCCCGACGAAGGAGAGCGGCTGGTACACGGTCGAGATTTCGATCAGCGGAAGCCAGTACTCCGTCACCGTGAACGACACGATGACGAAGACGACGCTTCTGTTCCCGTGGGAGGGAGGCGTCGCGTTTTACCTGACGGCGCCCCTCGTGATTCGCTCCCTGTCCATCTCCGGCAAGCCTTCGTGGGCCGCCGAGGACATCGAGGCGCAGGTTCGCGAACTCTCGGCGCTTGTGGCGGAAAACAAGGAAACCGACGTCGCCGCGGGACAGTGGCTCCGGCCTGCGTCGAAGGAGAAGTCCGTCACCCTGAAAGCGGAAAACGGGGAGCAGTTCGTGCGGCCGCCCCAGTGGTCCCACGGGCCCGACTACATTGTTCGCTTCAGCGCGGCCGTCACCGGGCCGGGGACAACCGAGAAGTGGCCCGAGCTCGTGCTGGACTTCCGTTGCGGCACGAAAATCCAGCGACGCTTCTACTTGAGCGGCCAGAGCAAGACCGGATTCCTGCAGGGCGACCGCTGGCAGACCTCGGGGCTCTGCAAGGAAGTGCAGCCCAGGGAATCACACGAGATCGCGCTGGTGGTGAAGGGCGACATGGCGCTGCTGGTCGTCGACGGTGAACCTGCCTGGATGGGGCACACGGGGCCCGCGGCAACGGGCGGGCCGGCGATCGGGGTCAAGAACGGAACGCTGGAGCTGAGCGATCTCAAGGTAAGGGGATTGTCCAAGTGAAGCGCGCGGCGACGGCGCTGGTGCGGGACGTGCCGGAGGCGCGAGCCGCCGCCGCCGCAGCGCTGCGCTCGGCAGCCGGGAAGCTGGGCCGCTCGCCGGTAGCCGCGCTGGTCTTCGCGACGCCGCACTACCGGAGGGGCGCGAGCGCGATCCTCGATGAGCTGAAATCCGCAGGCTGCACGAATGTTGCAGGCGGATGCGCCGCGGGGGTGCTGACGGACGAGGGAGAAGCGGAAGATGGCAGAGCCCTGGCGCTGATGGCGTTTGCGGAGGACGGGATTCGCGCGTTCCACGAGCCGGGCGCCGACCGCCTCCGCGGGGCGCTCGACGGCTCTCCCCTTGGCGTCATCTTCCCCGATCCCGCCGAAGTCGATCTCGCCGAATTACTCAACGGTTTCGACTCCGGTGGTGAGTTCGAGCCGCTTGTCGGCGGGGCGCTGTCGGGCGGAAGCGAAAAAGCCGGGCACTTCCAGTTCGCCGGAGACCGTGTCGAAAAAGGTGGCGTGGGCGGCGCGGCCATAGAATCCGAAAAGCTGGTTTACGGGGTCGCCCACGGTTGCCGGCCGATCGGACACCCGCTGGTGATCACTCGCGCGCACGGCCACCTGGTCCTGGGACTCGCGGGGAAACCCCCGCTCGAAATGCTCAAGGACACGCTCCAGGACCACGCCCGCAACGGCGGTCCCGGCGGCCCCGTCATGGCCGGCATCGCGATGGACTCTTCAAAGTCCCCGCTCAACCGCGGAGACTTCATCGTCCGCAACCTGATCGCGATGAAGTCCGAGGAAGGCGAAGTGCTGGCCGTCGGAACGCCGGTGCGAACCGGCCAGACGCTCGTCTTCCAGCTCATGGAAAAGTCGAGCGCGATCCTGGACATGAAGGAAATGGTCGCGGGCGTGAAGAACGATCTCGGCGGAATGCCCGCCTTCGGCCTGTACTTCAACTGCCGAGGACGCGGAAAAAACCTCTACGGCGAAAAGGACCACGACGTGCTCGCCATCCGCGCCGGCCTGGGCGACTTTCCCCTCATCGGTTTTTTCGGCAACGCGGAATTTGCGCCGGTCGGGAAGCGGAACTGGCTTCACAACTACACGGGAGTGCTGGTCGCCGCGCGCTGAAATCGCGCCCTCAGTTTTTCACGAAGCGGATCGGGTTGAGCTGCACTTTTTTCCCGTCGACGACGGTGACTTTCCTCTCCATCCAGCCGAGCTCGGGCGCGTAGATCACGATCACGTGCTCGCCCGGCGGCAGATCCGGGATGAAGAAGTATCCCTCGCCCGTCGTCTTGCAGACACGCGACGCTTCGTAAGAATTCTTGGGATCCCATTCCTTTGAGTCGGCCCCGTAGCCCCGGTCCAGCGGGCGCCAGACGATGACGCCGGGAAGCGGCTCGCCGGTCGCGGGTCCGAGGACGACACCTTCGATGGACCCGCCTGGGTCCATCCGGGCCCGGTAGACGACCTCTTCGCCCTCCTTCACGACGAGATCGCGCCCCCGGAAGCACGCGCCGGTGCCGTAGATGTCGATCCCGTATCGGCCTGGCTTGAGGTAGAGAACGAGGGGAATGCCCTGGGGTCTGGGTTCAGGGTGATACCAGGTGCCGACGTGGGGCTCCATATGGACCCGGTACTCGGGATCGGTGGGGCCGCAGTCGATCGGGAAGAGCACGTAGCCGAATCCGAAAGCCAGCCTGTCCCCGTCACGGCGCGCGTCCAGGATCAGCCGGCCGACGCCGCCTGGAGGCATCGGCTCCTGGCAGATCCACTTGGGGTCAATCGGGCCGCCGCGGCTTGAAGTGCAACCCGCCGCTCCGAACGCAATCGCAACCACCACCGCGGCCACAACGCAGGTCCGAATCATGTCACTCATCTCGTGTTTCCTCTTCCCACCCCAGGATCCCCCGCCACGTTCAGCGCGCCGCCGTCAGCGCGCGCCCGCCGTCCACCGACAACAGCACGCCCGTCGTCCAACGCGCGCCGGGCGACGCGAAGTAGAGCGCGGCCTCGGCGACTTCGTCCGGCGTCCCGACGCGCCCCGAGGGGTGCGTCGTCTTCGAGCGCTCGAGAAAGGCTGCATAGGCTCCTTCGTCCATCCCTCCCGTGCGGTGCAGGTCCGTCACGACCACGCCGGGGAGGATCGCGTTCACTGTCACTTTCTTCGGCGCCAGTTCCAGCGCCAGCGACTGGGTGATCATGTTCACGGCGGCCTTGGAAACGCAATAGCCGAGAAGCCCGCCGTACGGGCGGATCCCCGTGACGCTTCCGAGATTGACGATCGAGCCGCCCCCGCGTTTGACGAGAAGCGGCGCGCATGCCCGGGTGACCTCGATGACTCCCTCGACGTTCGTGTCCATCAGGTCGCGCCATTTGGAGCGATTGAAGTCCAGGATGCCCCCGTTTCCGATGATGCCGGCGTTGTTCACGAGGATGTCGAGCCCGCCGAAAGTCCTTTCGCACTCTGCGGCCCAGCGGTCCGCGTCCTCCGGACGGCGGACGTCCCCCGTCGAAACCGCGCTTCTTCCCTTGAGCGATTTCACCGTTGCGTCGAGCGAATCGCGGCGGCGTCCCGTGAGAAAGACGGACGCCCCTTCAGCCGAGAAAAGCGCCGCGATCGCCCGGCCGATTCCCGAACCCGCGCCCGTCACGAGCGCGACCTTGTCCTTCAGTTTCATGGTTTCTCCAGGAATGCGTCCAGCGGCGCGCCCGCCATGTCCCCGGGCGGCTCGACGCCGAGCCACCGCAGTACGGTCGGCGCGAAGTCAACGTGCCGGACGCCCGCTGCTTCGGAATGCAGAAACCCGGGTCCCGCGAAAACCATGGCGGCTCGCAAACGGGCGATCCGCGGGTCGCCGGAATGATAGCCCATCGGGGGGGAGATCTCGCGCACGAGCGGGGAGTCCTTTGCCGGCAGCTCCGGGGAGAGAAACGCGTACAGGCGGACGCCGTCGCACGCCGCGGAGAGCCACGCGTCGCCTTCGGGACTTGCGGCGAGGTCGGCGGAATTCGTGCCGGGCCGGAACGGGGGCAGAAGTGATCCCGCGCCCAGCGACGCCTCGGCCGCCTTCGAAATTTCGCGCTCCGCCAGTGACAGCCACGCCTCCTTTTCTCCTGGGGGGACGATGCCGCCGAAGCGGTCGAGCGTGTTGACCGTGAGGAAATCGCCGGAGCGGGCGAAGATCACCTGCGTGGCCGCGAGGCTGATGCCTCCCGTGGGAGAGCGCGCGAGGAGGCCGGCGCGCTCGAGGGCGAGATTCGGGTAGAAGACGCGGTCCACCGGGGCCATGCCGTGGTCGCTGACGACCGCGATCGCGCCCTCGGGGCCCAGGGCTGACGCAAGGTCGCCAAGGAGCGAGTCGCACACCGCGAGGACTTCGTCGAGCGTCGCCGCGGCCTCCCGGTCTGCCCAGATCTCGATCTTGCCGAGGAGTTCATGCAGCGCTTCGTCCGGCTGGGGGAGGTAGGCGATCGTGAGATCCGAGGGGCGTTCCTTCATCGCCCAGAGCACTGCCTTCTTCACCTGCTCCGCGTTCAATTTCGTCGCGGCGAGATACGCCTCGCGCTTCCAGGGTGTCCCGTCGAGCAGTGGCGGATCGAGTTTCTGCGCGTTGTACGCGTAGCCGCCTACCTGGCTTCGAAAGCGTGCGGCATCCGCTTCCGATGGGGCTGCGACGGTGGAGTAGGAGGAGCGGAGAAGGGCCCATCCGGCTGGTTCGAATCGGGCGAGGTAAAGGTAGAAAACGCCGCGCACGCCGGGGTGATCCACCGCGACCCAGGTTGCACGCGGGACGTGGACGTGAAGGGGAGGGCACGAAACGGCGAGGCCGTCGCCGTCGCGTTCGACGGTGAAGGTGCGATCATCTGCGGCGAACGCCGGACCTGTCACGATCGCGGACCGGACGAGATTCCGGTAGCCGT
The DNA here is from genome assembly GCA_038060895.1 of Planctomycetota bacterium. Taxonomy (GTDB): domain Bacteria; phylum Planctomycetota; class MHYJ01; order WSZJ01; family WSZJ01; genus WSZJ01. The sequence continues at coordinate 11,644 of JBBTCT010000045.1, forward strand.
TGAAAATCCGAAGGGACGGAATCCCGAGATCGTCTCCATTGTCCGGTTCCGCGTGAGTCGCCTGCACCACGGTCACCGTTTTCCCGGCCCGCGCCGCGATCCGCCAAACCGGGTCGGCCGCCAGGGCGGAAGCGTCGAAGCCCGGCCGGAATTCCAGGATCGAATGCGCCGTGCGAGGCAGCACCGGCGTTTCGTTGCCGAGGATCTTCGTGCGGTCCGACCAGCACCCGGTCCACAGCGTCGCGTGAGCCGGCGCCGTCTTAGCAGGGTAGCTCGAAACGCTCCCGCCGGAAGCGGAAGAGCCGCGGGCGACGAGGGCCGCCAGGTTCGGCATCTTGCCGGCGGCCATCTTCTGCTGCGCGAGATCCCAGGGAAGCCCGTCCAGCGACAGCACCAGGAGTTGCCGCCTGGAAGCGGGTCTCGCGTTGTCGGCCGATCCGTTCTCCGTGGCGCAACCGGCGACCCCGAGCGCGAAGGCGAAAGCGAGGAGAACAAGGGTGACGAGGCGCATGCGGGCGCGGAATTGTAACAGCCAATCCCTGTCGTCCCTTCGCCGTTTCTCCGTCATAATGCCGGAGCAATGCCCCCCCTGAATTTTCCCTGTCCCTCCTGCGGCTCGATGGTTTCCACCGTCGGGCTCGCCCCCGGCGCCGTCCCGTTCTGTTCCGGCTGCGGCGCGACCTTTCCGCATTCCGCCCACGCTTCTCCCGTGTCCGGCTCTTCCCCGGGCGCGGGTGTCGCCGGTATCGGCGCCTTCGTCGTGGGCGCCGTCGTCCTCGCCGGCATCGCCGGCGTCGCATTCATGTTCATCACGAGCCGCGGCAGCATGTCGCGCCACATGGCGCGGGCCCAGGAGGAAACCCACCTTGCGGCCAGGCAAGCGAACATTGATCGCGCAAGGCGGCTGGCCGTCCAGCTGGAGGATCCGGACGCCAACAAGTCTCTTCAGGCCTGGCACGGTCTCGCCGGCTGCGACGCGGCCAACCACTGGGGAACCTTCGACGTGCTTGACGAACTCTTCTCGCGCACCCATGCGCGCAATGCGCTCTGGAACCTCTCGAACGGATTTCAGATGTACTACGGGCAAAGGGGGGAGGAAGCGATTGCGCGGGAGCTGGTGGCCCGCAAGACCTCGGATGAGGAAGTCGATCTGCTGTGCCAGTCGCTCGAGCAGTACGCCGACTCCGTCGCGCGCGACGCAGGAGCCGCCAAAGGAGCGGAGATCCGGACGGCCGCCTGGCGTGCGCTGACGAGGGCGGAAGCGATGGTGGACCGCACCGGGGCGACGAAACGGATCGGACTCGCCCTGGAGCGCGTCCGGTCGAAGATGCCCGCGGAAAAACGGTGACCTCCAGGTGAACCCGGAGATCCTGCACCTGTATGCGTGGGACGTCGCGTATGAGATTCCGCTTACGGAAGCGGCGCGCGTGCTGGGGCCGGCGGTCGAAGCGATCGTGCGGCCGGAAAAAGCGGCGCCCAGGGACGTCCCCCTGGAGCGTTCGATCTGCGTCGCGCTGCCCGAGGTCAAGGCCGGCGGCCTCACCATCGGGGTCAGCGCCAACCTCTTCCAGTTCGGCGTCATCGCCCTGACGCTTCGCTATCGCGCGACCGGCGCGAAGCTCCTGGACTTCGCGCCGCACCACGACCCGAAGCTGGAAGGCGGCGAGACGCTCAATGCGATCGCACGGCGCTCACTCGACGGGCTCATGGAGCGAATTCGCGGATTGCTCAGGCGCCATCGGATCAGCCCGGACCAGCCGGAGGCGTTCACCGTGTTCCGGTTCGTGCCTGAAGATGTCGGGATGACCGATGCCGAGGAGTGGCTCAACCGGAACGGGCGCGAGGTGGCGGGATTGATCACGGGGGAGGCGGACCCGGGCCGGCTCTCGGCGACGGAAGCCGCCGAGACGGTCGCGGAGCGCTTTTCCTACTACCGCGACGATCTCGCCGTGATCGACTGGGACGCGGCCCTGATCGTGGACAAGGGCCCGGCCGCGGACGTCGTACGCATCCTCGAGCTCGCGAATCTGCAGCTCGTCGAGTACCGGCACTACGACCAGGAACTCGACCGCGTAGTGTCGCGCGCGTACGACGACCTGGAGCGGCTGACGGCCCGGAAGATGTTCTCGTTTCAAGCCGGCAACCTGCTGGGCGAACTTCGCGAACTTCGCGTCAGCGTCTCGGAAGTCGCCGACGAAGTCGAAAATGCCACCAAGTACATCGGCGACTGGCACCTCGCGAGGCAGTACATGGGGTGCGCCAGGCGCTTTCACCTGCCGGAGTGGCGCCGTACCGTCGAGGACCGGCTGAAGACACTTGAAGAGCTTTACAACCTCGTGGCCGTCGAATCGTCCAATCAGAAGATGCTGATCCTCGAGATGATCATCGTCCTGCTGTTCATCGTGGACCTGGTCGTCCTGGCAATGGCGGCCAGGCGATGAAGCGCCTGCTGCTACTGGCGCTCTCGGCCGCGATGGCGGGGGGCTGCAGCGATCCGCCCACGATCGAAGAGCGGGCGCTGGAGCCTCTTGGATCCCGGGCCGACTCCTTTCGGGACGCGCGCGGGCTGAAGGGCGCCGACCGGGAGGCCTACTTCTGGCTGCTCTGGCGGGCGGCGCGGAGACACACGGTCGACGCGCAGGAGCGCTCGACGGTGGATGTGGATGAGATCACTCCTGAATTCCTCGAGCGCCGGGTTGCCCAGGGCCGTGAGGCGCAGGACTATCCGTGGTCTCCGCGTGACGAAGCCCAGTGGCGGAGCGGCGTGCTGATGTACCGCGTGGGGACGGAAGCCCTCACGAACTGGCACTCCGCGTGGCGACAGGACGAGGCCGTCAGGCAGCGGGTCGGGGAGTTCGCCGCCGGGTGGGAGGCGGACAGGGAAGGAACGCTGAAACGGCTGCTGCATTACCTGAATGCGGAAGTCCTGGGCGCCCGCGCCAGGAGAAAGCCAAGGGGCCTTCCCGACCTCGACCCTGCGACCTGCCTGAAAGATGGCGGCGGTCGCAGCACCGATCTCTCCATCGCTGCCATCACCCTCTTCCGTTCCTGGGGCATCCCCGCCGCGTTGGTCCGATGCCCGCTCGTCAACGGCGAAGCGAGCGGCGACGCGTGGGTCGGAATACCGGGGACCGAAATCTGGATGAAGCCCGCGGACACCGAGCCTGCTTCCCCTGCGTATTTCGCCTACCGGCGCGGCGACGCCCGGCTTCCGAAGGTCTACGTGTGCGAAGAGCGAAATGACTACTCGAATCTCGTTTCTGTCCGGAACTCGCTTTCATTCTGGACTCAGTACGCGTTCGTGTGGCAGTCGGCGGCCGACGCCTCCGCGCAGCTTCCCGGCGCGGTGCCCGTCGTCTTCGAGAATCTCCCGGACCCTGTTTTCCTCTCCATGTTTGCGGGAAGCGGCTGGCTTGACGTCGCGCCCGGAAGGCCAAGGGATGACGGCAGCACTGATTTTGGTCCCTGCGCACCGGGGCTCCTCTACCTGCTCACGACCCCGGGACCTCGCGGACTGCAACTTCCGGCCGGTGTGCCCTTCGTCCTCAAACCGGACGGAACACGCGAGGAGCTGCCGGGCGATGGCCCGGAAATCGAATGGGAGTGGTCAGCTCCTGCCGAACTGCCGACCGCCCGGCCCAACGTCTGGCGCGATGGCGGGTTCGTGCCGGCGAAATTGGTGGAGCGGGATGGAAAGCGGTTCGTGGCAGGACCGCGAAATGCGCTATGGCTGGCGTGGCGCGAGGGCCCGGAAAGCGGCGGACGGGGGAAGCCCGTGGGTAGACCCTTCGTGGTCGGGGAAGGCGGGGTGCTGAAGGAGTACTGAGGCTGACATCACTTCAGCCATCCATCCTGAGCCTTCTTCTGGTCCTCCGTCGGTTTCTCCACCAACTTCAGCAGGTGCGTGATCTTCTTCTTTTCCCGCAGCGTCACCGTTTTCTCCAGCAGGCGCTCGCCGCGAAACAACTGGAACGTGATCTTCTCCCCCGGCTTCTTCGAGTGCACCCAGGCCCAGAACGTGCCAGCCCGCAGTCGTTTCCCCTCCGCCGACAGCAGCACGTCTCCCTCGTCGAATCCCGCGTCCACCGCCGGTCCTTCCTCGGGCACGCGAGTGATTTTCACGAGGTCCTCCCCGATGCCCCAGCAGTCGAACCCCGGGTCGCTCTCGACGGCATCGACGTGCGCTTCGTACGTCACCCCGAAAGGAGGGAACAGCTCCGCAAGCGGCAGTTCCTTCGTCCCGTACACATATCTCTCGAAGAATTCGCTGAAGTCGCTCGCGGCCGTCTCGTTCACGATCGCGCAGAAATCGTCGTTCGCGTAGCCCGCGCCCCGCGTCTTTTCAACCGCCAGCTTCATCACGTCGTCGAGCGACTTTGCCCCCGCGGTGCGCCGGCGGATCTCGAGATCGAGCGCCACGCCGATGATGTGTCCCGAAGTGTAGTAAGACACTTCGACATCGTCGCCGTCGTCGGCGTCGTACCAGGTCCGCCAGCTCGACGCCGCCGCGCTCGTGCGCTTGCGCCCGTCGCGCCTCATCAGGTTGTTCAGCTCTTCCTGCACGTAGTTGAGGTACTCCTGGCGGTTCAGCACGCCGCCTCGCTGCATGGAGAGCCAGGCGTAGGTATTGGTGAATCCTTCGTGGACCCAGAGATTCCGCGTCATGACTTCCTTCGTGTAGTCAAACGGTCCCAGCTGGGCGGGCCGGATCCGCTTCACGTTCCACAGATGGAAGAATTCGTGAGAGACGACGAAAAGGAACCGGATGTACCGGTCCCTGTTCGGGAGCTCTTCGCCATTGGCGACGATGGTGGTCGAGTTGAGATGTTCGAGGCCGCCGGAGCCCCAGCGCGGGAACATCAGCAGGAATACGTAACGCTTGTAGGGCGGCGCCCCCATCGAGGTCAGCTGCGCGTTGACGATTTTTTCGACGTCCTTCGTCATCGCGACGCGGTCGTAGACGGGATTCCCGTGAAGGACGACCTGGTGAAGCGCTCCGCCGGCGGTGAACTCGCGGATGTCGAGGTTTCCCATAAGAACGGGGGAGTCGACGAGAACGTCGTAATCGGGGGCGGTGTACGTGTTCTCGCCGGCGGCCGGTTCGAGGCCGGTTGCTGTTTTCCAGCCGGGGAGAGGGTGAAGGTGAAGCGTCGAGGGCGTTCTCAGCGCGCCGACGGCGTACATGCAGATCCACGAAGCGTGGAAGTAGGCGTGTTCGTCGGTCAGGTCCGCCCCGGTGGCGGTGAGCTGGTGAGCGTAGACGCGGTAACGAAGGGTGATACTCGTTGCGCCGCCGGTCTGTATGCGCCAGGTCTGCTTGTCGATCATCTCCCACTTGAGATCGCCCGCGGCGGACTTCGCCGTGAAGTCGCGGACGTTCTTCGCGTGGTTCTGGATCTTGTAGTACCCCGGTGTCCAGGCGGGCATCGCGATGTCGATCGAGCCGCCTTGAACTTCTCCGACCTCCATCGTCATCTCGTACGTGTGGTTCTCCGGCCGGGGATGCGCGACGTCGTAGGAAATCGTGAGCGCGTGACTGTGGAGGGCGAGCGCGACGACCAGCAGGACTGCCGGGAGAACTCGTAGCATCGAGGCGCTCCTTGGGAGTATCCGCGGAAGCCGCAAAGTCTGCCGAAAAATGACCGCTTTGAGACACTGAAAAGTGCTGGAAGGCGCTGCTCAACAAGTTTGCAGCGCATTTTCATCCTCCGCGAATCGGCCGGCCCTAATCCTTCGCGTGCCGCCTCGCTACTTCCGCGTCTTTCTCGGCCAGCTTCGCCGCCGCCTTGTCCCGCTGGTCGACCAGCGCTTTTTTGAGCTTTCCGTCCTCGAGGGCGAGCATCTGCACGGCCAGCAGCGCCGCGTTTCGCGCGCCGTTCACGGCCACTGTCGCCACGGGCATGCCGGACGGCATCTGCACCGTCGCAAGCAGCGCATCCAGCCCGTCCATGATTCCCCCGGAAAGCGGCACGCCGATCACCGGCCGCACCGTGCGCGCCGCCACGGCGCCGGCAAGATGCGCCGCCATCCCCGCCCCGCAGATGAACGCCTTGCAGTCCCGTTCCTCCGCTTCCTTGAGGTACTTGTCCAGTGCGGCCGGCGTCCGGTGAGCCGAAAGAACGCGGATCTCGTAGGCGACCTTGAATTCCTGAAGCGTCTCCGCGGCCTTTTTCATCGTGTCGAGGTCGGAGTCGGATCCCATGAGCACGGCGACCTGGATCTTGTCCATTCGGGGAGTCTCCTGTGAAGGGCGGAGAGGATATCGGGTTCGGGGAACCGATGTCCAACTCTCCCTTGCCCATGCCCTTGCCCACCGAACTTCAACCCCTCGCCCGCAACTCCAGCCCAACCTGCCCGATGTCCGATAATCTGTTACCAGAATGCGTCCTGCGCTCTCCCTCTGCCTCGCGGCCCTCGCCGGCTGCACCTATCCCGACCCGGACCTGCGTCCGGCGCCGCCGAGAAGGGCGGCGTTCGGTGAGGCGGCATCGGCCTGCTATCCCAATGAGGTCGAGTGCTCTCGTGTGACCATCGTTTCCACCGCCTGGGCCTGGGAAACTCCGGAGGGTTGGCGCATTCACGACATTGACGTGATCCAGGGTGAGTGCCAATTCGGGGAGACAAGGCCGGCCGGGTATGGATTGCTTCGCCCTGGCGCCCTGGAGCCGTCCCTGGCACTCCGCGGAGACATGATCGCCTGGACTGAGACGAGTTCATCGGACCATAAGGTGGTCGCGTATCAGCAGGCGGGAGCGGTCTCCAGCTTTGCCTCCCTGGTGACCGGCACCACTCCGTTCTCGATCTCGCCCCAGGACGTTGATGCCAGGCGCCCTTCCTGCGACCCAGGATCGAGATTTGTCGCCTGGGAGGAAGTTCTCGGATCGAAATCACGCCTTTGGACAACGGATGTGGTCTCCGCACGACAAACTTTCGTCACGGATGGCGGCGCACCCGCCTGGTCCCCCGACGGCCAGTGGATCGCCTTCGAGTCCGGCGCCCCGCCCTCGATCTACAAGGTT
>JBBTCT010000046.1:0-13307 GCA_038060895.1 Planctomycetota bacterium
GGGGCTGGGCGCGCACAACGAGGACCCGAGCCTGCCCGGGTACACGGAAGAAGGTGCGCGCGCCGGCCACCAGAGCGACATCGGGATGTCCCCGCCGCCGCAGGCGATGAAGGGAATGCTCGGGACGTTTTACCACCGGGTTCCGCTTCTGCATCCCGACCTGCGAAAAGTAGGAATCGGCTACTCGAAGCTGGCTTCCGGGGGCGGATGGGGGCGCGGGCGGTGCGTGATCGACTACTCGGGGGTGGGTGAGAAGGACGAGAAAGTTCAGCGCGTGGTCGGATATCCGCCCGACAAGGCGACCGGCGTGCAGGTCAGGTTTGACAACGAGAGCCCGGATCCGATTCCGCCGGGGGAAGACGAAGAGGCGGGGATGCCCGTGACGCTGGCCTGGGTCGATGGCGAAAAGATCACCGATGCGGCCGTCGAGCTCACCGAGGGCGGCATCAAGGTTGACGGGTACCTCTCCAGTCCGGAGCACCCCGCCCGGTCCGACTTCCCGAACGAGGCGATCTGTTTCATCCCGAAGAATGCCCTGAGCGGGAACACGAAATTCCACGTCAAGGTCTCGGCGAAGGTGAACGACGAACCGTTCGTGAGGGAGTGGGATTTCACGACGGCGAGATAGGCCGGGCCGGAGGGATTCCCCGGCCGAGCACCTCGGCCGTCAGGGCCGTCGCGATCATCGCGTGTTTCTTCTGCCACTCGTCGGGTTCGTGAAAACCCATCGTGTGGGCGGAGTACCGCAGCAGCGCGACATGATAGTGCTCCATCGATGTCACTCCCGCGCACAGCTCCCGGGCCCATCCGCGGACGCGCGAGACCCCGGCGTGGATCCGCGCGAGCGCAGCGTCGGTCGCGAGAACCGCGGGAAGCGGGCCCGGAGGTTCGGCCAGCGATTCCTGCGCGAGCAGGAATTCCTCGTACAGCCGCATCCGCTTCAAGGCAGCGTCATCAGGCACCGGCAAAAGGATGAACTTGAGATCGTTCTCCAGCTTCGCGCAATCCTTCAGCGCATGGGCCGGCCCGGTGTGGAAATAGTCGATCAGCCATGAGTTCCCCGCGTCGTCCACGAGGACGTTCGCGAGATTGAGATCCCCGTGCACCCACGCCACCGGCGCATCCTGCGGGTCGCGCTTCAGCAGCTCTGGAATGCGATCGTAGAATTTCCGCAAATCCGGCAGGCCCAGCACCGCTCTACCGAGCTGCTCGGCCCTCTCGACCGTGTGCTTCGCGTATTCGGGCTTGAACTGGTAATGCTGGAAGAGCTGGATCCGGTCCCTGACGGGCGACTGGGACAGCCGGACCAGGATATCGTCCCAGAGCTGGTCGAATAACTCCTCGATCTCAGCCGGGGTCGGAGCCCGCTTCACCCGCGACTGGAGCGTCTCGACGGCGGAGTGGTGCATCGAGGCGTAGAAATACTTGATGGCGCCGCGCGTCGCGAGATCCGCGAAATCGGACATGGCCGGGGCGGATGAGCCCAGGACGTTCTCGACGCGCTCGACGGCTGCGCGCTCCCTCGCGATCTTCTCGAGCGAGTCCGTCTTGACGACGAAGGGAACCTCCCGGCGCCCTTCCTGGTCCACGCTCTCGGTCCGGAACACACGGGCGCCGCTGAACCCGCCCGACAGGCTCTTCAGTTTCACGGACCTGCAATCGCGAAAAAGGTGCCGTACGAGGCCGGCATCCTCGCCCTCGACCGGGTCGCCCTCCACGCGGACTCCATAGCCGGTCGCCGGTGCCCGCGCCGGCTCGGCGCCGACGCCGAGGGTGCGAAGGAATTCCGGGATCCCGTCGACGACGCGGACCGCGAGGTTCTGCGAGAGGAGGTCAAGGGCCTGGAAATGACGGACCCGGGAGCGGCTCGCGCAAAGCGCGGAGCAGAGGACGATGTTCTCGATGCCGAAGCGCGTGAGCAGGTCGTAGGCGAGGTACTGCACCTTGACGTCGGTCCACACTCCGATGATCCCGGCAACGGCTTCCGGCGGAGCGGTCGTCCCGAGCTGGCTCCGGAGGCGAGGGGCTAGGTCGGTCCCCTCGAAGTCGTTGAGCACCGTCGAGTTCACGGTCAGCGTTCGCGCGTGGCCGGCGGAAAGTTCCGCCAGCGGATCGACGTAGGCGGCGCCGGGCGTGTCCTTGAGGCAGTGCGTGCCGAAATGGGCGAGATGGTGCGCCTGCGCCGGGTCCGAGGCGTCGTGCCAGTCGCGGATGTGCACGACCGTGTGCTCAGGTCCGGCGCCCTCGTAAAAGGCGCGCAGGAATCGCCCGAGCGGACCCGTCCGCGGCTCGTCCCCGACGAGGCGATGGGATTCAGCAGCGCCGATGTGAAGCTGGTTCGGGATCGGCCGCCCTGCCGTGACCGGCGCGACGAAGTCGTTCTGGAGGCACTGCGTGAAGAGGAAGAATCGTGGCACCGGGGAATCCTACTTCAGCTCCGCGAGAAGGCGCTCGAATTGACCTGCCTGGAGAATGGCGCCCGCCTCCCGCGCCCGGCGCAGGCCCTCGCCTGCAAGCTCACGGGCCCTTGCCGCATCTCCCGCGCCTTGCCGGATCCGTGCTTCGTCCGATAGCAGGCGCATCCGGTCGCGGAAGGGAACGCGAGCGAGCGGACAGATCGAGGAGAGCGTTTCGATGATGCGGAGCGCTTGCGCGCCTTTCCCCGCCCTGGCTTCCAGCAGTGCTTTCGTGGCCGCGGCTAGCAGGCGGCCGATCGGATCGTGCATCGCGTCGGCGTCGCGCTCGGCCGCCGCCAGGGCGTCTTCGGCGCCGTGTCGGCTTAGAGAATCACGGAAGCGCGCCACGAGGGTATGCGCGCGTACGCCATCGACCAGGCATCGTCCGCCCGCAAACTTCCGGGTGGCCGCCTCGAATGACGCGAGAGCTTCCTCTGGCCGCCCGCGAGACTCGGCGATTTCGCCACGGACAATCTCTACGCCTGCCTGGATCTGCGGCCGGCCGCTCTCGGAAGCAAGGAGAGCGGCCTCCTCCACGAGTTGGAGAGCTTCAGCGCAACGGCCTGTGTCCAGGAGCGCCTGCGCCTTGCCCGAGAGCGCCACCACGAGGTCGGCCTTGAGATTCAGGCCTCGCGCCAGCCCTGCAGCCACTTCGAACGAGGCCGCCGCTTGGTCCGGGATGCCCTGCGCCGCCCTGCAGAGTCCCGCGATCCAGTGTATCTCCGTGATCTCCTCGGCCGGGTTGAGCCCGCGCGACAACTCCAGGGCCTTCTGCACCGATTTCTCCGCCCGGTCGAATTCCCCCCGCCTGCAATGCCCATCCGCCGCCGTTCCGAGCGTCCGGATCGCGTTGAGTTTTTCTCCCGCCGCCTCAAAGACCTCCATGGCGCGCTGCAGGTGCGCCACGGACTCCGAGTCCATCCCGAGCTCGCCCTCAACACGACCGAGGACACGCAAGGCAATACCGACAAGCCTCGGCGACGCGACGCTCTCGCGGATCTGGAGCGCCTTGCGGGCCAGCGGAAGAGCCCGCGCGTGCTCCCCGCATGCCTCAAGGATGCTGGTGCAGCGGACGAGCATGATGGCTTGCGATTCGGGAGCCGTCGCTCTGTCGAGCGCGAGGATTTCCTCGACGAGCTGGATGCCGTCGTGCCGCCGGCCGGTCGTCGCGTCGAGCTCAGCCAGCATCGCCAGGGCAATGACTTCGCTGGGAGTGTCGCCCGCGGCGCGGTGCAGCCGAAGCGCTTCGGTCAGGTCTGCGCGCGCTTCAACTTCCTTCCCAAGTCCCGAATTTGCCTGCGCCCGCTGTACGAGCGTAGTCCCGATGCGCTGCCGGCATCCGGCGTCGAGGCGAAGTTTTATCGAGCGGTCGCACGCTTCGACGGCCTGCGCGTGCCGGCTGACTGCGATGTAGACCATGGCGATGTTGTGCTCGCAGGCGGCCTGGCCCAGGACGTGGCCGGCCTGGCGCGAGAATTCCGCGGCCTTCGCGTAACCGTCGAGTGCATCGGTGGTGTTCCCGTTGTGCCAGGCGCGGATGCCCCGGATGTTCCAGGCCGAGGATCGCAGCTCGAGCCAGGCCGGTTCCGGGAGGAGGCCACGCGATTCGTCCAGCAGCTGCTCCGCGACGGGAAGCCCTTTGTCGATTTCTGCCCAGCAATTCAGCAACTGATGGTTGGAGAGGCGGACCATGACGACCCGAAGCCGATCGACCGGCGTGAGGGGGGCGGTGTCGACGGCGGACATCCGGAGAAGCGCTTCGGCCGACCGGCCCTGCCCCTGCTCGGCGCCGGCCGCGAGAAATTCGAAAGCCACTCGCTCGCCGGGCGAGAGCCCTGGTTGTGCCAGCGCACGCGCGCAGACTTCCAGGGCCTCCGCGTAGCGTGTGAATGCCGAAAGTGCGCGAGCCCCGGCCAGCGCGGCAGGGCGCGTAAAACGGAGCGAGAGGGCCGCGAGAGCGTACTCCGCCACTTCGCCGACCGCGCGCGCCTCGTCCGCCTCGACCGCTGCCGACTCCCATCGCGACGCAGCGCCCGCTTCGTCGCCCGCGAGGCGCAACTGTTCGGCCGACATGGCGCGCAGCCTGCGGCCGCCCGTCGGCGCCCGTGCCTCGAGCGCCGCGGCCCCCGCCGTATGCAGGCGCTGGCGGTCTTTTCTCGGAAGCAGGGAGTAGGCGGCATCGCGTAGCAGCGCGTGCCGGAAAGCCAGCTGACGTTCACCAGGCACGAGCGAAGATGGCTGCACCATCAGGAGTTCCCGGCGAAGCGCCTCTTCGAACGAACCTGAAACCTCGACGCCTGCTGTTTCGGCGACCAGGGCCGGCCAGAACGCCCGACCGAATGCGCTCGCCGCCTTCAGCGCTTCGCGAACTGCGGTCGGCTGCTCGTCGAGACGGGAGACAAGCAGGCCGAGGAGGGAGTCGGGAAGGGATTTCGCGTCCAGACCCGCGGGGTGTGAGAGGATGGCGCGGGCCAGTTCTTCGATGAAGTAGGGATGCCCGCCGGCCCGCTCGATCACCTGGCGGGCGAGGACCGTGGTGCCGCGAGAGCCGAGGAGCGAGAGAGCGAGGCGTTCCGACGCGTCGTGGCCGAGGTCGCCCAGTGCGATGCGCTCGAAGCCGACGGGGATGGCAGGGCCGGGTCGCCTGGTCGCGATGATGACGACGGGCATGCGGGCGAGGCGCACCGCGAGCTGGGCAAGAAGTGCGAGCGTTCCGGCGTCTGCCCAATGGAGGTCTTCGAGGCAGAGGAGGACTGGTCCGCGCAGCGCGCGCGCACGCAACCACTGCACCCATGCCCCGGCGATTTCGTCCGCCGCTCGCGCCGGCTCCAGTTTACCTGTGCGTGAATCAGGAACCTGGATCCCGATGGAGAGCGCAATCAGTGCCGCCGTATCCTCGCGTTCAACCGCGGAGGTGTCGAGCGCCTCGAGGCCGGCTGCCAGAGCCGCCGCAAACCGCAAGGCTTCCCCCGGGGACGATCCGCTCACGCCGGTTTCTGCCCGCACGACTTCCGCCATCGGCCCGAGTGGGGCGCGGACGCCTTCATAGGCCCGGCCGACGGCCACCCATGCCCGCCGTCCCGATCTTCTGACCCTCGCGCGCATTTCCGCCAGAAGCCGGCTCTTCCCCACGCCTGCCGATCCTTCCAGCACGAGGAATGCGCCGGTCGCAGCGCCCACCCGCCGCACGAGGTCCTCGAGTTCCGCCTCGCGGCCCACCAGGGCCGTGCCTCGGGCTCCTTCGACGTGCTCCGTCTGCCCCGTCAGTTCTTCAATCACCTCGAACGTCTGCACCACCCCTTCGCGGCCCTTCAGCGTCACTTCACCCCTCGGTTCGTATCGGAACAGCCTCGCTGCGCCGTCGTGGGTAGCAGACGACACCAGGACGGCCCCCCGCGGGGCCGCTCCCTCCAACCGCTGGGCCACGTTCACAGCATCCCCCATCGCGGTCGCCGCGGAGCCGCCGACGCTTCCCCAGAGAACCTCCCCCGTGTTCACTCCGACGCGCATCGCGAGCTCGAGGCCGCGTTCCCGGTTGAACGAGACAAGTTCGCGTTGAAGAGCCAGCCCGGCGCGGACGGCGCGGGCGGGGTCGTCGGCATGGGCGACGGGCGCGCCGAAGACGGCCATGACCGCGTCCCCGATGAACTTGTCGACGGTGCCGCCGAGGGACTCGATGGCGGCGCGGAAGCGGTGGAAGAGGGCGTCGATGGTGTCGGCGACGTCCTCAGGGTCCATGCGTTCCGAGAGGCGCGTGAAGCCGGAGAGGTCGGAGAAGAGGATGGAGACGATTCGGCGTTCGCGCATGGGGAGGGCAATCATAGCGGGGAGGGGAGTGCTGGGGAGAACGGCCAGGGCGAAAGGAAAAACGAAAAACAAAAAACGAAAAGGCTGACGGGCGCGGGCTATTCTTTCGCGATGCCTTCAAGACGCATGCCATGGGACTCGCCGAAGAACGCCTTCACCCGGTTGCTCGAGGAAAAGCGCGCTGCGGGGGCGCGGCTCATCGACCTGACCCTCTCGAACCCGACGAAGGCAGGAATCGCGTACCCAGGAGTGGAAATCCTCGACGCGCTCCGGGACGAGAGGGCCCTGGTCTACGAGCCCGATCCGCGCGGACTCCGGGACGCGCGGGAAGCGGTCGCAGCCGAGTACGGAGTTTCACCGGACGCGGTTCTGCTCACCGCCAGCACGAGCGAGTCCTACTCGCTGCTGTTCAAGATGCTCTGCGACCCCGGCGATTCGATTCTCGCGCCTCAGCCGTCCTATCCGCTTTTTGATCACCTCGCGGCCCTCGAGGGAGTTCAGATCCAGCCGTATCCGCTGGAGCGGGAACGCGACTGGCAAGCCGGGTTTCCAGCCTCGACAAATGCCAGGGCGATCCTCGCGGTCAGCCCCAACAACCCGACCGGTTCGTGGTTCGGCTCCAAGGAGGATCTCTCCCACGTTCGTCGGCTCGGTCTGCCGCTGATCGTCGACGCCGTCTTCGCGGAGTACCCGTTCGGAGTCGCGCCCCCACCGCCCCGGGAATCGAGGGACCTGGACGTCTTTACCCTCGGAGGCCTGTCGAAATCCGCGGGACTTCCGCAGATGAAGCTGGGTTGGATTCTCGCGACAGGCCCGGGAGCGCACGCGGCTCTTGAGCGTCTCGCGGCAATCGCGGATGCCTACCTCTCGGTTTCCGCTCCCGTCATGCGCGCGGCGCCCAGGCTGCTTGCGCTCGCGCCCCGGATCCGTGCGCGCATCGCCGCCCGCACGCTCGCCAACCTCGACGCACTGCGCGCATCCGTGGGAGACCGTCTTCTGAAACCCGGAGGCGGCTGGTACGCCGTCGTGGGACCCTGCGCCGGGCGTTCCGACGAGACGTGCGCGCTCAAACTGCTGCGGGACGACGGCACGATCGTGCACCCCGGATACTTCTTCGATTTCCCTGTCAACGGGTACCTCGTCGTCAGCCTGCTGGCACCGGAAGCGGAGTTTCGCGAAGGCTCGGCCCGACTGGCGTCCCACCTGCTCTAGCGCAGTTGCCTGAAAATGACCTGCCGACCCTTCCAGGGATACTCGAACGCGCGCTGCGACCTCGCCCGCCATCCGGTTCCCTCCAGCGCAGAAATAAGATCATCCACGCGCTTCCAGTAGAAACTCTCGTAGCTCCCCGGCTCCTCGCCTTCTTCCGATCCGGCGACGGCTTCCACGATGAACAGCCCGCCGGTCACGAGCACGAGCGCGATCTCCTCCGTCAGCACGCCGAGATCGGCCGCATGGTCCAGCGAATTCGAATAGACGGCATCAAAGGAACCGCGGCGAAAGGGAAGCCGGTGAAAATCAGCCGGGAGGACCTCTGCGTTTTTCGCGCCCGGATTCAGGTCAATCCCGATGGCGCGGGCGCCGGCGTCCCGGAATGCACGGACTTCCGCTCCTCTACGGGCTCCAAGGCACAGGACCCGCAATCCCCGGACCTCGGGCAACCGCTTCGCCAGCGCGGCCTGGAACTCGCGCTCGTAAGCGTCAATTCCCTTGGTCCTGGCCAGCTTCGCCTTCTGGTGCGCCACGTACGCCGCATAATCGGGGTACTGTCGCCGGGACAAGGCGCCCTCCGTGGACCACGGCAGGTCCTTGGGTCTGTCCTTCCGGCGGAAGAGACGCATCCGCAGATTTTGTCCGAACCCGCCGCGCAGGCCAGCGATTCCGTTCTCGACCTCGCAATTCGCAACCATCGAGTACCGTCTTCGCCCATGGAACACCTCGAAGGCTGGCTGCAGGTCAGCGCGGCGCTGCGCGCCCGCCGCCGCCGCTTCCAGGTCGTCCTCGTGGCCGACAATTCCCGAAGCGAAGGAATCGCGCAGGCGGTGGCCGACGCGGAAATGGTCGGGGTGCCGGTGAAGCGGGCGCCGGCCACGGATCTGGATGCCATGGCGCACGGGCGGACGCACGGCGGAGTCATCGCGGTGTGTTCCGCGCGTCCGCCGTCGCCGTGGGAAGAGATGGAAGCGATGGTCTCAAAAAAAACATCGGTCTTGATCCTCCTCATCGAGGGAGTCGAGGACGCCCGCAATCTCGGGTTTACCCTCCGCTCCGCCGACGCCCTGGGCGTCGATGCGGTGCTGCTGAAAAAACACGTCTGGGATTTCGACCCCGTCGAGGTCTCGCGGGCGGCCAGCGGCGCCTGGGACTCCCTTCCGCTCTTCCGGGTCGAACGCGCCGCCGAGGAAATCGACGCGCTGCGCAAGGCCGGCGTCCTGTTCTGGGGGTGCGTCCCCAACTCCCGTCGCGCCGCGTGGGACGCCGATCTCCGGAAAAAATGCTGCCTCGCGATCGGAGGCGAGAAGCGGGGACTTTCGGCCGTCGTGCGAGAACGATGCGACGGATTTCTCACGATTCCCATGCGCGCGGGCGCAACCTCGCTCTCTCTCAGCCATGCGGCCGCCGTCCTGCTCGGCGAAGCGTCCAGGCAGCGGGGAATCGCCCCTTCGCTTCGGGACTAGTCGCTCAGCCGGCGGACTTCTTCCTCAATCTTCTTTTCGACGCCGAGACGGCGGCGATTGAAGGCCGAGAGAGAATTCGCCTGGGCCAGTGCGACGCGCGCGGCCTGGCGCGCTTCATCCCGCCGCCCCAGGGACTCTTCGGCGCGCGCCAGGTGGGCCTGCAGCAGGAACCGGTCGAACGCGTCTTCCTCGGGCCGGTCGGCGAAGGGGAGAACTTCGACCACCAGGTTGCGTGCTTCCTCGCCGCGGCCCAGCGAAACCAGGGCGGCGGCGGCACAGGACGCGAGTCCGGGAAGATCGCGAGTGAGCTTGAAGGATCGCGCGATGGCCAGACCCTCTTCCGCTTCGGCAAGCGCCTCGGCATGCCGCTTCAATTCGCCCAGAAGAGAAGACCTCGTTGAGAGCGCGGACATGCTGGCGTGCGGAGAGCCGAGTGTTCGCGCGATCTCGACCGCGTCGGTGGCGTAGGCCAGGGCCTGATCCAGGTGACCCTGGTCTCCACTGAGCGCGGCCAGGTTTCCGAGCGTCAGCGTGATCTGCTGCCGGTTGCCGACGAAACGGTACGCTTCGAGGGCGCGCAGGAAACACGCGCGCGCGGCTGCCGGGTCACCCTTTTCGTAGAGGATGATTCCGCGGTTGGCCGCGACGGAGCCGGCATCGCCGAGGTTCCCTGAGTCCTGGAAAATCTTCTCCGCCTCGTCGTAGACGGCCAGCGCCTCTTCCAGCTCGTTGCGCTGCCGGTGAACCGTTCCGTAATTCGTGAGGTGGCGGGCCAGGGCGAGAGGATTCCCGACCTGCCGCGAAATCCGGACCGCCTCGCCGAAATCTGCAGCCTGGGCGTTGAGGTCCCGCAACTCGTGAAACAGAGTGCCGCGCATGCCGACGGCGGTCGCCAGCCCGATCAGGTCGTTCGATTGCCGGCAGATCGCTTCGCCCTCGTCGTAGAGCCGGCGTGAAGCGGCCATGTCTCCGGCGACCGTCAGCACACGGGCGAGCCAGACTTTCGTGCGCGCCACGAGCAGCGGAGTTCCTTCGGCTTCTGCTTCCGCAAGCCCCAGCTCGGCCGCCTCGCGTGCGGATGCCATGTTTCCGAGGTAGAAATCGGCGCGCGAGGCGTTGCCGTAGAGGCGGCACCGCAGCGCCGACGGCGCGGGAAGTCCCTTCAGCGAAGTCGCGCACGCGGGCGGGACTTCGAGGTACAGGCCGCGGGTGATGGCAACCTCGGACCACGCGAGCAATGCGCGTCCACCCGCCTCGCGATCCTCGGCCGTCCCGCTCGATGCGCTCCACTCTGCCGCCGCGAGGAGGTTCTCCTCGTCCAGTGACAACCGTTTCAGTGCCTCAAGGCCCTCGGGGCCCGTCAGTTTCTGCCAGCAGGAGTCCCCATACGCCCCGAAATGCCTCGCGTGGCGGCGGGGAAGACCGCTCACCGCCTCCGTCCTGTCGCCGGCCGCCTTCGACTCACCGAATTCGCGAACGGGAGCGAACATGCCGAAGCGCGTGCCGAACGGCGTGTCCCAGGATCGGACCAGGCTGCGGTCGCGAAGCGCCTGGATGGCGTCGATGGCGAGCGGCGCTTCGTCGAAGGCCGAAAGGTCCACGACGGCCTCCGCCGCTTCCAGAAAGAAACCACCACGGAACGCGCACGCCTGGCGAAAGGCGCTTCTCTCCCACTCTGACAGTTCGCTGTATGTCCAGTCGAGGGCGCCGGTCAGTGTCTGCCGGCGTATGGCGGATCCGCTCGCGCTGTGTTCGATGGACCCGATGCGCAGGCGAAGCTGTTCGACGATTCGTTCGGGAGTGGCGTCGCGAAGCCGGGCGGCGGCAAGTTCGAGGGCAAGCGGGATGCCTTCGAGGCGGGCGCAAATCTCGCAGACTGCCGAGGCGTTTTCGGCGCTGAGCGTGAACGAAGGGGAGTGCTCGGCGACGCGGGCGAGGAACAGACGGACGGCATCGAACCCGGCGAGCTGGGCGGTTCCCTCGCGTCTTGTGCCATCCCGCTGCGGTTTCGGGGGGGCCGGAAGGGAACCGAGGGCGAGCTCGCGTTCGCCCGAGAGGTGCAGAAGCGCGCGCGATGTGACGAGGAACCGCGCGTCGCGGGCGCTTCGCATCCAGGTCCCGATGGTGGCCGACGCATGCGAAACCGCGGACTCGAAGGCGTCGAGGATCAGCAGAAGCGGCTTCCGAAATTCCAGGGCGGCCGCGAGGGCACGGGGCGCGTCGTCCCGTCCGCCGAGCTGGATCCCGAGCGCCGCGGCGGCGGCGCGAGCGACGTCGGACGCGGTGCGCGCTTCAGAAACGTCCGCGATCCAGACACCGCCCGCGAATTTCGGAAGGAGGGCCAGGGCCGCCCGGCGGGCGAGCCGCGATTTTCCGATCCCGCCCGGCCCCGTGAGCGTCACCAGCCGCCCGGCGGGCGTGGGGAGCAGCGCCTGGACTTCGCGCAGCTCCGCTTCCCGTCCCACAAAGGCGTTGGACTCCCTGGGGATGTTGGTGAGGAGGGCGCTTTCCGTGCGAGGCGGCGGGAACCTGCGGGAAGCGAGGGCGGAAGGGAGGACCTGGTAGAGGCGGATTTTCGCGCTGCCCGCGGTGAGGCGATGTTCGCCCATGTCGGACACGACGGACTCTGCGGGCGAAGGGTGGGCCGCTTCGATGGCCTCCGCGGTGGCGAGGGCCTGGCCTCCATGGGCCGCCGCGGACACGGCGGCTGCCAGCGCGGGAACTCCCCCGGAATACCACGGGGCGGCGCCCGCCTCAGGGTCCGCAGGCCCCGCATGAACTCCAATCCGGACGAGCAACTCGCCGGAATCTTCGGGCCAGGGGTGACGGTGGAGCCGGAGCAGGGTCTCCGTCGCAAAGCGGATGGCCGACGAGGCATCGGGGAACGCCGCCGCGAACGAATCTCCCTCGGTGCGCACGACGCTCCCGCCGTGCCCGGCGATCGCCTCACGAATGATCCTGTTGTGATCAGCAAGCAGAGGCGCGAATGCCGGCCCGAGCCGTTCCCACAGCGCGGTGGAACCCTGGATGTCCGTCACGGCGAAAGCTCTCTGCGTCATCGCGCAAGAGCGTCGCCGCGCGCCGCGACCCGGTCAAGGCCCCGGAAGCAGTCCCGTCTCTGCGATTTTGCCCAGCCGCCTCGCGGACTCGGCGACGCCGGCATCCTTGCTGGACTCCAGGCCCAGCGCCCTGGACGTTTCGGTCGCTTCGCGGGCCGCCGCGAGCGCCGCGTCCGCGCGCCCCGCGCGCGCCTCGGTATCGAAGAGCGCTTTCAGGATGTTGAAGGCCCGCATGGTTCGAAGCGCTCCCTGCTTTCGCAGGGATTCCGTGGCCTCCTGAAGCGCCGCCCGCGCTTCGTCGGTCCTGCCGAGCTGCATGTGAGTCATCCCTGCGTTTCCCAGGTTCAACGCATAACTACCCTGCAGCCCCAGTCTTCGCGCCTCCGCCGCCGCGGCGATGAACGTCGCCAGGGCCTCTTCAAGCCGGCCGGAGTCATGCTGCACGGTTCCGATATTCCCCATGGCGAGCATGATCGAAGCGCCGTCGCCGCTTTCCCTCGCCAGCTTCAGGGCCTCGTCATAAAGGGCCGAACACTCGGCCAGGCGTTTCTGCCCACGGCGAACCCTTGCCAGCGACGTGAGATGCATGAAGACCGGAAGCTTCAGTCCGGCTTCGCGATGCACGGCCAGCGCTTCCTCGATCAGCGGTTCCGCCTGCTCCCAGTCGCCGAGGTCCAGGTGCGTTCCGCCGCGCATTCCGGCCAGCTTCGCCGCGTTCAGCCGTGACCCGGCCGCTCCCAGTCGTTTCTCCGCCTCATCGAAGCACGCGAACGCGCCCGACGAGTCGCCCAGCATGTGCAGGGTCGTGCCGAGGTTGGCCGCGCACCGGGCGATCGCAGGGTCGTCCCCCAGATCCCTCGCGATCCGAAGAGCCTCGTCGAGAAGTCGGCGGGCGTCGGAGAGATGACCGCGCGCCCTTTCGACGGAAGCGGCGACATCGAGGGCGCGAGTGACGCCGAGCTTGTCGCCAAGGGCATGGAAGCGTTCGCGCGCGACGATGGCCTGGGCGGCGCCACGGTCGAGGTCGCCGCCGGAGAGCTGCGCTCTTGCGACGGACAGTGCAGCGCGTGCCGCGACGCCCGCGTCGTCCGACCGCGCTGCCGCGGCCGCGCCGCGATCCGCCGCCTGCCCCGCTTCGAGCGCGCGTCCTGCGCTCATGAGGGCATCGGCGAGGGACATTTCGAGATCGGCCTCAATGGCGGCGTTTCCGGTCGGCACCGTTCGGAACGCGAGGAGGCGGGCGAGGCGCTGGTCGTACGGGCCTCGCCAGGCCAGGAGAGGCTCCAGCGCGAGCGTGGCGCGCGCCG
>JBBTCT010000047.1:0-24726 GCA_038060895.1 Planctomycetota bacterium
CCCGCCCGCCCGCCCGCCCGCCCGCTCGCCCGCCCGCCCGCTCGCCCGCCCGCTCGCCCGCCCGCCCGCTCGCCCGCCCGCTCCTCCGTTCCCGTCTTGACGCCCTCCCGGCACACGCGCTACGATCACTTGGTTCCCCACAGTTAGGACAAAGTTATGTGGCCGTGGCGGTCCAAGCCGCGCCGCTTTTCCCTGACACGCCAGGGTCCCTCGCTCCCGGTCGAGAACATGGAGCGCGGCCCAATCGCGTTCAATGTGCTGGCAGGGACTCTGTTTACGCTCGGCACGGTGGCGATCCTCTCCTGGACGCCGCTTCGTCCTTCCACCGGAACCTTCCGCCCGATTGACGCCGGGCAGGTCTGGCTCCGCCTCGCCGGTCACCTCATCCTTGCCGGCCTCGCCGCCGCAGTCACCGCGCTCGCCCTCTCGTACCTGGCCCCGACCCTTCGCCGCCGCCCAGGCGGCCTCTTTGCCTGGGGTTTCACCCTGGTCGCCCTCTTCGCCTCCGTCCGCGTCTTCGAGGCCGCCGGGTGGCCGCTCGAACTCGTTCCCGTCACCCTGGCGGGCATGATCCTCGCCATCGGCCTGGGCCCGGGGCTCGCCTTCGCCAACATCCTCGCCTTCACTCTTCTCGCCCGCCTCACCGGCATTCTGACGGGGGACGAATACCACGCCGTCCTCGCGCTCTTCCCCGGCTCCGTCATAGCCGTCTTCGGCATGCGCACCCTGCGCCGCCGCTCCCGCGCCCTCAACGTCGGACTCCTCGCCGGCCTCGTCCACGCCGCCGGCCTCATCGGCATCCACCTCGTCATCGCCGGCGACCTCTCCATGCGCGAACACCTCGACTTCGTCCAGAAAGACGCCGCCCGCGGTTTTCTCAACGGAGTTGCCACCGCCTTCGTCGTGACCGGCCTCCTCCCGTTCCTTGAACGCGCGTTCAAAATCACGACAGAACTCTCGCTCCTCGAGCTCGCTGATTTCAACCAGCCGCTCCTGAAAAAACTGTCCCTCGAAGCGCCCGGCACCCACTACCACAGCGTGCGGGTTTCGGAGCTTTCGGAAGCGGCGGTTGCGGAGATTGGCGGCAATGCGCTTCTGGCCCGCGTCGGATGCCTCTATCACGACATCGGCAAGACCAACAAACCCGAGTATTTCGTCGAGAACGACCCGCAGGCGGGCGCCCGCCACAAGAACCTCTCCCCCGCCATGTCCACGCTCATCATCAAGGCCCACGTGAAGGACGGCGTCGAAATGGCCGAGTACTACGGGCTCCCCCAGGAGGTCCTCGACTTCATTACGTCGCATCACGGCACCATGATGATCGAGTTCTTCTACGCGCAGGCGGTGGCACAGGCGGGGGAAGCCGGATCCTCCGAGTCCGTCGATGCGGAGTCATTCCGGTACGCCGGGCCGAAACCGCAGACCCGCGAAACCGCCGTGGCCATGATCGCCGACGGCGTCGAGGCCGCGGCGCGGACCCTCTCCGAGCCGACCCCCGCGAGGCTCGAGGGACTGGTGCGCGACATTGCGATGAAGCGCCTGAACGACGGGCAGTTGAACCAGTGCAACCTGACGATGCAGGAGCTGGAGACGGTCATGGCTTCGTTCGTGCGCACGCTCGTCAGCATCTACCACTCGCGCGTCCGCTACCCGAACCAGAAGCCCGACACTGACCTCGAACAGGTCATGCGCCGCCATACCTCCAGGCACCCGCGGGTCGCGGAGCGCCCTTGAAGCGGCAGGTTCGGGTGTTCGGGACGTCAAGCCGGCGCCTCCGTTCGCTGCTCGCCGCCGCAGCGCGCGCCGCAGGCCCGCTGAAGGGTCCCGTAGAGATCCACCTCGTCACCGACAACGCGATCCGCCGCGTCAATCGCGACCGCCTCGGCCACGACTGGGCCACGGATGTCTGCACTTTCCCGATGGAGGAGAGGTTCCTCTGGGGAGAACTCGTGGTCAGCGTGCAAACGGCGAAGCGCGAGGCCCGGGAGCGCGGAATTTCATTCGAGCGCGAGCTGGCTCTCTATGTCGTTCACGGCGTCCTGCACCTGCGCGGCCATGACGACCGAACCGACGCGGGGCGCAATCGCATGAGAACCGCTGAGACCCGATGCCTTGCGAAGCTGTTTAAGCCCATGGCATGAAAAAGGGCCACCGCCGAAGCGATGGCCCTTCGCATGTCCGGTCGTGACTACCCACGACTCCCGATTCAAGACTCCCGCCTACTTCGGATTCTTCGGCACCTCAGGCACTTGAATCGCTTCCAGCTGCTTGATCGACTGGTCCAGCGCGTCGCGCTGCGTCTTCAACTGCTGCACCAGCGTGACCGTCATCCCCTGCAGCTCGGTCAGCACCTTCATGACCTCGTCCTTGTTCGCCATGTTCACGACGTCCACGCGCCCCTTGATCTCCTCCAGCTGCTTCTCCAGCACCGCCAGCTTCTTGTCCACGTCGTCCAGCGTCTTCAGGCGTGACTCCGCGATCTGCTGCGTCGTCCAGTTCCGCGGCGCTCCGTTCGACTCCAGGTCGTAAACGCGCTTCCCCAGATCCTTGTCCAGGTCCTTCTTGAGATTCGAGGACGACTGGTCGGTGTAGGACTGGCTCTCCTGCTTCGCCACCGCCAACTGCTCGTCAAGGTTCGACTGGCTGATCCCGCATCCCGGGAGCGACACCGCCAGCGCAAGGATGCCGAGAAGAACGATTGTCTGCTTCATGTTCCCTCCAAGTGAATGAGCGCGACCGATTTGAAGCGGAGAAATTACCATCGCGCGCGCTTCATGGGGAGTCAAATCCGCCCCCCGCGCCCCTTCGCACTACGGCGGTGTCCAAATCAGGCGAAACCCCGCTTCGAGTGCGTCGGCGCCCATTCCCGGGGTCCGGTTCGTCAGAAGAGCTCCCTTTTCCGGCGAGTCGTACCGCCCACCGCGGAGCGTTTTCACGTTCTTGTAGATCGGCTTGGAGGTGTCGTAATCGGACGTCGTCCATTCCATCACGTTGCCGGCCATGTCGAAGCATCCGTACGGGCTCACGTCGCCGGCCATCGTTGCGGGAAAGAGCGGCACGGGAGAGCGCTTCGCCACATTCGCTTTCCCGGCTTCGAACTCGTTCCCCCAGGGGTACAGGCGTCCGTCGACGCCGCGGGAGGCTTTCTCCCATTCTTCCTCGGTGGGGAGCCTCCAGCCCGGCCCTTTCCATTTCGCGTACTCGAGCACGTCGGCGAACGCGGCGCCGCGCATGGGAAGTCCGCCCTGGCCGTCCGGTGGCTTCGGCCCCGACCACGATTTCGGTGAGGCGACTTCCTTCCCCGCAGCTTTCGCCGCCGCGAGAAATGCCGCCCATTCGTCGCACGTCGCTTCGCGCGGCTGGATCCAGAAGGAAGCGGCTTCCTTCTCCGCGATGGGCTCGCCGCAAAGGAATTTCCCGCCGGCGACGTAAACCACGTCCTTCGGGATCGCGTTGGCCACACGGTCCCGGCCGGCCTGCGCCTCCTTGTTCGTCGCCGTGTAACCCAGCGCGATTTCGAATTCCGCCTTTGCCTCCGCCAGCTTCTTCTCGCCCTCGAGCCGCACGGCGATCAGCAGGTGCTTGTCGGCCGCATCGGCCTTGCGCTTCTCGATCTGGGGCACCAGCGCGGTGAGCTGGTCAGAGCTCGCAATGGAAGCGAGGTCCTTGTACTTCTCGAGCGCGATCTCCGGGTCCGACGCTTCCGCGGCCTCCCGGAGGAGGGTGGAGTAACGATCGACGGATGCGAGGCGGGCCCGCGCGTCGCCGAGGCGCGCCTCGGCATCGGAAAGGCCCTCGAGTGCGTACTTCTTGCCAAGCTCAGCGGCCTTTTCCAGCAGGGCAATGGAGTCCTTCACCTCCTTGGCGTCGCGGGCGTCCTTGAGCAAGGCATCGAACTGGGCCTTCGCTTCAGATCTCTCCTTTTCGCGGGCCACCTTCTCCTCGGCGACCTTCACCTTGGCCTCGATCCCCGCAATCATCGAGGACTCCGGGTCGGCCATCCTCGCTTCCTCGAGAAGCTGCCTCGCAACGAGTGCCTCGCCTGCATCCGCGCGACGCGCCGCCTCCGCAAGCTTCTCCTGCGCCTCCTGCCGCTTCGCCGCCTTCGGGTCGTCCGGCGTCGGCAGGCGGTCCGGTCCGGTCCCCGTGCCCGGCTCGGGCTTCGGTCCCTGCTGCTCGTACCCCTTCGACCACTTCGCCCAGTGCGCCTTCAGGTTTCCGACGAAGTCCCGTTTCACGCCGTCCGGCGGAACGAGCCCGAACGCTGCAACTCCGCCTGCGATCGCCAGCAACAGCAGCATGGAGAAGATCGGAGCCTTCGACTTCTTGCGGACAATCGTTACGCCCGTCGAGTTGATGTTCTTGCGCTCGACCGCCGTGTGGTCGCCCATCGAGATCCGCGGACGCTTCCCGCCCAGGAACGCCTCGATGTCCTCGAGAAGCGCTTCCGGCGACTGGTAACGCTCCTCGGGAAGTTTTCCGAGGCACTTCAGAACGATCGAGTCGAGCTCGCGCGACACCTTCGGGTCGTACGAGCTCGGCGCCGGAGGCTCGTCGTAGATGTGCTTCGACAGGAGGCTGATGGCGGTGTCGCCCTCGAAAGGGGTCCTGCCTGTCGCGAGCTGGAACATCATCACGCCGAGTGAGTAGATGTCGCTGCGGATGTCGGCGGGCTTGCCTTGCGCCTGCTCGGGGCTGATGTACTTGGGCGTGCCCATCACGGTCCCGGGCAGCGTCTTCTCGTTGTCTTCTTTCTTGAGCTTGGCGAGCCCGAAGTCCATGACCTTGATTTTCACGTTCCGGAAATTCGTGAAGAGCACGCTGGAGCCGTGCTTGCGGGTTTCCGCGTACGGCATCATGGGTTCCGGGGAACCGCCGGTCTGGACGAGGATGTTCGACGGCTTGATATCGCGGTGGACGATTTTTTCCGGCGAATTCCACGCGGCGCGGAGGGCCTTGGCGACCGCGAGTCCGATCACGCAGACCTCGGGCTCCTCGAACTTCCGTCCCTTGTCGACGAACTTCTGGAGCGTCGCACCCTCGACGTATTCCATCGCAAACCACTGCGCGCCCTCGTGCTCGCCGGCGCCGTAGACCTGGATGATGTGGTCGCTCTGAATAGAGGCCAGGCATTGGGCCTCGCGCCGGAAGCGCGTGACGAAATCCGACTCCTTGGTCATGTCCGCGTTCAGGAACTTGATCGCGACCTGGCGGTTGAGGGAGCGCTGGCGGCCGAGGTAGACCTTCCCCCAGCCTCCCTTTCCCAGGAGTTTGTCGGTGAAGACGTCGAAATCGCCGATGGCGATGACGGCCAGGGGAATGCTCCGATGCGGACGGTGGATTCTATTGGAAGGGGTTCGAAGCGGGAAGCGTGGTGAGAACGTGAGCAACAATCGCCCCACGGCGTGCGGCACGGGCCCATCCGGCGCGAAAGTCATGCAGAGAGAGCGCGTGACAAAATCGAGCGCCATCACGCGATCGGGCCTCGCAACCCGCCGTCGTAAGGGCTCGACGGCGGGGCGCGAGTCCCGATCGCGCGCCGTCGCTCGCTTTTTTCACGCGCTCTCGAAAACGGCACGAGGAAACCGGGCTTGCCTTCAGGAGGTCACGCGAAAAGCAAAGACGTTCGCATAGAACGCCGTTTTCCCTCTGAGCGTGAAAAAAATCCTCGTGGGCCGGGCGGAGTCGGCCCCTCCATCGGCAAACCGAACATCAACCGGCACTGGGCCGACGCAGCCTGGACCGCGAGGATTTTTTCTCACGCTCAGAGATCACAATCGGGGCTGTCCTGGCGCGCCGGTCGCCAGCTCGATCAGATCGTCGAGACTCGAACCGTCGCGCGGCGAGCTCGCCCGGAGCGATTCTCGCGTCGCAGCGTCCGCGGTCGTCAGCGAGCGGAAGACTTCTGCGGCCTGGCGACGCACGTCGGCGTGGCGCGCGGGATTGCGGATCGTGCGTTCAATTCCTGGAAGGGCCTCCTTGAGCTGCAGGGTGTGTGCGACGGCGAGCCAGCCGGAGGCGTCGTCGTCGCCGGTCGCGCGATCGAGGCCCTCGAGCACGTCGCCCCACCAGCCGATGGCGATGCCGAGGACGGCGCGCTGGTCGCCTGTGGCGAGGCGCCAGGCCGGCTCGAATCGCGCGCGCCCTTCGTCCCGGCCCGACAGCCGGCAGAACGCGGCCGCGGCGATCCGGCGCAGCGCCGGAGGGCGCTTTTCGTCAACCAGCAGCGCCGCCACCGATTCGCGGGCGCCCTTCGCGTCCGCCGCGACCGCCAGCGAAATGGCCTCGATGACGTCGCGTGACCGGAGCATCGGGTCGGCGATCCGCGCGGCGAGGAACTCCTCTTCCGGGGTCATCAACCCTCGCACACCTGGCGCGGGAAGGACTCGATCAGCCGGATCGCTTCGGTGCGCATCATTCCGCTGCGCTCCTCGTCGCGGGCGATGGGCGCGAGGACGAGAACGGTTTCGGGCCGCGTGATGGCGTGAATGGCGTCCATCCAGGGGAGGAGTTCGGCGTCGGTGACGCCGGGGGTCTCGAGGAGGGCCTCGAAGGGCCAGCGGTCGTGGGGCACGCGTGAATTGTAGTTCAGGGAGCAGGAGGTAGGGAGTAGGGGGTAGGAACGGCAAAAAAACGGCCTCCCATAACCGGGAGGCCGGACTTGATGAGGACGTCACTACCAACTACCTCCTACCGACTCCCAACTGCCTTTGCAAAGGCCTCCATCAAGCGCACGAACTCCGCACGGTCCCCGGCGGGATCGTTTCCCAGCCCGCCTTTCGCGAGTTCTACCACGAGTCCCCAATTCGCCCCTTCCTTCAACTCAGAGCCGCGCAGCAGCATGCCGGACATCGCCACGGCCGTCGCGAACTCGAAGTCGTCGGAAGCGGCGGCGGCGGACTCCCTGAACGGGATTTCGATCTTGTCGCTGGTGTCGCCTTCGGGCTGTTTGAAGCGCAGCTTGACGGTGAGCAACTCGTCGGACGCGGAAGCAGGACTCGCCGCGGGCGGCCGGTACTTGAGCGGGTCCACGGCGATCGCGCCGTCGTCCACCCCGACCGGGATGACCTCGTACATCGCCGTCACCTGGTGCCCCGCGCCGATCTCACCGGCGTCCTTCTTGTCGTCGTTGAAGTCGCGCGCGGCCAGCATCCGCGTTTCGTAACCGATCAGCCGGTAGCCGGCGACTTTTCCCGGGTTGAACTCAACCTGGATCTTCACGTCCTTCGCGATCGTCATCAGCGTGCCCGTCATCTGCCGCACCAGCACTTTGTGCGCTTCGTCTATCGAGTCAATGTAGGCCGCGTTCCCGTTCCCCTTTTCGGCCAGCTGCTGCATCTTCGCGTCCTGGTAATTCCCCATCCCGAACCCGAGGACGCTCAGGAACACGCCGGAAGACCTCTTCTGCTCGATCAGCGTCCCGAGATCCGCTTCCCGCGACACGCCGACGTTCCAATCGCCGTCCGTGCAGAGGATCACGCGATTGATCCCGCCCTTCACGAAATTCTCCAGCGCCACTTTGTACGCGAGCTGGATCCCGGCCCCGCCGTTCGTGGAGCCGCCGGCGGACAGCCGGTCAATGGCCTGCTCGATCGCCGCCCGGTCCGCTCCGCTGGTGGACGGAAGAGCCAGCCCGGAGTTCCCCGCGTACACGACCATGGACACGCGGTCCTGCGCCCGCAACCGCTTCGCCAGCATGCGCAGCGAGTCCTTTACGAGCGGGAGCTTCTCTGAGGATTCCATCGACCCCGACACGTCTACGAGGAACACCAGGTTCGCAGGGGGCGCCAGCGCGAAGTCGACGTCTCTTCCGCGCAGCCCGATGCGCACGAGCCGGTGTTTTGTTGCCCACGGCGCGGCTTGCGACTCGACCGCGACCGAGAACGGCTTGCCGTCGGAAGGCGGCGCGTAGTCATACCTGAAGTAATTCAGCATTTCCTCGATCCGCACCGCGTCCTTCGGCGGCTGCTGGCCGCGCTGCAGGAAACGGCGGATGTTCGAGTACGAAGCGGTATCGACGTCGATCGAGAAAGTCGAGAGCGGATCCTCCGTGGCGCGCTTGAACTGGTTGTCCTCGTACTGCGCGTACTTTTCGGAGCCGGAGGAAGGGTCGTGAGAATCGGCGCCGGCCCCAACTCCGGCCTGCCGGGCTACCAGGTTCCGCCGCCCGCCGGCTTGTCTGCCGAACTGGGCGACGCCACCACCGTTACCGATGCCAACCGAACCGTTGACTGCAGGGACCGATTGGCGCCCCCGGGCGCCGCCTTCGCCGGGCATCGCAGATAGGAACTCCTCGCTGTCCCCGCGCTCGTTCTGATCGCGTTCTTCGGCTCCGGGGAAGACGATCGAGGGATCGGCACCTGTATCGCCCGGTAGCGGAAGCCCCCTGCGTTCGAAGACGTCGCGCGGCCGCTCCAGGTCAATCCGGGGCTCGGACCTCGCGCAGAGCGGAATGATGCACGACTCGACCGCAACATCGACGGCGCGCTCGCTGAACGTCGCGACCATCGCGACCGCAAGGACCGTCAAGTGCACGCTCGTCGCCACGGTCAGCGGCCAGGTCGCCGCAACGGCCCGAAGAAAGCGCTTCATGGAGAATCCCTCCCGCTCGAGCGCCCGGCGGTTGCTCCTCAGCGAACCATTCGCTGAAGAGCCACCGGCGCGGCGCATGCGGGGGATGGGAACGGAAGAAGACGCCCGCGGGATCGGGAGAAATTCTGAATTGCTGCCCGTCCTGCTCCCTGCTCAAGACTCAACGCTCAAAACTCCCTCCTCGCTTGGCGTTACTCTCTGACCCGCTTCCTCCTCAGAATATGGTGGTAGTTCTGCGCGAACCGGTGCGCCTCGTCGCGCACGTACTGCAGCAGCCGGAATCCGGGGCGGTGTGGATCGGGCCGGATCGCCTCGCTCTTCCCCGCCACCCACAGGTGGTCACCCTCGTGTTTCGCGAGGCCGATCGTCACGGGCGGCCGCACCCCCGCTTCTGCCATCGCCGCCAGCGCCGCGTTCAGGTGACCCTGCCCCCCGTCGATCAGCATCACGTCGGGAAATGCCGCTTCTTCGTTCTTCAGCCTCGTGAAGCGGCGTTTCACGACTTCGCCGATCGAAGCGTAGTCGTCGATCTGCTCCACCGTCTTGATCTTGAATCTCCGGTACCCGCTCTTGAACGGCACGCCGTCCACGAAACTGACGAGGCTCCCGACCGTGTCGCTCCCCTGCAGGTGCGAGATGTCCGTTCCCTCGATCACCCGCGGCCGCAACTCGAGGCCGAGCAGGTCGCGCAAGTCGTCGACGCTTTTGACGGGGTCGAGCGGAATCAGGTCCGTCTCGAGCGCGTCGTCGAGATCCCGGTGCTCCTTCAGGTGCTCGATCGCAAGGACCTGGTCGCGCACGATCGCCGCCAGCTCGTACTCGCGCGCATCGCTGTGCGCCTTCATCCGCGCCTTCATCTCCTTCAGAAGCTCCCGCTTCGCGCCCGACATCATCCGCCGGAAATTCCGCAGGTCCTCCGCGTACGCCTCCTGCGGCACCTTGTCCGCGCACGGCGCCGTGCATCGGCCGATGTTCCACAGCAGGCACGGCCGGAAAAAGCGGCGCTTCTCGTCGTCCGCCCGGATCTCGAATGTGCAGGTGCGGAAGCGAAAAATGCGCTGGAAGACCTTGAGCGCCGCGCGGAGCTGGCCGCTGGAAGTGAACGGGCCGATGAAGTTCGCCTTCTCGGGCTCGCCGGGCGGCACATACGACTCGCCCTTCGCCGCGGCGCGCTGGCGCGCGAGCACGTCCATCTCCCGCGTCAGGAACACGAACGGGTACGCGTCCTGCGAAATGCCGAGGACCGTGAACGACTTGTCGTCCTTCTGGCTCGCGTTGTAACGCGGCTGGATGTCCTTGATGAGCCGCGCTTCGGCCAGCAGTGCATCGACTTCGGAGTCCATCTGAAGCGTCTCGATGTCCGCGACGAGCGCGACCATCGCGGCGATGCGCGGGTCGTGGTCGGCGGCCGGCTGGAAGTACGAAGCGACGCGGTGCTTGAGCGACTTCGCTTTGCCGACGTAGAGAACAATCCCCTTTGCGTCCTTCATCAGGTAGACGCCCGGCGTGTCGGGGAACTGCTGCGCGCGGGACAGGAGGTCGCTCACTCGATCAATCCCGTCTGCGGAACCGTCGCTTCACGTGCTGCGCCGGCGGCGGTCCCTTTTTCGGTCCCCCCGGAGGGGCCTGGGGAGGCGTGGACGCCGGCGGCGGCGTCACGGACGGCCCCGCCGGTGGTGTCGGCGACGAAGAGTATCGCCACCCGGGCGAGCCGGCGCCGGAACCCGCCGTAGGCCGCGCTGCATTGAGCTGCGCGAGGATCGACTCCATCTCCTTCGCCGCTTCCCCTGCATTCGGATGGCGCGCTTCCGGCTCCCGCGCCGTCATCCGGACGACAAGCGCCGCGGTCGGCGACGACACGCCCGCATTGAAGTACCGCGGGTCGGCGCCCGGAACGTCGGGAGGCGGAGTGCCGGTGACCATCTGGAAGAGCGTGGCGCCGAGACCGTAGACGTCGCTGCGATTGTCCGTGCGCCCGGCGCGCGCTTCCGGCGCGCTGTACGGCGGAATTCCGGTCGAGCCGTCGGGAGGATGCCCCGGCCGGCGCGTCATCCCCAGGTCGCAGATCTTCGCGTGGCCGTCGTCGGTGATCTGGATCGCTTCGGGCCTCACGTCCCGGTGCATCACCCCGGTCTTGTGGGCGGCGTCAAGCGCGAGGGCCGCCTGCCGGGCGACCTCGAGCGCGCGCGGTTCGGCCATGGCGCCGCCGGCCTTGAGGAGTTCGGCGACGCGCGGGCCCTGGACGAATTCGCTGATGAAGTGCCAGGTGTCGCCGGCCTGTCGCATGTCGATCCACTGGACGATGCCGGCGTGGTTGACGCGTGCGGCGGCGCGCGAATCGCGGACGAGCTTTTCGACGAAGGAGGCGTCCTTCATGAACGCCGGATCCATCGTCTTGATCGCGACCTCGCGGTCCATCGCGATCTGCTTCGCGCGGAAAACGTGCCCGAGCCCGCCTTTCCCCAGGTAGCCCGACACGTGGAATCCTTCGAGCATCGGCGGCGTCACGCCCTCCGGCATGGCGCCCATGGGGGGGGCGACGATCGCGGTTTCAGAAGCGGGGCTGGTGAAGACCGCCGCGACCTCGGGGACGTCGCCCGCGGGCTGCCACGCGTCCATCTCCGGTCGCCAGACATAAGTCGCCGGCACGAGGATCGACTGCTCCGCCATGCCGCGCATCGCCTTGTACTCGAACGGCCCGACGGGGCGGCCGTCGCGCACGATGAACCAGTCGTCGTGCTCGGGAAGATTGCGGCCCGGGGGCGGAAGCGTCGATCGTGTGGCGCTCGTACCCGGAGGTGGGTCTGTCGATTCGTCCGGGGTGGTCGATGGGGGAACGTTTGCGGGGATGGACCCCGGCGCTATCACGGTTTCGTCCGCGGGCTGGAAGAGCTCCTCGACGTCGCAGTGAGTGACGCGGTTCGGGGTCGCGAGCGGCTCGCCGCAGCTCCTGCATTTGAACACCTGCCCGGAGGCGACCTTCGGCGCGTTGAACAGGGCGTCGCACTTCTCGCAGCAGAGGATCTGTTTCTTCTGGTAGTCGAGAATGTGCGCGACCTGGTCCGTTGAGATCAATCCACGCTCGACCAGGATCTTGCCGAGGCGCACTTTCCGGCCGAGCCCTTCGAGGCGCGCCTGCTCGCGGACCGCGGCGTGCGCGTCTTCCGCGCGGACGAAATGCAGGGCGATGGCGACTTTCCCGAAGAGGGAGTCCTGTTTGCGGATGAGGGTCGTGGAGTGGCGTTTCTGGAGATTGCGTTCCTGTTCGGCGAGCAGCGTCTGGAGATCGATGGAGACGATGAAGCCGCGGGCGACGAGGACCTCGCCGAGCGGTCGCTTCGTGGCTTCCTGTTCGGCAACAGCGAAGTCGAGCTGTTCGCGAGTGACAAGCCCGTGAGCGAGCGCCAGTTTGCCGAGGAGGATTTCTTCGCTGCCGTGAGGAAACATGGAAGGGCCTGATTATAGGAAGGCGGGGCGGAAATGACATGAGTGGTCGATGGAACAGGCGGGCGGAGGCGGGCGGAGGCTGCGGAGGCTAAAGGCCATTATTGGCTTTGGAGAGCGAGACACCTCGGGGTGAATGCCGATCAAAGGGCACAACGGTCCATTGCTGCATAGCACGCTGTTCTGCCTCAGCCTCTGCCAGCCTATGCCAGCCTATGCCAGCCTCCGCCAGCCTCCGCCAGCCTGTTCAAGCCAGCGCAGCCTCCACCAGCCCGCCCTTCTTGCGCTCCTACGCGTCCCCCCCCACAATCCTCCGTTCATGTTCATCGCTGCCATCGAAACATCCGGCACTCGCGGCGGCGTCGCGCTCGCGGACGACGACGAACTTATCGGCGCGGAGTCCTTCGAAGCGGGAATGGTGCACGGGCGGTCGCTGGTGCCGGCGCTGGATCGCATCCTTAAAAAGGCGGGGATCGCTCCGCGCGACCTTGGCCTCGTCGCTGTCGATGTCGGCCCGGGTTCGTACACGGGCGTGCGGGTCGGCGTCGCAGCCGCACGGATGATCGCGATGGCGATCGGCTGCCCCGTCGCGCCTATCGTGTCCCTCGACGTACTCGCGGAAAACGCTGAGGACCTCGAGGACTTCGTCTGCCCGATCCTCGACGCCCGCTGGGAGCAGGTTTACGGCGCCTCGTTCCGGCGCGATTGGGTCTGGCTGAGGACGGACGGTCCGGCCGCGTACAAGCCGGAAGAGCTCGCAGCGCGGCTTGCCTCCGGGACGACGGTCTTTGGAAGCGGCGTGGACAAGTACCCTGCGGTCTTTGCGTCGCTTCCGAAGGGACCAGCGGAGTGGGGGGTGCCGAAAGCGGAAGTCGTGGCCCGGCTGGGTTGGCAGGCGTTTCAGGCAGGAGCCACGGACGAATGCAACATACTGCGCCCCTTGTACTTGCGACCGACCGAGGCCGAAGTGAAATTCGGAGTCGCCGAAACTCCGCCGCCTCCCGCGTGTTAGAATCCCGCAGCCAGACAAACCTCACCACCCATTCGGGAACCGCACCCATGAAATTTGTCCTCGGATTTGTCTTCCTCGCCCTCACCGCCGGCCTCGGCTTCAGCGCGAAGGCGATCTCCGACCTTCGCAAACAGCAATCCGATCTCGAAAACAGAATCATCGCCCTCAGCGAACGCCCCGCGGCCCCGACCCCCGAAACTGCCAGCGGAAGCGGTTCCTCTTCTTCCTCCACCCCCGCCTCCCCGGGCGGCACCGATTCCGTCGCCCCCGCGGGCTCCGCTTCAGGCAGCGACTCCAGCGACAACGGAGCCGTCGCGCGCAAGCCCGTTTCGGGCGGCACGCCGGCCGTGGGGTCCACGGTCAATCCTTCCTCATGGACGGAGGCCGACAAGGCCGCGTTTGAGTCGGAGGTGCTGGCGGTTCTGGAAAAGCAGGAGAAGGAGCGCGAGGAGAAGCGGGACGCGCGCCAGTCGGAGTGGATGACGGCGCGGCTGAAGGAGCAGCTCAAGCTGACGGACCAGCAGGCCGCTGAGATCGGGAAGATCGTGACGGCGACGCAGGCGGAGATTGAGAAAATCCGCGCGACGATGACGCCGGAAAACCGCGAAGAAATCCGGCCGCAGATCCAGGCCGCGCTCGCGACGGCCGACACGCAGGTGAAGGCGTACCTGACGGCGGAGCAGGTGACGGCCTACGACGAAATGAAGAAGAACGGCAACCTGAACCTGGGCGGATGGGGCGGCGGCGGTGGGAGTGGCGGGAATGGCCGGCGCCGGATGCAGGGTGAGGGCGGCGCTCCTCAACCGCAGTAAGGCCGAAAGGCAGTCGGGAGACGGGAGTATTGAGAATTGAGTTAACAGCCAGGGCGACGATGCCCTGGCTTTTTTCGTAATCGCTTCCAATCCAGAATCCCTGGGCGGATCCGTGGTCGAGATCCGCAGCCCGCCCCTACTTCTTCCCCTGGTTCGCAACAGCCCTTGCCGCCGCTTCGACGGCCGCCGCATCTCCCAGGTACCGGTGCGAGATCGGCTTGAGATCCTCACCCAGCTCATAGAGCAGCGGCACGCCCGTCGGTATGTTCAGCTCCGTGATTTCCGCATCCGACACTTCGTCCAGGTACTTCACCAGGGCCCGCAAACTGTTCCCGTGCGCCGCGATCAGCACCCGCTTCCCCGCCTTGATCGCCGGCGCGATCACCTCATGCCAGTACGGCAGAAACCGCGCGACCGTGTCCTTGAGCGATTCCGTCTTCGGCAGCTCGGAGGGCTTCAGCCCCGCGTAACGCGGATCGCGCCCGGGAAACCGCGGATCGCTCTCCGCAAGCGCCGGCGGAGGAATGTCGTACGACCGCCGCCAGATTTTCACCTGATCCTCGCCGTGCTTCGCCGCCGTCTCGGCCTTGTTCAGCCCCTGGAGCGCCCCGTAGTGCCGCTCGTTCAGCCGCCATGAGTTGTGCACCGGGATCCACATCAGGTCCATCTCTTCCAGCGCCAGCCAGAGCGTCTGGATCGCCCGCGACAGCACCGACGTGTACGCGACGTCGAACACGAACCCGTCCTTCTTCATCAGCTTCCCCGCCGCGTGCGCTTCCTCCACGCCCTTCGCCGACAGCCGCACGTCCGTCCAGCCTGTGAAGCGGTTTTCCCTGTTCCAGTCCGACTCCCCGTGGCGAAGCAGCATCAGGCGGTGCATGCGAACGCTCCGCCAACAGGAACCTGGAAACCGCTCCCCGCGCGGGCAGCGCCCCGTTTTGCGCCAGCGGACGACCCGGAACGCTTCCCGGGGGGCGTTGCGTGCCGTCTGCGGGGACCGATGGGGCTGTTGCTCATCACGGGCGCCCATTCTAGCCCCGACGACTCCCCCGAACCAGCGCGTCCTCGCCGCCAGGCCCCGGAGGCGATCCGGGCAGGGCGATCCCCGGGGGCCGTTCTGGATCGCGCGCGACATGGCCGCCGCTCCCCGTGTCTTCGCGCGACGAAATCCTCGCACCTCCACGCTGGTTTGCGCTTGAGCGCGGCGCTCGGCACCGGGTGCTCAGGCCGTGAGGCCGGCCTCGCGGAGGGCGCGTGCCAGCAGATCGTCAACTCCCGCACTTTTGGCAATTCGCGCCAGGTGTTCCCGGTCCATGACGGCGCCGCTGACTTTCAGGACTCCGAGCACGTCGCGCCACTGGCGGTCGCTGACTTCGCGACCCAGCCTGTACCAGGCCAGCTTGCGGACGGCGATGTCCTCAGGCGCCGTGATCCGGACTAGGCGGGACTCCATTCCTGGAAGCGGCATCTCTCTCGCGCGCTCAAGCTGCTTCCGGTCCAGCTCGGAGTCTGCGGACACGAACAGGTCGACTTTCTCGATCTCGACGGAGTGGATGACGTTGAACGACGCGTGGCGCACCAAGGCGTCTTCGATGGCCTCCGGCTCGACGTAAAACTCGCTCTTCATCGCGGCGTAGAGCGCCGTGGCATGATCCCTTCGGAGCCCGATGAGGATGTCAGCGTCGCCCGTCGCCCGGTACTCGCCGTGGGCCGCGCTTGCGATCGAGCCTCCGATGGCGTACGGAATCCGGAGGTCTTCGAGAATCTCGACGACGCGCGCCAGGACTTTTGCCGCGCGCGGCGGCTCAGTACCCATGAACGTCCGGATCCCAGTCGAACGCGCGCATCATGAGGTCGCGACCGAGTCGCCGGGACGCGACGCGAAACTGGACCTCCCTCTCCGTCGCGCGTGGATGGCGCTGACGCACGCTGGTCTCGGCAAGCCGGCGGACAAAATCCGAAAGTTCCCACAACCTGCGGACGCGCTCCTCGGGCGGCAGGCGTTTCCACGCCGCAAGCTGGATTGCCTCCGCCGGGAAGGAGGTGTCCTCGGCCTGAGTGCGGTAGCCATCGGGAATCCGGACGTCGCTCATTGCGTCATTCTAGCA
Source organism: Planctomycetota bacterium (assembly GCA_038060895.1). GTDB lineage: Bacteria > Planctomycetota > MHYJ01 > WSZJ01 > WSZJ01 > WSZJ01. Next base: position 15,969 of record JBBTCT010000047.1, read on the forward strand.
GACGCGGAAAGGACTTCCCCGGGTTCGGAGCGTGGTGGCGCGCCCCTTACGCTTTACTCACTCCGAGCCCGGGCTTCACTTGGAATCCCCGCCCTTCAACCTCTCTTCCGCAGCCTTCACCAGCTTCGCGACCTGCTCGTTTCCCGCGAACTGTGTCGAGACCTTGCGCCAGTACTCCTTCGCAACCTCCGGCTGGCCCCCCTCCGAGTACGCATCTCCGAGGTTGAACAGCGCCGCCGCCTGCCAGTACGGGTTCCCCGAGAACTTCTCGACCGACCGCTCGTAGTGGAGGCGCGCTCCCTCCAGGTCGCCCGACTCCGCCATCGACATGCCGGTGTAGAACTCGGCGTACGGGACCTGCTTCGAGTCCGGGAACTCCGTGAGGATCTTCCCGTAGAACTCGGCCGCCCCGGCCGTGTCTCCGGACATCAGCGCGTTCCAGCCGAGCGACTGAAGCGCCTCCGGGATGTGCGGGTCGCCGGGAAAGCGCTTCAGGAATTCGCGCAGCAGCGCGTCGGCGCGCCCGGTCAGTTTGTCCTGAAGCGCCATCTGGGCCTTCTGCCACAGCTGGTCGGCCGGGATCCCCGCGACGCCTTCCAGCGCCGCTCCCTCGGCGGCGCGGTTCAGCTCGCGGACGCGTGCTTCGAGCCGAGCGACCTGCTTTTCAAGGTCCAGGAGCCGCGAATTCTCTGCGCCGCTGTCGGCAGGCCTGGCCGGGGAAGCTGGCTTCTCTTCAACCCCGGGCAGAACCTGCCCCTTGATCTCCACCACAGGCGAGTTGCGCGTCTCCGGCGGGACGCGCTCCGCCTCAAGCACGGCGATGCGCCGTTCCAACTCTTCGCGCCTCTGCCGTTCCTGCCGCAACGCCACGCTGGCAAGGAGGAGCGCGACGAGGGCCGCCGCAACTGCGGCAAGGACAGGCTTCATGGCCGCAGTATAACCTCGTCCGATGGGGCGCCTGCCCGACTCCTGGCTCCCAACTCCGCCCTACTCACCCCTCAATCCTCAACACTCCGCAGTTCCTGCTCCGGCCGCGCCCCTGCAGCCGCGCTCTCGTTCGTGAACCGGTGCCATTTGGCATGCTCGCGGCCGCTGGAAACATAAACGCGGCGCACCCGCTTCCCAAGGCCGCAGGTGATCTCGAGCGGAATCGTCTGCGCGAGCTGGGCGAGGTGCATGACCTTGATTTCGCGCTCGCCTTGCTTTCCGATGAGCACGACCTCGTCGCCAACGTGCACGCCGGGAATGTGCCCGACGTCCACCGTCAGGTAGTCCATCGTCACGGTCCCGATCACGGGCGCCAGCTCGCCGCGCACCAGCACCGCGCTCCGGTTCGAAAGCGCGTACGGATACCCGTCGTTGTACCCCACCGGCAGCGTCGCGATCTGCGTCTTGCGCCGCGTCAGGTGCGTCCGGTTGTAGCCGATCGTCGCTCCCGCGCGGACGCCTTTCAGGAACGCGACCTGCGTCCGAAGCGACAGCACGGGCCGCACCAGCACGTCGTGCACGCGGAACATCCCGGGGTCGATCCCGTAGACGGCGATCCCCGGCCGGATCATGTTGCCCGGCACCGGCGACACCCCGATCGCGCCGCTGTTGGCCAGGTGACGCAGCGGCGGCCGGATGCCGGCGTGTTCGAGAAGCGCCGCGACCGTGTTGAAGCGCTCAATCTGCTCGCGCGTGGCCTCGATCGAATGCTCGTCCATCCCGTAGGAGGACGAAAAGTGCGTCGAGAGCCCTTCGAGTTCCAGGTTCGGGTCCGACACGATCCGCTGCGCGATTTCCAGAGCGCGCGCCGTGGAGGCCCCGAGGCGCCCCATCCCGGTGTCGAGCTTCAGGTGGACCTTCTGCCGCTTCCCCTGTCGCCGCGCTTCTTCGGCGATTCGCGGCACCATCCCCGCGGAGTGAATCGTCGGCGTAATGTCGTACGACACCACCCACCCGATTTCCTCTTCGATCACCGCCCCGAGGACCAGGATCGGCGCAAGAATCCCGGCCTCGCGCAACTCCAGCGCCTCGGTCGAATCGCCGACGCCGATCATCGACGCCCCGGCTTCGATCGCCACGCGCGCGCAAGGCGCCGCGCCGTGCCCGTAAGCATCGGCCTTCACTACCGACAAGAGCGCCACATCCGGCCCCGCATGGGCCCGGACAACACGGACGTTCTCGGCGAGGGCGTCGAGGTCGATCTCTGCCCAGACGCGGTGTTTCTTCATGAAGAGGCGGAGGCTCGGAGGAGTGGGCAGGCGGGGCGCAATTCGGGCTTAGAAATGATCGGCGCGATGGAGGGGACGGCTTGAGATGCACCGTGAAGACTGCTGCCGGCGGAACGCGCTACTTCACCGCGTAACCCACCCGGATTTCAAACGCTGACCCCTCCCCGGCGATCTTCCCCACCACCTCGCCCTTCTCGTCCTTCACTTTCCCCTCCAGCGACTTCGCTTCGCCCGTCATCGCCAGCGAAACCGGATGCCCTGACGACAGATCCCACAGCAGCTCCCCCTTCACGTCGAACTGCACGCGGAAATCCTGCCGGCTGTCCACTCCGATGGATCCTGTCAGCGCCAGAGTGGCCACTCGGGCGCCATCGCCTTCGGCGACGGAGGCCAGGGTGATCTTGATTTCGGAAGTATCGCCGGGTTCTTCCCGGGCGCCGCGGACCAGGACGCGGGCGAGGGCGGCGGCCGGGATTTTCCAGGAGTCGCCTGCCGATTTCGGGGACGTCGGGAGAAGTGCGCGCCACGGGGCGGCCTCGCGGGCGGCGGATTTCACGGCTTCCGGGGCATCGGCAGGCGTGGCATCGCGGCCGCGAATTTCCACGGACTGGCCCTCGAGCGCGGTCGGGGTGGAAGCGGCGTCGGGAGCGCCCTCGCGCGTGCGCGAGAGCGGCCAGGACATCCGGAAGGCGGCGGGCGTGTCCCGGGTGGCTTCGAGGATGGTCGTCTCCCGGCGTTCTTCGCGAAACACGGCGGACGTCCTGTCGTGGGCGGCGCCGTCCACGCCGTCCTCGACTTCGGTGACCTTGAGGCGCAGAGTCAATTTGGCGGAGGTGACCTCGGTCCACACGTCGCCGTCCTCGAAGCGCGGCGTGAACGTCTCCTGGGCGAGGGCGCCGGAAACGAGGATGAACGTCAGGGCGAAGGGGCGAAGCATGGGCGCGAGTGTGACGGCTCCGGAAGCCCGGGTCAAGGCGAGGGGTCTACTTCGACCCGATTCCGTTCACGACTTCGCGCGGGTCAACGATTTCGGTGACCTGCAGGCCGAAATTTTCGCCGATCCGCACCGCTTTACCGCTCGCGACGCGTTTTTCGCCGAGGTAGAGATCGAGCGCGGCCGCGACGGGCTTTTCGAACTCGATGACGATGCCCGGGCCGAGGCCGAGGACCTGGCCCAGGGTCATGGAGCGCTCGGCGAGGACGACCGCGAGCGGGACGTGCATGGCGAGGACTTCTTCAATCGCGCGCTTCATCGCCGCTTCGCTCCTTCCGTGACTTCAAGCGCCCACCGGTTGCGCCAAGTGACGGCCTTGCCCGCGAACTTAGGCTTCCCTTCGATGAGCAGCGTCACCGGCTCGCTCGCCGGGTGCGATGTTTCAATCACGTCGCCCGCTTCGATGTCGAGCAACTCCCGGAGCGTGATCGTCGTTTCCGCGAGCACCGCCGACACCTTGACCGATGCCTGGGCAAGCGGCCCCTTGACCTGCGGCGGCGCCGCGCTTGCAGCGGTCTGCGCGGGATACCAGGAATGCGCTTCCACGTCGGCGACCAGCGGCTCGATCGTGACGTAGGGGATGCAGAGGTTCATGCGGCCCTGGGCGTCGGCGACGCGAACGGAAAAGCCGGCGACGACGACGAGTTCGTTGGGGGGCATGGCCTGGATGAGAAGCGGGTTGGACTCGCTGGAGACGGGCTTGAGCTCGAGCTTCTTGACGATGGCCCACATGGCGGCGACGTCCTCGAGGGCGCGGCGCGTGATCGTTCCCGCGAGGGTCCACTCGATGGCCGTGAGCGGCCGTGCGGGCGGGTCGCTCGCGCCCCGGCCGCCGCCGAGCAGTCGGTCCATGACGGGGAACATCATGTCGGGGCCGAATTCGATCATCATGGAGCCGGTGAGGGGCTCGCACGCGAAAAGCGTGAAGCACGTCGGGTTCGGGAGGCCCGCGACGAATTCCTGGTAGGTCATCTGCGCCATCGACTCGAGGCGGACTTCGGTCAGGGTGCGCAGCATGCCGGAGAGCGAAGCGCCGAAGGAGCGCGCGAAGACTTCGTGAAGGTTGGCCAGCGCGCGGATCTGTTCCTTGGAGACGCGCTCGGGACGCTTGAAATCGTAGGGAAGCGACGCCGCGGTGGAGCCGGCGGACGCGAGCTGGCCGGCCTCCACGACCTTGAGGAGGGTCTCGATTTCCGCCGGATTCAGGATGTCGCTCAAGCCATTCCTTTCCTTGCCCTTGCCCACCGATCTATGAATCCGAGTCCGTCTAGTTCTTCGGCTTCCTCATGTCGATCACCCACTCCTCCGGCCCCAGCTTCCGAAACTGCGCCCTCACCATCCGTTCAACGTAAGCCGCATCATCTGTCAGCGCCCGCTTCTCGCCTTCCATCCCGAGATTGGCGTCCTTCTGTTGCGCGATTTCCGCGTCCAGAAGAGCGACCCTCTCGTGAAGTTTCGAGTTTTTCTTCCACGCAGCGACCGAAGTCGTCGCGAGGAACCCGGAGAGTCCGAGGACCACGAGGGCCCAGAACCCCCAGGAACCGAGGTCGAGCAGTTTCTTCGGGTCGGCCGATGACCGGACGGTGGCCATTCTCGCACTTTCCTCGGTGTTGAGACACTGGTGACGGAAGTAGTGATGGCAGCCGTCTGGGTCCGGCAATTCGTGAAACGGTGGCAGTCTGTAGGGGGTCGTTGGTAGGGGGTAGGAAAGGCCGCCCAAACCGGGGCCGTTCCTACCTCCTACCAACTACCTCCTACTCACTGCCTTCCGTTTGCGAACAAACAGTCTCCAACCAACCGCCTCACGACCCGCGGGGACAACATCCGTTGCCGCCGCCGCCCGCCGCCCTTAACTTCCTGTGGTCCACCGCCTGCCCCATACCCGTCACCGGATACGGAGCAGGCGGCTATCCCCGTCTATCGGCTCGGAGGTGCCCTTGCCTTTTGCCCGACATGGCCTGCGCGAGATGTTTCTGGCCTTCCTCGTCTCCGCAGCCCTGGGTGCCGGCGTCTGGTTCCTCTACCCCCCTGCGTCACCCGCCCCGTTCCTCCTCTTCCTTTTCGTCCTCTCCTTCTTCCGCGACTTCAACCGCCCCGTCCCCGCGGACCCCGACGCCTTCGTCTCCCCCGCCGACGGCCGCGTCACCGAAATTACCGACGTCACCGAAGACTCGTACATCGGCGGCCCCGCCGTCCGCATCGGCATCTTCCTCTCCGTCTTCAACTGCCACGTCAACCGCATGCCCTGGCCCGGCACCGTCGAGTACATCAAGTACTTCCCAGGCCTCTTCCTCGACGCACGCCACCCCGACTCCGGCCCCAAAAACGAGTCCAACGCTCTCGGGTTGCGCGATCCCGACCGAAATGTGAAGATGCTCGTCCGCCAGGTCGCCGGCCTCATCGCCCGCCGCATCATCTGCACCGCGAAAACGGGCGACACACTTGTGAAGGGCCAGCGGATCGGCATGATCAAGTTCGGCTCTCGCACCGAGCTCTACATCCCCAAAGACCGCGTCGGCTCGATCGCCGTGAAAGTCGGGGACACCGTTTACGGCGCCAAAACGATTCTCGGGAGACTGAAATAGATGAAGGGCACGCGACGCTTCAAGGTCAAGCGCCTCAAGCACATCGCCCTCCTGCCGACGCTCGTCACCCTCGGCAACATCATCTGCGGCTTCGCTGCGGTCGTCTTCGCGGCGCGGTCGATGGTCGAGGGAACGATCGGCCACGCGAAGACGGCCTCCGACCTTTTCCAGGTCGCCAGCTGGATGGTCATCGTTGCGATGGTCTTCGACGCGCTGGACGGCCGCGTGGCGCGGATGACAGGAAGCGCCTCGAAGTTCGGCGCGGAGCTCGACTCGCTGTGCGACGTCGTGTCGTTCGGGCTGGCGCCCGCGTTCCTGGCCTACGTGACGATCGACCAGTGCGGCGGGATCGTGCCGAGAAAGATCGCCGTGACGATCTGCGCGGTCTACGCGGCCTGCGCGGCCCTTCGCCTCGCCAAGTTCAACGTCGAAACGACGGTTGACGAGGAAGCGCACATGTCGTTCCGCGGGCTGCCCTCGCCGGCGGCCGGGGGCGTGGTGGTGTCGCTGGCGCTCCTGCGCGACCATCTCGGCGGGACGCGCACGGCCGACTGGGTCGTGCTCGCTCTTCCGTTCGCGGTGCTGGCTTCCGCGATCATGATGATCTCGAACGTCCGCTACATGCATGCGGTCAACAAGCTGCTGCGCGGGCATCATCGCTTCACCCGCATGGCCGAGGTTGTGCTCGTCGCGCTGATGGCGGCGATGGAGCCTGTCGTCACGCTCGCGCTCGTGTTCTGCGGCTACGCGGTGAGCGGCCCGGTGATGTGGTTCTTCCGGAAGCCGCAGCCGGCCGTGGTTCCGCCTGTTTCCGCGGTGCAGGAAAAGAAACCGACGGCGTCTCCTGAGTAAACGGGCGACAAAGACTGTTGCGGCCGTCGGCCTCGGCTCGAATCTGGGCGACCGCGCCGCGCTCCTCCGGAAGGCCCTCGCCTCCCTCGCCCTCCTCCCCGGGACGCGCGTCGTCGTCCGCTCCGCATTCCTCGAGACCGATCCCGTCGGACCGCCGCAGCCGCGCTTCCTTAATGGCGCTGCGATCCTCGAGACGACGCTTTCGCCGGAAGCGCTGCTGGGCTCGTTTCTCGGAATCGAATCGGCTCTCGGCCGGATGCGGAACGGCGCGGACGGCCCGCGAGTGATCGATCTCGACCTGCTCACGTACGGGAACAAGCGCTGCGCCACCGCTTTTCTTACGCTTCCTCACCCGAAAATCCACCTCCGCGAATTCGTGCTGGAGCCGCTCGCGATGATCGCTCCCAAGCTGGTGATCCCGGGCCGCGGTCGGGTAAGCGATTTGCTTGCCAAAATCCGCCGCTAGAGCGATTTTGAACTCTCTGGGGACTCCGGGGGGGAGAGGGGCCGCGCCGAATGCCGAAGGTCGTTCACACTGTCGCCGAGTTGCACAAGATCCTGCAGCCGCTTCGGCGCAAAGGCGAGCTGGTCGGCTTCGTTCCCACAATGGGGGCGCTTCACGCCGGGCACGTCTCGCTCATGAAGCTCTCGCGCGCCGGCGGCAACGCGCTCACCGTCGTCTCGGTCTTCGTCAACCCGCTTCAGTTCGCCCCGGGCGAGGACTATGACGAGTACCCGCGGGATCTCGGCGGCGACGTCAAGGTCGCGCGCGACGCGGGCGTCGAGGTCGTCTTCGCCCCCAGCGTCGCGGAGATGTACCCGCGAGGTTTCGTCACCTGGACCGACCAGGACAAGATCACGGAGAAGCTGTGCGGCGAGCACCGGCCCGGCCATTTCAGGGGCGTTCTCACGGTCGTCCTCAAGCTGCTCAATATCGTCCGCCCCGACAACGCCTACTTCGGCCAGAAGGATTACCAGCAGTCGGTCGTGATCCAGCGCATGGTCACGGATCTCAATCTGGAGTCGAAGATCCACGTCTGCCCGATCGTGCGCGAAGCGGACGGGCTGGCGTTGTCCTCCCGCAACGTTTACCTGGGGCCGAAGCACCGGACGGAAGCGCTGGTCCTGCACCAGGCGCTGGTGAGGGCTCACGAGCTGGCGACTGGCGGGGAGAGGAACGTGAAGAAGCTGTATGGAGAGGTGAAGAGGATCATCGGGCAGTCGAAGAGTGCGAAGATCGATTACATCGCGATCGTGCACCCGGAGACGCTGGAGGACGTGAACGACGTGAGCGGGAGGACGTTGATTGCGGTGGCGGTGAGGTTTGGGAAGACGAGGTTGATTGACAATGTGTTGGTGGAGTGAAAAACGGCAGGGGATGGGGTGGGGGCGGGATCGGGATTGGGGGGGGCTGGGGATTGGGATGGGGATAGGGCGATGGGCGTAGCCATGGCGCGGTGTGATGTTCTCATGCGCGCTGCCCGCTTGCTTCGCCCGGGCGACGCTCAAAGATTTCCGGCCCGCAGTGCCTGATGAGCCCCATCATCATGGGAATCAATTTGAGAAGAAGGCTGCGAACCGGACCCGTGAGATCCAGGGAAGCGAGCTGCAGCTTCTCCACGAGGACGATAGCGGCTCCCGTCTCGACTGCCGAGCGCTTGGCATACCTGTAGAACTTCTCCTTTTCCGGCCGCAGCCACTCGCCCGCCCCCTCGGCGATGTTCAGGACGACGGAACTCACCGCTCGCCTGATCTGGTCGGCGAGATAGGCCCGACCGCGCGGAAGAGCCTGCGCGACGGCGTCCGCCTGAACCGCGGCATCGAGAGCAAGCTGGAAAACGTCCAGGTTCTCGAGCTCGAATTTACTCATGGCCTATCCTCCGTTGTTTGTTGTAGACATTCCAATATTATATGATCAACAGCAGTTGTCAAGATATAAAGTACAAGTAATATGAAATATTCAGCGCCCTGTGCTCGTGATCCTCCCCATCCCGCCTCAACCCCATCCCCTGCCGCTTTCGCCCCATCCCCATCCCAATCCCCATCCCAATCCCCCTCCCCCCCAATCCCCATCCCGCCGTCACCCCATCCCCTGCCGTTTTCCTCCCCTT